>NZ_JAELXT010000030.1 GCF_016427565.1 Microvirga splendida
TCTTCTTGCCCATCTGCAGTCCTCCTTCGGCTCAAAAGCCATACTTCAGGGAGGATCACTTTTCAGGAGGCAGACCACATGGCTTTGACCCCCGACCAATGACCAATCTGCATGCTGGACGAAGGAAAGGCGGCACGCGTGAGAAGTCATCTCGACAGGGCAGCCAGATGCCGGAACATATATTGACGTGCTTCGTCATCCATCTCAGCCTTGAAGCTGTGCATCTCCTTCAGCGCGACAGCGACCTGAGCGGCCGGGCGGGCGCTGATCTCATCGAAGAGGTGTTTGAGGTTCGGGAAGTCCCCCCAGGCGTTCTCACCCAGGATGAACGGCACCATGCGCGCCCATCCCCACAGGGCCATGTCTACGATCGTGTAAGTCTCTCCCACCATGTAACGCCGCCCGGACAAATGCGCATTGATGATGCCGTAATGCCGCTGGGCTTCGTACAGATAACGACTGACGGCATAGTCCTTGGGCTCAGGCGCAAAATGCTTGAAATGCACCGCTTGGCCTGAGAACGGGCCGACGCCCGTTGCAATGAACATCAGCCAAGAGAGAAGCTCACCGCGCGCAACTGGTGTGCTGTCGGGCAGGAACTGTCCGACCTTCTCCGCAAGATAGAGCAGGATTGCATTCGAGTCGAAGACCCTTGCGCCGGTATCCTGGTCGATGATCACAGGCACCTTGCCATTTGGATTGATGGCCAGAAAGTCCGGCTGGTGCTGCTCACCCTTACGTGTATCCACGGGCTTGAGTTCATACGGGAGGCTCATTTCCTCCAGGCACAGAGCAACTTTCATTGGGTTCGGGGCAAGGTTGTAGTAGAACGTGATCAAAGGAGAGCTCCAGCCGAAGGGAATGACGTTGGGTAGTTTCTGACGGACGCCGCTGCGCCTGCCGTGCAATCGAAGCGCGACTCGTCAGGGGCCACCAAGCAAGCCTTAAAGAGGTGAGAGGATGTGGATCACTCGGTCTGCAACCATGTCAGCCGTCCGCTCAGTATAGGCCTGCATGTGTGGGGCAACTGCGTGCGCTTTAAGCGCTTCAGGGCTCGCCCATTTTTCGACCACAACAAAGGTGTCCGGCCCAAGTTCAGTTTGGGCAGGTCCAAATGCTGGAGAATCGACAACCGGAACGTACTCGATACAGCCCTCTTCGGCATGCACGGCCGGCATGTTCGCCCGGAACTCCCGAAGCACGGTGTCGCGCATACCAGGCTTTGCAGTGATATAGGCCAGAACGTGCAGCATGAATGATCTCCTCAAAGCCGATTTTTAGACATAGCTCCGCGACCCCGCAAGCTCGTCACCGTGAATGCAGGACCTATGACGCACGTGATAAGTCCATTTCTCAAGGTATTCTAATTTGTCCTAGGACCCAGGCGCCTCAGCCGCATCTCGAGTCACTGATGGGAGAGCGAACCAATACCGCCGAGGGGAGCCCACTGGGGCCACCGGGATTCGGGCCCCCAGCGCCACTGGGCATGTGGGGTTAAGCCGAGCTTGCTTCCCTGATCCGAAACATTGATGCCAATTGACAACTTATAAGCAGCGCTCTGGCCCGCCCAGTCGTCTCGCTGGTACCGAATTTCTCGTTTACAATGGGGGCAGCGTGACGCGAGAATTTTTCGGAAAGGCCGTGGGCTTTCTGCGAGATCGGGAAGAGCCGTTTGAGCCTCGGCATATGCGTCTGCATAGCCATGCATCGCTTGGACCACCTCGATTTCAAGAGGTCTGCGCTGGGGCCCTTCAGCCCTGTAGGCCAGCAGAACCCTTTTTCGGCAGGTGCGATGCCAGCACTGATCCTCACGAAGAACAAGTGGAATAATCCCATGCCGGCCATTTCCACGCCACTGAAGCTGCCCGTTCAGTGCACCGGCGACGAAGGCAGAGATGCTGAGCGACAGGCGGTCGACTTGCACGTGCGCGCCTGGTTGGCCGTCCTGATCATTCCAGGTTGTGGTTTTGAACGCCGGCAGATGCGGGTCAGGCCTAAGCCAATAATGATGCAAGGCCGCAGGCTCATGAGCGACCAGCCAGAGGGCGCGAATGCCCGAAGCCGCATAGCGCTCTTGCCGCTGGCGGTAGGCTTCCTCTCCCTGGAGCTGAACCTGAGCTTCGATGGCGACGGTCCAGGGTCTTCCAGGCCGGCGGCACAGGACATCGGCCCGCCAGTCCTGACCACCCGGTGTTGTTCCACATTGCTCTGGCAGAGCATCCCAACCCGCGGCTCGAGCTCCAATCAGGCTCTGTGCCTTGATGTAGAGATGAACGTTGCTTTCCTTTGCTCCCTCGGGAGTTTGCCCAGGAGGGTGAGCGAAGAAACGTGTTCCAAGACGCGATGTCTTGGGAATGGCCCGCCCTTTCCCGTGCGGCATCCATGCATCGCGATTGGGCGCTGATCGCAATCGTTCCCATGCATCATCGGTCATCAATGGAGCAATGAGCGGTTCGCCTGAGTGGGTATATGCAAGTAGCGGCATGGTCTGGGTTATCTTGCCTCAAGACGTATGTATGGTGTTGGGCTCCAATACCTCGAAGGTCCCATGACAAAGGAAATCTGGGCTGTCGATCAGCGGGCAGCTAGCCATTCCCGCAGTTTCGTCCAGCGCCTCTTCATCTGCCCACCTCTGACCGCAATTCCTACAGCTTTCTTCTGGCCCACAAGCACGACCAACTGCTTGCCGCGGGTGACGCCTGTATAGAGCAGGTTGCGGGCCAGCATCGTGAAATGCTGTGTCACCACTGGGATGATTACGGCGGGGTACTCCGACCCCTGGGACTTGTGGATGGTGGTGGCGTAGGCCGGCACCAGCGTATCGAGCTCACCAAAAGGGTACGACACTTCGCGGCCATCGAATGAGGCGATCAACGCCCCTTCCTCATCATCGAGCCGGACTACTGTCCCAAGATCACCATTGAACACCTCCCGGTCGTAGTCGTTTTGGGTTTCCATCACCCGGTCGCCGGGTGAGAAGCGCCAGCCGAACCGCTCCACCTTCGCAGGAGGATTGGGGTTAAGCACTTCCTGGAGCTGGATGTTGAGATTGCGGGCTCCAAGCACGCCCCGGTTCATGGGGCAGAGCACCTGTATGTCCTTCATGGGATCGAGCCCGAACCGGCGGGGCATGCGCTCCTTGATCATCTGAATGATCTTCGGCACGCCTTCCTCGGGGTCATTGATTTCCACAAAGTAGAAGTCGCTCTCCTCCCCAGCCTTTGGCGGCTCGGGCATCCGGCCCTTGTTGATGCGATGAGCATTCACCACAATCCGGCTTTCTGCCGCCTGCCGGAATACCTCGGTCAGGTGCGCAACGGGGATACGCTCCGAGCCGATGATATCGGCCAGCACCTGCCCCGAGCCGACCGACGGCAACTGATCCACGTCGCCCACCAGCAGCAGGCCTGTCTGAGCCGGGATGGCCTTGGTGAGGGCGTTCATCAGCGGCACATCCACCATGGAGGTCTCATCCACCACGAGAAGATCGCAATCGAGCGGGTTCTCCTCATTGCGTGAGAAGCCACCGTGCTTGGGATCGATCTCCAGGAGCCGGTGGATGGTCTTGGCTTCCAGCCCGGTCTGCTCTGTCATACGCTTGGCTGCTCGTCCCGTGGGAGCCGCCAACGCAACCCGAACGCCTTTGGCAACGAGCAGACGCAAGATCGAGTCGAGCAGAGTTGTCTTGCCGACACCAGGCCCTCCCGTCACTACGCAGACCTTGGAGGCAAGAACCAGCTTCAAAGCTTCCCGCTGTGAGGCCGCCAGAGTCTTACCTGTACGGTCTTCCACCCACGGAATGGCTTTGCCAAGATCGATCTCCGGCCAGGGTGCTGAACCGGACACTCGCTCAATCAACCGAGCGGCGATTGCCTGCTCGGCCAAATACAGCCCTTTGAGGAATAGGCAGGTCTCCTCCCCGATGGTGTCCGAGACGATCTCGCCTTTGGACAGCTCCTCGACGATGGCTGTGCGGATCAGGGCCTCATCGACTTCGAGTAGCTGCTCGGCTAGCCGGGTGAGAGCATCGACCGGTAATGCGCAATGGCCCTCGTCCGTTGCTGTTTGGAGCGCAAATGAGATGCCGGCCCGGATCCGCTGTGGTGCGGTCTTCTCCATACCGAGCTTGGCCGCGATCGCATCCGCTGTTCTGAAGCCGATCCCACGCACGTCCTTCGCAAGCCGGTATGGGTCCTCCGTCATGACCTGAATGGCCTCATAGCCGTAGGTCTTAAAGATGCGTACGGCTCGTGCCGTGCCGACCCCGTGGGCAAGCAAGAAGATCATGATCTCCCGCACGGCCTTTTGCTCAGCCCAACCCGCTACGATGCGGGAGGCCCTCATCGGCCCTATCCCAGGTACCTCCGTCAGACGTTCAGGGGTAGCCTCAATGATCTCGAAGGTGTCTACCCCGAACGCATCAACAATGCGCTTGGCCATAGCTGGCCCGATGCCGCGCATCTGTCCGGAGGCAAGATACTTCTCGATCCCCTCGGCGCCAGTCGGCGGGGTAGTCTTGAGCACCTCAGCCTTGAACTGCAAACCGTGGGTGCGATCGCTGATCCAGACGCCACTTGCAGTTATCCACTCCCCGGCAGAAACCGCAGGCGTATGGCCTACGACTGTCACAAGGTCACGCTTGCCACGTGTGTGGATCTTCAGGACCGCAAAGCCACTCTCAGCATTGTGGAAGGTCACACGCTCGACTGAACCCGCGAGAGTTTCGAGGACTGGCCTTTGATCGACTTGTGGTGGGCGAGTCATCTCGTTCATAGCGCCTGCCAAGGAAAGGTCCCTGGATTCTCCGACTGTATCGCTGGATGGCACCACTGACGAGGAGCTCTCCTGGTGCGGCCTCAAATGTTCTTGGTTTGTTTCAAGGCTTTTTTGCGGCAATTCGGGTGGGCACACCCTTGAGCAGAGCCAAACGTGGCTTCGATTGCGGTGGTAGCTAAGCAAACGCCAGACCTGAGCATTTACTGGGTTCTGCCCACTTTCCACATCCGAGATGGGCAGTTAACGATGGGCTGACGAGGCGGTACTCAGGGCTGGCTGCTGTTTGGCAGGTCGAGATGGGCAAGGGACCTGGTACTGGCAAGCAACCTTCAGCCGTCTCCGGCTCCGAACTCCTGCGCCGGATTGGGCAAGATATCCGCTCAATTTACCCGGACGTGATCAGACCGCCTCTTCCACAGCGTATTCAAGCAACTCTGGCGCTCATCGAAGAGGACCAGAGGCTTGATGAACAGTTGCCCCGTCCACTGCCGCATTGAGGAACGGTGGCGCTGTCCGCAAGGCCACTTGGCCCGTGGTCCCGCCCGACTCCAAGGCTCGATGAGCTTCAGCCATTTCCGCCAGTGCCAAGAATCGTAGTGTGAGTGCTTGCACGGTCCCTGCCTCTAACCAAGCCGTAAGGTTGCTTACAGTGATGTGCAGCAGGTCAGTACGCGCGAACAAAAATGTCAGGTTGAACGCTCAAACCTCTGCGCGGCCGCTGCGGCCATCTACTATGGTCGCCGGTTTAAGGCACCGATGATTGGTCCCATAGGCATGAGCGTATCCATCCTCCCCAATGACGGAACATAAAGGCTGGAGATGCTTCCATCTAAGAACAGAGCATTTGTACACCCTAGCTCGTCCCGGAACAAACGAGCGAAGGTGCTGAACGTAACCGGATCTTCCGAAATCGCAAACACGACCGTGTCTTGGCCCTTCACTCCAACGCCGTTGCGGATCTTGCGGGAGGTGCTTTGTTCCGAAAACTGAGGGTGAATTTGGCCGTTGATGACGAGCATTGGGCCCGACTGCGTCGCAAAATCCGGCCTGATCTTCCGCTTCAGATAGGTTCCTGTCTCAAGCACGCCTGCCTGACGGTCTTTGACATAAAAGATGCCGTTAGGTTTGAGGTGAAAGTTCCCGGGCCCGTTCCTTGTGTTAGCCGCCTTCAGTTCCTTTCCGTTCTCAACGTAAAGTCCCACAGGCGAACGATCCTCATGATACATGCCCGCATTCATTGCGAAAGCAAGGCGCGAACCCTCCGGTGTCCCTCTCAACCGATCAAACGAGCCAAGTACCTCCCCGTCCGGCCCGCGCCAGAACATCCTCACTTCGTATTTCCGGAGACTGACTGTGCAAACCACGAAGGTGCCATCATCATATTGGTGTGGCCGACACGGATTAGTATTGGGCTGAGCCGCTGCACGTCCGGGAAGCAGTGCAAGAGACATAAGGACTGTAAACAGGATGATGGCCGTCCGTGAGAAAGACCGGCTCCACATGAAGATGACGGATTTCATGTGTAGCTTAGGCCCCATCCGTGTCCGAGGTATCTCTCCCGCAGGTGGATGCGGAAGACCTCCGCAGCCAGTGGCTCGCCGGTCGCGCTGACGAGAAGCTCATCGGTGGTCATCAGGCTTCCCTTGGCATGAACATTGGCTCGCAGCCATGTCCGAAGCGGAGCAAAATCACCCTTCGACAGTCCCGGAAGGATATCCGCATCAGCGTGGCAGGCGGCCCGGAAGAGCTGGGCCGCAGCCATGGCACCGAGTGTATAGGTTGGGAAGTAACCCCACGCACCGCCAGGCCAGTGGATATCCTGCAAGCATCCCAGGCTGTCATTAGGAACTGTAAGACCTAGAAGCTTTGCGACCTCGTCATTGAACGCTGAGGGCAAGTCATGGATCTGAAGATCGCCGGCAATCAGCGCCTTCTCGAGTTTGTAGCGAACGAGGATGTGGGCCGGATAGGTGATCTCATCGGCATCGACGCGGATGAAGCCCGGCTCCACCTTGGTTAGGATCCGGTGGAGGTTCTCTGGGCTCCAGGCCGGCCCCTCACCTTGGAAGGCTTTTTGTACAAGGGGGGCGAGATAGGTGACGAACTCCCGGCTCCGGCAGGCCTGCGTCTCGATGAGCAGCGATTGGCTTTCGTGCATGCTCATGCCGCGCGCGAGCCCGACTGGCTGACGACGCCACTCCTTGGGGCGGCCCTGCTCATAAAGTGCGTGACCAGTTTCATGAAGCACGCCCATGAGTGCGCTCATGAAGTTGCCCTCGCTGTAGCGGGTGGTGATCCGGACGTCGCCTGTGGATCCGCCGCAGAACGGATGCAGACTTGCATCCAGCCGTCCCCGTTTGAAATCAAACCCCACCGCCTGCATCAGCTGCTTGCCGATGCGTCGTTGATCATCGACAGAGAAGGGGCCCTCGAGCGGCTGGACGGCAGGACGACCCTTCTGGCGCTCCTGGGCCTCCTGGATCAGGTCTGGTAGTTCGGCGCTGAGCTCGGAGAAGAGAGGGTCAATGGTGGCCTGGCGCAGACCAGGGTCGTAGCGGTCGAGGAGCGCATCGTAGGGGGATAGCCCGAATGCCTCCCCTTTGGCTTGGCCGATCTGCCGCTGGAATGAGAGGACCTGCGACAGGTGCGGGAGGAGCAGGGCGAAATTGCTGGTCTGCCGGGCTTCGCGCCAAACCAGTTCCGCTCGGGAAACGGCTCTGGAGTTGGCCTCGACGAGGTCGGCGGGAACCGCGGCAGCATGGAGATAGATGCGGCGCATCTCACGCACGTTGGCGCGCGGCCACTCGTCCAGATGGCCGCTGTCCTGATCCGCCTGATCGAGGAGGTCGCCTGTGTCAGGTGCGGTGAGGAGTTCATGGGCCATGCCCTTGAGCGTTGCAAGCTGGTCGGAGCGACTGTCGGCGGCGCCCTCCGGCATCAGGGTTTCGGCATCCCATTGCAGAATGCCGATTGCGTCCTCAATCGAGCTGATGCGCGCGAAACGTTCCTCCAGCGAGCGGTAGACCTGCATTTTGGTGTGAACTCCATCTTTGGCGCTGATCCTCCCGGCTTTGCGGTAGCTAAGTGACCCCGCAGTTAGCCGGAGAAGCACCGGGGCTGTTACCGAGTTGCAAGAAATGTTGTTCTGGAATGCCCTTAGCCCGGGTGCTTGTGGATCGGATCGACCCAATATACCTCCTCCGGCCGCTCGACCGGATCCACGTCGGTAATGTTCACGACGACGGCCTCGTTATCGCTGCGCACGAGAACGCATTCGAGAGGTTCGTCTGGACTGGCGTTGATCTCCTGATGGGGCACGAAGGGCGGCACATAGATGAAGTCTCCAGGGTTGGCCTCTGCGACGAACTCCAACCGCTCACCCCAGCGCATGCGAGCTTTGCCTCGTACGACATAGATCACGCTCTCCAACTCACCGTGGTGGTGCACTCCGGTCTTGGCATTGGGCTGAATCGACACCGTGCCGGCCCAGATCTTCTGTGCTCCCACTCGCGCATGATTGATCGCAGCCTGCCGAAACATACCCGGTGTCTGAGCGGTGTTCGGGTCCAGGCGGTCACCCTTGATCACTTGAACTCCGTGGTGCTTCCAGTGGTCGTGCTGATGATAGGAGTTATTTTGGTCCTCGTCCTTCATGGCGGCCTCCGAGACGATCGTTTCCATCCTTGTTCTGGACCAGACCCCACCGCAGCAGCAATGGGGTGGCTCGACGAGTGAACCCTGGACCCCCATTTAAATGGGATGGCCGCTCCAGTGTTCCCCTCCAGCCGCTCGTTGCGTGAGCGGGTTGGCGCGTTGCGTCATCTGCCATCTCTGTTCCGTCTGGTTTGGCAGGCCAGCCCTGCTCTTACGGTGGGAAGTCTCAGTCTGCGACTGGCCCGTTCAGTCCTGCCTGTTATGATACTTTATGTCGGAAAGCTCATCATCGATGAAGTGGTGGGCCAGACACAGCTTGCCTCACCAGGAGGAGGCCTTAGCAATTGGATCGAGAGCGGACGACTTGATTTTGTTGGTGGGCTACTGGTTTTGGAACTGGCGCTCGCAGTCCTTGCTGATCTCTTGGGGCGAGCCAGCTCCCTTGTCGACAGCCTCCTGTCCGAGCGCTACAGCAACTTCGCCAGTGTGCGTCTGATGGAGCACGCGGCGACGCTGGACCTCGAGCAGTTCGAGAGCAGTGATCAGCAGGACCGATTGGAGCGTGCTCGCCGTCAGGTTACGGGACGAACCACTCTCCTGACTCAGATACTCGGGCAGGCACAGGATGTGCTCACTGTCCTTTCTCTTGCTGCCGGCCTGCTTGCCTATGCACCGTGGCTTATAGTCCTGATTGTCCTTGCGCTCCTGCCGGCCTTTGTCGGTGAGGTGCATTTCAATGCGCAGGGCTATCGCCTCAACTACTTCCGCACCCCGGAACGACGTCAGCTCGATTATATCCGTTACCTGGGTTCGAGTGTCGAGACGGCAAAGGAGATTAAGCTCTTTGATCTCAACTCCTTTTTGGTCCATCGCTTTAGAAGCTTTGCTGATCACATGTACGCGGACAATCGGCGCCTCGCGATCCGCCGGGCCGCATGGGGTACGTTCTTTGCCGCACTCGCGTCCTGCGCCTATTATCTGGCCTACGCTCTGATCGTGTGGAGAACAGTTCGGGGCGAGTTCAGCATCGGTGACTTAACGTTTCTATCCGGCTCCTTTCTGCGGCTACGGGGGCTGCTTGAGGGTTTGCTTCTGGGGTTTTCGCAGATCGCCGGGCAGGCGCTGTACCTGGAGGATTTGTTCTCATTCTTCGATGTCCGTCCAAGCATCACGTCACCGCCCGTTCCTCGATCATTCCCGCACCCGCTGGAGTCGGGGATCGTTTTTGAGAATGTGGGCCTCCGCTATCCAGATTCAGATCGCTGGGCGGTCCGTCACCTGAACTTGACCCTGACAGCCGGCGAGGTTGTAGCGTTGGTTGGGGAGAACGGAGCCGGCAAGACTACGCTCGTAAAGCTCCTTGCCCGGCTCTATGATCCGACAGAGGGACGGATCCTTCTCGATGGAAATGACCTGCGTGAGTATGATCTGGCCGATCTGCGACGCCACATTGGTGTGATCTTCCAGGACTTCGTACGGTTTCACTTCACAGCCGGCGAGAACATCGGAGCAGGCCGCATCGAGGCCACCGATGATCGCAGCCGGATTCAACAGGCGGCCGAGCGCAGTCTGGCCGATCGCATCATTCAACGCTTGCCTCGGGGCTATGACCAGCCGCTTGGCAAGCGATTCCGTGATGGGACGGATCTCTCCGGCGGCGAATGGCAGAAGATCGCCATCGCCCGCGCCTACATGAGGGATGCCGAGGTGCTCATTCTAGACGAGCCAACTGCAGCTCTCGACGCACGCTCGGAATACGAGGTCTTCCAGCGGTTCCGTGACCTGAGTTTGGGAAAGACCGCCATTCTAATCTCGCACCGGTTCTCAACGGTGCGCATGGCCGATCGGATCCTAGTTCTCGAGAACGGGCAGGTTGTGGAGGCGGGCTCACACGAACAGCTTGTTGCATCCGGGGGGCGCTACGCCGAGTTGTTTGAGCTGCAGGCCTCCGGCTATCGGTGAGGGCACCCTGAAACCAGGGCATATGCCTTGTCGCGACAATAGGAGCAGATTGTCTACAGGCTCGCGGTCTCGGCTATCCACCCGCGGAGCCTGTCCTGTCGATAGACCCAACCTCATTTGGGTCAGGGACCCCTTCCCAGAAACTGTTGAACATGCGGCTTGGGTCATCCTGAAGCAGAGCTCGATGAATTAGCGCTTTCTCCCATCTGCCGCGATGCGCTAAGCTGGATGTCACATCTCTACCCAACAGGAGCCCGCATGAAGAAGGCGCGCAAGCTCTATGAAAGCTCAAGTGGTGACCGCTGGTACCTGATCCGAGACCCTTCAGGGGCGTTGTTCATCCGTCACGAAGCCAATGTGGCTTCCGGAGGACAGGTGGAGCATAAGGATATCGCAGCATTTCTGGGGCAGGGCGCAGGTCCTGAACAGCAGGAACTGCTGCGTCTGATCGGAACCCTTGTCGAGGAACACGACGCCCACGGGTGACCCAATTTAGGAAAGCGGCGGCCCTACAAGCTCAATGCCGAACTGCCGGCAGGCACGGGCAAGTGCCTCAGCCTGCTCGGGCGTGAGTGGACCAGACAGATCGGGCAGCCCCTGCCGGTCAGCAGGACGGCCAAGGGCGCGGATGAAGTTCTCGAATTCACCTCGGGTGATCGTGAGCATGCGAGCCTCAGCCGACTCGACTCGGTAGGTGTGAGGAATGCCCTTGGGAGTCAGTAGTGTCTCCCCAGCGCTAGCCTGGCGCTCTTGATCCCCGACCCGGTAGCGCACCTCACCTTCAAGCACGTGGAAGATCTCGTCCTCGTTATGGTGGACGTGCAGTGGCGGGGAGTCCCCTTGCGAGGCATGGTGCTCAAGAACTGAGATGCCGTCCGAACTGTCTTGCGACGAAATGCGGATAGTGACGCGGGCGTTGAGAAACCAGAGGTTTCGATGATCCATGGCAGCGCGGTTCATGCCTGTGCTCTCCCTGCAGCACCTTGAAAAGCCGAGCGTACCGGCGCTTTGACGAAGAACAAGGGAGATTCTGGCGATTAGGCTGCACGCTGCTTTCGGTACGAGTTCTTGACGGCAACCTTGCCATCCCGGAACGTGAACACATCGCAGCCCTGGACCTCCACAAGGGCACCGTCAATCCCAGTAGCCGTGAACACCCATTCGGAGACGCCCCTATCTCCTGCGATGAAGTGTCTGGGTTCGTTCCACCGAGCATCCGGGAAGGTGGAGAAGACCTCTTCAATTCCTCGGCGGACTTCGGCCTGACCTGTATAGATGGTCCCCTTCACGTCAGGACCACGGCTGGCCTCGAACACACAGTCCTCCGTCATCATTGACAGGATTACATCCGTGTCATGCCGGTTCCAAGCGGCCGCAAACTCGTCGAGGAGGGATAGGGAAACAGCGTCTGCCATCAGATCTCCTCTCCTGGCTGGTGAGGCGCACCGGATCAGTAGACGATGCTGCGGTCGCACTCCATGACCAGGCGCACCAGCATCGGAGGGCCAGCCTTCTCGTGGGGAACTCCGTGGAGATCCGCATCGCTGATGCCCCGCGCGGCGCAGGACCCAGCCGAGAGATAGAGCCGGCCACCTCCGGCGATCACCTTATCGAAATGCTCCCGAAGGGCACCCGTACCAAGCCCTACGAGGGTGGTGCGCGTTGGTTCGCGCATGAGTTGGACTGCATCGCCTGCCAGGAACACGTGAACCTGATGCTCCGCCTCGACCGCCGCTGCCGCGACGAAGAAGGCGAGGGCACTCTTGGTGGGGTTTTCAGGTCCGCAGGTGACATGGACGAGAAGGCTGGACATAAATGCCTCCGGTGAACGTAGAGAACAGGACTATGACCGTCATTAGGCTGTGCGCCAACCGGGGGGTCCTACTATTTGGGAGGAGGAAAGCAGGAGTCGCGAACCTGCCCTAGCCGCTCTGAACCTTTCTAAGAAAGCACCTGCTCAACCCAAGCTGGGACGGCCTCGCTGGCGGGTCCATACCGCCGGTCATCGAACTGTCTGGCATTGTCAGAGGGCTCCAGATTGATCTCACAGGTGCGGATGCCGTGCCCCCGTGCCTCCGACACGAACCCTGCTGCCGGATAGACGGAGCCTGAGGTGCCGATAGCAACGAACAGGTCTGCCTCAAGGAGGGCATCATAGATCCCGTCTATTTCCAGCGGCATCTCGCCGAACCAAACTACGTGAGGTCTCAATCCTCCCGAACGGCGGCAAGACGGGCAGGGGGCTTCGACGCTCAAATCCTCTTGCCATGGCATCGTCTCGCCGCAGGCTGTGCAACGGGCCTTGAGCAGTTCGCCGTGCATATGGAAGACCCGCTGCGATCCAGCCCGCTCGTGGAGATCGTCGATGTTCTGCGTACACAGAAACAGGCTGCCGCCGCGCTCTGCCAGACCGGATTCCAGGCGGGCCAGCGCCCGGTGAGCGGCATTGGGCTCTGCTGACAGGAGGTTCTGCCGGCGCATGTTATAGAAGGCATGCACCTCGTCCGGATTGTGAGCGAATGCCTCTGGTGTCGCGAGCTTCATCGGATCAAAGCGCGACCAGAGCCCATCTTTGTCCCGGAAAGTTCCCAAGCCACTCTCGGCGGAGATGCCAGCGCCAGTTAGGATAAAAATCTTAATAACCTCTCTAATCGGTGTCAACATGATTGAGGTCGATCATTGGACGCCTCAAGTTAGACACGGCGCCCAGCATCGGTCGTATGTGATGCTCGTAGCTTATATTCAGAAGACCGCGGTGTTAGCCTCCGCGAATGTCCGGGAAGTAGCAGGCTGGTTCACTTTCCACTATTTTCTGTTGACTTTCTTCTGCAGGGTTGAGACCCCAAGTCTCCGAATAGGCGCGTTTGACCTCGGTTTAGATCTTGAGCGCGCCCCACCGCCAAAGTGGCGCGTCATGTACTGCGAAGTTTGGCGTTAAGATCGTGACTATATGCCGCAATCGGGGCTTTTCAACTATTGGAGTTGTGTCGCCTTTCCGACAGATAAGTGATACGCACTCGGTTTTACTTTTTCTTTATTGAGCGAAAGCGCGCAGGGGGCAGGAATGGTTGTAAAAACGCTAACGCTTGTCCGCGACTGCTCAATGCAGGCAGGCTATCCGACCAGCAATGTTGTTCGAGCGATCCCGACGGCTCTGATTTCTGATAGTCCTCTCCTTCGCTCGGAACTCCAACACATCTTACAACGTTTGTCGGTCACGCCACCTTCCTGATTGAGACGCCGCAAGGGGTGCGGATTGCCACCGACTACAGCGACGGCACACGTCCATCCGTCACCCCTGACATGGCCACCATGAACAAGGCGTACTCGACTCACTTCAGCTATCGTCCGGATCCAGGGATCACACTTGTCCTTAGGGGCTGGAACCCGGCCGGAGGGCCAGCCTACCACGACCTGACCGCGCAGGATGTGCGCATCCGGAACGTCTCGACCAAGATTCGCAGCTATGGGGGAGCGACGGAGTACAACGGCAGTTCCATCTTCGTGTTTGAGACCGCCCAGTTGTGCATCGCCCATCTCGATCACCTGCACCACACCCTCTCGCCCGAGCATCTCAGGAAGCTCGGGCGCGTCGATGCTCTGCTGGTGCCGGTGGATGGCGGCTACACGCTGGAGACCTTTGACATGATGGAGGTGCTGCGGGCGATCAATGCCCCGCTGATGATCCCGATGCACTTCTTCGGGACATCAATCCTCAACCGCTTTCTCGCCTCTGGCCGGGAGCACTTCCCTGTGGAGTTCAGCGACAGCGCGCCCGTCACCCTCTCGCGCGCCGCACTGCCGAGGAGCCCGAAGATCTTAGTCCTGCCGGGGCACTGAGTGGTGGTCGAGCACGTTGACTTGGGCTCTTTGACTTTTAATCAGAGGGTCCTGGGTTCGAGTCCCAGCGCGCTCACCACTTCAAACCCTTAACCGGCAAGGGTTTCATGGCTTTCATGCTCCTGCAGTTCCCCGCCCTTATTTCCTCTGGGTAACGCTACGGGTAACAGCAGACAAAATTCGATCAGTCTGCGCTAGCCACACCTCGCTTTGCGCCGGACAGCAAAATGTCTGCAACTGCGTGATAAGCTGACATTCATACGGCCACGCTCTAAGGCCGTTCCTGACCCATAGTGGAACTTGGATACGGGTTCGGGCGGCCTGCCTCGAAACAATAGCTTACCCCGCAAGCAGCATCCTTTCCGAGCGTTAAATCAGTGACTTGGTCGGCTCCTCAGGGGAGATGGGGGTTCCTGGTTGGGAAGACCCTCAACGAACCTATTGAAGAAGGCGAGGCTGATCGCTCTGACTCGCAGAATCTCCCACAATGAACAGCCTAAGGGCGTAAAGAATGACTTGATCGTCTCGTCTGCTTTTGGCCTATGATGTCGCTACCCTTGGACGCCGCATCTGTTCATGCTTCGAACCTTTTTCATATGTCTTGCTGCATTGCTCGCTCACACAGTCCTCATCGGGTCTGCGGTCGCGGCTGAAAAGGTGCGCGTTCTCACGTCTTTCCCACCGCAGTTTCTCGAGCCATTCCAGAGAGCCTTCACAAAGCGCCATCCCGCGATTCTCATTGAGTTCGTGCAGCGCAAGACGACGACGGCGCTGGCAGACATCGTTGGCGACAGGCACAAAGCGGACATATTCTGGGCGTCGGCGCCGGATGCCTTCGAGATTCTGAAGAGGGCAGGCCGGCTGACGGGGCTGAAGCCGCGCCCTACCGGCGCTCCGGACCTTATCGCCGGCTATCCGGTAAACGATCCGGACCTGATGTATCTCGGCTTCGCCTTGTCGGGCTACGGGTTCGTGTACAATCCCGACTATCTCAAGGAGCGGGAACTGCCCGTGCCAAAGGGCTGGAGCGATCTCGCGGCGCCCATCTATGCCGGGCACATCGGCATCAGCTCCCCCTCTCGGTCGGGCACGATGCACCTCATGGTCGAGGCCATTCTCCAAGTCTACGGGTGGGACCGCGGGTGGGGCATCTGGTCTGAGATTGGCGGCAATCTCGCGACCGTCACGGCGCGAAGCTTTGGCGTTTCGGCGGGTGTTGCCCGAGGGCGTTTCGGGGTCGGGCCCTCAATCGACTTTCTAGCAAAGCCCGAAGGCATGCCCGAGGGGGCGACCACGCGCTTTGCCCTCCCCGAAGAGACGCTGTTCGTACCCGCCAGCATCGCAATCCTGACCGATGCGGCCAATCGAGAGGGCGCCGAACGCTTCATCGATTTCGTATTGTCGCCAGACGGGCAGGCTCTTCTGCTGGACCCTGCGGTCGCGCGGCTGCCGATCTCTCCCTCCGTCTATCCGACCGACGGGTCGAAGGGTGGCAACCCCTTCCAACATGACAGTTTGTTTGCCAGGGGGCTGTTCGATGCGGGGCTCTCGGCCGCCCGCTACGAGCTGGTCAACATCATCTTCGATGAGATGATCACTTTTCGCAGATCGGACCTGGGGCGCATGTGGCGATCCGTGCGCGCGATGGAAGCGGCCCTGTCGGAGCGCTCCGATACAGATCTGGCAAAGCTGGTGAGCGATGCGCGCGGCGCCCTGAAACGGCCGCCCCTGAATGGCACGGAGGCCATGGAGCTGGAGCGCTGGAAGGACCTCGTTCGGGTACGGCGTGGGCTTCCCACACCCGAGCCCCAGGCCCGGCTCGAAGCCCACATCAAAGCCCGGATCGATGAGAACATGCGACGGGCGGCGCAAGCGTTGACTGATGCAGCCGCAAGATTGGGCGCGGCCGAATGGGACGCTCAGGGCCCAGAGGCCTCAAGGCCATGATGATCCGGCGGATGCGCCTCGGGATCGGTGGACGCCTCATCATCGCCTTCCTCGGAGTAGGCGGGCTCGCGGTCGGCGCATGCATCGTGGGCTGGCTGTCCTATGCCCGCCTTAGCGAAGAGCTGAATTCCGTGGCGACAGCTCACCTTCCGGCTCTCGCGTTCTCCGCCCGCCTGGCGGAAGCAGGCGCGAACGTGATCGCCAGCACGCCCGATCTTGCGGTCGCGGAGCGCCGCGAAGCCTATGACAGAATTCGCAAGACGCTCGTCGAACGTGTGTCCGTGCTCCGCTCCGTCCTCAACGAGCGGAACGACGAGCATTCACTCTCGCCTGATCTTCTCGTCGTGACAAATGGCATTGAGGCTAACCTCAATGCCATCGACCGGGTGGCCGACCGGCGCTTTCCCCTGCATGAACGCGCGCGTGCGATCAGTGAGGAATTGCGATGGCTGCAGGCCGATCTGATTGAAGAGATCGAGCCGCTCATCGACGACGCTCGCTTCAACATGGAATCGGCTATCGGCAGGGTCGCACCTGGCGAGGCGGCCGAGGCCGGACGAAAGACTCTGTTGGAGGAGAGCCGCAAGAGCGAGTCCCTCTTGACCATCAATGCCTACGCCAACCTAATCGTGGGGCTGCTGGGCCGGCTTGGAACCGTGCCAACGGTCGAGGACCTTCGGGAGACGAGCAACTTCCTCGGCGAGATGACGGATCAGTTTGACCTGGAAACCAAGGCGCTCGCCAGCTGGACGGATACGATCACCATCGGCCAGATCGCGAGACGCCTCCTGGCCGTCTCCGATCCGGCATCCGGGCTCGCTGCCGTGAAGCGGGCGGAACTCGAAGCCATCGCTGATGGGCAGACGCTCCTTGCCGAGAACAGACGCCTTGTCACCCAACTCGGTATGCTTGTGTCTCAGGAGGTCAATCGTACGGAAGCGATAGCTCGAAGGGCGGCGGAGCGTTCCGCCGATGCCATCGCGATCGGGCGCAATCTCCTTCTGGCGATCGCCGTCACGTCATTGGCCATCACGATCGCGATCGGCTGGTTCTATGTCCGAAGGAACCTCGTTGTGCGTCTCCAGGGGCTGACTTTGGCGGCGACGACCATTGCGAGTGGCCCCACGATGCCGGTCCTGCCGCCTCCAACCGATGACGAACTCGGCGATCTTGCCAAGGCGCTTGCCGTCTTCAGGCAAACCCGGGACGACTTGGTCCAGGCCGCCAAGCTCGCTGCGCTCGGCCAGATGTCTGCAGGCATCAGCCATGAGCTCAATCAACCTCTCGCGGCAATCCGCTCGCACGCATACAACGGCGCCGTGCTGCTCCAGCGCGGGCGCCTGGAGGAAGCAGGGGCCAGCTTCGATCGGATCCAGGGACTGACGACCCGGATGGCGGAGCTGATCAAGCATCTCAAGCGCTTCGCGCGCCGCCCAGCCGCGGCTCTCGAAGCGGTCGATCTGCGCGCCGCCGTCGAGGGCGGCCTAAGCCTGTTCGAGCAGCGTATCGATGAGGAGAAGGTCGCGGTGCGGATGAACTTTCCGGATGCTTCCCTCAAGGTATTGGCCGAGGAGGTCAGGCTGGAGCAGGTGATCGTCAATCTGATTTCGAATGCGCTCGACGTGGTCGAAGGCCAGACGGACCGTCGCATCGACATTGCCGCCAAAGCCAGGGAAGGTCGTGTCCGCCTGGCGGTCACCGACAGCGGGCAGGGCATCGCAGAGCAGTACCGCAGCACCATCTTCGACCCGTTCTTCACCACCAAGCCTGCTGGTCTGGGGCTCGGCCTCGGACTGTCCATGTCGTACAACATCGTGAAGGATTTCGGAGGAGACTTGATCTTGGCGACGACAGGACCTACGGGAACGACCTTCGTGATCGATTTGGCGGCGAGCGAGGCATGAGTGCGGAGCTGAAGGTCGTTCTGGTGGACGACGACCAGGAAGTGCTCGACGCCTATCGGCAGACGCTGGAGCTCGATGACTTCAACGTCACTGCGGTTGGCTCTGCCAAAGCAGGCATCGACATCCTGTCGCCGGATCTCCCGGCCGTTGTCGTGAGCGATGTTCGGATGCCTGGGCTCGACGGCTTCGGCCTTCTCGACGCCGTCCGCGCAATCGACCCCGAGATCCCGGTGGTCCTCGTGACCGGCCACGGCGATGTGCCGATGGCCATTAAGGCGGTTCGAGCCGGCGCCTGGGATTTCATCGAGAAACCGGCTGATCCCGTGCGGCTCGTCGAGACGGTCAGGCGCGCATTTGCACACCGCAGCCTTATCCTCGAAAACCGCGCTCTCCGGGCAGGAACCGCGGATCAGGATTCCATCGTCAGCCGGCTCGTCGGGCACTCTACCGCCATCGAACGGCTACGGCGCATCCTTGGGACGCTCGCGGAGGCCGAGGCCGACGTGCTTCTTCTTGGCGAGACGGGCACAGGCAAGGAGGTCGCCGCCCGCGCTCTCCATGATTTTGGAATCCGGCGGAAGGGGCGGTTCGTAGCGGTCAATTGCGGCGCGATGCCGGAAACCATGATCGAGAGCGAACTCTTCGGTCACGAGCCTGGTGCCTTCACCGGAGCCCGCGAGCGGCGGATCGGCAAGATCGAGCATGCGAGCGGCGGCACTCTCTTTCTCGACGAGATCGAGTCCATGCCATTGACGGCGCAAATCCGGCTGCTGCGGGTGCTCCAGGAACGAACGATCGAGCGCCTTGGGTCGAATAAGGAGATCCCGGTCGACATCCGCGTTATAGCCGCCACCAAGGCGGATCTTACCGAACTGGCAGGCAAGGGCGCATTCCGCGAGGACTTGGTCTATCGATTGAACGTCGTCACGGTTCGCCTTCCACCGCTCCGCGAGCGGCGGGATGATGTGCCCGTGCTTTTCAGTCATTTCCTCCATCTCGCGGCTGCCCGGCAGGCGAGGGCGGCGCCATCGCTCGAATCGTCCTTCCTCAAGCGGCTCCAGCAACAGCAATGGCCTGGAAACGTGCGCGAGCTGCGGAACGCTGCCGAGCGATACCTCCTCGGTCTCGATGACGATGAGCAGCCCCAGGCGGGCCTGAGCCCTCCTGGTGCGCTGAGCCTCGAACAGCAGATGGAGATCGCCGAACGCCGCGTCATTGAGGAAACTCTCGTGCGCTTTGCCGGCCGCATCGGCACAACTGCAGAGGCACTCGGGATCACCCGCAAGACCCTTTATCTTAAAATGAAGAGGTACGATCTCGGTCAGACGGGTGAGATCGAAGCCTGATGTTACCCATCTGACCCATGGGGCTGGAGGGAGGTTACCATCCTTTCCCAAATCGGCTGCCCGTTCGGGAGTTGCGCCTGGAAATCCTTATTTAGAACAATGGTGATGTGATTTGGCCAAGTTTGGCACGATTGTTGCATAAGGCTGTACGGACGCCCTCGCGCGGACCCAAGTCAAGAGCCAAAAAGTTGGAGGAAACTGATGCTTCGCCATTCCGTCGCCACGGCGGCATTGATCGGCACTGCCCTGTTTACAGGGGCTGCCTTCGCCCAGTCCGGCAAGGTCACCGTCGTGACCTCGTTTTCCAAGGATGTGACCGATCCGTTCAAGCAGGCTTTCGAGAAGGCACACCCGGGTGTGACCCTGGACGTCCAGAATCGCAACACGAACGCGGGTGTGAAGTTCCTCGAGGAAACGAAAGCCAACAACCAGGTCGATATCTTCTGGGCATCTGCCCCGGACGCCTTCGAAGTTCTGAAGAGCAAGAGCCTGCTTCAGAAGCATAAGCCGAAGGCCGAGGGCATTCCGGACAAGATCGGCTCCTATCCGATCAACGACCCCGAGAATTTGTATTCCGGCTTCGCGGCATCCGGCTACGGCATCATGTGGAACGACCGCTACGCCAAAGCGAACAAGCTGCCTGAACCCAAGGATTGGCAGGATCTCGCCAAGCCCGTCTACTTCGATCACGTCGCCATGGCAGCGCCATCGCGCTCAGGTACGACGCACCTCACCATTGAGACGATTCTGCAGGGCGAGGGCTGGGAGCAGGGGTGGCGCACGCTCAAGGAAGTGTCCGGAAACTTCCGCCAGATCACGGAGCGTTCATTCGGCGTGCCGGAGGCGGTCAATTCGGGGCAGGTCGGCTTCGGCATCGTGATCGACTTCTTCGCCTTCTCGGCTCAGGCTTCTGGCTTCCCGGTGAAGTTCGTCTATCCGACTGTGACAACAATCGTTCCGGCGAATGTCGCTGTGGTTGCCAATGCTCCCAACAAGGCTGGGGCCGAGGCCTTCGTCGACTACCTCGTCTCTCCCGCCGGGCAGGAAGTTCTCCTCGAGCCAAGCATCCGCCGCCTGCCCGTGAACCCGGCAGTCTACGCCAAGGCTCCGGCGGATTATCCAAATCCCTTCAAGGACCCGTCCCTGGGGGCGCGGGTGAAGTTCGACGTGAACGTGTCGGAGAAGCGCACGAACGTCGTCGACGTCCTCTACGACCAAACCGTGACGTTCCAACTCGACGCGCTCAAGGCGGCCACCAAGGCCATCCACGACGCTGAGGCCGCAATCGCCAAGAAGGACAATGCGGACGCCAAGGCTCTGGTGAAGGAGGCTCGCGATCTTGTTGCCGTCATGCCAGTCACCGAGCAGCAGGCCTCATCGTCCGAGATCACCGGCGCCTTCACGGGCGGCAAGGAGAAGGGTGCCCGTCAGGCCGAGCTTGAGCAGCAATGGGCCGCGTTTGCCAAGGAGCGTTACCAGCAGGCACAGGCCAAGGCCGAGCAGGCCCTGAAGCTCGCACGCTAATCTTTCCAGCGGGCGGCTGGCGTAAGCGAGCCGCCCGCATAAGCCCTTTTCGGATTTTAGGAGAGCGTCCATGGCTGGCGCCACGACCGCCGGGCGAGCGCATGCGCCGTCCGTATCTTCCAGGTTCATGCGATTGTCGGCGACTCCGGGGCAGATCGCCCTCGCACTGGGGATTACCGTCTTCCTCGTTCTGTTCCTCATCGTGCCTGTCGGAACGGTGATCTATGTCGCCTTTACGGAGAAGGGAACGGGCGAGTTCACCCTTGTGAACTTTCTCGACTTCGCCCGAACGGATCTGTTCATCCGCTCATTCTGGAATTCGGTCTATGTGTCCGCGATGTCTGTGGTCGTCGCGTCGATCTTCGCTCTTCCACTCGCCTACATCACCACGCGGTTCGAATTCCGCGGCGCAATGCTGATCCAGACGCTGGGCTTTCTGCCGTTGATCATGCCGCCGTTCGTCGGCGCTGTCGCCATGCTGCTCCTGTTCGGCCGGAACGGAACGGTGAACCTGCTTCTCGATGAGTGGTTCGGTGTCAAGATTCCCTTCATGGAGGGGCTCAACGGGGTCATCTTCGTTCAGGCCGTGCATTACTTCCCGTTTATCCTCATCAATCTCTCGACGGCTCTGCGCAATATCGATCGGTCGATGGAAGAGGCAGCACAGAATCTCGGTAGCTCCGGGTTTCGGCTGTTCCACCGCATTGTATTCCCGCTTGCCATGCCGGGCTACATCGCCGGCGCTTCGCTCGTCTTCGTCAAGGTCTTCGACGATCTCGCGACACCGCTGCTCCTGAACGTCAAGGACATGCTGGCGCCGCAGGCCTACCTGCGTGTCACCTCCATCGGCATCGCTGATCCTATGGGATACGTGATCTCCGTCGTGCTGATCTGCATGTCGATCCTGGCCATGTGGATTTCCGCCCGCGCCATGCGCGGCAAGGACTATGCGACTGTTCAGCGGGGCGGCGGCGGCCTGGCGAAGCGGACGATGCGCCCTTGGGAGAGTGCGCTCGCCTATGCGACCGTTCTGCTTATCCTGCTGCTGGTGCTGGCACCTCATATCGGGCTTCTGCTGCTCTCCTTTGCGACCATATGGTCCTTCAGCCCTCTGCCGGACGCCTTCACCCTGGCGCATTACGGCCGCGTGTTCGGCGAGAGCTTCGTGTACATCAAGAACACGCTCCTCTATGCCTCCATTGCGGGCTTGATCGATGTGGTTCTCGGCATCGCTATCGCCTATCTGGTGTTGCGGACGAAACTCATCGGCCGCGAATGGCTCGACTGGGCCGCGACCGCCGCTCTGGCAATACCGGGTGTCGTGCTGGGCATCGGCTATCTGCGAACCTTCTATGGGGTGCAGCTTCCCGACGGCACGCCGCTCGCCACCCTGTGGATCACGATTGTGCTGGCGCTGGCGATCAGGCGTCTGCCTTATGCCCTGCGCGCCTGCTACGCCGCCCTGCAGCAGATTTCGGTCTCGCTTGAGGAGGCGGCGGAGAATCTCGGCGCCACAAAGATGCGCACGGTCCGGCGCGTGGTTCTGCCGCTCATGGCAGGCGGCATCCTGGCGGGCTTCGTCACGAGCTTTGCGACCGCCGCTGTAGAGCTCTCGGCGACACTGATGCTCGTCCAGTCGAATGCGGACGCGCCTCTCGCCTATGGGCTCTATGTCTTCATGCAGTCGGCAGCCGGGCGCGGTCCCGGTGCGGCGCTGGGCGTCATCGCCGTGCTGCTCGTCGCTCTGTGCACCTTCGCGTCCCACATGATCATCGAGAAAAGCCAGAAGGCAAAAGGGGCCAGCCGCTGATCGCGTCTGACCCGAGGAAACGACACCTATGAACCAGCCTTTTCCTATTTCAAAGCTTGGCACCAACGCCGTCGATGTCGACATCCGAAACGTCGATCTATCCTATGGCACCAACCATGTCCTCAAGGGCATCGACCTGCATATCCGGCCCGGCGAGTTCTTCGCCTTCCTCGGTCCGTCCGGATGCGGAAAGACCACTCTGCTGCGCCTGATCGCAGGGTTCAACCAAGCTGATGGCGGTGAGGTTCTGGTCGGCGGCCGGGATGTGTCGCGTCTGCCGCCCTGGAAACGCGATGTGGGTATGGTGTTCCAATCCTATGCCCTGTGGCCGCACATGACGGTGAGGCGCAACGTTGCGTTTGGCCTTGAGGAGCGAAAGGTCCCAAGGTCTGAGATCGACAGACGCGTCGCGGCCGCCCTGGAACTCGTCGGGCTCGCGCACCTCGCCGACCGGCGCCCGTCGCAGCTCTCAGGTGGCCAGCAGCAGCGTGTCGCGGTAGCCCGCACAATTGCCATCGAGCCAAAGGTTCTGCTTCTCGATGAGCCCTTGTCGAATCTGGACGCCAAGATGCGCGTTCAGGTGCGGAGGGAACTGCGCGATCTGCAGCAGCGGCTGGGTCTCACGACGATCTTCGTCACCCATGACCAGGAGGAGGCCAACACGATCTGCGACAGGATCGCCGTCATGAACGACGGAGTCGTGCAGCAGGTCGGCACGCCCATGGAGCTCTACGAAAAACCTGCCAATCTGTTCGTGGCGAACTTCCTCGGCACGGCGAACATCCTGCCGGGGCGCGTGGTGCATGAGGGAGGCGAGCGGTTCTTCGACATCGATGGCGGGGTTCGCCTGCCGATCCCGGCTCAGGTTGTCGTGCCGGAGGGAGCCAAGCTCGTCTTCCGACCGCAGCACGCGTCCCTGGCTGGACACGGTGCGGGAGATGTTCTGCTGCCGGGCATCATCGTGCACAGTGAGTTCCTTGGTTCCACGCTGCGCTATGTCGTGAGGATCGGTGCCGCGGAGGTCTCCATCGACACGCCTTTCCATTCGGGAGAGACGCTCCACCAGCCAGGCACCTCCGTGGAGATCAGCCTGTCCCTACGCTCAGCCCTCTGGCTCGCTGCCTGAGGCGCCCCATCGCACGGCATCGCCCTCGAGCGGAAGAAATGCTCTTCCTTCCGCCGTTGGCACTCCGTTCCCCAAGAGTTAGTACTGACCGCATGCCTTCCCTTAAAGCCATCATCTTCGACCTGGACGGAACCCTCGTCGACAGCGCACGCGACCTCCGGGACGCAGTGAACGTCCTTCTGTCGGAGGAGGAACTCCGACAGATCGATCTCGACGAAGTCAAGTCGATGATCGGCGACGGCGCTCCCAAGCTCGTGGAGCGTGCTGTCTCGGCGACGGGAGGGGATCTGTCGCGCCTTCCTACGCTCGTGGTCCGCTTCCTGCAGATCTACGAGGCCAATGCGTCTCGCCATACCGAGGCCTATCCAGGCGTCGTGGAGACGCTGTCCGGTCTGCGGGAGCTTAGGATTCCGCTGGCGGTCGTCACCAACAAGCCCTACGCGGCTACCATCGAGATCCTGGAGGCGCTGGGCCTGCGGGCCTATTTCGATGTCGTTGTCGGGGGCGACACGCTTCCCGAGCGCAAACCGCATCCGGCTCCGATCCATGCAGCGCTGAAGCGTCTAGGCGTGGCTCCTGAAGCAGCCCTCATGATCGGCGACAACTACCATGATGTGCAGGCCGCCCGGGCAGCCGGCGTGCGCGCCTTCGCGGTGACCTATGGCTACAGCCACAGGCCTCACGCGGAACTGGGCGCGGAGCGCCTGATCGACACCATGTCCGAGCTGCTGCCCATCGTGGTGAACGACGCTGCCACGTGAAACTCCGAAGAAGGCACGATTGAGCGGCAGAATTTTCATCTTGGAAATATGATCTATGAGACTCATCCTGATGCGTCACGGCGAGACCGTGTGGAACGCGGAGCGCCGTCTGCAGGGTCATGCAGACGCTCCCCTGTCGCCACGTGGCATCGAGCAGGCCCGGCGCGCGGCCAAGTTCTTCGCGGACGGTCCGGCCCCTGGTCGCGTCATGTCATCTGATCTGAGCCGGGCTCGCCATACGGCTGAGCTTCTCGGTTTTACCGATTTTGCAACCGACGAGCGCCTGCGCGAGATGGATCTCGGCGACTGGACCGGACGATGGATTGAGGAGATCGAAGCATCCGACCGGGGCGCCTACCGCGACTGGCGGCTTGGATCCTACACGCCGCCGGGCGGTGAAGGGTGGAAGCCGTTTCGCGAGCGCGTCGGCGCAGCGATCGATGACGCCGTCAACCGGTCCGACGGTGACGTGGTCATCGTCGCCCATGAGGGGGTGGTCCGAGCCGCCTGCGACGTGTTGGTAGGATTAACACCATCCAACCTGTCGCCCATTGCACCAGCGGCCATCACGATCTTCGATATTAATCGCGCGGCGCAATGGCCCGGCGCACGTCTTGTAGCATTCAATATAACTCCGTCGCCGGACGACTTGAGAACGTCAGGCCTGGATCATGCTCCTGTCTAGCGGACGGTTGTGGGCCAGATGCCGACCCTTGCCTCCTCCGCGTCCGGATATTTGGACGATCCCATCACCTAGTCTTCGTCAGTGGGTGCCTTGGCGTGGGCGCCACCTCGGAGTCATTGGGTGGACATCAATTGCCGCTAAACAGCAAGCCTCCCGGAGAATCGACCAATGTTCGGGTATGGCGCTTCCCAGATGTCGGCCGAACATCGATCTTGAATAGGAACACCGGACCGTTCCTGTCAGTGAACGAATTCCACTGCCTGACTCAGTGCAGGCTTTCTTTCGGCTAAGCCCAGCGCCGAGCTAACGCCGAGATCATGTCCGGGAAGTTCACGGCAACGGTGCTTACCCGAAGCAGGCAGGGTCAGGCGCTATGTGAGCTGTTCGTCCAGATGCGGCCCGGCCGGGGAGGGAGATGGGTTGCCGGGAGTTGTGACAGAGTTCCCAGTCGCCTGTCGGTGGGCAGGCCGCGGTTCATCTCTTCGAGGAAACGTTGGCTTTGGTCGGAGCTCATCAGCCATAATGGCGGTCAAGTTGAGCAAAGTGACGGCCTAACCCGAAATCCTGCGCGGCGACCCCTGCTTTGGATGGGGCTAATGTCAGTTCGACCGAGTTGCGACCGAGAACGCTGCTCTTGCTGCCCAGAAAGGGGTCCCAAGACGCCGCGGTCCCGGCCGGCGCCGAGCCTCCCGCACGGGAGGTGAACCATGAGAACCGGGATCTATGCGCGGGTCTCCACCCAGCGCCAAGCGCAGGCCGACAGCCTCGCTCAGCGGGTTGACCGCCTGCAGGCCCACGCCCTTGGGCAGGGCTGGAGTGTCGCCCCTGAGCACGTTTTCCGTGATGATGGCTATAGCGGCCTAAACTCACACGGCCCGGTCTGGAGCGGCTACGGGACCGCGCGGCGCTGCGCGAACTCGATCGGGTTCTGATCACGGCACCGGACCGGCTCGCGCGCAATTATGTGCATCAAGTTCTCCTGCTCGAGGAGATTACCGCCACAGGCTGTGAGGTCGAGTTCCTCGACCGGCCGATGAGCCAGGATCCGCACGATCAGCTCCTGCTGCAGATACGCGGCGCCGTGGCCGAGTATGAGCGCAGCTTGATTGCCGAGCGCATGCGCCGGGGCCGCTTGCGCAAGCTGCAGGCCGGGATCCTGCTGCCGTGGACGGCCCACCTTACGGTTATCGGGTTGACCCCGAGCGGCCGCGGGATCCGGCTGGAGTGCGGCTTGATCAGGCTGAAGCTGCCGTGGTGGCCGAGATGTATAGCTGGTACGCGGACGAGGCCCACAGTCTCTTCGGGCTGGCCAAGAAGCTGCAGCAGGATGCTGTACCGCCACCGCGGGTGCAAGGGCGCTGGAACGTGACGACCTTGCGGGCCATTTTGACCAACCCGGTCTACGCCGGACAGGTGTATGCTGGTCGCATTCAGGCCGCCCCCTACCGCGTACGCCCGCCGGAGGACTGGATTGCCGTAGCGCAAGTTCCGGCGATTGTCACACAGGAGCAGTTTGATCGCGTGCAGACCAAGATCGCCCAGAACCGGCAGTTTGCCCGTCGCAACAATACGGCCCACCGCTATTTGCTGCGCGCCCTTGTCAGCTGTGGGGTCTGTGGTTTGGCGTGTTTGGGCCGCGGCTTGCCATCCGGCTACTGCTATTATTGCTGCCGTGGCAAACAGTCGGCGCGGCAGTCCTATCGGGAAACCCGATGCCCCTCCCGCTTCATCCCGGCTCAGCAAATCGATGACATGGTCTGGACCGACTTGTGTGAGATGCTCAC
This sequence comes from Microvirga splendida, assembly GCF_016427565.1. Lineage (GTDB taxonomy): Bacteria > Pseudomonadota > Alphaproteobacteria > Rhizobiales > Beijerinckiaceae > Microvirga > Microvirga splendida. The sequence continues at coordinate 27,120 of NZ_JAELXT010000030.1, forward strand.
CCATCCGGAGGCGATCCGGTTTGGCCTGGAGCGGGCACATGGGGGACATTGGCTGCCCCAGGAGTTGCAGGCGCGCCGCGAGGTGCTCCGGCGCGGCCAAGCCCATCTTCAGCGGCAGATCGAGCATCTCACAGAGGCGTATCTGGCGGAGGTGTTAGGACTTGAAGAGTTCCGGCGTCGCCGGTGTGACTTGGACCAAGCCGAAGAGGCCCTCGCCGCCCAGGTGCGGCAACTGGAGGCCCAGGTGGATCGCCAGATCGAACTTGCCCGCTTGAGCCTGAGCATCGACGAGTTCTGCCGCCGAGTGCGGGCCGGGCTTGAGCAGGCATCCTGGGAGCAGAAGCGGCAATTGATCGAGTGGCTGGTGGTGCGCGTCATCGTCACTGATGGGGAGGCCGAGATCCGCTATGCCATTCCGACTAGCTCTGCCGGTGAAGCCACTCGGTTTTGTCATTTGCGTTCAGACTATCGAGCGGCTCTGGGCCAGGCTCAAAGAATGGCGCGCCGTTGCAACCCGCTGCGAGAAGACCGCTTCATCCTTCATGGGCGTGCTCTATCTGGTCGCAGCAATCGACTGGCTCAATCACTAACAGGCAGTAGTACCACTTGTCGGTCATTCCTTCTGATCAAGGAGGCGGGTCGGGGATAACCCAGGATGCCGCGAGAACTCATGAGCTGGGCTGTTCAAGAAGCTTAAATCTTAGTTGAACAAGAGATTGGGCAGGAAAGTGGACAACCCAGGGAAAATGCTGATGGCTGTGAGAGCAAGCAGCAGAGGAACGAAGAACGGCATCGTTCCCTTCAGAACCTGATGCACCGTGATCCTGGCGTTGAGGCCCTTAGGCCGAAGCCGTTGCGCTTGGCATTCCTCCTTCCCTCCGGCAACAACCGCTATCTGCGCATGCTCGGGGATTACATCTCGGCGGCCGACGAACAACTCCGGCCGTTCAATGTTGTCAGCCTGTGCCAGTTCGTCGAACATTTCGCCCCCCGAGCCTTGGCTCGTGCGCTGAAGGCGCTGAAGCACAAGGCCGACGGGCCGTGCTCAGTGCGCTTGAGCACCCGCTTGTGCGCGATGCCGTTGAGGATTTGGCGGTCCACGGCCTTCCGGTCCTGACGCTCATCTCTGACCTTTCGCATTCCCGCAGGGACGCCTATGTGGGCATCGACAACCGCGCGGCTGGCCGGACCGCCGGTCTGCTGATCGGGCGTATCCTCGGGGCCAGAAACGGCAAGGTCGCGCTGGTCGCGGGCAGCCGGAGCTACCGAGGACACGAGGAGCGGGAGACCGGATTCCGCCACCTGATCAAGGACATGGTGCCGGGGCTGTCGGTGATCGTTCTGCGGGAGGGGCATGACGACGCGAGCGAAAACTACCGCCAGACACCTCGGCTTCTCACGGGAAATTCCGATCTGGTCGGGATCTACAATGTCGGCGGAGCATCGGCCGGGCCTTACAGGACTCCCACAGGGAGAAGGATGTTGTATTCGTCGTTCATGGACTGACACCGGACACACGAGCGTTGCTGATCGACGGAACGATGGACGCGGCAATCACGCAGGACCACGCCGCAATGGTTCTCAACCGCGTACGGATCTTCAAGAACCTGAGAGAGGGGCGAGCGGCGCTCTCCGGGATAGAACCGCTTCGCATCAACCTGTTCCTGCGCGAGAACCTGCCGTAGCATTTTGCAACCGTTCCGCTGTTCAGACGCCCATTGCTGGCACGTGGGGGCCTTGCGGCTTGAGCAGCCCTAAACGGCAAAGCAGGCACTGATCGGGAGCGGAGAACTTTGGAACCGCTCGCCGATCAGCTCTCGTTTCCGCTGCATGAGCGCGTTACAAGATAGCTTCTACTTTCCCGTTCCTGCTCCGGAGGTCCCTTAGTGGATGCCAATAAGCGTTGGCTGAGCAAAAAATAACGTTTGGAGAAAGGTTTCTTTTTTGCCACATTCCACGAAAGCGAGTTCTAGAATGAATTGGGCTGGCGTAATGAAATTATCGCCGGACCTTGGAACGCTGCTCCCTTAGAGCGGGGAGCAAGGGAGGGAATGGTGGAAGTGGCACGGCGCGTCCTCGTTGCGGAGTTCATGCACGAGACAAACACGTTCAGCGTTCAGCTGACGGATGAACAGGCTTTCAAAAACTCCAGCTATTATTTGGGAGACGAAATCCCTAAGGCATTCAAGCGCACGCGTACGTCCATCGGCGCAGCTTTCGAAGCGGCTGACAAGTTCGCTTGGGATGTTGTGCATCCGGTCGTGGCAGGAGCGAATCCGTCGGGCCGCGTGACGGATAACTGTTTCGAGGCGGTGACGAAGCGCATTCTCGATGCTTGCGACGAGGTGAATGGGATTCTTCTCCATCTCCATGGGTCCATGTCGACCCAAAGCTATGATGATGGCGAGGGCGAGCTACTCGCACGCATCCGGGCACGGGTCGGCGACGATGTACCGCTTGTCGTGGTTCTCGACCTCCACGCTACCGTGACGCAGCAGATGGCCGACAACGCCAATGCCCTGATCTCCTACCGAACCTATCCGCATGTCGACCAATACGAGCGCACCTGGCAGGCAGCGGAGCTGCTCGAAAAAGCTATGGCCGGAGAGGTGTCGCCGAAGGTGGCGCTCGCTCGGCGCCCAATCCTGTACGCCCTGGACGGAGGGCGTACCACGTCGCCGCCGATGATGGAGCTCCTTCGCCGCGGAGACCAGATCGAGACTGCCGGAAAGGCGCTCGTCGTGAGCGTGCAAGCCGGTTTCTCTTCGGCTGATGTTCATGACATCGGCCCCTCCATCGCCGTCACCGGCAATGACCGAGCTGCTGCCCAGGCCATTGCAGAGAGGCTCATGGATTATGCCTGGGAACAGAGAACGTTCTCGTCCATCCACTTCACCCCACTTGACGAGGCTATCACCCAAGCAAAGGCCGGCGAAGAGAGGGCGACCAAACCCCTGGTCATTGCCGATTATTCCGACAATCCCGGCTCTGGAGCCTATGGAGATGCTACGCGGCTGCTCAAGGCAGTGCTCGATGCGGATCTCCAGAATGTCGGCTTCCATGCGATCTGCGACCCCGAAGCGGTGCTGCAGGCGCAGGCTGCCGGAGTTGGCAACAAAGTAACTCTTATGCTCGGAGGAAAGACCGATCCGACAATGGGAGGCGGGCCGCTCGAGATCACCGGCCATGTGGCAGCAATCACTGACGGTTCGTTCATTGCCTACGGCCCCATGGGCGGCGGCGCGCGGCGCAACTACGGCTTGAGCCTGCTGCTGCGTGTCGGCGGTGTGGAGATCGTCGTGATCAGTCACAACGGGCAGGCCACTGACCTCGGACAGTTCACGTCGCTTGGAGTTGATCCGACGCGGAAGTCGACCATCATCGTCAAGTCCATGCAGCATTTCCGCGCTGCATTCGAGCCGATTGCGCGCGAGGTGCTCGAGGTCGACACGGGCGCCCTATCGACACGCAACTTCAAGGAGCGCCCCTACAAGAAGGTCAGGCGGCCGATCTGGCCTCTGGATGCCATCTGATTTCATCGATTGATCACGTGGAGCTTCGCATCGCTTGACGGGCTGCGTCGGCCCGTCGTCCGTCGCAGGAAACATTTGGGGATAGGGAATGAACATTGCTGCAAGTGAGTCGCTTGCTTCCGGCTCGACAGAGCGAGGCACGGCCCGGCCCATCGCCGATCTCGTCCTGAGGAACGGCCCGATCTGGTGCGGCCGGGAGGAAGGCATCGTCGAGGCAGTGGCGATCTGGCAGGATCGCATTTTGGCGACGGGACGCGAGGCCGACATCGCGCCCCTCATCGGCCCTTCCACCCGCATCATCGATCTTAACGGTCGGTTGGCGACCCCCGGGCTCAATGACTCTCATCTGCACCTGATCTCCCTCGGGATGATGATGGATTGGGTCGACGCCAAACCCTCATCCGCACCGACTCTCGATGCTCTGCTCGCCGCAATCGGAGACCGGGCCGCGAAGGCGAAGCCGGGTGAGTGGATTCTGGCGCGCGGCTACGACCAGACGAAACTCGACGTGAAGCGGCATCCCTACCGGGATGAGATCGACCGTGCCGCCCCGAACAACCCCGTGATGCTGATCCGCGCTTGCGGGCATGTCTCCATCTGCAACTCCCGCGCCCTTGAACTGGCCGGCATTGACGAGGCTTCGCCGACGCCGCCCGGCGGCCTCATCGAGAAACGCGACGGGCGATTGACCGGCCTTCTGGCGGAAAACGCCCGCGCTCCTGTCTGGGCCGTTATCCCGCCGCCAAGTGAGGATGATCTCGTCAACGCGATCGAGCGCGGCGGCCATCATCTCCTCTCATATGGCATTACCAGCTGCATGGATGCTGCAGTCGGACAGCGCGGCGGCTTCAGTGAGATCGCTGCCTATCATCGGGCCAAGCGAGAAGGCCGGTTGCCGGTGCGGACCTGGCTCGCCCTGCTGGGCGATCCCGACAAATCTATTGTCCCGCAATGCTACGCAGCGGGCCTCGTTTCCGGAACGGGCGACGACATGCTGATGATCGGGGGCGTCAAGTACTTCCTCGATGGTTCTGCCGGCGGCCGCACGGCATGGATGTCCGAGCCCTATCTCGGAGATGACATCACGACCGGCGTGCAGATGATGCCGGACGATGAGTTGAACGAACTCGTCATGGATGCCCATACCAAAGGGTATCAGCTGATCTGCCATGCCATCGGAGATGCAGCCATCGAACAACTGATCACAGCCTATGAGCGCGCTCTTGCGGCGAAGCCAGATAAAGACCGGCGGCACCGGATCGAGCATTGCGGCTTCTCGACCGCCGCGCAGCACGAGCGCATGCTCAAGGCCGGGATCTATCCCTGCCCGCAGCAAGTGTTCATCTACGATTTCGGAGATGCCTACGTATCGGTGCTCGGGGAGATGAGAGGGCTCAAGAGCTACCCTTTCAAGACGTGGATCGATCTTGGGTTCAAGCCTGCCACGGGCAGTGATGCGCCGGTGTGCGAGCCCAACCCATTCCCGAACTTCTACGCCATGCTGACCCGCAAGACGTGGAAGGGCACGGTAATGGATGCGGAGGAGCGTGTGTCAATCGAGGAAGCCCTCCAGGCTTATACCGAGTTCGGCGCTTTCTCGCAGAAAATGGAAAACGTGAAAGGACGCATCATTCCAGGACAACTCGCGGATATAGCTGTTTTCTCGCGTGATCTTCTGAACGCCTCGCCAGAGGATATTCTTGACAACACCCGGTGTGACCTTACGATCCGGGGAGGTTCGATCGTTCACGATCGTCTTGGCGTCACTTAGAACCATAAAAGGGAACCCGCCTCGACACGTAACTGCATCGAGAAATGTTCGTATTCACACGGGCCGGCACCCTGCCGGCGCGTCCGCGAGTACTACAACCTGGAGGATTAGCCTTGTTCAAAAAGTTCGCGATCACCACTGCGCTCGCTCTCACAATGAGCGCAGGCGCCTATGCGGAGACACCGCGTCAGGGCGGTACGATCCGCTTCACCGCCCCCTACGGATCGAGCTTTGCGAACCTCGATATCCACACATCGAACCGTGCTCAGGATGAGATTTGGGCGAAGGCCATTCACCGCTCTCTCTACAACTGGGATGCGAACGCCAATAAACCCGTTCTCGAATTGGCGAAGGATGTCACGGTTTCCGGTGACGGCCTCGTGCATACGTTCAAGCTGCGCGACGATGCCTATTTTCATAACGGCCGCAAGATGACGGCGGATGATGTCATCTGGTCCTACACGCGCCTGATGGATGGCTCGAAGGCCTATCCCGGCGCGCGATATGTGCGACTGATCAAGGGGGCTGTCGATGTCGAAAAGGGTCAGGCGAAGGAAATTTCCGGCCTCAAGAAGATCGACGACCACACCATCGAAATGACCCTGACAGAGAGGGTCGACCCCGGTTTCAGTTTCTATCCGGCGATGACTTCGATCTATCCGGCGGACGAGGCCACGAAGGACAGCTTCGCCACGAAGCCTATCGGCCTCGGCCCCTACAAATTCGTAGAGTACGTTCCCGGATCTCGTCTCGTAGCCGAGCGCTGGGAGAAATTCTACAAGCCCGGAAAGCCTCATGCCGACCGGGTCACGGTCTCGATCATGGGTGAAGCCTCCGCTCGCGACGTCGCCTTCCGCAACCAGGAGATCGACACGTCCATCCTCGGCCCGACGCAATATGTCGCCTACAAGGCCGATCCGGAGCTGTCGAAGGGACTTCTCGAAGTCCCCGAGGTTTATACCCGTGTCATGGGCATGAACCCGAGCTTCAAGCCTTTCGCGGACAAGCGCGTGCGTCAGGCCATTAACTACGCCATAGACGCGGATCTCATCATCAAGCGTCTCGTCAAGGACAAGGCCTATCGCGCGACCAGCTGGCTTCCGATTTCGTCGCCCGCCTACGACAAAGACATGAAGCCCTATCCGTACGACCCCGAGAAGGCGAAGAAGCTCCTCGCCGAGGCGGGCTATCCGGACGGGTTCGAGTTCGAGTGGACGGCGACCTCCAACGAAAGCTGGGGTATCCCGATCGTCGAGGCCGTGATCCCAATGCTCGAGAAGGTCGGCATCAAGGTTAAGATCAAGCCTGTCGAAGGAACCGTGCTATCCGAGGTCGCCCGTAGCGGCAATTATCAAGCCTTCATCTGGTCGAACACTTCGGGGCCGGATCCGCTGACCTCTCTCAAGTGCTTCCACTCCGCGACGCCGCAATCGGCCTGCAACTACACGCAGTTCAAGAACGCAGGGTTCGACAAGCTTCTGGATGAGGCGGCCGCGACCGACGATCAGGCCAAGAAGATCGACAACCTGAAGAAGGCGAATGCCATTCTCCGCGAGGAGGTGCCGATGTGGTGGTTCAACTACAACAAGGCCGTCATGGCGTACCAGCCTTGGGTCAAGGGCTTGCAGCCGAACGCGACCGAGCTGGCGATCCAGAACTACGAGGACATGTGGGTCGACGCGTCGTCGCCCGCCGCCAAGTAAGCTGGGATTGAGCAAGCGCTCACCTCTTGAACTGCAGATCCTGACGTCCTGAGATTGCCTCAGGACGTCAGGTGGAGTTTTGAATGCTTTCCTTCATCGTGCGGCGTCTGCTGCAGACATTGCCGATAATCATGGCAGTGGCGGCCCTCATCTTCGTGATGTTCAGCGTCATTCCAGGAACGTTCGCATCGAGCATGAGCGATGATGGGCGCAGCGTGCTGGATGCCGAAGTCATGGCCCGCATGAACAAGGAGTTCGGGCTGGAAGACCCGGTTTATGTCCGCTTCGGCAAATATGCCGCCCAGCTCGCGTCACTCGATCTCGGGACCTCGTTCCGGACGCGCCAGCCGGTCGCCAGCGTGATCGCCGAGCGGCTCTGGCCGACAGCGCAGCTCGCATTTGCGTCCATGCTGTTTGCCATTGTCGTGGGGGTGCCGCTTGGCTTCATCGCAGCCATGAGGCCAGGAAGCTGGGTCGATACGGTTTCCATGGTCGGCGCGGTGTCGGGCCTGTCGCTGCCGAAGTTCTGGCTCGGTCTGATGCTGATGTACCTGTTCGCGCTTGTGCTCGGCTGGCTTCCGAGCTTCGGCTATGGCGGCGGGAACCCACGCTATCTCATTCTGCCGTCCATCGCCCTCGGCGTTGCGCCTTTGGCGCTGCTGGCGCGCACGACCCGGGCTGCCGTGCTCGATATCATGCATGCGGATTTCGTCCGCACCGCCCGCTCGAAGGGCATGAGTGAGAGCAAGGTCGTTCGTTGGCATCTCACGCGCAATGCCCTTGTCATCATCCTCACGACAATCGGCCTCCAGTTCGGCACGGTCATCGGCCAGGCCGTGGTGATCGAGAAGCTGTTCTCATGGCCGGGACTTGGATCGCTCCTTGTCGATAGCGTGACGTTGCGCGACATTCCCGTGGTCCAGGGGACGATCCTGGTGATCGTGCTCCTGTTCCTTCTTATCAACATCCTTGTCGATGCGCTGTGCGCGATCATCGATCCGCGTATCAAGTATACCTGAGGCACCGACATGAAGTTCAGAGCAAACCTCGTGATCGGGGGCGTATTGTTCAGCGGCGTGATCATCGCCGGCATCTTCGCGCCCTGGCTGGCGCATACGGATCCGGTGATGGACGCCAATCTCATGTACGCGGAGGAGCCGCCCGGCGGAGAATTCTGGTTTGGAACAGACGCTCAGGGACGAGACATCTACAGTCGTGTCCTCTACGGAGCCCGGATTTCGCTTACCGTGGGCATCGTTTCGCAGCTCATCAACACCGTCATCGGGGTGTGCCTTGGCCTATCGGCTGGTTATTGGGGGGGCTGGTGGGACGATGTCGTCAACGGCTTGACCAACATGATGCTGGCGATCCCGTCGCTGATCTTCGCCCTCGCCATCATGGCGATCCTGAATCCGGGGCTGACCAGCCTGCTGATTGCCCTTGGCCTCACCAATTGGTCGTTCACCTGCCGGCTTGCGCGAGCCTCGGCACTTTCTTTGAAGAGCCAGGGCTACGTCCAGGCTGCGAAGGTGCTAGGCTACGGGGATATCCGCATCATGCTGACGCAGCTCCTCCCCAACATGCTGGGGCCGATCATCGTCATCGGGACTCTGGGCATGGGCGGCGCAGTGCTCGCCGAAGCTGCGTTGTCGTTCCTCGGTCTTGGCATCCGGCCGCCTTACCCGAGCTGGGGCAGCATGTTGTCGGATGCGCGCGACCAGATCACGACTGCACCTTGGATCTCCATCTTCCCTGGATTGGCGATCTTCATGACGGTCTTGGGCCTTAACCTGCTCGGCGATGGGTTGCGCGACATTCTCGACCCGCAGGCACGGACACGGCGCGCATGACGGCGCAGCCCCTTCTCGAGGTCGAGAACCTCAGGATCGATCTTGCTGTCGGCGGCAAGCGGTTCCCCGCTGTGCAGGACATCTCCTTCACCATCGATCGAGGCGAGACGATGGGTCTCGTCGGCGAATCCGGCTGTGGCAAGAGCATCACGTCCCTGGCTCTCATCGGCTTGCTGCGGGATCCGCTCATGATCGGCGGTGGGACGATCAGGTTCGACGGCCGCGAAATTCAAAACCTTTCGGCCTCCGAGATGCGCAAGCTGCGAGGCAATCGTATCTCGATGATCTTCCAGGAGCCGATGACGGCTCTCAATCCGCTCTCACCCGTCGGCCGGCAGATCGCTGAGATGTTCGTGCTGCACAAGGGGACAAGCTGGAAGGAGGCGGAGCGTCTTGCAGTCGAGGCGCTCGCGAGCGTTCGCGTTCCGGCTCCGGAGCGCCGGATCAAGGACTATCCGCACCAGCTCTCGGGCGGCATGCGCCAGCGCGTCATGATTGCGATTGCGCTTGCCTGCAGCCCGGACCTTCTGCTGGCCGACGAGCCTACGACGGCGCTCGACGTGACGGTGCAGGCCGAGATCCTCGACCTTATCCGCGAGCTTTCCGCGGCCAAGGGAACCGCCGTTCTGATGATCAGCCACGATCTCGGCCTCATCGCCAACATGTGCCGGCGTGTAGGCGTCATGTATGCGGGCAAGCTCGTAGAGGAGCGCACCGCCGAGGATGTGTTCCGCTCGCCAAGTCATCCCTATACGAGCGGCCTTGTGGCCTCCCTGCCGCTGCTCGGCGCCCGCGCACGTCATGGTCGTCAACGACTGAAGGAAATTTCCGGCGTTGTTCCGCCCGTGTCGGCATTTCCGACGGGATGTCGCTTCAATCCCCGCTGCTACGCCGCCACCGAGCGCTGCAGGGCCGAGGATCCGGCCGCGACTGCGCTTGGCAATGACGGCTTCGTACGGTGTCACTATCATGAATAATCCCTCTGAAGACACGATCTTGAAGGTCGAGGATCTCGCGGTCCATTTTCCTGTCGGCGGCGGCCTCTTTGGCGGTCCGCGCCGGCACCTGCATGCAGTGGACGGTGTCGATCTCGAACTGAAGAGGGGCGAGTGCCTCGGTCTCGTCGGCGAGTCGGGGTGCGGGAAGTCGACCCTGGCGCTCACGATCCTCGGCTTGCAGGCGCCAACCCGCGGTCGGATCGTGCTCGATGGGCACGAGGTCTCCGGGGAGGGGATGGACCGAAAGGCGCGGGCGCGCATCGCCCAGATGGTCTTTCAGGACCCGTATTCCTCCCTCAACCCGCGGCAGACGGTTCGCAAGACTCTGGAGGCGCCGCTCCGTCTCCATGGCAATACGGCGACAGGCGAGATCGAGGGGCGCATCGGCGAGATGCTCGCGCGTGTAGGCCTGAGGCCCGATCACGCCGACAGATACCCGCACGAGTTCTCGGGCGGACAGCGACAGAGGATCGGCATCGCGCGGGCGCTCATTCTGGATCCGAAGATCATCATTCTGGACGAGCCCGTGTCGGCTCTAGACGTGTCTATTCGGGCGCAGATCATCAACCTGTTGCTTGAGCTCAAGGAAACGCTTGGCCTTTCCTATATCATGATCAGCCATGATCTCGGGGTCGTCGAGCACATGAGCGATCGGGTCGCTGTCATGTATCTCGGCCGCATCGTTGAGACGGGAGATTGGGAGACGATCTTCACGAATCCCCGCCACCCCTATACCCGCGCTCTCATTTCCGCGATCCCGGATCCTTTCAAACGCAGCCGGGGTGAAAAGATCACAGGCGAGATCCCGAACCCGCTCAACATGCCAACCGGATGTGGCTTCCATCCGCGCTGCCCCGAGGCGCGAGACATCTGCCGCATGCCACCGGTGCCGCAGCTGGAGGAAATCGGGGGCGCTCATTTCGTCCGGTGCCGCCGGGTCCATGAATTGGCCGTACGAAACGAGGCGCTGGTCTCGTCCGTGTAGCCAGCAATGTGCTCACCTCATATCAGCTTCTGAAAGCTTCTCGGAAAGTCCTCTGCGATGACCAGCGTACCGAAGATCCTCGTTCGTGTCCCGCGGGCGGGCGGGCCCTCTCATATCGGCAAGCTGATCGTAGGTGATTGGTCGGTGCCGTGCACAATCGGGGCTGGAGGGCTGGTGCAGACATCCTATAAGCGCGAGGGAGACAAGCGGACGCCCATTGGCGTCTTTCCACTGCGCTATGGCTTGTTCGACCCTGTTGCCGCTCCGAATTTCCCGCGCGATCTCGCCTTCCCGTTTGTTCCCCTCTCCGATGCCATGATCTGGGAGGAGGAGGGGCCTGACTATAACCGGCTTGTCTTCTCCGAAGATGATGAGCGCGCAGACGAGAGACTGACGAGACGCCGCCAAGAGGGTCTCTTCGAGGTTATCGTTCCGATTGGCTTCAACGATGCTGTCGCAGAGAGGGGCCGCGGCAGCGCCATCTTCATTCATGCCGCCCGTACAGACATGAGCGGCACCGCCGGCTGCATCGGGATCCCACGGGAGCACATGCTTGAATTTTCCCGGCGTCTGCAACCAGGTATGCTCATCGATATCGATTATGAGGAATCTGCAGATCGAGTGCGGCTTGATCCGGAAACTCCCCTCGAAACTATCCGTTTCACCGGCCTCGTTCCAGGTCCAAAATTAATCGTGGTTGGCGCTGTTCACGGCAACGAGACCTGCGGACCGCAGGCCATTCTCCGGGCCATCGGCGATTGCCATATGGGCCGCCTTTCAGTGCGCCGGGGCGAGGTGACCTTTCTGCCGGTCGCAAACATGAAGGCCTATCGCCAGAATACCCGGGAGGGTGATCGGAACCTGAACCGGGACCTGCGCGAGAAGACGATCCCCGAGGACTATGAGGATCGGGTGGGCAACCGCATCTGCTCGCTTTTGAGGGAGCACGATGTTCTGCTCGATATTCACTCGTTTCGGGGAGAAGGCGAACCGTTCGTTTTCGCCGGACCTCCCAACAATACAGGACCTATGGAGCCATTCCGCCATGCGACACCGGAAGGAGAGTTCGCGGCGAGGCTCGGTACCTCCATAGTCATTCACGGCTGGCTCGATATCTATGCACGCTTCCTGAAGGAGCGGGAAAGGCTTGGTCTGACAAGCCGGACGATCTCGGAGGGGGTCGGCACCACGGAGTACATGCGTTTCTCGGGCGGTTATGGAGTGACCCTGGAATGCGGCTCGCATGACGACCCCCGCGCGGTGGAAATCGGCTACTCGGCAATCGTCCGCGCCCTGGCTCATCTCAGGATGATCGATTCTTCATCGCCAAGCGTCACGGTCGAGACCGTCATCCGGGTTGCGGATGTCCTTGTCTGCGAGGCCAAGGGCGATTGCCTCGAAGGCACTTGGAAGACAGGCGACAGGGTTGCCGCTGGGCAGATCATCGCGCGCCGAGCTAGTGGAGAGGTGCTGAATGCGCCGACCGACGGGTTCATCATCTTCCCTAACCACACGGCAAGTTCCGGTGACGGGCTCTGCTATTTCGGCGTGGCCAGCGACCGAGCTCGACGTGCAGACATAAGGTGACCGGTCTTGGCATCGCCTGTCGCGGCAAACCGACGCAAGATGATGCCTTCAATGACAACTTCAACTAACCCGTCTTCTGAGAATGTCTCCTGGTGGCACGAGGCAGACGAAGGCCGAACTTCAGTAATGATAGAGTAAGCTGGCCTTCAGAAGGCTCTATCCAACGGCTCAGTTTGACCCCAATGTATGGACCGACCGTGCGTCGCAAGAGGCTTTGGAGATGGCGAGGTTGGTCTTGCGCTAATGTATCCGGCCCTTCATGGAGCAGTGCTCCTGGCCATCATGGATATCCGCGCCCACTGGTTCTCATTAGCGGATCGGCCCTTTCGGCCATTAGGGTCACCAGAGCACCAATGCGACGGCGCGACCGTTCTCCATCTCGTCTTCCTCTCGCAGACCTCGGCGAGCTCCAGGCGGCTGATGCCGGGCAGGGGCGATGCTGCCCTCAACCCATCACAGCCGCGGTTCGTGGTTCATAGGTGCGGTTCTGGCTCAGCACGCTCCAGGCGATCACACGCGGTAGCTACCGCGCCTGCGCCGTATCGAAGGGCAGGTACGGGGCTTGCAGCAGATGATCCAGGACGGGCGCTACTGCGGTGACGTGGCGGATCAGGTCAATGCGGTCATCGCCGCGTTGCGGCGGGTGCAGACCGATATGCTGAACGATCACGTGAAGGCCTGCATCGAGGCGAGCCTGTCCCGAGATCTCCCCGACAGAGAGCGCCAGCGTCTGGTGGACGAGATCACTCGCCTGATGGGCGACCTCGGCCGGCGCTCGTGAGACGAGGCGGTCAGCCTTCAGGATGAGGAGCGGCTTCGTTCCTGCTGGTAAGTGCGCTCGCGCTCAGGCCACGTGCTCTTGATGAAGGCCAGGATGGCCTCGATCTCCCGGTCCGACAGCGAACCACCGAATGCCGGCATGGCGCTCCGGTGGTTCGGCACGACCGCGTCCATGCCGAACTTGGTGATCCGGAACAGCTCCTCGTCCGAATGGTGCCAGGTGTGGCCGCTCGCGTCGTGCGGAGGCGCCGGCATCAGCCCGTCCGGTTTGGGGCTCTGCCAGTCGGACTCGCCCTGGAGAGCCGCGCCGTGGCAGGAGGCGCAATAGGCGCCGTAGAGCTGTCGACCCAGGACAATCCTGTCAGAACTCCCGTCGTCCCACAGGAGCGCCGTGCCGATCAGAAGGGCACAGGCTGAGGGCACCAAGACAAAAGCGGTGTTTCGAGTGGCATGCATCATGCTCATGGCCGGATCCGGTCAGGTTCCGGCACAATCTCCCAACGTACGATCTTCAACCGGTGAGGAGCGGAGCGATCGGCCCCGCTCCTCACATGCTTTCGTCAGATCACCGTGTCCGGTTCATCTGCTCCTGCATCTGCCGCATCACGGCCGTCATCTCGGCCATCTGCCTCTGCATCTGCTCCATGTTGGACGCCATCTGAGCGTTGCGCTGCATCATGGGGCAGCCGCCCTGCATCATGCCGCTCATCATTCCACCCTGTTGCCCGGGAGCCTGACCACTGGGGTTTGCTTGGCCGGTGCCGGGTTGCATCGTCCCCATGCCCTGCATCGGAGCGGCTGGCGCGGGACCCGGCGTTGAAGGGGCTGGCGCCGTCGCCTGAGCCAGGGCGGCCGTCCCGGCCAGCGCCAGAAGCCCGGTCAGGGCCAGTGGGGGAAAGGTTCTCATCGGATGTCTCCCATTTGCTGTCGTTGCTGTCGTGGAGCCCCCATCGTGATGTTGTAGTCCCGCCGCCCTGTTCCTGCGGCTTGCCTCGGGTTCATCGGCGCAGGTATTTCACCAACGCCGCGACCCCGGGGACGAGCAGGATGACGACCAGGAGCCAGACCAGGCCCATTCCCGCCATCATCCATCCCATGCCATCCATCATGCCCATGATCTGATGCTCGCTCACGAGTTCGACGCGCCGAAACTGCTCCAGGTCCGGCCCTGGTCCGTGCTGGTCAGCACCCGACCCTTGCCGGTCGAGGCGAACAGCCGATCCGGGTTCGTCGAGTCAACGGCGAGATGCAGGAAGTAGCCGCCGCCGAAATCATTACCTAGTTCAGTGAAGTTGAGCGGCTCCTCCGCCGAGCGCACCAGCCCGCGCCCGATGACGAAGGCGTAGAGCGTGCCGTCGGGCGTGACCTCCACGAGGCTCACGGGTGCGCCCCCGAGCTGCGGCTTCCAGGTCTTGCCGGCATCCTTGCTGACGAGCAGGCCCTCCTCCGTCGCGGCATAGAGCGTGTCCGCATTCTTCGCCGAGGCGGCGAGATCGATCAGCTTGTCGGGCGTGGGGCCGACCATCTTCCAGGTCTTGCCCGCGTCACGGCTGATCTGAAGCCCCTTGTGGGAGCCGTAGATCGTGTTCGGGTCGGCGGGGCTGACCGTCATCTGGTGGAAGTCCACCGGACCGTTTACGCCGGGTGACACCTGCGTCCAGGTTCTCCCCTGGTCGGTCGTGGTGATGAAGCCGAGATTGCCCCCCTGCGCCGGGTGCCCGCTGGCATAAAGCGTCTTCGGGTCGCTCGGATGTGGGTTGAAGCCCATGAAGTCCTGGACCTCGGAAACCCGCTCCGCCTTGCCGTCGGCGCCGGCACGGAACAGCCCGTGATGGGTGGCGATGAGCAGTTTGGATGGGTCCTGGCGATCCACGGCGAGACCGTGGATGTGCGTGTGGGCCGGAAGCTTGGAAACCTCCAGGGTCTCAGTTGCCTCCGAGCGGACGCTGTATCCGATGGTGGCGAGCGTGAGCGCAGCGGCTGCGGTAAGCGCGAGCTTGTTGGTGGTGATCTTCTTCATGTCTGAATCCTTGGGATCAGGGGGCGAGCCCACGGGCTTGGCCCGGGCGTTCATTGTTGAATTTCGCGCTGAGCGGGCGTGGTTGAGCAGGACAGCCCAGACATGTCTTTCGTGCACAGGCCGAGGACGCACATCGCCAGGCAGGGTGCAGCGGAGAGCAGCAGCGGGGCGATGCCCGCAGCAACAAGCCAGGGCCAGCCGAGCGCAAGGCTGCCCGTCAAGGGGACGATGGCGGCCACCAGCATCAGGCGGCGCCGGCTCCTCAGCAGGGATGGAACCCGGGATGCGGCCAAGCGCATCGAGGGCACGACGGAAGATGACGTCTGCATCTCGTTCTCCTCAAGTCATGGTCGGGATCGCGGACGCGCGCAGGCGCACATCCGCCGTGGCCGCGCATGGCGCGGCTTCAGCCGATCAGGATGGTTCGAGGAGGAGGAGGCTCGGGAAGGCGCGTGAGCCCGGAGCCGTCCAAGTCGGGGCTCGATGCGAGTCGCTCTGTCACGGCCACGGGCGTTCCTGCGGCGGCATGGGCAAGGATCATGGCCGATCCGGCGCAGAATGCTTTCGCGCAGGGCATGGGCGTGGCTGCATCG
This sequence comes from Microvirga splendida, assembly GCF_016427565.1. Taxonomy (GTDB): domain Bacteria; phylum Pseudomonadota; class Alphaproteobacteria; order Rhizobiales; family Beijerinckiaceae; genus Microvirga; species Microvirga splendida. The sequence continues at coordinate 42,940 of NZ_JAELXT010000030.1, forward strand.
CCTTCGCAGTGGTCGCAATCGGCAGCCTCGGAGTCCATAGCTACTGAGGCGGTCATCTCGTGCATGTCATGAGCCACCATCTCATTCGGTACAGGCACCATCGTTCCCAGCACAAAGGCCAGGATAACAAGAAATGCACAGAGGGACCGGAGCAGCGGCATCATTCAGACCTAGTGATAGAATGGCCTATGGACAACTCACATGATCGTGTTGTTCTTTGCGGATCCCGCCCCGGAGGCCAGAGCGGGGGCTCACTGCACGCCCATCACCCGATCCTTGCCATCCGGAGGCGCAGTGAGTTGGCAATGACGCTCACCGACGACAGCGCCATGGCGGTGGCGGCGAGCACCGGCGAGAGCAACATCCCGAAGAACGGGTACAGCACCCCGGCCGCGACCGGCACGCCCGCGGCGTTGTAGATGAACGCGAAGAACAGGTTCTGTCGGATGTTGCGCATGGTTGCCTGGGAGAGCCGTCGCGCCCGCACGATCCCCGTCAGGTCGCCCTTGAGCAGCGTCACGCCCGCACTCTCGATGGCGACGTCGGTCCCTGAGCCCATGGCGATGCCTACGTCTGCCGCCGCAAGCGCCGGTGCGTCGTTGACCCCGTCACCAGCCATCGCGACCACGCGGCCTTCCCGGCGCAGGCGCTCGACCACGGCGCTCTTCTGGTCGGGCAGGACCTCCGCCTCGACTTCGTCGATGCCGAGCCGGCGCGCCACGGCTTCCGCCGTCGTGCGGTTGTCGCCTGTCAACATCACGACCCGGATGTTTTCCGCGCGCAGTCTCCTCAAGGCCTCCGGCGTGGTGGCCTTGACCGGATCGGCGATGGCGAGGATTCCGACCGGGCGTCCGTCAATGCCGACGAAGATCGCGGTTGCGCCTTCCCGGCGAAGTTCGTCCGCCTTGCCGGCGATGGCCTCGACGGGGATGCCCTGCTCGGCCAGGAACCTGGCGTTCCCGAGCGCCAAGCGTCGGCCCTCGACCATGCCGAGGGCGCCCTTGCCGACGGGCGAGTCGAAATCCGACACCTCGGCAAGGGGGATACTGCGCTCCATGGCGGCCGCCACGATGGCGGTGGCGAGCGGATGCTCGCTGGCCCGCTCGACACTGGCGGCAAGCCGCAGCAGCTCGGCCTCCGAAAGATCACCGATGGGCACGATAGCGGTGACGCTCGGCTTCCCCTCGGTCAGGGTTCCGGTCTTGTCGACGACAAGGGTGTCGACCTTCTCCATCCGCTCCAGCGCCTCGGCGTTCTTGATCAGCACGCCGCCCTGGGCGCCGCGTCCGACGGCGACCATGATCGACATCGGCGTTGCGAGCCCGAGTGCACAGGGACAGGCGATGATCACCACCGCAACCGCGGCGATGACGGCATAGGACAGGCGAGGCTCCGGTCCCCAGATCGCCCAGGCCGCGAAGGCCAGGAGGGCGATGACGATCACGATGGGCACGAACCAGCCCGAGACCTGGTCGGCCAGACGCTGGATCGGGGCGCGGCTGCGCTGGGCCTCCGACACCATCTGGACGATGCGCGAGAGCATGGTGTCGCGCCCGACCTTCTCGGCCCGCATGATGAAGCTGCCGGTCTGGTTGAGGGTGCCGGCGATCACCTTCGAGCCGGGTTCCTTCGTTACGGGCATCGACTCGCCCGTGACCATCGACTCGTCGACCGAGCAGCGCCCCTCCAGGACCTCGCCGTCCACGGGCACCTTCTCGCCCGGGCGCACCCGCAGGCGGTCGTCGACGGCAATGGTGTCGAGGCCAACTTCCTCGTCCGTGCCGTCCTCGCGCACCCGACGGGCGGTCTTGGGCGCGAGGTCGAGCAAGGCCCTGATGGCGCCCGAGGTCTGCTCCCGTGCCCGCAGTTCGAGCACCTGCCCGAGGAGGACGAGCACGGTGATCACCGCCGAGGCCTCGAAGTAGGCTGGGATGGCGCCGTCCGGACCGCGCAGCAGGGCCGGGAACACGCCCGGCGCGAGGGTTGCCACCATGCTGTAGGTCCAGGCCGCCCCGACGCCGAGGGCGATCAGGGTGAACATGTTGAGGCTACGGTTGACGAGCGACTGCCAGCCGCGGACGAAGAACGGCCAGCCCGCCCACAGCACGACGGGCGTGGCCAGGGTCATCTGGATCCAGTTCGAGGTCTGCTGGGCGATGTAATGCGAGATCCCAAGGAGATGCCCACCCATCTCGAGCACGAAGACCGGGATGGTGAGAACGAGGCCGATCCAGAACCGCCGCGTCATGTCGGTGAGTTCGGGATTTGGGCCAGAGTCCGTGGTCACCAGGACGGGCTCGAGTGCCATGCCGCAGATCGGGCAGGAGCCGGGGCCGACCTGCCGGACCTCCGGATGCATGGGGCAGGTGTAGACCGTTCCCTCCGGCACTGGCTCATCGGTCTTCTTGACCTCCTCCGCCGAGAGGTATCGGGCGGGATCGGTCTCGAACTTCGACCGGCATCCGGCCGAGCAGAAGTAGTACGGCTTCCCGCCATGCTTGGTGCGGTGCGGGGTAACGTGCGGATCGACCATCATCCCGCAGACGGCATCCCTTACCTTCCCGGCATTCGCCGCAGGCTCATGATGCTGGTGTCCCGTGTGGGCGCCATGACCGTGATGGGCATGGCCTTGGTGCCCGTGTCCCTTGGTGGCGTGGTCGTCGTTCATGGCATTCCCCACTGGCGTTCACGTTCGATGCGGGCAGTCTGCGGCTTCCCACGATGGCAAGGTCAACGCCTGGTGGGCTGCCCGACCGTCACATCCGCTACCGTCCTTTCTGGATTCTGACGACGCTGATCTGGCCGTTCACGCGGTCGGCCTGGAACCGGATCCTGTCGCCGGCCTTCACGCCCTTGAGCAGCGCCGGATCCTGCGACCGGAAAACCATCGTCATCGCGTCCATGTTCAGGTTCGGGATCGGTCCGTGGTCGATGGTCACCTTGCCCTGGGCTGCGTCGACCTTCTCCACCGTGCCGGTGACCATGGGGAGGTTTGCCGCCGTTGGCTGAGCCGGAGTCGATTGCGCTCCGCCGGTCCCGAACCTCACGACCGAAATCTGTCCGTTCACGCGGTCGGCCTGGAACTGCACCTTGTCCCCGGCCTTCACGCCCTGGAGCAGGGCAGGATCCTGAACCCGGAACACCATGGTCATGGCGTCCATGTCGAGGTTCGGGATCGGACCATGGTCGATGGTGACCTTTCCGGCGCCCGCATCGACTTTCTCGATCGTGCCGGACACGGTCGGGAGGTTCGCTGCGGCAGGTTGGGCAGCGGCTTGCCCCGGGGCGGCGGCTTGGGCCTGCGGGGCCGGGATGGAAGCCCCCTTCTGGTCGAGCGGTCCCGAGCCATGCGGAGGCTGGTCCAGCTTGGCGCGATAGTCCGCCTGACGGTTACGGACCTGCCACTCCTTCAGCTCGCTGATCTGCTTCTGCTGCTCGTCGAGGATCTTCTGCGCAACCTGGCGGAGCTGCTCGTCCGCGCCGTGCTCGAGCTGCGTGCGGGCGAGGAAGATTAGGTCCTCGTGGTGGGCGATGAGCAGGGCCGCGAAATCCTTGTCAGGATCGCCGGCGAGCTTCATGTCCTTGAAGCGGTCGTCCATGACCTCGCGGACGCGCTCGTAGGCCGCCGGCGCTCCCTTGGCGGGTTGCGCCTGCGCGATCCCGTTCGGGCCGCCCGCTCCGACGGCCAGCAGGGCCCCGACGGCGGTGAGGGTGAGGGTCAAGCGTTTCATGATGAGTGCCTCTCATTCAGGAGGATCGCCCCGCGGAGCCATGCCGCGGGGCGGTGCGGGCCTTACGAGCCCTTCTTGATCGAGGTGACGGAGATCTGGCCGTTCACCCGGTCGGCGGTGAACTGCACCTTGTCGCCGGCCTTCAGGCCCTTGAGCAGGTTCGGGTCCTGGGCGCGGAACACCATGGTCATGGCCTCCATGTTTAGGTTCTGGATCGGGCCGTGGTCGATCGTGATCTTGCCCTGGGTGGTGTCGACCTTCTCGACGGTACCGGTGACCGTCGGCAGGTTCTGCGCGAGGGCGGCGCCGGAGAGGCTCAGCGCGGCAATCAGGCTGATGGCGATACGCTTCATGGGAAACTCCTTCTTGGATCTTGATGGCGAGGGGATCGGGTCCGTCACTTGACGACGACGGTGCCCTTCATGCCGGACTCGTAGTGGCCCGGGATCAGGCAGGCGAACTCGAAGGTGCCGGCCTTGGTGAAGCGCCAGACGATCTCGTTTGAGGCGCTGGGTGCGAGCCGCTTCCCGTTCGGGTCGTCGTGCTCCATGTCCGGGTTCTTCTCCATCTGGATCTTGTGCTTGGCGTTGTTCGCGGCCGAGTCGAGCATGAACTCATGTTCGACCTGCCCGGCGTTCCTGAGAACGAACCTCACCTGCTCGCCGCGCCTGATCTCGACCTTGCTCGGCTCGAACAGCATCTTCGCGTCATCGGTTTCCTTCATGGTGACCTCGATGGTGCGCGCGACGGGTTTGTTCGGGTCGCCCGGCTCGCCAGCCGCGAACGTCCTGTGGCTGTGGCCGGGCTCGGCCGGGGCGGCCAACGCCGGTCCGGTCGAAAGCGCCAGTGCGGCGGCGCCCACGAGGGCGGAAATGCGTGTGTTCATCGATTGCTCCTTCGGCATCGGTTCCTGTCGGGGTCAGTGGTTGTCGTGGCCGCCGGCGGTGCGGACGGGTCTCTTGCGTCGGTCGATGGCGCGGAACTCCGTCGCCTTGACGCCGCTGTCGGGCGGGGTCGCCCTGGCGGGCTCGGCGAGTTGCTCGCCGGTCCACTCGTAGGCGACGGTCCCCTCCGGGTGCTTGTACCAGCCCGGGTCCCTGTAATCGTCGGCCGCCAGCCCGGGGCGCACCTTCACGACCGAGAACATGCCACCCATCTCGACGGGCCCGAACTGGGCGAACCCCGTCATCATCGGCAGCGTGTTGTCGGGCAGCGGCATCTCCATCGAGCCCATTTCGCCCATGCCGGCCGAGCCCATCGGCATGTAGCCCGGCGCCACCTTCTTGATGGCGGCGGCGGTCCTCTTCATGTTCACGCCGATGTAGGTCTTCACGTCATGGCCCATGGCGTTCATGGTGTGGTGCGACTTGTGGCAGTGGATCGCCCAGTCTCCGGGGGCGTCCGCGACGAACTCGAACGCGCGCATCTGCCCGACCGCGACGTCCACCGATACCTCCGGCCAGGCCGCCCCCTCCGGCACCCAGCCGCCGTCGGTGCCGGTGACCTTGAAGTCGTAGCCGTGCATGTGGATCGGGTGGTTCGTCATTGTGAGATTGCCGAACCGGACGCGGACCTTGTCGCCCTGGCGCACCACGAGCGGGTCGATGCCGGGGAACACGCGCGAGTTCCAGCACCAGAGATTGAAGTCGAGCATCGTGTTGACCTTCGGCACGTAAGACCCGGCCTCGATGTCGAACGCGTTGAGCAGGAAGACGAAGTCGCGGTCGACCCGGCGCTCGGCCGGGTCGCGCGGGTGCACGACGAAGAAGCCCATCATGCCCATCGCCATCTGGACCATCTCGTCCGAGTGCGGGTGGTACATGAAGGTACCGGATTTCTGGCAGATGAACTCGTACACGAAGGTCTTGCCCGGCGGGATGTGCGGCTGGGTCAGTCCCCCGACGCCGTCCATGCCGTTGGGCAGGAGCTGTCCGTGCCAGTGCACCGCCGTGTTCTCCGGCAGTTTGTTGGTCACGAAGATGCGCACCTTGTCGCCCTCGACCGCCTCGATGGTCGGTCCCGGGGATTGGCCGTTGTAGCCCCACAAGTGCGCCTTCATGCCGGGCGCGAGTTCGCGCACGACAGGTTCGGCGACGAGGTGGAACTCCTTCCAGTCGCCGTTCTGGCGCCACGGTAGGGTCCAGCCGTTGAGGGTCACGACGGGCTGGTAGTCCGGTCCGCTCTTGGGGTAGAGCGGCGGCTGCATGGTGCCCTCGGTCATGGTCGGCGCCTCGGGCAGGCTAGCGGCCTGCGTGCGTCCGCTGACCATGGAGGCGCCGGCGAGAGCCAAGCCCCCGGCGCCGAGGAAGTTCCTGCGCGATAGGTCCGTCATCGTGGTCTCTCCGTTGTTGTCAGTGCGCGGCCGCGCCGCCGCCCCCGGCGGCAGCCACGGCCTCTCCGCCACCGCTTTCCGCACCACCACCGGCCCCGCCGCCGATGAGGGCGGCCTTGAGGTCCGTGGCGGCGACCCAGAAGTCGCGGCGGGCGTTGATGGCGTCGACGTTGCTGAGGATGCGGGCACGGGCGTCGAGGATGAGCTGGCTCACGTCGACGAGCATGCCGCTGTACTGGAGCAGGGCCTCGTCCTGGATGGTCTTCTGGAGGGGCAGGACGCGTCCCTGGTAGTGGCGGGCGAGGTCGTAGTTGCCGCGATAGCGGGCGTACGCCTCACGCGCCTCTGAGCGGACATTGACGGCCCGCTCGGCCAGGCGGTTCGCGGCCGCCATGTAGGCCTCCTGCGCGCCGCGCGTCGCCGTGGCCCCGAAGTCGAAGATCGGGATGGTGAACTCCACCTCGAGGCCGCGACGGTTGATCTTCTCCTTCTCGACCTCGACCTCGCCGTGGTCGACCGAGACGGACTTGGCCCGCTCGTAGCTCGAGATGCCGGCGAGCTCAACGTCGGTGACGTAGCGGGTGGCGCTGGTCAGGCCGTACTGCCCCGCAACGGCGTTCAGGTCATGGCGCAGCGCCTGGAGGTCGACGCGGCTCTCCAACGCACGGCGCTCGATGTCCTTGGCGGTCGCGATGCGGGCCGGGAGCGGCGGCAGGGAGTTCGGCAGGCGGAAGTCGACGTCGCGTCCCCAGACGCCGAGCTGCCGGATCAGGCGTTCGCGCTCGACCTTCTGCTCGATCCGGGCACGGGCGAGCTGGGCCCCGAGTTCCTGGTAGAAGGCGTGCTCGCGGGCCTGCTCGAGCTTGTTGATGGCGCCGCTCTCGCCGAGCTGCTTGGTGAGTTCCGAGGCCGTCTCGGCGGTCGCCAGCGCCTGCTGCATGAAGGCGACCTGCTGGTTGGCGGCGATCGTGCGGTAGTACTGCCGCCGGGTCTCTGCGGCGAGCCGCAGGACGGCCTCGGCGGTCCGGAACTGGGCCGCGCGGAAGCGCTGCTCTGCGACGGCCGCCCGAGCCGGCAGGGTGGCGAGCTCGAACAGTCCGATCAGGATCTGGCGCTCGATCTCCAGTTCCAGGCTGCCGCCGAGACGGGACAGGGCCACCGTTGGGTTCGGCGGCAGGGTCGCCTGGACGTACTCGGCTTCCGAGACGCCGAGATCGTTGAAGGCGGCTTGCAGGCCCCGGTTCTTGAGCAGAGCGATCTGGACGGCGCTGTCGGCGGTCAGGGGGCGTCTGAGGAGGGCGTGAGCGTGCTGTTGCGTCGCGAGGGCATCGGCCTCGCTGGCAACCTTCACGACGTCCTTGTTCAACTCGGCGTACGCGACCGTCTGCGCGGTCGAGAGCCCACCGTCGGCCGAGAATGAGACGCAGCCGCCCAGCATCAGGGCGGAGGCGACGCCTCCGAGCAGCCGCAGCCGGCGCGCAGGTTCCGCATGGTCATTGTCAGTCATTGTTGTGGTGTCCTTGCGCATGGATCATCGGCCGCGTCGGGCGGCATCGTCGCTATCGCCGCGCTCCGGATTGGCTCCGGGCGCGACGCGTCGGTTGAGCTCCCGCCAGTCGAGAGGATCAACGACGTCGTACGCGCGCACGCCTGCCGTGACGGCGGAGTAGGTCGGCGGACGGGTGCCCACGGCGGGATCCGCAGCCGCGACGAGGTAGGAGGGATGTTGGGTCGGCACGCAGGCAGCCAGGCCGAGGCCGAGCGCCGCCATTGGGATCAGTTTCAGCATGGGATCCGTCTCCGGACGGACCTCCACGGCAGGATCGACGCGGTGATGACAGCGGGACGGGCGGCGCATCCGCCCGTCGTCACGGGTCCGGCGTTCTGATCATTCGCTCGGGAGGGTGACCGTCTTGAGTTTCACGTCGGGCAGGGCTGGCCTTGGCAGCCGCCATGCCGCTGCGTGCGGGCGATGATCGCCCGCTCCTGGGTCAGGCGGTTCGTGGCGGCCTGTCGAGTCCGCCCGGGATGACGCCTTCGACCTGTTGGTCGCCGACCACGGCAAGAACGGCCGCGGAGGCGCAGGGCATGTGAAGCACGGGAGCGGTAAGCGCCTGGACGGCGTGGCAGGCACCCATGGTGCAGCAGTCCGTCCCGCCACTGCCGTGATCCCCCGAGGCGGGGTCGCCACAGTCATTGCGGGCCGAGGCATGGTAATGGGCCGACGCAGGCTCCACGTCGGCTACGCCCCCGTGCGAGTGCGTTGCATGGTCATGCCCGAGGATGGTCGCCGCCGATGCGGGATGCTCACCCGAGGCAGCCGCATGCGGCGTGGAAATCACGAGGATTCCCGCGGTGACCGCAAGCAGAACAGCGATGATGAGGCCCATCAGCCGCAAGGGAAGTCTCCCGTCCGTCAGAATCGTATGTGTGTCACGAACCGACTGCTTCGACAAGGCGGTCATGGAGGGCGTGCGACCTTCCGGACCGCCTTGTCCGTGCCGCGTCAGGCCGCCTCGGAGGGCGTGTATCCGGCCTCGGCGACGACGGCCTTCACCGCCGCCAGGTCGGCCGTGCCGCGGATCGACACAAGCTTCGAGGCCGGGTCCGCGTCGACCTGCGTTCCGGGCAGGCTGGACTCGACCGCATTCTTGATCGTGCCGGCACAGTGTCCGCAGGTCATGTCCTCGACGCGCAGGGTCAGGCTGCCGGCCTTGGGCATCGGCGTCTGTCCGGTGTTCCCGGACTGGTGGGTTGAGCATCCGCACATGTCTTGTCGCTCCTTTGCGATGGTGAGGATTCGGATGCTGCGGGTTCCAACAGTGGCAAGGTCAAGGGCAGTCTCGCACTCGCCGGCGTTCTACCCGCGTAATATACCCGCTACCTTATTTATTGCGGAACAGGAGATCATGTCCCACACCACTAAGGACAAGGCGAAGCTGCTGGCGCGGGTGCGCCGGATCCGGGGCCATGTTGAGGCGGTCGAGCGCGCCCTGGAGGCGGAGATCGGCTGCGCCGACGTGCTGATGCTGGTCTCCTCGGTGCGCGGGGCGGTCAACGGCCTGACGGCCGAGTTGATGGAGGAGCACATCCGCTATCATGTGGTCGACCCCGCCCGGGAGTCGGACGCCGACCGCGCCTGCGGCGCCCAGGAACTGATCGACGTGGTCCGCACCTACCTGAAATGAGACGCGGCTCCCCCACGGACGAACCTGAGAGGTGACCCGATGCATGGCCCTTCCCTGCAATCCTTGCAGCACGCGCATGTCTTCCTGGGCGACAACCACGAGCGGAACGAGCGCCGGACTTGGTTCGTGATCGCCCTGACCGCCACCATGATGGTAGTCGAGATCGTCGCCGGCACGCTCTACGGCTCAATTGCGCTCGTCGCCGACGGCTGGCACATGTCCACGCATGCCGCCGCCATGCTGATCAGCGCGCTGGCGTACCTTTACGCCCGCCGGCACGCCCGTGACCCTCGCTTCACCTTCGGCACGGGTAAGCTGGGCGACCTCGCCGGCTCCGCGAGTGCCATCCTCCTCGCCCTCATTGCCCTGCTGATCGGGTGGGAGAGCCTGCTGCGTCTGGCCAACCCCGTTCCCATCGACTTCGGCCAGGCGACCGCCGTCGCGATCATCGGCCTCGTGGTGAACCTCGCCAGCGCCTGGGTTCTGAAGGACGACCACCATCACCACGGGCACCATCATGGCCACCAGCACCATGACCGTGATGCGCACCATGGCCATCACCATCACGGTCACTCCCATGCCTCAGGGCGCGACAACAACCTGCGTGCTGCCTACCTGCATGTCCTGGCGGATGCCCTGACCTCGGTGCTGGCCATCGTGGCCCTGCTGGCGGGCCGCACCTATGGCTAGCTCTGGCTCGACCCGCTGATCGGCATCGTCGGCGCCCTGGTGATCGCCCGCTGGTCCTGGGGCCTCATCCTCGACGCCGGAGCCATCCTCCTGGACGTCGTTCCGGAGGGCGAGGACCTGCCGGACGAGATCCGCGAGGCACTGGAAGGCGAGGGTGACCGGATCACCGACCTGCATGTCTGGCAGGTCGGCCCGGGACACCACGCGGCGATCGTATCGCTGGCTACGCCAGCTCCCAAGGCACCTTCGACCTACAAGGAGCGGCTGTCCCATCTCCACGAGTTGTCGCATGTGACCGTCGAGGTCCAGCCGCTTCCGGCATGATCCGGGCGGCACCCCTGAGGGCAGTCCATGAGGCTGCTGCCGGAATGGGCAGGATACGGGAATCCCTGGGTGGACAGTCTGTCCACAGCTTGGCAAGGACTGGCTATCCTGCCTTTCCCTATTGCCTTGGACCTGAATGACCTCATTGCCTCTCAACCCCGATGACGAAGCCCTCCATCGCCTTGTGGAGGCCCTCACGGAGAGCGGACAGGCCGTCTCCATCTTCGATGCCGAGGACAATCTCCGGTACGCCAACAAGACCTACCGGGGCATGTTCCTTGGGGACTAAGTACAGCGTCGGAACTCATGTGGGATGTGCACCGATGATAGTGCGCACTCTGTCCGGGCTGTGGTTGCAGCGG
>NZ_JAELXT010000031.1 GCF_016427565.1 Microvirga splendida
CAGACGGTTACGGGAATTTTCGGGATCAGACATCCATACGCTGAGGATGCAAATCCCTTGTCACCATGACAGTCATCAAATAGCCATCACACGAAAGGCATCCACATCGTTATCTGGACGTTCCGGCCCAACCGTTGAATGCGGTCAAACCCAACGTTTCCAAGGATTTCGGTGAACGTCGCGTCCCGCATTAAGGAGAAGTCTAGTGGTCCCTCGTTACAGCCGTCCCGAGATGGTGGCCATCTGGTCGCCGGAAACCAAGTTCCGCATCTGGTTCGAGATCGAGGCCCACGCCACGACGGCGCTCGCCAATCTCGGCGTCGTGCCCAAGGAAGCGGCGGAAAAGGTCTGGGAGAAGGGCTCCAAGGCCACCTTCGACGTGGAGCGGATCGACGCCATCGAGCGCGAGGTCAAGCACGACGTCATCGCGTTCCTGACGCATCTCTCCGAGATCGTCGGCCCCGAGGCCCGGTTCGTCCACCAGGGCATGACCTCCTCGGACGTGCTCGACACCACGTTCAACGTGCAGCTTGCCCGCGCCACCGACATCCTGCTGCGCGACATGGACGAGCTCCTCGCTGCCATCAAGCGCCGGGCCCTCGAGCACAAGATGACGCCGACCATCGGCCGCTCGCACGGCATCCACGCGGAGCCCACCACGTTCGGCCTCAAGCTCGCCCAGGCCTATGCCGAGTTCGAGCGCTGCAAGCTTCGGCTCATCGAGGCGCAGCGGGAGATCTCCACCTGCGCCATTTCCGGCGCGGTCGGCACCTTCGCCAACATCGACCCCTCCGTCGAGGAATACGTGGCCGAGCAGATGGGCCTGTCAGTCGAGCCGGTCTCGACCCAGGTGATCCCCCGCGACCGGCACGCGATGTATTTCGCGACGCTCGGCGTCATCGCCTCCTCCATCGAGCGGCTGGCCACGGAAGTGCGCCACCTGCAGAGGAGCGAGGTTCTGGAGGCCGAGGAGTTCTTCTCGGCCGGCCAGAAGGGCTCGTCCGCCATGCCGCACAAGCGCAACCCGGTGCTCACCGAGAACCTGACGGGCCTCGCCCGCATGGTGCGCGCCTATGCGATGCCGGCCATGGAGAACGTGGCGCTGTGGCACGAGCGGGACATATCCCACTCCTCTGTGGAGCGCATGATCGGCCCCGACGCCACCGTGACCCTGGACTTCGCTCTGGCCCGTCTGACCAACGTAATCGACAAGCTCGTGGTCTATCCTGAGAACATGCAGAAGAATCTGGACCGCCTCGGCGGCCTCGTTCACTCGCAGCGGGTTCTTCTGGCGCTCACCCAGAAGGGCGCCTCCCGCGAGGACGCCTACCGGCTGGTCCAGCGCAACGCCATGCCGGTCTGGCGCGGCGAAGGCGACTTCCTGACCCTGCTCAAGAACGATGCCGACGTGACGAAGTACCTGTCGGCGGACGAGATCGAGACCTGTTTCGACCTCGGCTACCACTTCAAGCATGTGGATACGATCTTCACGCGGGTCTTCGGCGCCGGCAAAGCCTAGCGCATCGTTCGGCGCGGCCCGCTGGATCCGCGCCGAACGATGCGCCGCTTAAGAGATTGAGCATCGGACCCAAAAGTGGAATTCACTTTTGGGTCCGATGCTATAGCTCCCGGCTGGACATTTTTCCCTAGTAAGAGACAATCCCCGTGCAGGAGATCAACGGCACGGGGATTGCAACCATGCTGTCAGAGAAGATCCTTGCCGCCGCCTTCACGCGCGCCGTGAAGCGGGGCACCCTGAAGATGATCACCGCTGAAGGCAGAGAATTCACCTTCGGCGATGGCGGCAGCCCGGCGGTCTCAATCCGCTTCACGGATCCGGCGGCCCAGATGGCCCTGTGCCTCCATCCGGAACTGAAGCTCGGCGAATTGTTCGTCGATGAGCGCCTCGTGATCGAGCAGGGCACGATCCTCGGCCTGTTCCAGCTCCTCCTCCAAGACATCCACGGGCAACTAGACGAGCTGCCCTTAAAGCGCCTGCGCAGGATCCGGCACTGGATGATGCGCCGGGCCGAGAACGATGTGGCGAGGGCAAAGCGCAACGTCGCCCATCATTACGATCTCGACGGCAGGCTCTACGCCCTCTTCCTCGACAGTGACCGTCAGTATTCCTGCGCCTATTTCGATCGTCCGGACGCGGGTCTCGAGGAGGCGCAGCTCGCCAAGAAACGGCACATCGCGGCCAAGCTGATGGTGGACCGGGGGCATAGCGTGCTCGATATCGGCTCGGGATGGGGCGGGATGGGGCTCTATCTGGCGCAGGTGGCCGGGGCAGGCTCGGTCAGGGGCGTCACGCTCTCGGAGGAGCAGCTGAGGGCCTCGCGCCAGCGGGCCGCGGGAGCGGGCCTGCTCGACCGGGTCCGTTTCGAGCTCGAGGATTACCGCTCCACCTCCGGCCGCTTCGACCGCATCGTCTCGGTGGGCATGTTCGAGCATGTGGGCCCACCCTCCTACGACGAGTATTTCCGGACCTGCCGCAACCTCCTGAAGGAGGACGGGGTGATGCTCCTGCACACCATCGGTCGCTCCGGCACGCCTTATCCGACCAATCCGTGGATCACCAAGTACATCTTCCCGGGCGGCCATCTGCCCGTGCTGTCGGAGATGATGCCCGCCATCGAGCGCGCCGGGCTGATCGTGACCGACATCGAGATCCTGCGCCTGCACTACGCGTATACCCTGCAGGCTTGGCGCGAGCGCTTCCTGGCGCACCGGGAGGAGGTTCTGCGGCTCTATGACGAACGCTTCTGCCGGATGTGGGAATGCTATCTCGCCATGTCGGAATCGGCTTTCCGCTGGCAGGATGCGGTGGTGTTCCAGATCCAGCTCGCCCGGCGCAACGACGTGGTGCCCCTGACCCGCGACTACATCGCGGAGCGCGAAGCAGTCCTGAAGGCTGCGGAGACCATGGAGTTGAAGAGGAGCGCTTGAACGAGGCTCGAGCGCCCTTTATCTCCGGGTCATGAAAACCTCCGATTGCGACATCCTCATCGTTCCAGGCTACACGAATTCCGGTGCGGACCATTGGCAGAGCCGATGGGAGCGCCAGCTCTCGACCGCGTGGCGGGTCGAGCAGGAGAACTGGGACGCGCCCGATAAGGACGCTTGGGTCGAGCGCATCGCCCGGGACGTGAAGCGGGCCGAAAAGCCCGTCGTGCTGGTCGGCCACAGCCTCGGCGTGCTGGCCATCGCGCATGCGGCCCCGGTCTTGGCAAGGGGCAAGGTCCAGGGCGCCTTCCTGGTCAGCCTGCCCGACGTGGAACGGCCTGACTTCATCCCGGCCATCGACCGCGCCTTCGCGCCGATCCCGCGCGATCCCTTCCCGTTTCCCTCGGTCCTCGTCGCGAGCCGCACCGACCCGCATTGCGACTACGCCAAGGCGGAGGACATTGCCTATGCCTGGGGCGCGGCCATCGTGGACGCGGGGGATGCTGGCCACCTCAACACGGAGAGCGGCCACGGCCCCTGGCCCGAGGGGCTCATGCGGTTTGCGGGATTCCTGAAGCAGCTTTGAGGCCTGCAGGGACCCTCTCCCGCGGTGGAAGGTTACCTCTTCAACATGACGAAAAGTTCACCTCCGGGTCACCTCGGGGTGAACAGGGCGGGAGCAATCTTGTCCTTATCGTCACCACGGAGGATTTCCGCATGAAGACAGTCGCCACCCTCGCTCTTGCAGCCCTGCTGACCGGCTCCGGCACCTACGCGATGGCCCAGCAGACGCCCGCCCCGGCGGCGCCGGCCGCTCCGCAGGCGCAAGACCAGGATCAGGACCAGGACCGGCAGGATCGCCGCCCCCGGCTGAGCCAGGACGATTTCAACCGCCTCGTGGATGCCCGCATCGCCTCGATCAAGGCCGGACTGAAGCTCACCGCCGATCAGGAGCGCCTCTGGGCGCCGGTGGAGAGCGCCATCCGCACGGCTGCCACCGAGCGCTTCACCAACATGCAGGAGCGCCCCGACCGCGACGAGCGCCGGTCCATGGACTTCATGCAGCGCCTCGAGCGGCGCAGCGGCATGATGACGGAACGGGCCCAGCGCTCGGCTACCGTCGCGACGGCTCTCCGCCCTCTCTGGGATACGCTCACCGAGGACCAGAAGCGGATCGCCCCCCGCCTCATGCGCGAAGCCGTCAATGAGGACAGCCCGCGCTGGCATCACCGCGGCGGCCGTCGGGGCCATCATGGCGGATACCACCGCATGGGCATGATGGAGCATGGTCGCATGGGAATGATGGATCATGGTCGCGGCGGGATGGACCATGGCCGCATGGGCGGACGCGGCAACATGGGCCACGGCGGCCCAGGCTCCCCGGCTCAGCCGCAGTAATCTCAAAAGCAAAAAGGCCGCCCGATGGGCGGCCTTTTCGTTTGTGAGTGAGCTTTCGCAGCGATTAGCGCGAATAGAACTCGATCACGAGGTTCGGTTCCATCTGGACCGGGTACGGCACTTCCGACAGGGTCGGGATGCGCGTCACGCGGGCCGTCATCTTGGAGTGATCGACCTCGATGTAGTCCGGAACGTCGCGCTCGGCGAGCTGGCTTGCCACCACGACGACTTCGAGCTGCTTCGACTTGTCCTTCACCTCGATCACGTCACCCGGCTTCACGAGATAGCTCGGGATGTTCACGCGGCGGCCGTTGACCTTCACGTGACCATGGTTGACGAACTGACGGGCGGCGAAGGGGGTCGCGACGAACTTCGCGCGGTACACGACCGCGTCGAGACGGCGCTCGAGCAGGCCGACCAGGTTCTCACCGGAGTCGCCCTTCTGGCGGATCGCCTCCGCGTAGTAGCGGCGGAACTGCTTCTCGGTGATGTTGGCGTAGTAGCCCTTGAGCTTCTGCTTGGCGCGCAGCTGCGTGCCGAAGTCGGACATCTTGCCCTTGCGGCGCTGGCCGTGCTGGCCGGGGCCGTATTCGCGGCGGTTCACAGGGCTCTTCGGGCGGCCCCAGATATTCTGACCCATACGACGGTCAAGCTTATGCTTGGCCTGAATGCGCTTCGACATCGCTGTTCCTCTTTGTTGTCGAATTTGCGAGGAACGCGCCCTCCTCTTCCCGTCATTCCCGAGGAGGCCCAAAGGGCCGTCTCGAGGGACAGGACGACAGGCCGACCGAAGCCGGGCCACGGGAGCGTAAAAAGTTACGCGGCCCCGTTAAGGACCGCGCGAACGGGTGGGGTTTAGGCGGAAAGCGAAGGAAAGTCAATCGGCATCTGGTCATCCCGGGGCTGCGCAGCATAACCCGAGATCGCGCGACGAGAGTGGCGTCACAACCTCATTGATGGGGCGAATCCAGTTCAACCCCAGGCGCCATTCCTTGGTACCCCTCCGCAAGTCGGCTACGAGCCTGCTTCAAGATCTCCTCATAGTTCGACCGAAAAGGCTCAACCAAAGACTTGTCTAGCTGCGCGCTAAGTCGCGAAAACGCTATATACTCAGCGATATTCCGCAACCGAAAAACGCCTTCGTCCTCAAACCGCGCAAAAACTCAAACAGGACAAGGGCTTCATCGGCGGATAAGTCGATCCTGACAGTTTTCGTCATCTTGCCCTTTATCCATACACCAGCGGCATGTCCTCGACGGCCACGACCGGCAGGCCCTTGTCCTGCAAGGCACCCCGCAGGGCGGGGCTGATCCCGGCGCCGCTGGTGAACACGGCGACGGTTTCGTTCTCGTCCGCCTCATGGCCGGGCACCGGCTGACCGATCAGCTGGGTCACGCGGCGGGCGATGGCAGGCGCCGGGTCGATCCAGGTGACGGGCCAGGGCGCCAGGGCCTGAAAGCGCGGCAGCAACAGCGGGTAATGGGTACAGGCCAGGGCCACCACGTCGGTGCGCCCACCCTCGTCCTCGATGAAGCAGGGCTGCAGCTCGGCGAGGACTTCGGCATCGGGAACGGGCTCGCCGGCCATCTCGGCCTCGGCGATGCCCGCGAGACGGCGGGAGCCCACGAGGTTGACCTTGCAGCCGGCCGCGTAGGTCTCGATGAGGTCGCGGGTATAGTCCCGCGCCACCGTGCCGGGGGTCGCCAGCACCGTGACGTAGCCTGTCCGGGTCATCTGAGCGGCAGGCTTGATGGCCGGAACGGTGCCGACGAAGGGGATGGAGAAGCGCTCGCGCAGATGCGGCAGCACGATTGTGGACGCCGTGTTGCAGGCCACCACCACGAGGTCGGGATCATGGAGCTCGACCAGTCGCTCCATGACGGCCACGACCCGCTCGGCCAGCACCACCTCGCTCAGGCGTCCATAGGGAAAACCCGCATCGTCCGCCGCATAAACGTAGCGGGCATCGGGACGGACCTTCAAAACCTCCGAGAAGACCGTGAGGCCGCCGAGGCCGGAATCGAACACGAGAATGGTGGGGACAGGAGACGGCATGACGGCAGGATTATAGGTCGCCCCTGCCAGAAGATCGACGCGCATGACACACCCTTACGAACGCAACTTGCCGATAAAGTCCGACAGCCCCTGCTTGGTTTCGGGAGGCGCCATGTTGAGCTTGCGGCGCGGCCCCGGCTCTTCCTTCTTCTCCTGCCCCTCCGCTTTGGGCATCTGCGCCGAGAGGCGCCGCACGGGCCAGCCGTCGCTCCAGGTGCCCATGTCGACAAATTTCGGATCGCGCGTGAGAGCGGCGGCGTCCTTGCCGGAAAACGCCGCATCGGCGGCGAGATCGAAGGTCTTCCAGTAAGCGAGATAATCGAGGGTGTCGGTGACGTTGTTGCCGAGCTGCTGGGTCAGGATGGTCTGCGGTCCCGAGAGCGCCATGTCGGCGCTCCAGCGCCAGGTGTTCTTCTGCTTCGGGTCGCGCGGAGGATCGGGCGGCAGCTTGATGGCGGCGGCATCGTAATCGGCCTTCGGCGAGCCAGGCGAGGCGAGCGTTGCGGTGATCGCCGGGAAGCCGTGATCGTCGGAGGCCGCGCGCATGAAGAGCTTGCGGTTGGCCGGCACGGCGCTCGCCTGCTGCAGGATCAGCCGCGAGGCGCGGTCGGCAGGCAGGTAATCCCGGTCGCCGCTCATGGTGACGATCAGGGTCTGCGGGTCGATGGCCGAGAGGTCCCGTAGCATGATGCCGCGTTCCTTCTCGGTGGAGGCGATCCCGCCCGGCATCAGGCCGAAGATCAGCTTCGGGGTCGGCACCTTGCCCGAACCGGCCCCGGCCGCGAGGTTGAGCGCGAGCGGCACGCCCGCCGAATGGCCGATGAGGGCGACGCGCTCCCTGTCCGGCCTGGCGTTCGGATCATTGGACAATTCCGCCAGGGCGTTCTCGATGAGGGTCTCGGCCAGGTTGGTGGCGTCCGCCGGCCGCGAGCGGTTCACATCCTGGAAGCGGGGGAAGAGGACGAGGTAGCCTTTGCGCGCAAGATGCTCGATCCAGCCGCCATAGAGCGCCGGGTTCACCGCGCCCCAGGAGTGGAGAAAGATCACGATCGGGCGGGGCTTGGCGGGCGTATCGCTGCCGTGGAACACGAAGGTTCCGGCGCTTGCGGTGCCGACCGCGCGCTTGACGACTTCGGCGACCTTGTAGTCGCGCCCGCCCGGCCCCTGCTCGGGCTGCTGCGGCGGGGTCGCGGCATGGGCCCAGGGGGCTGCCAGGGAGACGCCAAGGACCAGAACAGGCAGCAGGAAGCGGCGCATCGTCGTCTCGAACTCTTGTACAATCGGGCAGATAGAGCCCGACCGTTATAAAGCCACGATTTGCTTAAGGTTTTCTCAACCTGCGTCCTTCCGCAAGGGCACGAATCGCCCCACGCAGGGTGCGCACCTCCTGCTCGGTCATCTCCAGGCGGTGGAAGATGTCCCGCATGTTGCGCGCCATGATCGGCTTCTTATCCTCGGGATAGAAGTTCACCGCATCGAGCTCGGCCTCGATGTAGTCGAAGAACGACAGCACCGACTCCCGCGTCGCCGGGGGAGAAATCCTGCCGCCCTCGAAAGGCAGCGCGCCGCCGGTGGCGAGCTTGTACCACTCGTAGGAGACGAGAAGGACCGCCTGCGCCAGGTTGAGCGAGGAGAATCTCGGATCGACCGGAAAGGTGATGATGGCATCGGCCAGCGAGACCTCGTCGTTCTCGAGGCCCGTGCGCTCCCGCCCGAACAGGATGCCGATGCCCTGCCCCGCCCCGAGCCGCCCCTGCGCTTCCTTCATGGCGGCGTCCGGCGCGAAGACCCGCTTCATCTGCCCCCGCTCGCGGGCCGTGGTGGCGAAGACGAAGTTCAGGTCGGCAATGGCCTCGCCGACCGTGTCGTAGAGCGTGGCTCCTTCCAGCACATGGGTCGCCCCGGATGCCGCCGAATGCGCGCCCTTCTTGGGCCAGCCGTTGCGCGGCGACACGAGGCGCAGCTCCGAGAGCCCGAAATTGGCCATGGCCCGGGCCACCATGCCGATGTTTTCGGCCAGCTGCGGTTCCACGAGGATGATGATCGGTCGGGTCATGGGATGTTCGGGAGAAGCCAATCGGGATCAGTTGCCCTCCCATACAGCGAAAGGCACTTCCGCGCCTAGGCGTGCCGATGCAGTGACCTCATACAAGGCAAAAAGCCTCCCCGACATCGTCGAGGAGGCCCGTGCAATTCTGGAAAGGTCTTCCGGCAAGGCGCCTACCAGCAACCCCAGCCGCAGTAGTAATGCGGACGGGCCGCTGCGGCGCCGAGGACGGCACCGCCGACCACGCCGACCGCGGCACCGGCCGCAGCCTGATTGGCGGCGGCGTTCGACTGGGCCACGTTGTTCCGGTAGCCCGCGTTCACGCAGCGGGTGTAGGTGGCGGTGCCGGGCTTCAGCCCGGTTTCCCGGCAGACGGATTCGGCGTTGCTCATGGATTGTTCGGCCGTCTGGCAGCCGGCCAGAACCAAGGCCGTCGCTCCGAGAATAAATGCAAGACGCATGTCAGCTCCCTTCATGTTGAACCATGTTTCCGGCAGCCTCTCGGCTTCGGCCTGCGCTTCATGCCCTTGAGGAAGCCGCCGGAACGGGATGATCTGAACTACGGTTAAGCTTGGCTTTCCGTGCGGCAGCACACGCGATGTGGCTAATATTCTTCATCCGGGAACTTGAACCCACAGATGTCTCTTATTTCCTCCATGTATGACGTTAGTGCATCACAATTCCGGGTCGGATCGTGGGGGCAAAGGCTCCTGGGCCTGGGCTCAGCGGCAGGAGCCGTGGTGGCCCTGATCCTCTGGTCGGCAGGCCCGGCCATGGCGGCGCCCGTGGCGGCCGGAGCGTCGGGAGCCCCCTCCTCCCTGTTCCATGGCAACTGGTGCGGCGCAGGCGACCTGAACCGGGCCGCTCCGGTCGATGCCCTCGACTCCGCCTGCCGGGCCCATGACCTCTGCTACGAGCGGGCGGGACGCGGCGCCTGCGAATGCGACAGAGCCCTTCTCAAGGCCACCGCCGCCCTCGTCAAAAGCCGCAGGATCCCGGAGACGGTGCGCGGCAAGGCCGCCACCGTGAACTCGCTCTTCAGCGCGACGCTCTGCACCGAGACCCCAAAAATGCCACGCCGGGCGGGACAGCGCTGAATTCCCCTGCCCGCCCCACCTTCCCCGCCGGCCTTAACCGCGCTATAGCCGCCGCAACACCTGCCCGACGGCAGGGCCGTTCCAGCTAATCAAGCGCAAGGTGAGATCATGGCGAAGATCAAGGTTGCCAATCCGGTCGTCGAACTCGACGGCGACGAGATGACCCGCATCATTTGGCAGTTCATCAAGGACAAGCTGATCCACCCCTACCTCGACATCGACCTGAAGTACTACGACCTGGGCGTCGAGCACCGCGACGCCACCAACGACAAGGTCACGGTCGAGGCCGCCGAGGCCATCAAGAAGTACGGCGTCGGCGTGAAGTGCGCGACCATCACGCCGGACGAGGCCCGCGTGAAGGAGTTCAACCTGAAGGAAATGTGGAAGTCGCCCAACGGCACGATCCGCAACATCCTCGGCGGCGTGATCTTCCGCGAGCCCATCATCTGCAAGAACGTTCCGCGCCTCGTGCCCGGCTGGACCCAGCCGATCATCGTCGGCCGCCACGCCTTCGGCGACCAGTACAAGGCCACCGACTTCAAGGTGCCCGGCAAGGGCCGCCTGACCATCAAGTTCGAGGGCGAGGACGGCACGGTCATCGAGAAGGAGATCTTCAAGTTCCCGGATGCCGGCGTCGCCATGGGCATGTACAACCTGGACGAGTCGATCCGCGACTTCGCCCGCGCCTCGCTGAACTACGGCCTGAACCGCAAGTATCCGGTCTATCTCTCCACGAAGAACACGATCCTCAAGGCCTATGACGGCCGCTTCAAGGACATCTTCGAGGAGATCTACCAGAACGAGTTCAAGGCGAAGTTCGACGCCGCCGGCATCCACTACGAGCACCGCCTCATCGACGACATGGTGGCCTCGGCCCTCAAGTGGTCGGGCGGCTATGTGTGGGCGTGCAAGAACTACGACGGCGACGTGCAGTCCGACACGGTGGCCCAGGGCTTCGGCTCGCTCGGCCTCATGACCTCCGTGCTGATGACGCCGGACGGCCAGACCGTCGAGGCGGAAGCCGCCCACGGCACCGTGACCCGCCACTACCGCGAGCACCAGAAGGGCAAGGAGACCTCGACGAACTCCATCGCGTCGATCTTCGCCTGGACCCGCGGCCTCGCGCACCGCGCCAAGCTCGACAACAACGAGGAACTGGCCCGCTTCGCCCAGACCCTCGAGAAGGTCTGCATCGACACGGTCGAGTCCGGCTACATGACCAAGGACCTCGCGCTGCTCGTCGGCGCCGAGCAGAAGTGGCTCTCCACCACCGGCTTCCTCGACAAGATCGACGAGAACCTCAAGAAGGCGATGGCGGCTTAAGCGAAGCCTTCCACGCTCTGGAAAGACGGAAAGCCCGGCCATGTGCCGGGCTTTTTTGTTGCCTGCATCCATCAACGCGAAGCTTGGCAATGTCCATGTTTCATTCTAACAATGCGGCATGTTTTGCTGAGGTTGTTTCTGGATGTTTCGATCCGCCGACTCAAAGAGTGTTTTGTTGAAGGCTCGCTATGCATTCGCTGTCGCCCAGTTGGAGCTGCGACAGCTGCTCATCTTAAGAGCTCGCAAGCAGTACAATCCGAACCAGCCGCGTGTTCCTGCTGGCAATGCCGATGGCGGGCAATGGACTGATGGAGGTGGTGGAGGCGGTCCTCGCTCGGAATATGCTCAGCTCAAACCACGCCGTCTCCCGACCGGAAACAGGATCATCGGCGGTCGAGCGTATCCCGTCACACCAGCGCAAGAAGCACGCTTGGACGTGACCGCTGCTCAGGCCCGTGCACTGGTTCGAGAGGTTCAGAGACGCGATCCGTCTTGGAAACCTAAACCCAGCATCTATGAAGGCGTCGAAGGACGCATTCTAGCGAACCAGTCGGAAGCTCAACAAGCGGCTGCGCGTTTGAGGGAGCTGAATGCAAGGGAACCTGCAACAAAGCCGTTGCATGATATCTTACGGCCAGCAGGAAAGCTCCTAGGCTCTCGGCATGGGCGAGCTTCAGAAGGAACACGTACAGTTACACGACCGGAGTTCAGTGAACTGCTTGAAGCTCTAAGTCCAAATGCACAGCCAGTGCCATCGCCCCGATCTTATGAGGGATTCTGGTATCAGCGGCCGGATGGTTCCGTTTTCGGCATCAGGCGAAGCAGGAATAGCGGCATCACGATTGATGTCATTCGCAGCAATCACCCATCCATTCGCGATGGAGAGAAGTTACATAAGAAATGAGTGAGGAACCCAGACACAAACGCTTCGGCGATACGATGAGCGACTACATCGTGCAGGTCGCCAATGAACTGCCCCTCGATGCTGTGGGGATGTGGCAGATTGTGCCGGCAGGGCGTCTTGACTTCGATCTCGAAGGCGACGCCTTGACCGATTATGTCCGCCGCTGCATTGCCGAACTCCTGTCCCGCGGCGCGGTGCCCGTCATCGGCGGCGGGCCTGACGGACCACACCTTTGGATCTTGCAGCGCCAGTACGGCTCGCGACCAGAGGAGATCATCGAGAACGTCATCCGTGAATGGCTGGCCAATGGCGCGCAGAACGAGGATCCGGGCGGGCTGTGGTTTTCCCTGCCAGAGGATGCTTGGTCACCCCCAGCTTGAGCTTCATCACACCAGCTCTCACAAATTCGCCCTGCCCCGGTATGCCTGGGCGCCGCCATCGTAGGATCAAGGAGGACGAGGACCATGCCGGAGCCTAAACCAGTGATGACCGGCGGCTGCCAGTGCGGCGCGGTGCGCTATGCGCTCATGTCCGAGCCGACCCATGCCAGCATCTGCCATTGCCGCATGTGCCAGAAGGCGTTCGGCAGCTACTTTGCGCCACTCACAGGGGTGCCGCGCGCCGATCTGGTCTGGACCAGGGGCGAGCCCGGCATCTTCAAGAGCTCGGAGGCCGTGGAGCGCGGCTTCTGCCGGGATTGCGGCACGCCGCTGACCTTCTCTTACGTGGAGCGGGACCGCATCACCGTCTCGATCGGCAGCCTCGATGAGCCGGGCCGGATCATGCCGGAGATCCAGTACGGCATCGAGAGCAGGCTGCCCGCCTTCGAGAGGCTGCACACCCTCCCCGGCCAGCGGACGGAGGATGACGCCTCACCGGAGGAGCTGCGCAAGATGGCCTCGCGGCAGCATCCGGATCACGATTGAGGGAATGCCGGGCCTCTCTGCTGCCCTGGAGCCAAGCAGCGGCACCAGGATCCATCACCTGCGGAGCTGTGGAGATCCGACGGAGGCGGTGAGGTTCAGGACTGTTTTCGCAACCTAGTGCCCGTTCGTGCATTGATCCATCGAACCTTTGCAGGACGCGTGTCGCGCGGCCGGTTTCATGCACGGGAGGAGACGCTGTGGTTGCCCTGTCCCGCCCAGATTATCTGAGGCATCTCCACCCCCTTCACGCCATCCTTCTCGCCTTCCCGCTCCCCCTGTTCGCGGGCGCGCTGGCGAGCGACTTCGCCTATTGGTCGACCTTCCAGATCCAGTGGGCCAACTTCTCGTCCTGGCTCATCGCCGGCGGGCTGCTCGTCGGCGGCTTCGCCCTGCTCTGGGCGCTGATCAACCTGTTTCGCAGGGGCCCGGCCCGCAAGGGGCGGCTGGTCGTCTATTTCGTGGTGCTGCTCGCCATGTGGGGGCTCGGGCTCATCAACGCCCTCGTCCACGCCAAGGACGCCTGGGCGACCATGCCGGAAGGCCTCTACCTTTCGGCCATCACGACGCTCCTGGCCCTCGTCGCCGCCTGGATCGGTTATTCCGGGTTCCACACCCGAGAGTTTCGTACCGGAGAGGTGAGATGATCCGCTCGTCCGTCCTGATCGGCGCCCTTGCCGTCACGCTCGCCGCCTGCAACGGCGAAGCCGATATTCCGCAGACGGGCCCCAACCCGAACCTGCCCGAACCGCAGCGCGGCCTGCTGCCCTCCATGACGATCCCGAGGCCGGCCAACTGGGGCAACGAGCTCCCCAAGGTGCCGGAGGGATACAAGATTCAGGCCATCGCCACGGATCTCAGGATCCCGCGCCAGACCCTGGTCCTTCCCAACGGCGACATCCTGGTGGCCGAGGGATCCGGCGGCTATGCGCCGACGCTGCGCCCGAAGGATTTCATCGCGGGCTTCATCAAGAGCCTCGGCAAGAGTTCCGTGAAGGGTGGCGACCGGCTGACGCTGCTGCGCGACGCCGACGGCGACGGCACCTACGAGATGCAGGGCGTCTTCGCCGACAACCTCAACGCGCCCTACGGGCTCGCGCTCGCCAACGGGTTCATCTACGTCGCCAACCAGGATGCGCTGGTGCGCTTCGCCTATCAGGACGGGCAGGCCCAGGCGAGCGGCCCGCCGGAGAAGCTGACCGACCTCCCGGCCGTGATCAACCACCACTGGACGAAGGCGATGACCGCCAGCGAGGACGGGCGCTTCCTCTATGTGGGCATCGGCTCCAACAGCAACATCGCCGAGCGCGGCATGGAGGTCGAGGAAGACCGGGCGATGATCTGGCAGATCGATGCGCAGACCGGTGCGCACAAGCCTTACGCGGCCGGCCTGCGCAACCCCACGGCCCTCGACGTGCAGCCGGGAACGGGCCAGCTCTGGGCGGTGGTGAACGAGCGGGACGAGATCGGCCCCAACCTCGTTCCGGACTACTTGACCTCCGTGCAGGAGGGCGGCTTCTACGGGTGGCCCTACAGCTATTGGGGCCAGAACGTCGACCCGCGCGCCCAGCCGCAGGACCTGGAGAAGGTCGCCTCGGCGATCCGCCCTGATTACGCCCTGGGATCCCACGTGGCCGCGCTCGGCCTCGACTTCTCGACCCCGGCCATGGGCGAGAATTTCGCCGAGGGAGTGTTCATCGGCGAGCATGGCAGCTGGAACCGCAGCAACCCGGTCGGCTACAAGGTGATCTTCGTGCCGTTCCGCGACGGGAAGCCCGCCGGCGAGCCGATCGACTTCGTCACCGGCTTCCTGGTCGACAAGGAGAACACACGGGGCCGCCCGGTCGGCGTGACGGTGGACCCGCGCGGCGCCCTGATCGTCGCCGACGACCTGTCGAACACGATCTGGCGCGTGACGAGAACGAACCCCTGACAGGCTCTTCATCAGGCGATCCCGGATCGGCTTGCGCCGTCCGGGATGCGCTTGTTCTTAAGCAGCCGCCAGGGCCGCCTCGATGGCCGCGAGCGCCGCTTCGGCCTGGGCGCCGTCGGGGCCCCCGGCCTGGGCCATGTCGCGGCGTCCGCCGCCGCCCTTGCCGCCGAGCTTCTCCGAGCCGACCCGCACCAGCGCGACCGCATCGATCTTGGCGGTGAGGTCCTCGGTGACGCCGACCACGATGCCGGCCTTGCCGTCATCGCCGACGCCCACGATGGCCACGACACCGGAGCCGAGGCGCTTCTTGCCCTCGTCGGCGAGGCTCTTGAGATCCTTCATCTCGACACCGCTCACCGCACGGGCCATGAGCTTGATGCCGGCCACGTCCTTGACCGGGTCGCCGCCATCGGAGCTGCCTCCGCCCATGGCGAGCTTGCGCCGGGCCTCGGCCAGTTCCCGCTCCAGCTTGCGGCGCTCCTCGAGAAGCGCCGACAGGCGGGAAGAGACCTCGTCCACCGGAGTCTTCAAGAGGCTGGCGACCTCGCGCAGCTTGCGGCTTTCCTCCGCGAGGTAGCGCCGCGCCGCATCGCCCGTCATGGCCTCAAGGCGGCGGACGCCGGCCGCGACCGCGCTCTCGCCCACGATGGTGACCACGCCGATGTCGCCGGTGCGGTTCACATGCGTGCCGCCGCAGAGTTCGATGGAGAAGGTCCTGTTGTCGTCGGCCTTGCCCATGGAGACCACGCGGACCTCGTCGCCGTACTTCTCGCCGAAGAGCGCGCGGGCGCCGGACTCGATGGCCTCGTCCACGGCCATGAGCTTGGTGACCACCGGCTCGTTCTGGAGCAGAACCCGGTTAGCGATCTCCTCGACCTTGGCGAGTTCCGCATCCTCGATGGGCTTGGGGTGGCTGAAGTCGAAGCGCAGGCGGTCGGGCGCCACGAGCGAGCCCTTCTGGGCCACGTGATCGCCGAGCACCTGGCGCAGGGCCTCGTGCAGGAGATGAGTGGCCGAGTGGTTCGACCGCACGGCCGAGCGGCGCCCGTGATCGACGTTCAGTTCCAGCGACTGATTGAGCTTCAGCGGGCCGTGCTCCACGGTGACATGGTGCACGAAGAGGTCGCCGAGCTTCTTCTCGGTGCCGGTGACGAACACGCGGGCGCCCTCGCCCTGCATCGTTCCGGTATCGCCGACCTGACCGCCGGACTCGCCATAGAACGGGGTCTGGTTGAGCACCACGAGACCGCTCTCGCCGGCCTTCAGCTCGGAGACCTCCTTACCGTCCTTGAGCAGCGCCAGGACGATGCCCTCGGCGGCCTCGGTGTCGTAGCCCAGGAACTCCGTGGCGCCGGTGCGCTCTTTGACCGAGAACCACACGGTTTCCGTTGCCGCCTCGCCGGAGCCGGACCAGGCCGCGCGGGCCTTCTCGCGCTGGCGCTGCATGGCGGCGTTGAACGCCTCCGTGTCGACGCCGATGCCGCGCGGCTTCAGAGCGTCCTGCGTGAGGTCGAGCGGGAAGCCGTAGGTGTCGTAGAGGGTGAAGGCCGTGTCGCCGGAGAGGCTCTGGCCCTCGCCGAGATTGCGGGTCTCCTCGTCCAGGATGGTGAGGCCGCGCTCCAGGGTCTTGCGGAAGCGGGTCTCCTCGAGCCGCAGGGTCTCGACGATCAGCGCCTCGGCGCGGATCAGCTCAGGGTAAGCCAGCCCCATCTCGCGCACGAGCGCCGGCACGAGGCGGTACATGATCGGGTCGCGCGCGCCGAGCAGCTGCGCATGGCGCATGGCGCGGCGCATGATACGCCGGAGCACGTAGCCGCGGCCCTCGTTCGACGGCAGCACGCCGTCGGCCACGAGGAAGCACGAGGTGCGCAGGTGATCGGCGATCACCCGGTGCGAGACCTTGCGGTCGCCCTCGGGCGCGACGCCGGTGGCATGGGCCACGGCCTCGATGAGGGTGCGGAACAGGTCCGTGTCGTAGTTCGAATGCACGCCCTGCAGGATCGCCGCGACGCGCTCGAGGCCCATGCCGGTGTCGATGGAGGGCTTCGGCAGTGCGATGCGGTTGCCGGGCTCGATCTGCTCGTACTGCATGAACACGAGGTTCCAGAACTCGAGGAACCGGTCGCCGTCCTCCTCGGGGCTGCCGGGAGGGCCGCCCCAGAGCTTGTCGCCCTGGTCGATGAAGATTTCCGAGCACGGGCCGCAGGGGCCGGTATCGCCCATCTGCCAGAAATTGTCAGAGGTCGGGATGCGGATGATCTTGGAATCCGAGAACCCGGCGATCTTCTTCCACAGGTCCGCCGCCTCGTCGTCCGTGTGGTAGACCGTGACGAGGAGCTTGTCCTTCGGGAGGTCGAATTCCTTGGTGATCAGGTTCCAGGCGAGCTCGATGGCCCGTTCCTTGAAGTAGTCGCCGAAGGAGAAGTTGCCGAGCATCTCGAAGAAGGTGTGGTGGCGCGCGGTGTAGCCCACATTGTCGAGATCGTTGTGCTTGCCGCCGGCGCGCACGCATTTCTGCGCGGTCGCGGCCGTGCTGTAGGGGCGCTTCTCGGCTCCCGTGAAGACGTTCTTGAACTGCACCATGCCGGCGTTCGTGAACATCAGGGTCGGGTCGTTGCGCGGCACGAGCGGGCTCGAGGCCACCGCCTCATGGCCATTCTTGGCAAAGTAATCGAGGAAGGTCGACCGGATTGCGTTGATGGACCGAAGTTCGTTGGCGCCGCTCATGGGTTCTCAAGCTCGGGAATGGGGCTTTTCAGGGCCCGAAAAGACGTGATGGTGGCCGGTTTTAGCCGCCTACGCCCGCGCTGTCGAGGCGGCGTTTCGGCAGGGCGGGCGAATAGGTCGTTGAGGGGCACCTGCACTCTGCATCCCCGCCATCATGAAGCCGATCCGCGCCGGAGGCCGGGTTGTGCCGCCCTGCGCGGATCGGCGCAACCGACCTGCGGGTTGAGTCCGGCCCTGTTGATGCTAACCTCGCTTCGGCCGTTGTGGCCTCGGATGTCTCCGGTTCTTTTGATGACGGTATTGCACCTGGCGGCTGTTGCTCAGCCGGAATGGCTCAAGGCCTCCCCTCGACGGGCGCGCGCGATGGCGGCCGCCGCGGTTCTTGGCCTGCTCTCTCTCGGCAATCCTGCCATGGCTCAAGGCAGCGAGCGGGAATGGCATGTGACCGCCTACGGCAGCCGGTGGGTGAATGCCGATCTGCTGGAGATCCCGGAACGGTCCCTGACGGGCCGCCTGAGGTCCGAGGACGCCTATTTCGTCGGCGCCGGCCTGTCGCGGGTCATCGTCCCCTCCTTCTCCATTCCGCTGCTGGGGACCGACTTCGCCTTCCATGGCAACCGGATCGAGCTGGAGGGGCAGGTCCTGCGCCATTTCGGCGAGCAGAGCCACTGGGAGGGCACGATCGCGCTCATGTTCCGCACGGGCCAGATCCCGCTCTTCGGCGGATTGAGCGTCAACCTGGCCTTCGGCGAAGGCCTCTCCTACGCGTCCGAGCGGCCAGCGCTCGAGGGCAGCTTCCGGGTCGAGCCGACCCGCTTCCTCAACTACCTCGCCTTCGAGGCGGAGTTCTCGCACGCATCCCTGCCCGGCGTATACTTCGTCCCACGGGTTCATCACCGCTCCGGGATCTTCGGGTTCATCGCACCGAAGGAATCGGGCTCGAACTTCATCGGTGCCGGGATCCGCGTGGACCTGCGGTAGGGACGGCCCGGCCGAGGACAATCGATCTCACCGACATCCAAATGAAAAGACCGCCGCGATCTCTCGCGACGGCCTCACTTTGCCCTTGAAGGAGAGCAAACCTCTTTGTGCATAGCCTTATCGGATAACCGGACCCCACTTATCCGGGCCATGCATTATTCTGCGGAACCCTCGTCCAGATCGTCGGCGGTCGGGGTCGCCTGGTCCAGGATGCGGTCTGCGAGCAGGCCGGCATTCTGGCGGATGAGACCCTCGATCTTGTCGGCAACCTCCGGGTTGTCGCGCAGGAACTGCTTCGAGTTCTCACGACCCTGGCCAAGGCGCTGGCTGTCATAGGAGAACCAGGCGCCGGACTTCTCGACGATGCCAGCCTTGACGCCAAGATCGATGAGCTCGCCCACCTTGGACACGCCCTCGCCGAACATGATGTCGAACTCGACCTGCTTGAAGGGAGGAGCGACCTTGTTCTTGACGACCTTCACGCGCACCGAGTTTCCGATCGGATCGTCGCGATCCTTCAGGGTCGAGACGCGGCGGATGTCGAGGCGGACCGAGGCGTAGAACTTGAGCGCGTTGCCGCCCGTGGTCGTCTCCGGCGAACCGTACATGACGCCGATCTTCATGCGGATCTGATTGATGAAGATCACCATCGTCTTCGACCGGGAGATCGAACCGGTGAGCTTGCGCAGGGCCTGGCTCATGAGACGGGCCTGGAGGCCCGGCTGAACGTCGCCCATCTCGCCGTCGAGCTCGGCCTTCGGGGTCAGGGCCGCCACCGAGTCGATGACCAGCACGTCGACCGCGCCGGAGCGCACCAGCGTGTCGGAGATCTCGAGAGCCTGCTCGCCCGTGTCGGGCTGGGAGATCAGGAGATCGTCCAGGTTGACGCCGAGCTTGCGGGCATAGACCGGATCGAGCGCGTGCTCCGCGTCCACGAAGGCGCAGACGCCGCCCTTCTTCTGGGCTTCGGCGATGGTGTGCAGCGCCAGCGTGGTCTTACCGGACGATTCGGGCCCGTAGATCTCGATGATGCGCCCGCGGGGCAAGCCGCCCACGCCGAGCGCGATGTCGAGGCCGAGCGAACCCGTCGAGACGGTTTCGATCTCCACCGGCTGCTGGCCCTTGCCGAGCCGCATGATCGAGCCCTTGCCGAAGGACCGCTCAATCTGGGAGAGCGCCGCGTCGAGAGCTTTCGATTTATCTTTATCCATTGATGAGCTTTCCACCAGTCTCAGGGAGGACTGTGACATGACCTAACATCCTTATGGCAGGAGGAAGAGTGAATCTCAACGCGGTGTTGAGAGAATATATGTACTCACTTTGTTCCCCCTTACAAGTTCTTTTTTCGTTCTCATTCGGGAATTCACAGATCCCGCGCAGGTCACGATGCCACAGGGTTAAAGAATATTTAAATCAGCGACTTAACGGTCTATGACCTGCTTCACGGTTTCGACCAGCTGGCGCAGGCTGAAGGGCTTGGGCAGGAAGTTGAACTCCTCCCCTTCGGGCAGGTTCTTGCGGAAGGCTTCCTCGGCATAGCCGGAGACGAAGATCACCTTGAGGTCCGGGTAGAGCTTGCGCAATTCGCCGAGCAGGGTCGGGCCGTCCATTTCGGGCATGACGACGTCGGACACCACGAGATCGACGGGCGCGCCGCGCTGCTCGATGATCTCCATGGCCTCGACTCCGGAGGCCGCCTCCAGCACCGTATAGCCGCGGGCGGAGAGCGCGCGGGCGTTCACGGCGCGCACGGGATCCTCGTCCTCCACCAGCAGGATCGTCCCCTGCCCGGTCATGTCGGCGGCGGGCTTCCTGGCCGTCTCGGGCTTCACCTCCTCGGGCGTCTCCTGCACGGCCGGAATGTGCCGCGGAAGGTAGATGCGGAAGGTCGTGCCCTCGCCTGGTGTCGAATCCACGTCGATGTAGCCGCCGGACTGCTTGACGATCCCGAAGACGGTGGAGAGCCCCAGGCCGGTGCCCTTGCCCACCTCCTTGGTGGTGAAGAACGGCTCGAAGATCTTCTCGATGATCTCGGGCGTCATGCCGGAGCCCGTGTCGGACACTTCGACCATCACGTAGTCGGTTGCCGGCATGCCGCTCACATCGAGCCGCGCGGCCTCGGCCGCCGTGACGTTGGCTGTCCGGATCGCGAGCTTGCCGCCGCCCGGCATGGCATCGCGGGCATTCACCGCGAGGTTCACCACCACCTGCTCGAACTGGTTCACGTCCGCCTTCACGAACCACAGGTCGCGGCCGTGATTGAGGTCCAGCGCCACGCGCTCGCCGAGGAGGCGCTTGAGCAGCATGGAGAGATCGTAGAGCTGGTCGTTGAGGTTCAGCACCTCGGGCCTGAGCGTCTGGCGGCGTGAGAAGGCGAGCA
Organism: Microvirga splendida; assembly: GCF_016427565.1. GTDB lineage: Bacteria > Pseudomonadota > Alphaproteobacteria > Rhizobiales > Beijerinckiaceae > Microvirga > Microvirga splendida. The sequence continues at coordinate 20,715 of NZ_JAELXT010000031.1, forward strand.
GCTGGCGCACGAGGCCCGCGGCCCGGTTCGCGTTCTGCTTGATCTGCATGATGTCCTGGAAGGACGGATCGGTCGGGCGATGGTTGGCGAGCAGCAGGTCGCTGTAGCCGATGATGGCCTGCAGCACGTTGTTGAAGTCGTGCGCCACGCCGCCGGCGAGCTGGCCCACCGCGTTCATCTTCTGCGCCTGCGCCAGCTGCTCCTCCACTTTACGGAAATCGGTGGTGTCGAGGGCATAGAGGATCGCCGTCTCCCCATCCGCGCCGGTGTCGCCGACGGGCGTGACCCAAACGCGGACAGAGCCGCCGCCCTCGGCCGCCGTCTGCAGCTCGAGGGGTGCGATGTCTCCCTTGTTCTCAGCCGCCGCCTTGAGCGCGGCCTCGATGGCGTCGCGTTCCCGGAAGGCATCGGGAATCGAGGGCCCGTCCGCGCCGTTCTCGCCCGTGCGCGGCAGCGTGCCGAAGAGCCTGGAAAACGGCGCGTTGGCATGGACGATCCGACCGGCGCGATCGACGGTCGCGATGGCGATGGGCGTGTTGTTGAAGAAGCGCGCGAAGCGCACCTCCGCGGCGCGCTGCCCCTCGTCCACCTCGCCTCCTGCGGAACGGTTGAGAACGAGCGTGCGCGATGCGCCCATGCGGCTGTCCTGGCCGAAGGCGATGCGGTGATAGAGGCGCACCGGCAGGAACTGGCCGTTGCGCCGGCGCAGGTCGAGATCGAAGGTTTCGGTGCGCACGCTGCCCGGCTCGCCGGAGAACGACGTCATCATCGACGCCACGTCGCCCGGCACGATGTCGGCCAGCTTCAGGCCGCCGGAGCCGACCTGCGCGAGATCGTAATCGAGCCAGGATGCGAGCGTCGCGTTCAGATAGATGACCGCACCGCCGGGATCGACGGACAGGAAGCCCGCGGGCGCGTGATCGAGATAGTCGATGGCATGCTGGAGCTCCTGGAACACGTTCTCCTGGCGCTCGCGCTCATGGGTCACCTCGGAGATGGTCCAGAGGGCCGCCTGCCGCCCTTTGGGGCGCGGCACGGGCCGCACGCGCACGCGGTACCAGCCGAATTCCCGCGCGTTGTTGAGCGACGGAGACAGCCGGATCTCCTCCGTGCCCGTGCGATGCTCGCGCGCCGCCTGCGCCAGCCGGTAGATCGCCTCGGAGACTTCCGGCGTGCCGATGAACAGGCGCTCGACCGGCAGCACTTCGCCGCCCTGCAGCCCGGCGAACGCGAGGTACGCTTCATTGGCGTAAGCGATGCGCCCATCGTCCTCGACCACGACGAGCCCATCGCCCGAGGTGTCGGACATGAGCTTGGTGATATCGTTGCGGACCGTCTGGCCGGAGAACTGCACGACGCCGATCGCCATGGCGAAGAGAAAGAACACGCCCGCCATGGCGAAGAACGCCAGAAGCCCGAGGATCAGGGGCTGGGCCTGTTCGATGCCGAGATAGCGAAGGCCCAGCGTCGCGCCGACGAGAAGGCCGGCCAGGAGCAGCACCCATCCGATATGGCCGTGACGGTCGGAGCGGTCGATGGCCGAACCCTTTGGCGTGTCGCCTTCGTAAGCCATGGAATATCAACATCCTCAACGGAGGCGGATGTGCCTCACGGCACCGGCTGCAAATTTGCGGCCACCCGCTCGATCTGTCCCGATCATAGTACACGGTATTTCTTGATCGACCTCTAAGGCGACGCTACAGGCAGATGCAAGGGCCGGTCAGGGCAATGCAGACATCAGCCATGAGAGCCGCCACAGGAAATCCTTATTTTCCTTGATGTAGAGGCAATCGGCCCCATCTTGGACGGATCACGGAGAGCCTTTCCTCTCTCGTCAGCCCCATGCCGAAGCCGGGCTTCCGTTAACCATCTGTTAACCTTGCCGGTGGCTTTGGCGGTCAATGTGGTACAACCAACACAGAAGTGGCCTGCGAAGGTCAGCCAACGTTTGAGAGTTCATCGTGTCATCTCTTTTCGGTCTCGAAGCACCGCGGGCAGTTCAATTTGCAATCGCATTCGCGATCATTCTGATCCTGCTCGTGCTCTTAGGGCTCGTCTTGCGCAAGGTGTGGGGTGGCCGCCTGATCATGCCGGGCAGCGACCGCAGCGGCCGCAGCCGCCAACCGCGTCTCGGCATCGTGGATGTGTATGATCTCGACCGCCAGCGGCAGTTGCTTCTGCTCCGCCGCGACAACGTCGAGCACCTCCTCCTCATCGGCGGGCCCAACGATGTGGTGATCGAGACCAACATCGTCCGCGTGGCCGGCGCACGCGTTCCGGCTCCTCCGGTGGAGATGGGCGCGGAGCGCTTCGAGCCCTCGCTGGAGCAGGCGCCGCGCGCACCGCAGGTCGAGCCCAACGGCCGGCCTTCCATCGAGAGCCAACTCGCCGCCCAGCTCGGAGCCTTCGTGCGCCGCCCGTCGGAGGAATCCGACATGGACGAGGAGCTCGCCCCGGTGGCGACCGTCAGCGCGCCGGTTCCGGCCCATCCCGAGCCGGTCCTGAAGCCCGATGCCGTCGCGGTCTCCGCGTCCTCCAACGTCCAGGGTCTGCGCACCGAGGCGAGGCCTCCGTCGTTCCAGAACACGCCTCCTGCGCCGCCCGCACCTCCCGTCTCCCCGCCTTCTGCGGCGGAGCGCCCGGAGCCGCGCTCGCACTTCACTCCGCCGCCCTTCCAGTCGCGGGCGACGCCCGTGCCGCCGGCGCCCCCTGAGCCCGTCCGGCCGCCCGAGCCGGCGGCGAGCGAGCGGCCTGCCGCCGATGCCAACCTGCTGTCCGACATGGCAAAGCAGCTCGAAGAGGCCCTGAAGCGCCCGGCAAGCCCCGTTCCTCCCCCGCCGGAAGCAGCACCGGCGGCCCCGGCCGCCGTGGCCATGCCGTCGGTCTATGAAGACATCAGCGATGAGGAGGACGCCCCTCTCGAGCCGACGCCGGGCGAGGAGGAGCCCGCCGCGTCCTATGAAGAGCCTGCGGTCGAGGAAGAGGATCGGGTCGAGGAGACCGAAACCCCCGCCCCTGCCCCGTCCGCGCCGCCCGTCGAGCCGGTCCGGGCCGCTCCTCCCCCGCCGCCTGCGCCCGCGTCGGCTCCGCTTCCGCCTCAGGCGAAGGAGCAGACCGCGGCGCAGAAGGCCGCCGATCCGTTCTCCGTCGAGGACATCGAAGCGGAGTTCGCCCGCCTGCTCGGGCGCCCGCTGGACCCGAACAAGAAGGGTTGAGGGCAACGCCCCTCCCCTGAGGTCCAAAGAAAAAGGGCTCCGCCAGCGGAGCCCTTTTTCGTGTTCGAAGCAGGATGAAATCAGTCGTCCCGATAGACCCGCTCGTTGCGCTCGTGGCGCTCCTGGGCTTCGAGGGAGAGCGTCGCGATGGGGCGGGCCTCCAGGCGCTTGAGGGAGATGGGGTCGCCCGTCTCCTCGCAATAGCCGTAAGAGCCGTCCTCGATCCGCGCCAACGCGGCGTCGATCTTAGCGATCAGCTTGCGCTGACGATCCCTGGCGCGAAGCTCGATGGCGCGATCCGTTTCCGATGAGGCGCGATCCGCGAGGTCAGGATGATTCTCGTTCTCGCTCTGCAGCGTCGCGAGGGTTTCCTGGGCCTCCTTGAGGATGTCGTGCTTCCAGCGGATCAGCTTGCGCCTGAAATACTCCCTCTGCCGCTCATTCATGAAAGGCTCGTCTTCTGTCGGACGGTAGCCTTCATCAACTACGTTCTCTGTCATGTTCAGCCGTTCTTCCCCGATGAACCGTGGCGCCCCTATATAGGCAAGGAGGGACCGCGACAACGAGATTAAGCGTCATCGATTTGTCTAATGGGTCCCGGCACCCCTTAAGAGCCCTGGGCAGGCGTGAGGCGAACGATATGTCGCACCGTCAGGAGGCCGCCGCCTCGGCCCGGCTGACGAGCTCGCCGGCCACGTCGCCGATCTTGGGCATCTCCTCGCGGATGAAGGGAAGCGGCCGGCACACGGACAGAGCGGCCAGGCCGAACCGGGCGGTCATGAGCCCGTTCAGCACCCCCTCGCCGAGCTTGGCGGAAATGCGGGCCGCGAGCCCCAGTCCCAGCACCTGCTGCATCAGGCTGTCGCCGACCGCCACGCCTCCGGTGACCGCAAGGTGGTTGAAGGCCGCCTTGGCAAGCCGCAGGAAGCCGAAGAAGCCGGGCCTGCCGCCATAGATCCGCGCCAGCGTCCGCAGGAGCCGCACCGCCGAGAAGATCACGAAGGCCACATCGATAATGGCCCGGGGGCTCACCGCCGTAACAAGGGACACCTGCTTGGCCGCGCCCGCAATCGCACGCTTGGCCTGCACGTCCAGGGGCGCGAGCAACTCGCGCTCGGCGATGGCGAGGCGGTCATCCGCATCGATGATCTCGTCGGTGAGGCCCTTGAGACGAGCGCTTCCCCGCGCCGCCGCAGCCCTGCCGCCGTAGAGGGCGATGAGATCCTGCACGATGCCCTTCGCGGCCTTGTGGTCCTTGACGGCCAGCGCATCGATGGCCGCCTCGCGCAGGCTCTCGATTTTCTGCTCGCGCCAGATTCCCGCAACCTCCCGGCCGATGATCGCCAGGAAGGCCAGGACGGCCAGCACCGCGAGAGCCAGCGCCACCCAGCCCAGCCACGGCGCCACGCGGTAGAGATCGACGATCAGGTTTTCGACGGCGAGCCCGAGCCCCAGCAGAAGGAGCCCTGAGAGCGCGGACAGCAGAATGGCAACCCAGGGTGCCCGGCGCTTCGCGCCCATGGGCACCACGACGCCATCGGCGGCCTCGATGGCGTCGAAGGGCTCCTCCGTCACCTGCACGGCACCGTTGGTGATGTTCGGATCGTCGAGACGATAGGCGCGAGGTTGGCGGCTCATGCGAAGCGATCCCCCAGCAGGAATTCAAGGGCGCGGTCGAGACGGATATGAGGCATCTTGGCCATGCGGCCGGCCGCATCGACCGGCAGCTTTGGGGGCCGGAAACGCGGGAAGCGGAACGAGCCCGGCGGCACCGCGCCCTGAAACACGGCCTCGGCACTTTCCGGCAGCTCGCCCGGAAAGATCGCCGCCTCCGCCTCCCCGTCGAAGATCTCGTCGCCCACCCGCTCGCCGGCCTCCGGGACGCCGGCGACGGCCCGCAGGGTCTCGCGCCCCTCGCGGATGGTTGTCTCCCGGGTGGCGCGCACGGAGGCGAGCGCCACGGTCCCGACCCTCGCCCCGGCGGCCTCGGTCCGGCGCGAGGCCCGGTTCACGAGCAGGCGCAGGATGGCGTCGAGCCGGTCGTGATCCGTGTGATGGATGTGATCGGCCTTGGTGGCCGCGAACAGGACCCGGTCGGCCCGGGGCGAGAACAGGCGCGACAAAAGCGTGTTGCGCCCGATCCGGAAAGCCATGAGCACCTGGTCCAGCGCCTCCTCGAGCTCCGCGAGGGCGACCGGTCCCGCATCGATGGCGGCGAGCACGTCCACCAGCACAATCTGGCGGTCGATGCGTTGGAAATGGTCGCGGAAGAACGGCCGAACCACATGGGTCTTGTAGGCCTCGAAACGCCGCTCCATGAGGGCCGCGAAGCTCCCGGCCGCAATCGGCTGGCCTTCCGGCAGATCGAGAGGCGCGAAGGTGAGCGCCGGCGAGCCGGCGAGATCGCCCGGCATGAGAAACCGCCCCGGCGGGGTGGTGGCCACCGCCTCCGATCCGGCACGAAGCGCCGTGAGGTAATCCTTGAAAGCCTCGCTCGCCTTCGCGGCGAGCAGCTCGTCGGACGCGCCGGACGGATCGAGGGTTTTCAAGGTTTCATGCCAGTGGCCCGCCACCGGCGCGCGGTCGCGCTTGCGGCTTGCCTCGATAGTTTGGCGCGACCACTCGGCATAGCCGGCATCGAGCAGCGCCAGGTCGAGCAGCCATTCGCCCGGGTAATCCACGATATCGAGGGCGAGCGAGGCCGGTCCCGTGCGCCAGCCGGCCTTGCGCTCGTATTCGACATCCACCCGCAGTTCGCTGATCCGGTTGGTGGATTGCGGCCAGCGACGGCTCTCCGTGAGGGCCGCCATGTGCTCCTCATAGGGAAAGCGCGGCACCGCATCGTCCGGCTGATGCGCCAGATGCGCCCGCCGGATCCGCCCCTCGGCGGAGGCCCGGAAGGCCGGCAGGTTCGTGCCCCGCGTCAGATGATGGACGAGAGCCGTGGTGAAGACGGTCTTGCCGGAACGGGCGAGCCCGGTGACGCCGATGCGGAGGGAGGGCTGGACCAGCTGGCCGGAAGCCTCCCAGAGCGATTGCGCAGCAGACCCGGCGCGGGAGGCGAGATCAGTCAGAATAGGCACTGGAACCCGGACGTTGTGAGCGTTCGAGTTCAGATGGGGTCGAATGGGCCAATTGCCAAGCCAGGCCCGAATAGGCCAAGCCCAGGCTTGCGAGGGCTGTCGGTCACCCGGCCACGAGCCAGGCACCCGCCGAATGAACCCGACAGGCGCACTGCCTCGAGAGGGCCTGTCAGATCACGAAGAAGTCGTTGGCGGTGACAGCGGTCTTTTTCTTGAATTCGGCGATTTCGATGGCCCGGCCGGACCCTGAACCGTCGGCATCGTAGGAGAGCACGCCCTTGGCCTTGTTGTAGATCAGGTAGTCGTTCTTGTCCTTGGCCTCGTCGCCAATTTTGAAGAAGGCCTTCTTCAGCTTGGCCGGAGCAGCCTCCGAGCCCGCTTTGCCGAGCTTCTTGAAGATCTTGTTGTCCAGCCAGATCGCGTCGTCTTTCGCCTTGAAGTCGGAGATTTTGTCGAGGTTCTTTTTCTTGTTCGGCTTGGTGTCGAACACGAAGAGGTCCCTGCCCGCGCCTCCGAAGAGCGTGTCCTTGCCGGCGCCGCCATCGATCGTGTCGTCGCCGTCCATCCCACGGAGCACATTGTTTGTGGCCGTACCTGTGATGGTGTTGGACAGCTCGTTCCCCGTTCCGCGAACGGCGGTGCCCGTCAAGGTCAGGTTGGTGCCGCCATTCGTCAGGGCGGCATCCCGATCCGCCAGGATCGTCACGCTGTCGTCACCGGACAGCATCATGCCGCCGAGGGCGCCGTATTGTGCCAGGGAGAGGGTGTAGCTGTTGCCAGTGCGGGCATCGAACATATCCACGCCCTTGGCTGCGAGCGCGGAAATCTGCGCGGCCGAGAGCCCCGCCAGGCTGGCGCCGGTCCCGGACAGGGTGACGGTGTCCGCTTCCGAGAGCTGCAGGGAACCCAGCGCCGCATATTGCTCCATGGACAGGGTGAGCCTGCCGTCGGAGGCATCGAGCACGTCGATGCCCCTGGCGGCGAGCGAGGAGATCTGCCCGGCCGAGAGGCCTGCCAAGGTCGCGCCGGTGCCGGACAGGGCAACTGTGTCCGAGGCAGTGAGCTTGAGTGAGCCGAGAGCCGCGTACTGCTCCATCGACAGGGTCAGCCGGTTGTCGGATGCATCGAGCTCGTCGATGCCCTTGGCAGCCATGATGGCGAGCCCCCCGGCGGTCAGTGCCGACAGGGCATCGCCGGCGCCGGACAGGGTGACGGTGTCCGCTTCCGAGAGCTGCAGGGAGCCGAGCGCCGCATATTGTTCCATCGACAGGGTGAACCTGTCGTCGGCGGCATCCAGGCGATCGATGCCCCGAGCGGACAGGGCATCCAACTGCGTGGCCGTAAACGCACCGAAAGCCGCGCCCGCGTCCTTCAGCACCAGGAAATCGACACCACTGAGCTTGTAGGACTGGATCTGAGTGTCCTCGAGGCCGTCCAGTTCAGCCTTTGTGACCGACAATGTCAGTGCATCGGAATGGGTGAACGGCAGCATCCCCACCGTTCGGAATTGCTCCAGGGACAGATCGAGGACATCGTCGGACGCATCGATCGCATCGACGCCCTTGACGATGAATTCCTCCATCGCTGCGTCGCTCAAGGACGCCAGGACCTGGCCGGTCTCGACCAGAGTCACAGTGCCGATTCCACCTGCCTTGATGGCGGCGATATCCTCCGCTGTGAGGTCCTCCAGCTCGGCAAGGCTGACCTCCAGGGTGACCGTGCCCTGCCCTTGCAGGGCGATCTCCTTGATGGCGCTGTACTTGTCCCATGTCAGGACAAGCTTGCCGCCGGTCACCTCGATCACGTTGATGCGGTTTGCGACGAGTTTGGCCAGGTCGTCCGCCGAGAGATCGGCAAAGTTCTCGCCTTCGTCCCTGACCGTGACCGTGACCGTGCCCGTGCCCTGGTCTCCGGTGAGAACGATACCGGTGTCGGCGATTGCTTTAGCCTGGGATGCGTCGAGGCTTTGCTCGACTATGTTCTCCCCATTCGCCATCAGAAAGATCGCATCGAAGCCCTTCGCGGACAGCTCCCTGATTTCCTCGGCCGAAAACCCGATATCAACCCTTGTGCTGTTGATGGTCACGGCGTCTTCGGGAGAGAAGCTCATCTCCGAACTGGCGATGGCGCGGGCAGCTTCATGGCTCAAGCGGATGGAGTCATCGGTTGCGTTGATGATGTCGATGCCATTCGCCTTGATGGCATTGATGAAGTTGTCGGACATGCGACCAAGCTCTGCGCCCGTATCCTCCATCGTGACCCTGTCGCCGGCGCTGCAGGTCACGTCTCTCAAGCACGAAACCTGATCGGGTGTTAATGTCAGGACGTCGGATGTGGAATTGATCGAGACGACGTTGTTGTCCTGCAGCCCTAGGAAATCATCAACGCTCATGCTGGCGATCACCTCTGGGCCATCAAGAATTACGATCTTGTCTCCGAGAGGCAGCTCCCTCTGATCCGCGAGGTACTCGAAGTATTCGGCTACTGAAAATTCTCTTAGAGCCATGATGGTCGGGTCCTGACACTGACGAATGGGAGCCCTGCCGTTTCGGCAGAAGTGCTCGCAACCATGTATATGTTACATTACATTGTTTCGTAAGCGCAATATCCTGGTGCATAGGGATTTCGGTTTAGCTTAATGCCGCCTCTGCAGATTGGCGGGCTCTCGCCGGGGTCGGGATAAGGCTGCAGCAGCCGCGCATTCACAAGACCGAGGACGAGCCGACCGACGTCTCATTCCCTTCCGGCAGCCGCAGCCCTGCACGCCGTGACGAACAGGGCGCCCGCCGGATGGCCCGGCAGGCGTTTGCGAACTTCAACAGCCTCAGATGACGAAGAAGTCGTGGTAGGCGAGCTTTTCCTTGTTGGAAAGCGTGGCGATCTTCACCTGGGCCTTGGAGCCGGTGCCGTCCTGATCGTAATAGAGGCTACCCGTCTTCTTGTCGTAGACGATGCGGTCCTCGCGATCCTGCGCCTTCTTGCCCTCGGTGAACATGTCCTTCTTCAATTTCTTGCCATTGGACGTGCCGGAGCCCAGCTTGGTGAAGTACTTGTTGTCGAGATGGAAGCTGTCGTCTCGGCTCTTGAAGTCCAGCACCTTGTCCACGTTGCGGGACTTGTGCGGCCGGGTGTCGAACACGAACGTGTCCTTGCCAGATCCGCCACTCAGCTGATCCTTGCCAAGCCCGCCATAGAGGAAATCGTTACCCTCCAGTCCGGCGAGGATGTTGTTCTTCGCATTGCCGCTGAGGGTGTTGGCAAGGCTGTTGCCGGTGCCGCGAATGGCGTTGCCGGTCAGGGTCAGATCGGTGCTGCCATTCGACAGGACGACATCGCTTTCAGCGAGGACCGTCGTGCGGTCGCCCGCAGCCAGCTTGATGGAGCCGAGGGCATTGTACTGGGCTGACGACAGCGTGTAGCTGTCGTCGCTTGCATCGAGTTCATCGATGCCGGCAAGAGACAAGGCCGCGATCTGCGCAACCGAAAGGCTGCTCAGCTTCGCACCGGAATCCCGCACACTGATGGCATCGGATGACGTCAGCTTCGTTGACCCAAGTGCATTGAACTGATCCAGCGACAGGGCAAGACGGCCGTCGGTGGCATCGATAAGGCTGACGCCCTTGGATGACAGAGCCGCGATTTCGGCGGCCGTGAGAGCAGCCACGGCGTGCCCATGATCCACCAGGATCAGGTTGTCGACGCCCTTTGCCTTCGCCTCGGCCGCTTGCGTATTGGTCAACGCCCGCGCCTCAGCGGCAGACAGCGACACCGTGACTGCATCCGAGGCGGCAAAGGTCATCCCAGCCGCGGCCTTGTACTGCGCGTAGGTGAGCGACAGGGCATCGTCGCTCGCATCGAGAACGTCCGCGCCTTTGCTTTTCAAAGCTTCGATCTGCTGGACGCTCAAGGAGGACAGAGCACTCCCTGTTTCCTTGACGGAGAGAATATCGACGCCCCGTTGGGCCATTTTCGCGAGTTCTGTCGCACCCAGACCCGTCAGATCGGCAGCGCTCAATTCCACGGTGAACTCGTCAAAGGGATCGAACACGACCGACCGAGGCCATTCAGGCGGGTACGAGCCGGTATAGTCTGCTTTGAGAACATTGTACTGGTCGAATGATAGGGTCAGCACATTATCGATTGCATCGATAACAAAGGGGTCCCTGGATGCGAGATCGGCAAGCTCAGCGACCGACAGACGGGCAATGTCCACTCCATCGTCCGCAAGAACAATGATGCCAGGTTTCTCGATTGAGATGCCTGATGCCACCAGCGCCTTAGCCTGAGCGGCACCGAGCCTTACCGGGACCCATCCGGTTGATGTAGTTACGCTAATAAATCCAATCCACTCGACGCCCATGTTCTGAAGGGCCATGATTTCAGGGGCTGAGAAGAAAGTGGCGTTAAGAGTGCCGAGAGGTACATCTTCGATAAAGAGACTTGTCGGCTCAGAGAATACGATATCGGTTGCTAGGAGCTCCCTTGCCACTTCAAGAGTGAGCATGAAACTAACCCAACTAGGGTCGATGACGCTGACGCCTTTCTCACTCAGAGCCTGGGCGCCCCCAGCCTCCAGATAAGAAGAAATGAGATTCCTTGCATCCTTCAGGGTCACCTTATCATCGGCGCCGAAGCCAACGGTTCCAAGTGCTTGGAACTGTGCAAGATTCAGGGTCAGGACATTGTCAGTCGCGTTGAGCAGGGTGACGTGGTTGCCGGCCAGCAGCTGGATATCGTTTTCGTGAAGCGTCTGGAGGGCGCCCGAGCTGTCGACGATCTCGATGGTGTCTCCCGCGGGGAGCGGTATCCCTGAAACGATATGCGCGCGATATTGAGCAACCGTAAATACTTGAACAGCCATTGAAATTCCCCTGCCACAGAATGAGAGCACCGCTTTCAGACCACCTGCATGATGCAAGGGGATTCAAAGCAACACCGTTTTATTACACAGAGCTTCGGGGCTGTATATTCCTAAAGGTGACGTGAAGCGGCAGGGAAACGTAGATCGCAGCAATGCCGAGAGCCGCATCGGTTGACACCATGAGGCGCGCGAACCGCCTGAGCGCACAGGGGATGTGAAATCGGCACACGGCACGCCTGCCCCTGGCAGGTCCGCTCAACCTTTTGTCAGGCAAGCCCGGCCTTGTCATCGCTCGATGTTCTGTGGTCCGCTCTGCGACGCTTCGGCCTTCTGCGCGGATGCCTTCGCGGTCTCCTGAACCTTCGCGACCGCCCGCTCGATCGCACCCTCCACGAGATCGGGGCTCGCGCGCAGGGCACCGAGTTCGAAGGCCGACATGGCAAGCATCACGTGCGCGAGGTTGGGCAGAGGGGTTCCGTCCTCCGAGAACAGCCTCAGGTCATCGCTCGGGCCAAGGCCCAGGCCCTCCACCATCCGGCCAGCATAGTTGCGGTGGCGCTGCTCTTCCGAGGGGCAGGCCATCGCGACCTGAACCTTCGCGGCAGGCTTGGACGCAATGGCTGGCTTCTGCGCAGGCTTGCGGCGAGTGGCGACGAGCGGCTTGGCGGGCTTCGGCTTCTCACCCATGCCGGCCGCGATGCTCGGCACCCGATATTGCGGCGTCTTCGGCGCCATCGGGATCACCATGGAGACCCGGCCGGGCTTGCCGCTGGGGCCGGCTTTCGCGGTGTAGCGCACCGCCCCACCCTTCTTTCTGCGCGAGGCGAGGTATTGAGCCCGCACCGTGCCGCCGATGCCTCGCACGGCCAGCATCGCCATGCCGCCGATGCCGGTGGCGACGTTGCACTCGGCCGGCGCCCAGCGGCGCACGATGTCGAGGGCGGACTTGCGGTTGAACTCGAGATAATAGCGCCGCAGCAGGGTGGCGGCGGCATCGGCGCTGTGATCGGCCGAGGCGAAGCCCACATGGCCTTCGCTATCGGTGGCCAGCTCTCCGTTCCAGCGGGCGCTCTTGATGCACCAGTAATTGTTGAGCTTCACGCAGCGGGTGACGAACGGGCGCTCGGCCCGGAACAGGGCCGCCACCGCCACCACAGGCTTCGGCTCCAGGGAATCCATGGCCTCGGAGCGCCAGTTGGTGACCTCGCGGCTCTCGGGCTCGTAGCGTGCCGCGAGGACCTGCGGCTCCGCCTGCGCAGCATCGCCGCCGGGAGGCTGCGCGTCGCCCGGCATGAGCCCACGAACCGCCAGGGCGAGCGCGTAGAACGTCTGAAGCACCATGATGAGGATCAGCCCCCGCTTCGGCCGAGAACAATCGGGAAGGTTTCAGGCCAAACGATGGTGGGAGCCCATAGGTTCACCTTAAACCTTTGCCTTGACCGGCGCGGCCGCACATCCCACGAATGCTCTGCCCCAACCGTGCAGCAGGGATCCATGACGCCCGACATCCAGATCCGCGCTCTCGATGCGTCCGACGCCCAGGCCTTCCGCACGTTGAGGCTTGAAGCGCTCGCCGGCTCGCCGGAGGCGTTCGGCGCCAGCTACGAGGAGGATGAGGCGCTCCCGCTCGAAACCATCCGGACGCGCCTGTCGTCCCACCCCAATGCCGTGTTCGGGGCATTCGCAGGCGATACGCTCGTCGGCATGGCGGGCTTTGCCGTCTACGACCGGGTGAAGGCCCGCCACAAGGGCGTGCTCTGGGGCGTCTACGTGAAGCCGGAATGGCGCGGGCACCATGTGGGCAAGAGGCTCGTTCAGCGCGTGATCGACCACGCCGCCCGACATGTGATTATGGTTGAGGCGGCCGTGGGGCTCACGAATGACGGCGCCCGGCGCACCTATCACGCCCTCGGGTTCCAGCCATACGGCATCCAGCGCAAGGCCCTCCGCGTCGGCGACACGTTCTACGACGAGGAGCTGCTCTTTCTCGACCTGCCGCAGCCGGCAGAGGACTAATCGTCGTCGTCGCTGCCCAGCGTTTTCGGCGTCACGAAACGCTCGAGACGGCCGGACTTCTGAGCGACGTCGCCCCAGCTCTCAAGCTCGAAGTCGATCACGGCGAGACCGGCGGTCGGGTATTTCTGGCCGAGCCGCAGGATGCTGTCCATGTCGCCCTCGCCGATGAGGTGCTTGGCCAGTTCCTCGAACCCGGGATTGTGACCGATGAGCAGGAGGGTGCCGGTCCCGGGCTCCACCTCGCGCATCACCTCCAGCAGGCGCCCCACGGGCGCCTCGTAGATCCTCCCGTCGGGCCGCATCTCGATCTCGCCCAGGATCGGCTGAACCCGCTCCCAGGTCTCCTGCGTGCGCCGGGCCGAGGAGACGATGGCGAGGTCGGGCTCGAGCCGCTCCTTTTTCAGGTAGCTTCCCATGACGAGCGCGGCGTCCTGGCCGCGCTTGGCGAGGGGGCGATCCAGGTCGAGGGTCCCCGGGGGCCAGGCGGCCTTGGCGTGGCGGAGGAGCAGAAGGCGGAGCATCAGCGTCCTTCCCGTCTGGCGATGAAGGCGAGCTTCTCGAACAGGCTCACATCCTGCTCGTTCTTGAGCAGCGCCCCGTGCAGCGGCGGGATGAGCTTGCGGGTGTCGCGTTCGCGCAGCTGTTCCGCGCCGATATCCTCCGCGAGAAGGAGCTTGAGCCAGTCGAGCAGTTCCGACGTGGAGGGCTTCTTCCGCAGGCCCGGAACTTCGCGCACGTCGAAGAAGATCTTCAAGGCCTCCTCGACCAGCCGGTGCTTGATGCCGGGGTAATGCACCTCGACGATCCGGGACATGGTCTCGGCATCCGGGAACTTGATGTAGTGGAAGAAGCAGCGGCGCAGGAAGGCGTCCGGCAGCTCCTTCTCGTTGTTGGACGTGATGATGAGGATGGGGCGCTGGGCGGCCTTGATTGTCTCGCCGGTCTCGTAGACGAAGAACTCCATGCGGTCGAGCTCGAGCAGCAGGTCGTTCGGAAACTCGATGTCGGCCTTGTCGATCTCGTCGATCAGCAGCACCGGGCGCCGGTCCGAGGCAAAGGCCTCCCACAGCTTGCCGCGCTTGATGTAGTTGCGGATGTCCGAGACGCGCGGGTCGCCGAGTTGGCTGTCGCGCAGGCGGGAGACGGCGTCATACTCGTAGAGGCCCTGCTGGGCCTTGGTGGTGGACTTGATGTGCCAGGTGATCAACGGGGCGTTCAAGCTCCGGGCGATCTCCTCCGCCAGCACCGACTTGCCCGTGCCGGGCTCGCCCTTGACCAGGAGCGGGCGCTCCAGGGTGATCGCGGCGTTGACCGCGACCGTCAGGTCCTCGGTGGCCACATAGGATTCCGTTCCGGCAAAACGCGCCATTTCACACTTCCTCGCTCTAATCAGACCCTAAGTCCTGCCCCGGCCTTTCGGCAATCGTCTTCATAGGCTAAGCCCATGACAAACAAATGGGAGACATGACCTATGGCTGCAAACCGCTATCACAAGGACCGTATCGGCAATCATAAGCTGAAGCCCGAGACCCTGATGCTGGGCTACGGCTACGATCCGACCCTGTCGGAAGGCGCGGTGAAGCCCCCGGTCTTCCTGACCTCCACCTTCGTGTTCAACAGCGCCGAGCACGGCAAGGAGTTCTTCGATTACGTGGCGGGCCGGCGCGAGCCGCCTCAAGGAGAGACCGCCGGACTGGTCTATTCCCGTTTCAACCACCCGAATTCCGAGATCGTCGAGGACAGGCTCGCCATCTTCGAGGAGGCGGAAGCCGGCCTCCTCTTCTCCTCCGGTATGTCGGCCATCGCCACCACGATCCTGGCCTTCGCCCGTTCCGGCGACGTGATTCTCCACTCGCAGCCGCTTTACGGCGGCACCGAGACCCTGATCGCCAAGACGCTCGCCAACATGGGCATCGGGGCCGTCGGCTTCGGCGACGGCGTCGATGAGGCGGGCATCCGGGCCGCCGCCAAGGAGGCGATGGCCAAGGGCCGCGTCTCGGTGATCAAGATCGAGACCCCGTCCAACCCCATGAACACCCTCGTGGATATCGCCCTCATCCGCACCGTGGCGGAGGAGATCGCCGCCGCCCAGGGCCACCGCCCGGTGATCGTCTGCGACAACACCCTGCTCGGCCCGGTCTTCCAGAAGCCATTGAAGAACGGCGCGGATATCTCGGTCTACTCGCTCACGAAATATGTCGGCGGCCATTCGGACCTGATCGCCGGTGCGGCGCTCGGCTCCAAGGAGCTGATGAAGACGGTGCGCCTGCTGCGCTCCTCCATCGGCACCCAGCTCGATCCGCATTCCTGCTGGATGCTCGGCCGCTCGCTCGAGACCCTGGCGCTGCGCATGAACGCGGCGAACCGCAACGGGGAGATCGTGGCGCAGTTCCTGCACGAGCACCCGAGCGTGGCCAAGGTCCACCACCTCGCCTACCTGCCCGAGGGCTCCCGCGCCCGTGAGGTCTACGAGGAGCAGTGCGACGCCCCCGGCTCCACCTTCTCCTTCGACGTGAAGGGCGGCGAGGCCGAGGCCTTCCGGGTGCTCAACGCGCTCCAGGTGTTCAAGCTGGCGGTCAGCCTGGGCGGCACCGAGTCGCTCATCTCGCATCCGGCCTCCACCACCCATTCCGGCGTGCCGAAGGCAACCCGCGACCGCCTCGGAGTCTCGGACGCCACGATCCGCGTGTCCATCGGCATCGAGCATCCGGACGATCTGGTGGCCGACCTGGCGCAGGCGCTGTCGACGCTGGGGTGAGGAGAACCCTTCACCGGCCCTCCGCCCTGTAAAATGGGCGGAACCCTCGCTTTACATAGCGTCAGCACACTATAACATGCCGCCATCTTAGGGGGCATGTTATGGCTGAGATTCTCTATACCAATCAGCGGGGCGTCAATGCTCCGCTTCACGTCTTCTTGTACCCGGCAAGTAACAAGATCGAAGAACCCACCAAGTATACCCTTGTTGCTCCTGATGTAGTCTTGAGCTCGTATGGCAATGTCGAGGGGTACCGGTTCATCCTGAATGGCGTTGGCTTCGGTTACGACGTCAATGATAATCCAATATCCGGCACGATTGAGAGCCTCGAGATCCAGGACGCGAGCGGCAATACGATTGCTACAGCGACAGGCATCAATAAATCTCTTGCGGATTTTTATACCACATTGATGAGCTCGGGGTCGGAGGATGCCATTGATGAGCTATTCTCGACCTCCGACCACTATATCGGAACTACGAGCATCGACCATCTACAAACCTCTGGAATGGGCGATACCCTCGAAGGCATGGATGGCGACGACTTCCTTACCGCTGATGAATCAAACGCTACCCTGATTGGGGGAGCCGGAGACGATGAGTTCATCATCAATGCTCAATCGACCCTCTCAGATATCGTTGTGATCGGCGGCAACGCGGATGGCACGAGCGTCGGCGACGAAATGGACACGGTGGTAATCCGGCAGAGCGTTGAGTTCGCGAAAATCGTCGCCATCGACGCGGTGGCATTCCTCGGCTCCGATTTGAAAGCGACCATCGGAACAGACATGCTAGGCCCCAATGGGCTTTCACCAACGCTGAGGGTGGGGGTGGCCCCAAGCACGGCAACCGCAACCCTTGTCATCAACCGGACAGGCACCGGAGCCGCCAACCTTGACCTTTCGGGGTGGACGGTCAGCACCAGACTGACAACGGAGGTCAACCTGCTCGCTGGGGATACGTCGCAGCACGATCAAGTCGTAGGCACAGTGAGCAGCGACATCATATCGGCCGGTGCTGGCAACGATACCATCGATGGCAGTCTGGGCAATGACACCTTGAAGGGTGGCGAAGGCGATGACCGGCTGATCAGCACAAGCACCAGAAACGTCACGGGAGGAGCGGTCGGCGAAGTCATCGACGGCGGGAGCGGTATCGATCTCGCTGTAATCGATCGAATGCGGAAGACAGAGGCGTTTGAATTCGACCTGACATCGCTTGGGCCGCAGAAGCTGGCGGATGGTACCGAGACTTCTGGAATCGAGCGTGTCGACTTTGTGGGCGGCTCGGGCAACGACAAGCTGACCGGCGGCGCTCTCGCCGACACGCTGGAAGGCTATCTCGGCGCTGACACCCTGAACGGCGGTGGTGGCGACGATGAGCTTTATGGCGGTAGCGGCATCGACTCCCTCATCGGCGGGACAGGCAACGATACCTTCCTGATCCGGGATGCCGGCGATACCATCGTGGAGGTGGCTGGCCAGGGCACCGATACCGTCCTGACCACCCTCGACTTCAGCCTTGCCGCGCTTGGAGCCGTCGAGAACCTGAAGGTCGAGAAGGCCGAGGACGTGACGGCCATCAGCCTCACCGGCAATGCCCTGGCGAATACGCTTGTCGGCAATGCGGGCAAGAACACCCTGAAGGGCTCGTCGGGCAACGACCGCCTCGAAGGGCTTCTGGGCGACGATCTGATCTATGGCGGGACCGGCAAGGACATTCTTGCCGGTGGCGCAGGCAAGGATCTGTTCGTTTTCGAAAGCCGCCCCAACAAGAAGACCAATGTCGATACGATCTTGGACTTCTCGGCCAAGGACGACACGATCCGCCTGGAGAACGCCATCTTCAAGGGCCTCAAGAAGACAGGGACCGTGTCCAAATCGGCTTTCGTGCTCGGCACCAAGGCCAAGGATGCGAACGACCGGATCCTCTACAACAAGAAGACCGGCGACGTGTTCTACGATGCGGACGGCACAGGCAGGAGCGCTGCGGTCAAGATCCTCAAGATCGCGGAGAAAGTCGCCCTCACGCACAAGGACTTTTTCGTGATCTGAGCCGGTTGGCGGGCGGGGCGTCCCGGACGAGGCTCAACGCGGGTCCGGGATCGCAGGCGGAACAGGGCGCGTGCCGCCTTCCGCTCGGGGAGGTTTAGGGCAGAGGCGTGAGCCCCGAGCCCATGCGTTCATGTCGCGCCCGCCATTCCGCCTTGAGCGGCATTAACCCCTTGCGCACCCCTCGCGGCTAGAAGGACAATATCGTCAACCGGAAGGAAGCAATGGCCGCTGCGATAGACCTGCATGCCTATCAGGAACCCATTCTCTTTCTGGCAACGGCAGGCATCGTCGTTCCCCTCTTTCATCGGCTGAGGATCAGTCCGGTGCTGGGGTTCCTGGCAGCCGGCGCGTTGCTGGGACCCTACGGGCTTGGCCGTCTCATCCCCGACCATCCCTGGGTCGACTGGCTCACCTTCACGAATCCGGAAGGCACATCCCGGCTCGCCGAATTCGGCGTGGTCTTCCTGCTCTTCACCATCGGCATCGAGCTGTCCTGGCAGCGCCTGCGCATCCTGCGCCGCCTTGTCTTCGGCTTCGGCACCCTTCAGGTTCTGCTGTGCACCATCGCCGTCGGGCTCTTCGCCTACAAGGTCGTCGACACCATCACGGCCGCCGCCCTGATCGGCATTGCGTTCGCCCTCTCCTCGACGGCCATCGTCCTGCCCGTGCTCGCGGAGCAGAAGCGGCTCAACACCACATCCGGACGCGCCACCTTCTCCGCCCTGCTCTTCCAGGATCTCGCGGTCGCCCCGATCCTGTTCACCATTGCGGCCCTGGACGCGCGCCTGCCCGAGGCGACCATCTTCTCGTTCCTACTCGCCCTCGGCCAGGCTGCCTTCGCGCTCGCGGTCATCGTCGGCATCGGGCGCCTGGTCCTCCGTCCATTCTTCCAGATGGTCACGGCCACCAGGAGCCCGGAACTCTTCATGGCAGCCTGCCTGCTGGTGGTGCTGGTCACGAGCCTGATTGCCGCGGTGAGCGGGCTGTCCATGGCGCTCGGCGCCTTCATCGCCGGCATTCTCCTGTCGGAGACCGAGTACCGTCGCGCCGTCGACACCACGATCCAGCCCTTCAAGGGCCTGCTGCTCGGCGTGTTCTTCGTTTCGGTGGGCATGAGCCTCGACATCTTCCAGTTTCTCGAGACGCCGCTGACGATCCTGGCCGTCGCGACCTTCCTGGTCGCGATCAAGAGCGTGATCATCTATTGGCTCAGCCGGCCATTCGGCCTGAACGCGGCAGAGGCGGCCGAGACGGCCCTGCTCCTGGGACCGGGCGGCGAGTTCGCCCTCGTCATCCTCGGCAGCGCCATCGCGGCAGGGCTCGTGCCCGAGGGAGTCGGGCAGAATCTCCTGCTCGTGACGACGCTCACCATGGTGGCCATCCCGTTTCTCGCCCGGTTGGCGCGCCGCCTGGGCCGGCAGCTCGAAAGGAAGCGCCCCACGGACCCGGCCGCTGCCGTTCCGCCGCCTCCGGAAGAGCCCGGGCGTGTCATCGTCGCCGGATACGGCCGCGTCGGGCAACTCGTCGGCGACATGCTCCAGCGCCACAAGGTGCCCTATCTCGCCATCGACATGGATCCGGCCCGCGTGGCCGAGCAGCGCAAGGCCGGCAAGCCGGTCTATTTCGGCGACGGCTCCTACCCGGAGTTCCTGCGCGCCTGCGGCATCGAGCAGGCCCGCGCCCTCGTCATCACCCTGGACACGCCGAGTTCCATCGGAGCGGTGGTCGCGGCAGCCCGGCAGGAGCGGGCCGACATCACCATCGTGTCCCGCGCCCGCGACGACAAGCACGCGGCCCAGCTCTACGACCTGGGCGTAGACGATGCCGTGCCGGAGACCATCGAGGCCTCCCTGCAGCTGAGCGAGGCGGTGCTGGCGGATATCGGCGTGCCCATGGGCCTCGTGATCGCCTCGATCCACGAGCGGCGGGATGAGTTCCGGGAAATCCTCAAGACGAAGAACACCCGCAAGCCCGACCGCATCGAGTTCCGGGCGCGGCGGACCATCGGGAAGTGACGGCTTCGGTCCGGCGCTGCCGATTGGCGCTTGACCTTCCCGGCCCTTGCGCGACATTGGCCGGATGTTCCTGACCTTCTTCACAGAGCTGCGCGCAGCCAAGGTGCCGGTCTCCTTCCGGGAGTACTTGGCCCTGCTGGAAGCGCTCGACCGGGACCTCGCCGACAAGAGCGTAGAGGAGTTCTACTATCTCTCCCGCGTCTGCCTGGTGAAGGACGAGCGGCACTTCGACAAGTTCGACCGGGTCTTCGCCCATGTGTTCAAGGGCCTCGAAAGCATGGGCCAGGCCGTCGAGGAGACCGGGATCCCTGAGGAATGGCTGCGCAAGCTCGCGGAGCGCTACCTCACCGACGAGGAGAAGCGCCAGATCGAGGCCATGGGCTGGGACAAGCTCTGGGAGAACCTGAAGAAGCGTCTCGACGAGCAGAAAGGGCGTCACCAGGGCGGCAACAAGTGGATCGGCACCGCCGGCACTTCGCCTTACGGCGCCTACGGCTACAACCCGGAAGGCGTGCGCATCGGCCAGGACAAGAACCGCAACTTCCGCGCCGTGAAGGTGTGGGACAAGCGCGATTTCAGGGATTTCGACGACAGCGTCGAACTCGGCGTGCGCAACATGCGCATCGCGCTCCGGCGCCTGCGCCGCTTCGCCCGCACCGGCTCGGCAGAAGAGCTCGACCTCGACGAGACGATCCACGAGACCGCCCACAAGGGCTATCTCGATGTGCGCCTGAGGCCGGAGCGCCGCAACGCCGTGAAGGTGCTGCTCTTTCTCGACGTCGGCGGCTCCATGGACTGGCACATCGAGATCGCCGAGGAGCTGTTCTCGGCCGCGCGGCTCGAGTTCAAGCATTTCGAGCACTTCTACTTCCACAACTGCGTCTACGAGAACGTGTGGAAGGAGAACCGCCGGCGCTTCGACGAGACAATCCCCACCCTCGACGTGATCCGCACCTACCCGTCCGACTACCGGGTGGTCTTCGTGGGCGACGCTTCCATGAGCCCCTACGAGGTCACGCATCCCGGCGGCTCCGTGGAGCACTGGAACGAGGAGTCCGGCCAGGCCTGGCTGCGGCGGATTCTCGATCACTTCCCCAAAGCCGTGTGGCTGAACCCGGTGCCGCAGCCGCACTGGGGCTATACGCAGTCGATCAATCTGATCCGCCAGACCTTCGGCGAGCGCATGTATCCGCTCAATCTCGAAGGCATCGACCACGCCATGCGCGAACTGGTACGTTGAACCGATGAAGCAGACCTACAGCCACAGCCCCAAGCCTTTCAGCGGGCCGATTTCCTTCACCCTCAAGGGCGACAAGCTCACGGTGGATACGGGCCGCAAGATGCACGAGGTCCAGCTCGGCGCCGTGGACACCGTGCGCATGACCTTCGAGCCCGGGCGGCTGGCGCAACGGTCCTTCCGCACAAAGGTCATTATGAAGGACGGCAAGTCCTTCACCTTCAACTCCCTCGACTGGAAGAGCCTCGTGGAGGCACAGGAACTGACCCGGGAGTACCGCGCCTTCGTGAAGGCCCTGTGCGAGGCCATCGTTCGGGCAAACCCCGAGGCGCGGTTCGTGGCCGGCAAGCCCATGGGCCTGTGGCTGCCGAGTTCGGCGCTCGCGGTCGCCTCGCTCCTGGCCATGGCCTATCTGGTCTGGCAGGCCTTCCAGATGGGAGCGACCCCGGTTGCGCTCCTGGGGATACTCCTGGCGGTCGTCGGCTACTGGCAGATCGAGCCGATGATCCGCCTCAACAAGCCCCGCCGCTTCCGCACGGAAGCGCTGCCGGAGGAGCTTTTGCCTAAGGCGGGTTGAACGCTCGCGCATCACCTTTCGTCGTCATGCCCGCACTTGTTGCGGGCATGACGACGGGAACTCACCCTGCCCTCACCACAAGCACCGAGCACCGGGCGTGGCGCACGATGGTGGAGGCGTTGGAGCCGAGCAGGTAGGTGGCCATGGTGGGCCGGTGCGAGCCGACCACGATGAGGTCGGCGCCGGTTTTCTCCGCCTCGTCCAGCACCTCGGCATAGACAGAGCCGAGACGGACCACCGCCGAGACGCGCTCGGCAGGAAGCGCGATGCCGGCCGCTATCTGGGCGAGCTTGGCCTCCGCCTGGCCCTGCTGCTCCTCGTCGAAGGCCGGCGGCATGAATTCCATGTAGGTCACAGGCACGATGGCGCGCACATAGATCAGGCGCAGGGAGCCGCCCGAGCCGTTGGCCAGCTCGACCGCCTTGTCGATGGCGGGCTGGGCCGCCTCCACGTCACCGAGTTCGACGGGAACCAGGATGGTCTTGAACATGGGTCTGCCTCCGGATCAGCCTTGCCGCGTGGGAGTGTGAACGACGAGGCCGTCGAGTTCCGGCCGCACACGGATCTGGCACGAGAGCCGCGAGTTCGGGCGCACGTCGTAGGCGAAGTCCAGCATGTCCTCCTCCATCGGCTGGGGCTGGCCCGTGGCGGCCTCCCACTCCTCGGCGACATAGACATGACACGTCGCGCAGGAGCAGGCGCCGCCGCACTCGGCCTCGATACCCGGAACGCCGTTGCGGATGGCGGTTTCCATGACGGTTGCGCCCTCCTCCGCCTCGACGGTGCGGGAGGTTCCTTCGGCATCGATGAACGTGATCTGGATCATTGCGGACCTCTGCTTGTCGGCGCATACTTATGACAGCCTGCATCGGAATACGAGAGACGGGCTCCATCTATGCCGTCTTTTTGCCGCATTGTGCCCCGTACTGCAGGTTACTAAGCCGTTAACGACGTTCGCAAGTGGCAGGGGACAATTGGTTTCCTTGTTTCAGTTCGGCCGCTAGAATTGCTTGGTAAATGACAGATTACCGTGCGGAAGTGCCTTTAGGTTCATCCGTAGCGGCTGAGGCCATGCATTCACCTTGCTTTTCGTGGATTGAGTGCGGCTTCAGAATCATCAGTTGCGTCACGAGGGCGGATCATGGCGACCGAGAACAAGAAGATGAAGGACCCGGCTGAGGCAGCCCTGACGGCTGTCGAGCAGGCACTGAACCTTGACGAGACTTTCGTGATCCACACTCCGGGTCGGTCAGGAGACAAGTCCTTTGGCGACAAGCCCTTCGGCGACGATCCCAAGCTGCCCGACATCGACGACCACGACTTCACCAAGGGCCCCTTCGGCCTTGGGTCGGATTCCCTTTCCGCGCAGGCCGACGATCACGATCCGCGGCTCGACGACATGGTCCGCTCCGGTTTCGTCGCCCCCGACCGGAATGCCGTCGCCAACGATGACCGCCAGAATGTCGGAGTGATGCTGCAGGCCCTTCAGGTTCGCCCCTCCCGCCGCGCCTACTGGATGGCGGCTCTCCTGTCCCTCCTGTGGCTCGGCGGCATCGGCGCCCTCGTCTACACCCAGGGTATCACCACACCCGAGCAGTTGCTCGCTGCCTTCTCCACATCCCAGCTGGCGCTGGGCGCCGTGGGCCTCGTGGCTCCGGTCTTCCTGTTCTTCATCGCCGCCATGCTCACCGTCCGCTCGCAGGAAATGAAGCTGGTGGCCCGCGCGGTCGGCGAGGTGGCCGCCCGCCTAGCCCAGCCCGAGAACTTCTCCACCGACGCCGTCCTCTCCGTCTCCCAGGCCGTGCGCCGCGAAGTGGCGGCCGTCGGCGACGGCGTCGAGCGGGCGCTCGCCCGTGCCGGCGAGCTCGAGACTCTCGTGCGCAGCGAAATCTCGACGCTGGAGCGCGCTTATTCCGACAACGAGATCCGCATCCGCTCCCTCATCGACGAGCTCGTGGCGCAGCGCGAGGCCATCGTGTCGAACGCGGAGCGCGTGCGCGGCTCGATCACCGGCGTGCATCAGAACCTGATCCAGGATCTGGACGGCGCCAGCGAGCGCGTCGTGTCCGCCGTGAGCGGCGCGGGCGACAAGGTCACCGCCTCGCTGGAGAAGCAGGGCGATCACATCACCCAGGCTCTCGGCCGCGCCGGCGAGCGCGTCGTCGAGGAGATGGCGAGCCGCGGCGTCGAGCTGGTCGAGCGCCTCGCAGGCTCCAGCGACGAGATCAAGAACGGCATCTCGGAAGTGGGCGTGACCATCACGACCGCCCTCGAGAGCAAGGCTCAGGACATCACCGGCGCCTTCGAGCGCACCGGCGACCTGCTGACCCGCCACCTGCAGGACGGTGCGAGCCAGGTGACCCGCACTCTGGCCGAGACCGGCCGCGGCGTGATCGACGCCCTCGCCCAGCAGGGCAACGACGTGCGCGAGGCCTTCGAGCAGACGGCCCGCACCCTGGAGGACAGCTTCACCCAGCGCGGCGCCGAGATCACCGAGAAGCTCGCTGCCACCGGCGGCGTGATCGCCGACGACATCTCCGCTCGCACGGCCGAGATGCGCGACCAGATCGCAGCAGCCGGCACATCCGTGAGCGAAGAGATCGTGACCCGCGGCACCCAGATGCGCGAGCAGCTCTCCGAGACCGGGACCACGCTGGTCCAGGCCCTCACCACCAGCAGCAGCACCGTGCGCGAGGAATTTGCCCTCACGGCCGGCTCGCTGATCGAAGAGCTTGCCACCCGCGGCAGCTCCCTGCGCGAGCAGCTTGCCGGCACCGGCGCCGGCGTCGTCGAGGAGATCGTTCTGCGCGGCAACGAGTTCCGCGAGAATCTGGCGGCCACCGCCGCGGACGTCACCCGCGAGATCGGCCAGCGCGGCACCGAGGTGCGGGAGCACCTTGAGGGCGCCGTACGGCTCGCCGACGAGTCCATCGGCACCCGTGTCGAGGATCTCGCCACGCGCCTCGAAAGCGCCAGCCTGCGCGTCAGCGAATCCGTCACGGTCCAGGGCCAGGCCCTCGAGACCAGCCTCACCCAGGCCGGCGAGCGCCTGTCGACCCTCATGGGGACCCAGGTGGAGGAGTTCCGCTCCGCGTTCGAACACCGCGGCCAGGAATTCTCCGAGACCCTGTCCCTTCACACCGAGGACGCGCAGACCCGTCTTGCCAACACGGCCAAGGAAATCGTGCTCGCCATCGCCAGCCAGGGCTCGCGCGTCAACGAGGCCCTCAACCGCACGGCCGAGACCCTGTCTACCACCGTCGACACCCGCACCCGCGAGATGGAAGAGACCCTCGTGGCCCGTCTCACGGCCCTGGAGGACGTCACCACCCGCGGCAGCGAAGTGGCCGAGCGCATCTCCCGCGACGTGGGTAGCATGACGGAAACCATCACCGGCCGCCTCGAAGAGATGGACCGCCTGATCACCGTCCAGGGTCGCACCGTAGCCGAGTCCTTCGCCGAACGTGCCCGCGAGGCGACCACCGCCATCGAGACGCAGCTCTCGGCTCTCGAAGAGCATGCCTCCCGCCGCACCACCGAGATCACGGCCAGCTTCGACACCATTGTCGAACGTGTCGACAGCGTGCTCGGCGCCCGCTCGACGGCCCTCAACGAGGCCCTCGTGGTGCGCACCGGCGAGATGGCCCGCGTCATGGCCGAAGGCGGCCGCGACGTGGCCACGGCCCTCCAGGCCCGCGTGGACGAGATCAGTCAGGCGATCACCGCCAAGACCAACGCCATCGCCGACACCCTGGCCTCCAGGGCCGAGCAGATCGGCCAGTCCCTCGACGGCCGCATCGCCTCCATCAACGAGGTCCTGGGCAGCCGTGCCGATGAGATCGCCGAGACCCTCGGCACCCGCGCCTTCGAGATCAACCAGACCCTGGGCAGCCGCGCGGAAGAGATCGCCGCGACCCTCGGCAGCCGTACCGAGGAGCTGGCCGCCGCTCTCAACCAGAGCGTCACGATGCTCGAGGATAGCGTCGTCAACCGTCTGACCGGCGCAGCAGAGACCATCGACGAGCGCGGCCAAGCCATTCTCGGCTCCCTCACCGGCCGCATCGGCGAGATCCGCTCGATCTTCGACACCGAGGGCGCCTCGCTCGTCGAGAGCCTGGGCAGCCGGGGAGAGGTCATCGGCCGCGAGGTTGCGGCCATCAGCGACACGACCCTGCGCAGCCTCGAAGAGCGCAGCAACGCCGTCATCGAGAGCCTGCAGGATCGAAGCACTACCCTCCTCTCGTCGCTCCAGGAGCGCACGATGGAGCTCACCGCTTCCTACATGCAGTCGTCCGAGGCCGTCCGCGTCTCGCTCAGCGAAGGAACCGAGCAGACGGTGGAGGCCCTCACCAGCGCGAACGAGCGCCTGCGGGGCGAGCTCACCGATGTGCTTGGCCGCCTGACCGACGCCAACCGCATGCTCCAGCAGGTGGCCGCTTCCGCCAGCAGCAATCTCGGCGCTGTCGAGGATGGCCTGGCCGGACGCGTCCTGCATATCGAGACGCTTCTCTCGGAGATCGCCACCCAGACGGGCCGCGCCTCCGACCAGGTGGCGGAGCAGGTCGACGAGTTGCGCAACGTGTCGTCGGGTGCGATCCAGCAGGCGCAGGAACTGGCCCGCAGCCTCGAGGAGCGCGGCCAGGCGCTCGCCAGCACCACGGGCGAGCAGACCCGCACCCTCACCGAGGCCGCGACTGCCCTGGAGCGCGTCGAGGCCCGCATGAACGAGGCTCTCTCCAGCCGCCAGCAGGCCTTGGACGAGCTCCTGACCCGGATCAGCGAGCGCTCGCAGGATCTCGAATCCGTGACCCGCTCCTTCACCACCCTGGTGGAGGGCTCGCTCCAGGACGCCGAGGCCAAGGCGCGCCAGATCGGCTCGGTTCTGGCCTCCGCGGCCGACACCACCACGACCGCCATCGGCGAGCAGTTCGAGCGCATCCGCGCTACCACCGGTGCGGAGAGCGAGCGGACGGCCGAGGCCCTGCGCGCCAGCTACGAGCAGGCGACCGCCGAGATGGCCGGCGCCTTGAGCAGCGCCACCACGAAGTTCCGCGACGCCATGGGCGAGCTGCGCGGCATGACGGGCCAGATCCAGCGCGAGCTGGAGGCCACCCGGGCCGAACTCCGCCGCGGCGTCGTCGAGCTGCCGCAGGAGACCCAGGAGACCACCGCCAACATGCGCCGCGTGGTCGCCGACCAGATCAAGGCTCTCAACGAGCTGTCCGCCCTGGTCTCGCGCTCCAACCGCCTCGTCGACGCAGCTCCCGCGGCCCAGCCGCGCAAGGCCGCCGTCAACGAGACCCCGGTCGCCGCGACCATGGCGGCGGTTGCCGCCGCGGTCGAGCAGCGCATCGCCCAGGCTCCGGCACCCGCCCCTGCGCCTGCCCCCGTGGCCCGTCAGGCCGAGCCGAAGCCTGCTCCCGCTCCGACGCCGGCCCCTGCTCCGGCGCCTGCGCGTCAGGCTGCTCCGGCGGCCGAGCGCCCGGCTCCCCGCCGTCAGGAGGCCCCCGCCCCTGAGGCCGGTGCCCGTGGCGGCTGGCTGTCGGACCTCCTGAACCGCGCCTCCCGCGAGGAGACGGTAGAACCGGCCCGCGGCAATGCAGGACGCACCGACCGTGCACGGGTCAACAGCCTCGAGTCGCTCGACTCGATCTCGGTCGACATCGCCCGCATGATCGACCATGACGCGGCCGTGGAGCTGTGGGACCGCTACCGCCGGGGCGAGAGCAACGTGTTCACCCGCCGGCTCTATACCCTTCAGGGTCAGCAGACCTTCGACGAGATCCGTCGCAAGTACGGCCGTGACGATGAGTTCCGGCAGACGGTAGACCGCTACGTGGAGGAGTTCGAGCGCCTGCTCGCCGAGGTCTCCCGCGACGACCGGGACTCCATGCTGACGAAGACCTACCTCACGTCGGAGACCGGCAAGGTCTATACGATGCTGGCCCACGCCAGCGGCCGGTTCGACTGAGCGGATCCCAGCCCATAGCCGAATACGAAAACGCGGCCTCTGGGACTTATGCCCTAAGCGTACATCGTAAGTGAGTGAGTGGCAAATAGATCAATATCTTCAGTGAATTGAGTAACATAATGTTGCGATGGATACATACATTGCAATACATCGTAATGCACGGAGCATGGAGGAATCCATGCTTCTTGTTTTTCAATCCCTCGGGATAGGTCTGGCCTTCATGGTTTTGGTGGCGAGCCGTAGTGGAGCGCCTGCTCGCCGATCACTGCGATGTCCGGGCGGCGCAATCTCAATCCTTTTGACGCCCACCAGTCGTGATTACTTGACTGACGTCCGTGGAGCCGACCAAGATTGTCCGGGAACAGCAGCCATACTTGAAATGACAGACTGCACGCATTCGATAACGCTTCTCGCTTAGCGAGCGGACGAAGGTGTCTCCGGCGCGGACCGCTTTCGCGGCCTAACAAGAAGATCGGCTGCCTCGACACCTAAAGCCTTGGCAAGCCGATCCACCACGTCAATGGTAGCCGCGTAGACACTGCGCTCGATCGAACTGATGTAGGTCCGGTCAATCTCCGCCCGATGGGCAAGCTCCTCCTGCGAAAGCCCAGCAGCCTTTCGGTATCTTCTTACATTCTTGGCGAGCACATCCCGGATCGACATACCCGAGATCGCACCGCCTTGTGGAGTATTCTTACACGGAGTATACTCTACAAAATGGTCTTACCCGCTGGAAACTGCCCCCTACCTCTCGGCATAGTCCCTTCCGAACCAGTCGAATGGTTTGCTGCTCATCTAACGCAGCCATTTCGGCTGGCTTACGGCTCGTGAAGGAGACATAGGATCGAATGACGTTTAGGCCCCTCATGAAGTGTTTCGATTACAGCCTGCCCGACTATCCGACCCTGGTCTTCAGCAGTTCGATCCAGGTTGTTGATCGGCAGATACCAGCCTACGAGATTCATATTTCGGCCGAGGGGCCGCTCCAAGCCCGTATGGACTGGCGCTACAGCTTCGAACAATGGTGTCGAGGACACGGGCGCATCCTCACAAGAAAGCGTCCCTACCAGAATACCTCGACAAGCAGCGCGGTACTGAAGGGAACCCCTGCGATTGTTGCTTACATCGTCGACTGGATCGGTCTCGAATGGTTGGAGCGCACCATGGAGGAAAGCACAGCCGACCAAGCGCCAACAGACGTGTCAGCTCTCTTCGTTCAGCAGCAGGAGCTTCTGAGCCTCGTCCATAAGATTGATGCTCGGACGAGAGTGGCGGATTACCGGGCTTGGGCGG
The DNA here is from genome assembly GCF_016427565.1 of Microvirga splendida. GTDB lineage: Bacteria > Pseudomonadota > Alphaproteobacteria > Rhizobiales > Beijerinckiaceae > Microvirga > Microvirga splendida. Next base: position 49,792 of record NZ_JAELXT010000031.1, read on the forward strand.
CAGCGCGCGCGATGCTGGGGCTCCCCCTCCCGACCACAGAGCTGACGTCAGGCAACTGGGACCATCTTTTTGAGCAAGACCAGAAGAACACTTCTCGAAAGTAATACAATGCACCACACGCCTTTAGAGAACTGGAGCACAGCCCTTAATCGAGCTCTCCTTAAGTGGATCAATCGTTGAAGGTCTATCATGATCCTCAGGTATGCTCTCGGGCTCCTGATTCCCCCGGCCATCATGTTGGTGATCGGCTGGTACCTTGTGCAAACCGGGCACTTCAACGGTGTCGAGTTCTTGGCCTTTCTCGGCACGCCTGCTGCCGTGATGATTTTGGCGTGGGCCGCTGTTGTAGCCAGTGAGATCGCTAACCAACGAAGTGTAGGGCGACCGCAGCAAGTCCGTTCAAACAGGTTTCTTTTCTACTATCCTCTTGCTCCGGCCTTTTATCTGCTGGCTGGTGGGGGCGCCTTGTGGGCTGGCTGCATCAGTGAGGCGTATTTTATCGCTGTCGCTGGGACACCAGCCGCGGTCCTGACCCTGGCCTGGCTGGCCCTAGAGCACCGGACGATTACACGGACGCATATCCGGCTGCCTTGAGGAAGTTCCAACACTCCTGTGGCTCGAAGAGA
>NZ_JAELXT010000032.1 GCF_016427565.1 Microvirga splendida
CGAAGAGGCAGTCTGGCTCTTCCATTCACCATCACACAGCGAGCCGGGCTGCCCGACGCGCCACCCTCGACCAACCCTTCAGGCTCGCAGCGCAAGCTGCGGGCCCACAGGTGCTGGCTCTTTGACATCGATCCACCTCATGGCCGGCGTGACACCCGCGCGCTTTGGTCTTATGACGCCCTGAACCTCGAAGAAGCGCCATGTCCCACAACACCTTCGGTCACCTGTTCCGCGTCACCACCTTCGGCGAAAGCCACGGGCCGGCCCTCGGCTGCGTGGTCGATGGCTGCCCGCCGATGATCCCGCTGGAGGCCGCCGAGATCCAGGCGGAGCTCGACCGGCGCCGGCCGGGGCAGTCGCGGTTCACGACGCAGCGCCAGGAGCCGGATCAGGTGAAGATCCTCTCGGGTGTCTTCACCGACGAGCGCACTGGCCGGCAGGTTACCACCGGCACGCCCATCGCGCTGATAATCGAGAACGTGGACCAGCGCTCCAAGGACTACTCCGAGATCAAGAACGCCTACCGTCCGGGCCACGCGGATTTCACCTACGATGTGAAATACGGCATCCGCGATTATCGCGGCGGCGGCCGCTCCTCGGCCCGCGAGACGGCAGCACGCGTCGCCGCCGGCGCCATCGCCCGCAAGGTGCTGGCCGGGATCACCATCCGCGGCGCCCTGGTGCAGATGGGCCCGCATGCCATCGACCGGGGCAACTGGGACTGGGACGAGATCGCCCGCAACCCGTTCTTCTGCCCCGACGCCAAGGCGGCCCAGTTCTACGAAGGGTATCTCGACGGCCTGCGCAAGGCCGGCTCCTCCATCGGGGCCGTCATCGAGATCGTCGCCGAGGGCGTGCCGCCGGGTCTCGGTGCTCCGATTTACGGCAAGCTCGATTCCGACCTCGCCTCCGCGCTCATGTCGATCAATGCGGTCAAGGGCGTGGAGATCGGCGACGGCTTTGCCGCAGCAGCCCTGCGCGGCGAGGACAATGCGGACGAGATGCGCCCCGGCAACGGCGGCGTGCCGACATTTCTGTCGAACCACGCCGGCGGCGTGCTCGGGGGCATCTCCACGGGCCAGCCGGTGGTCTGCCGCTTTGCCGTGAAGCCCACCTCCTCGATTCTCACGCCCCGCGCCAGCGTCACCCGCTCCGGCGCCGAGGCCGAGGTGATGACCAAGGGCCGCCACGACCCCTGCGTCGGAATCCGGGCCGTGCCCGTGGGTGAGGCCATGGTCGCCTGCGTCCTGGCCGACCACGTCCTGCGTCATCGGGGGCAGGTGGGGCAGAATGCGGCCTGGCCGTTCGAGGTCTGACCACCTCATAGGCCGACCCGCCCTACGGTGTTGCAAGGGCAGACATGCAGATTTTAGTTTTACTAAAATCTGGCCATCGGCTAAGCCATCGGCATGAAACTGGCTGATTGGCTCACCCGCAACGGCGTCTCGCGCGTGGAATTCGCGCGGCGGATCGGCGTCACGCCCGGCGCCATCACCCAGATGTGCAATTCCGAACAGGCTTGGCTCTCGCGGGACACGGCGGATCTGATCGCCCGTGAAACCCGTGGCGCCGTCACCCCCAACGACTTCCTGCCCCCGGCCGCCAAGGAGGCCCTGATGCCCAATTCCGTCACCGACGCCATCGAGGCGTTCGCCCGCGGTGAAATCGTCATCGTCACGGACGACGACGACCGCGAGAACGAGGGCGACCTCATCGTCGCCGCCTCCCTCTGCACGCCGGAGAAGATGGCCTTCATCATCCGCAACACCTGCGGCATCGTCTGCGCGCCGCTCACCGCCTCGGAAGCCCGCCGCCTGCGCCTCGATCCGATGGTCGCCTCGAACGACGCGCCGCTCGGCACCGCCTTCACGGTCACTGTCGACGTGAAGCACGGGCTGACCACCGGCATCTCGGCCGAGCAGCGCTCGAACACGGTGCGGGCGCTGGCCAACAACAACATGGGGGCGGCCGATTTCGTGCGCCCCGGCCACGTGTTCCCGCTGATCGCCAAGGATGGCGGCGTGCTCATGCGCTCGGGCCACACGGAAGCCGCCGTCGACCTGTGCAAGCTCGCGAACCTGCCGCCGGTGGGCGTGATCTGCGAGCTGGCGAACGACGACGGCACGGTGATGAAGGGCCGGCAGATCGATGCCTTCGCCGAAACCCACAACCTGAAGCGCATCTCGGTCGCGGACCTGATTGCCTATCGCCAGGCGCGGGAAAAGCTCGTGGAGCGCATCGCCACGTTCCCGGTGGAGACGCAATGGGGCTCGTTCACGGGCTACGCCTATTCGACGCCCTTCGACAGCGTGCAGCACATCGCTCTCGTGCATGGGCGCATCGGCGACGGCACCAACATCCCCGTGCGCCTGCACAGGGCCAATGCGCTCACCGATGTGTTCGAGGGCGGCAAGGCGGTGAACGCCTCCCTGCAGCGCTTCGTGAAGGAGGGCAGGGGCGTTCTCGTCTACCTGCGAGACGGAACGGCGGGCGTACCGACCACGTCTTTTGCCGAAACCGAGGAGACGGAATCGGAGGCCATACGCTCGAGCCAGTGGCGCGAGATCGGCCTCGGGGCGCAGATCCTCAGGGATCTCGGCGTCATGTCGATCCGCAACCTCGCGACCTCGAGCCGCTCCTACGTGGGCCTCTCCGGCTTCGGCATCGAGCTTCTGGGTCAGGAGCCGATCGAGGGGTGAGGGGCTGCCTCCCAGTGTCATTCCCGGCGAGCGGAGCGAGGGAAGGGGATCCATAGTGCTGAGCCTGCGAGTGGATTCCCTTCCCCTCCGATGGCTGCGCCATCTCCGGCCGGGAATGACACTTGGCGTTTATGGATTCCGGGCTCGGCCTCTGGCCACCCCGGAATGACAGTGACTAAACTTTAAGATCAGGCCCCCGTCTCGCGCCCCATGAGCGCGTCGAGGTGGAAGGCCGTCGATTTCGCCAAGCCTTCGAGGTCGTAGCCGCCCTCCAGAACCGACACGATCCGCTGGCCGCAATGGCGGTCGGCCAGGTCCATCAGCTTCTGCGTCGCCCAGGCGAAATCCGACTCGGTCAGGTTGAGGCTGGCGAGCGGATCGCGCCAATGGGCATCGAAGCCTGCCGAGATGATGATGAGATCGGGGGCGAAGTCGTGAATGCGCGGCGCTATGACGGTGTCCACAGCCTCGCGGAAGGCCTCAGACCCTTCGCCGGCGCTCAGGGGCGCATTGACGATGGTGCCGTGCTCGCCCGTCTCGGACAGGGCGCCCGTGCCGGGATAGAGCGGCGCCTCGTGGGTCGAGCAGTAGAGAACGGTCTCGTCCGACCAGAAGATGTCCTGCGTGCCGTTGCCGTGATGCACGTCCCAGTCGAAGATCGCCACCCGCTCGGCGCCGTGCTTGCGCTGCGCATGACGGGCCGCGATCGCCGCGTTGTTGAAGAAGCAGAAGCCCATGGCCCGGACGTGCTCGGCGTGATGACCCGGCGGGCGCATGGCCACGAAGGCGTTCCTCGCCTTGCCGGTCATCACCTCGTCGACGGCGAGCACCGCGCCGCCGGCGCCACGCAGGGCCGCCTCGTAGGTGCCGGGGGACATCACCGTGTCCTCGTCGATCCGGACGAGCCCCTCACGAGGACTCATGTCGCGCAGGCGGCGGATGTAGTCCTCCGGATGGGCGAGGGCGAGGCTGTCCGTCTCGGCCATCGGCGCCTGCTCGCGGATGAGCGATGTGAACCGCTCCTTCTCAAGGGCGCGCTCGATGGCGCGGATGCGGTCAGGGCGCTCCGGGTGGCCGAAGGGCGTCTGATGATCGAGGCAGGCCGGGTGGGCGATATAAAGCGTGGTCATGAATTTTCTTGGGTGAGGAACCGCCGCCACTGTCGCAGCGTCAGATGGGTCTGTCCATGTTGTTGCAATGCAACACCTTCCGGCGCGGAGCCGTGCCATGGTGCGTTTCGATTCGCCTAAGGACCTCCCGGTCTATAAACCCGCCTGAAACCATCCTTCACCTCAGTTCCGCTGAGTCTTCAGAGCTTCGCACGATGCGTTTTTTGAGTCTGCCCCTTCTTTTGGCAATAATGACGGCGCTGGCCGGCTGCAGTTACAAGGGTGTTCCCGACCCGCAGGTTTCATCGCGGGATGCCGAATGGCTGGCGCAGATTCCGAAGGCCGAGGAAGACCCGCGCTTCGGCCGCTACCTCATCGACGATCCGACCGGCGAGGCGCCGGGCACAATCGTGGTCGATACGAAGGAGCGCCAGCTCTATCTCGTGCAGCCCAACAGGAAGGCGATCCGCTACGGCGTGGCGGTCGGCGACGAAGCCTATGGCTGGACCGGCACGGCCACCATCGCCCGCAAGGCCGAGTGGCCGAACTGGAGCCCGCCGCCCGAGATGAAGGCGCGCTGGCCGCATGTCCAATACACCAAGGGCGGCCCGGAAAACCCGCTCGGGGCTCGCGCGCTCTATCTCTACGAGGGCAACAAGGACACCCTCTACCGCATCCACGGCACCAACGAGCCGGAGAAGATCGGCTTCGCCGTGTCCTCGGGCTGCATCCGGATGCGCAACATCGACGTGATCGACCTCTACAACCGCGTGCCGGTGAACACGAAGGTCATCGTCCGGTAAGGCCACAGGGCAGACGGAACGCCGACATGAAAAGAGCGCCCCTCGGGCGCTCTCTTGCTTTGAGCTACTGGCCCAGTACGGCTTCCTTGCGCAGGAAGGCGGGAAGCTCGGAGACTTTCGGGCGGTTCGGCTGCCGCTTGGCGGCCTGAACGGCGGCCGCGAGAGCCGGCAGGGCGACGTCCTTGAAGGCCGGAATGGACTGGGCGGCCTTCTCTCGGTCTGAACTGGCGTCTCGGCTTGGAGCGTGCTGGGTCATGGATCCTCTCTGGAAATCACGGGCCGTCTCTGCAACCTGCCTTCATGATCTCCAGGGCTGTGACCGCTTTGCGGCAGACCGGTGGTCATGTGTTGGCTTGGCTGCAGATGCAGGTCGCAAGGTGAATCAACGCTTAACGGTGCAGTATTCCTGCTGGCTCGGGCATGAATACTTCCTGTCTTGTCGTTGCGGCACCTGGGCGTGTTCTACAGAGACGCTTCTTCAGAAGCTGTGCGCAGCCACACCTTTTGCAAAGCTCTCGCCGTCGCGTAATCCCATCTCGTAAGCCCTGCGGATCCCGGCCGGGTTGGTGATGTCGAACTGTCCGATAGGGACCGGCTGGGAGGGCTGGATGTAGGTGCGGCCCTTCACCGTGGGATGAGCCCGGTAGAGCCGGGAGAGGATCACGAGAGTCCTGCCGCCCTGGTCCTCCACCGGGAGCAGCGGCTCCGTCGGCACGTTGTCGACGAGGCCGCCGTCGAGGGCCGCCATGCCGCCGATGCGCCCGACCGGCATGAAGGGCGGCACGCTGGCGCTCGCCATCAGGGCTGCGGAGAGCTCCGCCGGGGAGGCCAGATCCTGCACGCGCACGAATTCCGGGCGAAAGCCGAGGGCGCGGCCGCCTCTCGGGTGGACGGGAGAGCGCCATCTCTTCTCGATCTGGTAGGTGGCGATGCCCAGCGGAACGGCGAGCGACAGGGGCAGGCGCTGCGGCTTGCGGGCAAGACCGATGAGGACGCTGGGACCCTGTTTCAGGCGCTCCAGGGCCGGCTCGTCGATGATGCTCTCGATCAGGCTGCGATACATGAGCGAGACGGGCCAAGGCGAGCCCTCGCTGCGCCAGGCGCGCCATTCGAAATTGCGGCGCCCGAGGCTGCAGCCTTCGGCCACCATTTCGTTGACCTTCCGCCCGAGGCCGAGAAGGCTGTAGCAGGCGGACCATGCGCCTGCGCTCACGCCGACCACCATCTCCGGCTTCAATCCGAGCAGCGGCGCGGCCGCCTCCCAGAAGCCCCCCTGCCAGTAGCACCGGTTGCCGCCGCCCGCGAAGGCCACCGCGTCGAACATCGGAATCCTACCGCGGCTTGGCGGGCGAGGCGTCCTCGTCAGCCCGCGCCCGGTCGCGCCATGCCAGCACGATCCGTTCCAACTCGACGAGGTCCTGCGGCGGCAGCGTTCCGAGGGTTCGCATCACATAGGAGCGCTGGGCCGCAATCCCCTGATTGGCGAGGTCGCGCCCCTTGGGCGTAAGATAAAGGGCATTGGAACGCCGGTCGCCCGGGATCGCGCGCCGCTCCACGAGGCCGGCCTCGACCATGCGGTCGAGCAGACCCGAGACATTGCCCTTGGTTACATACAGCCGTTCCGCCAACTCCTGCTGGCTCAGGCCCTCGCGCTCGGTCAGCGTGGACAGCAGGTCGAACTGGGGGATCGACAGGCCGAGCGCCTTCAACTCCGCCGCCACTGCATTCGTTGCTCGCCGGTTCAGACGGATGATCCGGAACCAGATCCTTAAGGGATCGGCAGCTTCGATCTCGGCAGGGGCAGAGGAGGGGGACGTCAAGGTTTCGGACTCCAGGTACAAGACGGATAGTTTACATCGAGACCATTCCCGCCGTCACCTCTGGCGGCATCGACGAACGGGCTCCTCCGGCGTCTTTCCAGTGGAGCAAAGGAGGAGGTTGCCTGAGTCGCATGTTCTAATGTTCCATATCTGTGGTAGAGCATGACGACCATCAACGAGTTCCCATCATGACCGCCTCCCTGTCCGTCGATCTGCCTCCGGCGCAGCCCAGTCCGCAAAACACGTCCATGTCCTTTTCGGGCAGGGGCGGGGACTTCCTCAGGCTTCTGATCACCGGAAGCCTTTTCCAGATTCCGACCTTCGGCTTCTATCGCTTCTGGTTGATCACGAAGCTGCGGCGGCACCTGTGGGCGAACACGCAGATCGACGGGGAAGCTTTCGAGTATACCGGCACGGCGAAGGAGCTGCTGATCGGCTTCCTCGTTGCGTTGGCGGTTCTCGTCCCCCTCTACATCGCCTATGCCATCCTAGGCATCTTCCTAGAAGAGCAGTACGCGTTCGCCAGCGTGCCGCTCGTGGTCATCATGTATGTGCTGGCTCATTTCGGCGCCTACCGCGCCCGCAAGTACCGGGCAAGCCGGACGATCTTCCGGGGCGTTCGCTTCTGGATGAAGGGCTCCGGCTGGGCCTATGCCGTCCGGGCCATCCTGTGGGATTTCGCGACCCTGCTCACGCTCGGCCTTGCGCTCCCATGGGCCATGGCCTCCCTCGAGCGCTACCGGATGCGCCACACCTATTTCGGCAACATCCAGGGGGATTTCGTCGGAACCGGCTGGTCCCTGTTCAAGCGCGGTTGGTGGGTCTGGGCGTTGGGGCTTGTTCTTCTGGCCTTTAGCTTTTTCATATTCGTCGCTTCAAACATTGCCACAGGGAGCGGCAAGCCCGCCTTGCAGGGCCTAGCGGGTCTCGTCGGACTGCTCGTCCTGGCTCTCGTGCCCGCGGCGATGGCAATCTTCACCCGCTGGCACATCGACGGTCTGCGCTTCGGCGATGTCGCTGCAGCCAGCAGTTTCCGAACCGGAACGTATTATGGCCTGATCTTCAAGCTGATCTTTTCCTCTCTCGGCTTCCTGATCGCGTTCGGCCTTGTGGTAGGACTAGTCGTTTTCGGCTTCGCCTCCTCCTTGGCCAATCTTGCCGCGGAGATGAAGGAGTCTTCATTGACGGCGTTCGGCATTGGCGTCCTGTCTGTCCTCGGCTATCTGGTTGCCCTGCTCGGTCTCGGCGTCCTCCAGCGCTACTTCCTCGGACGGGGCCTGTGGGCTGCGATCGTGACCTCCACGACGGTGACCAACCTGCAGGCGGTGGATGCTGCATTGGCCGCCGGGCAGCCGGCCGGCGTTCTCGGCGAAGGATTGGCCGACGCGCTCGATTTCAGCGTCGGCATATGAGGTGAGCGATGGCGGATGCGGTGTTCTATGACGGCGAGAGCGCCCGTCGCAGAACGGTTTCGGTCAGGATCACCCCATCGTCCATCGATCTTCACGAAGGGCCTGAATGGATCGCCTCCTGGCCTGTCCGCGAGGTCAGAAGGCGCGATGCGCCTGACGGCATTCTGCGGCTGACGCGCGAGGGAGCATCCTCCCTCGTCCGTCTCGACATCGCGGATACGGAAACGCAGGCGGCGATCAGGCAGCATTGCAGGCATCTCGGCGACACCGATCATCGGGAGAGAACGGGCCGGATCCTGTTCTGGTCCGCCGCGGCGGCGGTCTCGATCCTGCTCTGCGTCTTCTTCCTGCTCCCGATCCTGGCCGACCGGCTGACGCCGCTCATTCCGCCGTCGTACGAGCGCCGCCTCGGCACGGCGGTCGACAACCAGATCCGCACGATCTTCAGCGGCAAGATCTGCAAGAATCCGCAGGGCCTCGCGGCCCTCGAAGGGCTCGTCGGCCAGTTGCGGGGAGCACAGGGATCGCAGGTCGATGTCGATGTGCTGGTGCTCGAATCGAAGGTGCCGAACGCCATCGCCCTGCCGGGAGGGCGGATCTATCTGTTCAAGGCGCTTCTCAACGAGGCGGAATCCGTCGACGAGATCGCCGGGGTGCTGGCCCACGAGATCGGCCATGTCGCCCACCGGGACGGGCTGCGCAAGCTGATCCAGGCGGGCGGCACGTCCTACCTCCTCGGCCTGCTGCTGGGCGATGTCACCGGAGGCGGCGCCATCGTGGTGGTGAGCCGCTACCTCGTGGACAGTGCCTATTCCCGGGAGGCGGAGGTGGCTGCCGATCATTTTGCGGGGCGCACCATGACGGCACTCGGGCGTCCTGCCCATCCCATGGCCCTGCTGCTCAAGCGGATCGAGGGTGAAGACGATGAGGACGGGAACGATTCCGGCATCCCGGCTTTTCTCTCCACCCATCCCGTCACCGATCAACGGCTGAAAGCTTTGGAAAAACAGGTGCCGCAACGGCAAGGCGCGCCGCTTCTCGATCAGGAGCAGTGGCGCGCGCTCAAAGAGATTTGTAAGACCACCTGATGCGCCGTCTCATCATCGAAGAACCTTACTCGCGTCCGGCGAAGTGGTCGCCCACACTGGCCTGGTTCGCGCTCGCCGTGACCATCCTGGCGGTGCTGCTGATCCGCTTCGGCCGGATCGATTACCAATCCGGCTTCATCGCCCTGGGCGCAGGCATCGCGATTGCGCTGGTAGCGGTTCTGTGCGCCCTGGCCGGGTTCATCCGGATCTGGCAGGAGGGACGACGGGGACTGGGAAGCGCCATCAAGGGATTGATCGTCGCCTTGCTGGTTCTGGCCTATCCCGGATTCATGGCGCTCAAGGCCATGACCCTGCCGGCGATCGCCGACGTGACCACCGACACGGACGACCCGCCGGGCTTCTCCCGCTCCCGGGCTGCGCTCGAGGCTCGTGACGGGCGCGTCCCTCCTGATGTGCCGCCGGAGGCGCGGGAGATGCAGCGGGCGTCCTATGTTCAGATCGCGCCTCTCACCCTCGACATCGGCCCGGACGAGGCCTTTGCCATCGTGCGCAAGGCGGCCGACAATCTCGGTTGGCGCGTGGTCGAAGCCGTGCCGCCGGGTGGGCGTGCCGGCCTTGGGCGCCTGGAGGCGGTCGAGCGGTCGCTGATCCTCAGGGTGCCCTACGACATCACGGTTCGGGTCCGCCCGCGTGTCGACGGGACGCGCATCGATATCCGCTCGGCCTCCCGCGTCGGCCATCACGATCTGGGCGCCAACGCGGACCATATCCGCGACTTCCTCGAAGAGGCTTCCGATCTGGCGATAGCGGTGCGCTGATCGCCCTTTCAGACAGGGCGATATTCGCTGTCGAGGGCAGGAAGGCCGTCGACTGCTGCCTGCCCCTTCGCGACCAGGTCCTCCAGGTGGGCAAAGACGGACAGCCCCGCGGCGCCGACAAGGGCCGGGTTCAGGCCCTGGTAGATGGCGGCGACGATCTGAGGAATCGTCCGGTCGCCGGCTCTCAGCCGGTTGAGGATCGAAGCCTCCCGCTGGCGGCGATGGTGGAGAAGGGCGCGCACGAAGCGCTGCGGCTCCTGCACCGGCCCGCCATGGCCCGGCCAGTAGAGATTCTCCTCGCGGCCCCTGAGCTTGTCGAGGGAGGCCATGAACTCGCTCATGGAGCCGTCGGGTGGGGCAACCACCGTGGTTGACCAGGCCATCACGTGATCGCCGGAGAACAACGCCTTCTCCTCCGGCAGCACGAAGGCGAGGTGGTTGGCCATGTGGCCCGGCGTGGCGAGCGCCTCGAGCGTCCAGCCGGGGCCTTCCACGGCATCGCCTTCACCCATCTCCCGATCGGGCGCGTAATCCTTGTCGGAGCTCGCCTCCAGCGTGTTGACCTCGCCGGAGAACAGGGGGCGGGCGCTGCGATGGGGAGCACAGCCCACGATGGCAGCACCCGTGGCGGCCTTGAGGGCGGCTGCCGCAGGAGAATGGTCCTTGTGGGTGTGGGTGACGAGGATATGGGTGACCGTCTCGCCGCGAACGGCGTCGAGGAGCGCCTCGATATGTCCGGCGATGTCGGGGCCTGGGTCGATGATGGCGACATTCCCGGTGCCGACGATGTAGCTGCAGGTGCCCGTGAAGGTGATGGGGCCGGGATTGCCGGCGACGATCCGGCGGACGAGCGGGCTCACGCGCACGCATTCCTCAGCCCGGGCCGGAGGGCGGGTGTCGAAGGTGAGGTCGTCTGCCATCGGAGGTCCTTGCAGCTGCCGTCAGGCCATCTCCCGTTTCCTAGCGCATCGGGCGGAAAAGGGGACCTGACTTTTCCGCGCCCTGTCTTGAACTAAAGGGTGTCCACAGTCCCGGCGAATGCTCGATACGCGGCTTGAGGCACGGGCCGGACCCTCCTATAAGGCTTCATGAGCCGCCGCGCGCATGGCGGAATGACCTGGAGATTGCCCGTATGACGACCAGCGCCCCTTCGCTGTCTTCTCCCTCGACCCTCGTCGGCCTCCTCTGGCCGTCGCGGGATGATGCCCGCTTCGTTGCGCTTCGCGCCCTCGTCCTGATGGTCGTCGGCACGGCGCTTCTCACCATCTCGGCGAAGGTCCAGGTGCCGCTGCCTTACGTTCCGATGACGCTGCAGACCCTGGTCGTGCTGATGATCGGCGCGTCCTATGGCTGGCGCCTCGGCGGCGCGACCGTTGCTCTTTATCTGGCTGAGGGCGCCATGGGCATGCCGGTTTTCGCCAACACGCCTCCCTTGGCAGCTGGCATCGGATACTTCATGAGCCCCACCGGCGGCTTCCTGTTCGGCTTCGTGGCTGCTGCTCTCGTGATGGGCTTCATGGCCGAGCGCGGCTGGGACCGTTCGCTCCTGCGCGTCATCGTGATGATGACCATCGGCCACGCGGTGATCTTCGCCTTCGGCCTCGCTCAGCTGTCCCTGGTGATGCCGTTCGCGAAGGCCTGGACGGTCGGCGCCGCTCCATTCGTGGCCGCCACCCTCGTCAAGACCGCCCTGGCCGTGGCCCTCATGCAGGCCGCTTGGTCCGTGACCCGTCGTGGCAGCAAGGCTTGATCTGCCTTCAAGCAACAGCCTTCTGAAGCCGCCTCCGGGCGGCTTCTTCTTTTTCGGGATTGAGAAGGGAGTGCGCTGGCGGCGTTCAGCCGGCCGAATGCACCAGCCTGAGCTTCGGCTTAGCCTTGACCGTGCCGTCGAGGAAGGTGACGTCCACCCATTCCTCGTCCCCGCCGCCTTCCTCGATGCGGTAGCCCATCTGCTTGGCGATGGCCTGAACCTGGCTGAGGTTGGTGCGGGCGATCCAGCGCGAGAACTCAGGGCAACCCTGGTCCATCAGCACAGCGATCATGCCGATCTCGACGCCCTGGTCGAAATCCTCGCTGCGGCCGGGAAAGCGCAGCCGCAAGCCATCGTCGAGGTGGATATGTCTCATGACGGGAAGCCCCCAAACGCCCTTTTCGGGCACCTTTTGCTTGAACCTACCAGGGAGTTGAGGCCGGCGGAAGGTGTCATGGCCGCGCAGGGAACCGCACCGGGAGCCGCTCATTAGCCTCCAGGAAGCAAACGACCCGAGGGCCGCCATGACCGAGCGCAAAATCACCGCCTTCTTCGACACCTACGATGAGGCCGCAAGGGCGGTGCAGCGGCTCGAGGCAGCCCGCCTTCCGGATTTCGAGATCAGCCTCGTGTCCAACAACTTCAATGATGCCTATACGCATCATGCATCACGGTCGTTCGAACCGGACGGATCCGCGCATTCCTTTGCCGGCGCCACGGCGGCGGCCGGATCGGTCGCGGGAGCCGGCGCGGGCCTTCTGGCCGGGCTCGGCACGGTCGCCGTTCCGGGCTTCGGGCCGGTGATCGCTGCCGGGTGGATCGTCTCGACCCTGGTCGGTGCCGGTGCCGGCGCCGCGGTGGGCGGTCTTGCGGGCGCATTGGCCGATGCCGGCCTCACGGACGAGGAAGCTCGCAATTATGCGGAAGGGGTGCGCCGCGGCGGAGCGCTCGTGACCGTCAAGGTCGACGAGGCGCAGGCGGACAGAGTGGTGAGCATCCTGGACGACGAAGGCGAGATCGAGCCCAGCGGGGAGCGGACGCGTCGCGACGATGCCCCGGCTCCTCCCATCGGAGCCGCAGCCTCGACGACCACGGGGCTCATGACGGATCTCATGCCGGTTCCGCTCGACGACAGCGGCGAGAACGACAGCGACGGCACGCTCCATGTCGAAGTGGAGGACGAGCGCCTGCGCCGACCCACGGGCACGAAGTCGGAGTAGGTGAGAGGCTTATCGCCTCTCACCCAGTGCTGGAGGCATCAAGCTTTGCGCATGGCGCGATCCAGGCTCCACACACCGCCGCCGGCGGCTGCGAGGAACAGGAACACGAAGCAATAGAGGATCGCGGCGTCGCCCCCGTTCAGCACCGGGTAGGGGCTGCGCGGCGCATGGGCGAGCCAATAGGCGAAGGCCATCAGTCCGGAGAGGATGAAGGCCACCGGGCGCACGAAGAGACCGGGGATCAGCAGCGCTCCGCCGAAGAGTTCGAGCACGCCGGCAATCCAGGGCAGGCTGAAGGCTTCAGGGCCGGGATTGGGAGAGGCAGGAAAGCCGAGCAGCTTCTGCGTGCCATGCGCCATGAAGATGAGCGCTGCGACGATGCGCAGGATGCTGAGAAGGCGCGGCGCCCAAACGGTCTCGAGATGAGCTGTGTTCATCGGTCAGTCTCCGGATTGTGGGGAGGGCGATCGGCGCAGCCGACCGGCCGGGGAGGGAGCCATTCCGATACAAGTTCGGGCACGATGCGCCCAGTCTCCAAAGTCAAGCTTGCAGTAACGACTTGCTTACCACGTTCACAAGACGGTTTGATCCGTCGCGGTCCTGCGGCGTTTCTCCTGTGCCAACACAACAGGAGGCCTTCATGACCATCCTTGATCCCAAGACCGGGCAACTCGTCACCATCGACCTCACGTCCAAGCCGCGGCGGGGTTGAATTTTTCGGAAAGTATTCCCTCTCTCGAAGGGCTTTCAAAACACGGGATGCTGGCTCTCTCCTAAAGGTCGACCGTCCCACCTCCTGAATTCTTGTATTTCCCGTCTCAATACTTTCTCAGAATGCCGCCCGTGCCCTGCCGCACATCGTGGGTGCGACATTGATGGTTGATGGGTATCTGTGCCGGAACCCTTGGTTCGCAAAGGCATTGGCTAAAGGAATGGATTCAACCGAGCGCCGGAGTCGCGGATTTTAGACGCGAAAGCTTAAGCAGCCGCAGCTTCGGCGCTCAGATTTTGAAGTGATTGAAAGAGTTGGGAGCGTGAAATGGCTCTGACGGGACGGTTTAATCTGCGCAAGACTTGGACCGGGCGCATTGTGCTGCAGGTCGAGGAGGAGGTGGCTGGCCTCTGGGGCCGGATGACGGGCAAGACCAAGCTGCACCGCCGCTGGCGGGACGCCAATGTGCTGGATCTCGCAGCACCCGAGTTGCGCAGCCTCGTCGACCTGCGCTTCCGCCCCCGCTACATGCCACAAACCAGTGAGGCCGTGCAGGATTGGCCGAGGGCGCCGCGTCAGCTCGAGGCGATCCCGGCTCAGACCCTGCATTACGAGGCTTATCAGGAAGACGGGCGCTTCTCGACGCATTGAGGCTGCCGTAAGCAAGACCGCCCTCGGGCGGTCTTTTCTTTGCCTGTCGACGCGCCCCTCCTGAACGCCAGGGCGTTCAGGAGGGGCGCCTTCAAGCGCCCTCCGCCCCGCCCTAGAGAATGAAATAGCTCTTTGTAACAACGGCGACGTTGGCGAGGGTCAGCTCAAAATCAGCCACTGCATCCCCGTTCACATCTGCTTCGATATAGGCGTCACCGCCATACTCATCGTAGCGCAACTCGCCTTTGTTGCTTGAGAACTCGGCCATGCCGATAAACGTGAAGGCCTGATTGCCTGAAATTCCCGCCTTGGCGTCGATTTTCGAGAGATCGATCTTGTCGCGTTGAGAACGCGAGAAGTCGGTGATGTAGTCGTTGTTGTAGCCTTTGGATTCCGACACTGTCCTGAAGACGAAGCGATCGGCTCCCTTGCCGCCGGAGAGCCAGTCCCCGCCACCTCCGCCGGTCAACGTATCGTTCCCACCGAACCCGCTCAGATGATCGTCGTAGCGACCCCCTGTGATCTGGTCGCGCCCCGACAAAGCTGACCTCAGGATGCTGAGATCGTCACTGGTCGAGTATGTCGAAGCGGCATCGACCAGCTTTGTCACCGAGAGTTTGACGCCGGTCAGCGAGGAGGTTTTGCGGCCGCCTTCAACGCCCGTATAGCTGGTGACGGTTCCGCCGGTTGGAATGCCATCGGCATCATAGGTGAAGCCATAGCCCTCAAACTTGTCCCAGGAGCGCTTGAGCGGACCATATATCGCCTTGAAGCTTGTCGAAGAACGCGCGTAGCTATCCGCTTCGCCGAGCCAGCTCAGATTGAAGTCATAAAGGTGAAACCCGCTGGTTCCAGACCACGTAAACTTAGCCATCCAAGCCCCCATTACCTAACGTTAGGTTATGGCTTCGACCCATAAGCTGAAATCTTCAGAGGAGCAATGACGCCTCGTCGAGGCATCTTTTCACACGTCATCAGGGTGCTATGGCCGCCGAGACGCTTGGGCGAGCGCTGTTGCATGGCCTCGGGCGGCTCCAGCATGGCCCGCAGGACGGCTCGGACCGCCGCCTGCTCGGCAATCCTCGTCAGCACGTCGAGATAGGTGTCACTCATTCCGTGCCCTCCCAAGGTTGGAGGGGGGGTCGAACCCGTGACCAGAACGGAGGCGGAACGCCAGACCGTGTCTATCGCGGAAACTGGCGGGGAGGGGTCTTGAATTTCTGCTAAGTGTTGGTCGGAGTGGCAGGATTTGAACCTGCGACCCCCACGTCCCGAACGTGGTGCGCTACCAGACTGCGCTACACTCCGACACCGAGAAATTCCCGGGAGGCCGGTCTTATAGCCGTGAGGTGGGGCGGCCGCAAGGGGAGATTTGCGCCTTTCCTGTACGATTGGACCATCTGCAAAACGGTGTTGCCAGCCGCGTTTGGGCCGATTATGTACACGCCACACCTAATGGGGCGTCGCCAAGTGGTAAGGCAGCGGTTTTTGGTACCGCCATTCCCAGGTTCGAATCCTGGCGCCCCAGCCATCCTCATCTCACCAGTGCTAATACTTCTCTGCTTCGAAGCTGTAGAGGCGGGCTCGGCCATCTTCATTGGCCGTCAACCATCTGCAGGCTCGACCCGATAGGCCTCTTGCCTTAAGCCTTGGACTATAAGTGCAACAAATCTAGGGGCGGGCGTGGTTCACAGGCAGGATTGGGCGCCGCAGGTCGGGTTGCATGGGAGCAAGCCCCGGCTGCCGTCCTTGAGGGTGCGCCTGCTCCTGATCGTCTTTGCCCTGCTGCTGCCGACTTTCGCCGCGGCGGCTCTTGCCCTCTACACCGGGTACTACCGGGACCGTGAGGAAATCCGGAAGCATATGCTCGAAACCGGGCGTGCCCTGTCGCTGGTCCTGGATCGGCAGTTCGGGCAGGCGGAGGCGCTTTTGTGGGCCTTGGCCGCTTCGCCCGTCCTCCAGAGCAAGGACCATGCGGCCTTCGATGCCCTCGCGCGCCGGGCGACGCGCCTGCCGGAGGCCTGGGTCGTGGTCGAAGAACCGGGGCGGCAGGTGGTCAACACCCGCTTGACGCCCGGCGCAGCCCTGCCTGAACTGCCGGTGCAGGATCACTGGAAGGGCATCACGCCCGGGCAGGTGAGGGTCAGCAACCTCTTCACGGGAGTGGTTGCGAAGCAGCCGACCGTCGGCGTCGATACCCTGGTCATTCTCGACGATGGCTCGCCACGTTACATCTCGGTCATCGTGCCGGCGACAGTCGTCGGACGAATTCTCTCCGATCAGCGCCTGCCGCCAACCTGGATCGGTGCGATCCTGGACCGGAACGGCACGATCGTGGCTCGCTCCCGAAACCCGGAGCCATTCGTCGGCAGGCCCGCGACACAGGATAATGTGCAGCGTATCCAGTCGGGACTGGAGCAGGGGGTCTTCGAAGGCATATCCCTCGACAGGGAGGCCATGATCCTGGCCCTGTCCCGATCCCCGTCCTCGGGGTGGTCGACAATCGTGGCCCTTCCGAATTCGGAGTTTGATGCCGGGGGGCACGATCTTGCCCTTGCCCTGGCGGCTGCAGGGAGCGTGCTTCTTGCCCTGGGGGCCGCCCTGGCGTTTCACGTCACCCGGCGCATCACCCGCCCGGTCGAGGCCCTGGCAAGGGATGCCCTGGCGCTGCAGGATGGGCGCTTCGAGGCGCCTCTCCGTTCGACCGGCGTAGAATTCAGGGAAACCGCGGTGCTGCGACATGCCCTCGAGAGCACGCGCGAGGTCCTGCGCCAGCAGACCGCCGAGCGCGATGAGGCCTATGGCAGTCTCAGAGAGGTCAAGGAAAGCCTGGCGCTTCGCGTCGAGGAGCGGACGCGGGAGCTCGAAGCGGTCAACGCGAGCCTGCGGGAAAGCCAAGTGGCTCTTGCCGAGCGCGAGGCGCTCTATGCCGGCGTCTTCCGGGTCAGTGCGAATGGCGTCTTTGTCTTCAAGCTGCTGTCCCATGGGAGGATCGTGATCGAGGCATGCAACCCAGTGGTGGAGCAGCTCATCGGCAAGGCGTCTGCCGAGATCGTCGGCCGGGACCTGAGGGACATTCTGCCGTCCGATCAATGGCCCGTCATCGAAGCGCGCGTGCGCGAGTGCCTAACATCCGGGCACCTGACGGTCTACGAGCAGAATTACACGTTCCCTGTGCGCCGGGGCATATGGATGACGACCCTCGCTCCCATTCTCGAAGGGGACGAACCGGCCATGCGGGTGCTCGGCTCCCTGCGGGACATTACGCACGAGAAGGAGACCGAAGCCGAGCTACGACAGAGTCGGGACAGGTACAGCACGCTCTTCGAGCATTCGCCGTTCAATCTCGCGGTCATCGGAGTCTATCCAAACAATCGCTTCGTTTATGAAGATGCCAATTCGGCATTGCTCACGTCTCTGGGATTCGCCCGGGATGAGTTCGTCGGGAAAATGCCCAGGGAGATCTTTGCGCCCGAGACGGCCGAATACGTCTCCGGGCATTACCGCACCTGTGTCGCCACGAAGACGATCGTCGATTTCGAGGTGACCGGAAAGGTGCCGGTTGGGGAAGTCGTCCGCCGGACCGTCCTCGTCCCCCTGCTCGACGAACAGGGGCAGGTCACGAAGATCTTCGTGACGTCCATCGATCTCTCAGAACAGCGGCGCATGGAAGAGCAACTGCGCCAGGTGCAGCGCCTTGAGGCTGTCGGGCAGCTCACCGGAGGCATCGCCCATGACTTCAACAACCTGCTGACGGTGGTGATGGGCAACCTCGACATGTTGAGGCGCGCGAAGCCCGATCGCGCTCCGCGACTGATCGACAACGCCACCAATGCGGTCGAGCATGGGCGCAGGCTGACCTCGCAACTGCTTGCCTTCTCACGGCGCCAGCCGCTGAAGCCCGAGGTTGTCGACCTGAAGGACCTGATCGGCGGCATGGGAGACATGCTGGCGCAGTCCCTGCGGGGGGACATCACGCTCGAGATGGATTTCGCGGAGGGCCTGTGGGCCGTCGAGGTCGACCCCGCGCAGCTGCAGGCGGTTCTCATCAATCTGGCAGCCAATGCGCGCGACGCGATGCCAAAGGGCGGCAAGCTCACATTGTGCGTCCGGAACACCGTCTCTCACAACGACGGGCCGGTCGAGTTCGTGTCCGTTGAGGTGAGCGACACGGGAACAGGCATCGCGCCGGACGTCCTGCAGAAGGTCTTCGAGCCGTTCTTCACGACGAAGCCCATCGGGCGGGGGACAGGTCTGGGGCTGGCCCAAGTCTACGGCTTCGTTCAGCAATCCGGCGGAGCGGTCGACATCAAGAGCGAGGTCGGCCGTGGAACGACCGTCACCCTCCTGCTCAAGCGAACGGACAAGGAGCCCCTTCCGGCAAGCCCCCTTCAGGCCTCACGCATCCTGCTGGTTGAGGACAACTCACAGGTCGCCGAATTCGCCATCGCCTTGCTGCGCGAGCAGGGACATCAGGTGGAGCATTGCGCGACCGCTCAGGAAGCGTTCCAGTTCCTGGAGCGGGATGCGCGGTTCGACGCCATCTTCTCCGATCTCGTCATGCCGGGAGGAATGGACGGCTTGGATCTGGCCCGGATCGCCCGGCAGCGCTGGCCTGGTATTCCGATCCTGCTGGCGACGGGCTACAGCGACTCGGTCGAGCGCGCGGCGCAGGAGGGCTTTCCGATCCTGAGCAAGCCTTATCATCCTGCGGAGCTCGAGCGGGAACTGCGTCTGCTGATCTCCCATTCGGGCGGCGGATCGAACGTGCTGCCATTGCGGCCCCGTCAGGCCTGAGGGCAGGCCGTTCAGTCCCGAGCCGCCCAGACCATGCCGCGCCTCAGGATCGTGCGCATCTCCGGCACCTCGAATTCCTTCGCTACATGGCCGAGGGAGCTGTAGAACACGCGTCCCTGGCCGTGACGGCGCTTCCAGACAACCGGCATCACCACGCCGTCGATCCAAGACGCATGCTCGCCGGAGAAGGTGGTGGTCGCGAGAACCTCGTTCGACGGGTCCACATGCATGTAGTACTGCTCGGACCGGTAGTCGAAGTCGCCGATGCCCTCCATGATCGGGTCGTCGGGCCGGGTGATGTTGACCCGGTAATCGATGATGTTGCCCGGATGAGCCACCCACTGGCCGCCGCACATGAACTGGTACTCGACCGCCTCCCGGAACGCATCGCCCATGCCGCCGTGGAAACCGGCGAGGCCGGTGCCTTCGCGGACAGCCTGCGAGAGATTGGCGACTTCATCCTTCTCGATCTTCGACATGGTGAAGATCGGCACGATGAGGCTCATCGTGGAAAGTTGAGGGCTGGCGAAGGCGCGGGTCGAGGTCTCCAGGTGCACCCTGAAGCCCTCTTCCTGCAGCATACCGGCGACGATCCCGGCGCATTGCTCCGGCTCATGCCCATGCCACCCGCCCCACACGATGAGTGCTTCCCGCATCGTTCTATCTTCCCGTAATCGCCGGATGTCTCAGGCGGCGGTTGCCGTCTGAGGAAGGCCTTTCCAGAGGATCGAGGCGTCCGCGTCCTCCAGAGGCGCCGGACGTTCGAGGGTAGTGGTGATCGCCCTGGGCTGACCGGTTGCGGCGCCTTCGAGAATGCTGTGCATGACCTCGAGAACGTGCAGGCCCAGGCGCCCGCTGGAGCGATGCGGCGTGCCGTTCAGGACCGCGCTGGCAAGATCGGCGAGACCGAGTGCCCGGTAATTGGCTTTGTTCGGCACATCGGGCGCCCAGTTGGGCGAGCGCCAGTTGGGAACGCCTAGCGGCATCTCGCCCGAATCGACTGCGCGCCAGTCCCCACCGCGCTCAGTGACCTCCACATGACCGCCGAAGAAGTTCGGATCCGGCACGCGCAGCGACCCCTCTGAGCCGTAGATCTCGATGGCCGGATGACTGTGCTTCCATACATCCCAGCTCATGCAGAAGGTGACCTGCGCGCCCGAGGCGAATTCGAGCAGGGCCGTCACATGAGTCGGTGTTTCGACCGTGATGCTGTGGCCCTTGCGGGGCGATTCCGCCGTCACGATGCGTTCAGGGTAACCGATGCTCGACATGGCGAAGACGCGCTGCACCGGGCCGATCAGGTTGATGAGCGTGCTGAGATAATAAGGCGCCATGTCGAGGATAGGGCCGCCGCCGGGCTTGAAGAAGAATTCCGGGTCCGGATGCCAGTGCTCCATGCCGTGCGACATGAGGAAGGCCGCTCCTGACAGGATGCGCCCGATGCCGCCGTCGTCGACGAGCTTGCGGGCGAGCCGCCCGCCGGCGCCGAGGAACGTGTCGGGAGCGCAGCCGAGATGAAGGCCACGGGCCTCCGCCTCGTCCACGAGCCTGCGGCCCTGCTCGAAGTCGACCGCGAGAGGCTTCTCGGAGAACACGTGCTTGCCCGCACTGAGAGCTGCGAGCGAGACACCGAAATGGGCGGCCGGCACGGTGAGGTTGACCACGAGATCGATGTCGTCGCGGGCCAGGAGCTGATCGACCGTCAGGGCCTCAATGCCGTGGCGGCTCGCCTGGGCCTGGGCGACCTCCGGCCTCATGTCCGCGCAGGCACGCAGGGTGAGGCCGCGATAGGCCGGAATGTTCTGCAGATAGATGCCCGAGATGTTGCCGCATCCGATGATGCCGACATTCAGCGAATTCATGATCGTTAACCTTCGATGGAGCGCAGGAAGTCGAAGCTGGCGCGGGCGGTCTTCGCCGGGTCGGATGGCTTGTCGTGCTCGACCACCATCCATTCGGCTCCAGCCTCGCGGCACACGCGCCAGAGGTCGCGCCAGTTCAGAACGCCGGAGCCCACATCGGCCCAGCCATCCTGGTCCTCGTTCTGGCCAGCGGGCGCGATGTCCTTCACATGGGCGGCGGTGACCTTGTTGCGGTAGCGTTCGATCCATTCCTTGGGATCCGCATCACCGCGCACGAGCCAGGCTACGTCGACCTGCCAGGCAAGGGGGCTCGAACCGGCGGCGTCGAATATCAGTTCGAGCGCGGTCTTCGCGCCGTCTTTCGGCTTCAGCTCCCAATGGTGGTTGTGGTAGCCGAGGCGAATGCCTTGTGCCTGAAAGCGCTCCGCAATCTGCCCGAGCTTCTTGCCGAGCGCACGCCAGCCGTCAGCGGCCATGTCACGCTCCTCAGGGGGAACGGCCGGCATGTAGAGGTGCGTGAGGCCCAGGGTGCGGCAGGCCTCGACGATTGCCTCCGGCTTCTCGCGCAGGGCCGCCATGCTGACATGGCTGGAGGATGCTTTCAGGCCGCGCGCATCAAGCTTCGCGCGAACCTCGGCGGCCTTGTCGAGATGCGAACCGACAGTCTCCACGTAGCGATAGCCGGCATCGGCGACCGTATCCAGGATCAGGTCCAGATCCTCCAGGGTTCGCAAGGTGTAGAGTTGGATGGATAGCCTATCCGTGACGCTCATAGGGTCCTCAGGGTTCAGGAAAGCGGGCGCGACAGGCCGTGTGCGAGGCCTGTCGCAAGCTCGGTATCGTCAAAGGCGCTCGCCGGAATCCGCGGCGAACAGCGAGACTTGGGTGGGGTCGACATGGAGTGTCACGCTTTCGCCCGGCGTCGCCCGGCGGGATCCGGAGGTGCGGACCTGAACGGAGCCTGCGCCGTCGCTGCACCAGATCACCGTATCGGCACCCATGGGCTCGACGATGTCGACCGTGAACCCGGGCCAGATCCCGGTGCTTGAAATCTCAAGGTGTTCCGGGCGCACACCGAGCACCACGTCCTGACCGGCGGATGGGGCCGTCATGAACGGGTAGCCGGAGAGCGGCACGCGGCGATCGCCGGCCAGGAAGCTCAGGCCTTCCCCGGTGTTCTCGAGGCGGCCTTTGACGAAATTCATCTGCGGCGAGCCCACGAATCCGGCCACGAACAGGTTGGCCGGGCGGTGATAGATCTCGTCGGGCGTGCCGATCTGCTGGATTTTCTGCTCCTTCATCACCACGATACGGTCGGCCAGCGTCATGGCCTCGATCTGGTCGTGCGTGACGTAGACCATCGTAGTCTTGCCGAGCCGCGCATGCAGCCGCTTGATCTCAACGCGCAGCTCGTTGCGCAGCTTTGCATCGAGGTTGGAGAGAGGTTCGTCGAAGAGGAACACGGCGGCATCGCGCACCAGAGCCCGGCCGATGGCCACGCGCTGGCGCTGACCGCCGGAGAGCTGGTCCGGCCGCCGGTCGAGGAGGGGCGTGATCTGCAGGAGCTCGGCCGCCTTGGCGACGCGCTTCTCGATCTCAGGTCGAGGCGTCTTCGCCATCTTCAGGCCGAACGACATGTTCTCGCGGACGTTCATGCGCGGGTAGAGGGCATAGGACTGGAACACCATGGCGATGCCGCGGTCCTTCGGCTCCTCCCAGGTGACGTTCTTGCCGTTGATCCAGATCTGCCCCTCCGCCACGTCGAGCAGTCCCGCGATGGCGTTGAGCAGGGTGGACTTGCCGCAGCCGGAAGGGCCGAGCAGCACGATGAACTCGCCCTCCTGGATGTCGAGAGACAAGCCGTCGAAGACCTGGACGGCCTCGAAGGCGACGGTCACATCACGAACGGAAACGGTGGACATGGCTTACCCCTTCACAGCGCCGGCGGCGATGCCGCGGACGAACCAGCGTCCGGACACGAAGTAGACGACGAGCGGAACGAGCGCCGCCAGCATGGTGGCTGCCATGTCGACGTTGTAGGCGCGCTCGCCCTGCGTTGAATTGACGATGTTGTTGAGCTGCACGGTCATGGGCAGGTTCTCGCGGCCCGCGAAGGTCAGGCCGAAGATGAAGTCGTTCCAGATGCCCGTGACCTGCAGGATGGTCGCGACCACTAGGATCGGCGTTGACATGGGCAGGATCACCCGGAAGAAAATCGACCAGAACCCGCCGCCGTCAATGCGCGCCGCCTTGAACAGCTCGATGGGCAGTCCCGCATAGTAGTTGCGGAACAGGAGTGTCATGGTCGGCAGGCCGAAGATCACGTGGACCAGCACGATGCAGGTGAGCGAGTTGTAGATGCCCGTCAGCGAGAAGATGCGCACCAGCGGATAGAGAAAGACCTGGTACGGGATGAAGGCGCCGAGCAGCAGCACGCCGAACATGACGTTAGCGCCTTTGACCCGCCAGAACGACAGCGCATAGCCGTTAATGGCGCCGGCGATGATCGAGAGGATCACGGACGGGATCAGGATGCGCACCGAGTTCCAGAACCCGACACTGATGCCGTTGCATTCGAGCCCTGTGCAGGCGGAGGACCAAGCCTTGGACCAGGCCTCGAAGGTCATGGCGGCAGGCAGGGCCAGAATGTTGCCGAGCCGGATCTCCTCCATGGGCTTGAGCGATGTCACGACCATGATCCAGAGCGGCAGCATGAAGAACAGGGCTGCGGTCACCAGAAAGGCATAGACACCGAGGCGGCCGACGGTGAGATGGCGGGGACGGCGGCCTTGCGGCACGGCGGCGCTCATGCGTGCCTCCCTTGCGGACGGACGTAGCGGACGTAGACCCAAGGGGCCAAGACCGCGATGACGGTGATCAGCATGATGGTCGCGGCAGCCGTGCCGAGAGCGATGTTGTTGCGCTCGAAGAGGTGGTCCATGACGAACTTGGCCGGCACCTCGGTGGCGATGCCGGGACCGCCCAGGGTCATGGCGACGACGAGATCGTAGAGCTTCACGACCCCGGTCGTGAGAAGCACGACGGCGGTGACGACCATGGGCCGGAGGAGGGGCAGAACCACGGAGGTGTAGACGCGCCAAGTGGGGATGCCGTCGACCCTTGCGGCTTTCCAGAGATCCTTGTCGACGCCGCGCAGGCCCGCCAGCATGATCGCCATGGTCAGGCCGGCGCCATGCCAGAGGCCAGCGATCACGATGGTGTAGATCGCCATCCTCTGGTTCACGAGCCAGTCGAACGTGAAACTTTCAAACCCCATGTCGCGGACGAGCTTCTGCAGGCCGAGGCCCGGATTGAGGAACCACTGCCAGGCGACACCCGTGACAACGAACGACATGGAATAGGGATAGAGAAAGACCGTGCGGAAAAGGCCTTCGCCGCGCACGTTCTGGTCGATGAAGACGGCGAGCAGAAAGCCGATGATGAGGCAGCCCGAGATGAACAGGGTGCCGAAAATGACGATGTTCGAGGCTGACGTCAGAAAGCGGTCATTGGCGAAGAGGCGGCTGTATTGCGCGAAGCCGACCCAGTCGAGCTTGGGCAGAAGGGTCGAACTCGTGAACGAGAGCCGCACGGTCCACAGCATGCAGCCGATATAGACGACAAGAACGATGAGCGCAGTCGGCAGGAGGGCGATGGCCGCAGGCAAGCGCATTCTAGCACGGCGTCGGGTTTTCGTGCTGCCTGAAGGCATGCTGGGGGCGCGGATCGAAATGGTGTCCATTCGGAAGATCCCGTCGAGAAGATTCAAGCATCGGCGGTGAACGGCTCGCCCCAGCCCCAGGGGCGAGCCGAAGGGTTTTAGCCTGCGTCGCGCATGGCGCTGGTGATCTTCTCGATGAAGGTATCCGCCGTCATGTTCGGGTTATTCCAGTACTGGGTCACGGCATCCTGCATCGCGCCCGAGAAGTTCGGTGGGCTCAGGATCTCCATGCTTTCCACCTGGTTCGCCGGATCTTTCAGGATAGCGTGGGACTTCTGGGCGCAGACATCCATGGAGGACACGTCCACATCCATGCGCACCGGAATCGAACCCTTCTTCTTGTTGAACTCGAGCTGGCTGGCTGGATCGAGGAGAACCTCGACGAGCTTGTCCTGGGTGGCGAGCGTCGCCTTGTCCTTCGTCGCAGGGAAGACGAAGACGTCGCCGCCGATTACGAGCTTGGGCTCCTGTCCAACCACGGTGCAGCCATATTCCTTGCCGGCTGTCTGACCCGCGGCGATGAACTCGCCCTTGGCCCAGTCGCCGTTGAAGTGCATGGCCGCCTTGTCGGTGATGACGAGCGCCGTCGCGTCGTTCCAGTTGCGGCCGGGGCTGCCCGGGTCGACGAGCCCGCGCATCTTGCCGAAGAGTTCCACGGTTTCCTTGAACTTGGGGCTCTTCAGAACGTCTGGCTTGCGGGTGCCGTAGAGCTGGCGGAACATGTCGGCTCCACCGTGGCCGACAACCACGGCCCGGAACAGGTTGTGCTCCCAATTGGGCTGGCCGCCCAGGGCGATCGGGATGATTCCCTTGGCTTTGAGCTTCTCGCCGGCCTCGACCAGCTCGGGGAAAGTCTTCGGGGGCTGAAGCCCTGCATCGGCGAAGATCTTGGTGTTGTAGAACATCCAGTTCTGGCCATGGATGTTGACCGGAACAGCGTAGAACTTGCCGTCGCGCACAGTCGCATCGACAATGGGCTTGGGCATGATCTCGCGCCACTTGCCGGCTTTCGCCTGGGCGTCGACATCGCGCACCAGATCATTGCTGACCAGCTCGTCGAACTGCTTGCCGGTGTTGAACTGCATCATGGTCGGGGGATTGCCGCCCACCATGCGGTTGATGCCGGCCGTGCGGGCATTGGCGCCGCCGGCGATGGCGTTATCGACCCAGGTGCCGCCCGCCTTGTTGAACTGGTCGGCGAACACCTTCACGGAGGCGGATTCGCCGGCGGATGTCCACCAGTGCAGGACCTCGGCCTTCTGCTGGGCAAGGGCTCCGGAACTCCAGATCAGGGCAACAGAAAGGGTATACGCGGAGACGCGTGTCTTCATGCTCATGGCTTCCTCCCAGAAGCGTTTTATCGATTTTTGTAATCGATTACATCTTGTGATATAGGTTGTATGCGCTTTTTAGATTAGTCAAGACGCAAGTTGTGGCAAGTTATTATCCCTGATAGGGGGTGACGTATCTTGCGTAAGGCGCGGAGGTAACCTGCATGAGCCGAAAAAGGTGGCGAGCCGTCAAGGAGATACGCATTGCCGACGTCGCTCGACTTGCGGGGGTGTCTACGGCCACCGTCAGCCGCGTGCTGTCCGATCCGGACAAGGTTCGGCAAAAAACTCACGATCTCGTGATGGAGGCGGTGCGGCGCAGCGGCTACATCCCCAACAGCACGGCACAAAAGCTGCGCACGCGCCGCACCATGAACGTGCTGGTGATCGCCCCCAGGCTGACCAATCCCGTCTTCGCCGAGATCCTCCGCGGGGTCGACGACGAGCTGACCCAGTCGGGATACGGAATCATCATCGGCAATCTGGACAACCGCAGGGAGCGGGAGGCCCGCTATGTCGACTTGGCTCTGTCGCGCCAGGTGGACGGCATTCTCCTGCTGACCGGCTACATCCCGGAGAACGGCGCCCGCAGCATGCGGGACTCAGGCCTGCCCATCGTGGCCATGTGCGCCGCCATTCATGAGGACGGCATCCCCAATATCGTCGTTCAGGATCGTGAGGCTGCCCGGCAGGCTGTGGAGTACCTGGCTCGCCTCGGGCACCGCAAGTTCGGCTACATTTCGGGCACGCTCGGCTCCATCATCGAGGTCGAGCGCTTCGCGGGGTTTCAGGAGGGGATTGCCGCGGCCGGTTTCAGCCAGGACGATGTCGTGCGCTGGGAGGGGCCCTTCGTCTTTTCGACCGGGGTGTCGGCCGCGGAGGCCTTCCTGCAGATGAAGGATCGCCCCACGGGAATTTTCGCGGCCTGCGACGAGAGCGCGATCGGCTTCATCAAGCGTGTTCGCGCCGAACGCATCCGTGTCCCGCAGGACGTCTCGGTGATCGGCTTCGACGGCATCGAATATGCGGATTACACGGAGCCCACCCTCACCACGTTTCGGCAGCCGCTGCATGAATTGGGATGCGTCGGGGCGGATGTTCTCCTGAAGCTGATCCACAATGCGATGAAGCCTGAGGACTGGAGCATCCGGCTGCCTGTGACGCTGCTGGAGCGCGAGACGACCGGGCCCGTTCTGCACAAGGACTACAAATCCCTGCGTCGCTCGGCGGTCTGAAACCCGCATCCCGTTCGATAGCCACAACACCTGAGGAGAACACCATGCAGCCGGTTCGTTGGGGCATTCTGAGCACGGCCAAGATCGGTCGGACGAAGGTCGTGCCCGGCATGATGAAGAGTCCGCTCTGCGATGTTGTCGCTGTCGGCTCGAGAAGCGAGGTTGGCGCGCGTGAGATGGCTGCGGAACTCGGGATCGGAAAAGCATACGGCTCCTACGAGGCGTTGCTGGCCGATCCGGACATCGAGGCGATCTACAATCCGTTGCCCAACCATCTGCATGTGCCGATGACCCTGGCGGCAGCGGCCGCCGGCAAGCACGTTTTGTGCGAGAAGCCGATTGCCATCACGAGGGAGGAGGCGGAGCGGCTAACGCAGGTCTCATCGCAGGTGATGATCGCCGAGGCCTTCATGGTCCGCCACCATCCGCAATGGCAGCGTGCCCGTGAGATCATTCGAGAGGGAGATATTGGAGAGCTACGCTCCATCCAGGTCATCTTCTCGTATTTCAACGTCGATCCCGGCAATATCCGCAACAGGGCCGATATCGGCGGGGGAGGGCTCCTCGACATCGGCTGCTATGCGGTTGTGGCCGGGCGCTACTTCTTCGACGCCGAGCCGATTCGCACGATCGCTCTCGTCGATCGCGATCCGACCTACGGGGTGGATCGCACCACAAGCGCTCTTCTCGACTTCGGCAAGGGCCGGCAATTGACCTTCACCGTCTCGACCCAGGCCGTGCCGTTCCAGCGGATCCAGATGCTCGGAACCAGGGGGCGGGTTGAAATCGAGATCCCCTTCAACGCCCCTCCGGACAGGCCGACCCAGATTTTCCTCGATGACGGAACCGCCCATGGCGGGCTCTCGGCGAAGTCTATCGAGTTCCCGGTCGTCGACCAGTATGAGCAGCAGGGTGCTGCTTTCAGCCGTGCGATCCGGGGGGACACGCCGCTCGACTACGGATTGAACGATGCGCTCGCAAACATGCGGATTCTGGACGCCATCCGGCAATCGGCTGACACCGCCGCATGGGTGTCGATCTCTGAGCGATCAGACTAGGTGGCGGTTATTCCGAATTCCGCATACGGGATGCTGGGCCTGATTGGCTCTTGTGGGGCAGGTTCGCTTAGTCGACAATGCCTTCGTAGTAGTCCAAATTGACCTTCTCTCCATGAGGGTGACCGGCGCGCACCGAGTGGATGCGTTGACTTTGGTCCAGGCAAGTCGAAACTCGTTTCACTCTCATCGTCCTGCAAAAGCTCGCCTGTGAAATGGTCGGGTTATGGAAAAGAACGCAAAGGTATCTGGCATGGATTCCATTCCGACAGCGGTCTCATCTTCCCTCAAGTTCGGGACGAGCGGCCTGCGGGGCCTCGTCGTGGAACTGAATGGCGTGCCCGCCTATGCCTACACCCGAGCCTTCGCCGAAATGCTGAAGGCGGACGGTTCCGCAGCGGCGTCCGAGGGCCGTGTTCTGGTCGGGCGGGACTTGCGGGAAAGCAGCCCCAGCATTGCCCGGCTTTGCTGTGCCGCCCTGAAGGATGCCGGCCTCACGCCGCTCGATTGCGGGGCCCTTCCGACACCCGCGCTTGCCTATCATGGCATGCGTTTCGGCATCCCGGCCATCATGGTGACCGGCAGTCACATTCCTGAGGACCGCAACGGGCTGAAGTTCTACCGGGCTGAAGGCGAGATCGACAAAAGGGACGAGGCCGCCATTCTGGACTGGCACGCCCGGCTGGGCGTTGCGTCTCTTCCAGAGAGCGCCCGCACGTTCCAGGCCGAGGCCCCTGAGGTCGACCTGATCGCCGCCTACCAGGATCGCTATCGGGACTTCTTCGGAGCAGGGGCCCTGTCGGGCCTGACGGTGGGCGTGTATCAGCACTCCTCGGTGGCGCGGGACGTAATCGTCCGGATGATCGAGAGCCTGGGGGCGCGGGCTGTGCCGCTCGGGCGGGCCACGAGCTTCATCCCGGTCGACACCGAAGCTCTGCGCGAGGAGGACGAGGTTCTGGCCCGGCAATGGGCCGGCGAGCAGAAACTCGACGCCATCGTGTCGACCGACGGGGATGCTGACCGGCCCCTGATCTCCGATGCTGCCGGCTCCTTCCTGCGGGGCGACCTGGTCGGCGCCATCACGGCCCGGTATCTGGGAGCGGATGCGATCGTCACGCCTGTGACCTCCAACTCCGCCCTGGAGGCCTGCGGCGCCTTTGCGCAGGTGATTCGCACCAGGGTCGGCTCGCCCTATGTCATCGCCGGCATGGCGGAGGCCATACGCGCCGGGGCGAAGGCCGTCGTCGGGTTCGAGGCCAATGGCGGCGTTCTGCTCGGCTCCGACATCGTGCGGGAGGGCCGGAGCCTTGCCGCCCTTCCGACCCGGGATGCGATGCTGCCGATCCTGTGCGCCCTCGGTGAGGCCAAGGCCCAGGGCAGGTCCCTCGCGGAGGTCGGAGCCGGCTTTGCCTTCAAGGCAGCGGCCAGCAACCGCCTCAAGAACGTGCCGGGCGAAAGGAGCGGCGCCTTCCTGACGCGGTTGCAGCAGGATGAGGCTTTCCGCGAGGACCTCATGGAGCCTCTGGGAGGCGTGGCGGCGCTCGACGGGCAGGACGGCGTCCGCCTGACGGCCAGGAACGGCGAGGTCGTGCATTTCCGTGCCTCAGGGAATGCTCCGGAACTGCGGGTTTATGTCGAGGCGCCAACGCCCGAACGGGCTGAAGGCCTCCTGGAATGGGGGTTGGCTCAAGCCGAACAGCAGGTGGGCTGAAGCCTCGGGCTTATGGATCCAGAGGGCCGAAGCGGCCCGTCAGGCTATCGCGAATGCCGCGGGTCATCAGACGCAGCCGCTGGGCCTTTTTATCGGCAAGGGTCGTGTAGGTTCCAAGAAAGGCCAAGCAACGACTGATGAAGTAAAGCCGCCAGGCCAGAGGCGTATAGGGCTGGCGTGCGAGCCAGAGGGCATTCCTGACCCAGTAATAGTTCCGTATCGGAACATGAACGGCCACCTGGCGCGCGCCGAGCTTGACCGTTCCGCTCCCCAACCGGTGCTCCACCGTCGCGGTGGGTGACAGGAAGCTCCGGTATCCGGCCGCGCGGGCCCGGAAGCACCACTCGACATCGACTAGATCGATGAAAAGGTCTTCCCGGAACCCGCCCACCTTCTCCAGGACCGTCAGCGGGATCAGGGAGCCGGAAGCAATGATGAAGTCGCTGGCCACGGGCCGCTTTTCCCCCTTTAGGGAGATCCGGGACAGGCGAGGGCCGCTGGCCCGGTAGGCTCTGGTCTGCACCCCGCTGTTCAGCTCATAATAAGCCGGTCCGATGGCCGCCACGCCGCCTTGTTCGGCTTCAAGGGACTTCAGGTTCGCTCTCAGATCCGAGACCATCCCAAGTGCGAGAATTGTATCCTGGTCTAGGAGCAGGATGTGAGTGAAGCCGCCATCCCGGGCCACGGCAAGGCCCCGATTCTGTGCCGCGGCTATTCCCAAATTCGATGAACTATCAATAAGTTGCGCATCCGCTGCGGAAGCCAGCCGCCGCACGTCCTCCGCATTGGCCGACCCATTGTCGACCACGACAAGGCCCTGAACTTGCGAGGCAACGGCTTCCAGAACCCGGGCAAGCAAGTCGATGTCCGGATTGTACGTTACCGCAACGGCTAAGACATGCATCCATGGTCTCCGGGATCTCGCCGTCCTAGTAAAGAGATCCCCGAGGCGCGGCAAGCGAGGGCCAAGGCCTGCTGACCGCCTTTGCCGGCAACCCCGGGGTTTTCAACGATGGGTTTGCCGGGATCTGGGCCGGATTGAGGGTAAGGGTTGCTGGGTAAAGTCCAAAGAGGTATAGCGGCGCCGAAGTGCTCCGGTCAGGCTTGCAGGCCGTAAGCATCTTCCCTTACGGCAGGCGCGGCACTATGGCGCTTTCCGAAGGTATGCGGTCTGGACCAATGCGCCTATAGAAGGACCGCGCCACCTTACGCGCTTGAAGCCGAGATTTCCGATGCACAAAGACACGCTGCTGAAAAAACTGAACGATAAGACCGCCGTGATCGGTATCGTCGGGCTGGGCTATGTCGGTCTGCCGCTGTCCCTCCGTTATTCCGAGGTCGGCTACAGGGTTGTGGGCTTCGACATCGACCAGGAAAAGGTCGATGCTCTCATGCGGGGTGAGACCTACATCGAGCATATCGGTTCCGAGGGCATTGCGAAAGCGATTCAAAGCGGCTTTGAACCGACTGCCGATCTTTCGCGCGCCCGCGACGTGGACGCCTTGATCCTGTGTGTTCCGACCCCTTTGAACAAGTATCGCGAGCCCGATCTCAGCTTCGTTCTGAACACGGTGGATGCCCTCGTGCCGCACATGCGAGGCGGTCAGGTCATGTCCCTGGAGAGCACCACCTATCCCGGCACGACCGAGGAGGAGTTGCGTCCGCGGCTCGAGAAGGCCGGGTTCAAGATCGGGGAGGACGCGTTCCTCGTCTTCTCGCCGGAGCGCGAGGATCCCGGCAACGCAAAGTTCACCACCCACACGATCCCGAAGGTCTGCGGCGGCAGCACGCCTTCGTGCCTTGAGGTCGGCCTTGCTCTTTATGGGCAGGTCATCAACACCGTCGTGCCTGTCAGTTCCACCCAGGCTGCGGAGCTGACAAAGCTTCTCGAGAACATCCACCGTGCCGTCAATATCGGCTTGGTCAATGAAATGAAGATCATCGCGGACCGGATGGGCATCGACATCCACGAGGTCATCCGTGCGGCGGCCACCAAGCCATTCGGCTTTGTGCCTTACTATCCGGGCCCGGGGCTCGGCGGCCACTGCATCCCGATCGATCCGTTTTACCTGACTTGGAAGGCGCGTGAATATGGTCTCCATACCCGCTTCATCGAGCTTGCGGGCGAGATCAACAGCACGATGCCGGAATGGGTCATCGAGAAGGTGACCGAGGCTCTGAACGAGCGAGAGAAGCCGGTTCGGGGCAGCAAAATCCTCGTTCTCGGCATCGCCTATAAGAAGAACGTCGACGACATGCGGGAATCGCCCTCGGTCGAGCTGATGACTCTGCTTCAAGCGAAGGGTGCACAGATCGACTACAGCGACCCGCATGTGCCGAGCTTCCCGAAGATGCGCCGCTATTCCTTCGATCTTGAAAGCGTGGAACTTACGCCAGAGACGCTGGCCAGCTACGATCTAGTGCTTTTGGCGACGGATCACGACAGGTTCGACTACGACACCATCGAAAAGCACGCGAAGCTCATCGTCGACACCCGTGGGCGATATCTCGGAAAGCGCAGCAATGTGGTGAAGGCGTAATTGGAGTTATTTGAGGCTATCCGAGGCCCGGTCAGTCTCTTGCAACCCATCGGTATGCACTTCGTCATCAAAGCCGCTCTATGTTTCGGATTGACGGCTCGAAAATTTGAAACGGAATCAAGGAAGCAAAGTGAGAGCCGACGGTTCGAACATTTTGGAAGTACTACGGGAGGTTCGCGACGGTTGGCGCTGGCGTGAACTGTGGATGACCCTCGGATGGCGGGATGTGCAGTCGCGCCACCGTCGTTCACGAATTGGGCCGTTCTGGAACACGCTTAGTTTGGCTTTCGTCGCCACATGTATTGGTAGTCTCTATGGCGGGATCATGGGGCGTCCCATGTCCGAATATGTCCCTCATCTTGTTACCGGCTACATGATATGGGCATTCCTTCAGGCGCTGGTGATTGAAGGCAAGGACTCCTTCGTCAGTAACGCCGCCGCCATCCGGGAGATCGCCGTTCCAAAGACAGTGTATGTCTACAAAGCTCTCTGGAAGAACCTCATCATACTTGCGTTCAACTCACTCGTTTATGTTGCGGCGCTTGCGATCTTCCAGGTGTGGCCATTCCCAGGCATTGTTCTCCTTCTGCCGGCTTTAGCACTTGTGTTGCTCAACGGGATATGGGTTGCCCTTCTGCTTGGGTTGATCAATGTGCGCTACCGAGACTTGGGGCAGTTGGTCCCAAATGCCATGCGGTTAGCCTTCTTCGTGACGCCGATCCTGTGGTTTCCCGAGGATGCCACCGGAATCCGCACGATCTTCGTGGACTTCAATCCCTTCTACTACTTTATCGAGGTGCTGCGTGCGCCGTTGCTGGGGCAGGCGCCGCATTCTTTGATCTGGTTCGTGACCATCGCGATCACGCTGCTCGGTTGGGGCATAGCTGTGCCAATCTATGCTCATTGGCGCCGGCGGATCGCGTTCTGGGTTTGAGGTCGAACGATGGCGCTGATCAAGCTTGAAAACATAACACTGGAATTCCCAGTCCAAGCCTTGAAGTCGGATCGGCGTCGATCATCCGATGAGAGGCCTATCGGTGGTCAACTGTCATCGGGGCAGTCCGGTCACATGATCGTGCGGGCTTTGGATCAGTTGTCGCTCACGCTGGGACCCGGGGATCGCCTTGCATTGTTGGGTCACAATGGTGCAGGCAAAACCACGTTATTGCGAGTCATGGCCAAACTCTACGCGCCGACCCATGGGCGCGTGACCATCCAAGGACGTGTTGCGCCACTGCTGAACCTCGGCTTCGGCATGGACATGGACTCAACCGGCTATGACAATATCTTTATCCGCGGTCTCTTTCTCGGGATGAGCAAGGCCGAGTTGAAAAAGAAGGCGGATGTGATCGCCGAGTTCAGCGAGCTCGGCGACTTCCTTGATCTGCCCATGCGCACCTACTCTTCGGGCATGCGCGCACGGTTGGCGTTTGCCATCTCTACCCATGTTGAGACAGATATCCTGTTGCTGGATGAAGTCGTGGCGACGGGTGATGCCCGCTTCTTTAAGAAGGCGAACGAAAAGCTGGAGAGCTTTGCGCGGGACTCCAAGCTTCTGGTCCTAGCCTCTCACTCAAATAAAGTACTGCGGGAGCTGTGCAATAAGGCCCTTCTCTTGGAGCATGGCCGTGCCAAGGCATTCGGACCCATCGAGGAGGTCATTGAGACATACGCAGCCTCCACGGGGACCGACGGCAAATAGCGAGCGTGCATGTCATTCCAGCAGGAGTGGTTGAAGGAGCGACATGGACATGAGGCAGACATCTACACCCTGGTCACTCGGTTCCGTAGTTCCCTCATGGCGTGCGGGCCCTGAGCGGGGAGACTGTGACCTATGACCCAGGATGCTCGACCCTCGCGTCCCAACGATGCAGATCTCGATGCTGAGCGGGACACAGCCTCTCTCCAGGAGCAGCTTCAGTGCCAAAGGGAGGAGGTTGCTAAACTGCGGGCGACCATTCGGGGGCTGGAGACGGAGATCAGGGGGCTTCGGGGCTCCCTGTCCTGGACGGTAACGCGCCCTTTACGCGCCTTGGCGCGGGCGCTCCCGGGCGTGGCTGGGGGAGTGCAGCGCACCCTCGACCGAACGAAGGATGGACTCGCGACAATGCTGCCGAAGCCGATTGCGCAAGCCTTGTTTGACAACCGGTGGGATGTTCCTAGCGAGCTTGAGGAGCAGATCTCTGCCTACCGCCTCTCTGCTTCCACAGGACGCAAGATCGTCTTCTATACGGCAATATTCGGCGAGTACGACAATCTGCTTCTCCCAGAGCGCATCAATCCGTCCGTTGATTACGTGTGTTTTACGGATCGGCCACGAAACGAATACGGTGTTTGGCAGATGCGCTCGGCTCCGTACTACCATCCTGATCCGACCAGAATTGCGCGGTGGGTCAAAACGCACCCCCACGAACTGTTTCCGGGTCACGAGGTGGCTGTTTGGCTGGATGCCAACATCATCCTAAAGGGCGACATTCATGGCTATATCGAGATGGTTGAGAGCCAAGGTGCCGATCTTGGCCTGATCTCGCATCCGCATCGCGCCTGCTTTTATGACGAGGCTGAGGCTTGCAAGCGACTGAAGAAGGATTCTTCGAAGCTCATTGACAAGCAGGTCGAGGACTATAAGAGGGCTGGCCTGCCTCTGAAACAACCGTTGTTCGAAACCGGCTTCATGATCGTTCCACTGCGGAGCCGGGGCACAGCCAACGCTCTGCACCTCTGGTGGCAGCAGATCGAACGTTTCAGCCGTCGTGATCAGCTTGGTCTTGCATGGGTGAGCTATCGCTGTCCTGGCCTGCATATCGCCTCGCTACTACCACAGGGCGCCTCTGTGAGGGATCATGAGGATTTCCTCTATTTCCGGCACAGCTACGCGCGGGCCTTGGTGATCCCGGAGGCTCTCTTGAGGCTCGGTCGTCGTGCCGGTCCCTCTACAAACTCAAGCTTTGCCGAGGTCAGAAATCGGCACTTAGAGCCCTTAGCTGATGTTGCTATCGATATCGTAGTTTGCGTCCACAATGCCCTAGAGGATGTACGCCTCTGCTTGGAGGCCGCATGGGCGAACTTAGGGCCAAGTCATAAGATCATTGTCGTTAATGATCGTTCTGACGAGGAGACAACCTCTTACCTCCGCCACTTCGCGTCAAATCGAAATCGGGTCACCTTGCTCGAGAACGAGCAGAACCTGGGCTATACGCGTTCAGCGAACCGGGGCCTTGCTGCTGGAACTGCAGCTTTTCGCATTCTTTTGAACAGCGACACGATTGTGAGCGCGGACTGGGCCCTGAAGCTTCTCGATGCGGCAAACCGGAGCGAGCGGATCGGCATCGTCGGGCCCCTCTCGAATGCGGCAGGAGCGCAATCGATTCCCGATATCAAAAGCACCGGCAAGAACACGGCGATCAATGCTCTGCCGAAGGGAGTCACACCTGCAGACCTTGACCGAGCCTGCGAAACATGGAGCGATGTTGATCTCGTGCCCCGTGTGCCACTCGTCCACGGCTTCTGCTTCGGCATCAAGAAGGAGGTGATCGACAGCATCGGCTACTTCGACGAGGAGAACTTCAAGTTCTTCTATGGGGAGGAGAACGACTATTGTTTCAGGGCGGTTGAGGCTGGATTTGAGCTCGCCGTGGCCACGAATACCTTCGTTTATCACCGTAAATCGAGAAGTATCGATGAGGAGAAACGCGTAGTTCACATGGCCGAGGCCTGGAAGCGCTTGCGGGAGCTCTATGGTGCGGACAGAATCTTGGGGGCGTACCGGCAGGTTGAGGAGCATCCGGTCTTAAAGCGAATCCGCAAGGAAGCGATGCACTATTTCCAAAGTGCGGGTCAAGGGAGTTGAGCCTGGAACTCTACCCAGGGTTGAATAACCGGCTTGGTCGGGGCTATTGACCCTCAGATCGACGTAAATCCGGAAGTCGTGGACGATACTACTGTTTTACGCTAGTAGCCTGCCCGGGATATAGGAAGCGGGATGCCCAAGATAAGCGCTAGGGCATGCTCAGCGGTTTGGGATGAAGAAGAGCAGGGGTCATGGCAAAGAGATTTTTGGTCACCGGAGGCGCCGGATTCATTGGATCGGCTGTTGTCCGCAAGCTGATTTCCAGCACGCCGCATCAGGTTCTCGTTGTCGACAAGCTCACCTACGCGGGAAATCTTGATTCTCTCAAATCCGTTGCAGGCAATGACCGCTACCACTTCGTGCGGGCCGATATCGCCGATGCTCGGCAGATGCAGGCGACGATCGACGAGTATCAGCCCGACGTGATCATGCATCTTGCGGCCGAAAGCCATGTTGATCGCTCGATCGACGGCCCTGGGGAGTTCGTGCAGACCAATGTCGTCGGCACCTTCACGCTGCTCCAGGCCGCGTTGGCCTACTGGAACACGCTGGATTCTGTTCGCCGCGATGGCTTCCGCTTTCTTCACATCTCGACCGATGAAGTCTTCGGCTCCCTGGGTGAGGAAGGTTTCTTCCACGAGGAATACCCATATCAGCCCAATTCGCCCTATTCAGCCTCAAAGGCAGCATCGGACCATTTCGTGCGCGCCTGGCACCATACCTATGGCCTGCCGACCCTGATCACCAACTGCTCCAACAACTATGGGCCGTATCATTTCCCCGAGAAGCTCATCCCTCTCATGATCCTGAATGCTCTGGAGGGCAAGCCGCTGCCGGTCTATGGCAAGGGCGAGAACGTGCGCGACTGGCTCTATGTGGAAGACCATGCGGATGCGCTGATCCTCGTGGCTGAACAGGGCAGGGTGGGCGAGAACTATAATATCGGTGGCTGGAACGAACGCACGAACATCGATGTCGTTCGCTCCATCTGTCAGCTCGTCGACGAGATGGCGCCAAGCCAGGCGATCGGACCGCGGGAGAAGCTGATCACCTATGTGACCGATCGGCCCGGCCACGACCTGCGCTATGCCATCGACGCCAGCAAGATTGAGCGCGAACTGGGATGGCGTCCGGCTGAAACCTTCGAGACCGGACTCCGGAAGACTGTTTCTTGGTATCTCGACAATCGGGCGTGGTGGGAGCGTGTCCGCTCGGGCGTGTATCGGGGCGAGCGGCTCGGGGTTGCCGTCTAAACCCAGGCTGCAGGCCCGGAGGGGAAGCCCGCTCGGTGAGCCGTCATAACGACAGCAAAGATGAGGAGTAAAAGGGTGCTGAGAGTGGAGCCAACGGCGTTGCCCGATGTCAAGCTCATCAATCCGCAGCGCATCGGCGACCGGCGAGGCTTCTTTTCCGAGACCTACAACCGTCAGCGCTTTGCCGAAGCGGGGATCAGCGTGGAGTTCGTGCAGGACAACCATTCGCTCTCGGCAGTTGCCGGGACAGTCAGAGGTCTCCACTTCCAGAGCGAGCCGTTTGCGCAGGCCAAGCTCATTCGGGTCGTTCGCGGCCGGATCCTTGATGTCGTGGTCGACATCCGCAAATCATCGCCGACCTTCGGCAGGCATGTCGCCGTCGAGTTGTCTGCCGAGAACGGTTCCCAACTGTTTGTTCCGGTCGGTTTCGCTCACGGCTTCTGCACGCTCGAGCCTGACACGGAGATTGTTTACAAGGTTTCGGCCTATTACTCTGCCGCACATGACCACGGGCTGCGCTGGAACGACACCGCTCTTGGCATCGATTGGCCTGTTGCACCGGCCGATGCGGTTCTGTCAGACAAGGACCGGCGCCAACCTCGGCTCGCCGAACTGCCGGCGTACTTTTCATAAGATGACGATTGGACATGGGGCTTCTTGTGAACAGGTCCCGGTATCCAAGGAGATGATACGATGAAGGGCATCATTCTGGCGGGCGGCAGCGGAACGCGGTTGCACCCAATGACGTATGTGACGTCGAAGCAACTGCTTCCCATCTACGACAAGCCGATGATCTATTATCCGCTGACCACGCTGATGCTGGCTGGCATCCGCGATATTCTCATCATCTCGACGCCTGATGATCTGCCGCGCTTCCGCCAACTGCTCGGGACCGGCGAGCAGTGGGGCATCCGCCTATCCTACGCCGAGCAGCCAAAGCCGGAAGGGCTCGCGCAGGCCTACATCATTGGAGCCGAATTCGTTGCAGGCGGTCCGTCCGTCCTGATCCTGGGCGACAACGTCTATTACGGCCATGGCCTGACAGAGTTGCTGCGCTCCGCGGCGAGCCGCACATCCGGCGCATCGGTCTTTGCGTATCACGTGACCGATCCCGAGCGTTACGGTGTTGTCGAGTTCGACCGTAACGGCCGGGCCGTTTCGATTGAGGAGAAGCCGAAGGTTCCGCGTTCCAACTGGGCGGTGACAGGCCTCTACTTCTACGATCGTCAGGTCGTCGATATCGCGGCAAACCTCAAGCCATCCGCCCGCGGCGAGCTTGAGATTACCGATGTGAACCGCGTCTATCTGGAGATGGGCCAACTCCAGGTCGAGCTGATGGGGCGCGGTTATGCCTGGCTTGATACCGGCACGCCGGACAGCCTCGTCGAGGCAGCCGAGTTCGTGCGCGCCCTGGAGAAGCGCCAGGGCTTCCGGATCGCCTGTCCCGAGGAGATCGCCTTCACGGCAGGCTGGATCGAACGCCAGCAGCTGGTCGCGCTCGGGACAACGCTCGCCAAGAGCACCTATGGGCAGTATCTGCTCCGTATCGCAGAGGGGGCAGTCTAATACAGGATTGCTGAACCGAAGCGCTAATTTTATTACATATATCTCTAGACTCCCTCTTTCGAGTAGCCAAGCGAACGATGACCACTATCCCTCTCAACGACCTGCAGCGGATGTATGCCGCATACGCTGATCGGCTCGATCAAGCAGCCTTGGACGTGCTTCGTTCCGGCTGGTGGCTGAATGGCCCACGGAACAAGGAATTCTGCGAGGCCTTTGCGGGTTATCTCGGTGTGTCGCATTTCGTTGGTCTGGCCAACGGCACCGATGCGCTTGAGATCGTATTGCGTGTGCTGCTCGAAAGAGGCCGCCGGGCAGGAGATCGAGTCTCCGTTGCGCCGGAGGTCGTCACGGTCGCGAATGCAGGGGGATATACGAGCACGGCCTGTTATCTGACCGGTTGCATGCCAGTTTACGCGGATATCGAGCAGGAAAGCCAGTTGCTGTCCATTCCCTCGGCTGTTGCTGCCCTGTC
The DNA here is from genome assembly GCF_016427565.1 of Microvirga splendida. Taxonomy (GTDB): domain Bacteria; phylum Pseudomonadota; class Alphaproteobacteria; order Rhizobiales; family Beijerinckiaceae; genus Microvirga; species Microvirga splendida. The sequence goes on from NZ_JAELXT010000032.1 coordinate 39,437, forward strand.
AGACAGGACGGCTGCCGTCGTGGCGACCCATCTCTATGGCGGCCTCATCGACGTTCCAGCCTTGCGCCAGGCCATGAACGATGCCGGCTACACTCATGTTCCGATCCTGGAAGATTGCGCACAGGCGCATGGCCTGAAAGGATGTGGGGCGCAGGCTGGAGCTTTCGGCGATATTTCGACCTTCAGCTTCTATCCGACCAAGAATCTCGGAGCGCTTGGCGACGGCGGTGGCGTGGCGACGAACGATGCGGAACTTGCCGCGTCCGTCCGCCGGCTCCAGCAATATGGATGGGGTGACAAGTACAGGATCGTCGCAGCTGGCGGCCGCAACTCGCGCCTCGACGAACTGCAGGCGGCTTTCCTGTCCGTCTTTCTTCCCGACCTCGATGCTGCCAATGCGCGCCGCCTCGCGATTCTCAATGCTTACGGGAAGGCTGCTCCTGCGGGCCTACATGTCGTCCGAAGCCCAAACGGTGCCGTTGCCCATCTGGCGGTCGTCCTGACAGACCACCGCGAGCCATTGAGAGATCACCTGAAGGCGCATGGGGTTGCCACGGATATCCACTATCCCGTCCTTGATTGCGATCAGCCCGGATGGGCTGACCGTCCCAAGCGGATCGGACCATCCGGGCTTGAGGTGTCGCGCCTCAGCGTCAACAAGATTCTCACCTTGCCCTGCTTCCCGACCATGACCGAAGAGGAGGTGGCGCGGGTCTGTCATGCCTTGTCCACCTTCGCGTTGCGGTAACGCGCTAGATCGGATACGCGATGATCACGTCTTCAGACGAACGCCATCAGGTTTCGGCCGAGCTGAACGCTCTTCCTGCTAAAACGGGTCGGCTGTCGCTTGTCATTCCCGTATACCGCAATGAAGACAACATCCCATCCCTAGTGGCGGCTCTCAACGACATTGACTCTGCTCTCGGCCATCGCCTCGAGGTCGTCTTCGTCATCGATGGTTCGCCCGACCGGTCGGGCGAACGATTGGTGGAGGCCAGCCGGGATATTCGCTTCGCCTCCCAAGTGGTCTTTCACAGCCGGAATTTCGGCGCCTTCACGGCGATACGGACAGGTCTCGAGAGAGCCACCGGCGACCACTTTGCCGTCATGGCAGCTGACCTGCAGGAGCCGCCAGAGCTTATCATACGTTTCTTTGAAGAGCTGGAGGCCGATCGAGCCGACGTGGTGTTCGGCAAGCGGACGGGACGGAACGATTCAGTCCTGCGTGATGCGCTCTCAAATGCTTTCTGGTGGCTGTACCGCAAGCTTGTTATCCGGGATGTTCCGAAAGGCGGCGTTGACATCTTCGCATGCAATCGCCAAGCCCGGGACGTGCTCCTGACGATCCACGAGCCCAACAGCTCCCTTATCGCGCAGTTGTTCTGGATCGGATTTCGACGAGAGTTCGTTCCCTATGGAAGGCGGCAGCGCGAGGTGGGAGAAAGCGCTTGGAAGTTCTCGCGCCGCGTCCGCTATATGATGGACAGTATCTTCTCGTTCTCGGACTTGCCAATCCTTTTAGTGTTGTGGATTGGCATTTTTGGATGCTTGGGAAGTCTACTCTTTGGTGTAGTAATTGCTTTCGCGCGTATCCTTGGATTTATTCATGAGCCTGGATATACGACCCTGGTTTTGCTTATTACGTTCTTCGGATCTTTGACGCTGGCTGTGCAGGGGATTATCGGCTCCTATCTCTGGAGAACTTTCGAGAACACTAAGCAGCGACCGCTCAGTATCGTTAGTCGCGTCGTGAATTGCGAGTCTCAAACAAATCAGCTAGGTACCGGTAAACCTTAAAGATCAAATAGTTGATGTCCGGAATAAACCGGCCACAGGCTTGGGTGTTAGACACAGTTATACCTATGGGAACACGGCAAAGAGGCCAGCATTATCATGACGGAACAAAAACCGGGCGCTTTGCCGTTCGTGCATGAAAAGGGGCTCTGCGAGAGCAAGCAGGTCGGCGCAGGAACCAGGATCTGGGCTTTCGCTCACGTTCTGCCGGGTGCCCGAATTGGGGCGAATTGTAATGTCTGCGACCAAGTCTTCGTCGAGAACGATGTGGTTGTCGGCGATGATGTGACGATCAAGTGCGGCGTGCAACTCTGGGATGGTCTGCGCGTAGGTAACCGGGTCTTCATCGGCCCCAATGCGACGTTCACGAACGACATGAGACCCCGCTCGAAGATCTATCCCGAGGCCTTCCTGCAGACCGTCCTCGAGGATGACGTTTCTATCGGGGCCAATGCGACGATTCTGCCAGGCATCCGCATCGGCCGCGGTGCTATGGTGGGCGCTGGCGCCGTCGTGACGCGGGATGTGCCGCCTTATGCGACGGTTGTCGGTAACCCTGCGGTGATCATCGGCTATCAGGAGACGCGGAGCAGCCAGGCTACACCTATCGAGCGTACGCGCGTGGGCGGAGCGGAAGCTCTTGGAGCCAAGATCGGCTCCCGCCTCGAACTGGGCGTCTCCAATTGCTTCATCGAGCGGTTGCCCAACTTCTCAGACATGCGTGGAAGCCTCACCCCTCTCGAGAACGGAAAGGGGTTGCCCTTCGTGCCGGTCCGGAATTTCTTGGTGTACGACGTCGCGAGCAGTCGGGTTCGTGGCGAGCATGCGCACCGCGAATGCGAGCAGTTTCTAGTGGCTGCACAGGGTGGTGTTTCCGTCGTAGTGGACGACGGTAGGAGCCGTGCCGAAATCCGCTTGTCCGATCCCTCAGTTGGTCTCTACCTTCCGCCAATGGTTTGGGGAATCCAATATAAGTTCGACCGCGAGAGCGTTCTGTTAGTCATGGCATCGCGGCCATACGAGGCAGACGATTACATCCGCGATTATGAAGAGTTTCACCGGTTGGTAGGACAGTGACGGGGAACCCATCGCACGTACGAGAACATAGGCGCGCAAAGCTCGTGAACGATGCGGGGCGCTTCCTCGGAGCAGGCCTTGTTAATACGGCTTTCACTGTCGTCATCTACCAGGTACTGTTGTTCTGGCTGTCCGCAACTTCTGCTTATGCGGGTGCTTGGCTCGTTGGTCTGGTGTTTGTCGCTCTTGTTTACCCTTCCCATGTCTTCAAGGGCGGAAGAACAGGGAGTGGAGCGCGTGTCGCAACGGCAATTGTTTACCTTCTGGGTTTCGCCATCGGCCTTGCAACGGTCAAAATCCTGGATACGACGTTCAGTGCTGAGCACGTTGCCATCTTCGGAGCACTATCGATCACCACGATCTTCAATTTCGTGCTGATGAGGGTCGTTTTACGGGGCTGGGAACGCTAGGGTCTTCGAACTAACCGAAACATGCCGAGCCTCTCCGGAGTTCAGAATCCGGTTGCTGAGGGTAGGAGAGATGAAGCTCAAGCCTGGTGTCCTGCACGGCTGGCCTGTTTCTTGGATACGCTGCGATGAATAAATCTAGTCCTGCCTTGTCGACCAATGTCTCTGATGCCGTGACGAGCGACAGGGGAAGAACCATCTGGGACTCAATTCGATCGACCATAGATCGATATGTTCCAATGGCTTCCAAGCTTATGCTTATCTTTCTCGCACTGTATCTTTCGGAGCTCGGAATATTTCCGCTCTCGATTGATGAAGAGTTTGCCGCCTACCGGACGGATCCCGCCGTGTGGGTGGCCCAAGGACGCTGGGCCGTCTACCTGATTGAATTGTTTCTCTTCCCACAACCAACAATACCATATCTTCCGGTTGTTCTCTTCGGGATCTGTGCTGTCATCGCGTACCTGTTCATGCTGCGATCACACAGGTTTGAGAGGAGCAATCTGTGGGCATATATTCTATTTCCTCTCTTCGCCGCCTTTCCGATATGGTTCTTTATAATCGAGTTTTATACCAACCTCCCCGGCATCGGCGTCGGGTTGCTCGCCTCATGCTGGGCTGTTTATTGTTATGTAGAACTGGTTTCCGTATCTGAGCGCAAACTATTTTCAGTTTTTCGCCAAACCTACAACTTGGGCATGTCGGTTGGTGCGACTGCATTAGCGCTGGCTTGTTACCAGTCTTTTTTGTTCTTTATCGTCTCCGCTGGGCTTGGCGCAATTCTGACAAAACTCCCGACGATCCCACGGGTTTGGGAAACGTTCTGGAAGAGCCTCGCTGTCATGGCACTAGTGATCATTGGGGGCGGGGTTCTTTACTATGTGATTTGGATGGCACTTCTTTACCTGCTTGCGATCCCGATCTCGTATATCCAAGGGTTGGTTGATGTTGGTTCGTTCTTTGAAAATCCAACCCGCATTTTGAATTCAAGCCTTTCTGAATTCTGGAAGATCTATTCGGGGAGCCCGGATGTATATGGCCACCGAAATGTAGTCGGCATTCTCATATTCGGGGGACTCTCTGCCATCTTGGTGCAGTGCTCACGGAGAGGTCTGGCTGCTCTGAGCATAGGGATCGTTCTCGTTTTTGCTATTCTGGCTGCTCCGTTTGCATTGCATCCACTGTCGCGGGGGTTCGCAGCTTACCGGTCGATGGTGGCGGTGCCCTATATCGTCTGGCTTTGCGGAGCGCTCGTGCTCACCTGGCAGATCCAGCTCCTGAGAGCCGTTGGGGTCGTAGTCTCAGTTCTCGTCATTTTCGGAAGTCTGTACAGCCTCTCGCTGTTCCAGGCTGCCAATCACTTGGTAAGGGATCACGATCGTCTGCTTGCCCAGCAAGTGCACACCAGCATTGCAGCAGCACACGGCAAGTTTGATGTAGGCCGACCCTACCTTGTAGACTTCTATGGAGAGAAGAAGTTTCAGACTCCCTATCCGCGAATTCTGTCGTCGACGGTCGGACAGTCATTCTTTGAATGGGATCGGGGCAACCCCTACAGAATCATCTCCTTCATGAACCTGATTGGCTACGGCAATCTCAAGCCTATAGGAACCGACAAGCGCGCTGACTACTTAGCCGAGTTCAACACTATGGCCGTATGGCCAAACGAAGGCTCTGTTAAGGTCGTAGGGGATGTAACGCTTGTGCGGCTTAGCCAGGAGCCTGGGCTTGTCCACCAGAACCTGAACGTACCCTTCCGGTTTGAAGGAGATGATGTTCTTTATCGGTTGAGTGATCAGCAAGTGGGCTCAACTCCTACCTTACAGAAGGGCATGAAGTTCTCCTCGGACGGCTCTCTTGCGGTCGCATCGCAACGTGATCCTCAAGTGATTGTTCCGCTGAATGACGCTGGCGCCCGAACCTGCAGGGTGCTGCAAGTCGCGATTACACAGCAGATCAAGATCGGAGCCGCAGTGCAGGTATTCTATCAGCCGGTCGGAACGGCGATCTTTTCGGAAAAGAACTCGTTCAGCATCTACCAGCCTCCGGGAAACAAAGAGACAACCTTCTTTCTGCAGTCGGATAGCGGGTTTAATCCTGTGTTGAGAGTTGATCCTGTACACAACAGGCAGACAGTTAGGTTGAAAGATATTGCTGTCGGCTGCGCTAGAAGGTTGTGATATCGAGAGTGGCCGCCCATTCGTACTGCCTCGTAGCCGAGCTTTTCAGTGCTCGGTGTGGCCGAAGTAGTGGAGTTATCATCACAGTTCAGGAGGGAAGGGCCACGATCGAAAGCCCAGCTTCATGTCGCTTGGACTTCGTTCTTGCCCTGCCAATTGCATTTTATAAGGCTTCTGTCACTCAGGATCCTGAGGGCACAACACTTGTATTGGCTCGGATCAGGCAGGCGATCAGCTTCGAATTCTTATTTTTAAGTGCAGGAATAGGATCGGACAATGAGGTCTTGGAACTCTGGCCTGGCCTCGTAGCATCCGCTGAGCATGTTGGTCGTCCAACGTGGGCAGCTGTGATCTTGGCGTCTATGCCATCAAGCCAAGATTGGATGCCCATGCGGCGCCTTATCTCAGAAGGGCTGATTGCCTCTCTGGCCCGACATAGGTTAAGTCACGAGACTACTATTTTCAGGGGGGCGACACAGTGAAAACACTGGGCCGTGTGTTCGAGGACCGTACAAACAATTTCAACTTGATTCGTCTGGTGGCGGCGTTCCTTGTGCTGGCCGGGCACAGCTACCCACTGACAGGCAAGCCAAGCACGCTCACCGCGGTCTTCGGATACGACCCGGGTCAACTCGGCGTGGCAATCTTCTTCATCATCAGCGGGTTTCTAATCACACGCTCGGCCGAGAACCGGAGCCTGATCGAGTACACGTTAGCCCGCCTCCTGCGGATCGTGCCTGCCTTGGCCGTTGTTGCCTTCGCAACTGCTTTCATCGTCGGGCCCATCTTCACGACGGTGCCTCTGAAGCAATATTTCGCCTCGGCAGAGACGTACTCGTATCTGACGAACGCGATCCCTTACCGGACACAGTTCACGCTACCTGGGCTTTTCTATGGCCTGCCGATTAGCGGCGGAGTCAATGGTTCTCTGTGGACCCTCCCGCTTGAGGCGGCCTGCTATGTCATCTTGCCAGTGCTACTGCTGGCTGGATTGATGCAGCGCTACTGGGTCCTTGGAGTCACGGCAGCCGCTGCCATCGCGCTGCTAGCTGGAATCAAAGTCTTTGGCCTAAGCTTTGGTAATGCCGGGCCGGTGTTGTTTGGAGTGACACAGCTCTACCAGCTGGCCTACTACGGTATGTACTTCCTGATCGGCGCTGCACTTTGGGTGCATCGGAATGACATACCATTCTCCTGGGTCGGCGCGGTTATCTGCTTGGTGCTGATGGTAGCAGCTCGTCATACCTCGTACGCCACGCTAGCGCTGTATTTGGGGATGCCTTATCTGATCATGTACTTAGCCTTCGCGAGGCCCATTGCACCGGTGCTGACGAAGAAGATAGGGGACCTGTCGTATGGAACTTACTTGATGGCATTCCCGCTGCAACAGAGCTTTGTCAGCCTATCGGGTAAAACAGTCGGTGCGGAGATGCTCACTCTCGTGGTGACGTTGGTCGTCCTGCCATTAGCATGGCTCTCTTGGCGCTATATTGAGAAACCAGCCTTAAACTGGAAGAATGGGTTTAGGCGTCCGGCTGCAACTGGCAGACCAGAGGCCGCAACAGCGCTTTAAACATGAAGACGTGACTGTTCATCAAAAGCCGCCTCTGGGCGGCTTTTTCGCGTCCATCGCTCTTATATGCAAGTGTCTTTTAAGGACGAAGCGACAGCCGTAGGCTCCCAAAGAACCTCTGAGCACGTTGCCTAATCGGCTCGCTTTGGGTTTTCTCAATGAGGGCATAGACACTACCTCGGTCCTCAAGGCGGTCGTTTCCCTCAAGCTCATTGAAGTGCATATCAATGATCTTATAGCCAGTCTGCCGTAGGAGCCTCTCAAAGCCCTGACGACTGTAGCGGGAGCCCCATGTTAGGCCGGGAGCAGGGCTCTCGAAGTAATCTGGCTCTGATCGGGCGAGCGAAACTACGTTCTGCACGATGAGATATCGATTGGCCATCTGGTAGGACTTCGTGAGGATCTCCGCCGGATTGCTGACGTGGTAGAGGCCTCCGACGTTAGCAACAATATCGACGGGCTCTAGCTGGTCAATGTTTTGAACGTCTAGGTCGATAAGACGCACGTTCTTGAAGCCGAGGCGCTCGATGATCTGCGGGGCCTCGTTTGATTGATTGTGCCGGTTATCGTCAATGCCGATGCTGCTGGTGGCACCGAAGAAGCTGGCAGCCATGGCGTAATAGGCATCGGCACAGAACAATTCCGCAAAGGAAACAGGCGTATCTAGATGGGTGCGGCACTTCCCAATAGCCCAATGAACATAGCCCAAGATAATTGGCTCTTTGCACCTCTGGTTGGGCTCATAAATCCCGGGTAACTGCTCATTGTCGACGCCGAAGAGCCTATAGGAGTGATACAGAGGGCCTAGGTCAGCCAAAACCTGCGATTTCATAAACTCATTCCATGCAGTAGGTCACTTCAACAGTGGTACTTCTTTATCTGTTACCTCGTGCAAGGTGGCAAGGCGTAGCCTCGTAGGCTATTTATATCTCTGACATGGGCACTTCATGTCTACCGAGGCATACGGGTGAGCACTGGGCATAAACAGTGTCGCATAAAGTATCGAGCGGACCATGGCGAAGACGGAGCCTACCCATTGGACCTGCGCCAATCGATCATACGGCAACTCTAGGTGATGAACATTGTCGGGAGAGGTCAACTTATGTAATGATCGTCCTCAACAGGATGGGTAAGGTGAGCAATTAGCAATATGCAGAGGGCACAGGACGATCTAACAGCCGGAGACAAGCATTATCGTGCGTTCGTTGGTCCGCCGAGCGGTTATGACATCATGGCTGCGACCCAATTCAATTTGTTAACCGCACTCGGACTGCGGGACAATCATTACCTTCTTGATATCGGCTGTGGATCGCTGAGGGCAGGGCGGCTTTTTATTCCGTATCTTCGTAGCGGCCACTACTGTGGCCTTGAACCTGAGGAATGGCTTGTCCAGCAAGGCATTGACTCTGAACTCGGCCGCGACATCCTGCGGATCAAACAACCGTTGTTCGCCCATAACTGGAAGTATGACTTCAGCTCGTTTGGACGCAAATTTGACTACATGCTCGCACAGTCCATCTTTACGCATGCTTCTGCGAGCCAGATCACCCAGTGCCTGCAAGGAGTAAAGGAGCACCTTTCCCCACTAGGCATCTTCGCTGTAAATTTTATCCTTGGATCCGAGGATTACAAAGGTAATGAATGGGTTTACCCAGGCTGTGTAAATTACACCGAAGCGGGTATGCGGTCTCTTGTTGAGAATGCTGGCCTTGAGATGCGGCTTGTCAATTGGCCAGCACTCCCTACCACATGGATGTTAGTGACCCATCGAGGCGAGGGGCGTGTGCTTCGGGAGCCGACAGGGGCTACAGCAGCTTTGGATGTACGGAACTTGGTCGTAAGCGGCTTCGAGGAGAGTCCCGAAGCTTGGGGCTACGTCGATAGCCAATGGATTGAAGGAGAATGGTTATATGTCGTCGGCTGGTGCCGTAACCCAGCGACGAATATGCCGCATAAGGACGTTCTGGTTGCAAACGAGGATCGAAGGCTTCTTGGATCTGCTGTGACGTGGATCTCTCGCCCTGACGTCGCTGAGGCTTTCAAGGAACCGTTACTGGAGCGATGCGGGTTTAGAGCGCGAATTCCGGCATCCAGTCTCAATGCGGGTAAAAACGAACTGGTCACTTATGCCTTTGACCCTGATACTGGCATCGCGCTTCGGTTGCCAAATAGTCCGACCGTTAAAGACCTTATCATCTAACTAGCTGCCCGTTTCGAGCCAGCGTTCCAGTGTGAAAGGCGGCCCGTCTCATGCCAAACATGACTCAGATACGCAGGATGACTGAGACATGTGGGAGGGCGTTTTCGCGTGTCTGGGTAGGGCCTGACCATTGACCTGCCACTGAAGTTCCATCCGGTGGCGTTTAGAGCCTCGGCGGGTGTTGAACCGATCCCGAAGTTTGGACCACCTGCGGTTAGAGTTTTCCGGCTTCATGGACCTGCCCCGAACGCTGGACCATGGCCGAGCGGAACTTCCGGCCTCATGACCCCATCGGCTGGCTGGGAGCTCCGATGGATTTCATGAACTCGACCGGGGTCTTATGCCCGATCGAGCTGTGCGGTTTTTCACAATCGTACTCGTGTCTGAACGCCTCACATTTTAGCCTGGCATCGGCCAGAGACAAGAACCAGTTCTGATCGATGCATTCGGCCCGGACTTTGCCGTTGAATGCTTCCACGAAGCTGTTGTCGGTGGGCTTGCCGGGGCGCGAGAAGTCCAGAACAACCCCGTGCTGGTAGGCCCACAGATCGAGAGCGCACGAGACGAATTCAGGGCCGTAGTACATGGGGAAGCAGCGCGGCGGGGCTGGTCCGGGTTGCGCAGCCGCGCTGCCCGGGGTGGTCATGGCCAGCCAGCAGGTCTCACAGTGATGTCGCTGAACACACGCTGGAGGCCAGCCGACCATGACCGATCTCAATTCTACACCTGCTCCTGCCACTCTGGTAGCAATCGACATCGCCAAGCACCGCCACGAGGTGCTCATCGAGGCTCCCGGTCAGGCCCGACGCCGGCGGCTCACCATCCTGAGCACCAAGGCGGATTACGATCGCCTCGTCGAGGCTTTGGGTGCCTATGGTGGCCCGGTGCTCATCGGCTTCGAGGCCACAGGCGATTATCACCGCGGGCTGGCCTACCGCCTGCTCACAGCTGGTTTTGACTTGCGGCTGGTCTCATCCGTGGCGCTCGCCCGCACCCGCGAGGCGCTGCACAACGGCTGGGACAAGAATGATCCCAAGGACGCGCAGGTGATCCTGCATATGCTCCGGATTGGGGCAACCCAGCGCTATGTCGATCCTCTGGCGGCCGGGATCAACGACCT
>NZ_JAELXT010000033.1 GCF_016427565.1 Microvirga splendida
CCGCTGCAACCACAGCCCGGACAGAGTGCGCACTATCATCGGTGCACATCCCACATGAGTTCCGACGCTGTACTTAGAACAGCGCTTCCAGATATTCCGTCTGAGGAGCAACGCCGATGCTCGTAACCTGCTGACTCAAGTGTCGTCGACCTGCCTACGGCCAAAATTCCTTGATGGCGATGGCGATGAGCATCGCCCCCATAAGTCCTTCGAGAACGCGCGAAAGTCGCTCAAGGGAGGCCCCGTGATCGGCCATCATGGCCACGAACCAGGTGCGGGCGAGGACAACCGCTCCCGCGACGGCTGCCAGGGTTAGGCCGACCCCGAGGAACATCGCGAGCGCGAACGTGAGACCCGCCTCCGGCACGCCCCGCGCCAAGGCGAGGAACATGGCGAACAGCGTCAGCGGGCACGGGATCAGTCCGGCGATAACACCAACCATCGGGCCTTCCCGATGCGGATGGGTTTGGCCCCGGATTGCGCGAACGAGGAACCACAGGCCGATTAGGGTCAGCAATCCCCGGCTCAAAGCCTCCAGTAGCGGGGCCTGCCCGGCCCCACCAAGGGTGCGGGTGATCAATGGAGCGGCTGTCAGCGCAATGATCACCGCTGACCCGACATGCGTCAGGGCGAGCGTCCCGGCCACCCCGATCCCGCGAAGGACCGCCAGGCGCGAGCCAACCAGGTAGGAGGCGAGCACCGTCTTGCCATGACCCGGGGTCAGGGCGTGCACGGCTCCGAACGCGATCCCAAGCGGCAGAATGAGGACCAGGGATGCCCAGTCGCGGCTCGCCGCAAAGGCGTTCAGGTCGGCCGTGATCGCCTGGCGGATCCATCCCTGGACCGCGATCAGGAACTCCATGCCTACATCCACCCCAGGGTGAGCCCGGTGACCGCGAGGTAACGGGCGGTCTTCGCCACCACTATCAGGGCGATGAACACGGGCAAAGGCTCGCGCAGGACACCTGCGACGATGGTGAGAGGGTCACCGATGATCGGCGCCCATGATAGCAGCAGGGACCAGCGCCCGTAGCGGCGGTACCAGCCCTCCGCCTTGGCGACCTGCTTCTGCGTGAGTGGGAACCAGCGCCGGCCCTCGAACCGGGTGATGAAGCGCCCCAGGTACCAGTTCACGCACGAACCGAGGATGTTGCCGATACTGGCGGCGAGCACCAGCAGCCAGACGTGGTAGTGCTCGGCTAGTAGCATGCCGGCCAGCACCACCTCAGACTGGAACGGGAACACCGTCGCCGACAGGAAGGCGGTCCCGGCCAAGCCGAGATACTCAAGCAAATGTTCCATCCGGGATCCAGCGCGGAGCCCTGCGCGAACCTGAGGGTCCGCGCAGGAAGCCCGCTCACTTCATGTGCTTGAGGCTGCCGAAGTCTCCAGTCGCGTTCAGCTTGACCGTGACCGGGGCGGAGCCGCGGTTGCGCCAGAACCAGCCATGCCCACCGTCGAAGCCGGCCGTGATCTCGCCCTCGTCGCCGGGGACGCCGCGGCCCTTGGAGTAGGAGACTTCCTTGCCACCTGGACCTGCGCCGTGGGTGTCATGATTGACGGTGCCGCCCTCGACCTTCCAGGAGTAGGTCAGCTTGGCACCCTGCTTCATGTCAGCCTTCACCTCGGTGCCCTCGCCAGGTTGGAGGGTGACCGAGATCTCCTGCGACCTGGCCGCCGGGGTCTGAGCCCGTGCCGAGCCGATCACGAGTTGGGCGAAGATCGAGCCGAGCAGGCTCGACCGCTGCTCGGGAGCTGGCGTAGAAGGCGCCACCGGAGCGGCGGGCGTCTGCCCGGCCTGGTCCCTGGCCCTGTCGGCCTCGGCTTCCTCGGCAAGCTGGGTCTTGATCTCGCCCATCTCGGTGAGGCCCAGCGCCCGTCCGGCTCCGGTCGGGTCGATACCGTACTCGGACGGCAGGACGACGGTGATGAGCAGCGCCGCGGCGACGCCGGCGGCTATGACGGTGGAGCGCAGGAGCTGGGCCGAGGTCGGGAGCTGGGCGCGGGTGGGCATGTCGGTGTTGTACATCGGTGTATTCCTTGGATGTGGGATCAAACGGCAGGAGGCGAGACGAAGTAGCCCGTGAGCTGCATGCCGATCAGCACGAAGCCGGCGCTCATCATCGCGACGTTGGCGGTGTAGGCGTGGCGGAAGAAGCCGTCAGTCCGACGCCAGTAGCCCATCAGGATCAGGATCGCGGACAGCGCCAGAAGCTGGCCGATCTCCACCCCGACGTTGAAGGCGAGCAGGTTTGGCAGCAGCCCGTCAGGAGCGACGTCGTACTCCTGGATCTTCGCCGCGAGGCCGAAGCCATGGAACAGGCCGAAGATCAGGGTGGCGACCTTGGTGTTGGGCTGGAAGCCGAACCAGCGCTGGAAGGCGCCGAGGTTGTCGAGCGCCTTGTAGACGACCGAGAAGCCGATGATGGCGTCGATCAGGTAGGCGCTGACGCTGACCCCATAGAGCACGCCGAAGATCATCGTCACCGAGTGGCCGAGGGCGAACAGGCTGACGTACAGGCCGATGTCCTTGGCCCGGTAGAGGAAGAAGATCACCCCGAGCAGGAACAGGATGTGGTCGTAGCCGGTCACCATGTGCTTGGCGCCGAGATAGACGAAGGGGATCAGGTGAACCCCGGTGATCTCTTGGATGTAGCCCTTGTCGCCCTCGGCGACGGCATGGGCGAGCGCCTCCAGGCCGGAGAGTGGGAGCATCAGGAGAGCTGCGGCGAGCAGGAGGAAAGCGGTCGGCGGGCGCACGGCAGGCGGCCGCCACCAGCCCCGGGAAAGAGGTCTGTGCATAGGAATGGTCCGTTGTTCGTACGAAAATGGTGGCCGCGCTCAGGCGGCCCATGGAGTCAGGCGACGAACGAAGGACAAGGCGGACGGTCGAGACGGATCGAGAGATGGAATGGTGGGCGCCCCTGCTCCCACTGCCGCAGGAACGTGCCGTCCGGGGCGATCAGCGATGCCGGCGCGGCCGCAAGTCCGAGCGTGACGTGAGAATGGTCCTTGTGCTCGGGGCCGTGACCGGGCCGATGCTCCGGGTCGAGGCCCTCGTCGTCATGGCTGTGCCCGTGACCGAGTTGGTCCGCGAGACCTGCGGACGCGAGGCTGTCCATGACCTGGGCCGCTGCGACCTCGTGCATCGACGGCGTCCCGCGCAGGAACGGCAACGCGCTCAGCATCACCGCCAGGGCAATGAGGATGCGAAATCCGTTCAGGAGGGACGCTCTCGTCATGAAGGGGATTTAAGGATCGCGGGGTTGATCGGCGGTTAACGGGCGCAGGGGGCGGACACCGGGAGGTAGGGTGAGACCCGCTGCATGCAAGGCGGCAGGGATGGGGGAGGATCATGTCCTTCCTGAGGCCGCCAACGAGTCCTGCCGTGCGGGCCAATGCCGGTGCAGGTCATCAATCGCGAACGCATGGGCGTGGCCGTGATCCCGATGCTCCCGCAGGTGCGGATGGTCCGGGGGCAGCTCCGGGTGGGCATGCGCGATTTCCTCGGGATCGTCCGCGGGCCAGAGCCGGGCCGCCAGGACGAAGCCGAGCAGGGTCACCACCCCGAGCACCGCCAGGGTCATGGGCATGCCGGCCGCGCGTCCGAGCCAGCCTGCCAGCGGATAGGTCAGAAGCCAGCACGCATGCGAGAGCGCGAACTGGGCGGCAAACAGGGCCGGACGGTCCTCCTCCCGGGCCGAGCGTCGCAGCAGCCGTCCAGTCGGCGTCTGCACCGCCGAATAGCCGATCCCGAGCAGGGTCCATGTGATCAGCAACGCCGCCCAACCGATGGTCCCGCCCCAGGTCGCGGCCGCGAAGGCCAGCAGGACCACGCCCAGCAGTGCCGCGGCCGGCAGCATCACCGCCCGGTCGGGCAGCCTGTCGAGCACCTTGGGCAGCAGCAGCGCCGCCACCATGGAGCCGCCTCCGAAACAGCCGAGCGCCACCGCGACGTCGTCCTCTGGCAGTCCGAGCACGCCGCGGACGATCACGACCGTGTTGACGATGACCATGGCCCCGGCCGCCGCGACCGACAGGTTGAGGGCCAGAAGGCCCCGCAGGCGCGGTGTCTTGAGGTAGATGCGCAGGCCACGTGTGGTCTTGTCGTAGATCTCGCCCTTGCGCTCGGACATGGCCGCCTGCGGGAGCCGCACCGACAGTACTAGGGCGGCGGAGCACAGGAAGCCGACCACCGTACCGCCGAACAGCCAGTGGAAGCTGATCACTGTCAGGAGGGCTGCTGCCAGCGCCGGGCTGAGCAGGCTCTCGAGGTCGTAGGCTAGGCGCGAGAGCGACAGCGCTCGGGTGTAGTCCTTCTCGTCCGGCAGGACGTCCGGGATGGTGGCCTGGAAGGTCGGCGTGAAAGCCGCCGAGGCCGATTGCAGCAGGAAGATGAGGACGTAGATCTGCCAGACCTCGGTAATGAACGGCAACAGCAAAGCGATCGCAGCCCGGACCAGGTCCATCGACACCAGGAAGGCGCGGCGGGGAAGCTGGTTGGCGAAGGCACCGACGACGGGGGCCACGCCGACATAGGCCACCATCTTGATCGCCAGCGCGGTCCCGAGGACCACGCCTGCGTCCGCGCCGGCGAGCTCGAAGGCCAAAAGGCCGAGCGCGACCGTCAGGAGGCCCGTGCCGGCGAGCGCGATCACCTGGGCCGCGAACAGGTGACGGTAGGTGCGGTTGGCGAGAACGTCGAGCATGGGTGATCCCTGACCGGATTGGAACGTGCGGGGCCGCGATGGAAGGAACGCAGCGAAGGCCTGCCAAGCACCAACTGGCTTGCCATATCCCCTCCTGGGGGATAGGACAAACGCATGATCCATGCAAGCCACCCCGATATCCTGGCCCGCCTGAAGCGGGCGCATGGCCACCTCGCCTCCGTCATCCATATGATCGAGGCGGGCCGCCCCTGCGCTGACCTCGCCCAGCAGCTCCATGCGGTCGAGAAGGCGATCGCCAACGCCAAGCGCGAGCTGATCCAGGATCACATCGACCACTGCCTAGAGGATGCTGCCGCGCAAGGCGGACGGGAGGCCAAGGCGGCGCTCGCCGAGTTCAAGTCCATCACCAAGTACCTTTGAGACCCGGATGCCCAACATTGCCCAAATCCTCCAATCCGGCGGCAATGGCTAAATCTACCTGCCCATCTCCGTCCTGCTCGGTGCCCTGCACGGGCTGGAACCCGGACACTCCAAGACCATGATGGCGGCTTACATCGTGGCGATCCGCGGCACCATCGGACAGGCCATCCTGCTCGGCGTGTGTGCCGCCCTCTCGCACTCGCTGATAGTCTGGATCGCGGCCACGCTCGGCGCAATCATGCTGATGCAGGGATTCGTTGATCTGACCGCACCGGCGACGCCCCTGTCGTGACGGACGTGGCCCGCCGTCGTCATCCCCTACCGTCGTCGCGCAAGCTGGCCGGCTCGGTCGCCCTTGCCGCGCTTTCCGCCGCCGCAATCCTGATCCTGCTTGTCCTCCCGGCCGAGTACGAGACCGATCCGACCGGGTTCGGGCAGATGATTGGCCTCGTCCCCACGGACGAGGAGAGGGCCAGGGCCTTGGTCTTTGACCCGCCGCTGATCCCCGAGCCTGCCGAACCGAGCCGACCTATCCGCTGAGGACCCTGTGGGCACCCAGCGGGCCGGCCCTCCGAGATCGGTGGCGCCAGATTCATCAGGATGGCTCTACAGCCAGCGCCGGACACGCGAGCGGTAGCCGCGGTAGACATCGCCGAACTTGCGCTCGAGGTAGGCTTCCTCGCGGGCCACGACGCCGTAGCGGATCACGAGCGCGAAGGGCGCCAGCATCAGCAGCAGCCAGGGATTGTCGAGCGCGATGCCTAAGCCGATCAGACCCAGGAACATGCCGAGGTAGATGGGATTGCGCGTGAAGCGGTAGGGTCCGCTTTCGACGAGGGTGGTGCTCGGCCGGTTGGTGGGGACGTTCGTGCCGGCCCGGGTCATCGTCACGATGGCCCAGGCGAACAGCGCCAGCGCGGCGACAAACACCATCGCGCCGAGCCAGCCCACAGGCAGATAGGGCGGCAGGAACGGCAAGGGCACGAGCCAATTGAGCGCAAGCCCGGCCATGACGGCCAGCCCCCATGCGAGGGGCGGCCGAATGATGACGTGAGCGGTATCTGCGGTGTCTGCCATGGCGGGACCGTGAGCCCGAGGTTCTTGTCCGGATCGCTTGCAGACTACCATCAAGTGCTGCCAAAGCAGACCCGCAACCCTGGACTGGCAGGTCCGGCATTCGTTTGGAGGAGCCACTGCCGGTGATGGACGACGGTCGACGTCGGCGGGCCACGTCGGGTAGAGTGCCATCCAGGTTCCCCTGCGGGACGGACGATCATGACCAGTCGAAGCGGCGCCCCGGCGGTTGTCGGCGATATCCCACTCCCCGACGCGGACTTTAGCGACGCCTACTTCGTCCAGGTCGCCGAACCTCTGGACGCTCTCCAGGCGGCGCGGCGGATGGTGAGGCGGCGGCCCTCGTGGGTGGACGGTCTTCTCGCGCTGCGCAACCTTGCTGTCACGCCGTTCGGGCTCAAGCGCGGTGCGCCGACTGCGGCCGAGCGGATCGGGATCTTCCCCGTGGTGAGCGCTTCTCCGGAGCGGGTGGTGATGGGGTTCGACGACGCCCACCTCGATTTCCGGATTGTGGTCGATGTCGTGCCAGCGAGGAGTGGGTCGCAGATCACGGCAACGACCTACGTGCGCACGAGGAACCGCCTCGGGTGGCTCTATCTCGCCGCGGTGAAGCCGTTCCACCGCGTGATCGTCCCGGCGATGCTCGCGCAGGTCGAGAGGAACTGACGCAAGAAGGCTCGCTCCTGCCGAGGTGGAATCCTTTCTGGGATCAGTCGGTGAGAACGTAGGCCATGCCGAGCCACCAGGCTGCGACGATGAACGCCACCCCGAATGCCGCCAGCCACAACAATCGCTTCATCGAGATGTGCATCGACCTCCCCGCGGGATAGCAAGGAACGCCAGCCACAAACCGCATCAGCGTTCCTCCGGCGGCTTGATGGCCGAGAACTGCCACAGCAGCGCCAGATCATACATCGCCTTCAGGGTGCCGGCGAGGACGAGCGGCCTGCCCGCGGGCTGACAGCCCGCCATTGCCGGGCCGGCCGCATCGCGCCGGCCCGCGCCCTTCCCCCCTTATCCCCCATCCCGAACCCTACAAGGACAGGCAGCCTCGCGCGCCTGAACGATGATCCATGCCTTCTTCCCGCACGTCCATGCAGCGATCCCGTCGCCTCCGTCACGCGCCAAAACTCAACTCCGCCGACATGCCGTTGCAGCGCAAGCGCAAGGCCCTGCCCCCCGTTACCGATCCGGCTATGCGTCTTGCCATGGATCTGATCGTACGCGCCGTGCGCCAAGCCGGCGCGCACAACGTCCTGCGCGGCGGCAGCGGCGCAATCGCCCTCATCGTGAGGCATGCCCAGGATCTCACTCTCGTCAAGGAAGCCAGCGAGATGCTCCTGCTGCGGGCGCGCAGGGAATGGAATGACCTCGATCTGATCATCGAGGACCGCAATGCGGATGCCGTGAGGATCATCTCCATTGAGGAGAAGCTGCGGTGGACGGATGCCGACGCTGCTGCGCTGCTGGCCAAGCACCGCCGCGTGCTGGTGTTGGCCACCGAGGACGCCGACATCCCGTCCTTCTTCCGCCAGGCGGCGGAGGCAGTGGTGCCGCTCGCGCCTTGCGACTCCCATGCCCTGCGCGGCATGCTGTATGCCTTCTTCGGGCAGGCCCCGGCCGCCCACGAGTTGCCTGACGTAAGCGGGCTGTCGATCACCGCGGTCACCGCAGCCTTGCGCACTCGCGCCAGCCTGTCCCGGGCGCTGGCTTCTTTAAGTCGCGTGGCGCAAGCCCCCGTGGCCCCCACCGAGTCCATGCGCGATGTCAGGACAGATCCGACCCTTGCCGAACTCGCCGGTCTCGGAGAGGTTGCCGAGTGGGGGCAGTCGCTCGTCGTCGACTGGCTGGCTTACCGGGCGAAGGAGATCACCTGGGCCGAGATGCCCAAGGGCGCGGTGATGCACGGCAACTCCGGAACCGGCAAGACCACCGCCGCGAAGGCGATCGCCAGATCCTGCAACGCGCCGATCTTCATCCACTCGCTCGCCCGCTGGCAGGCCATGGGTCATCTCGGGGATCTGTTGAAGGCCATGCGCAAGGCTTTCGACGAGGCCAAGCGGAACGCGCCCTGCATCCTGTTTCTCGACGAGATCGATAGCTTCGGCGACCGGTCGCAATTCATTGATGCCCGCAACGAGCAGTATTGCCGCGAGGTGGTCAACGGCTTCCTCGAATGTCTCGACGGCGCCGACGGCCGCGAGGGTGTCGTGGTCATCGGGGCGACCAACTACCCCGACAAGATTGACCCCGCGATCCTGCGTCCGGGACGGTTGGAACGCCTGATCGCGATCCCGCTCCCCGATGCCACGGCCCGCGCCGCGATCCTACGTTTCCATCTCGCTGGGCTTCTCGAAGGCGCCGACCTGATGCCCCTGAGCCGGCGGCTGGAGGGCCTGTCCGGCGCCGATCTCGAGAAGATCGTGCGCGACGCTAGGCGCAAGGCACGCTTGGAGAAGCGGCCGGTAACCCTCGACGATCTGAATGCTTCGACGCCGCGGCTAATTGCGCTCTCGGAGGACGCCTATCACCGTATCTGCCTGCACGAGGCGGCGCATGCGCTCGTCGGCTGCCTGGTCATGTCCGAGACGAGCAATCCGCCGCTGATGGCGCGGGTCGTCCGCGAGGCACCACCCGGCCTGCCCGCCGGCGAGACGATGTTCGGCCGCTCGGTGGCCGTGCCGCTCACCCGCGCGGCCTATCTCGGCGACATCGCGGCGCTGCTGGCCGGCATGGCGGCGGAGACTATGCTGTTGGGCGAGCATTGCGACGGCTCGGGCAGCCGCGTGGGCTCGGACCTGCACCATGCCACATTGCGGGCGCTGGCGCTGGAGGTCGCGGCCGGCATGGGCGCGTCGCTCGTCTATCGCGGCAGCATGCAGGACCGGGATTTCCTCGACCTGCTGAACGCGGACGCCGCATTGCGGGAGCGTGTGGACAAGATTCTCCACTTTTGCCGAGAAAAGGCCGAAACCCTGTTGTCGGGCCACCGCTCGGCGCTGCTCGAGCTGACGGAAGCGCTTGCGGACAAAGGTGAAATCCATTTTCGCGACATCGTCGCCATAGTTCAAGCGCACAGGCCCAACCCAATCCTCAACGCCGCCCCCGGGACGAACGCAGTCGACGGGTCCGGCCCGCGCCGCAAGCGCCCGAAAACTTCAGCAAAATCAGGCCCCGTGAAGGATTCGCCCGGCATCTGAACCCAGCATGGAACACTTCGTGATCGGCTCTGCCAAGGACTCATCCGCCGTTATTGACGCCATCCTTCGTGACCTGGCAAAGGCGGACGACTGTTTCAACGAGGCCCCTGATGATCCGTCCTGTTTCCGCCCACGCTGTCTCTGCCGCCGCGGTCTTTGCCGCGGTGACAGACGACTATGTGGAGTCGAAGCAGGCCATGCGCTCAGCCTCACCCCAGCGCCCAACATTGGCCTTCCCCGACCACGGCTGCGCTCTCCGCCGAATAGCGGCCTGACCTGACGCGGCCCATCAGCGGCCGCTCCTCGTCCCATCCCACTGCCATCGCTCCGGAGCGCCGCGCCGGAGCACAGGAGAGCTTTGCCTTGTCCCTGCCCAATCCCCACCGCACGCCCGAGACCCCTGCCCACCTGCCCGACTGGACCAAGCCGCTGTCGCTGCGCTTCCAGCCGCCCGCGCCCGCCCCGAACGATCCCTTCCCCGACGCCTGGACGCCGCCGCAGGCGTCGGTCGCCTCGCGCAATCTGCCGCGCAACTTCAAGGGCTCCTTCCACGCCTTCATCCCTGATCCGGTGATCAACCGTGTCGTCACCGGCGAAAGCGGCCTCGAGGGCGGCTTCTACCTGCTGCTGCGCACCGACCCGCGCATCGCCTGGATCTGGGACCAGCCACCGCCGGTCGAATACGTCGACGAGGACGGCGTCGTGCACGAGCACACCTTCGACTACCTCGCCGTCCTGCACGACGGGCGCCGCATCGCCTTCGCGGTCAAGCCCGCCATCAAGGTGGCAAGCACCGGGATTGAGCGCGTGCTCGAACTGATCCGCGCGCAGCTCGATCCAAACTTCGCCACCAGCGTGGTGCTGCGCACGGAGGCCCACATCACGGCCGACCGCGTCCACAACGCCCGCATGATCCTCGACGCCTGCCAGCGCCGCGATGAGGCCCACCTCGCCCGGGTGCTGGGCCTGCTCGAGGGCGTCACCGGCGCGGTGCGCATTGCCGATCTCGTCGAGGCGAGCGGGCTCGAGGGCCATGCCCTGCCGGCCATCGCCTGCCTGATCGGCGACGGCCTGCTCACGCTGGCCCGTCCTGGCCGCATCGGCATGGACGCCTCCGTCATCCCCGTCCGCGCTCACTGATCGTCTCAACCACCCATCCGATCCATCCCGCACGAGGTTTTTCATGTCCGCTGCCCTGAAGCTCACGAAGTCCCAAACCGCTCCGCTGCCGGAATCCACCCGCACGGACGTGATGGCGCTGTTTCCCGATGACCGCATCCTGCTCGACGGCACCCCGCACCGCTGTCTCGACATTCGCCCGCATAAGGTCCTGCTCCAGAGCATGGACGGGGCCGGCCTGCACCAGACCTTCACCCACGCCCAGCTCTGGGGCCTGCTCGAGGCCGACCGCCTCGAGGTCGAGCGCAACTACTTCGCCCGCAACCGGGCCAACCTGCGCCTGATCCATGGCGCCCGCACCGTCTTCGACCTGCCGGAGGATGAGCGGGCAGTGGTGTTCACCCGCCAGCAGTTCATCCTGCGCCTGATCGAAAAGCGCGCTCAAGGCCTCGCCCCGAGCCTCGCCGACGACAAGCTGCCCGAGGTTCTGGAGACCATCGACAAGGAACTGACGAAGGAAGCGCGCGAGCGCTGGAAGCACGAGAAGACGTATTACAAGAACAGCTCCGGCCCTGGTTCGGGCAAGCCGGAGCGGCCCGAGCTGCCCGAGCCGTGGCAGGTGCGCCGCTGGCTCAAGCGCTGGCAGGAGACGGACGGTGACGTCTCGTGCCTGATGGACGCCACCCACCGCCGCGGCTACCGCACCGACCGCCTCGATGCGAAGGTGCGCGAGATCCTCAACGCGGTGGTCAAGGGCTATGCGAGCAACCTGCGTCCCTCGGCCCCGAAGCTGTTGATCGAGATCGAACGGCAGATCAACGCCGAGAACGACGCCCGCGCCGCCCGCGGCTAGGGCGAGACCGAGCTCACGGTGCCCAACCTGCGCACCATCTACCGGGCGATTGCCAAGCTCGATCCCTTCAAGGTTATGGCGGCGCGCAAGGGCGCGGCTTACGCCAACCATCATTTCTACGTCGTGCATAAGGGCGTCACCGCCACGCGCCTGCTCGAACGCGTCGAGATGGACGAGTGGGAGGTGCCGCTCATCACCGTGCTTGCCGGCACCAAGCTGTGGAAGACGTTTACGGACAAGCAGCGCGAGGAACTCAAGACCTGCCGCTGCTGGATCACGGCGGCGATCGACTGCGCCTCCCGCGTGATCCTCGCCCTGCACATGTCGATCCACGCGCCGTCCCGCGACAGCAGTTCGGCGGCCCTGCGGATGATGATGTCCGACAAGTCGGCGCTGGCGCTCTCCGCCGGCTGCCGCATGCCGTGGCCCTACCGCGGCAAACCGTCCCTGATCGTCACCGACCAGGGCACGGCGTTCGGTTCCGCCTTCTGCGAGCTGCTGATGCAGCTCGGCATCCCGTTCGAGCAGGCGCCCGGCGGACATCCCGAATTGCGCGGCACCATCGAGCGCCTGTTCGACACCCTGGAGGGAATCACCCTCGCGGACCTGAGCGGGCGCACCTTCGCCAATCCGGTCGACCGCGCCGACTATGACCCGGGGGCCAACGCCTGCGTCACCGCCGACGAGCTGTTGCAGTGCGCGGTGCTGGCGGTGACCGACATCTACCACCGGCGGCCGCATGCGGGGCTGAAGGGCGAGTCCCCAATGGCGGCCTGGGATCGCCTGTCGCGGGAATGGGCGGTGGCGCCCGAGCCGGGCCCGCGCCGCCTGCGCGAGGTCTTCGGCCGCGTGGTCAAGCGAAAGATCGGCAAGGAGGGCGTGCGGTTCCTCGGCCTGCGCTTCCAGTCGATCGAGCTTCAGC
Organism: Microvirga splendida; assembly: GCF_016427565.1. Lineage (GTDB taxonomy): Bacteria > Pseudomonadota > Alphaproteobacteria > Rhizobiales > Beijerinckiaceae > Microvirga > Microvirga splendida. The sequence continues at coordinate 12,259 of NZ_JAELXT010000033.1, forward strand.
GCCTGCGCCGCCTCGTGCGGCAGCAGAAGGTCCAGATCAAGGTCGATGCCCAGGACCTCGGCGCGATCTCGGTCAAGGTGCCGGGCGAGCGCTGGATCGCGGTGCCGTGCGTGGAGAGCTTCGCACGGGGGCTGATCCTCGCTGATTGGATCGCCACTGGTGAGCGCCTGCGCCAGCGCTTCGCCACCCAAGCGAAACTGGCCCGTCCGATCGTGCTCGAGGCGGTGGCGGCGATCCGCGCCATCGGCGACGCGGCCCGCGCCCGCTGCGGCATTGCCCCGCCGGAAGCCACGGACACCGAGCTCAACCGCTACGAGCGCGACCTGTTCCGCACCTTCAGCATCCGCGAGAGCGCCGCGGTCGCCGCCAGCTACGACGACCTGCTTGGGCTGAGCGATGACGGGGACGAGACCGCCGGCACGCCGGACGAGGACACCGACGCCGACATTCTCGGCGATGAGGCGCCGGCCTCCCCCTACGGCCCCGCCGGCAACTGGACTGTGGAGCACGACAAGTGAGCCACTCCCCCCTTCATCCCCCGCAAGGAGACGCGAGCATGCCCCCAACCCAGAGGAGCCCTCCCATGACCGACATGACCATCACGCCGCCGCGCCCGCGCAAGGATGCCGGACCGCCCGATGACGCCGCCCTCGCATCCCTCGCCGGGTGGACGCCTGCCCCTTCCCAACCGGGAGACCTGACCATGACGACCTCTTCCACCGGAGACCTGCCCATGATTGCCCCCGCCACCCCGCATCAGGAGACCGAGACCACCATGACGAACCACACCAGCACCGCTTCCGACAACATCGTGCCGCTGCGCGAGGGCGACGCTCTCGCCCACACCCTGGCGGCCCCCACCAGCCTGCCCGAGCCCGTGCTCGACTTGACCGTCGGCGCTGGCCTGTCTGGCGCCGCCCATATCCTGCGTGACATGGGCCACGAGCGCATCATCGCCCGCATCGAGCGGCTCAACGCCGGCTTCATCCGCACGGGCATGTACGAGGTGCTGAAAGACGAGGTCGCCCGCCTCAAGGACCTGCACGGGCTGAATGTGTCCGGCCGCCGCGTCGAGGGCCGCGCCCTCGTCGTGGTCGGCGACAGCGGCGCCGGCAAGTCGGCGGCGATCGCCCGCCTGATCGCCTCCCAGCCCGAGCTCCAGCCGCGCAATCTGGCCGTCGGTCCCGTGGTGCCGATCGTCTCGATCACGGCGCCGTCGCCGTTCACCCCGCGGGCGCTCGCCATGGAGGTGATGAACCAGGGCCTCGGCTACGGCATGGTGCGCGACATCCGCGAGAACGTGGCCTATTCCCGCCTGCGCGAGCAGCTTCGCGTGCGCCAGGTGCGCATCCTGCACATCGACGAGATGCAGCATGCGCTCAGCGCCAACAACGCGCACGAAATGCAGAAGCTGTCCGACACCCTCAAGAACCTGATGCAGCATGCCGAGAACCCGGTATCGCTGATCCTCTCGGGCCTGCCGTCGCTGGTCGACTTCGTCAAGACCGACATCCAGCTTCAGCGCCGCTGCCGCTTCGTGCGCTTCGCGCCCCTGTCGTTTCCCGAGGATGTCGAGGGCCTGCGCCTGATCGTGAAGACGGTGAGCCAGGGGCTGGCCGACCTGACGCCAGTCGATCTCCTGGCCGACGAATTCCTGGCGCGCCTGTGTCGGGCCGCGGGCGGTCAGTTCGGGCTGGTGATCCAGATCTGCCGCGCGGCCGCCGAGGAGGCGATCCGCACGGGCTCGGACGACCTCAACCCGAAGCACTTCGCCGCGGCTTATGCCGCCGGCACGGGCTGCGCGCCGGACGAGAACCTGTTCACGGTGCGCGACTGGGAGTTCGTGTCCTCCGGCTTCGTTCCCACCGCGGCTCCGGCGGAACCGCAAGGTCCGGCCACGTCCCGCCGCAAGGGAGGCCGCGCATGAGTGCTCACATGTCTCTCCCCAAGCGCCTGCGCTACACCGTCGATCTCGGTCTGGGCGAAACTGCGCTCAGCCACGCATCGCGCACAGGCGCCCTGTACGGGCTCGATCTCGGCACCTTCTGTGCCGACCTGCGTGCCAGCGCCGTGAGCCTGGCCCACGGCGAGGAGGCGGCGCTTGCCCGCCTCGCTGCCACCGCTGGCGCCAATCTCGAGTCCCTGCGTCGCTTCGCGCTCAAACGTGAGCAGCCGCAGGGCGAGGCGCAGGTGTTCAGCCTCAACGGTCAGGGCTTAAGGCCCATGAGCCTGTGCCGCTCCCGGGTGCGGGTGTGCCTGGCCTGTCTCGCCGAGGATCTCGACAGCAGCGGGGCCCCCGACCGCCTGCGTCCCTATGGGCGCGCGGCCTGGATGCTGGCCTCCGTCCGTGCCTGTGCCCGGCACGGATTTACACTCACGTGCCTGCCGGCTCCCGACGAACGGCCGGGCGTGCCGGACTTCGCGGCCGTCGTGCAGGCGAACTGGGCCACGATCACGGCGGGGCGGATCAAGGGCGAGGAGCTGCCGGCCTCGCCCTTCGAAGCGTACCTGCTCGCGCGCATCTGGGGCGATGCGCCTCCTGTTCCGATGCTCGACGGCTTGCCCTGGTATGCCGTTGCCCGGGCCTGCGAGATGATGGGCGCCGTGTCCCTGCATGGCCCGCGGGTGCGCCGCAGCCGCCTCAGCGAGAGGCAGTGGCGCGAGGCCGGAGACGAAGGCTACCGCATCGCAGTGGCCGGGGACGAGGCCTTCACAGACCTCCTGACCCGTCTGCATACCCAGGTGCGGGCGGTCGAGGACGGCAAGCCCCGGCGCAAGGTCGGCCGCTTCTACGAGTGGCTCTCGAGCGAGGAAAAGGATCCCGCCTATGCGCCCATCCGGGATAGGATCGCCTCTCACCTGATCGCCACGACGGCGGTCGGCCCCGGCGACGAGATCTTCGGCAAGCCCGTCACCGCGCGGCGCATGCACTCGGTCCATACCCTGTCACAGGAGACGGGCGAGCATCCGAAGCGCCTGCGCAAGCTGCTCCTGCGCCAAGGCCTGATCGACGAGGACAGCCGTGATCTGTCCGACGACCAGGTGGTGTTCCCAGTGGGGGCTACCGCGAGCCTGGCGCTCGAGGTCACGGGGGCGCTGAGCCTCAAGCGGGCCGGCCATTACCTGAACGCACCGCGCGTGCAGATGACGCTGCTGCATGAGGCCGGCCTCATCCGGCCGCTCGCCGGCAAAGGCTCGGACCTGCGCCCGGTCTTTGCCCGCGCCGAGCTCGACGGCTTCCTCGCCCGCCTGCTCGGCGATGCCGAGCCGGTCACCGTTCCCATGGAGGGGATGGCCACCGTTCCCATGGAGGGGATGGCCACCATTCCCGAGGCCGCCAAGCGCGCGAACTGCTCGGCGCAGGAGATCGTCGCGGCGATCCTGGAGCGTTCGCTCGGCTTCATTGGCCAGAGGACGGGCACGCGCGGCTACCTGTCGGTGCTCGTCAACGTGGAGGAGGTCCGGGCGGCGGTGCGCCGTCCGGATCACGGCAGTCTCTCGCTGCGCGATGTCGAGCGGCGTCTCGGCGTTCACACCTCCGCGGTCCAGGGCCTGATCGCCGGCGGTCATCTCGCAAGCGAGGTTGCCGTCAATCCGGTCAACCGCTGTCCCCAGACGGTGGTGACCGAAGTGGAGATGACGCGCTTCGAGAGTGAGACCGTCACTCTGTCCCGGCTTGCCCGGGAGCGGCATCAGTCACGCGAGGCGTTGCGGCGGATGCTGGCCGCGCGCGGCATAAAGCCCGCCATCGTGATAGAAGCCGCGAAACGAACGCTGCTGTTCCGGCGCGACGCCGTTCCCACATGACGTAAACGCAGTCACGCCCGGTCAGGCGAAACCCCCGAGGAATTCCTCGGGGGTTTTTTGTTGGCTGAAAGAGCTGGAGCCTGGTGCCCATCCGAGGCGGAAATCAATGACGTGCTGGTGAGTCAAGACGGAGAGGTAATGCGTCAGGACCCGGAATCTGCCCCCAGAAAATAAGAGTTTGAGCCGATCCTGGTGAAACTTAATGAGTCAATCTACATCGCTCCTCAAGTTGGAAAAGTTACACCTCAGCATCGCATGGACGTGCGTCTCCGCATGGCTAAGCTCAAGTTTCGCCTTGAGACTTGACCTTCATGATCACAAGCAACGTCAGTTCTGAAGCGCATCTCAGCGGCATGCACGACGAGACGCCCTCTAAAGATGCATTTTGAAGTGGATAACGTAACTATAATGTCAATTATAGGATTTGAATCAAGTACGAACAGGATAGCCTGTCCACATGGCTACATTCTTCAATGAGTATTTCGGAGTCACTGCAGACCAAGTCGACGACTATGGTGCCTTCAATATATCGATTATCAATGATCTTCCGCTATTCATCGACCCGTTTCTGTTATTTAACAGCAACAAGCCAGAGTATAACCAGCTTCATAGCGGAATTCTACGCTATATAATTTTTCTTCGCGATGCCGTTTTAGATGGTCGGATAAATGACGATTTAGAGAAGGCTTGGTTCTACTTCCCTGAAGTGAAGCAAAATTGGTTAGGCTTCTCTCTTCAAGGAAATGGCGGTTCTGGATTAGGGGGGAGGTTCGCAGCAGCACTTCGAGCCAACCTGCAAAGCTTATTTGCTAATTTTGGAAGAGAGACTATTTCCAGGGGAAGTCACATAGAAAAGGTTTGTCTAGTTCGTGATGGTGTCGGACGCGACAACATTAGTGACTTCACGACTAATCTAGTAAAAGACTTCCTTTGTTCCTACACAGAGGCCTTTACGGTTGAGCATATTGATCCAGCTTTGCGCAGAAAGGTTTGGGTTAATAAGGCGCGCTTCAACTATGAAACTAAGGTATGGGAGCGGGTCCAGTACGATCTGCCTTGGCTAGAGGATGATTTCGTCCTTCTAACCCCGAAAGACATACTCACTCGCGATCAAAATTGGATAAACCGCTCTGACATGATCCGGGACTTTGAGCAGATCCCGGTTGCTATCCCTGATGCAGAGTTGCGCGGTCAAGTATTCAATTATTTCGAGAGTGTGCTGGCAAAACCTAAAAACCGACTCCCAAGCCAACGAGAGAGAGCAGAAGCCGCTGTTAAAACCCTCATCTCGTTTCCCCAGCTAGTCGACTATTACATCAAAATAAAAGAAGATCATGGCGATGAGGCAAAGGACATTAGTGCGGAGAAAGTAACAGAGACACAGCTGATATTCGACACTCAACTGAAGCACTTACAACAGAACTTAGCTACCCACACAGGTTTCTACACTGTCACAGGCGACACGTATGCAGAGACCCATCAGCGACTTGCGTACTTAAAGGACGTAATCGAGAACAAAGGCGGACATAGAATTTTCTATCATGATGGAGTGCCCATTCAGAGAGAAAGCGATCTTCAAATTCTATGCCGGCTTGTTTGGTTTGGATCACCATCTGACGTAGGTACTGAGGCTAATGACGGAAGAGGTCCTGTAGATTATAAAATTTCGCGCGGCGCATTAGACAAGACGCTGATAGAAATGAAACTTGCTAAAAATACGGGATTAGAAAGAAATCTCGAAAAGCAGCTGCCAATTTATCAGGCTGCAAGTGATGCAGAAAACGGGATCAAGGCAATAATTTACTTCACAACAGCGGAGCAGGCTCGCGTTGAAGGCATCTTAGCTAGGTTAGGAATTCTCGGTCACAAAGACGTCGTTTTGATCGATGCTAGAAACGACAACAAGCCCTCTGGATCGAAGGCGTAGGATATCTGGAGTAAGTTGGAGGCCCAGACGACACTCGTTAGATTCCGAAAACAATCATGACGAAATCGCCAACGACCATGCATTCGAGCACAACCGCCCCACACCAACAACCACCTTCCCCCTCCCAACAGATCGACGCGCATATCCAGCACCTGAACGACTAGCGCGGCGAGACGCTGGCGCGGGTGCGGGCGCTCATCCGGCAGGCATTGTCCGATGCGGTCGAGGCGGTGAAGTGGCGCGGGGTTCCGGTGTATTCGAGCGCCGGGATCATCGGCACTGGCTGAGACGGACGAGGCCGTCGTGAAGCTGACGTTTCCCAAGGGCGCTTCGCTTGACGATCCGTCCCGCCTCTTCAACGCCAGCCTGGAGGGCAACACCCGCCGCGCCATCGATCTGCGCGAGGGCGAGGCGCTCGACGAAGAAGTCTTCAGAACCCTCATCCAGGCCGCCGCCGCCCTGAACACCACTAACCCTGCCAAGCGCCCGGCGCGTGCATCGGCACAATCCGCCAATTGAGCGGTCGGCCTCGGCAGAGCCGCCTTCTGCTCACCAGCCCCGGCAGCACCGACTGCAACCATGATGAGTTTATGTTGCAAACAGCCATCTATGGTTGCAGAATGATCGAGCGATGCCTTGAGGGCATCCCGCATGTCCTTGGGGGCCGATCATGAAAACCTTTCTCGCCGGACTTCTCGCATCTCTTCTCGCCACTGCTGCCCTCGCCCATGGCGGCGGGCTCGACAAGAATGGCTGCCACACCAACCGCAAGACCGGCGACCGCCACTGCCACCGCTGATCCCGACCGCTTTCTCCCCACCTCATCCTGGGGGCCGGCGCATCAAGCGCCGCCAGCCCTCTCCCCCCCTGTGGGGAGGAGAGCGTGTCAGCGCTTGATGAGCGACACGCTCAGGATGAGGGTTTTGCGTTGGAGCGCGTGAGTGACCGCAGCGCGCGACCCTGACGCGGCGGATGGCGACACGAAGGCAAGTCTTCTCCCGCGGCGGCCGATTGCCCCGCCCCTGCCTTCGGCAGTACAATGGCCGCATGTCGAACGAGCTGCGCTTTGCGAGGCATCGTCTGCCATCCAGCCTTGAGCTGCACGTGGCCGAGCAGGGTCCGCGGACCGGGCCCGCCGTGCTCATGCTGCACGGCTATTCGGATTCCTGGTTCTCCTACAGCCGCATCCTCCCGCTGCTGCCGCCCGACTGGCACGCGGTCGTGCCGGACCAGCGCGGGCATGGGGAATCCAGCCGGCCCGAGGGCGGCTACGCACCGGCCGACTTCGCCGGGGATGCCCTGCGGCTCCTGGATCGCCTCGGCATCGAAAAGGCCGCTCTGGTGGGGCATTCCATGGGCAGCTTCATAGCCCGGTCGGTGGCGGCCCAGCACCCTGAGCGCGTCGAGCGCCTGGTCCTCGTCGGCGCGGCCGCGAGGGCCCGCAACGCGGTCACGCAGGATCTCCTGCGGGAGGTCGAGGTACTCGAGGATCCGGTCGCGGAGGATTTCGTCCACGCCTTCCAGGCCGGCACCCTCTGCCGCCCCATGCCGCCGGAGTTCTTCGAGCGGGTCGTGGCCGAGAGCCTGAAGGTGCCGGCGCGGGTGTGGAAGGCGGCGCTGTCCGGCCTGATCGCGGCCGATGCCATGGCGGATCTCGATCGCATCCGCTGCCCCGTGCTGATCCTCGGCGGCGAGCAGGACGGCGTGTTCTCGCAGGCCGAGCAGGAGCACCTCGCCGCCCGCCTCCCCGGCGCGACCCTGACGCTCAAGCCCGGCATCGGCCATGACCCGCAATGGGAGGCGCCGGAGGATGTCGTGGCCGACCTCGTGGCGTTTCTCGGGCCCTCGGCAGGCCCGGCCTGACCGCCCGGATCGCGCAGAACAACCCCGCTGAGCCCGCGCGGTGCTGAGGAACGGATGCGGCTTTGGGCACTTAATCCTGTCGGAGACAAACCTCATCGACGGGAGACAAGTCATGCGTCGCTTCACGATCATCCTGGCCGGGATCCTCTGCGCCTCTGCCGGCGCAGCCTCGGCCGGGCCGCGCATGGAGGGGCCCATCGCCGCTCCTGCGCCTCTGGTGGAGATCCACCACAAGCCAGGACACAAGGGCGGGCCGCCCTGGATGCGCAAGAACCAGAGCCGCGATGCGTGGCGCGCCGAGACCCAGACGCGGCGCACCTACACCGAGCGCCGCAGCGACTGCCGCACGACCACCCGCACCGAGTACGATTCCTACACGGACGAGTATATCCGCCGCACGGTCAGAGTGTGCGACTGAGCGGGCGGTGGCCGAGGGGCGAAGGCTGTTCTGTTCACTCTTTGTTCTTGACATTGCCTTCAAGCTCGGCTATACCTTGCCTTAGACCTGCCTCTAATGAGGGGCGCGCTCGCGAGGCGTCGCAGTGTGGAGGCAGGCACGGTCCCGCAGGCTCGCCTCGCAAGCAGGTCGGGCGGGAGGCCCAGGCTGCGTGCCGGTGGTCGGAATCGGTTCAAGGCCCCCGTCGAGCAGACGGACCCCGCCTTGAGCGGTCACCGGGCTGGCACCGCCTGAACGCCTAAAGAAGCCGTGCGCGAAGAGGCACCTCGGCTCTTCCCTTTCACCATCACATAGCGAGCCGGGCTGCCTGTCGCGCCACCCTCGATCTCGCCACAGGCTCGCAGCATCAGCTGCGGGCCCACAGGCGCTGGCTCTTTGACACAGACGTTCTCGACCCACCCGCGTCATGGCCGGCCCTGTGCCGGCCATCCCGATCCTCTCAGGCGCCGCGCCTCACCGACGGGGATCACCGGCACAAGGCCGGTGATGACGAGCGGCGGGTCATCCCGGGGCTGCGGAGCAGAGCCCGGTATCCATAACCACGACAACACTTCAGCCTGCACCGTCGGCGGTTCTGGATCCCCGCCTGCGCGGAACCGAACCGGTAACGTTCGGCGCCTCACTCCGCCCCCGTGACAAGCGCGGACCTGCGCGTCGCCCGCTCGGCCGCCTCGTCGGCGCATTTCTCCAGATGCGCCGCCTTGTTGATCACCTGGAGGTTGGGCGCGCCCCAGAAGGCGAGCAGCTCCGGCCAGGGCTTCGCGCGGTGCTCGGACCAGACGGCGAAGAGCGGCACCCGGTGGTCCACTTCGGCGGTCCTGAGCAGGCGGCGCCCCGTGGTGGCGCATTTGTGCTTCTGGCGTCGCTTCAGGACCCGCAGGTGATCGGGCGGAGCGGTCCAGAGCTGCCAGGCCACCACGCAGGCCGCGTGCCAGGTGGCGTTCCGGTTCGGCTTGCCGTCGTCCCAGAGGTCGCGGTGCCAGCCCAGCCGGTAGACCGGCTGTCCGCACACGCAGCAATGCCCCGGCCCGCGGCTGAAGGCGCCCTCCCGGTACGGCGCGGGCGGCATGCGGAAGGTGAGCGGCAGTCCGGTCTCCTTCTCGGCCCCGAGGCGCCATTGCCAGCCCGCAGGCTGTCCGCTCTTCGCGGCGAGCGCCCGGGCCAGCCGGTCCGCCAGGAGCGGCCGGTGCCGCCAGTAGGATTCCATCGCCCGGCGCTGGGTCGGCGGGGTCAGCGGCTGGCGCAGCGCATGGGCGAGGACCTGAGGCGGAAAGAGCGCGGAGAGGCGCTTCTCGAGCCGGGCCCTGGCCTTCTGGTTCTTCTCGTCTCGCCAGGTGGACATTCCGGATCGGCCGCCTCGTGTGAATCGCTGTCACGTCTGTAGACGCAAGAACCTTCGAGGTGAACCGTCCCTCTATCGAAGGGCAGGTCGGCGAGTTCCTCGAGGCTCATGCGCTGCAGGGCCGGATGGGAGAGCGGGTCGCTCTCCCACGCCGGGCGCGAGATGACCTCGCCGCTCCGAGCCGGGCGATGGAGGATCTGTCTGAGGATGGCGATCATGTTCAGCATGGCTGGATGCTGCGCCCCTCTCGAGCTGAAAGAAATGGCGTTTTTCTGCAGCTGACTGTAGGAAATCTACATGCGCAACCTGAACCGCTTCCACCTGAACGGCCTGCGCGCCCTGGAGGCCGCCGGGCGCTTAGGGAATCTGCGTGCCGCCGCCGAGGAACTCGGCGTCACCGTCGGGGCGGTGAGCCAGCAGATCCTCAAGGCCGAGGAGCAGTTCGGCCGCCCCCTGTTCGAGCGGCATCCGAAAGGTCTGCGGCCTACCGCGTTCGGGGAGGACGTGCTGCGCTTTCTCAGCGCCGGTTTTGGCGAAATCTCAGCCGGGCTGGCGCTTGCCGAGCGGCGTCGCGAAGGGGTTCTCACGGTCTCGGTTGCGCCGGTCTTCGCCAGCAAGTGGCTGGTCTGGCGGCTGCAGCACTTTCGCGAGCAGAACCCGGATATCCGCATCCGGATCGACGCGGACGTGTCCCTCGTGGATCCGGGCTCCTCGGACGTGGATGTATGCATTCGGGTCGGGCGCGGCGGCTGGCCGAACGTCAAGGCCGAGAAGCTGCTCGATCAGTTCGTCTTTCCCGTATGCAGTCCCGCGCTGGCCGAGCGCCTGCGCCAGCCGCACGACCTCGCGGCCGTTCCGATCATCCGGGAGCCGACGCCCATGTTCGGCTGGAATGCATGGCTCGGTCCCAACGGGCTCGATGAATCCATCCTGGGCGACGGCCCTGTCTTCTCGGACGCGTCCCTGTGCCTGGATGCGGCGGTGGCAGGCCAGGGTGTCTTTCTCGGGTGGGAGACCCTCGCCCGCGATGCCATTGCCATGGGCCGCCTCGCGCCCCCCTTCCCCGACCGCTACGACACAGGCATTTCCTACTGGTTCGTGACCGCCCGTTCCGCTCCGGCGACCCGAGCCGTGAGCGCATTTCGCGACTGGCTGAAATCAGAACTCGCCCGAGAGGCCTGAGACAGCCGACAATTTCTTGACAACCCAGGTTCAGAGGCAGAGCCTTCCCGAAGCGGCCGATGTTCGTTTCCGGCCGCCTTGTATGCGTCCGCCACATCACCCAATCGGGAGGTCGCGATGCAGCTCTTCACCCTCAAAGCAGCCACGTGCGCTTCGGCTCTTCTCCTCAGTCTCACACCCGCCTTCGCGCAGCAGCACCAGCATGTCATGGCCAATCCTGGCGACGTCACCTGGAAGGACGGCCCTCCGTCCCTTCCCAAGGGGGCGCAGATGTCGGTTCTCTACGGGGATCCGTCCAAGGACGGCGTGTTCGTGATGCGGCTGAAGCTCCCGGCGAACTACAGGATCCCCGCCCACACCCATCCGGTCGACGAGGTGGTCACCGTGATCAGCGGCCAGTTCAACATCGGCATGGGGACGAATTCCGATCCCGCGCAGATGAAGGCGATCGAGTCCGGCGGGGTGGTCGCCATGGCTCCGGGAACGCCGCACAATGTGAAGATCGACCAGGAAACGGTCGTGCAGCTGAGCACGCGCGGCCCCTGGGGCATCGCCTACGTCAATCCAGCGGACGATCCGCGCAAGTCGCAGTAAACGGCGCTGCCGGCATCGGACGCGAAAAAGCCCAGGCTCCGGGGCGAACGGGCGGGATGCCTCCGCATCTCCTGCCGCGCCTGCTACGGGCCTGGGCTGATCGGGTCCAGACGGGCGCTCGCATCGTCAGGCGAGCGCAGGAACAGGCCATGCCGGATTACATCCGTCCTGACACGGCCCCATCGAAAGCAGGCGGTGACGCCCGCCGCCTCGAAGTCCACAACAATGTCCGCTGGGTCAGCCTGATATGGGGATTGAAACGCCGTCCGCAAGGGGTGATGTCGCGATGGTCCGTTCCGTTCAAGCTACGGCACTGAAGGCTCAGTCACCCCACGATGCATTCGAAAGGGCATCGAGCGGGATCTTGAGATAGCGCCTGCCGTTGCTCTCCGGCTCCGGCAGACGGCCGCCGCGGATATTCACCTGTAAGGCGGTTAGGATAAGCTTCGGCATCGGCAACTCGCGGTCGCGCCCTTCGCGCAGGGCGATGAACTCCTCCTCGGTCTTCGCGCTCACGAGGTGCCTGTTTTCCCAGCGCTGCTCAGCCACCGTGCTCTCCCATCGCGCCGCCCGTCCGCCGGGCCTGTAATCGTGCCCCGTGAAGAGGCGCGTCTCGTCGGGAAGCGCCATGATGCGCTGGATGCTGTGCCACAGCGCCTTGGCCGAGCCGCCCGGAAAGTCGGCGCGGGCCGTCCCGCCGTCGGGCATGAAGAGCGTGTCGTGGATGAAAGCGGCATCGCCCACGAGGTAAGTGATCGAGCAGAGTGTGTGGCCGGGGCAGAACATCACCTCCACGCCCAGGTTGCCGATCCTGAACCGCTCGCCATCGGCGAACAGGCGGTCCCATTGCGAACCGTCGGTCGGAAAGCTGTCAGGCCAGTTGTAGAGTGACTTCCAGAGCTTCTGAACCTCCACCACCTTCTCGCCGATAGCGGTGGGCGCGCCCGTCCTGTCCTTTAGATAGCCGGCGGCAGAGAAATGATCCGCATGAGGATGCGTGTCGAGGATCCATTCCAGACTGTAGCCCTGCTGCTCTATATACGCGAGCATCTCGTCCGCCGAGGCCGTCGCCGTTGAACCGGAACTCGGCTCGAAGTCGAGAACCGGATCGATGATGGCGCAGCGCTTCGTTTCCGGATCCGCGACGACGTACTGGATGCTGCCGGTGCGATGTTCGTAGAACCCTTTGATGACGGGGCGCCCGTTCAGTGAGGACGCGGTCTCGGCTGGCATGGCGGAAACTCCTGTTAGGCCCGTCACAGACGATGCGACTGAGGCCTCGGCTGTCGAAGTCGGGAGCAGCCTTTGGGAACCTGACCTGCAGCCATTGCCAGGGCAAGACGCGGAAGCGAGCCATTCCGGAGATCATCGCGGCAACAAAGGCGACAACCCCGACAGGGCCAGCATCCACCCGGCAAACGCCACCTGCGGATTATTCTGATCTTAACCAAAATGCTGCTCAATCGGCACCAGTTCATAGTATCGCTGCCTCACAACACTCCAAGCCCTGCCTCAGGCTCCAGCGTGTCGTGGGAAGCCCGAGTTGTTGCGTAGAGTTTTGCCATGGCGCACAAGCCTTATTCGTCCCTCCGCCGCGCCCCGTTGCGCCGGACCCGCAGCCTGATTCCGACGGCTCTTCTCGTGGCAATCTCGCTCAGCCCCGTGGCCCTCTTCGTCGACTTCGAACAATCCACCGGCACAGCGCCCGAAGCTCCTGTAGCCCGCACTGTAGAACGTGCGGCACCTGAACCGGTGAAGACGGCCCTGTCCCTGGACGCGGCCCTCATCAATCCGAACCCCACCCTGGCGCCGGGCGCCCTCGCCTTCCGACAGGAAGCACCCGTCGCGCCTGGCTTCCGCTCGTCGGTGCAGCAGCCCGTGCCTGATCCGGCTCCGCCCGTCGAGGTCGCCCAGGCTGTCATCCCGGTGCCCGTGATCGCGCCCCTGCCGGTGCCGCGGCCAGCGGATCTGATCGCTCGGAAACCTGCGGCCGCTCGCCAGATGGCGAGCGCACCTGCCGCCATGACGCCCCGTGCGGCCGTGTCGCCAGCCGTCGCACCGGCGGACAACCGCAACTTCTTCGAAAAGCTCTTCGGAATCCGCCCGGCCAGCCCGCCGGATGCGGCCCTCAGCTATGCGGCTCTGGATCGGGGAACAGGCAGCATCGCACCGACCGCGCGTTTCGGCTCCGGCGGCAATCTCGCCAGTCCGGGCACAGCCGTCTACGACATCAGCGCCCAGGTCGTGCATATGCCGAACGGCGAGAAGCTCGAGGCGCATTCCGGCCTCGGCGACATGATGGACAACCCGCGCTATGTGAACGTCCGCATGAAGGGCTCGACCCCGCCGGGAACCTACATCCTCACGGAACGCGAGGCGCTGTTTCATGGCGTGCGCGCCATCCGTATGAACCCGGTTGGCGGCAGCGCCGCCATCTATGGCCGCGACGGCATCCTGGCCCACACGTATCTGCTGGGCGCACGAGGCGACTCGAACGGCTGCGTCTCCTTCAAGGATTACGACAAATTCCTCCAGGCCTACCTCAGGGGCGAGGTCAAGCGCCTGGTCGTCACCGCCGGGCGCGGGCAGGACCTGCTGCCGCCGATGGCGGGTAACCGCACCGCCCAGCCCCGCCGCATCGCCTCGGCGATCTGAGATACCGCCTCTGGCCTTGCGGCACCCCGCGCCTAGTTCCTGACCGGACGGCAGCGCAGGAGGAGCGGCATGGTGTGGGATTCGAAATGGGCGATGAGCTGGTCTGCTGTGCGATATGCGCTGCACCCGCCCGTCATTGCGACATTCCTGCTCGCTGCATCCTTGAGCGCCGCCCAGGCTCAAGGTCCGGGCTATCTCGTGCCGCCCCCTGCCACGGACAATGTTCAGTCCAAGCCGAAATACGAGTGCGACACGCCTGCTGCGCCCGTGATCACCCTCGACACGCAGAGCAAGTATAAGCAGGACGACACCCAGCGGGCGACCATCGACGAGGATGCGGAGGAAACCTACTCGGAAGCCGTCGAGCCGCTGCGCGCCTATGGGCGCAATCTGGTCAGGATCGCGAACGCCTATGTGAAGTCGAACCCCAAGAACACCGCCGCGGCCGCCTGCACGCTCACATGGCTCGACGCCTGGGCATCGGCGAACGCCATGACCGACATGCGCTCGAAGCAGGCGCACTTCAATCTGGGCCAAGCCCTCGGCGGCTTCGCGCTGGCCTACCTGCAGGTCCGCAACGCGCCCGGTCTCGCAACCGATCAGAAGCAGCGGGTCGAGGCTTGGCTGAAGAAGCTGGGCCAGAAGCTCGTCGGGTTCATGGACAAGAACAAGGCGATGTCCGGCCGGAACAATCATCGCTACTGGGCGGGCCTGGGCGCCACGGCGGCCGGCCTCGCCTCCGACGACAAGGTGCTGACCCGTTGGGGTCTGGACAGCGTCCGCATCGGCCTTGCCCAGATCACGCCGGACGGGACCCTGCCACTCGAGATGAAGCGCGGCAAGCGCGCCCGCGACTATCACATCTTCGCCGCCGAGCCTCTGGTGACCGCCGCCGAGCTGGCGCGCAGCCAGGGAATCGATCTCTATGCCGAGCACAATGGGGCCCTGAAGCGGCTCGTGGACAGGGTGCTGGCCTCCCTCGACGACCCCTCCTTCTTCGAGAAAGCCACGGGCTCCAAGCAGGAGGCCTATCCGGGCGACGGCACCGTGCCGTCATCCCGCATCGCCTGGCTTGAGATCCATCAAAGCCGCCACCCCTCGCCTGAGGCCGAAGACGTGCTGAGCGAAAAGCGCCCGACAGGATCGAGCGAAATCGGCGGCAACACGACGCTGCTGTTCCATGGCACGGAGTGAACGGCCTTAAGGCTGTCCGCTGCCTCCGGCGGCGCCATAGACCTGACCGGTCGCATAGCTGGCATCGGACGCGGCAAGCTGCACATAGATCGAGGCGAGCTCGACAGGCTGACCGGGGCGACCGAGCGGGGTATCACCGCCGAATTGCTGCAGCTTCTCCTGGGTTGCGCCGCCGCTCACCTGCAGCGGCGTCCAGATCGGCCCGGGCGCCACGCCGTTAACGCGAATGCCCTTGGGCCCGAGCTGCTTCGCAAGCGACTTGGTGAAGTTCATCATCGCCGCCTTGGTCATGGCATAGTCGACCAGATTGGCAGACGGATCGTAGGCCTGCTCGGACGTGGTCTGGATGATCGCGGCGCCCGGACCCAGATGGGGCAGAGCAGCCTTGGTGATCCAGAACATGGCATAGAGATTCGTCTTCATGGTCGCGTCGAAATCCTCCGACGTGATGTCCAGAAGCGCCTGCCGCTGCTGCTGACGCGCCGCGTTGTTGACGAGGATGTCGAGGCCGCCGAGGCGCTCAACGGCCTCGGCCACGATGCGGCTGCACAGGGCCTCGTCGCGGATGTCGCCCGGCAGGGCCACGGCGACGCGGCCCTCCTTCTCGATAAGGTCGATCACCTCTCGCGCATCGGGCTCTTCATCAGGATGATAGCTGATCGCCACATCGGCCCCTTCGCGGGCATAGGCAATGGCGGCCGCGCGCCCCATGCCGGAATCGCCGCCGGTGATCAGGGCCTTGCGGCCGCGTAGCCGCCCGGATCCTTTGTAGCTCGTCTCGCCGTGATCGGGGCGTGGATCCATCCGGCTGGCGAGCCCCGGCCAGGGCTGGGACTGGGAGCGGAAAGGCGGTTGCGGATACTTCGTGGTGGGGTCGTCCTTGGCGACGGCCGCACCGTCTGCTGCACCTCGCCGCGAAATTGAATTGTCGTCACCCCGGTCCATGCCATGGCCCCTTCCATCGGTTGATCCAGACCGGTTAACCGATGGCGGACGCTCGGGTTCAAAACAGGAAAGGCATGAAACCTTTCACTATCGACGGCTCACGGACGCGCTGCCCTCATGACCTGCTCGCATTGGAGCTCCTGCAGGGTCTCGGCATTGGGGCAGTATTCCGAAAAATGCGCCGGAGCCTGCCCGTGGGCAAGGTCGTCCCTGCAGCGCACGGCCGTCGTGCAACCCGAGCAGGTCACGCTCATATCACGCATGAGGGCGGCATGGATCTGCCGAACCTGATCCGCGTCGAGGGACAGAGCCTCCATGAGGCGCGGCAGCTCGGCCGCAGCATCGGGACCCCGTGCCACGAGGGTGGACAGCATCTCGGCCGACACCCCGACGTCACGCGCCAGCGCTTCTCTCTGATCCCTGTCCAGCGCATCGAGCTCGTGAGCCTGCGCCCAATTCGCTTGCCATTCCTTGATCTTTGAACCCAATCCCATGGTCGCCTCCTCCATGATCTGGGTAAAGACTATGGGAAAGCGGCATCCTGCGCTTTGATCCATCGCAAAGCTCAAGATGATGCCGGGGCGGCGTGCGCCTGGGACCCGCTCCCGCCCGATGACTCTGCGCCATTGCGGCGATGCCTGCCATTCGGCATAGGTTTGCCTGCAACGGACGAAAGCGCGAGAGCAAGGCATGGGGACAGGAATCGGCAGGGTGTTCTGCATCGGCGGCGCGGCCGTCGACCGGAAATACCGGGCGCTGGATGCGATCCGGCCTGGAACGTCCAATCCCGTCCTGTCCGAGCGCTCTTTCGGCGGCGTCGCACGCAATGTGGCGGAGAACATGGCCCGGCTCGGCGTGACGGTCTCCCTGGCCTCAATCCTCGGGAAGGACGAGAACGGACGCGCCCTGCTCGACGATCTCGAACGCCTCGGCATCGGCACGCAATTCATGGCGCTGTCGGATGAGCATGCCACGGCGGAGTACGTGGCCGTCCTGCAGCCCGATGGCGAGTTGGCCCTAGGCCTCGCCAACATGGCGATCTTCGACGGGTTCACCCCTGCCCTGCTGCGCAACCTAGATACGCATCTCCAGACAGGCTGGGTCTTCGCCGATTGCAACCTACCGGCCGAGACGCTGCACGCGCTTGTCGACATCGCTCGCCAACACTCGCTCACGCTGGCCATCGATGCTGTCTCGACCCCGAAGGTCGCACGCCTGCCACGGGATCTCACCGGCGTCGGATTGCTGTTCCTCAATCTCGACGAGGCCCGCGCCTATCTCGGCGAACCCGAGATGTCCCTGGAGGAAGCGGCCCCGCGCCTTCGCGCCTGCGGCGCCCAGCATGTCGTCCTGACCCTCGGCGAAGCGGGGCTCGTCGTTGCTGATGGAACGGGCGTCCGTCAGATCGGCGCCATCGGCGCCGAGATCGTCGATGCGACAGGTGCGGGAGACGCCTTGATCGCCGCCACTCTGGCGGCGCTCCTGAAGGGCCATTCCCTCACTGAAGCCGCCCGCCTCGGGACAGCGGCTGCGGCGCTGACGGTGGAGAGCACGGCGAGCGTCCGGCCCGACCTGTCCTTCGCCTTGCTGGAAACCACTTTGTCCCTTAGAGCGGGTCCGACTTTCGAACGGGAGCCCTCATGAACCACGATATCGCCGGACGCTTCATCGACATCGCTCCCAATGTGCAGTCGGCTCTCGCATCGGGCGAGGCCGTGGTCGCCCTCGAATCCACCATCATCACCCATGGCATGCCACATCCGCAAAACATCGCCACGGCGCGCGAGGTCGAGGCGGTGGTGCGCGAGAACGGCGCCGTGCCGGCGACGATCGCGATCATCGAAGGACGCATCAAAATCGGGCTGTCGGACGCGGAGCTCGACTGGCTCGGCACCGCCAAGGACGTGATGAAGCTGAGCCGGGCCGACCTGCCCTATGCCGTCGCCTCCGGCCGCCATGGCGCGACGACCGTTGCCGCCACCATGATCTGCGCCCATCTCGCAGGCATCCGGGTCTTTGCCACCGGCGGCATCGGTGGCGTCCATCAGGGCGTCGAGACAAGTATGGACATCTCGGCCGATCTCGACGAGCTCGCCCGCACGCCCGTGGCGGTGGTCTGCGCCGGCGCCAAGGCAATCCTCGACCTGCCGCGCACGCTCGAATATCTGGAGACCCGCGGCGTGCCCGTGGTCGGCTACGGGACTGACCGTTTCCCGGCTTTCTGGAGCCGTACGAGCGAGTTGCCCGTACCCCTGCGCCTCGACACGCCCGAGGCCATCGCCGACCTGATCCGCACCAAGGAGGCACTCGGTCTCGATGGCGGGGTTCTCGTGGCCAATCCCGTTCCGAGCGCCGATGAAATTCCGGCCAGTGAGATGAGCGCCTTCATCGATGCCGCCATCGCGGAAGCGAAAACCCGCGGCGTTTCCGGCAAGGCCGTGACGCCCTTCCTGCTGTCCACTCTCTTCGAGCGAACCGGCGGGCGAAGCCTCGCCACCAACATCGCGCTGGTGAAAAACAACGCTGCGCTCGCCGCGCGGCTGGCTGCATCCCTCGCCCGCTCACAAGGTTGAAGCTTGTTCGTTCGCCTCGCCCCAGGCGGCCATCGCCTCGAACGCGATGGCGTGCCGTCTGGCCAGGGCATCGATGTCCGTAGAGTATCCGCCGCCGATCACGGTGACCATGGGAATGCCCCGGCTGCGTGCCTGCTCGATCACGTAGGAATCCCGGCGGCGCAGGCCTTCGTCGCTGAGACTAAGCCGTCCCAGCCTGTCGTCGCGGTGCGGGTCGACGCCGGCATTCAGGAAAAGGAGTTCCGGCGCGAGGGCATCGAGAAGGCGCGGCAGATGCGACCGGAGAACCTCCAGATAGGCATCGTCCTCCATGTGGTCCGGCAGACCGATGTCGAGATCGCTCGGGATCTTGCGTACGGGATAGTTCTTCTCCGCATGCATGGAGAAGGTGAAGAGATCCGGCTCGTCCCGCAGGCAATCCGCCGTGCCGTCGCCCTGATGGACGTCAAGATCGACGACGAGAGCGCGCTGGACCGCACGGTCCGCCCGCAGCGCCTTGGCCGCGATGGCGACATCGTTGAAGACGCAGAAGCCCGCCCCGGTCTCCCTCTGTCCATGGTGGGATCCGCCGGCGGTGCTGCCGGCGAGGCCATGCTGCAGCGCAAGCCGCGCCGCAAGCAGCGTTCCGGCGGCGGACGCCCTGGCGCGGCGAACGACGCTTTCGCTGACCGGAAGGCCGATGCGCCGCTCGATCTCGCGCGGGACGGTGCAGGCGAAGACCTGATCCACATAAGACCGCTCATGAGCCAGCGCGATCAGGTCGGCAGAGGCCTCCCCCGGCACAACGAATCCATTGGGAGCAAGACCCTTCTCCGCCAGCACTTCCGCCAGGCGCCCGTATTTGAGCATCGGGAACCGGTGATCGTCGGGAAGCGAGGCCACGTATGCCGTGTGGGAGACGATGGGGACCTGCTTCATGGCTTAGCCTCCGGCGATGGCTTTCTCCGCGAGCCGCACGGCGGATTCCTGCGAGCGCGCCCCGCAGATGAAGCCGCTCGGGTGGCAGAACACGCCGTCCTCGATCCCGGCGGCCTTCGAGAACTCCGCCTCCTGCAGGCCGCGCCAGGATTCCGGCAGCGACAGGCGCTGGCCGAAGGAGCTCGGCTCGGGCGGTATGGTGCGGCAGTACCAGGCGGTCAGATCCTCGTTCGGGTAGATGACGAAGAGGAGATCGCCCAAGCCGCCCTCGAACACCGCCTTCTCCCACGGCAGCTTGCGGTCGAGGACGATCACGCGGGGATCCCGCGCCTTCCTGGCCGCCGCCATCACGAGGGAGAGAGCCTGGGCCTCAGCATGGGCCTGCCGGCAGGCGCGAACCAGGATTCCCCTGGCGAAATCGGCGGCTTCGAGGAAGGCGTCGTCATAGGGCTGGCCGCTGTCCCAGGTCGGGTTGAAGGCCTCGACGAGCAGCGCGAGATGGCTCGGTCCTGCCGTGGCGACGCCATTGTCGGCCTGGTCGATGACCACGATGAAGGTCGCGTCGATGTCCTGCCAGACGGATTCCAGCACGTCCTGGCCGATTCCCGGCACGAGCCGCGGCAGGGCCTTGCGCCCGTAATCCCGCCAGATCAGGCCGACCGAGCTGTAGGGCGTCCCGTCCTCCCGCCGCGGGAGGTCCCGCATATGGTGGTCGTACCGGCCCTGGGCGGGGTCGTAGATCCCCCCAACGTCGAAAACGATGTCGGCTGCGTCGATCAGCGCCATGTCGCGGGTCCGAACGAACTCGAACGCATCCAGGGCATCGCGCAGCACGGAGTAAGCGAAGACGTCATCGGCGTGGAACGTGCCACTATGGGTTACAATCCGCATCGCTCTCCTCCGACCAGCGTCGGCTACTCCGTATCGATCGCAAGCAGACCCGCGATAGCAGAGCTATACGCTTAAGATAAGCCAGTTCCCGTCCATCCTTCATGTTGATTCAGGATAAATCTCGAACGAGCCCGGCCAAGGTGCTTGACCTTCCCATCGTGGGAACGCCTACAGATCTCGGGACCCTGAGATGAAAGGATCCCGACCATGCACATTTTCCACGTTCCCGGCATGAATTGCGGCGGCTGCCTTCGCGCCGTCACACGGGCGGTCCAAGCTCTCGACCCCCAGGCAAAAATCGAGGCCGATCTGGAGGCCCGCACCGTCAAGGTGGTCTCCAGGCAGAGTGAGGCTGCGCTCCTGGATGCGTTGAGCAACGGCGGATACCCGGCCCAGCCCCTTGCCCATCCTGCTTCATGAGGAGGCTGAAATGCCTGCCGATGCTCATTCACACCATCATCATGCCGCCTCGCCCAGGGATGAGCTGAACCGCACCGCCCTGAGCGCCACGATTCACTGCCTCACAGGCTGTGCCATCGGCGAGATCCTCGGCCTTGCCATCGGCACGGCGCTCGGCTGGGGAACAGCACCGACGATTACCCTGGCTGTCGCCCTCGCCTTCCTGTTCGGCTACGCCCTGACCATGCTGCCCCTGCTCCGGAGCGGACTGCCTTTCGGCACCGCGCTGGGATTGGCCCTTGCCGCGGATACAGCCTCCATCACCCTCATGGAAATCGTGGACAACGCGATCATGCTGGTCATTCCCGGCGCCATGGATGCCGGCCTCGCCAGTCCTCTTTTCTGGGGAAGCCTCGCCGTGGCCCTGCTCATCGCCGGCGCTTTCGCCTTTCCGCTCAACCGCTGGCTGATTTCCCGCGGCCGGGGCCATGCCGTCGTGCATTCATTTCACGGACATCGATCCTAGATCATAGACCCAACCTTCAGGAGAACCATCATGAAGCACCGCATCATCGCCCTGGCGGCCGCCATGGCAGTCCTGCCGACCCTTGCCGCGGCTCAAGGCGCGCACGGAGGGCATTCGGGCCACTCCACACCCGCCCAGGCGGCGAGGACGGCCGATACGCCCGCGACCCGGGGCTACCGGCAGGCGAACGAGACAATGCACAAGAACATGGACATCGCCTTCAGCGGCAATGCCGATGTGGACTTCGTGCGCGGCATGATTCCCCACCACGAAGGCGCCATCGACATGGCGAAGGTCGCCATGGAGCACGCGAAGGACGAGCAGGTGCGCAAATGGGCCGAGGACGTGATCCGCGAGCAGGAACGCGAGATTGCCGAGATGAAGGCCTGGCTCAAGAGCAAAGGCGTCCAGTAAGCACCATCCCATTGGCAGGGGTCGGCGGGGAGCCGGCCCTCGCCTGCCGCTCCCCGCGACGGGCCGTGCTTTTGCGTTGGCTTTCCCGACCACAGGCCACGTCCAGCGATGGCTTTTCTCACCATCCGCTGTATCAGGAGGCTGCCACGAACAGGCGGGTGAAGCGTTAGTGGATATCCCCTGCGGGCGAATGGAAAGGAAGAACGATGTTCACGCTTACGATCAGCGACAAGCCTGTTGCCATCACCAATGCGAACGAGGAGGAAGCCCGCGAACTCCTGATGAGTGAGGAGTTCAAGGAAGACCTCAAGGTTCTCGAGAGCGACGGCGCCCCGCTCTGGGATGGCTTCGCCAGCCTGAACATCCGCGCTGCGACGGAAGAGGAAAAGGCCGAGTTCGAAGGTGCGGATTTCGACGAGGACGAAGATGACGATGAAGAGGAAGGCCCCTACATCATGTTCCTCGTCGACGTGACCGATCCCGACGAGGAAGACGAGGGCTAAGGGCCCGACGGCGCAACGATCCTGCCGACCCGGCAGGGCTCGAACACGATCGGTCCGGACATTCCGGACCGACTTCCCAAGGGGGCGGGCCTTGACCTTGCCACCGTTGGAAACCCTACGGATCGGCACTGGAACGACAGGATCGCAAGGAGGATGCCATGAGGTCGAATCTGCCAGCAGGAATGATCAGCCGTCGGACGCTGCTAGCAGGCCTTGCGGTCTCGGCCCTGTCCGTTGCGAACCGGCCTGCCCTGGCCGTCGAAACCCTACCGAAGATGGTCGTGACCAAAGATCCAAACTGCGGCTGCTGCACCGCATGGGTCACGCAGGTTCGAGCGGCAGGCTTCGATGCCGAGGTGGTCGAATCCTCCGAGATCAACCGTGTGAAGATGCGTCTCGGCGTGCCCGAGGCCCTTGCCTCCTGCCATACGGCGGAGATCGGCGGCTATGTGATCGAGGGGCATGTGCCGCCGACCGTGATCAAGCGCCTCCTTGCCGAGAAGCCGGAGGCCAAGGGCCTTGCCGTGCCTGGCATGCCCGTCGGATCTCCCGGCATGGAGGTCGAGGGCGTGGAGCCCGACACCTATGAGGTGGTCCTCTTCGGACCCTCGGGCCAACGGACCTACGCACGCTACATCGGCGACCGGGAAGCCTGAGGAAGACGGAACACTCCGGATCGCGGCTCGTTGGCCCGGCATGAGTTGGCTTGTTCAACCCCGCCTCGTGAACGATCCCTTCAGCGACCCAGGTCTCCACCTCGACTTCCGCTATGGCCGCAGGGCCATTCTGTTCGATCTCGGCGATGTGGCTCCCCTGTCGTCTCGCGAATTGCTGCGGGTGAGCCACGTCTTCGTCTCGCATACCCACGTCGACCACATGGCCGGGTTCGACCGGCTGTTCCGCCTCTGCCTTCACCGCCCCTCCCCGCTGACCCTCGTCGGACCACCGGGTTTCACCGGACAGGTGGAACACCGCATCCGTGGCTTCACCTGGAACCTGCTCGACGAGAACTCCGTCGATTTCTGCCTGCGTGCCATGGATTACGACGGCAGCCGCCTTGCGAGGGCGGCCGAGTTCCACGCCCGCGAAGCGTTCGCCCGCCGCGAGATCGCGGCGCCTGCCTTTCCGGACGGCATTGCCTGGATGGAGGACGAGTTCAGGATCGAGGCCGTTGCGCTCGACCACGGCATCCCGTCCCTCGCCTTTGCCCTGCGCGAGGTCATGCAGGTGAATGTCTGGCGCGGCGTGCTGGCCGAGATGAACCTTACCCCCGGCCCGTGGCTGAACGAGGCCAAGCGCGCTGTGCGCCTCGGCCTGCCTGACGATCACCCCATCGAGAATTCGGATGGCGGGACCATCCGCCTGGGCGATCTGAAGCATCGCGCCCTGCGCGTGGCGCCCGGGCAGGCGGTCGCCTATGTCACCGATGCCGCTCCCCACGCAGACAACCGGGCGAAGATTCTGCGGCTCGCCCACAGGGCGGACCAGCTTTTCATCGAGGCCGTCTTTCTGGAAAGCGACCGCTCCCTCGCCGTGGCCTCGCACCACCTCACCGCCTGGGAGGCCGGAGATATCGCCCGCGAGGCGGGCGTCCGGCATGTCACGCCGTTCCACCATTCCGCACGCTATCTCTCCGAGCCCGACGTTCTGCGGGATGAGTTCTATGAGAGCTTCAGTGACGCAGACCGGAGAGCGGTCTCAGCCTGACCCTAGTCGGCGGAGAAGATGGCCTCGTGGATCTGGCGCGGATCGGGCCTGCGACCGGAATTGAACCGGACGACGCGGTAGCCGCACGATTTCAGGATCCGGTCGCGCTGCGCATCCTTCCGGGCATCGTGGGAGCGGTCCCGGGCATCGTGGGAGCGGTCGTCGAGTTCGACGATCGCAAGCACCTCCATGTCCTGGAGGATCACCCAGTCGACCCGGGTGTTGGAGATTTGCTTGAAGGCCATCCAGAACGCGCGGCTGCCCTCCTTGGCGTCGGGCCGGACGAGCGCCAGGATAGGCACCTGCGGCCAGATCTGGCAATCGGGACAGGCGGCGAGAAGGCGCCCGTAAAACTCCCGCTCGTTCTCCGTCATGATCGTGGAACGGCGGTAGCGCGGTTTCCTGGCGAGGAAGAGAACCAGCACCAGCACCAGGCCGAGCACCGCGATACCGGCAAGCCACGTCCACGAGAGATTTTCGACCGTCATATCGCTCCGCCCCCGCCTCAAGCACGAACCGCCACGCTTCGTCCTGCCGGCAAAGCATAGCAGCTAGCATGAAACCCGCATGGTTGGTCCTGCGTCTTCTTATTGTCGCGTTTTAAGAACACCGGGGAGAGCACAATGGACCTCAGCCGCCGAACCTTCCTGCTCGGAGCGTCCGCCGCTGCCGCAGGAGCCACCCTGCCGCCCAGCAGCACCTTCGCCCAGTCGCTGCGCGATATGTCCGCCTATCAGCGCATGTACGGGCCCGTTGACGACGACCTCTATCCCATCCCCGGAATCGATCTGTCGCGGATCAACCCGGCCTATCTCCGGCGCGTGGTGGAGTACGACACCACCGAGCCTCCGGGCACCATCGTGGTCGATCCCCAGACCCGCTATCTCTATCTGGTCATGCGCGACGGCATGGCCGTGCGCTACGGCGTGGGTGTCGGCCGTTCGGGCTTCGGCTGGTCGGGTGCCGCCACCATCAAGGACAAGCAGGAATGGCCCGACTGGTACCCGCCGAAGGAGATGTTCGCCCGTGAGCCCGAACTGATGGAGCAGATGGGCGAATTGCCCGGAGGCGCCGGAATGCCCGGCGGCCCGGGGAATCCGTTGGGCGCCCGCGCCCTCTACCTCTGGCAGGGCAACAAGGACACCCTCTACCGCATCCACGGCACGTTCGAGCCATGGACCATCGGCACCAATGTCTCGTCCGGTTGCATCCGCATGATCAACCAGGACGTGATCGACCTCTACAACCACACGCCGAAGGGCACGAAGGTGGTGGTCCTGAACCCGCCCGCTGGACGAGGCAGGCGCGATCGCACCGCCGCCCGCTCCTGATTAAGCAATTAGGCACGCTTTGTGCCTATTTTTGCCATGGTTAACAATCACACGTCGCTCAGGGACGCGGGAACTTACGAACCATGGCGGGGATCTTCGCCCGATCCAAGCGGTCGGCTGGCGGACGGAAGACGGTCACTGTGCCGAAGTGCGGCCGCTTGTCCGGCGAAGGGGGAGCCCTTCGTTCCATCATAGGCCTCTCGGCTGCAGCCTCCGCGCTCCTGACGTTTGCCTCGGCCCCGATGCAGGGGGCGGCCGCCCTCGGCGAAACCCGCACCCTCAGCTTCTTTCATACGCACACGAGGGAAAGCCTGACCGTCACGTTCCGCCGGAACGGGCGGATCGACGAGGGCGCCCTGAGCCAGCTCAACTGGTTCCTGCGGGACTGGCGCGTGGACAAGCCGGCCCAGATGGACCCGCGCCTGTTCGACATCCTGTGGGAGGTCTACCGGGAATCCGGCTCCTCGCAGCCCATCAACATCATTTCCGCCTACCGGTCGCCGGAAACCAATGGCGCCCTGCGCCGCCGGTCCAGCGGCGTGGCGGAGAACAGTCAGCACATGCTCGGCAAGGCCATGGATATCCGCCTGCCCGACGTCGAGACGGGCCGCCTGCGGGCCATTGCCATGAAGATGCAGTACGGTGGCGTCGGCTACTACGCCTCCTCGGCCTTCGTCCATGTGGATACGGGCAATGTCCGCGCCTGGCCGCGCATGACGCAGCAGCAGCTGGTGCAGTTGTTCCCGGATGGTAAGACCCTGCATCTGCCTTCGAACGGCAAGCCGCTTCCGGGCTACGAGGTCGCGAAGGCCGAGATCCTCGCCCGCAATGCCGCCCTGTCCACGCAGGCCTCGGCCGGCAGCGGCCCGTCCGTCGGCGGCCTGTTCGCCAATCTGTTCGGGCGCAAGAATGCTCAGCCTGCACCGCAGCAGCCGCCGCCGCAGGAGAGCCCAGCCACCATCGTGGCCTCCGCCGATCCGGAGAGCACCGCAGCCGCCGTTCCGCCGGCGCCGCTTCCGCCGCAGCGCCCGAAGGAGATCGAGCTGGCAAGCGCTGTCCTGCCGGACCAGGCTCCGAGCGCGGTCTCCGGAATGGTTTCGGCTCCCGCCCCGCAGGCTGTTCCCGGACCTGAACCCGTGCTGGGCTTTGACGAAAAGGCAGCCGTGAAGGCTCTGTTCGATCCCCGCACCGCCTTCCTCGATCTCGGGTTCACATCCGCCAGGAAGCATGCGCTGAGCGTGACGCAGTTCACCGGCCCGGCGGTAAAGCCCCTGCCCGTCGTCGGGCAGGACCAGGATGACCTCAGCGGGTAACTGCCCCGGCCTATAAGGGCTCAGACGCCGAACAGGATCAGCGCGCCCACCATCAGGGCCAGCACGAGCAGTCCCGCCACAGCCACCGCCCAATGCGCAGCCCGCTTCTCCTGCTGGACGAAGGCGGGCTGGGATTGGACGGGTGAGGCTTTCTGAAGGGGAGCGCTCCGCTTCTTCATCCGGGCGGCAGCGGCGCGATCCGGGAACGGAATGATTTCGGCACTTCTTGCCGGCGCCTGGATCGCGCTTGGGTTCGAAGCGAGGAGACGATCATCCAGTTCCACCGGCACGCCCGACTCTTCCAGATGGACCACGACCAGGGCGATATCCTCCGCGCTCATCGCGTGGATCGGCAGATTGGTCTCAAGATCCTGAGTCGTCAGCTGGCCCTGCTCGCGCCCGAGGGCGACCAAGCGGTCCATGGTATTGCTGTCGAGCGCCTGCTGCATGAGGCACCACCCCATTGTGACTGGTGGGCGGAGAAGCAGCCAGGGCCGCTCCGGAGGTTCACCGAGCTAACGCGGCAATTGCCTCAGACGTTGCAACGGGAAATGTCTCTCGTGCAATTTTGAAGCGGCAGCCTGCGAGGGCCGTCCGGGAAGGCCAGCCTAGTTCTTCGTGGCCTTGGAGGCCTCCTGAACGGCCTCCTTCTCACGCCTGACCTGTTCCGAAAGCTGCTCGGCGATGGCCACGAGCTTGCCGGCCATGAAGTGCTTGCCATGCAGCTCGACCTGCCCCGCCAGCCCCACGGTCAGGAGGGTCTCGAAGACAGTGTCGGCGGGAAGCCCCTTGCGGATCAGGTCGATGGCCACCTTCTGCCATTGATCGGACAGCTGATCGCGAATTTCGGAGATATCATCATTGCTCATGCCGGGACCATACAGGATCCCGCACCGGTTGTCGCGCTCCGCCCCCCCTCTCCTTGCGGAACTGTCACGCTGCTTACATGGAACGGTTCTAAAGCATGGTCGTCACATAAGACGGAGAAACCGATATGGACGAGCACAAGGGCCGCCTTCGCGCCAGCGAGCTGGAAGATTCAGGCGATGTCGGGGTCAACCCGACGCATAACCTCACCATGGGCGAGATCATCGCGACCCGCTTCAACCGGCGCGACCTTCTGCGGGGCCCGCTGGCCGTGGCGGCCATCTCGGCGACCGTCGGCCACCGGGCCCTGGCGGCCAACGAGCAGCCGGCCAGGAAGGCCTCCAATCCGATCTCGTTCGACTTCAAGGAAATCGAGGCGGGCGTCGACCACACCCACCACGTGGCCGAGGGCTACGACGCCCAGGTGCTCCTGCGCTGGGGCGACCCGCTCTTCCCGGACGCGCCCGAGTTCGACCCGATGAAGCAGACGCCCGAGGCCCAGGCCCGGCAGTTCGGCTACAACACCGACTTCATCGGCTTCATCCCGCTCAATGGTTCGGCCGACCATGGCCTGCTCGTGGCCAACCATGAATACACCAACGAGGAGCTGATGTTCCCGGGTGTCGGCGTGCAGGATTCCAAGGACGCCAACTTCTCCAAGATGACCCCGGATCTGGTGGCCATCGAAATCGCCGCCCATGGCGGCGCAGTCGTCGAGATCCGCCGGGCCGACGGCAAATGGCAGGTGGTGAAGGATTCGAAATACAACCGCCGCATCACCGCCGACACCCCGATGGAAATCACGGGACCGGCCGCCGGCCATGAGCGCATGAAGACATCCGCCGATGCCAGCGGCCGCAACGTGCGCGGCATGGTCAACAACTGCGCCGGCGGCGTGACCCCCTGGGGCACGTGGCTGAGCTGCGAGGAAAACTTCAACGGCTATTTCTGGGGCAAGCTCTCCGACGATCATCCCGAGGCCAAGAACTACAAGCGCTACGGCATCGGCACCCCGGCCTATGCCTGGGGCAAGTTCCACGACCGCTTCGACCTCGCCAAGGAGCCCAACGAGCCGAACCGCTTCGGCTGGGTGGTCGAGATCGACCCCTTCGATCCGAACTTCGTGCCCAAGAAGCGCACGGCGCTGGGCCGCACCAAGCACGAGGGTGCCGCCGGCATCACCAACAGCGACGGCCACTACGTGGTCTATCTCGGCGACGACGAGCGTTTCGACTACGTCTACAAGTTCGTCACCGCCGGCAAGGTGGATCCGCAGAACCGCGCCGCCAATTTCGGCCTGCTTGACGAGGGCACTCTTTACGTCGCCAAGTACAACCCAGACGGCACTGGCAACTGGCTGCCGGTGGTCCACGGCCAGGGGCCGCTCACCGAGGCCAACGGCTTCAGGAGCCAGGCCGACGTGCTGATCGAGACCCGCCGGGCTGCGGACCTTCTCGGCGCCACCAAGATGGACCGCCCCGAGGATATCGAGGCAAACCCGCAGACGAACCGTGTCTACGTCATGCTGACGAACAACACGCGGCGCAAGGAAGACCAGGTGGACGCGGCCAACCCGCGCGCCAACAACGCATTCGGCCACATCGTCGAGATGATGCCGGAGGGCGGCAACCATGCGGCGACGGACTTCACCTGGGAGGTTCTCGTGAAGTGCGGCGACCCTTCCGTGGCCGCCGTCGGCGCGACGTTCTCGTCGGAGACCACCAAGAACGGCTGGTTCGGCATGCCGGACAACTGCGCCATCGACAGCCAGGGCCGCCTCTGGATCTCCACGGACGGCAACAACGCCAAGGCGACGGGCCGGGCGGACGGCCTCTGGGCGCTGCAAACCCAGGGCAAAGGCCGCGGAACGTCAAAGCACTTCTTCCGCGTGCCGGTCGGCGGCGAGCTGTGCGGCCCGTTCTTCACGCCCAACGACGAATCGCTCTTCCTCGCGGTTCAGCACCCGGGCGAGGTCGATGAAGGCATGTCCACGTTCGAGAACCCGGCGACCCGCTGGCCTGACTTCAAGGACAACATGCCCGTACGTCCCTCCGTGCTGGTCATCACCAAGCAGGGCGGCGGCAAGATCGCCTGAGGACGCAGGTATCGCCAAGACGAAGACGACAAGGGAGCCCTGCGGCTCCCTTGTTCGTTCAGACAGGATGCCTGCCGACCGGGGTGCTGACGCGGCGTCTCTCGATTATTCGAAGATTGCTGCTCTCATCGCAGCCAGGGGGAGAGTGGCGCGGGCGACGGGGCTCGAACCCGCGACCTCCGGCGTGACAGGCCGGCACTCTAACCGACTGAGCTACGCCCGCGCATTTCTCATCCATCGCGTGCCCGAGCGGGCGTTTCTCGCGATGGAGCGCGCTCGTACCGGTGATTGGGCGCGCTGTCAAATGATGTTTGGCTTATCCCCAGAAGCCCGGCGCCGTGGACAGGAAACGGCTCACTCGGATCAGGCATCAGTCCCTGGTGCTGATCGAGAAGACCTCGTAGCCGGCGCCGTCGAGCACCCGCACGGCTTCGACGTCCAGGTCTCGGGATTGGGGCCGCCGTGCCAGGGAGAAGACCTTCAACGCCCGCTCCTTCGCCTTTTCGACGGAGTCGGTGCGAACCAGGATCCGGCGGATGACGCCGCCGCCCGCCTCCTCGGAGGCGACGGATTCGATGCGATAAACTTCAACCACGTTTACAGAACTCCATCATCAGCGCGGCTCCACCGTCAGGCCCTGACGCGCTGGAGCTTGTCGAACCGCTTGATCAAACGGTCGCGCTTCAACTTGGACAGGCGATCGATCCAGAAGATGCCGTCGAGCTGGTCAATCTCGTGCTGGAGGCAGACAGCCATCAGGCCCTCCGCCTCCTCTTCATGCTCCAGGCCGTCGAGGCCTGTGTATCTCACCCGTACGCGGGCATGTCGCTCGATCTCGTCGGTGACGCCCGGCATGGAGACGCTTCCCTCCACATGCCGGATCATCTCGGGCGAGGACCAGACAATCTCCGGATTGACCGAAACGTGGGGCTCGGTGCCGCCCTCGAGTTGAATCACCACGAGCCGTCGGAGGACGCAGATATGGGGCGCCGTGATGCCGATGCCCGGAGCGGCATGCATGGTCTCGGCCAGGTCCCGCGCCAGCGTTCGCACCTCGTCGTCGATGCCGGGGATCGCTTCGGCCTTTTGGCGCAGGCGCGGATCGGGAAAGCGGATGATCGGACGAAGGGCCACGCGATCTCTCTCTGGGACACAACCGATGGAGGGGACGTCTCGCGCTACTTGTAGCGGCCGCCGCGCTGAAGCACCTCGATCTTGTAGCCGTCAGGATCCTGCACGAAGAAGAACCGCGCCGGAGGCCTGCCCTCCAGCATCAGCTCCTTCAGCGGCGTCGGATTGAGGCCAAGGGATTCAAGGCGCGCATGCTCGGCATCGAGGTCATCCACCGAGAGGGCCAGGTGCCCGTAGCCGTCACCGATGGCATAAGGCTCCTGCCGTGCGTGATTGATCGTCAGCTCGAGCTCGAACTCGCTCTCGGCATTGCTCAGATACACCAGCGTGAAGCCCTCGAACGCGAGACGCTCGGCCACCATGAGCCCGAAAGCCTTCTCATAGAAGCCAAGGGAGCGCTGCTCGTCCAGCACCCGGATCATGGAATGGATGGCTTTGGCCATAGGGAGCACACCTTCTGCGTTGGCCGTCCGGCTCGCGCGCCTGGCCCAGGAGGACAATTCTGATCGGGGAGATAGCAGCGTCCTGAGCGGAACGGAAGGAAATCGGCTCCTGCCCTTCTCCGGTTCAACAAAAAGCCTTCCCCGGTGCGACCGGGGAAGGCAAGTTCGGGAGGAAGAAACGCTGACTGCCGGGCTCCGACAACCACCGAGGCGGGAACGTGACGCGCGTGCGGCGTTCCACCACACCTGACCTGACGAAGCCGGCAACTCAGTCAGAGCCCCAATCGTGGCGCAATCAAGGAAATTTGATGCCCGCCAAGGTTCGAAAATGGGGAGTGCAAAGGAACCTTGAACAGGATCGGCGCTTGGTTCGGTACGGAGGCACCATTCCCCGCAACCCCTTGTCGCCTCCGCAGACTTACAGCCCCGTTCAGCCTAGTTCGAACGGGGCTTTTTCTGTTCTGAGACGGAAAAGCTCGACTCACCGCCCGATCAGATCGGCAATGGCGCGGATGCGGTTGCGGACGTAGTCGGGAAGGCCGGCACTGATGGAATTGCCGGAATTGAACGAGCTCTTGCCCATGAGAACCTGCGCCGGGATGAGATTGCGCAGCACGGGAACGTTCTCGAACTCCTTCTTTCGCTCCAGCACGTCGGTCTCGACAGCCAGGGCCATGAAGACCGTCGCCACCGTTCTGTTCGGATCGGCAGGATGCTCCTGAAGGACTGCGAGCAGCTTTCCGAACTGCATCACCTGGTTCACGCTGAAGATCGTCTGCTGCAGCACGCCAGAGATGGGGGCATCCAGTGCCGTCAGCTTGGTGAGGACGGCCCGGTCGATCTCCTCGGGCGGCAGGACGCGGATTTCAGTCTGGAACTCCATGAATTCCGAGATCTTCTTGCCGCCCTCCTCCAGCTTGTTGGCCAGGCGGATGCCGACCGGCAGCTTGCCCTCGAGCGGATAGCGGGATTCGATGCACAGGCTCGCCGGAGCCTCGCACCAACGGCGGTCCGGGTGGCGATTGTGGGCGCTCTGCGGATCCACCTGAGGGGCCGCCTGGTCCGCCGCGATGCGGCGATGCTTGATCGACGGGTCGATCTTTTCCAGCGTATCGAGGCGCGCGAAGCGAGCGAGGTCGACGGATCCGGGCGCCCTGTCGATCAGGAAGCGAGCCTCGACCACATACATGTGGAGTTTTTCGGTGTAGGATTTCGGGATCCCATGCACCGAGACCTTTATGGTGGGCTCCGCATAACCCGGATAGAGGCTGAGGAACTGCTTCTGCACGGGCCGCTCACGACTCCAATCCTCGAAGCGGATCAGGCTCGTCCCTGCATCGGTCAGCTTGTCGTCGCCGTGATCGCTGAACACGATGGTCCTCGGCTTCAGTTTCGCGGGAGCGACCGCAGTGACGGACGGGACCTCCTCGATGCGGAACTCCGCCGCTGCCGATCCTCCCACAGAGACGAAGAGAGCCGCAGTGGCGACCAGCGAACGCCTGACGAAAACCTGCAATATCATCAGTAAACCTGTCCGTTGCGCCAGAAGTAATCCGGATCCACCCGCCTCGGCCTGCGGGGCGCCTCATCTTCCCACCACCAGCGGAAGCCGCGCTCCGGCTCGACGTGACGGCGTGCGGGAGGAGCATATTGGCGCGGGTCTTCGAGCCAACCGGGGCCCTGCGCGTAAGGCCCCTCCTCGTAATAGCCCGCACCTCCCCTGTCCTCCCCGTCGCTCCAGGGATCCGGGTTTCGGAACGCATAGGCCTCCGACTGCGGCACGAGGCGGAACTGCGTCTCGGCGAAGCGCCCAAACCAGTTCAGGCGGAAATGCTCCATGAACCCTTTCCGCCCATCCGTCAGCCGGTCGCCGGTGTTGAGATCGATCGGCAGGGCGATGAGCTGCTTGGCGGCCTGCGGTGACGGCGGGCTGAGCGGCGCCTTCGGCGCATGGTGCTCCCAGGCGGCCTGGAGGATGGACTGGAAGATGGGAGCCGCCACCTTGCCGCCCGTCTGGCCGCGCCCAAGCGTGCGGCGCTTGCCCTCCGCATTGTCATGCCCGACCCACACGGCGATGGTGACGTCGTTGGTGAAGCCGACGAACCAGGCATCGTTCTCGTTGTCCGACGTTCCGGTCTTGCCGCCGGCATAGGGGGAGAGCGCTTTCAGGGAGCGGGCCGTGCCGCGCTCAAGAACGCCCTGCAGCATGCTCTTCAACTGATAGAAGGCAGCGGCATCGGCGGAGCCCAGCCGGGTCAGCGGACGCGCCTTGCGGCCGTAGACGATCCGTCCATTCTGCTCCACCGCCTCGATGGCATGGGGCACCGGCATGGCGCCCTCGTTGGCGACGGCCGCATAGAACGCCGCGAGATCGAGCATGCGAACGGGCTGCGCACCAAGCACGAACGGGTAATGCGGCGTGCATTCCAGATAGAGCTGCGCCTCGAGGGCGAGTTCGCAGACCCGGTTCAGGCTCTCTTCCGGTGAGGGCTCGATGGCGCCATCGAGCAGGCGCGCCGTGACGAGGTTCTTCGAGTTTTCGAGCGCCCTGCGCAAGGTCATGATGCCCGAGCGGCCGCCGTCGAAATTCTTCGGGCTCCAGTAATCTCCAGCCCGTGCATGGGCGTCGCCACCCACGGGAGGCAGCGTCAGGGGAGCGTCCCAGATCAGCGTGTTGGGCTGCAACCCCTTCGACAGGGCCGCGAGATAGGTGAGCGGCTTGAAGGCGGAGCCCGGCTGCCGGTGAGACTGCGTCGTCCGGTTCAGCTGGCTCAGGGGATAGGCGAACCCGCCCGTCATGGCGAGGATGCGGCCGGTCCTGTTCTCCAGGACGACGGCACTGCCCTGCACCGAGGGCGGTGTCCTCAGTTCGGCACGGACCGCTCCCTTGCCCTTCTGCTCGACGACCCGAACCCGCACCACATCATGGACCTTGAGTTCCCGGCGAGCCGCCTCCCAGGCGTTCAGCGGCAGGACGCGCCCATCCGCCAACCCCACCCGCAGGATGTTCGCTCCCGTCTTGCGATTCCTGCCCTTCTCGATCACCACGACGGCGGGCCAGTGCACGTCGTAGAGCGGCAGGCGTACTGCCTTGAGAGCACGTTGCCACACCGGGGCCTTATCATCCGGATCCTTGCTGGCCTCGAGCGTCTTCACCGCCTCGGCGATATTGGCTTCGGGCCCCTGGTAGCGCTGCCGCCCGATGCTGAGTTCGTAGCGGGCGAGGCCCTCTTGGAGAGCAGCCTCCGTCTCCCGCTGCAGGGCCGCGTTGATGGTCGTACGCACCGCATAGCCGCCGGCCGTGAGACTCTCGATATCGGCGAGCGTGCGGGCGTCGCGGCTGACGTGATCGACGAAGTGGAAACCCGTCGTGCGTCGCGTCCGCTCGTAAGGCACCCGGCGCGGCAGCGAGGCGATTGCTTGCTGCACCTGATCGGGCTTCAGAAAACCGTCCTCCTGCATGCGGCTCAGCACATAGGCCATCCGCTCCTGGGCGCGCTCAGGCTTCGTGTCGGGATTGTAGTAGTTCGGCCCCTTGGCCAGTCCGGCGAGAAGAGCCCCCTCGGCGACGGACAGCGCCTTGGCGCTTTTCCCGAAATAGCTCTGCGCGGCCATCTCGATGCCCCAGGAGGAGCGGCCGAGATAGATCGAATTGAGATAGATCTCGAGGATCTCCGCCTTGCTCAGCACGCGCTCGATGCGCGAGGCCACGATCATCTCCCGCATCTTGCGGTCATACGTGACGTCGTCGCCCACGAGCAGGTTCTTCGCCACCTGCTGGGTGATGGTGGAGCCTCCGGCAGGACGCCCCGGATTGGCCATGTTGCTCATGAAGGCGCGGATCACGCCGCGCTCGTCGATACCCTGGTGCTGGTGAAAGCGCTTGTCCTCCGCCGAGACGAAGGCCTGCTGCACGCTCTTGGGAATATCGGTCAATGGAACCCAGATGCGGCGGTGGTCGGGCTCGAAGACCTCGGCGAAACGCCTGCCGTTGCCATCCAGGATCACGCTGACGCCCGGCAGCCTCAACCCCTTCAGCTTCCCGGCATCGGGCAGCCCGGCCACGGCGGCATTGTAGTAGGAGATCACTTCGCCGAGATCGACCGGCGGGGGCTCGACCGTCTCCCCCTTGCAGAACTGGCGGTAGCTCGCGTGCAGGTCGTTGAAGCTCAATCCTTGCAGAACCTTCAGATCCCCCGTGACGGCCTGCGGGTCGTCCATGGCGGTCGCGATGAGGTCGTCGAGATTGATGTCCTCGATGTCGAAGGCCCGGCGCATGTAGGTGCAGCCGCTCTTGAGGATCTCGGATACCTCGGCCTGATCCCGGGCGGGATCGAAGCTCGTCTTGACCGCCTCCGGGTCCACGAGAACCTGGGTCAAGGTCAGGGCCGTTGCGAAAATCTTGACGAGGATTGCGCTCATTCCGCCGCCATCATCGGATCATTCACCCCAAGAGAAGATCCACCTCAAGAGAGGATCATGGGCCCGAACGATTTGTCCGCGCCCCGACTGCCGGAACGAACCCTGCCTGAGTCCGGATGAATGAAAGCCGACCATCGCGGCTGTTTTGGGACCGCCCATGTCAATGAAATGGGGCGGCCGAGCTTACATCCCAGAGGTAGCCGCAGGGGTCACGGCAATGTGTCTCACCCGCGCCCGACGAAGGGCATATTGGTCGCCATGACGGTCATAGTGAGGACATTGGCATCGAGCGGCAGCCCGGCCATGTAGACCACCGCATCGGCCACGTGCTTGGCATCGATCCTGGGCTCCGGCGCCACGGTGCCGTTGGGCTGCAGCACGCCTTCCGCCATTTTCGCGGTCATGTCGGTTGCCGCATTGCCGATATCGATCTGGCCGCAGGCGATGTCATAGGGGCGGCCGTCGAGGGAGGTCGACTTGGTCAGTCCCAGGACGGCGTGCTTGGTGGCCGTATAGGGCGCGGAGAGCGGGCGCGGGGCATAGGCCGAGACCGAGCCGTTGTTGATGATCCGCCCGCCCCGCGGGTTCTGGTCCTTCATGATCCGGAAGGCCTCCTGCGTGCACAGGAAGGTTCCCGTGAGGTTCGTGTCCACCACCTTCTGCCATTGTTCGAAGGGGATCTCCTCCAGCGGAACGGCGGGTGAGCCAATGCCGGCATTGTTGACCAGAAGATCGAGCCTCCCGAAGGCCTGCTTGGCGGAGGCGAAAAGAGCCGCCACGGAGACTGGGTCCGTCACATCGGTCGGCACGATGAGGATCGCCCGGCCGTCTCCTCCGATGTCACGCGCCGCGTCCTCGAGGGCTTCCCGGCGGCGCCCGGCCATCACAACGGAATAGCCGGCCGTCGCCAGCCCTGCACAGGTGGCCCTGCCCACGCCGGTGCCAGCCCCCGTCACGATCGCAATCCTGGAGCGTTCCGCCATCATGCCCTCCTTCATCCCTGGCCCGTCTGCCATGAGAGATGCATTCGGGAGCCCGGACGGCAAGGCGCAAGCGTCGCCCGCTCTCATCTTTCCCCAGCGATAAGGGCAGTCTCTGCAGCCTCAGGGAACCAGCCAAGCTGTCCCGCGTTCGCATGGTGCTAATCGGAAAGGAATCCGCCATGCGTAATCACGTCCTAAGTTCGGCTGCCCTGTTGACCATCTTGGCTCTTCCCCTCGCCGCCTGCCAGAGCGGCACGACTGCGGGCGCCGCAGGCGGTGCCGTGACGGGTGCTATCGTCGGCGGGCCTGTCGGCGCCGTTGTCGGCGGTGTCGCCGGCGCGGCAGTGGGCGGAGTGCTCACGGCCGAGGAATCGACCCGCGTCCGCAGCTATGCTGTCGCCGAGCGTCGCCCGTCGATCCGCGTCACGGAGGAGGTGGTCGTCGGCCAGCCTCTGCCGCCGCGTGTCAGGCTCTACTCCGTTCCGCCGACCGTCGGCCTGCGGAACAACTACAGCTATACGGTCGTGAACGATCAGACCGTGCTGGTCGATCCGCAGACCCGGACCGTGGTCCAGGTCGTCGACTGATCAGGCGGCATCTTCAGAAAACAGGAAAGGCGGCTCTTGCGGGCCGCCTTTTCCTTTGTGCATGCGCTTCGTGAGCGGATCAGTCGTCCATATCCAGGTGGGTCATCAGGATTTCGCGTTTCCCGGCGTGGTTTGCGGGACCGACGATGCCCTCCTGCTCCATGCGCTCCATGAGCGAGGCCG
>NZ_JAELXT010000034.1 GCF_016427565.1 Microvirga splendida
CTTGAACAGAGACAACAGGGCGGCTCCTCGACTGGCCGCATTCCTCTAAACCGCCAAGGTTAATGCAACGGCGCCATGCTTACTTCCAAGAAGTGCCAGGAAGAGACATTCCAGGCGCGTGAATCTCTACCAAGAGGGCGACGAATGATCGTTGCTCTTCTCCCTGAACGGTGGTCGGTCTAGGCGTACTGCCGTTGGCCCTGCGGGACCCCCATCCCTGCTCCTGGTTCATCGAGGCTTATCGTGCCCAGGAGGTGGCCCGTACAGTCCAGGATCTCGAGACTCCAGCCGTGCCAATCGTCCTCAGCATCCGGAACCGCTGCCCGCAAATCGCAAAGGGCCGTTAGGACCTGGGCAGAGGCGTTCCCAATATCGGCAGCATCGACGCCGACATCGTCAGTCAGCACGACCTCGCCCTTCACGAGGTGGAAGAAGCAACGCGTCCCGCCGCCCGCGTCGGGCGGTCTCGCTCTGCCCGTGGGCATCGGGCCCTCTCCAGTCCACACGGGAACCGGCAGGGAGCGCGGCACCGTAGGCCCGTGCGCATGCCTAGGTTCCGTTTCCATGGGCGGCCGCCCTCCGCCTTGTTTCGTGGCCACTCTCACTCCTCCCTGAAAGCCTTGGCGAACTGGTCTGTGAACGGCTTGGTCAGGTAGGAAATCGCGGTCCGATCCTGCGTCGCCACGAACACCTCCACGGGCATGCCTGGCTTGAGCGGCTGTCCGGCCAGCTTTTCGAACTCGCTGGCGCTGATCTGGACGTCTGCCAGGTAGTGGGTGGTATTCGTCGCCGGATCGCGGGCCGCCGCGGCCGAGACGTAGGCGATCTCGCCCTTCAGCTCGGGCGTCGTGCGCTGGTTGAAGGCCGAGAAGCGCAGCTTCGCCGGCTGGCCTACGAACACCTGGTCCACATCCACGGGCGAGAGCTTGGCCTCGATCTTGAGCGTTGCGTTCTCCGGCACGATGGTGGCCAGCGTCTCGGCAGGCGTGATGACGCCCCCGACGGTGTGTACCGACAGCTCGTTGACGGTCCCGGTCATGGGCGCGCGGATGTCCGTTCGCGAGAGGCGATCCTCGAGGGCGACGCGGCGGTCGTTGAGTTCGGAGATCTTGGTCACGACCGCGCTCAGCTCGCGCTGTGCCTCGGTGCGGGCGTTCTCGTCGATCGAGATGATCTGCAACCTGATGCTGCTCGTCCGGGCGCGGGCGCGGGCGATGCTGGCATCGACTTCTCCAACCTCCCCCGTCAGCTTGGCAAGGTCGCGGTTGATGCCATACATCCGGGAGCCCTCGATCAATCCCTTGTCGGCCAGCCCCTTGAGCTTGCCGTGCTCGCCCCTCACGAGGTCAAGTTCCCGCACCTTCGCGATCTGCTGGAACTGGAGCCCCTTGATCTCCTGCTCAAGCTGGGCGATTTCGGCCTGGAGCTGCTCCTTCTGGCTCTCCCGGTGCGTCCTGTTGCCCTCGAACAGTCGAACCTCGCCGTAGGCGGCTAGATCGGCCAGGGAGACCGGAACCACGTCAGTCAGAGGAACCACGATCTCATGCACGCCGTCGCGCTCCGCGATCAGCCTGACCTTGCGGGCCACAAGCTCGGAGAGCTGGGAGTTGACGATCGAGAGCTCCGCCTTCGTCTGCACGTCGTCGAGCCGCAGCAGAATCTGCCCTGCCTTGACGACGTCGCCTTCCCGCACCGCGATCTGGCTGACGATGCCGCCGTCGCGGTGCTGGATGAGCTTCAGGTTCTGGTCGACCTTGACCGTCCCGCTGGCAATCACCGAGCCGTTGATCTGGGCTACTGCGGCCCAGCCGCCGCAGCCCACCACCAGAAGCGCCCCCAGGGCAATCCCGGCCGTGACCCGACTGCCGAGGCGGAAGTCGTCGTTGTCCTTGCCTGCGCGCTTGCTCATTCCCTATCTCCTTGATGCCGCGGCTCGTGCCTGCGGTCGTTCTCGTGGTTATGCGTGTTCGACGATGACGATGGCCCTGTGTCCGTCGAGATGGATGGTCGTCTCGTAGAGGCTGTCGCGGTCCATGTCGGCCTCGATCACCGTGCGGTCTATGCTCTCCGAGCGCTCGTGGCGGAAGCGGATGCGTGCGTCGTCCTCGTCGACCTTGTCGCCGTAGATGGTCTCGAACTGGTCCTCGAGCTCGTCGAAGACCTTCTCGAAGAGGTCGTACTTGGACATCCGGATGCGGTCGCCCGCCTCGAAGTCGACGATCTCGTGGAGAACGGGCGCGCTCGCCTGAGGCGGCGGAGCGAACTCGAAGAGGTCATTCCCCTCGCCGCCCTCAAGCACCATGGGCTGCTGCCCGGTGACGAAGTGGTCGTCGCCCGAGCCGCCGACCACGGTCTCGAAGCCGCTGATCGTGTCGTTCCCGATGTCGCGGCCGTTCGCCGTCCCTTGGGTGAGGTCGACGGTGATCCCGCCCTCCGAGGACGAGTAGTCCAGCGTGTCGCAACCGTCCCCGCCGTCGTAGACGTCGTCATCACCGTCCGCCTCGTTCCTGATGACGTCGTTCCCGCGCCCTCCCGACACAGTGTCACGCCCACTGCCGTCGTAGAGCGTATCGTCCCCCATGCCGCCATCCAGCGCGTCGTTGCCGCCCCGGCCGTCGATGTCGTCGTCGCCTGAACCGCCGGAGAGCGTCTCGTTGCCAGTTGAACCGGCGATGCTGTCATCGCCCGATCCGCCCCTGACGATCTCGAAGCCGACCACCTCGTTGGAGCCGATCTCGCAGCCCTCGGTGGCGCCTTGCGCCAAGTCGACTTCGATCCCCCACTCGGTGGCAGACATGACCAATGTGTCGGTCCCGCCTCCGCCATCGTAGATGTCGCTGTCTCCGTCGAGGGCGACGACAGCATGGTCGTCGCCCTCTCCGCCGGACACGGTGTCCCGCCCCGCGCTGTCGAGGAGGAGGTCGGCACCGGCTCCGCCCTCGAGTTTGTCGTTGCCGTCACCGCCCGAGACCACGTCATTGCCATCACCCCCCGCGATGACGTCGTTGCCTGCGTCTCCCTCGATCCTGTCGTCCCCGGCGTCGCCGCTGACGAGGTCGTTTCCGGCCCCGCCGAACAGGGCATCGTTGCCGCTGCCGCCATGGACCTGGTCATCGCCGTCGTCACCGAAGACGGTATCGTTGCCGTCGTCGCCGAACAGGCGGTCGTCGCCCGCCCCGCCCGAGATCTGGTCGTCACCCGCACCGCCGAAGACGATGTCGTTGCCAGCGCCGCCATGGATGATGTCGTTGCCGGCCCCGCCGACGATGTGGTCGTCGCCAGCGCCGCCGTCGATCAGGTCGTCTCCGCCGCGTGCGTCGATGATGTCGTTCCCGCCACGTCCCTTAACGTCGTCGGCGCACGCGCTGCCGAGGAGCATGTCATCGCCGTCCGTGCCGAAGATCGAGTTCCTGACCACCGAGAAGTAGGCATGCTGGACGACCGTCTCCTTGCCGTCGGTGATCTCGTAGGTGACCGTCACGGGGCCGAGGCGGCTTCCGTCGTAGAGCCAGCCGTTCGCGGTCCAGGTGATGGTGCCTGAGGACACCTTCAGGTTCTTGATCGAGAGGATGTCGCCGTCCGGGTCCGAGGCATGCGCCAGCAGGTCCGACAGGCTGATCAGGACGGCCGCGCAGCCGGCCACGTCACGGAGGTAGACGGGCCCGCTGACCCGCGGTGCCCGGTTGGCGGGGGTGCGCGGGTCGTCATCCTCGTCCCGGTCCACAGGCTTCGGGATCGGATTCGAGTGATCCGGCTTGTCGCCATTCCCCTTGTCGTCCTTGCCCTCGTCGTCGACGGGAGGCCTGTCCGTGGGGTGGTCACCTCCCGGCCTCGGGCCGCCGCCCGTGCTCCCACCGGGGCGCAATCCGGTCACGGGCCCGACGTTGTCGTTGGACGCGAAGATCGGCCCCTCGAACCTGGCATGCCGGCTCACGTCGGCCGGCTTGGGGAACGTCATCCCGAACTGGAGCGGCGGCGAGTCGACCATCAGGAACCCGGCCGGAGGCAGGCGCCAATCGTGAAGCGAGCTGGACCCAACCCGTTGCGGCTGCTCCACCTGGGCGTCACCCTGCTCCAGAGGCTCCAGCGGGATCGACAGCAGCCCGGCATCGACGAGCTTGAGGTGCGGCTTGCCGCCCTCTTCCGGACGCGAGGGCGCCTCGCCCTCGTCAGGAAGGCGGCCAAAGCTCGGCATGGCGCTCTTCAGGTAGGCCGCGATGCCCAGGATCAGCGCCCCGAAGGCCAGCGGCATCTTCGAGAGCCTGGTTTCCTTCAGCTCGTAATGTTGACGGGTATCGGCCTCGGTGGACTGACCGCCGCCCTTCGTTCCTTTGACGTCGATGATCATGCCATGGCCCTCGCGGTTGCAGGTGCCGATGCTGTTGCGGGTGTGGCTGTCCGGGCAGCAGCGCCGTCGATTGCCCCTCGGATGCCGATGATTTCCTCTTTCGGGCCGAAGGCGGTCAGGCGACCGTTCTGGATGACGGCGACGAGATCGACGGCCGCCAGCGCGCTCGGACGGTGGGCGATCACCATGGCGACACCGCCGCGGGCGCGGATTCCCTTGATCGCCTCGGTCAACGCCGCCTCGCCCTCGCCGTCGAGGTTGGAGTTCGGCTCGTCCATGACCACCAGGAAGGGATCCTTGTAGAGCGCGCGGGCCAACCCGATGCGCTGGCGCTGCCCGGCCGAGAGCGCCGCGCCCTGCGCGCCGAGCTTGGTGCGGTAGCCGTCGGGCAGGCGCACGATCATCTCGTGGATGCCGGCCGCCTGCGCAGCCGCCACGATGGCCCGGGAGTCGTTCTCGGCATCGAAGCGGGAGATGTTCTCCGCGACGGTGCCATCGAGCAGGGACACATCCTGCGGCAGGTAGCCGACGTGGCGGCCGAGATCCTCGTCCTTCCACTGGGTGAGCTCGGCCCCGTCGAGGCGGACGCTGCCGCGCAGCACTGGCCAGATGCCGGTGAGCGCCCGCACCAGGGTCGTCTTGCCGCCGCCGCTCGGGCCGATGATGCCGAGCGCCTGCCCGGACCTGACCTGGAGCTCCACCTCGCTCAGCAGCACCCGGCCGGAATCCGGTGCCGCCACCGTGATCCGCTCGACTTGGAGCATGCCCTTCGGAGCGGGTAAATCCAGGGGTTCCTCCAAGTCGGCGAGGGCGATCACTGTCTCCTTGAGGCGCTGGAACGCCGTGCGGGCGGCGACCACGCCCTTCCAGTTGCCGATGACCTGATCCACCGGGGCGAGCGCCCGGGCGGAGGCCACCGAGCAGGCAATGATCGCCCCGGCCGAAAGCTCGCCCTGAATCGTCAGGTAGGCACCCAGGCCCAGCGTCGCCGATTGCAGGATCATGCGCAGCACCTTGGCAATGG
The DNA here is from genome assembly GCF_016427565.1 of Microvirga splendida. GTDB lineage: Bacteria > Pseudomonadota > Alphaproteobacteria > Rhizobiales > Beijerinckiaceae > Microvirga > Microvirga splendida. Next base: position 5,373 of record NZ_JAELXT010000034.1, read on the forward strand.
CGCCGAAGGTGCCGCTGATGTCGTTGGTCCTGGTCTGAAGGCTGAGGTGCTCGGCATTGGCCTTATCGAAGCGGGCGACCGCCCGCTTGGCCATGCCCATGGCCTTGAGGATCTCGGCGTTGCGGGCGTTGGAGTCGGCGATGGCGTTACGCTCGATGGCCGCCTGATGCGTCGAGCCCGCCAGTCGCCGGGTCATGATCTCGGTGGCGATGGTGAGCATCGTCAGCACGACGGCGCCGCCGAGCACGAGAGCGCCGAGCAGCGGGTGCAGGAAGTAGACGAAGGCAAGGTAGAGCGGCATCCACGGCAGGTCGAAGAGCGCCGTCGGCCCCTGCCCGCCGAGGAAGCCGCGCACGGTGTCGACGTCACGGCCGCGCTCGAGCGCCTCCGAGGTCGAGAAGCCGAAGCGGGGCATGTCGATGGCGACTTGGTGCGCGAGGGGCGCGATGCGCCTGTCGAGCCGGGCTCCGACCCGGACGAGCACCTGGGAGCGGATCACGTCGAATAGTCCCTGGAACAGGTAGAGGCCGACGGCCAGCACCGACAGGGCCAAAAGCGTCGGCACGCTGCCGCTGGTCAATGCCCGGTCGTAGATCTGGAGCATGTAGAAGGAGCCGGTCAACGCGAGGACGTTGATGATGCCCGACACGGAGAAGAGGAAGATGAAGACGCCCCGAAGTCCCTGGGTCAGCTTTTCCGCTGCCTTCCGCTTCTGGGCCGAGGTGAAGCTGGTCCCGCGCATTGGTCCGTCCCTGCTGGTGGTCTTGTTGTATGTTCTTGCTGTCTCTTATGGGGTGACTGGCGGGCCATGTGGCCCGCCAGTCGTCGTCCCTCCCTTGGGGGGCTTAGGAGAGGACGAAGTCGGATGCCTTCAGGTCGTGATTGCCCTTGAGGCTGATCTTGAATTCGGCTGCGTCGGGTCCCGCCGTGTTGCCGCTGACGACCGTGTAGTCGCCGTCGTCGCGGGTCTCGTGGGAGATCACGAGTTGGGCCGGACCCGTGAAGGATGAGCCGTTCGCCAGGGTGAAGGCCTGCTTGCCGCCCGCGCCGCCGTTGGCATCGATCGCCGAGAGGTCGAGACGGTCGCCCGGCTGGAAGCCGAGGATCGTGTCGCCGTTGGCGTCGGCCGCCGACAGGAAGCGGAAGACGTCGTTGCCGGCACCACCGTCGATCACGTTCACCGCGTGGTTCGCCGTGATCGTGTCGTTGCCAGACCCGGTCACGATGTTCTCCACGCCCCAGACCGTGTCGGTGCCGGACTGACTGCTGAACACGCTGCCGTTGCTAGCACCGTTGCCGCCGAGGTTGGCCGTGATGTTGGCGGTGATCGCCGACATGTCGAGCGTGTCGGTTCCCAAGCCGCCTGCCATGTCGTCGCCGTAGTAGACGTCGTTGCCGTCGTTGGCCGAGGCCACGATGAGGTCGTCCCCAGCTCCGCCATAGACGGTGTCGTTGCCCGCTCCGGCATCGATCATGTCGTTGCCGTCGTCGCCGAAGATGCGGTCGTTGCCCGCATCGCTGTAGAGCATGTCGGCATCAGCACCGCCGAGCATGTTGTCGTCGCCGTCGCCGCCGAACATCACGTCCCGCCCGGCCTCACCGCTCAGGAAGTCGTTGCCCGTCCCGCCGTGGACGATGTCAGACCCGGCCCCGGCAACGACGTTGTCGTTGCCGTCGAGCGCCATGATCGTCTCGCCCTTGGCGGTGCCAATCAGGGCCTCGGTGGCGTTGGTCCCGGCGATGGGAGTCCCCACCGAGGTGTCGGGCTGGGTGACGGGAGGCGTGGTGGCGCCCCCGTTGTCGCCCGATCCGGCACCGTCGCCCTCGTCCCCGTCGTGGTCGCAGGAGTCGTCATCCTCGTCCTCGTCGTTCCCGCCCGGGTTGGTGACGTCATCCTCATCCTCGTCATCGCTGCCGGGCTCGGTGACATCGTCATCCTCGTGCTCGTCGTCACCGGACCCGAACTGCGGCAGCCCGCCCTCGCAGACGAAGGTCAGCTTGTGGCCGCCCTTTGTCATCGTGGTCACGCCGTCATCATCTGTCGCGATCTCGTAGTCGCCCGGCACCGCGCCGGCCGGAAGTTCGATCACGTCCTGCGGGCGCAGGGTGCCCACGATGGTGTCATTGCCGCCGTTGGAGCGGAACACGATCCGGTGGGCCGAGGACAGGGCCGAGATGTCGACCGTATCATTGCCGGCATCGCCGTCGATGGTGATCGTGTTGAAGTTGAGGCTAGTGCCGTTGAAGTCGCCGACGACCTGGATGGTGTCGGTGCCCACCGTGCCGCCGTTCTGGCCGCCCGGCGTAGTGACGTTGAGAGCGCTGACCCTGATCTCCTCGATGTTGTCGAGTTCGGCGATCACGACCCCGTTCCGGGCGATCACGATCTCGGTGCCGGCCGCGAGGGACAGGCCCGTGATCGCCCCGAGCGCTGCGGCACGGGTGTAGATCGTGAAGGTCTCGCTTTCGGCGGAGCCGTTCAAGACGTACGTGTCCTCCCCGTCGCCGCCATCGACCGTATCGCGTCCGGCATTGCCTGCGGCCTGGATGATCGTGTCGGCCCCGGTCCCGGCGTTGATGACGTCGTTGCCGATGCCGCCGTTGACTACGTCCGCACCGTCCCCGGCCGCGACGATGTCGTCGCCGCTGCCCGCATTGATGGCATCGTCGCCGCCGAAGCCGAAGATCGCGTCCCTGCCGAGGGTGTTGGTGTTGATGTCGTTGGTGCCGTTCAGGGTTGCATCCGCCTCTGCGGTGCCCAGCCGGACGGCGTACGTGACGCCGTTGAAGTCGAGGCGCTCGATGCCGCGCAGGGTATCCGTGCCATCGGTTCCCACAGTATCGGTCACGATGAGTTCGGTACCGTTGTCGCCGAAGGCGTACTCGGCGGCCGACCCGGTGAAGTGGGCGACGTCGAGGAGCGCATCCCCGCCGTCGAGGGTGTCGTTGCCCTGGCCACCCGTGAGGTGGTCGACGGCAAGGCCGCCGATGAGGACGTCGTCCCCCGCCCCTCCGTCCAGTTCGTCGGCACCGGCACCCCCATCAAGGGTGTCGTTGCCGATGCCGCCCATGAGGTTGTCGGCGGCTCCGAGACCATAGGCGGCATCGTCGCCGTCGGTGCCGTTGAAGACATCCTCAAGCCCGGTTCCGTTGAAGAGGTCGCCGACGACGGCCGTGGGTTGCGAGTACACGGTCTCGACCATGCCGTACCCGTCGGTGTAGGTCATCTCGACCCGCACCTGCCTACCGACCTGGGCCTGCGCCGGGGTGAAGCTCACCGCCGTTGCCCCGGCGATGTCGACCCAGACGCCATCGACCAGCACCTGCCACTGGTAGGTGTAGGAGGCCGGATCGATGCCGTCGGCATCCTGCACCGTGCCGATGGAGGCGATGATCGGAGAGCCCTCGGTCGGCCGCATGTCGGTGAGGGTGGCTTCCCCGGTCGGTGCCCGGTTGAAGATCTCGCGGATGGTGAACTCCCCGTCGGCGAACTTCAGCTTCTCGATGTTGGTCAGGCGGTCCGTTCCGTCCGTCCTGATGCCCTCGTCACCACCCGGAACGGGCGGATCGGTGTTCTCCACCTCCAGGACGTGCTCGACCGTGATGCTTCCGTCCTCCGGGTCCTGGGTAATGACGTATTCGGCCCGGTTCCCGGTAAAGACAGCGACGTCGATGTCGGTGCTCGTGCTGCCGCCTGTGACGATCTCGCGGACGATCGAGAGCTGGCCCGGATTGAGCGTCCGGTCGAACATCGTCTGCTGGAGCGTCCTGCCGCCGAACTGCGCCACCGCGGTCTCGGACAGCACCCCGTTCACGTAGTCAGCCTCGAGGTAGATCTTCGAGTCCATCCCGTCGGCGGTGTAGATGGCCGTGGGAACGCCGGGCTTCTCGACCGTGATGCGGATGCGGACGTTGAGCCACTTGTCGCCGTCGATGATGTCGTCGCCGGCGTTGCCCTGGATCGTGTCGCTGCCGGCGCCGCCGAGCAGGATATCCGAGGCATCGCCCGTGCCCATCACGATGGTCTCGGTCTTGCCGTCCTTGCCCGTGATCTGGGTCCGCTCGAGGTGCGCCACGAGGTCGGCGAGACCGCTGATCAGGCCGAGGTTCTTCTCCAGCAGCGCGTTGGAGTACGACTCGAGCGGCGCTCCCGCTTCGACCTGCGTGGCGTTGCCGTCGGCGTCGTAGGCACCCACGATGACCTCGCGGCCCGTGAGCTTGTCATCGTGTTTCCAGCCCGACAGGCCTTCCACCAGGTCGAACCGATCCCTCAGGATGTTGTTCTGCTGGTTCTGGAAGATCGAGACCGTCATGTCCGAGTCGGCGGCTTGGTCGTGACCCTTGTGGATTGCCCAGTCGAAGCCGGCCATGCCGTTGTTGCGCTCGATGCCCTCGTTCTGGACCATGATGTCGTCGCCGGACTCGGCGTCGTAGTCGTTGTCGTTCCCGCGCCCGTTCAGGACGTCGTGGCCGATGATCGTCGAGTTGAAGAACAGCTCGGAGTTCTCGCCCGCCAGGGTGTCGAAGCTTTCGCCACCCTCGATCCAGTCGTCACCCTCGTTGCCTGCCAGCATGCTGATGCCGGTGCTGCCGCGGATGAAGTCGTTGCCGAGGCCCGCGCTCACCGTCTTCGCCTCGGTGCCGCCGTAGACGAAGTCCTGGCCGCTGCCGCCGAACACGAGGTCGAGGCCGCTGCCTGCGTTGATGACGTCGTTGCCTGCGTCGCCGTGGATCACGTCGGCGGCACCGATGTCCGTGCCGCTGTCGGTGATGATGTCGTTGCCGGCCCCGCCGTGGAGATGGTCGACGCCGTAGCCGCCTTCGAGGCTGTCGTCGTCGCCGTCACCCCACAGGGTGTCGTCGCCCTCGCCGCCGATCAGGGTCTCGCCCCGGTTCGAGCCGCCGAGCACGGCATGGTCGAGGCCGCCGTAGCGCAGGTAGTCGACGTTCCCGTCGCCGTCGGTGTCCTTGCGGATCACCATCGGGCTGACCGCGTTGAGGATCGGGTCGTCGTGGAGCGGGTCATCCCCGATCTGCTTGTCCTTGTTGATCTCGAGGATGACGTCCGCTGTCTGGAACGCGGCGCCGTTGATGTGCGTCGCGCCGTCTTCGCCGAGGGTTGTGTTGCGCATGATGAGCTGCGCGAAGGAGTCGGCCTCGAGTTCGTTGAGCAGGTTCAGTCCCTGCGTGCGGCTCAGGTAGTAGAACCGGTCGCCCGCCTGGAGCTGCTCCATCTGGAACTCGAAGACGTAGGTGAAGGAAGACCCGAGCATGGAGCCGAAGGTCATCTTCTTCTCGGCAAGGCCGCCGATCCAGAAGTCGACGTTGTTGAGGCCGCCGAGCCTGCCTGCCTCGGTATCTGCGTAGGCGCCATCGCCGTGCAGGAAGTCCAGACGGTCGAGCGGAGCGCCGGGGCCGCCCATCACGAGCAGGGTCGCCGCCGCGCGCTTGGCCTCGAGCGTGGTGGCCGAGGTGATCGTTTCATGCGTGCCGTAGGCCGCGATGAAGTTGACCAACGAAGCCGGGTTCTTCATCGAGAGCGCGAAGTCGTACCAGCTCTCGTAGGGTTTTACGCGAGTGTCACCGGTGTCGGCGAAGAACTGCTTGCGGGCCTCGTTGAGCGAGGGCACACCGGTCTCCCGGGCACGGGCGATGTTGACCGCACCGAGGTCGAGTGGCAGGCCGACCAGGTTGTTGCGCAGGGCACCCGTCAGGAACTCGTCGATCTCGTTGCCGACCTGGCGGGACATGCCGTTCAGGATGGCGCCTGCCGCCTCGTCGGGGTCGAGGCCCGCGTTGCCGAAGGCGATCGGGTTGAGGAATGCCTCGATCAGGCCGATCTCACTCTCAATCGGCTTGCCGTCAGCCCCGATGTGGACCATGTCGACGGTCTCGGTCAGCATCGAGTGGCCGAAGCGGTAGACTACGTGGGCGAACTCGGCCACGATGGCGCCGTCGACGGTGGTGGTGTTGGAGAACAGGAACGGGTCCACGTCCGGCGCTGCGGCGCGGGCGAACTCCTCGAAAACGAGGTGCTGGTAGACCATCTCGGTCGAGAAGCGGGCCGCCTGAAACAGGCGCTCGCCATCCCAAACGAGGGTCGCGGCGAAAGCCTCGATCGCCGCGTCGTCGCCTGCGGCCGGCAGCACCGTTCCCTCCGGCAGGTCAACGGCCAGCCATTCGTTGAGGAACGCGAGGTCTCCCGACCCGATCGCTGTCTTCTTCGTCTCCTCGATCATCCGGTTGTGTTCGGAGTGGAACACGTGGTGGATCGAGGTCAGGCCGATGTTCTCGTTGCCGCGGCCGTCGCCCACGATCACGTGCTTGTCGAGCAGCTCGTTGTCGTAGGAGACCTTGCGCCCGCGGTAGTCCATGCCGATGGCATTGCCGGCGTCCGTGTCGGAGTCGGCCCCGACGGCGATGACGTCGTCCCGGGTCATGGGATTGTTATCGGCGTCATAGACGGAGCCTGGCACCGCGTTGTGGGCGATGTCGTTCAGGAACGCGCGCCCGGCCGAATGGGCCTCAGACGCAGCCAGAGGCTCGGCAAGGCTGGCCTCCGTGGGGCCGCCTTCCTTCATCACCAGTTGCGGAAAGCCGTTGGCGCCACGCACGAACTCGCCGTAGACGTCAGTCAGGACCGCCGGAACCCGCAGAACGTCGATGTCGGCCAGGATGATGCCCAGTTTGGTCGCCGCCTGTTCCTTGACGTCAGCCCAAGTGGCCGGGCCGCCGTTCTTGCCTTCGAGCATGCGCCCGGTCGCGACGGGCTTGCCATCGATGAGGTCATATTCGCGCAGGAAGACCTGGTGCGACGGGTTGGAGGTGTAGACCTGGTTGAGGTCGATCCAAGGCGTGGTCTCGTTCCGGTGGCCGAGGAGTACGTCGTCCTCATTGCCCTCGACCCCGTCGGCACCTGCACCCATCACCGGGGTGGCGCGCGTCAGGACCATGAAGTTCGAGTGGCCGCCCGGGACGTAGAGCGGATCGTCCTCGCTGAGCGGAATGTAGACGGTGCCGTTGTCGCCCTTGCTGACCATGTCGAGGCCGTGGTCGAAGAACTGGCCGAACAGAGTGAAGAAGCCGTTGAAGGGTGCCGTGTCGCCGAGATCGGGCGCGACGTTGTCGATCATGACGGTCTTCGGCGTCATCTCGATGTAGTCGACGCGGGCGAGTTCCAGCGTGTTCGTGGTCGCCCTCAGCTCCACGACTGAGGCGGGGCCGACCTTAACATTGTCGAAGGTGATCGTGCGGAGGTTCGCGGCCTGTGCGCCGTCGCCGGGCTGGTTCGGGGCGTTGAGCGTCCAGGTCTCGACCAGCACGCCGTCGACATAAAGAGAGAGGGGAATGGCGCCGTCATTCTCGTCGAGGTAGGCAACAGTCAGGTCGTAGTTGCCCGGCGTGATGCCGTCCTGGGCCAGTTGGGTCGATGTCGCGCCGGTCTGGTTCGGATTGAGGCGGATGACCGTATTCCCCGAAGTCCCGGCGATCGTCTCATCGAAGAATTGGCCGGGTGTCGTGAAATCCTCGGCTTCGATGCGGATCGGCGTGCCGGACACGACGTGCGCCTTGCCCTGGGCGATGAGGGCCTGGATGGCGGGGTTGTCGATCGACTGGTCGGAGATCAGGTTCGAGATGATGCGCGGATCGGCATCCCACACGTCGCCGGGATTCTGGTAATGAGTCGGCTCCGCGCTAGCCGGCGATCCCGGCCCTTGGGCCCCGGCCGGCCGATGGTCGGCAGCGACGTACTTGGGATTGAGCAGGCGCGTCATGATCTGGTCCGCGGAACCGCTCCACTCGTGGCCGGGGATCAGGTTGTTGTAGCTGCCGTCGACCGTGCGCAGGCCGTAGGGAAGCAGGTGATGGCTGACGAGATCGGTGAGGGGCTTCGCGGCGTCGCCGGAATGCGCCACCGAGTTCTCCTCGCCAATCTTGATCTGCTTCAGGATGAATTCGAGATCGTGCTTAACCAGATGAACCATGATGTCTCTCCCTCTGTCGACTTGCCTGGTGTTTGCATTGCCTGGTTGGGCTGCCTCGCCCACCGGCCCGCAATTCTGTCGACGATATTGACCGAGAGGTGCCCAGCCTGCATCGGATGGAGGTGCAACGATTTGTTAACCGCCGGTCGAGGCTCTCGCCTGGACCTGCGCCTCGGCGTCACCTGGACTAAGGTCCAGTGCCCCTACGAAGCGTGATCGTTTTTTTGGATCCGCACGCCACCGTTCCGGCGGTGCTGTAGGCCGTGTGGAACGGGGATACCAGAGCGGAACAACAGGCAGGCGCAGCACGCTGCGAATCGGCGCAGAGCGCCGTTGATGCACATCAGCGGTCGTGATCCCGCACACGAAGATGTTCGTGCGCAAGGTTGCGGCATCTATGAAGTTGAGAAAGTTGCTCCGGTTCACGGCGGACGCATTCACCGGATCGCTAGGTGTGAAGAAAGACAGCCGCAGGGGGAAGGCGACTGCTCGGTCGAAGCTGGAATAGTCCAACAAGGGGCCGTACTGCCGCCCCCCGTCAGCTTCGAGAGAGCGATCATCGGTCAGGATGAGCGGAGGAGGTCGTCTCCCCCTCTAGGAAAGGTCTGCCTATACGGGGTCGTGAACGGAGCAGGAGGCGGTGCGACGCACCCTATCTAAAACGGGGCTCACCACCGACGCTACATCGTTCCGGATTTTGCATGCACCGTAATGAACACCTGGATCAGCCATAATCCTGTCTGCCGCGACGTCATTGTCGTAGCGGCTCCCCACAGCGCCACACGTGACCGGGCTTGGCTCGCACCTACCAACTTCCAGTTCACATCACTTTGTCCCCAAGATCGTTCCACTCGCGCTTGGCGATGAGCGCTGCCTCGACCCGGTTTCTGGCTTTGAGCTTTCTGAGGATGTTGGTTACGTGGTATTTGACCGTCTTTTCCTGAACATCAAGCCGCTCGCCGACCTCGCGGTTGCTCAGCCCGCTGGCCACAAGGCGTAGCGTGCGCTTCTCCTGGTCGGAGAGGAAAGTTAGCGGGCTCGCTTCGGCCCGGACCCTGTTCGTGAGCGCACGGAGCGCGAGGTCGGGAGACACGACGTTGCGCCCCTCTGTCAGACTCCTCACGGCGGCGATCAGCTCCGGCATCCTGATCCCCTTGGGAAGGTAGCCGACGGCTCCCACCTCCAGGGCATGCATCACGTCATCGTCGCTCTCGGAGACCGTCAGCATCGCAACGCGGGGCGGTTCAGGCATATGGAGGATCTCACGGGCGGCCTCGATCCCATTCCCCGGCATCGAGACGTCGAGCAGGATGAGATCGGGTGCAAGATCTCTTGCGAGCTGTACGGCCTCCGCCGCCGTTTCACCCTCCCCCACGACCTCGATCGCGTTGTCGAACGCGAGCGACTGGACCACCCCGGTCCGGAACAGCGCGTGGTCATCGACCACAACGACGCGTATTCTCTCACCCATCCCGACCTCCCCCTGTCATGGTCAGCGTCATCGCGATTCTGGTCCCCCGGTTGGGGACCTTGCTCATGCGGAATGTGCCGCCCAGGCTTTCGACCCGCTCCCGCAGCCCCACGAGTCCTAAGCCAGAACCAAGTCCGGCTGGGCACCCGGGCCCTTTGCCCCCGCCGTCCTCCACGGCCAGGCACAGGACCCCATCCTCGAGCTTGCAGGTCACAATCTGGCCGTTGCCTCCCGCATGCCGGAAGGCGTTGTTGAGGCCTTCCTGGACGAACCGATACGCACACATCTTGGCCGCGTTCGGAAGCGGTTGCGGAATGTCCTCGCAGCGTACCGCGACTGAGGTCCCGGTACGCTGCTCGTGGGCGCGGGTCGCCCGGCGGACAACATCCGGAAGCGGCAGGCCCTCGATCTCCGGCAGTACCAGTCCCTTCGAGATCGCGCGGATCTCGCGCAGGGCGTCCGTGAGGAAGGAGTCTAGCGCCTGCAACTCCTCCTCGTGCTTCACGGCTGTTCCAGCTAGACGGACGTGCTCCACCTTCAAGGCAGCAAGCCCAATGAGCTGCGCGGGCCCATCGTGCAGGTCCGCGCCGAGCCCTCGCAGGAATCGTTCGTTCAGTTCCGAGACCCGGCTCGATGCGCGCTGGATCCGTTCCCTGAGGACACGGTTGTGCCGGGACGTACGCTCAACCTCTGCCATGCGTTCGCCGAGCTGGCGCTGCTGGGCCATGATGACCCGGTTTCCACGATACACGATCCAGAACAGGCCGGCCATGATCATGGCGGTGACGCCAATCCGCGCGAGCCAGCTATTCAGGCGAAGCCACCACAGCCTCTGCTCGAGCGGCTCCGTCACCTCGTGGATCTCTGCTACGGCAACGATCCGCCCGGTGTTCGGCTCCCGAATGGGGGTGTAGATCTCCAGATAGCGGGACGTGAAGCCCCGGATCTTGTGCTCGGCAGCCTCCAAGTCAGCGTAGCGCGCCGAGACCTCCCCAGCCAGAGCAGCGACGACTCCGGCGGGTGGAGCGAACATGCGCCCGACCAGTTCGGGCGACCGCGAGTACGCTACGAGGCCGCCTTCCTTCCAGATCTCGAGGTGGGGGAAACGGCTTTCGAAATCATCCTTACCGAGCAGCCAATCCAATTCCGCCCGCTCCTCCGGACGTAGGACGTCGCTGACCGCGAGGTGGCGACCCAGCGGCGAGAGGAAGCTGTCCATGAAAAGGGCGGTCGTCGCGGCCTTTCGGTCGATCATGTTCCTGGAGACGACCTCGGCCGTAAATAGGCCCTCGACGATCATTGCGAGCAGCATGATGGCGCCGCCCGTCACGGCGAACTGGCGCGTCAGGCTCCAGCCCCCCACGGCGGCGCCCCAGCGCCGCGATCCCAGCCGTGCGGCCAATCCTGACATGCCCTGCCCCGAATGCTTTCTTTGGAACCGCGAGGATACGCTAGACCGGCCGCCCCGCAACCGACCAAGGTCCGACCCTGCCTTGGACCTTGGTCCGGGTGACTACCCCGTTCGGGAGCGAGCAGCAGACGCAGCGGGGCGCGGGCGCGCAGGGTCCCCGGCCACCATTTTCCGGAATTTTTACTGTCCGGGGCGCAATCTTTGTAGGTCCGAGCGGCATTGGCCTCAGCCTCCGCCCCTACCTCCATCGAGTTAGTACCTCCGCCGCGACAGTACCCCTTCAGAGTGAAGGACTCCATTCCTTATGATGGCTACGCTCTCTGAGCAACGAGGCTTGGTACCGTAGGGTTCACGCAACCCCGAACCGCCGCGTCTGCATCCGGGGGGATCAGCTCATGAGTTCAGTTTCGGTAGCCTTGGTCGACGGCCATCCCATCACGATCGAAGGCTTGGCGCACGTGCTTGCCGCACAAGGCACGTTTACCGTGGTGGGGTGCGGCGGAAGTGCGCGGGAAGCGCTCGCTATTGCTGAACAGCACCGACCCAAGCTGATGATCCTGGACTTGGCAATCCCCGGGGACGCGATCTCGGCGATTTCGGACATGACCGCCCGTTATCCAGAAATTGGGGTTGTCGCCTTCACGGCTGCTTCCGGATTGGACTACGCTGTGAACGCGATGGAGGCGGGGGCCCGGGGGTACGTCTCCAAGTCATGCCCCCCGGACGAGCTCGTCGGCGCCGTGAGGGCCGTGGCTGCCGGGAACACCTATGTCTCGCAGAACTTCGCAGGCGAGGTAATCACGGCCCTGAGGAACGCCTCCGTGCGCAGGATCGCGATGCAAGCCCTCAGGCTGAGCGCCCGGGAGGATCAGATCGTACAGTTCCTACTCGCCGGAAAGACAAATAAAGAGATCGCATCCCATCTCGGGATCACCGAGAGGACGGTGAAGCATTACATGACAGTACTGATGCAGAAGCTGAACGCGCGCAATCGCGTTGAGGTCGTAGTCGCGGCGCAGAAACTCAGGCGCGATTCTATTGCCCAGCCCGATCCTGCACTTGGCAACCGGAGCCGCGGCGCCCGCCACTTCATTGCAGACAGGAGATCATGCTATTCGTAGGTAATTCGCAAGTGGATGGATCAGGACCAACGGATAGAAACTCCTCACCTTGTCCAGGCTGTGCTCTATCGCGGCGTCTACCTATTCATTGTGAGGACTACGACCAGGACGATCTTAGCGGTCGGCAGCGTATACTTCGCGTTCCCCTACGGCCTGTTAGTTCTTGGGCCAGTCGATTGCTGCGGCGAGGCAGAGCACGCCTATGAAGGATGAGGTGGTCTTCTCGTAGCGCGTTGCAACCGCATGCCACTCTTTGAGCCTGGCCCAGAGCCGCTCGACGATATTGCGGTTGGTATAGATCCAGTCCGGACAGGCGACCGGCGCCTCCTTGGATTTGGCCGGTATCGCCGGCCTCGCACCGATGCTCCAGATGTGCTCGCGGAAGCTGTGACTGGAATAACCGCAATAAGCCACCACTCAGTCGGGCACACCCGGCAGAGTGTCGAGCAGCGGAATGGCGTCAGGCAGCTCGTGCGCCTGGCCGGGTGCGATCCGAAACGCGATGGCGCGTCCGAGCCCGTTGGCGATCACGCAAGCCCTGGTGTCATAGCCGCCACGAGACCGGCCAAGTGCTTCACGATCGTCTCGTTGAGCTTGAGAGCCCCTTTTCGGCGAACCCCAGCCGCCTTCTGATGAGCGCGCACGCTGGTGCCGTCGAGGAACGTCATTCCAAGCTGGATCCCGCACTCCTGCACCAGATGGAGCAGACGCTCCTAGACACCCAGGCGTGCCCAGCGGATGAAGGTTTGGTCCGCCCGCCACCAGGGGCTAGTTCAGCCGGCACAGCACGCCACTTGGCGCCGTTCTCGTGGCGCCAGAGAATGGCCTCAATGGTCCACCGCAGATCCTGCGGCGGGGTTTTGCCCTTGGGACGGCACTGTTCCACCAAAGGCTCCAGCATGGCCCATTGCGTGTCCGTCAGCATGGCTCCCCCTCAAGCAGGACGAGCAAAACGCCTCCACGTGCAACGGGTTCAAGTCATAAAGGACCGTAGGTCGCTCCTACACCACGGCTTGGCTAATCACGCAGAATTCCCGTTGTCACATCGGAACGACCGCTAATGGGATGGACCGGCCGTGCTTACCGGCGCACCCTTCACCAGGGGCGCCCAGCACGAGGACTTGAGCCATGCCCAAAGCTCCGCTTCAGCACGTTGCCACCCTTGGGATCGACATTGGCAAGAACAGCTTCCACCTGGTTGGCCTGGATGCCCGGGGTGCCATTGTTCTGCGCCAGAAGCTCTCTCGCGGACAGGTGGAGCAGCGCCTTGCCAACATGCCCTCCTGTCTGGTCGGGATGGAGGCCTGCGTTGGTGCCCACCATCTCAGCCGTCAGTTGCTGGCCCTCGGCCACGATGTGAAGCTGATCCCCGCGCAGTTCGTGATCCCCTTCCGCAAAAGCCACAAGAACGACTTCCGCGACGCTGAGGCCATTGCTGAAGCCGTGCTCCGCCCCACCATGCGGTTTGTGCCCACCGCGACATGTCCGAGTCTTTGCGGCAGCGCCCTCAGAATGGATTCTGCTCTCTGATGCGATGGGGCATCTTAAGGTTAAAAGCGTGAGACACGAAGCAAGCACTGGGTAGCTATTGTGGTTCGCGCGTCAAAGCAGTCTCTACATTCCCTTGTCAGACCGCTTGCGAGCTCCCGAATGTGCTGAGACACGAACTCGCGCGATAACGCCCTCAAGCAGGTCCGTGATCACCCGCTCACCTGTGCCGGTGTGGTCGAGCTGCCCAGAGAGGAGCAGGTGCGAGAAGCCATGCACCAGCGACCAGGTATGGACGAGATCTGCCAGCAGGTCGCCCTCAAGCGGTTCATCAGGCATGCCAGCGACCAGCCGGATCGCCGTCTCAAGCTCCTCGAAGGCTGCCCCGCCCGCTGCACGCAGGGCCGGATCCTCATGGTTCAGCCGATGCCAGTCAAAGGTGAGCTGAAAGCGCTCCGGGTAGTCCCGCGCGAAAGCCACATAGCCCCGCCCGATTGCCCGCAGCCGCTCGGTTGGATCCTCAATCCCCGCTCGGGCCTCCTGCATGGCCGCTATCAACGTCTCGAAGCCGAGCGCCGCCAACGCCGTGAGGAGCCCCGTCACGTCACCGAAGTGATGCGCCGGCGCCGCGTGCGAGACACCGGCCCGACGGGCGCATTCGCGCAGGGTGAAGCCCTCAACCCCGCGCTCGGCCAGCACCATCTCGGCCGACGCGAGGAGAGCCCGCCGCAAATCGCCATGGTGGTAGGCTGAAGGCTTCGGCCCTATCGCAATTTTGTCTCGTCCCACCTTCATCCGCACTCTGTTCCTCACCCCAATCCATCTGCTGGCCGCTCGCCCGCGAGAGCGGATCCAGGGGGGCAGTTCAGAGCCGATACCAGAACGCGCTCATCAGCCTCAAGCAGGCCCGCACCTATCGCCGCGACATGGATCCTACAGGGTCCATCTTGACACCGTCAAATACCGTGCGATCCTGCATCTTGACATTGGCAAGAAAGGAGCCGCCCCATGTCGGATCTCTGGCTCGACCGTGTGTTCTCGCTGGCCGGTCTCATGGCGATGGCAGGATGGTTGGCCCTGATTTTCGCGCCTCTGCGGCCGCGCCTTGCGCAGGCAGTTGCAACTTTCGTCGTTCCAGCCGTGATCGGTCACGCCTATGCGGTGCTCATCGCCCGCTACTGGGGCGAGGCGCCGGGAGGATTCGGCTCGCTGGACGAGGTGGGCGCGCTCTTCAGCCATCGCGGCGTGCTGCTGGCGGGGTGGCTTCATTACCTCGCTTTCGACCTCTTCGTTGGCGCGTGGGAGGTGCGGGAGGCCCGGCGGGTTGCCTTGCCCCACTGGCTGATCCTGCCGGCTCTGGCGCTCACCTTCCTGTTCGGCCCGATCGGCCTGCTCGTCTTCTTGGCGCTTCGCGCAGCCCGCCTGCGCTACGCTCCCCTGCACACCCAAGGAGCCACCGCATGACCATGTTCGTCTCTGCCCTGGCTGCCGGCCCTCTGCCACGCCTTTCCGGCGCATCGGCCCAGTTCGAGCCGCGTCTCCTGCGCACCGGCCTTGCGATCCTGGCGCTCATGGTGCCGACCGCCTTTGCCCTGACCCTCGACCCGCGCACCCTCAACGACATCCCCATCTGGATCAAGCCGCTGAAGTTCCAGGCCTCCGTCGGGGTCTACCTGCTGACGCTCTCCTGGTTCCTGGCAGCCCTGCCCGAAGGGGTCCGACGCGGGCGCGTCGTTGCGGTGCTGGTGGGTGTAGCGATTGCAGCATCCACCTTCGAGATCGCCTATATCACTTTCCAAGCCGCGCGCGGCCTCGCCTCCCACTACAACGTGAGCGATCCTTTCCATGGTGCGATGTACACCCTCATGGGTATCGGGGCCGTCACGCTGACGGCCATGAGCCCCGCGGTCGCAGCGCTTTTGTGGCGCCACCGGCCGGCCCGTTGGAGCACCGCCTTCTGGCTGTCTGTGGTGCTGGGCCTGGTGCTGACTTTCGTTCTTGGGGCCGGTGCCGGCGCTGTGCTCTCAGCCGGGGACGGCCACTGGATCGGCGGCGTACGCTCAGATGCAGACGGCCTGCCGGTCGTTGGCTGGTCCCGCACGGGAGGGGATCTGCGGACGGCCCATTTCCTCGGCATGCACGCGATGCACGTGCTGCCTGTGGTTGGATTGATCGCTGGGCGTCTGCTCAGGCCATGGCAGGCAATCAGCGGGGTTGTTGTCGCAGCCTCGGCTTACTCCGCCGGCACAGGCCTGGTGTTCTGGCTGGCTCTGCGCGGTATTCCCCTTTTCCCAAACTAGCGACCTCCCCAACACCCTGTGTCAGGCTCCATGAAGCGGCCGCTAAGACCCAGCGGGAGAAGTCGGCTCCACAAGCCTGTGCGCCGGAGCGAAGCGGTTCGCGTTTCCTCCGGTGTGCCTGACGCGTTTTGTCCGAATACGCTCCAGGGCAGGCCGATCGCGTGGGAGGGAAGGAATCGATGGATCACACAGAAGCTTTCGCGCGCTGGCTGGCCAGCGAGGCACCGCATGGCACAGTACAAGGGCTGTTCGCCGGCTTCTGCCAGGAAGTCGTGCGCTCCGGTATTCCGGTCTGGCGCGCCTCGCTGGGCCTCGAGGTGCTGCATCCGGAGGTGAGTGGGTGGCAGCATGTCTGGACGAACGAGAGCCTGTCTGTGCGGGGGTCTGATCGGGCTACAGCGGCCACATCGCCGTCTTACCTGAACAGCCCGACACGGATCGTCGATGAAACAGCACGGCCGTTCCGCCGTCGGCTTGAGGCCCCCTTGCCCGACCTACCGCTCCTCGAGGAACTGCGCCTGGCTGGCGCGACCGATTACGTCATGTATCCCCTGCCCTTCCTGGACCAGACCCGGACCGCCGTGATCTCCTTCGCCACCCAGCACCCGCAGGGCTTCGACGCCATATCATTCGATCGGCTTGAATTCGGCGCGAAGCTTCTGAGCCCATATCTGGAGCGGCATGTCCTGCGCCGCATCGCCGTCGACCTGCTCGACACCTATGTCGGTCCTCGTACGGGGCAGCGCATCATCGAGGGCCGTGTGGATCGCGGCGCCGTCGAGATGATCGAGGCGGCGATTTGGTTTGCCGACCTGCGGGGCTTCACCTTTCTGTCCGAGCAGGCGCCCATCCCGGTCGTGCTGACCCATCTGAACGCCTGGTTCGGCATCATCGGCGAGGTGGTCGAGGCGCATGGCGGCGAGGTACTCAAGTTCATCGGCGATGCTGTGCTGGCAATCTTTCCGAACTCGGGCGAGCACGACCGCATGGCAGCCTGCCGCAGGGCGCTGGCGGCCGCACAGGAGTTCTGCCGGAGATCTGAGGCCGAGAACGTCCTGCGCCGCTCCTCCGGCAGCCCTCCTCTGGAGCACGGCCTGGCGCTGCATGTGGGCGAAGTTGCTTATGGCAATGTCGGGGCCTCACGCAGGCTCGATTTCACGGTAATCGGCCCGGCCGTGAATCGGGCCAGCAGGCTCCTGGATCTGGCCAAGCGCCTGAACCGGCCAGTGCTCGTCTCGCACGCCCTTGCGCGGGAGGTGGACCACCCCCTGGTCGATCTCGGACGCCACCAGTTGCGAGACGTCGAGAAGCCGCAACGGGTCTTTACCTTGCCTGAGCAAGACCTTGTCTGATCGCACCGATCTGCGCGCCAAGCCGCCCTCATCTGCTCAGTGCCCGCAGACTTTTGGGACTTCCAATCACCGTCGGAGGTCTCCTCTGGGTCAGGCAATGACGATCCCGTGCTATTCAGGAACGTCCGGTGTTCTCTTGGTGGGCTGACATTCGGCTTACTTCCGGGATGTGCCGATACCGTTGAAAAAGTCTGCAAGTGCCATTTTCCGCGTAGTCAGCATACAGGATGTTGTATCCGCTCTAGCACACTAACCCCAGCAGTAGACCGACGAAGTAGCACCCGCGAGTTTTTCAACAAAATCTGCCATGAGCCGACATCCCTCGGTCAGTCAGTGAATGCCCAGGTCCTCGGATCGAGCACGTCTGGGGACGGCAGCATTCCTGGGGCCATCAACGAACGCCGGTAGGATGCCGCATAGCAGCCGTTGCTTGCCAGATGCCCCATAACCAATCTGGCATGCAGCCCGGCTTCGCAATCGTAGTCGAGGCTCGGGCTACCATGATGATTGTCGGTTTGACCACACAATCGAAGATCGGCCCGAGCGTCTGTCCAACTTATGGAAATCGCGTCTGGACGCGCTCCGGCTGCCGATGCCCCTTGATTTGTTCGGTTCGATCAAATGACTTGGCAGTTGGAGCGGATGCCTCGCGTACGACGACAAGAGCTAGAGAAACATCATGACATCTCTCGACGAAACCGACCGCCAGATCCTCGCGATCCTGGCACGCTCCGGTCGCGAACCCTTGAAGCAACTGGCAAGAGCCGTCGGCCTGTCCCGCAGCACCTTGACGGCTCGTCTTCGGCGTCTGGAGCGGGAGGGATTCATTCAAGGCTATTGCGCCATCCTGTCCGACAGCGTCTCGCCGAGGCCAAACCAGGCCGTCCTGCTCGTGAAGCTCGAGAGGACGCCCGCCTACGGCGTCGTCGATGCCATCAGGCAGATCGACGAGGTCATTCAATGCCGATCCGTGGCCGGCGACATCGACCTCGTGCTGGATGTTGCCGCCGACGCGGTCGAGACCCTCAACAGGGTCCGGGATCGGGTTTCGACCATGTCCGGGGTCGCCGACGTGCGCACCCACATGGTCCTGGCCACCAACTTCAGAACCGTATTCTCCTGAGACACGGGCCCCACCTCGTGACGTTGCCGCCCCTACAGGCGGCAGGGTTCCTCCCTGAGCACCGCTGCAAGCCGATGCAGGAGATGGGACGCGTCCTCCCGGGTAAAGCAGAGAGGAGGCCTGATCTTCAGCACGTTATCGAACGGTCCATCGGTCCCGATCAGGATCTGGTGTTCGCGAAGGCGGTTCACGATATATAAGGCTTCCTTTTGCGCAGGCTCCAGGTTGTCGTGATCCCGGACCAGCTCTACGCCGATGAACAGCCCCGACCCTCTGACGTCGCCGATGATCGCGCTCTCGTCCTGAAGCCCGCGCAACCCATCCAGCATGAATGTGCCGACGTCCAGGGCCTGTGCCTGGAGGCCTTCGTCGTCGACGACGCGAAGGACCTCGTGGCCGATCACGCAAGCAAGCGTGCTCCCGCCGAAGGTGCTGAAGAATTCCATCCCGTTCGCGAACGAGGCCGCAATCGCCGGCGTCGTGATCACGGCGCCGATCGGATGCCCGTTTCCGATCGGCTTGCCCAGGACGACGATGTCGGGAACGACGCCTTGCGTCTCAAAACCCCATTGGTGGGTGCCGATGCGGCCGAGTCCGGTCTGCACCTCGTCGGCGATGCACACGCCCCCGGCCGAGCGGACGGCCTCGTAGGCATGGCCGTAGTAGCCCGGCGGCGGGATGAGCTGGCCGCCGACGCTCGGGAAGATTTCGCAGATGAAGGCTGCGACCCTCCGGTCACGCGCGTGGATCCGTTCGACGGCGGCGCGCACGTGATCGGCGTATTTGCGCCCGGCCTCCGGATCGCTTCCCTTGTACGGACCCCGGTAGGAATCGGCGACAGGCACGACCTCAACCCAGTCCGGTGCGCCCCGTCCCCCGGGACCGTCGAACTTGTACGGACTGATATCGATCGCCGTGTTGGTGTTGCCGTGGTAACCGGCCTCCATGACGATCGTGTCGATGGCCCCGGTGTGGGCCCGCGCAAGCCGTAGGGCGAGTTCGTTCGCCTCGCTTCCCGAGTTCACGAAAAAGCAGATGCTCAACTCATCGGGGAGGCGCGACGTCAGCGCCTCCGCATACGCGACCTGCGCCGGGTGGAGATACCGCGTGTTGGTATTGAGCAGCCGGTTCTGCCGCTCTGCCGCGGCGACGATCCGCGGGTGGCAGTGACCCACATGCGGCACGTTGTTGTACCCGTCGAGGTAAGTCCGGCCATGCTGGTCGAACAGGAACTGTCGATATCCTCGGAGCAGGGTGAGCGGCGCGCGATAGGAGAGCTTCAGGTTTCCCGCGAAGCGCTTTTTGCGCTGGGTCAGGATCTCGCCGGAGTCGATGGTGACGGCGGCGGTCGCCTCATCGGCCAGGTTCAGGAGGGCCGCCCCGTTCGGGAACAGCTCCATCCATTCGGCGGCCTCGTCGGGATCGGCAACGCCAGGCCAATCCGCGCCGCGCCCCAGCGTGGTCAGGCCGAGCTGGAAATGGACGTGAGGGGTCCAGCCGCCGTTCTCCGCCCGGTCGCCGATGAGGGCGATGACCTCCCCGGCGGCCACGGTCTGTCCCGGCGAAAGACGCGTGACGACGTCTGCCGCCAGGTGACCGTAGAGCGTGTAGAACCTGTCGCCCTCCGGTGTCGCGTGCTCCAGGACCGCGACGCCGCCGTAGTCGAGTGGCGCGGTCCGCAGTTCTACGGCGTGGACGATCCCGTCCAAGGGTGCTCGGACTTCCGTGCCGGCGTCGATGAACACATCGACGGCGATGTGAACGGTGCGCCTGTGGGATCCTGCATAGGGAGTCTTCCTGAACTCGGGCCCGGTATAGATGAGACGCGGCTCGCCATATCGGCCGAGTCCTGCCTCCGCGCCCCTCATCGCTTCCGCGACCGCGTCGTCCAGGTCGTCGGGATCGAGCGCGAACGGGTTGCGCGGCGATGCGGGACTGGCGACGCTCAGGTCCATGACCGGAATCCCGTCCAGGCTCCGCCCGAACATCGGCGCGAACCGGCCCCGTCGGCTTGCGATCCAGCCCATCACGGCGTCGGCACGGGGATGTCCGGCGCGCCCGCACGAGACGCGAAGGCATGACAGGACCCAATCGCGCGGAAGGCCGGAGCTCGTCTCCAGGAAGTTCCAGGCCGGTTGCTCGGACACCGTGACATAGGGGTCGTCGGGCCTCTCCCGTTTCACGATGGCGGAGTTCGTGACACTCACGGCAAGTCGCGTCAGGACGAGAGGATAGATCAAGGCGAGTTCATCATCGCTCAGCGGCCGGACGCTGTCGTACCCGGCGACGAGCGCCGCAAGGGCCGCGATGGGCCGCTCCTGGCCGAGAACCGCGTAGGCTCCGGCGATCGCGAGTTCCGCAACCGCCGGGCCATCGATCATGTCGCCGAAGTCGATGATGCCCGAGAGCCGCGGCTCTCCCGTACCCGCATCCACGAGCATGTTGTAGTCGTTGATGTCGTTATGGATCGCGGTGCTGGGAAGCGCGGTCAGGCACCCCAGCAGGCCGCCTTCGAATTCGGCGACGATCCGTTCGACGATCGCCTGCCTATCGGCACCGTCGATCAGGCCGATCGAACCGCGGATCCATCCCGATCGGCGGAGATCCCATTTGATCTCCCGTCCGAGAGCAGGATGGGCGAAGCCCTCGAGAGCCCGATCCATGGCCGCAAGGGTCGCTCCGATCTCGCGCAGCAGGGACAGCGGCTGCGGGTTGCTTTGCTTGTAGACCCGGCCGGGAAGGTTCGTGATGAGCCAGACCAGCCGTTCCCGACCGTCCCGATCGGGGGCGGACACGAACAGGGAACCATCCCGCGGCCTCACGACGCGAGGCACGACCACCTCCGGACCGTGCTGCGCGACGTGGTTGAGTGCCTGGCATTGCACCTCGATGAGCGAGCTCTCGCATCCGGGCCGCATCACCTTCAGGACATGGGTTCTCCTTCCTTCCTGATGCACGGCGAAATTCAAGTCGTATTCGCCGTCCAGGGGAGTGAGGGAGGCCCGGATGCCATAATGCTCCAGAAGCACATTCGCCCACCACGTTGCGCTGTCCGCCTGGACGGGACACATCGACGATGCCTCCGGCATGTTCATTTCCTTCTTTGCGATCCTGCTCGCAGGTCCGACATCCTCGCCGGCGCGGGCCGAGTTCTCAGATGTGACATGGTCGGAGCACATTAGTCCCCTCCCAGGCGGCGGTCGCCAAGCAGGATTCGCCGACGGGCCGTCACTTTGCTCAACTCGACCGCCATTATGTCGGACGAGTTCGACCCGAAATCGACATCACCACGAGGCGATGGACCGCGGCTTGGCCCACCCCGCTTGAGGTGAACACAGTTTTCGTGAACATCCCGGACATGATCCCGGTGTGAGCCGGGCGCGGGAATCGCCGAGGGAAAGTCTGTACTGGGTCACAAGGAGGAGATCGACGCTAGGCGAAGAAGGTCCAGCTTACCTCGTTTAAGCCGACGAAGACTTTCGGAGAAATACCCAGTCTGGTTTTATCGGCAGAACGGCCAAGATTCATTGTGGGGCTTCATGTCAGGAGCACTGCAATGCAAGACGGTATCGCTGCCCATCCCTGCCGAACCAACTCCGCTTGGAACCGGGGCAAGCTAATCGGACCCAAGCCGCCTCTCAAAGCTAAAGAGATCTGGTCCATTCGGGTCAGGCTCCAGCTTGCTCATCTCATCCGGGATTTGGCTCTGTTCAACTTGGCCCCCGACAGCAAGCTGCGAGCCTGTGACCTCGTCACACTCCGCGTCGATGACGTGGCCCTCAATGGACGGGTGCGATCCCGCGCCACTGTCATGCAGCGGAAGACCGGCCGTCTCGTTCAGTTCGAGGTTACAGAGCAAACCCGGGAGGCTGTGGCGCGCTGGCTGGAGAAGAAGGACTTGCACAAGGGCGAGCCGCTGTTTCCGAGCCGGATCAATCGAGCGAGGCCCATGACGACGCGTCAGTACACTCGCTTGCTGGCATCCTGGCTTCGCGCGATCGGCCTTGATCCCCTCGCCTACGGCACTCACTCCCTTCGGCGCACCAAAGCGTCAATGATCTACCGGAGAACAGGCAATCTCCGGGCCGTGCAGCTCCTTTTGGGTCACACCCAGATCGAGAGCACTGTTCGGTATCTGGGGATTGATATCGACGATGCCCTTCTGGTTGCGGAACAGGTTGAGATCTGACCGCCTGGGGCGGCCCGCCATCGAGCCGCCTCAGAGCCTAAAGCCTGTTACGGGGCAAGTTCCGGACCTGAGGCTCAAGCAGCCACAAGGCAAACGACCGGCGGGTGCCAAGAAGAGACATTGTATCCCATATAAGTATGGCATTCAGCCCCTATATTGATTGCTCCATGTTCATCTCAGTTACACCGATCTAATACTTTCACCCAAACAACGCCTACGCGGCGCTAACCTCATATGTGTGGGACCCTTTAATTGATTTTATGCAACATCATTCCTGCTCGGGCAGTAGCGAGGCCGGCCACGCGACCCAAGGCGACGGCTGAAAGAAGTCCGTTTCCGGATAGATAGCCTTCCGCCTTGGAACCTGAGACGCCGCAGGCTGCTCCGCCGACAGCAAAGAGGTTGGGCAGCGCCGTTCCGTCCTCGCGCATGACACGGGCGTTGCCGTCGATCACAAGCCCACCCTGGGTGTGGAACAGCGCTCCGGTGACTCTCACGGCATGAAACGGGGACTGCAGAGGTGGCGCGCCGACGAAGTTGCGCCCGAAGTGGTCCAACCCGCCAGCCAGCTTCAGCCCATCAACCTGGTCGAAAGTTGACTTGAGGCTATCAACAGGGAGGCTCGTCTGCCTCGCGAGACCCTCGACGGCTTCCGCTGTCAGAATGGCCCCGAGCGCTTCTGCCTGACGGAAATCCTCGAACTGTCGGGCAATGCCGGCGATGCGCGCATCGAAAATTGTCCAGGCAAGTCCTTCCGGTTGCCGCAGCACGACAGCCGCCTGCTCAGAATAACCGTGGCTTTCGTCGGAGAAGCGCTCGCCGCGCAGGTTCACCTGAAACCCGCCCTCCGTGATCGTCGCCCATGTGATGAGAATGCCATGGGGATGCGCGACCGACCCATGCCCCTGGTGACCCGACAGGTTCCGCGTGGCAGCCCCCAGCGCTTGTCCCCAGAGCAGGGCATCACCCTGATTGCCCTCGTGGCCGAAGTAGAGCGCGTTGCCGAGTTCCGGAATGTGGCGCTGCACGAGATCCTTGTTACCGCCATAACCATTGCAGGCAAGGATGAGCATCACGCACCCGATCCTCTCCTTTGTGCCGTCAGGGCGCTCGACCTCCACTCCCACAACGCGGCCGTCCAGTTCTGCGAACAAGGACGTAACACGGGCATCGCAGAGGATATTGACGCCCGCCCGGTCTGCCGCCTCGCGCAGACGGTCGACCAATTCCGTACCGGACCGGGTCGGCAGGCCGTGCATCCGGCAGACAGAATGTCCCGGATAGCGAAAATTCTCGATCACGGAAAATGGCAGATCGTGATGATCCGCAAGCCATTCGAGTGTCGGCCCGATCGCCTTGGTCACCGTATCCAAGAGCATGGGATCCGGCTCGCCGCTCGCCTTGGCTGCGATATCGCGTCCGAACAGCTCCGGGCTGTCGACGATCCTGGCCGCTTTCTGCCACCGGGTGCCGGGAGCGGGGATCAATCCGGCCGAGAGAGCCGTCGAGCCGCGCGGCACGGCATTACGTTCGAGAACCAGGACATCCTGTCTGACCTCACAGGCCGACAGCGCTGCGACGAGGCCCGCCGCGCCAGCACCAATAATGACAACCGGAACCTTCACGTCGAAGGCAATCCCCTCCGCCGAAAGAATGCTCATGCGTCTTCGATCTCTCTCATGACCTCGGAAATGGAAGCGACACGGCAGACTGGCCGCAAGGCATCGATGGCCGTGGCCTGCACGGCAGGTGAGAAAGCCGCGCACCCGTCTTCGAGCACAACGGTGTCGAAGTCGCGCACATGCGCATCACGCACGGTCGATGCGACGCCACCATTGGTGACGATGCCGCAGACGAGAAGCCGCTCGATGCCGCACTTGCGCAGCACCCATTCGAGCCTGGTCATGTAGAAGGCCGAATAGGCGATCTTCTCGACGGTCAGATCGGCCGGCTGCAGGACATCCACGAGCTCATGCCCCCAGGCGCCAGGTTGGAAGTCTCCCTTCGTGAGGAAGGGCCGAAGCTGCTTGAGATGAGGCGAGATCAGCGGTTCGCCGCCTTTTGCCGGCACCAGGGTGAACTGCGTCGAGGCGACATAACCGCCCTTAGCGCGCAACAGGTCAGCCAGTGGCTTCACTCGTTCTGGAAGGGCTGTGATTTCCGGCGCTCCCTGCCCCGCCCGCCCATAGGCGCCCTCCGGATGGAGGAAGTCGTTCTGAAGATCGACGATGAGGAGCGCCGTGCGCTCCACCGGGATGGCGGCTTCGCTCATATGGCGCGCTCCACGATAATGTTGCCGAAATCGTCCACCCGCGCGACGAGATCCGGATCGATGACGGTGGTCGCGTCAGGCTGCTCGAGAATGGCCGGCCCATGCACGACCGCGCCGACCGGAAGGTCGAGGCGCGCATAGATCGCGGTGTCATGCCAGTCGCCGTCGAACCAGACCGGCCGGCCGCCGAGCCGTGCCGTCTCCAGGCTCGCGGAAGCCTCGGGCGCGAGCGCTGAGAGGTCGAAATGAGGCCTGCGTCCCACGGCGGCCGTGCGCAGGTTGACGATCTTGGCCGGCACACCCGGCAGGAGGCGGCTGAACGAGGCTTGGTAGGCGCGCTCGAAAGCCTCCCGGACGATGAACGCAGTAGTTCCGGTCGTTCCATTCTGGAGCGAGACGGGAAGCGGAACGCTGACTGTGTGGGTCTGGCCGACATAATGCATGTCGAGTTCGAACAGGATGTCGATCCGCTCGACCGAAAGGCCGGCCTCCTCCACAACCGCTCGAGAGGCTTCCGCCTCCTCGACCATGCGCTGATCGAGAGCCGCGTCGTCGAGCTGGTCCAGAAGTAGGTTCACGGTCTGCACCTGATCGTGCCGGATATCCGCGATGACACAGCCGAGCGCCGAGGTCACGCCCGGATAGCGCGGCACGAGCGCAGCCTTCAGGCCCACATCCTTGATCAATGCTCCCACATGCAGGGCTCCCCCGCCACCGAATGGCACGGCGGCAAAGCGACCGGGGTCATGTCCGCGCTCGATGGACACGAGGCGGATGGCGCCGGCCATCTTACCGTTTGCAACTCGCACGATGGCCTCTGCCGCCTGCATGGCATCGAGCCCGAGCGGCTCCGCCACGTGCTTGGCGATGGCAGCCTTCGCGGCCTCGACATCCAGACGTGCAAGCTTTCCGCCGATGGGGCGCTCAGCATTGATGCGCCCCAGCACCACATTGGCGTCGGTGAGCGTCGGGCGCGTGTTGCCCTGCCCATAGGCCACCGGCCCAGGGCGCGATCCCGCGCTCTCCGGCCCGACCTGGAGCAGCCCACCCGCATCCACATGGGCGATCGAGCCTCCGCCCGCTCCGATCGTGGTGATCTCGATCATGGGCGTCCGGATGACGAGACCGAAATCGATGGTGGTCTGCGCCGCAAGCGCCGTCTCGCCGTCGACCACGATCGATACGTCGAAGGAGGTTCCGCCGAGATCCCCTGTGATCACGTCCGGAAAGCCCGCGGCTTTCGCGATAGCGGCTGAAGCAATCACGCCTGCCGCGGGGCCGGACAGAGCCGTGCGCACAGGCAGGCGCCGAGCCGTCGCGGTGGACATGACACCGCCGTTCGACTGAACGATGTGGAACTTGCCTGAGAACTTCTCTTGTGCCAGAGCCTGATTCAGCTTGCCGAGATAGCTGCCGACCACCGGCTGAAGATAGGCGTTAAGCGCCGTCGTCGATGTGCGCTCGAACTCCCGGATTTCCGGCAGGATCTGAGCCGAGCACTCGATGTTCTCGTTCGGCCAGACCTCTCGGGCCGCGGCGAGGGCCTTCAGCTCGTTCGCGGGATTGGCATAAGCGTTGATGAAGACCATGGCGAGGGCCTCAGCGCCGCGCGCCAGCAATGTCCGGGCGATCTCCTTGACCTCGTCCGAATTGATTTCCTCCCGGATAGTTCCGTCCGCCATGGTGCGCTCGCCCACTTCGAGGCGCAGGTCACGGTCAACGACCGGAACGAAATCCCCCCAGAGCCCCCACGTGTTCCGGCGGTCGCGACGGCGCATCTCAAGCACATCCCGGAACCCGCGTGTGGTGATGAGGCCGATCCGAGCCCCCTTGCGCTCCAGCAGGGCATTGGTGCCCACTGTCGTGCCGTGCACGATGGAGCCGAGCTGTGCGAGAGGTCCGAAGGTCTTCAGGCCTTCGAGAAACCCGATGGCTTCGTCGCCGCGGTTCGACGGGACCTTTGCCGTGCGGAACCGGGCTGCATCCTCGTCGTAATAGAACAGGTCCGTGAATGTTCCGCCTACGTCCACGCCGACGATCTTTCCCACGACGGCGTTCATGCGGCCGCTCCCTTTCTCAGAGCGATGGTCGCGCTCTCGTCCACTTCGCCATTCTCCGTCACCACGACGCCGTAATCCCGCGCCGCCGTCTCGGCACTGACGTAGCCCAGCCGCACGTCACGGGCGACGCGCTGCGGGTCACGCTCCAGAGGATTGCCCCACCCGCCCCCACCGGGCGATTCCAGGCGCACGCGCTGTCCTGCCCGGATCTTCACGTTTGCCACCTTGGAAGCCATGGGCGGCGACTGCTCGCCCTCATCCGACTGCCAGAAGAACTGGTTCAAAGACGCGGGCAGACCACCAGCCACGCCGAACGGCGCGAACCTTCCGCGCTCGCCGAGGAGGAACACATCCGCATCCGTCAAGGACTCGATCTCGTAGATCGCGCCGACACCGCCGCGATGGATCCCCGCTCCCGCGGAATCCGGCCGCAGCGCCCATTGGGTGAACATCACCGGATAGGCGGCCTCCAAGATTTCCGCCGGCGGGATCGTTGCCGTCGAAATCGGATTGTTGGCATGGTTCAGGCCATCGCTCTCCGGGTTGCCGCCGAGGCCTCCGCCGAAGAACGAGAACATCACCCAGCGCGATCCATCAGCGCGGTGCCCCGCCAGCGACAGAGCATTGATGGTGCCGAACGGCCCGGCCGTCGCACGACTCGGATCGGCCTTGGCCAGAGCACCGAAGACGACGCCGATGACACGAAGGATCGTCTCCGTATATCCCCCAACGGGCTTCGGCGCTTTGGCGCCGAGGAGCGTCGTGCTTGGAATGACGAAGGTGATCGGCCGCAGGCAGCCAGCGTTGGCCGGAACGTCGGTGAAGACGTGCTTGAGAGCCACATAGCAACAGGCAACCGCCGTGGAATAGGCGATGTTGAGTGGTCCGGCGCAGGGCGCGGAGGAGCGTGAGAAATCCAGAACCATGGAATCGCCTGAGACGGTCAGGTCCAGGGCAATCGTGAGCCGCTGATCAGTGATGCCATCGTTGTCGAGGTAATCCTCGAACGGATAGATGCCATCCGGCAGCGCACTGACGGCGGCGCGCATCATCGCCTCCGCGCGATCCGAAAAGGCGTCGAAAGCCGTGGCGACGACCGCATCGCCATATTCGTCGAGAAGTTCCGTCAGACGGCGCTCGCCGAGATCGAGAGCATTAAGCTGGCCGTTGAGATCGCCAAAATTCGACACCGGCACGCGGGCATTTGCCGAGAGGATCGCCAGGATGTCCTCGTTCATCACCCCTGCCCGGATGAACCTGACGGGCGGAAAGCGTACGCCTTCCTGGAAGCTTTCGGTCGCCTGCGCGTTGAAACCGCCCGGCACGTTGCCGCCGATATCGAGCCAATGGCCGACGGAAGCGAGCCAGCAATAGAGCTTGCCCTCCCGGAAGATCGGCCGCACGAGGCGGAAATCGTTCAGATGCGTACCGCCGTCATAGGGATCGTTGAACAGGAAGGTATCGCCTGGCTCCAGTCCCCCTTCCCTCTCGACCTTGTCGATCACGGCCTTCACCGCAAACGCCATTGCACCGACGAAGATGGGCAGCCCATTCGTCCCCTGAACGAGGGTCGCTCCAGTGACGGGATGGTAAAGCCCATGGCAGGCGTCGCGGGCCTCCGCAATTATCGGGTTGAATGCGGAGCGATAGAGGGTCGCGTCCATCTCGTCCGCGATCTGCTCGAGCCGCCCTTTCAGAACGGCCAGCGTAACGGGATCGATCGGGCTCATTGGTCATTCTCCCGGTCGAAGGATTCGTAGCGCTCGCCGAGCGCCAGCATCTCAGGTGTACCGATGAGGCGGTTCAGCGCCGTAAAGTCGAACATGCGATCGCGGAAAGGCTCGTTGGTGCCGTGGGTTTGAAGCGAGCGGTAATAATCCTGCGCGGTTCGGGCCAGGGCACGCACGATCCCGCCCGGGAAGATCACGAGACGGAAGCCGAGTGTGCCGAGGTCATGCGCCGATGACAGAGGCGTCTCCCCACCCTCGACCATGTTGGCGAGGAGCGGGCGCAACGAGCCGAGGGCGGACGTGACCGCGGCGAGCTGCTCGCGGGACTTGGGAGCCTCCACGAACAGCACGTCGGCCCCCGCCTCGGCATAAAGCCGGGCCCGCTCGATCGCCGGTTCAAAGCCCTCAACGGCGACCGCATCGGTGCGGGCGACGATGATGGTTTCCGCGGTAGCGCGGGCATCAACGGCTGCCTTGATCTTGCCGGCCATCTCATCGGCAGTAATGATCGACTTATCCTGCAGGTGGCCACAGCGCTTGGGAAAGCTCTGGTCCTCAAGCTGGATTGCTGACGCGCCGGCCCGCTCGAAGATCCGCACTGTGCGCTGGACGTTGAGCGCATTGCCGTAGCCGTTATCCGCGTCCACCACGAGCGGGGTCGACACCCGGTCACGCACCAGCGCAATGGTCTCGGCGACTTCGCTCACGGACACCAAGCCGATATCGGGGCGCCCGAGGCGGGTATAGGCGATCGCTGCACCGGACAGGTAGAGCGCCTCGAAACCGGCCTCCGTTGCGATCGATGCGGTCAGCGGATCGTAGACACCAGGCGCTACGACAACCTTGTTCTGAAGAAGCCGTTCTCTGAAATTCATTGTGACGAACCGTGTTGGGGAGAGCGCGCAAGAAGGTCCAGAAGTCCGCGGATGTCGGATGCGCCATCGATAGCGTCGACCTCGGCCATGATGCGCTCCGCATGCGGGCCGCCCCAGACGGGCTCCACCAGCTCACCGAACTTGGCGCGCACATCCTCGGGCGAGTACGGGTCTTCGGTGTCACCCTTGTTGGTAAGCACCTCGGCCGCCAATTGCCGGCCGTCCCTCAGGCACACCCGCACCCGGGCCGGGCGCAGGCCCGGAAGCATCGCCGTCAGCGCTGCATCCTCACGCACCGAGACGCGGCGTGCGAGATCGCGGGCGACGACATTCGCCTGGGCCTCTTCGCGGAAGGCTGGAACGCTGGCGGCGCCATTGACGATGTAGGTGGCTAGCGCGAACGGCAATGAGAATTTTGCCGCGAGCATGTTCTTGGGTTCAGCCGAGTCGAGCTGCGCCGCCCAGACATAGGTGTCGACCTCGATCGCCTCGATGGAGGCCGGATCGATCGAGCCACCCAGCTGGCGCGTGATTTCGCCGAGCGCGTCGAGGGCGCCGTGCGTATAGCGGCAGGCTGCATGTCGCTTGAAGTAGTTGCGGGCGATCTCCCAGCGCTCGCCGAGCTCCAGTACCATCTCGTCCGGCTGAAAGTTCTCAGCGATCACGGTGCCATAGACGGTCCCGACGCCATCCGTCTCACCGACGAAGCCGGAAGCCTGCAGCTCCCAAGCCATGAGACCGAGCTGGTTCGAGAAACCCGCATAGGTGTTGCGCACGGTTCCGCCTTCCAGCATCGTGCGACGGCTGGTAGAGAGGCCGAAGCTTGAGGCCAGGTTGATAGTCTCGATTATCTGCTCCGGCGTGGCCCCTTCGAGCCGGGCCGCCGCCAGCGCAGCGCCGATCGTGCCCCAGGTGCCGTGGGGATGCATGGTCACCCGCAGTTTCGACGCGATGCCGACGCGGGACCCAATTTCATAGCCGAGCGCGATCGCCAGGATCAGGTCCGGGCCGGAAACGGCAAGGCGCTCGCCAGCCGCCAGGGCCGCCGGGACAACATGGATTCCGGGATGTCCGCGGGCATATTGATTGCCCTCGTCCAGCTCCAGCATAGTGCCCGCCGTGCCGTTGAGCAGGCTTGCGAGCAGCGCGCTCATGCGGCGCCCGGCTCCGATCACCGGAACCGGCCCTGCTGTCCTCTCGCGCTCACCAAGCCGCGCGAGGAGGCTGCGCATCTCTGGCTCCTGCATTCCGGCCGCAATAGCGCCGATGCAATCGAGGAGCACGAGCCTCGTGCGCGCCACCACAGGCTCCGGCAGGTCTGAAAACTCGATCCGGGCCGCGAAGCTGCCCCATTGTCGGAGCCATATGGGCTGCCCGTCCTGCAAAAGGACGGATGCGGGAATGACATTCTGTGTGACGATCGTCATGAGGTCTTCTCCGTCACATGCCTAGATAGGCGCGCTTGAGCTCAGGATCATTGCGGACCTGCTCGGCCGATCCCGACAAGGCAATCATTCCGTTCTCCAGGATGTAGGCGCGCGAGGCGCACTCGAGCGATTGCACCACATTCTGCTCGACGAGAAGGATCGGCAGGCCTTCGTCGTTGAGGCGGCAGATCAGGGCAAACATCTCCTCCACGAGGAGCGGCGACAGGCCGAGCGACGGCTCATCGAGGATGAGCAGGCGCGGTTCCGCCATCATCCCGCGCCCAATGGCCAGCATCTGCTGCTCGCCGCCAGACAAGGTGCCGGCCGCCTGGCCGCTGCGCTCCCGCAGGCGCGGGAAAGTGTCGAAGACGCGTTCCAGATTGCTGGACCGCCGCTTGCGCCCACGCCGATAGCTGCCGAGCTCGAGATTCTCGCGCACCGACATGTTCGGGAAGATCTTGCGGCCTTCCGGCACCTGGATGAGGCCCGCCTCTACGATGTCCGCCGAGGATGCGCCGGTGAGGAGCTTTCCGTCGAAGCGGATCTCGCCATCGTTCGCGCGCAGGATACCGGAGAGAACCTTGTTCAGCGTCGTCTTGCCCACGCCGTTGGAGCCCAGTACCGCGACGATCTCGCCGGCCCCGACGGACAGATCTAGGCCCCGCAGCACCTCCGTGCTGCCATAGCCCGCTCTCAAGGCCCTGACCTCAAGCATGGACCTTCTCCCGCTTCAGGCGCTCGGCCGCGCCAGCCCCGAGATAGGCTTCGATGACCTTCGGGTCGTCGCAGACATCGGCGGGAGGCCCTTCGGCGATGATGCGGCCCTGCGCCAGCACATAGACCTGCTCGCAGAGATTCATCACGGCCTGCATGACGTGCTCGATCATGAGGATCGTGACACCCTCTTCACGGATCGCCAGGATGACGGGGATGATGTCGCGGATCTCGGAAGGATTCAGCCCCGCCAGCACTTCGTCGAGCAGCAGCAGCTTCGGCTCCGTTGCGAGAGCGCGGGCGAGTTCGAGCCGCTTGCGGCCCGCCACCGTCAGGCTGGAGGCCGATTTATCGAGTTCGGGACCGAGACCGACACGCTGGCCCACCCTCTCGGCACGTGCCAACGCATCGCTGCGCTTCGCATGGCGTAAGTGCGCGCCCACGGCGATATTCTCGAGGACGGAAAGGCCCGCGAAAGGCTGCACGATCTGGAATGTCCGGGCGATGCCACGGCGGGCCCGCACATGCGGTTCATCACTGCTGATATCCTCCCCCTCAAACAGTACGCCCCCCTCGCTCGGCTTCTCGAAGCCAGAGATGAGGGTGAAGAGTGTCGTCTTTCCGGCACCGTTCGGGCCAATCAAGCCGGTGATGGAGCCTGCCTCCACCTTGAGGGACGCTTGGTTGACGGCAACAAGGCCACCAAAGCGCTTGGTCGCGTTCTGCACCTCAAGCATTGCGAGCGGCTCCTCTCGATCGGGCAGAGCGGCGCAGCAGGCCGAGGATGCCCGCTGGAGCGAACGCAACGGCCGCAATCAGAAGGCCGCCGAAAACCATGAGATCGATGCCCGGAACGCTGCCGGCCGCGAGCTTGGTGATCTCGCCCAGTCCGTGCAGGGCTACCGCGCCGACCAGGGGCCCAAACACAGTTCCAAGACCACCGACGATGGGAGCAAGGATCGCCTCCACAGAAATCCAAGTGCCGTAGGCGATATTGGCATCCACATAGAGGAAATACTGGGCATAGAGGCCGCCGGCCGCCGCCGTCACGGCCCCGGATATGGTGATCGCCCCGAGCTTCACCCGAAGCGTATCGACGCCGAGCGCCTTGGCCGCCGCCTCGTTCTCGCGCACGGCCACGAGTTGTGCTCCAAAGCGCGAGCGTTCGATCCAGCCGGTCAGGAGGAGCACTGCGCCGACGAGGGCCAGCGCGATCCAGAAGAAAGCGCCCCGGCTTTCGAACTGGAAGTTGCCAGGCCGCACATCCAGCTTGATCAGAACGCCCGCAGCGCCGCCCGTGAAGGTCGCCGCATTGGCGAGAATGCGCAGCACCTCGGCGAAGGCGAGCGTCACCAGGGCAAAATAAGAGCCGCGAAGACCGGAACGGAAGCTCAGATATCCGATCACCCAGCCGACGGCTGCGCCCGCCACCGTTCCGATGGCAAAGGCGATCCAGGGATTGATGCCGAGGCGAACCTGGAGCAGCGCGGCCGCATAGGCGCCGGTTCCGAAGAAGGCAGCATGGCCGAACGAGAACTGCCCGCCGAAGCCCCCAAGGATGTTCCACCCTTGCGCGGCGAGGGCGATGATGAGGGTGAAAACAAGGAAGTTGAGAACGGTGTTCGCCGAGATGAAAGCCGGCACAAGGGCCAGGAGCGCGATCAGGACGACGATCGGGGCAATGTCACGGAATGTCATGCCTTCGCTCCAAACATTCCCGTTGGCCGTACGAGCAGCACCAGGATGAAGATGAGGAAAATGCCGATCTGTCCGAGAGAATCCCCAAGGAAAAGCCCGCAGAGGCTCTCTACGAACCCGATGAATAATCCGCCGAGGAGCGCACCTGGGATCGACCCCATGCCGCCCAACACGACGATCGTGAAAGCGACCAGCACGAAAGCCTGCCCGATGCGCGGATTGACATAGAAGGTGGGCATGAGCAGGCAGGCCGCCACGGCGAGGCAGGCGCAGCCGAGCCCGAATGTCACGGCATAGACATGGGCGACATCAATGCCGACGAGGCTTGCACCGAACTTTTCCTTGGCAACGGCCCGGATCGCCTTGCCGGTATCGGTGCGCGAGAGTAGAAGCCACAGGAGCACGGTGACCAGTATCGCCGCTCCAAACCCAATCAATCGGGGCTTGGACAGTAGAAGCGGCCCGAATTCCACGACCTGAAAGCCGTAATCGGTGTTGAGCGTGCGCGTATCCGAGCGAAATCCGGCCAGCAAGGCGTTCTCGATCACGATCGAAAGCCCAAGGGTTACGAGCAGGATATTGCTGTCGTTACCATGGCTTGCCGGCCCGATCACGAAGCGCTGAACGGCATAGCCCAACCCAAAGAAGAGAGGCGTCAGCGGCAGGATGGCGAGATAAGGATCGAGACCGAGAGCCTCATACACGAGCCAGACCGCAAACATAGCTGCGGTAAGCAGCGCGCCATGGGCGAAGTTGATGATATGAAGGACGCCGTAAACCAGAGTAAGGCCGAGCGCGATCAGCGCGTAGACGGCACCCGTCATCAATCCGTTTACGACGGCTTCCGCTATGATGGCGGGTGAATACATCGTCGAAGTCACTCCTCAAAGACCCTGGGGAGCGACTATGCACCCCAGGGCCATTGCTCAGGATCAGCCGGTCACCGGGAATTTCGGCTTCGCATCCGCGAAGGTGTCAGGGAAGATCACTTTGATGTCGCTGCCCTGGACCTGCGTGTTGACGGGCGCGGCACCCATGTTCTGCCCGTTGACGAACTTCGTCTCGGCATAGGGCATGATGTGGTCCTTGAAGGTCGAAGTGTTCAGCGCCTCGATGATCTTCGCGCGGTCGGTCGAACCGGCGCGGTTGATGGCATCGGCCAGAAGCTTCACGCAGGAATAGTTCAGCGGAACGTTATAGGCGAAGACCTTGCCCTGCGCCTCGACCTGCTTCTTGAGCTCCAGTGCCTTGGGATTGCGCGGATCGTACCAGTGATTGCAATCCATGATGCCGTCGGCCGCGTCGGGGAACTCCTTCACGAAGCGGTAGTTAGAGGCTGCGCCGTTGAGGACGGCATAGACCCCCTTTGGCCGGATGCGCTGCTGCTGCATGGTGCGCGCGAGCAGCACGAACTCACCGTAATAGCTCGACGGGATCACGAGATCAGGATTGAGCGAGCGGATGCGCAGGGCAACATTCGACATGTCGCGCGCGGGTGTCGGGTGCGCGATGGTCTCAAGGATCTCGAAGCCGCGCTTCGGCAGTTCCGCCTGCATGAGCTTGGCGAGACCAGAGCCGAACAGGCCGTCCTCATGCACGAGCACCACCGTCTTGGCGGGTTTGCCGGCACTGTCGTTCAGCTTCACCAGATTGTCGACTGCGAATCCGGTGACAATGCCGAAGCCGGGGGCGAAGCGGAACGTGTTCTTGAGGCCGCGCTGCACAATCGGGTCGCTGACGCCCACATCGACGATGTAAGGCAGATCGTAGCGCGCCGCGGCCTGGGTGGCCGCCAGGCAGATGGGGCTCGCGAAGCCGCCGACGATAGCGGCAACGCCGTCCGCCTGCATCTTCTCGACCTCCTGGGTGCCCGCCTCGGGGTTCGAGCGGGCATCGCCGAACACCATCTCGATCTTGGCTCCGCCGAGGCCCTTGAGGCCGCCGGAATCGTTGATCTCCTCGATGGCCATTTCGGCGCCCATGCGGCCGAATTCACCATCCTGGGCAAGCGCGCCGGTGACAGGCTGCAGAATGCCGATCTTTACGGATTGCGATTGCGCGCGCAGGTAGGCCGGCATAGCAAGCACAGCCGCCGAGGCGGCACCTGCGCGCAGGACCGAACGGCGCGTTGGACGCATGATGTTCTTCATGTCGATGTTCTCCTCTGGTTGGACACCCGCACCGGGCGGGGCTTTGGCTTGAGGCTCTTCGGCCCCTCAGCTTTGCGCTTTTTCGGCTCAGGTCTTGCGGTGGAGGGCTTTGCCACCGGATTCCATCGGCGGGCGCCAACGGCGCCGGTCCGCACAAGGTCCATATGAAAGGAATAGCGATCCGGCCTGTAGAGGGCATGGAGATGCTCCACGCCCTGGCCCGACGGATCCCATACGACACGGGTGAGCGAGAGAAGGGGCGAGCCGATCTCCAGCGCCAGAGCCTCGGCCACGTCCGGTCCGGCCAAGGTCGCGCCTATGCTTTGGCTCGCCTCCTCGACCACGATGCCCGATCGCTCCAGGAGTCCGAGGAGCGGCATCGAGGCGAGATCGGCCTCGGAATAGGTGACACCGATGCGCTCCGGCACGTGGGTCACGAGATAGGAGAAGGGGGCGCCATCGATAAGACGGACGCGGATTGAGCGCTGCGCCCGCTCCCCGGGCCCAAGCCCAAGCGCAGCGGCAACGCTCTCCGACGGGTTCACATAGGCAAAGGACAGAAGCCGCACACTGGTCCGGCGTCCCATCTCGACCAGATGGGACAGCACGTTCGAGAGATCCGCCACGATCGGCTGCACCGAACTGTTCTCTTGAACGAAGGTTCCCGAACCGGGGCGGCGGTCGATGAGGCCGTCGATGGCCAGGGTATCGAGCGCACGCCGCACAGTCACGCGCGACACCCCGTATTCGGCTGCAATCGAAAGCTCTCCCGGCAAGCGGGAGCCGGGCTCCAGCGCTCCGTTCAGAATGCGCTCGCGCAGGAGAAGATAGATGCGCCGCGCTTTGAGGGGTTCGACTGCGTCCACCAAGGTCGTCCGCTCCGATCTGCAACAGTGTTGACTGCTACAAAGGACAGCTACCTGTCTACCTTATAAGACATTTCACTTGCGTCAAGCCGCCCCTTTGGAAATACTGACATCGGCTCCAACATGAGCCACAAGAGCCCAATCGGGAGAGCGAGATGGCGCAGAGCCCCTCCGGTCCGCGGACCCTGTTCGACAAGCTTTGGGATAGCCACGCGATCATGACGCGCGAGGATGGTCAGACTCTACTTTGGGTTGATCGACACTTCGTTCACGAGGGTTCGTTTCACGCATTCAACAAGCTGAAGGAGCGCGGCGCCACGGTCGCCCACCCGGAACTCACCTTCGGTATCGCCGATCACTATGTGCCGACGCGCCGTTCCGGACGCAGCATCGATCCGGCCATCCAGAATATGATCGATCAGCTCGAGCGCAACACGTTGGAGAACGAGGTGCTGCTGTTCGGGCTCAACGATCCGCGCCAAGGGATTGTCCACGTGGTGGGTCCCGAGCAGGGCTTGACGCTTCCGAGCCTGCTCATCGTCTGCGGCGACAGCCACACCTCCACGCACGGCGCCTTTGGCGCATGGGGTTTCGGCATCGGCGCTTCCGAGGTCGCGCATGTACTGATGACGCAGACGCTCTGGCAGCGAAAGCCAAAGCGCATGCGCATCACCGTCGATGGAACGCTGGCGCCCGGAATCGGCGCTAAGGACATTGCTCTCTCAATCATTGCGCGCATTGGTGCCGACGGCGCGCAGGGACATGCGGTCGAATATGCGGGCTTCGCCATCCGTGCGCTGTCGATGGAGGGGCGGCTCACACTGTGCAATCTCTCGATCGAAGCCGGGGCGCGCTGTGGCATGGTTGCTCCCGACGAGACGACGATCGCCTATCTGCGTGGCCGTCCCTTTGCGCCTGCGGGCGACGACTTCGAGCGTGCAGCGCAGGATTGGCTGCGGCTGCAGAGCGACGAGGATGCGGAGTTCGACCGTGAGATCGCCCTAAATGGTTCCGAAATCGCCCCGTTGGTGACCTGGGGCGTCAGCCCCGAGGATGCGCTGCCGATCACCATGGCGGTGCCGGATCCCAAGGCGATCTCGGATCCGGGCAAGGCTGCCCAGATTCGGGACGCGTTGGCCTATATGGATCTCAGGCCGGGACAGAAACTGACCGAAGTTTCCATCGACCGCGTCTTCATCGGCTCGTGCACGAACAGCCGCATCGAGGATCTGCGGGCGGCCGCCCAGGTGCTCGCCGGCCGCAAGGCGAAGGTGCCAGGCCTCGTCTCGCCCGGCTCATCCCTGGTGAAGCAGCAGGCGGAAGCGGAAGGGCTCGACCGGATCTTCAGGGAGGCCGGGCTCGAATGGGTCGAGTCAGGCTGCTCCATGTGCGTGGGTATGAACGGCGACATCGTGCAACCCGGCGAGCGCTGCGCGTCGACCACCAACCGTAATTTCAAGGGCCGTCAGGGACCCGGCGCACGGACCCATCTCATGTCGCCAGCCATGGTTGCGGCCGCCGCCGTGACCGGATCCCTCGTCGATGTCCGCCACCTGATCGAGGAGCGATCCTGATGCAGCCCTTTCAGCGCCTGACCGCCCCGGCGTGTCCCCTGCCCTACGCCAATATCGACACCGACCAGCTGATCCCGGCCCGCTTCATGAAGCGCTCACGAGCCGAAGGCTATGGCGGCTACCTGCTTCACGACATGCGCTTCACGAGCACCGGTACGGAGATCGCCGACTTCCCTCTCAACCGGACGCCCAGTCGCAATGCGCTGATCATCGTGGCGAGACGCAATTTTGGGGCAGGCTCCTCACGCGAGGCCGCCGTCTACGCCCTTGTAGATTATGGAATACGTTGCGTGATCGCGCCGAGTTTCGGCGACATTTTTGCGTCCAATTCCGTCAACAACGGCCTTCTTCCTGCCAAAGTGGACGAGGGAGACGGTGAGGCGCTGATCAGGCTTCTCCAGGAAACTAATGCGGAACTGACCGTGGATCTCGAGGCGCAGACGATCTCGGCGAAAGGAAGCTCGGTTCCATTTGCCATCGATCCTGTTTGGCGGACGAAGCTTCTGAACGGCTGGGATGATATTGATATCACCCTCAGCCAAGCCGATGCGATTGCGCGTTTCCGAGAAGAGGACTCATTGATACGCCCATGGGTGACACCGAGGATACGCGAGGGCGCTGGCCAGACTACGATGTGAGCCTCGTTTTAGTCTGTATTGGGATGTGCATTGATCTCCGCTCTGTCGGAATCTAATCGTCATGTATTATAATTGCTTAGATGGGAGTTCTCTCTGGCATCTGACGCTATGCCTAGCCGAACTCGGTTCAAAGAACTCTCCATTCCGAAATTCATTACACCCCTGTTCACCGTCTTAGTTTCTAAACCTACCGATCAGCACTGAGCTCTGCTTATCAGTATTATGCTTGGGTGGACTGAGTCCTAAACATGCAATCCTGAAAGGCTTCTTTGGGCCAGGCAGTGAAATTCGTTCACTGACAGGAACGCCCGATGTTCCTGTCCAAAGCGGAAGTTGGCCCCCTGTCCGGAACGTGCCACCTTGTATGGTCCGGCCGTGCGTCGCAAGATGATGTTGGCAGAGTGACAAACGTGAGAGCTGCATCAATGTATTCGGCC
>NZ_JAELXT010000035.1 GCF_016427565.1 Microvirga splendida
ACCGCGCGTGACGAGCAGTCTGGCTCTCACCTTCCACACAACCATCGAGCCGGGCTGCCCAGCACGCCACCCTCGACCGACCTTCAGGCTCGCAGCACCCGCTGCGGGCCCCAAGGCGCTGGCCATTTCACTAAATAGTGACCGGCTCCGGTGTCGTTCCGCCGCCGTCGAGCACGAATTTCCAGGAGCCGTCCGATTGCCGCTTCCAGATGCTCACATAGACCCCGTGGCCCTTGATCTCCCCGCCCTCGCGGAGCGTATAGCGGCCGAAGGTGTAGCCGAGGTCCTGGCTTTCGGCGATCTCCGCCTTGAGGGGCTCCCACGACAGGGCCGAGCCGGTGACCTTGGAGAAGGATTCCACGAAAGCGGACCGGCCGAGCAGCGGCATGCTGCCCGGGCGGATCATCACCGGATCCTCGGCGGAATAGGCGATGAAGGCTTTTCCCGTGCCTTCCCTCTGGGCCATGTCGTTGAAGGCCCTGTCGGTGTCGATCAGTTGCTGAACTGACATGTGTTTCGAGTACCTCGCGTGACGAACGGGCAGGGAGCCGTGCCGGCGGCCGCCGCCCATGGCTTCATGCCATCCTGCAACCCTGTAGCGCGAGTTTGCTGTCCTGCCCAGCTTGCAATCCTGTTTCCCGCCCTATTGCGGCCTCACCCCGATGCCTATATGGCAGTGCAATCATTTTCGCCCGGTACGAGCCAGGGGCGCGGCCACGCTTGCCGCGAGCCGGGCTGCTTTGCTTTGAAAGACCCCTTATGAAACTACGCAATATCGCCATCATCGCCCACGTCGACCACGGCAAGACCACCCTCGTCGACAAGCTCCTCCAGCAATCGGGCAGCTTCCGCGAGAACCAGCGCGTGGAAGAGCGCGCCATGGACTCGAACGACCTCGAGAAGGAGCGCGGCATCACGATTCTCGCCAAGGCGACCTCGGTCGTCTGGAAGGATACCCGCATCAACATCGTCGACACCCCCGGCCACGCCGATTTCGGCGGCGAGGTGGAGCGCATCCTGAGCATGGTGGACGGCGCCATCGTGCTGGTGGACGCGGCCGAAGGCCCGATGCCGCAGACCAAGTTCGTGGTCTCCAAGGCCCTCAAGATCGGCCTCAAGCCGATCGTGGCCATCAACAAGATCGACCGTCCCGATGCCCGGCACACGGAGGTCATCAACGAGGTGTTCGACCTGTTCGCGGCGCTCGACGCCACCGACGAGCAGCTCGACTTCCCGATCCTCTACGGGTCGGGCCGCAACGGCTGGATGGCGAAGTCCCCGGAAGGCCCGAGCGACGAGGGCCTGGCGCCCCTGTTCGATCTCGTGCTGGAGCACGTGCCCCCGGCCAAGACCGAGGAAGGCCCGTTCCGCATGCTCGGCACCCTGCTCGAGGCCAACCCCTTCCTGGGCCGCATCGTCACCGGCCGCATCTCCTCCGGCACCGTGAAGCCGAACCAGTCGATCAAGGTGCTCGACCGCGAAGGCAAGGTGGTCGAGACCGGCCGCGTGTCCAAGATCCTCGCGTTCCGCGGCCTCGAGCGCCAGCCCATCGAGCTCGGCGAGGCCGGCGACATCGTGTCCATCGCGGGCCTCGTGAAGGGCTCGGTGGCCGATACCTTCTGCGCGCCCGAGAACGACATTCCGATCCAGGCCCAGCCCATCGATCCGCCGACCGTGACCATGTCGTTCATCGTCAACGACTCACCGCTTGCCGGCACCGAAGGCGACAAGGTGACGAGCCGCATGATCCGCGACCGCCTGTTCAAGGAAGCGGAAGGCAACGTGACCCTCAAGATCGAGGAAGCCTCCGACAAGGACTCGTTCTACGTGTCCGGCCGCGGCGAGTTGCAGCTCGCGATCCTGATCGAGACCATGCGCCGCGAGGGCTTCGAGCTCGCCGTGTCGCGTCCCCGCGTGGTCTTCGAGAAGGACGAGGCCGGCCAGCTGCTCGAGCCCATCGAGGAAGTGGTCATCGACGTGGACGAGGAGCATTCCGGCGTCGTCGTGCAGAAGATGTCCGAGCGCCGCGCCGAGATGGTCGAGATGCGCCCCTCCGGCGGCAACCGCCAGCGCCTCGTGTTCTACGCTCCCACCCGCGGCCTCATCGGCTACCAGGGCGAGCTGATGACCGACACCCGCGGCACCGCGATCATGAACCGCCTGTTCCACGCCTACGAGCCCTATCGCGGCGAGATCGCCGGCCGCCGCAACGGCGTGCTGATCTCGAACGATTCCGGCGAGGCCGTGGCCTACGCTCTCTGGAACCTCGAGGATCGCGGCCCGATGATGATCGAGCCCGGCTGGAAGGTCTATCAGGGCATGATCATCGGCGAGCACAACCGCGAGAACGACCTTGAGGTCAACGTGCTGAAGGGCAAGAAGCTCACCAACATCCGCACGACCTCCAAGGACGAGGCGGTGCGCCTGACGCCGCCGATCCGCATGACCCTGGAGCGCTCGCTCGCCTGGATCCAGGACGACGAGCTCGTCGAGGTGACGCCGAAGTCGATCCGCATCCGCAAGGCGATCCTCGACCCGAACGACCGCAAGCGCGCCGAGAAGCAGAAGGAAGCCCTGAGCGCTTAAGCAGCGCCTTGGGAACAGTTGAAAGGCCGCTCTTCGGAGCGGCCTTTTTCATGAACGAAGATCGGGAGGCATCATGCTGAAGATCCACGGCTATGCGGGGTCCATCAACGTGCGGAAGGTCCTCTGGACCTGCGCGGAACTCGGGCTTGCCTTCGAGCGCATCGACTGGGGCGGCGGAACGCGGCCCGTCACGGACCCGGAGTTCCAGAAGCTCAATCCGGTCGGCATGATCCCGGTGCTCGAGGATGCGGGCCAGCTCTTCTGGGAATCGAACAGCATCGTGCGCTATCTCGCAGCGCGCGAAGGCCGTGACGACCTGCTGCCCACGGATCCGGCCAAGCGTGCGCATGTCGAGAAGTGGATGGACTGGCAGATCTCCGATTTCAACAACACTTGGCGTTATGCCTTCCAGGCGACCGTGCGCCGGAACCCGAGCTTTCAGGACGAGGCGCAGGTTGCGGCCTCGTGGGACAGGTTCTGCGCTTCGGTTCGGGTGATCGGGCAGGAATTGCAGCGCACCGGCGCCTACATCGCGGGGCCGCATTTCACCTGTGCCGATATCGTGATCGGCCTGTCGGTTCACCGGTGGCGGAGCATCCCGCTCGACCGGCCCGATCTGCCGGCCATCGACCGCTATTACGATCGTCTGTGCGAGCGGAAGGGTTTCGGATCTACGGGCGGGACGGGGGCTCGTAAAAGGAGAAGCCGGTTATCCCGGCTTCTCTCCAAGACGTCAGCGCATGAGCGGATCTAGCCCTCGGCCTTGTCGCTCTGCCCCTTCTTGGCACCCTCGCCCATCGGGTTCGTCGAATCCTCGCCCGCGGCCTCGGGATTCTCACGGCCCTGCGGAGTCAGGCGGGGAGCGCTGATATCTTTCTCGGTCGCTTGATTGGACTTGTCGTTCGATTGAGCCATCGTGTCACCTCGCTTGAAATCAGGAAGGACCGCCCGAGCCGTCCGTGGTGCCGGAGCCGGAATCGGAGCCCGCATCGCCCTCGTTGCCGAGGGAGCGCGAACCGCTCGGATCGGTGAGTCCGGTCGCACGGCCCCCGGCATCGGTGCCCTGGGACGCGCTGCCCTTCGGCCCGCCGGGAATGGTGCCTGACCCCACCTGGGTCTTGTTGGACGGATCCACTGCACCGCCGAGGTCGAAGCCGGGGCGATCCTTGGCGCCGGGGCCAGGGTCGCGGGCGGCGGCCTCCCGATCAGGGCGCTCGGTGGGGACGCGAGGTCCCGAATTCTTGTTCTGCGTCATGGCCGTCTCCGCATCATGAACTGGTCGAGTCGGTCGCGTCCCGGTCGCCCGCATCGGGCAGGGCGCCCGTACCCGGGGTTG
Organism: Microvirga splendida; assembly: GCF_016427565.1. Lineage (GTDB taxonomy): Bacteria > Pseudomonadota > Alphaproteobacteria > Rhizobiales > Beijerinckiaceae > Microvirga > Microvirga splendida. The sequence continues at coordinate 3,923 of NZ_JAELXT010000035.1, forward strand.
CGTCCGGGTTCGTCAGCGAGGGCTTGCTGTGCGGACCCGCCGCCGGCTGCTGGCCGCCGGGCTGCTTGTCCGCCGAAGCCTGTCCGCCGCCCTGCGGCCCGTCGCCCTGCGGATCGAGCCGCTTTGACTCCACGTCCTGCTTCGTGTCTTCGGTGTGGTTGCCGTAGCCTGCATTGCCCATGGCGCTCTCCTGCTAGCCCTTGTCCTTGCCGTTGACCGCGGTCGCACGCTCGATGGCCTCGGCGGTGGCGTCCTTGTCGCCGGGCGACAGGCTGGCGTCGCTCAGGTGCTTGGTGGTCTCAGGGGTCTCGGCGGCGGTGAGCTCGTCATGGCCGTCATGCCCGGCTTTGCTCGTCTGGCCGGTCTGGCCCTGGCGATAGGCATAGGCCTCGCCGCCGGGCTGGCTCCACACGCGCCGCAAGGTGGCGTTGCCCTCGACGCCGCCGTCCCGGTTGGGATCGACAGGGCTGTCGATGCCGCCGCGCTGCTCGTTGCGGATCTGGTCCGCGTTTTGGTCCTGCAATGAATGGGGAGCTTTGCGGTCCGCCATGATGAACTCCTTGAAAACCTTTGAATTCGTATGTCGCAAGGAGAACCCGAGGGATCAGGGGAAGTTCTGGCTAAGCTTGGAGGACGCGCCAACAAAAAGGGCGGCCCGAGGGCCACCCTTTGGATCGTCTCGCCGGATGAAGGGTTCAGAGCCCTTCGAAGAGCGCGCTCGAGATGTAACGCTCGGCAAAGGAGCACGCGACCGTGACGATGCGCTTGCCCTTGAACTCGGGCCGCGAGGCCACTTCGAGGGCTGCCGCCACATTGGCGCCCGTCGAGATGCCGCCCGGGATACCTTCGAGCTTGGCGAGCTTGCGCGCCATGTCGAAGGCAGTCTGGTTGCCCACCGTGACCACCTCGTCGATCACGGAGCGGTCGAGCACGTCCGGCACGAAACCCGCGCCGATGCCCTGGATCTTGTGCGGACCCGGCTGGCCGCCGGACAGCACCGGTGAATCCTCCGGCTCCACGGCGATCACACGCAGGCCCGGCAGGCGCGGCTTGATCACCTGACCGACGCCGGTAATCGTGCCGCCGGTGCCCACCGCCGAGATAAAGGCGTCGAGTTGGCCGTTGGTGTCGTTCCAGATCTCCTCGGCGGTTGTCTTGCGATGGATCTCGGGATTGGCCGGGTTCTTGAACTGCTGCGGGATGACCGAACCCGGAATCTCGCGGAGCAGTTCCTCGGCACGGGCGATGGCGCCCTTCATGCCCTGGGGGCCGGGGGTGAGTTCGAGTTCGGCCCCGAGGAAGGCCAGCATCTTGCGCCGCTCGAGCGACATGGTCTCGGGCATCACCAGGATCAGGCGATAGCCGCGCGCCGCCGCCACGAAGGCGAGCGCAATGCCGGTATTGCCGGAGGTCGGCTCGATCAGGGTCGCGCCGGGCTTGATGTGGCCGGCAGCCTCCATGGATTCGATCATGTTGACGCCGATGCGGTCCTTCACGCTCGAAAGCGGATTGAAGAACTCGAGCTTGAGGAGAATCTCCGCATCGACCCCGTGCTCCTGCGGCAGCCGGTTCAGGCGCACGAGCGGGGTATTGCCGATGGTTTCCGTGATGGAGCCGTAGATGCGGCCGCGGCCGGGCTTCGTGCCGGTGCCCGATGCGTTGACGGTATCAGCCATGAGATCCTCCTTGCAGAACGGAGGAACCTTATCTTTTTCCGCAGCGGGTGTCGATATTTGGAATAATTCACATATCAGATCGTGAAATCAACGGTCGTGATGGAGTCGACCGCCGATTCCGCCTGCGCCTTCTGGCACAGATCCTCGACCGTCACCTTGTCGAGTTCGCTCAGGAAAGCCTCGGTGCCGCGCTGGACCAGCGGGCCGACCACGGCCTCGGCCAGGCGCGATTCGGGAACCGGCGACGAGCCATCCTCCTCCAGGGCCGCCATGGCGATGCGCACGATGTCGCCCGCCGTGATCCGCCGTCGCTCGCGGGCCAGCTCATAGCCGCCCCGCGGTCCGCGCACGCCCTTGAGGATGCCCTGGCGCACCAGCGCCTGCAGAACCGGCTCCAGATAGCGCGGCGGCAGGTTGTGCCGCGCGGCCAATGCCTTGGCTGAGACCGGCATGGGCCGGGCGTGGAGCGCGATGTCGGTGACGGCCGCGATGGCGAGAAGCGAGCGGCGTGAGAGAAAGTTCATGGCGAATGCTCCCCTACCCCAATCCCGTCGAGCCGAACCCGCCGGCGGCGCGCGGCGTGTCATCGACCTGCTGCACCTCGACCGGCTCCACCTGAAGCACCGGCGCAACGATGACTTGAGCAATGCGCATGCCGCGCGTGACGGTGAAGGACTCAGCCCCCAGGTTGACGAGCAGCACCTGCACCTCGCCGCGGTAATCCGCATCGACGGTGCCGGGCGCATTGAGCACCGTGACGCCGTGCTTGAAGGCCAGCCCCGAACGCGGGCGCACCTGGGCCTCGAAGCCCGGCTCGAGCTGAAACACGAGTCCCGTGGGAACGAGAACACGCTGCATCGGCTGCAGGACGATCGGCGCATCGGCAGGATTGGCGGCAACGAGATCCATGCCCGCAGCGCCCGCCGTCTCGTAGCGCGGCAGAGGGAGGTCGGCGGCGTGCGCGAGACGCTGGATGCGCAAACGATAGCTCATGGCGTCTTGCCTCCGACCATCGCGCCAAGACGCTCGACGAGCTTTTTCGCCACATCGGTTTTCGACAGGGTCGGCCATGTCTCCACATCCGACGCCGTGACGAGATGCACGGTGTTGCTGTCGCCGCCCATCACGCCGGTTTCCGCAGAGACATCGTTGGCGACGATGAGGTCGCAGCCCTTCTTGGCGAGCTTCTGCTTGGCATGCTCGATCACGTTCTCGGTCTCGGCCGCAAAGCCCACCATGAGCGGCGGACGATTGCTTGCGCGCCGGGCGATGGTGGCGAGGATGTCCGGGTTTTCGGTGAGCGACAGATTCGGCAGCGCGCCGTCCTTCTTCTTGATCTTCTGCTCGCCCGCATTGGCGACGCGCCAGTCGGCCACGGCGGCGGCGAAGATGCCGATATCGGCGGGCAGCGCCTGCTCCACGGCCTGCAGCATCTCGCGGGCGCTCTCCACATGCACGACCGTTACGCCCGCGGGATCCGGCAGGGTCACGGGGCCGGAGATCAGGGTGACGCGCGCGCCGGCCTCAGCGGCGGCCTTCGCGATGGCGTGGCCCTGCTTGCCGGAGGAGCGGTTGGCGATGTAGCGCACCGGATCGATGGGCTCATGGGTCGGGCCGGCGGTGACGATCACGTGCTTGCCCGCAAGTGGGCCCGAGGGCGCCAGCAGCCGCTCGACGGCCGCCGCGATCTCAAGGGGCTCCGCCATGCGGCCGGGGCCGAACTCGGCTTCCGCCATGGCGCCCTCATTGGGGCCGACCACGTGAACGCCATCCGCCAGCAAGGTCTTCAGATTGCGCTGCGTCGCCGGGTGCAGCCACATGCGCACGTTCATGGCCGGTGCAATCAGGATCGGCAGGGTGGTGGCGAGCAGCACCGTGGAGGCGAGATCGTCGGCGTGTCCGCCAGCCATCTTCGCCATGATGTTTGCGGTGGCGGGTGCCACGACGATAAGGTCCGCATCGCGGGCAAGCTTGATATGACCGATATCGGCTTCGTCCTCGCGGTCGAAGAGATCCGTGTGCGAGCGCTGTCCGGTGAGCGCGGAGGCGGCGAGCGGCGTGATGAAGGCTTGAGCGCCATTCGTGAGAATGCAACGCACGGAGGAGCCGCGTTCGCGCAGGCGGCGGATGAGATCCAAGGACTTGTAGGCCGCGATGCCGCCGCCGATGACGAGGAGGATGCGTTTGCCCGAAAGCGCCGTCATGCGAAGCCCCTGAACAGCATGATCATCAGCGAGGCCGCGATGATCCACAAGGCCGCCACGCCCCAGCGGTTGCCCCGCGCCTCGGCGCGCCCGATGGCCGCGACGCTGTCCTGATTGAGGGAAACGCCTTTGGCCGTTACGTCCTCGAGCTGGTTGAGCACCCGCTCGGCACGCAGGGCCAGCTCCGGCAGGTCGCCGATGACGCCGGCGAGGGTCCACAGGCCACGGCCTGCCTGCTCGGCGCGGCCGAGGGGGCCGAGATTGCGCTCGATCCAGTCGCGCACCACGGGCTCGGACGTGGTCCACATGTCGAGCTTCGGGTCGAGGTTGCGGGCCACGCCCTCCACCACCACCATGGTCTTCTGCAGCATGACGAGCTCGATGCGCGTCGCCATGTCGAACAGCGCCGTGATCTCGAAGAGAAGCGTCAGCAGCTTCGCCATGGAGATCTCGTCGGCCCGTCGGTCGTGGATCGGCTCGCCGATAGCGCGGATGGCTTGGGCGAAGTCCTCCACCGAATGATGCGGCGGCACATAGCCCGCCTCGAAATGCACCTGCGCGACGCGCAGGTAATCGCGGCGGATGAAGCCGAGAAGGATCTCGGCGAGGAAGCGCCGTTCCTTCATCCCGAGCCGGCCCATGATGCCGAAGTCGACGGCGACGAGACGGCCTTCCTTGTCCACGAACAGGTTGCCGGGATGCATGTCGGCGTGGAAATAGCCGTCACGGATGGCATGGCGCAGGAAGGATTGGATCACCGCACGCCCGAGCGCCACCCGGTCGAAGCCGGCGGCTTCGATGGCGGCGAGATCGTTGAGGCGGATGCCTTCGATCCACGTGGTGGTGAGCACGTCGCGGGCGGTCAAATCCCATTCCGGTTTCGGCACGCGGAAATCGGGATCGTCCTTCGTGTTCTCCGCCAGTTCCGAGACGGCGGCGGCCTCCAGGCGCAGATCCATCTCGACGGCCACGGAACGGGCCAGCGCCTCCACGATTTCGAGCGGCTTGAGGCGCTTGGCATCGGGCACCACGCGCTCGAACAGGCGGGCTGCGGCGCGCATGGCCTGAAGGTCGCGGGCGAAGCCCTCGCGAACGCCGGGCCGCACCACCTTCACGGCGACCGTTTCTTCGCCCTCTGCGGTACGGAGGCGGGCCTTGTGGACCTGCGCGATGGAGGCGGCGGCGATCGGCTCGCTGAATTCCAGAAAGAGCACGTCGATGGGGCGGCCCAGGGCGATCTCGACCATGCGCACCGCTTCCGCCCGGGGGAAGGGCGGCATGCGGTCCTGCAGACGTTCCAGGTCGCGGGCAGCCGCAACGCCCACGATGTCGGGGCGGGTCGCCAGGAACTGGCCGAACTTCACGTAGGACGGCCCGAGCCGCGTCAGTGCCTTGGAGAGCCGCGCCGCGCCGTCGCCGGCCTGAGGACGCTCGACGAGACGGGCCATCTTCAGCCCGAAGCGGGCGGCCGGCGGCAGGGCGCTCGGATCGACGAGCGCGAGCGCACCCTCACGGGCCAGGACGAAGCCGGCATGCAGGTTGCGGGCAAGATGAAAGACGCTGCCGATCACGCTTTAAATCTTCCAGCCCGAGTGAATGGCCACGACGCCGGCCGTGAGCGAGCGATGGGTCACGCGCTTGAAGCCCGCCTCCTCGATCATCCGCGCGAAGGCGGCCGGGGGCGGGAAGCGGCGGATCGACTCGACGAGGTACTGGTAGGATTCCGCATCCCCGGTCACCATCTGGCCCAGCCGCGGGATGACGTTGAAGGAATAGGCGTCATAGATCCTGTCCAGCACCGGCACGTCGACCTTGGAGAATTCCAGGCACAGGAAGCGGCCGCCGGGTTTCAGCACCCGGTGCGCCTCGCGAAGCGCCGCATCGATGCGCGGCACGTTCCGGATGCCGAAGGCGATGGTGTAGGCGTCGTATGTCTTGGATTCGAGCGGCAGTTCCTCCGCATTGGCCTCGACGAAATCGATGCGACCTTCGTAGCGGTGGCCGGCCCGCTCGGCGCCGACTTTCAGCATCTCGCCATTGATGTCGAGCACGGTCACGCGGGTCTGCGGGCCGCTCTCGTCCAGGATGCGGAAGGCCACGTCCCCGGTGCCGCCGGCCACGTCGAGGTGGCGGAAGGGCCGGTCGCGGGGCGGGCGCAGGGTGGAGATGAGGGCGTCCTTCCAGAGGCGGTGGAGGCCTGCGGACATGAGGTCGTTCATCAGATCGTAGCGGCCCGCCACCGAGCGGAAGACCTCGTTGACCTTGCCCTGCTTCTCACCCAGGGGCACGGACTGGAACCCGAAATGGGTGTTCTCGTCGGTCATGATGTCTGAGCCTCTTGTCACCTAGAGCATCGGATATATCCGATGCTCTACCCTTTGAAGCGCGCATCGTTGGGCGCGGAAAACCGAAAACCACTTTTCCGCATGATGCGCTAGTGTCGCGATCCATAGCGGAAGCGGGGCCCAAAGGCTATGTAAGAGCCCTCAAGAAGCCGAGAGATGGTTGATGCCCGAACTGCCCGAAGTCGAAACCGTGCGCCGGGGCCTGGAGCCCGCCATGGTGGGAGCCCGCTTCACCAGGGTGACCCAGCGCCGCCCTGACCTGCGCTTCCCCTTCCCCGAACGGTTCTCGGAGCGGCTGGAGGGGCAGGAGGTCAAGGCGCTCGGCCGGCGGGCCAAGTATCTGCTCGCCGATCTCTCCTCCGGCGAGGTGCTGGTCATGCATCTGGGCATGTCCGGCCGGTTTCTCGTGACGAAGGACGGGGCCACCCGGATGCCGGGCGAGTTCCACCACGAGCATGGAGGCCTGGGGGCTCACGACCATGTGGTGTTCGGGCTCTCCAACGGCACGACCGTCACCTATAACGACGCCCGCCGCTTCGGCTTCATGGATCTGGTGCCCCGCCAGGAGATCGAGACCTCGAAGCATTTTGCCGGCATGGGCATCGAGCCCCTCGGCAACGAGCTCTCGGGCGAGACCATCGCCCGGCTCTTCGCGGGCAAGCGCACCCCCCTGAAGGCGGCCCTTCTCGACCAGCGTCTGATCGCCGGCCTCGGCAATATCTATGTGTGCGAGGCCCTGTTCCGCACCGGCCTCCACCCCGAGGCTCCGGCCGGATCCCTCGTGACCAAGAAGGGCGAGCCCACCGACAAGGCGCGCCAGCTCGCCGACGTCATCCGGGACGTTCTCTCCGAGGCGGTGGAGGCCGGCGGCTCGACCCTGCGCGACCATGCGCGGGTCGACGGTTCGCTGGGCTATTTCCAGCATTCGTTCCGGGTCTACGACCGGGAGAGCGAGCCCTGCGTCACGCCCGGCTGCAAAGGCACGGTCACGCGGCTCGTGCAGTCCGGACGCTCCACCTTCTACTGCCCGGAATGCCAGAAGCGCTCCTGATCTCAGGGCAGGGCTTTTCGGATTTTCACTTGCCGGGTCATGCGCCCTCGCCTACCGGTGTCTCATCATCGAGCAGGAGATGCCCCATGGCTTTTGAGACGATTCTCACGGAGACGCGCGGCAAGGTGGGGTTGATCACCCTCAACCGGCCACAAGCCCTGAACGCCCTCAATTCCACGCTCCTGGGCGAGGTGAACCAGGCGCTCGACGCCTTCGAGGCGGACCAGAATATCGGCTGCATCGTCATCACCGGTTCGGAGAAGGCCTTTGCGGCCGGCGCCGACATCAAGGAGATGGCGGAACTCACCTACCCGCACACCTACATGGCCGATTTCTTCTCCGGTTGGGAGAAGGTGTCGGGCCGGCGCAAGCCGATGATCGCCGCGGTGGCGGGCTTCGCGCTGGGCGGCGGCTGCGAGTTCGCCATGATGTGCGACTTCATCATCGCGGCCGACAACGCCAAGTTCGGCCAGCCTGAGATCAAGCTCGGCGTGATGCCCGGCATGGGCGGCACCCAGCGCCTCACTCGGCTGATCGGCCGGGCCAAGGCCATGGAGATGTGCCTGACGGGCCGCATGATGGGCGCGGAGGAAGCCGAGCGCTCCGGGCTCGTCGCCCGCGTGGTACCGCTGGCCGACCTCATCAACGACGCCCTGAAGACGGCGGACACCATCGCGTCCATGTCGCTGCCCATCGCCATGATGACCAAGGAGACGATCAACCGGGCCGACGAGGTGTCGCTCTCGGAAGGCATCCGCTTCGAGCGGCGCCTGTTCCACGCCATGTTCGCCACCGCCGACCAGAAGGAAGGCATGACGGCCTTCGTCGGAAAGCGTTCGCCTGAGTTCAAGAACGGCTGATCGTGTTCGATCTCGGCCTGGACATGATCGCGGCGCTCGCCGCGGTCTCTCTTCTTGCGGGATTCGTGGATGCCATTGCCGGCGGCGGCGGGCTTCTGACCGTGCCGGCCCTTATGCTCGCAGGCCTCGATCCGGCGCAGGCGATCGCCACCAACAAGGTGCAGGGCTCGGTGGCGGCGGCCTCCGCCACCTATACCTTCGGCCGCAAGGGGCTGATCGAGTGGAGGAAGGCCTGGGGCTTCACCCTGGTGGCGTTCGCGAGCAGCATCGCGGGAGCCTTGTGCGTCCAGTTCCTGCCGCGCGCCGTGCTCGAGGTTCTGATCCCGGTCATGCTCATCGCGATGGCGATCTACTTCGCCCTCTCGCGCAAGATGAAGGATGAGGACGCCCATGCGCGCATGACGGCCCTCGCCTTCGGCCTCACCGCGCCCGTCGCCATCGGCTTTTATGACGGCATCTTCGGGCCGGGTGCCGGCTCCTTCTATATGCTCGCCTTCGTGACGCTGCTGGGCTACGGGGTGGTGAAGGCCACCGCCCATACCAAGCTCGTCAATTTCGCGAGCAACTTCGGCAGCCTCCTTCTCTATGGAATGACCGGCGCCGTGGTCTGGCCCCTGGGTTTCGTGATGGCCGGCGCGTCGCTGCTCGGCGCCCAGATCGGAGCCCGCCTTGCCATGCGACTGGGCTCCCGGCTCATCCGGCCGCTGCTGGTCGTGGTGTCGAGCCTGATGGCCCTGAGGCTCCTGCTCGACCCGGCCAATCCCTGGCGGCAGGCCCTGCAGAAGGCCTCCCTGGCGCTTTTTTGACGCGCAAAGGCCTATGGTCGTTGACGTTCGCAGGCATCGCGTCTATAAGCCGCCTCACATGAGCCCGCGCGTCCCGCGGGCTCTTCGGTTTCCATGCAATCAACCGATCGCTGCCGGAGCTCTCGACGAGCTTGAGCTTGGCCATCGGGATTTTAAAAAGAACGAGGATGGGCCATGGCCAACACCGTGTCCGCCAAGAAGATGACCCGCAAGATCGCGAAGCGCACCGCGATCAACAAGTCGCGTCGCAGCCGCATGCGGACCTTCGTCCGCAAGGTTGAAGAGGCCATCGCTTCCGGCAATCAGACCGAGGCTGCGGCCGCTCTGCGCGCTGCCGAGCCGGAGATGATGCGCGCCGCCCAGAAGGGCATCGTGCACAAGAACACCGCGTCGCGGAAGGTCTCGCGCCTGGCGAGCCGCATCAAGACGCTGAGCGCCTAAAAAGCAGCTCCACAAGCTGCCTTTTCATCACCGATCAGACCCGGCCGCGAGGCCGGGTTTTTTCATGCCTGAAGCCGGAATCTGCGCCTAAATTTTATCCACACGAGAGCTTGACTTTATCCCCGCTAGACAGGGTGAAAGCTCCACAGCCCAGATTCAAACTGCACATAAAAGATCAAGCTTCTTCAGGATCTTAGCAGGCAAAGCATCGCGAAGCATCAGAATCACCCTCCGAGTCACCGCGAATCGGTTCTGAATCAAGGTTGCGCGAAAACTCTTTTTTGAGCCTGCGCACAGGCTGTGGTGACACAGTGAATCAGTTGAAGAGTCAGGACTTTAAAGCCCAGATTCAAAAGCTGTGGACGAAGCTGTGAACGCCGCCGGAGCCTGTCAGGGGCTTGTGACTCGATTGGGCCATATTGCACGTCCCGCCGCACCCTGTGTAAGGTCAACTTGCTTCAGCGGCTCGCCGTTAAGTCAATCACTCAAAGATCGAATTAAAGACACCATGCGCGGGGATCAGTCATTGTTTCAATCTCGAAAGAAGCAAGTGAAGGCTCATCCTTTCCCAAGGGGTAGACTTGATAGACCTTGAGTGATGACGAAGGAGGTGGCAGCTGACGACCATCTCCACTTAAACGTAACCGAATAATCTTAGTACAATTAGGGGCGCCACGTCTTGAACAACCTGTGAGGTATCTGTGCCTTGGTGTTCAAGATGGGTCATGCGTGGGGGTTTCCCGCCTTTTAAGGGAGGAAGCCTCGTGGAGGAATTGATGTATCGCAGCGAAGATCACCGCACCTTTGCCGCTCCCAGCGAGAACGGCATGGATGCTCCGGGCGAGCAACCGGCCCCAGAGGTCTGGGCGCGGGTCAAGCGCCGCCTGCGGGCCGAACTGGGCGAGGATATCTTCGCCAGCTGGTTCGGCCGCCTGGAGCTGGACTCGGTGGTCGAGGGCTGCGCCTATCTGACCGTTCCCACGCGCTTCCTGAAAAGCTGGATCGAATCCCACTACGCCGACCGGGTGCTGACGGTTTACCGCTCCGAGTCCGGCGACGTGGAGCGCGTCTCCATCGGCGTGCGCAACACCCTCGGTCGCGATCCCGCGGCCCAGCGCCGGGCAAGCGAAGCTCCCCGTCCGGCCTCTGCTCCTTCCATGGCCATGCCGAGCATGAATCATGAGATCAAGGCTCCCTCCGCACCCTCCTCGAGCGAGGAGCGCGGCGAGGCCGGCGATCTCGGCGGCGCGCCGCTCGATCCGCGCCTGACCTTCGAGAGCTTCATCGTCGGCCGCTCCAACGCGCTGGCCCATGCGGCGGCGGATCGCGTCGCCCATGCGCAGAACGGCCAGGCGATCTACAACCCGCTCTACCTTCATGCAGGCGTGGGCCTCGGCAAGACGCATCTTCTGCACGCCATCGGCCACGCGGTGCGCGCCCAGGGCCGCCGCGTCATCTATCTCACCGCCGACCGCTTCATGTACGGCTTCGTCGCGTCCCTGAAGGCCCAGACGTCGCTCGCCTTCAAGGAGCGCCTGCGCGGCATCGACCTGCTCATCATCGACGACGTGCAGTTCATCCAGGGCAAGCAGATCCAGCAGGAATTCGGCCACACCCTGAACGCTCTCATCGATGCCGGCCGGCAGATCGTGATCGCCGCGGACCGTCCGCCGGCGGATCTGGAGAATCTCGACGAGCGCGTGCGCTCGCGTCTGGCCGGCGGCCTCGTGGTCGAGGTCAGCGCCCTCGACGAGGCGCTGCGCACCTCGATCCTCACCACCCGGATCGATGCGCTGAAGACGATCCACCCCACCTTCGACGTGGGGCCGAATGTGATCGCCTATGTGGCCCGCGCGATCACCGCCAACGGTCGCGACCTCGAAGGCGCCGTGAACCGCCTGCTGGCGCACGCGACGCTCACGAACTCCGCCATCACCCTGGAGACCGCCGAGACCGCGATCCGCGATCTCGTGCGCAACCGGGAGCCCAAGCGGGTCAAGATCGAGGACATCCAGAAGCTGGTGGCCTCGCGCTACAACGTCTCCCGCTCCGACATCCTCTCGGAGCGCCGCACCGCCGCCGTGGTGAAGCCGCGCCAGATCGCCATGTACCTGTCCAAGGTGCTGACGCTCCGCTCCCTGCCCGAGATCGGCCGCCGCTTCGGCGGGCGCGATCACACCACGGTGCTTCACGCCGTGCGCAAGATCGAGAAGGCTTTGGGCGAGGACCACGCGCTCTCCGACGAGGTCGAGCTCCTGAAAAGGATGCTGCAGGAGTAGGCCGCCAGGGCCGTTCCGGCCCGGCCTTGCTTTCTCCGGCGACAAAAGCCAATCTTGCTGCCCTGCTTGTCCTGCCCAAGGCTGACCTTGAGCGGGCGCAAGCCAAGAATTTCACCGAAACCGGGTGTCGAAGGTTATGAGAGTTACCGTTGAGCGCGCCGCTCTGCTGAAGGCGCTGGGGCATGTGCACCGCGTCGTCGAGCGCCGCAACACCATCCCGATCCTGTCCAACGTCCTGCTGCGGGCGGAGGAAGGCTCCCTGCGCCTCAAGGCCACCGACCTCGACATCGAGGTGACGGAGACGATCCCGGCCGACATCACGGAGGCCGGTTCGACCACCGTTCCGGCCTACATGATCTACGACATCGTGCGCAAATTGCCCGACGGCGCGCAGGTCTCCCTCGAGATGAGCCCGGACATGGGCCAGATGCAGATCCGCTCCGGACGCTCGCGCTTCATGCTGCAGGCTCTGCCGGAGAGCGACTTCCCGGATCTTGCCGCCGGCGACCTGCCGCACCGCTTCACGCTCGCGGCCTCCGACCTCAAGCGCCTGATCGAGAAGACGCAGTTCGCGATCTCGACGGAAGAGACGCGCTATTACCTCAACGGCATCTATCTCCACACGATCGATGCGGGCGGCACCATCGTCATGCGCGCGGTCGCCACCGACGGCCACCGTCTCGCCCGCGTGGAAATCGGGGCCCCGGCCGGCTCCGAGGGCATGCCCGGGGTGATCATCCCGCGCAAGGCCGTGGCCGAGATCGTCAAGCTCGTGGAAGACGGCTCCGAGAGCATCACCGTCGAGCTGTCCTCCGCCAAGGTGCGGCTGACCTTCGAGGGCGTGGTGCTGACCTCCAAGCTCATCGACGGGACCTTCCCCGACTACCAGCGCGTCATTCCGGCCGGGAACGACAAGGTCCTCGTGGTTGAGCGCGCCGATTTCTCCAAGGCCGTGGACCGCGTCTCCACCATCTCGTCCGAGCGCGGACGCGCGGTGAAGCTGGCCTTGAGCGACGGGCGTCTCACGCTCACCGTCAACAACCCGGATTCGGGCAGCGCGACGGAAGAGATCGAGGTCGACTACGATGCGGCGCCGATCGATATCGGCTTCAACGCCCGCTACCTCCTCGACATCGCGTCCCAGCTCGACGGCGACACCGCCGTGTTCAAGCTCGCCGACCCCGGCTCCCCCACCATCGTCCAGGACCGCGAAGGCGCAGCCGCGCTCTACGTCCTGATGCCGATGCGGGTGTGACGGCACAAGAGTCATCCCGGGGCCGCGCAGCGGAACCCGGGATCGTCTTCAAAATCAAACGCGATGTCATCACCGGCCTTGTGCCGGTGATCTCGTTTCAGGAAGACGCAGTGCTCTTCTCATCGGGATGGCCGGGACAAGCCCGGCCATGACGAACAAAGGGGCATGCCACGGTGTCCGATCAACGCTTCGGCCGTGCCGACGCTTGATCTTTCGCCCCCGCTCCTGAATGAAGGGGGCGCATGTCCTCCGCCCCGGTCGCCGCCTCCCGAATCGCCCGTCTGATCCTCCAGGATTTCCGCACCTATGCGAGCCTGGATCTCACCGTCTCGCGCCCGCTGGTGGCGCTGGTGGGCGAGAACGGCGCCGGCAAGACCAATGTGCTGGAGGCGATCTCCCTGTTCATGCCGGGACGGGGCCTGAGGCGCGCGGAACTCGCCGAGATGGCGCGCAACGAAGGGCCAGGCTCCTTCGCCGTGTCCGTGACCCTCGACGCCCCTTACGGCGAGCACCGGCTCGGCACCGGCCTGGAGCCGCCGGGCGAGACCGCACGCGCCTCGCGGGAAGGGTCCCGGGCCTCACGGGTCTGCCGCATCGACGGGATGACGGCCTCCTCGCCGACCGCCTTTGCCGAATACCTGCGCATCGTCTGGCTGACGCCCGATCTCGACGCGCTGTTCCGCGGGCCTGCCGGCGACCGGCGCCGCTTTCTCGACCGGCTCGTGCTCGCGGTCGATGCGGAGCACGGCACGCGGGTGAATGCGCTCGAGCGGGCCCTGCGCTCGCGCAACCGCGTGCTGGAGGAAAACCCCGACGACCGCCTCTGGCTCGATGCGCTGGAGCGCGAGGTGGCGGAACTCGCCATCGCGGTCGCGGCCGCGCGGCGCGAGACGGTGGAGCGCCTTGCGAGCCTGATCCTGGAAACCCGCGAGGAAGACTCCCCCTTCCCCTTCGCCACGATGGGTCTCGAGGGCGACCTCGACACCCTGGTGGCGACGCTCCCGGCCGTCGATGCGGAGGACCGCTACCGGGCCACCTTACGCGATTATCGCCCCCGCGACCGGGCCGCCGGACGCACCCTCGTCGGCCCCCAGGCTTCCGACCTGCTCGTGCGCCACGGCCCCAAGGACATCCCGGCCAACACGGCCTCCACCGGCGAGCAGAAGGCGCTGCTCATCGGCCTCGTGCTCGCCCATGCGCGGCTGGTGGCCAGCATGAGCGGCATCACGCCCTTCGTGCTCCTCGACGAGGTGGCGGCCCATCTCGACCCACGTCGCCGCGCCGGCCTCTTCGCGGCGCTGGAATCGCTGGGCGGCCAGGTCTGGATGACCGGCGCCGACCCGAGCCTGTTTGCCGAACTCGAAGGCCGGGCCGATGTGCTGCAGGTCTCCCCTGGCGTAATCGAACCTCTCAACGGACCATGACTGCCACAAATCGCTTCCTCAGACCGTTCCTTGCCCTCGCGGGCCTTGGGCTCCTCGGCATCCTCTCGCTCATCCCTTTGATCGAAGGCAGCATTGAGCAGGCAAGCCGCCTGCCCGGTGCGCCGCCGTTGCCGGATGCGGTCTTCGCGCTTCTGATTCTCGGGCAGCCGACACTCCTTCTGCTCGCTGCCGTTGCTCTTGGCGTGGCTCTTGCCGAGAAAGCCGGCCTGACCTCGCTGATCCTGCGTCGCCTTCGTGGAGAAGCGATCGGCCAGGGCGCGGACGGCTGGGGCCGGACGCTCCTCCTCGCCTTTGCTTTCGCCGCCGCGGTGGCAGCGGCGGATCTCGTTCTTCGCGGGATGTTTCCGGCCTCCCTCACGGCACTGCCCCGGCTCGACGACGTCACGCCGGCCGGCCGCATGCTCGCCCTCTTCTATGGCGGCATCACCGAGGAGCTGATGATGCGGTTCGGGCTCATGACGCTCCTGCTCTGGCTGGGCCTCCTGTTGACGGGAGGCCGCGGACGGCCCGTGCTGGTCTGGTTTGCCATCGGACTGACAGCTTTTGCCTTTGCGGCCGGTCATCTCGGCGCGGTCGCCGGAATGCAGCAGATGGACAATCAGGTTCTGATCGCCCGAATCCTTGTTCTCAACGGCGTTCTGGGCCTGCTCTTCGGCTGGCTCTATGCCTCCCGCAGCCTGGAACACGCCATGCTGGCCCATGCCGCCAGCCACGTGACCTTCTGGGGCATGACGCCCGTTCTCGCCCGGCTCGGGCAAGGCTTCGCCGGGTGACGGCAATCGTTCCGGAAGACAGGGCGAGCAGCCCGTGATGTAAACCATCACAAGAGCTGAATGGTGCATTGCGCCGGCCGGTTCTATGCTAACCTGGCATCATCTCTCCAGCGTCGATTGAAACCTATGGATCCCGCAGGCCTTCTGCTCTTCTCCTCCGCCCTCTTCATCGCCGCGGCCTCGCCGGGGCCGGGCATCGCCGCCATCGTGGCGCGGGTGCTGGGGCGCGGCCCGAAAGGCGCGGTGGCGTTCAGCATCGGCGTCGCCCTCGGCGACGTGGTCTGGCTCTCGTTCGCCATCCTCGGCCTCGCCGCCCTGGCGCAGACCTTCCACGGGGTGTTCCTGGTCATCAAGTACCTGGGCGCAGGCTACCTGCTCTATATCGCCTACAAGCTCTGGACGGCCCCTGCGGCCCGCCAGGAGGTCGAGGCGAACGTGAAGGCGGAGCACCCGGCCAAGCTCTTCCTCGCCGGTCTCGCCGTGACCATGGGCAACCCGAAAGTGATGGTGTTCTACCTGGCCCTCCTGCCCACCTTCCTCGATCTGACCCGGATCACGGCCCTGGGCTTTGCCGAACTCGTCCTGGCGACCCTGACGGTGCTCGGCGTGGTCTTTGCGGGTTACATTGCGCTCGCCGCCCGCGCCCGGCGGCTCTTCACCAGCCCAAGGGCCATCCGCATTCTCAACCGGACCACCGGCACCGTCATGGCGGGTGCGGCCGCTGCCGTTGCGGCGCGTTGATGCTGCTCTCGAGCATCTTCTGGCTCCTGATCCTCGGATTTCTCTTTCTGTGGCCGCTCGGCCTGATCCTGCTCTGGCTGCAGTGGGGCCATACGCTTTGGATGCGCCTGTTCATGATTGCATTCTGGAGCCTTCTAGCGCTCGCCTTCGCCTCCATGTTCTACGAACGTTACTGGCGCTGGGAGGATTGCTTCAACGAGCTTGGCCGTTGTTATGATTCAAAGGTCGGCGTCATGGTCGAGCAGGCCGGCTTCATCTGGGGATTTCCCACATTGGTCTTCGGGCTGCTCGCCGTCGGCAGCCTCTGGCGCCTCCTGAGGCGCCAAACCGCCCCTCAGGCACCCTGATTCGGCAGTTTTTGGTGGATTTTCAGCCCGTTTTCACGCGCGCGTATGCGCGTGGGGGTGAAATTTCAACCATTCGCACCTAAATAACTGATCTGACGAATCAAAACCTGAGCGCACGCCTGATCCCCTTTGCTGCGCTCCGAAGGATCCCAAATGGCCGAACCTGCTATCAACGTGAATGCCGACGCCTATGGCGCTGAATCGATCAAGGTGCTCAAGGGCCTTGATGCGGTGCGCAAGCGGCCGGGCATGTATATCGGCGATACCGACGACGGCTCGGGCCTCCACCACATGGTCTACGAGGTGGTGGACAACGCCATCGACGAGGCGCTCGCCGGTCACGCAACGGAAGTCACGGTCACGCTCAACGCGGACGGCTCGGTGACCGTCACCGACAACGGCCGCGGCATTCCTACCGACATCCACAAGGGCGAGGGCATCTCGGCGGCCGAGGTCATTATGACCCAGCTGCACGCCGGCGGTAAGTTCGACCAGAACTCCTACAAGGTCTCCGGCGGCCTGCACGGCGTCGGCGTCTCGGTGGTGAACGCGCTCTCGAGCTGGCTCAAGCTGCGCATCTACCGCAACGGCAAGGCCCACGAGATCGAGTTCAAGCACGGCACTGCGGTTGCGCCCCTGGCCGTCGTCGGCGACGCCGAGGGCAAGCGCGGCACGGAAGTGACCTTCCTGGCCTCCACCGAAACCTTCACCATGGTGGAGTACGACTACAACACCCTGGAGCACCGCCTGCGCGAGCTCGCGTTCCTGAACTCGGGCGTGCGCATCATCCTCACCGACAAGCGCCATGCGGAGCACAAGCGCGAAGAGCTGATGTACGAGGGCGGCGTCGAGGCCTTCGTGCGCTATCTCGACCGCGCCAAGACCCCGCTGATCCAGCAGCCGATCATGATCCGCTCCGAGAAGGACGGCATCGGCGTCGAGGTGGCCCTGTGGTGGAACGACTCGTACCACGAGAACGTGCTCTGCTTCACCAACAACATCCCGCAGCGGGATGGCGGCACGCACCTCGCGGGCTTCCGCGCAGCGCTCACCCGTCAGGTGAACGGCTATGCGGAATCCTCCGGCATGACGAAGAAGGAAAAGGTTTCGCTCACCGGCGACGATTGCCGCGAGGGCCTGACCGCCGTCGTGTCCGTAAAAGTGCCGGATCCGAAGTTCTCGTCGCAGACGAAGGACAAGCTCGTCTCCTCCGAGGTGCGCCCCGCCGTCGAGAACGTGGTCAACGAGGCGCTCAACAACTGGCTCGAGGAGCACCCGCAGGAGGCCCGCACGCTGATCGGCAAGGTGGTGGAAGCCGCCGCCGCCCGCGAGGCCGCCCGCAAGGCGCGCGAGCTCACCCGCCGCAAAGGCGCGCTCGACATTGCATCGCTTCCGGGCAAGCTCGCCGACTGCCAGGAGCGCGATCCGTCGAAGTGCGAAATCCTCCTCGTCGAGGGCGACTCGGCCGGCGGCTCCGCCAAGCAGGGCCGCGACCGCGCGTTCCAGGCCGTGCTGCCGCTGCGCGGCAAAATCCTCAACGTGGAGCGCGCGCGCTTCGACAAGATGCTCTCCAGCCAGGAGATCGGCACGCTGATCACCGCGCTCGGCACCGGCATCGGCCGCGAGGAGTTCAACCTCGACAAGCTGCGCTACCACCGCATCATCATCATGACGGACGCGGACGTGGACGGCTCGCACATCCGCACCCTGCTGCTCACCTTCTTCTTCCGGCAGATGCCGGAGCTGATCGAGCGCGGGCACCTCTACATCGCGCAGCCGCCGCTCTACAAGGCGACCCGCGGCAAGTCCTCGATCTACCTGAAGGACGAGCGCGCGCTGGAAGATTACCTCATCGGCGAGGGGATCGAGAACGCCTCGCTGCAGCTCGAAACCGGCGTGTCGTTCCAGGGCGATCAGCTCAGGGGCCTGATCGACGAGTCGCGGCTCGTGCGCCAGGTCCTCAACAGCCTGCACACCCGCTACGACCGCAAGATCGTGGAGCAGGCCGCGATTGCCGGCGCGCTTCGTCCCGACGTCGCCGAGGATCCGCAGCAGGGTCCGGCAAAGGCGGCCTACATCGCCCAGCGCCTCGACGCGATCTCGGACGAACTCGAGCGCGGCTGGACCGGCGAGGTTCGCGAGGGCGGCTATGCGTTCTCCCGCACCGTGCGCGGCGTGACGCAGACCGCCGTTCTCGACCAGGCGCTGATCGCCAGCCAAGAGGCGAAGAAGCTCGACGAGCGCGCCACCTCCCTGCAGGACGTCTACGCAAGGCCCGCGAAGCTCGTGCGCAAGAACGACGAGATGCAGATCGACGGTCCGCTCTCGCTGTTCCAGTCGGTTCTCTCCGCCGGCCGCAAGGGCCTGCAGCTCCAGCGCTACAAGGGCCTCGGCGAGATGACCGCCCAGCAGCTCTGGGAGACGACGCTCGACCGCGACGTGCGCTCCCTGCTGCAGGTGAAGGTGAAGGACACCACCGACGCCGACGACCTCTTCGTCAAGCTCATGGGCGACGTGGTGGAGCCCCGCCGCGAGTTCATCCAGGAGAATGCGCTCTCGGTGGCGAACCTGGACGTCTGATCCACCTATCCCGCCCCTCTCCGGAAAGGCGGAGCAGCTCCCGGCTGCTCCGCCTTTTTCGTTCTGCTCCCGCCTCGGCGCAGATTCTGCTTTGAATTTCAATGCAATTGCCGTTGCGGAAGGATTCTCTTAACCGATCTGTCGGAAGGTTTCATAGAACCGGCAGGACAGAGCAAGGCTCGACCCCGTGATGGATTTTCGGCGGACAGCCGCACTCTTGGCCATGCGCCACCGATCGCTCCGACAGCAGGTAACCCTGCTGGTCGGTGTCCTGTGCTTCGCGCTTGTCTGCATCGTTGCGGCCGGCGCGGCCTATATCGCTCAGAGCCGGGTTCGCGGGATCGTCATGGCCCATGAGGCGCAGCAGGCTGCCGTGATCTCGGACATTCTGGATCGGGGCATGTTCGAGCGCTACCGGGAGGCCCGCAACCTCGCGGCGATGCCGGCTCTGAAGACGATCTGGACCGGAGAGCCAGCGGGCATCCGCCAGACGCTCGAGCGAATCCAGGCGTCCTACCCGGACTATGCCTGGATCGGGTTCGCCACGCCCGACGGAACGGTACGGGCCGCAACGCAGGGCATGCTGGAAGGCCAGTCCGTGCAGGCACGGCCCTGGTTTCAGGATGGGCTCGAAGGGCCTGCCGTCGGTGACGTGCACGAAGCGAAGCTCCTGGCCAAACTGCTCGGCCCTGCGCCGAACAACGAGCCGTTCCGGTTCGTCGATGTGGCCGCTCCGGTTCGCGACGATGCCGGTCGCGTCATCGGCGTGATCGGCGTCCATCTGAGCTGGACCTGGGCCGACGAAACACGCCAGTCCATTCTCGGCAGCCAACACCAGGGGGATGGACGATCCATCTGGATTCTGTCCGCCGACGGAACGATGCTCCTGGGGCCTCGGATCGGCAGCAAGCCCTTCCCGGAGGAGCAGGTGCGGTCCATGCGCCAGGCGAAGGCTGGCGCATTCGAGCATGCAGCATCAGGTCGGGAGGCCATGCTGACGGGCTTTGCCGTCGCCGAGGGCTACAGGGATTATCCGGGCCTCGGCTGGATCGTCGTCTCACGTCAGCCCGACAGCATCGCCTTTGCCGCAACAAGAGGCATCGTGTGGATGATCATGGGGCTGGGCTGCGCCATCGCGGCCATCGGGCTGGTCTGCGCCCTGTTCATTGCAAAGGGCGTGGTCCGCCCCCTGCAGACCATCATCGAGGCCGCCAACCGGATCGGCCGCGACCCAGCCATCACCCAGTTGCCGCGCGTGACCGGATCGCTGGAGATCGTGCAGCTCTCCTCGGCCCTCCGCTCCCTGCTGCGAAGAGCCGGCGCGGCGGAGCAGCAGGTGATCGCAACTTCGTCCCAGCATGCGAAGGACGTCTCCACCCTCCGTCACCTGGCCGAGACGGATGCCTTGTCCGGGCTGCTCAACCGCCGGGGCTTCAGCCTCCTCGCCGACGACGCGTTCAGTCTCTACAGGCGCTATGAGCGCCCCCTGGCCTTGCTGATCCTGGACATCGATTTCTTCAAGACCATCAACGATACTTATGGCCATGTCGCCGGAGATGCGGTGATCCGGTCGGTCGGGGCCGCTTTGACCAAGGCCCTGCGCGCCTCCGACAAGGTGGCTCGGTTCGGCGGCGAAGAGTTCGTCGTTCTCGTGCACGAGGTGGATGCGGGCGGGATCCTCACGGTCGCCCAGAACCTGCGCCGGGCCATCGAGGCGCTCACCATCGAGCATCAGGACCATCGGATTGCGGTGACGGTCAGCGTCGGAGGCGCCATGGCGCGCCGCAGCGACGAGGACGTGCAGGAGGTCATCGAGAGGGCGGATTCAGCCCTCTACCGGGCCAAGGCGGCCGGCCGCAACCGCGTGGTCATCGACGGGATGCAGATTCAGCTCGCCAGTGCTGTCGCCTGAGGAGCCTTTGACACGGCTCAATGACACCCCTGAAGGCCTCCTCTAATCCTGGCCTTCAAACAGGCGACGATCCGGGGGCAGGAGATGAGCAGTAAGGACAATGAGCACCACCTGAAAGAGATCCTCTATCGCGAGGCTTTCGAGCGGCGCGGACGCAATGCCCAGGATGCCGCCGCAGAAGCCGATTCCAGAGCCTCGATGGTGCTGGACCCTGTGGCGAAGTGGCTGAGCGTGCGTGGGCGGATCGAGCATCGTCTCGACACCCTCAGGAAACGGCTCTCACCGATCCATGTGGATGTGAAAATTGCCCAGGTCAGGCCGCACGCCTACACGCCGCACGAATATCCCTCGATCGGGCATTTGCGGCTTGCACTCTTCGAGAACGACATGCCCACGACGAAGAGCCTCGAATTCGACGTGTCGGAAAATGGCGTCGCCCATCTCTACGCCTATCTCGCGACGGGAACGCGGCGCGCGGATATGGATCTGGACGAGCTCGACGAGGAGCGCATCGAGGCGGTTCTGCTCGACTTCGTCGACTGGGCGACCCGTTAGCGTCGTCCGCCGAAGGAGCTTTCAGCCTCCGGCGTAGGCTTTCTCCAGAAGGCCGGTGTCGAGCTTGACCATCTGCAGCATCGCCTGTGTGACCCGGCGCACCTTTGCGTTGTCCTCGTCCTTCATCATGACGCCAAGTGCTGCCGGCACGATCTGCCAGGAGACGCCGTAGCGATCCGTGATCCAGCCGCACTGCATCGGCGTACCGCCGTCGCCGAGCGCGTTCCAGAGCCGGTCGACCTCCGCCTGATCGGCGCAGCTCACGAACAGCGAGATGGCCGGCGTGAACTGGAAATACGGGCCGCCGTTCAGGGCCATGTAGCTCTCGCCCGCCAGCGTGAACTCCACCAGCATCGTGTCCCCTGGTTGTCCGCCCGGAGTCTCGACCGTGTAGGGCAGCACGGCATCGATGCGGGAATCGGGGAGCAGCGTGACGTAGAACCGCGCCGCCTCCTCGGCCTTGCCGTCGAACCACAGGCAAGGTGTGATCTTCGACATCGGATGATCCTTCCGGATGATTGTTGGGAGGTGCTTGAACGTCAGCGCAGCAGCGCCCGGATGCGCGGATCGCGCAACCAGAGCCCGACCCACAGGGCCACGCCCACATAGACGCCGAACAGGATGTGGCTGAAGAGCGGAGAACCGACCCGCACATGGGTGGCCACCGCGCCGCCGAGATAGGCGGTGATCAGGATCGCTCCGAGGAATGCCGTTCGCGGGTAGGCATAGAGAAGCGCGGAAGCGATGAGCACGATGCCGAGAGCGCGCCAGGTCACGGCATCCGCCGGCCAGCCCAGCGGGATTACCGTGTCGATCACCACCTGAAGCGGCACCAGCTTGATGGCGCCGTCGAACAGGAGGAAGAGAACGACAAGGCCGCTCAAGGCTCGTCCGCTCCAGATGAGTCCGCTGCTCGTGGGAGCGGCTTCTGCCGTTGCTGCGTGTGGCATCGTGGTCATTCGTTCTCCCCTTCCCCGGCAGCAGCCGACGGGATGTCAGCGGCCGGCCAGCTTTTCGCTCGTCCGGTCGAACCGTTCGGAGACCTCGGGCGTCATGGCCTCTGCAAAATCCGCCATTTCATAGAACGGACGAATCTCGATCTCACTCGGGCCGGGCATGGGGTTCGGGCAGCGCTTCACCCACTCGACCGCCTCGGCCATGTCCTTGACCTCCCAGAGCCAGTAGCCGGCAACCAGCTCACTGGTCTGGGCAAAAGGCCCGTCGATGACCTTGCGGTTCGGGCCGTCGAAGGCCACGCGTTTGCCTTGAGACGAAGGCTTCAGCCCGTCGCCGGCCCGCATGATGCCGGCATTGACCAGTTCCTCGTTGAACTTGCCCATGGCCTCGAGGAGCTCGGTCGAGGGCATGATGCCCGCCTCGCTGTCCTTCGTCGCTTTCACCAGAACCATCACGCGCATCGTCTTCCCTCCTGTGTTCCACGCAGGTCCCTTCGGCCTGCCGGTCTTCGCCTTGGCCGGTCGACCGTCAGGCCGATGCCATCTCGCCCATGGCCTCCTTGGCGGCGTCCATGTCCATCCACATCACTTCCCAGATGTGGCCGTCGAGGTCCTCGAAGCTGCGGCCATACATGAAGCCGTAATCCTGCTTCGGGCCGATATCGACAGTGCCGCCGGCCCCTTCGGCTCGGCTCATCGTGTCGTCAACGGCATCGCGGCTTTCGGCCGAGATGCAGATCAGCACTTCCGTGGTCTCCCGCGCATTCGCGATTGTCTTCGGCGTGAACTGGCGGAATTTGTCGTGGGTCAGGAGCATCACGTGAATGGTCTCGGAAAAGACCATGCAGGCGGCGGTGTGGTCGGTGAACTGCTCGTTGTTGACGGCGCCCAGCGCCGCATAGAACGCCATCGACCGGGACAGGTCGCTGACGGGCAGGTTCACAAAGATCAGTTTGGACATTGGGTCTCTCCCCTGGCTTGGTTTTGACATTGATTCCACGTTAAGTTATGAATAGCAACTATGAAGTTAGAAAAAATAACTAAAGAGCCGGAAGCCCGCTCCAGACGCCATTACGAAGACGCCTGTGCGGCGGCTCACGCCCTCGACCTCGTGGGCGAGCGCTGGGCGCTTCTGGTGATGCGCGAGCTCATGATGGGGCCGAAGCGCTTCAGCGACCTGCGCGAGAGCCTGCCGGGGATCAGCGCCAATGTGCTCACGCAGCGGCTCGAAGGCCTGGAGGCGGCCGGCGTTCTGGTGCGGCGAAAGCTGCCGCCGCCTGCTGCGGCGCAGGTCTACGAATTGACCGAATGGGGCTACGAGAGCGAGCCGATCTTCCAGGCCCTCGGCCGCTGGGCGGCGCGCTCGCCCCTGCATGACCCGACCCTGCCGTTCAGCACCGCATCCTTCCTGCTGTCCTTGCGAACCATGCTCGATTCCGAGCGGGCGAAAGGCCTGGAGGCGCGGGTGGGCTTCCGCCTCGGCGAGGAGACGTTTCTCGCGCATCTGACAGACGGGCAGATCGAGATCGGCCGCAGCGCTCTGGACGGCGCCGACCTGATTTTCACAGGCACGCCGCCGGTCCTGGCGGGCGCGATCTATGGCGGTCAACCGCTTGAAGTGCTGGAAGAGGCAGGAGCCCTTCAGGTCGAGGGCGACCGCGCCCTCGCCCGGCGTTTCACCGGCCTGTTCCCCCTGCCGCCGAAGGCCACAAAGCCGGTCTAGCGCAGCGTCTCGTCGAACAGCGTGAGCAGGCGCTTCCAGTGCCGCTCGGCGCCGCGCTCGTCATAGACCCTGTTGTCTGGAACGGCCCAGCCATGAGCCATGCCGACATAGTTCTCGATCACGTGGTCGATCTCGGCCCGGCGCAGGGCCTCCGCGAGACGCGCCGACTGCTCGGGCGGGAAGCTCTCGTCGATGCCGGCGCTGCCCACATAGACGTGGCCTTTGATCGTCGCCACGTGCAGGTGCGGGCTGTCGGGCGCATCGTTGGCCAGGCGCCCGCCGTGGAAGCTCGCCGCAGCCGCGATGCGCTCCGGATAGGCCGCTGCCGCGTGGATGGCACGGCTGCCGCCCATGCAATAGCCGACGGTGCCGATCCGGCCCGTGGCTCCCGCTTGGGTCAGCGCCTCGAGAAAGGCCGCACTGTCGCGCCGGGTCATGTCCTGGGTCGTGCCGCCGATCATGCTCCGCAACGTGGTGCGGGTGGGCTCTTCGCTGAAAGCCGTCCTGGCATCGAAGGGGCCGTAATCGCCGTAGCGGTAGAAGAGATCGGGCAGGAGTACGACATAACCCTCGCCCGCCAGGCGCTCGGCCATGGCATCGAGCGCGGGGCGAGGCCCGAAGGCATCCATGTAGAGGATCACGCCGGGCGCCTCCGCCGCAGGCCGGCGGCCCGGCTGGAACAGGCCGGCCTTGGCTGTTCCGTCCCGGGTCTCGATCGCAATATCCTGCTTGGCCATGTCCCTCTCCCATCGTGCCTGTCGCGGAACCGCTGCCGCCCGCCTGCGTTCCCTGCCCTCTCCTATGCCCGCATGGGAGTACCATTTCAAATCCGGCAGGCTTTTCTTACCAGGGCACTCACATGACTGCGTCATCGAAGCTGGATCGGGACCAGCAGCTCACTCTCGTGCTCGGCGGCGGCAATGCGCTGGGCTCCTATCTCGCGGGCGCCTATGAACACCTGCAGCAGCGGGAGATCGAGCCGCAATGGATCGTCGGCGGGTCCATCGGGGCCGTCACGGGAGCCATCATCGCCGGCAACGCGCCGGAGGATCGCCTGCCGCGCCTCAAGGCGTTCTGGGACGAGGCGATGATCAGCACGCCGGGCCTGCTCGGGCGCGGCACGAAGATTCGGCACACCTACAACGAGCTTCACACGATCACGGCGCTCCTGTTCGGCCGGCCCGGCCTGTTCGGGCACCGTTTTCCCGGCATGCTGTCCATGCTGCCCTGGATGCCGAGCGACGTGGCGCTCTACGATCACACCCCGCTTCAGCGGACACTGGAACGGCTCGTCGACTTCGACCGGCTGAACCGGGCCGAGATTCGCCTCACTATCGGCTGCGTCGATCTCGAAACCGGCGACGATGTTCTCTTCGACAACACCCGCGAAAAGCTCACGCCCGAACACCTCCTGGCGAGTTCCGCCATCACGCCGATCTTTCCGCCGGTCGAGATCGAAGGGCGCCTGCTCTGCGATCCGGGCTACACCAACAACCTGCCTCTCGAGGTGCCCTTCGCGGAGCCCCTGAAGGAGGATTTCACCTGCATCGCGGTCGAGCTGTTCAGCCTGCATGCCGCGCGTCCGGCCTCGCTCGATGCAGCTGCGGAACGCGTCAACGACCTGATCTTCGCAAGCCCCACGCGACGGACCCTGAGCGGGCTCAAGCGTGAATACGCCCTTCGTGAAAAGCTGGAGCCCGACGGCCCCCAGGCCACGCTGCTGCACTTGGCTTATTTCGCGGGAAGCGACGAGCGCGCGGGAAAGACCTTCGACTACTCGCCGTCCTCGATCCGCGACCGCTGGGCCGCCGGGCAGCGCGACATGGAAAAGAGCCTCGCGCTCCTGGAGGGCGCTCCCACCGAGCGGCACCGCCTCCGCTACCTGGCCCTGAGCCCCGAGCAGGAGGCAGCTTCGGCGGAAGCCGGCGTGGCGGCGGCCCGCGCCTGAACATTCAGGGCCCGCCGGCGAGCGACCCCACCACCGCCATGGTAAGTTCGTCGAGATTGACCTGGCCTTCGATGGTGATCGTCTCGGCCTCGCCGGTCCTGACGCGCAGGCCCTTCTCGCCGGCCTCGGACTGGCGCTTCAGCTCCGCCAGGATGGCTTCGCGCACTTGACCCTCGATGTTCATCGCTGCCTCCGTTCGACAAAAACATCCGGCTGTCGAACGTCGGTGCGGACAGCCCTGTTCCACATCCGCGGCCGGCGCTCAGGCTGTGGAATTGCCCGCCTTGAGAATCCTGAACGCCTCGGCGTCCATGGTGCCGCGCTCGTTGTTGCAGGCGGAGCAGGCCAGGACGAGGTTGCCGGGGGTGAGCGGGCCGCCGAAGGATCGCGGATGCACATGGTCGAGGGTCGCAAGATCCGGGGCGCGTTTCACACCGGGGCCGGGACGGCGCGCGGGGATCCCGCAATAGACGCAGCGCGCTCCGTCGCGGGCATAGACATCCTCGAAGAGCTTGATGCGTTGCGCGGCTTTCATGGGGCTGGAATGCTCTTCGCTGCGGTGAGGTCGTCGTGTGGAACCACGGGCAAGCCGGGTGGTTGCTCCTGCAATCACAGGAGCATGAGCCATGGTAGACACCCGCCGCAGGAACCGGAACCCCTTCGACGACGACAACGGCTACGGTGACGTTCCCCAGGGCGCCGTGGGCTTCCGCGGCGAGGGCCGTGAATATCCCGGCGGCTACGGCAGCGATGCCGACCCGTTTACCGGCGGCGTGATCGATGACGGACGGGGCGGCCCGCCGGACGACGAAGGCTTCGATCCCGGCTACAGCCGGCCCCGCTCCGGCTACGGCGCCTTCGGCACCCGCGATCCGAACGACGCCGATGTCCGCACCGGTCGGGATGACCGGCGCTCCTCGTCCGGCGAGCATCGCGGCCGCGGCCCCAAGGGCTACCGTCGCTCCGACGAGCGCATCCATGAGGATGTGTGCGAGCGCCTGACCGAGGATCCGTTCATCGACGCCTCGGACATCGAGGTCGCCGTCAAGGACGGCGAGGTCACCCTCACCGGCACCGTCACGAGCCGCGGCCTCAAGCGCCGCGCCGAGGACCTGGCGGAACTGGCATCGGGCATCTCGCACGTCCAGAACAATCTTCGGGTGCAGGGCGCCTCCGATATGCCGGGCGCCTCCGCCTCCTGACGGAGGAGGCTTTCATCGGCATCAGGAGGCCAGCGGCGAGCTGTCATAGTGGCGCAGCAGATCCTCGACATCGCGGTAGACCGCGATGCAGCCGGCATCCCTCAGGGCCTGCTCGGTGAAGCCCCCGGACAGCACGCCGATGGATTTCATCTGCGCCTTGCGGGCGGCCTCCGCATCGTAGGGCGTATCGCCGATCACCACCGCCTCGTCCGACGTCAGCGGAGCGAGCTTCGCGAGCGCCGCCTCGAAGATATCGGGGAAGGGCTTCGAGCGCTCCGCGTCGTCAGACGACGTGGCCGAGTCGATGAGGTCGGCGATGCCTGCGATGTCCTTGTACCGTTCGACCTCGTCCGCGTTGCCGGACGACGCCAGCACCGCTTTCTGCCCTGTCGCGCGAGTGCGCTCGAAGAGTTCGCGGACAGCGGGAAAGGCGCGCGCGCGATGAAGGTACTCGCGCTTGAAGAGATCGGAGCGGTAGTCCGTGATCTCGTCGCCCCGCTGCTCGATCACATCAGGCGGCAGAAGCCCGTGCAGGATCTGGTCGCCGCCCTTGCCGATCTGCGAACGCAGGTCGGAGAAGGCGATCTCGTAGCCGAAATGCCGGAGCGCCTTGACCCAGGCTTCGGCGTGAAGATCCACGGTGTCGATGAGCGTGCCGTCGATGTCGAAAATCGCTGCTTTGATCATGATCTGTCCCGAGCGCAGGAGAACGGCATGTCTCTCGCGGTGACCTCGGCCGCCTCCTCAGGGCACCTCCGGCTGAGGCGTCGGATGAAGCACCGGCTTGTCCGGCTCCGGCGGCTGCTCCGGCAGGGAGGACGGGACGCCGGGCGGCATGGACGGCGCAGGCGTGTCGGGCGGCATCGGGATGGCCGGAACCGGCTCCGTCGGGGGCGGCTTGGGATAGAACTCGTCCGGCTGCGGACGGCTGCTGGCGCGGTGCGGGGACAAGAAGCTCTCCATGGATCCTGCCCCTGACAACCGTTCAGCTCGAAGAAAGGTTCTCCGGCAGCCCTGCTCGACACGGGATTGGCCGGTCAGACTCGCGAAACCATAGGACAAACCCTTGCTTGACCTTACGTCCGTTTGGGGCCACCACGGCAGGGTGGAACCACGAGCCGGAAGAATCATGCGCACAGCCCGATCCCTCGCCCTCCTCGCTTTCCTCACCGCCGGGTCGAGCCTGGCTCACGCGGCCGATCCCCTGTTCTCGCCCGAACCCATCCAGAGTTCCTCGGGCTGGATTGTCACGGTGAAGGGCAACCTGCGGGTGGGGCCGTCCTATCCGGGCTCCGACGATTTCAGCGTCATCGGCTATCCGTCCTTGAGCTTCCGCCGTGCGGGAACGGTCGAGCGCTTCAGCGCTCCCGACGACGGCCTGAGCTTCTCGTTCCTGGACGAATCCGTGTTCCGCGTCGGCGTGGTCGGCCGCTTCGTGGGCGGACGCTATTACAAGGACAACCGGGAGCTCGTCGGCCTCGACAAGATCGACTGGGCGGTGGAGCCCGGCGTGTTCGTGGAATACTGGCCCCTCGAGTTCCTGCGCGCCCGTGCCGAGATCCGGCGCGGCTTCGGCGGGCATGAGGGCTTCGTGGCCGATTTCGGCCTCGACGCGGTGCAGCGCTTCGGCGCCGTGACCCTGTCGCTGGGTCCGAGGCTGTCCCTCGGCGACGGCGAGTTCACCCGCACCTATTTCGGCGTGACGCCCGAGGAGGCGGCGCTCAACGGTGCAGTGACGGCCTACCGCCCGTCCGGCGGCATCACGTCGGTGGGCGCCACGGGCGCGGTCAGCTACGACTGGTCGCCGCAATGGTCGACCACCGCCTTCGTCACCTACAGGCATCTCGTGAGCGACGCCGCCGACAGCCCCATCGTCCGGGAGTTCGGATCGGAGCACCAGTTCGGCTTGGGGCTCACCGTGTCGTATTCCTTCGGCTACACGCCGTAGCAGCGAGTCCCTGCTCCTGAAGCGAAAAAGCCGCCCGGTGAGGCGGCTTTTTCCTGTCCTGGATTGTCACAACCGATCAGGCTGCGAGGCTCTCCCGAGCCGCGGCACCCTCGCCGCGATAGATGCATCCTTCCGACGATCCGGCCATGCCGCGCTTGAGCTCGACCTCCTCGAGGCCGGGGAAGCGTTCCTTCACCAGCTTCCAGATATACTTGGTGACGTTCTCGAGCGAGGCGATCCCGATCTCGGTGTTCAGATCCAGATTGCCGTGATCGAGGCCGGATCCATGCTCGCCCTTGATCTCCTTGATGTAGTTCTCGACGTCATAGAGATTGACCGGCCAGCCATAGACGTCGTCGACGGGTCCGCCGAAGGTGAGCTTCACAATGAAGGTATGACCGTGCAGCCCTGAATAGGGAGCCACCGAATGAGCGGCTTCGAACGTGAACTCGCAATACGTCTTCATTCATCTTGCTCCAGTGATGGTGGATGAGGGCGCTCTCACAGAGCAGCGTCTGCAGGCGGATCGTGAAGAAATCTTACCTATCATAATTCACGAATCCCACCAACATCACCCGGCGGCTCAGGTTCAGGCGACCTTCACGGTGTGCTTGAGAGCAGCCAGGGTGTGCACCAGCTCCTGTGGAGGCTTGGGACGCCCGAAATAATAGCCCTGCGCGTCGGTGCATCCGGCCGCCTGGATCTGGCGCAGCTGATCTTCCGTCTCGACGCCCTCGGCCACGGTGGGCATGCCCAGGCTTCTGCCGAGATTGGCAACGGACTGCACGATCGCCAGGCAATCGGCCCGCTGCGACATTTCCCGGACGAAGGACTGGTCGATCTTGATCTTGTCGAACGGAAAGCTGCGCAGGTAGCTCAGCGACGAGTAGCCGGTTCCGAAATCGTCCATGGCGATGCGCACGCCGAGCCGGCGCAGCTGATGCAGGGTGGAGACGGTCATCTCGTTGTCCTGGAGCAGCACCGACTCGGTGATCTCCAGCTCCAGCCGCTCCGGGGCCAATCCGGATTCCGCCAGGGCGCGGCTGACGCTCTGCACCAGCCCGCGGCTGCGGAACTGCACGGGCGAGAGATTGACGGCCACATGGATGTTCCGGGGCCAGCCCGCAGCCTCCCGGCAGGCCTGCTCGATGACCCAGTCGCCCAAGGGCACGATCAGCCCCGTATTCTCGATGACCGGGATGAACTCTCCGGGGGGAACGAGCCCGCGCTCCGGATGGTGCCAGCGCAGCAGGGCCTCGTAGCCCCCGATCTCGTTGGCCCCGATGTTGATCTGAGGCTGATAGAAGAGCTCGAACTCGCCGGCTCCCATGGCCTTGCGCAGATTGACCTCCAGCGCGCGGCGGGCCTGCAGCTGCGCATCCATGTCCGGCTCGAAGAAGCGGAACGTGCCGCGACCGTCGGCCTTGGCGTGATAGAGCGCCATGTCCGCATGCTTCAGGATCTGGCTCGAGGTGACAGGACCTTGAGCCAAGGCGATGCCGATGCTCGTGCCGATGAAGATCTCCTGGCCGTTGACGCTGAACGGCTCGCGCAGGGCCTCCACGATACGCGAGGCGAGAGCCGCGCTCTCGTCGGGCCGGCGGATGCCCGTCTGCAGAATGGCGAACTCGTCGCCGCCGAAGCGGGAGATCAGGTTCCGCACCTGACCTTCGCTCGCAGGGATGCAGTCCCGAAGCCGTTCAGCGACGGCCTTGAGCAACTCGTCGCCCGTTTCGTGGCCGAAGGAATCGTTGACGTCCTTGAAGTGATCGAGATCCAGGTAGGATACGGCGATGGTGCGCCCGCTCGACCTCTTGCTCGACAGCGCCTGCTCCAGCTGGTTGCGAAGCACCACGCGGTTCGGCAGCCCCGTCAGCGCATCCTGGTGGGCCAGGACGTGCAGCTCCTCATGGGCATGCCCGAGAAGGCGGTTGTGCCGGTTGAGGAGGATGATCAGGACGATCCCGATGAGGATCAAACTCGCCGCAATGCCGGAGAAGGCCCAGTGCAGCCGGATCAGCTCCTGCTGATCCTTCTGGACGAGCGCGGCACCATGGTTGTGCGAAGCCGATGCGAGTTGCGCGAGGGGCCCCTCCAGGGGGCTCAGGATCTCGAGGGCTTCCTGTGCCGCCTCCGGCCGCCGGTCGATCTCCTCGATCAGGGGCTGCACCGCTGCAAGCCTTTCCTGAAACTCGACAAGAGTCTCGCCGTGCTCCGGATTGACCTGCAGAAGGTCCTTGAAGCTGCCTTCATTCAGGATCTGCGCTCGCCCGAGCAGGATGTCGTAGCGCAGCAGGATCTCGTCCTTGTCGAATCTGCTTTTGCCGCTGGCGAATTCGGCCAGACGCTGTTCCAGCCTCATGAACTCGGATGTGGCCTGCCCTGCCTCCCAGGCCGGATTGTAAACGGAGATCTGCCGCAGAGCGCCTTGGCGCTGAACGACCAGCACCGAAATGTAAACGGCGGCAATCAGGAAGCCCCCGATGACGAGGGCAATGACCGTTTTAAATGTGCGCAGCGACAATGGGCGGCCTCCGGACCCTGCCTGACCCTTGCTATCTCACGTCGATCCGAGCGACCTGCCAGGCCGATCGGGCATAGTAGGTCTGGCTCTTCAGATCGGGGTTGCTGTCGTAGGGATAGATGATGAACAGGGGGCCCTTGTCGCGCACGGGCATGTACTCGCCGTTGCGCTTGAGAGCCAGGATCACGTTGAACTTCCGAAAATCCTCGATCGGGATGTCGGTGGTGTAGTCGTTCAGCGCGACCACCACGACGCGCTCGCCGGTCGCGCCGACATGCTTCAGCAGCTTGTCGAGGGAGACGCCTTCGAACGTGTTCTTGCCTTCGTGCCAGGGGGTTGTGGTCTCGATGGTGGTCGTGCCGAGCGCCTCGAGCATGGCTCGATCGAACTGCGCCGTATTATCCCGATTGGTGACGCCGATCTTTCCGGAAATCGTCAGGATGGGTTTTTCGGCCGGCGCCGGCAGGGAAGCGGCATAGGCTGCCCCCAGGGCTGCAAGGAGCATAGCGAATGCCCCGAGTAAACTCGTCCTCACCTTGGCCCTCGACATGGAAGTCCCCTACGGAAAAGTAATGGAAGCTACAAAACACAGAAAATTGAGCGAAGTCTTACATAACTCCGCACGAGAGGCAAAATAACTATCAAAACACTGTTACACTTTATGAGATCTTACTTCTCCTCCGTTTGACCTCTTTAGCAGATCGAGCGCGAAGCGCTTGAGGCGCAATGCCGCAAAGAAGCATTGTTCCAAGAGAAAGCCGCCCGGCACGGGGGTGCGGGGCGGCTTATGGA
Organism: Microvirga splendida; assembly: GCF_016427565.1. Lineage (GTDB taxonomy): Bacteria > Pseudomonadota > Alphaproteobacteria > Rhizobiales > Beijerinckiaceae > Microvirga > Microvirga splendida. The sequence continues at coordinate 36,286 of NZ_JAELXT010000035.1, forward strand.
GAACGCGAAAGAGCTGATGATGCCCGTTTCTAGAGAGGCTTGAGCCCCGCCTCGATCTCGGCCCGGCGCGGCTCCAGGAAGGGCGGCAGGGCGAGGCGCTCGCCGAGCTTCTCCATAGGCTCGTCGGTGGCGAAGCCCGGACCGTCGGTGGCGATCTCGAAAAGGATGCCGTTGGGCTCGCGGAAATAGAGACTCTGGAAGTAATAGCGGTCGACCGGGCCGCTCGACGGCGCTCTCAGGGATTGCAGGCGCTCCCAGCATTCCTGATAGGTCTGCTCGTTCGGCGTGCGGAAGGCCACGTGATGCACCCCGCCCGCCCCCGGACGGGCCGGCGCAAGGCCTGGCTCCACGGCCACATGCAATTCCGCAGCAGCGCCGCCCTCGCCCATCGCGAACACGTGGACCGGCGTGTCGCCGACGCGATACTCCCGAACCGCCCGCATATCCATGGCCTCGGTCAGGACCCGGGCCGTGCGCTCCAGCTTCGGCACGCTGATCCGGATCGGGCCCAGGCCGCGGATCTGATGCTCGGCCGGCACGGGGCTGCGATCCCACGGATGGGCTTCGCCCTGCCCGCCATCGTCGACGAGGCTCAGGCGCTGGCCCTCGAAATCCTCGAAGTCGAGGGAGAGGCGCCCGTCGCGCTCGACGATCTCGTCGCTGCGCACATGGAGGCTGTCGAAGCGGTCCTTCCACCATCGCAAGGCCTGCTCCCCGTTCACGCGCAGGGCCGTTTGCGCGATGCTGTGGGTGCCGCGCCGCTCGCGGTCCACGGGCCAGTCGAAGAAGGTGATGTCCGTGCCGGGGGAGGCTTGCGCGTCCGCATAGAACAGGTGATAGGCGCTCACATCGTCCTGGTTCACCGTCTTCTTCACGAGCCGCAGGCCCAGGGTCTGGGTGTAGAAGGCGTGATTGCCGCGCGCATCCGCCGTCACGGCGGTGAGATGATGAATTCCGGTCAGCTTCATGGCGCTCTCCATTCCTGGGAGCGTAAATAAGCCGGCACTCCCGCCACGGCGAGCCCTCGGACAGCCAAGCTGACTTTGCTTGAATGCAAGAACGCCCCGGTGTCGAGCCGGAGCGTTTGCAAGGTTAGCCGGATGTGAACCTCAGGCCGCCTTCGCGCGCAGATCGTCCGGGGTGACGTCGTCCGGGATCGGGCAGCGATAGGCGCGGCCGCCGGTGCGCTCCCGCAGCTCCGCCTTGGCGCGGGCGACGAGGTCGGGGTTGCGCAGGACATCGGCGGCGGTGGCCGCCATCGCCTTGGCGGCGAGCACCATGCCCTTATGCGCCGCCGGCAGGTTGCCCTGCGTGACGAGCTGCCAGGTGTGGAATGGCGTGCCGATGGCAAAGCAGGCAGTGTGGCACTGCACCGTGGGCACGATCCAGCTGACATCGCCCACATCGGTGGTGCCCATCATCACCTCCTCGCGGGCCGGCATGGCGAGCACGCCGTCGTGCAGCACCTTGGTCTTGAGGGACATGTCATACGGCTTCACGCTCGCGAGAATCTCCTCCTCGGTCAGGGCCGACTTCTGGAGCTTGTCCGCAAAGGCGAGATCGGATTCATCGAAGGCGGGCGGGCCGAGGCGGCGCATGTTCTCGTACATGGCCTCCTGCAGGGCCTTGTTGGGCACGACATTGGAGGTCGCATCCGTGATCTGCACGGATACGGAAGTCTCCGTCATCAGCGCCGCACCCTCGGCGATCTTCTTCACGCGCTCGAACAGGCGCTCCGCGTCGGGCAGGTGCGGCGAGCGCACGAGGTAGAGCGACTCGGCATAAGCCTGCACCACGTTGGGCGCATCGCCGCCGGTGTTGGTGATGGCGTAATGCACGCGGGCATCGGAGGGCATGTGCTCGCGCATGTAGTTCACGCCCACATTCATGAGCTCCACCGCGTCGAGCGCCGAGCGGCCCACATGGGGCGAGGCCGCTGCGTGCGCCGCCCGGCCCCGGAAGCGGAAATAGGCCTGGATGCAGGCAAGCGACGAGGTGGTCGAGACCTCGTTGACCACGTTCGGGTGCCAGCAGAAGGCGGCATCGAGATCGTCGAACAGGCCGGCGCGGGCCATGAAGGTTTTGCCGGACCCGCTCTCCTCCGCCGGACAGCCGTAATAGCGCACGGTGCCGGCGATGCCCTCGGCTTCCAGCGCATCTTTCAGCGCGACGGCGGCGAGCGCGGAGCCTGCTCCGAGCAGGTTGTGGCCGCAGCCATGGCCCGGCGCCCCTCTCACCGTCGGCTTGTGCTCGGCGAGGCCGGAGACCTGCGCCAGATCCGGCAGGGCATCGAACTCGCCCAGGATCCCGACCACGGGACCGCCGGAGCCCCATTCGGCCACGAAGGCCGTGGCCATGCCGCCGACATTCTTCGTGATGCGGAAGCCCTCGCGCTCCAGCATGGCCACCTGCTCGGCCACCGCGCGGTGCTCTTCGAAGGCGAGCTCGGGCGCGTCCCAGATGCGGTCGCTCAAAGCGCAGTAATCCTCGGCTTTGGCATCCACATGGCGGGCAAGGACATCGAGGCTCAGGCGGTCGTTATGCATGGTGTTTGAAAACCCAGGATGGTGGGAATGGCGCGGAGATTATCCGCGATCGTGCCGGGGTGAAAGGGAAAGAGTGGATTGGAATGCCGAGGCGATACGCTTCCTGCACGAAGCACAACGATGCGACAGCATCCCCTCTCCCGTGTGGGAGAGGGGCAGGGGTGAGGGAATGACAGTCAACCAGCAAGGCGCTGTCGTCTCCGCCTCAACACGGATCGCACAGCACCATATTCGGCACCGACCTACCCTCACCCCAACCCTCTCCCACCGGGGAGAGGGAGACGCGCCAGTTGGTTTGCTCAACCAACGATTCAAACCATCTATCCGTCAAACCGTCTCGTCCTTCACGCCCCGGCGCGGTGTGAGGAATCCGCCCGACTGGCGCGACCAGAGGCCGGCATAGAGGCCGCCGTTCTCCAGAAGCTCCTCGTGCGTCCCCTCCTCGACGATCCGGGCCTCGTCCATGACGATGAGGCGGTCCATAAGCTGCAGAGTCGAGAGGCGATGCGCGATGGCGATCACTGTCTTGCCCTCCATGAGCGTGGCGAGCGATTCCTGGATCGCCGCCTCGACCTCGGAATCGAGCGCCGAGGTGGCCTCGTCGAGGATCAGGATGGGCGCATCCTTCAGGATCACGCGGGCAATCGCGATGCGCTGCCTCTGGCCGCCGGAGAGCTTCACGCCGCGCTCGCCCACATGGGCGTCGAAGCCGCGCCGCCCGCGACCGTCCACGAGGCGCTCGATGAAATCGGTGGCGTGGGCCTGGCGCGCCGCTTCGCGCATCGCCTCCTCGCTGGCATCGGGCCGTCCGTAGAGGATGTTCTCGCGGATCGAGCGGTGCAGCAGCGACGTGTCCTGCGTCACCACCGAGATCTGCGCGCGCAGGCTCTCCTCCTGCGCGTCGGCGATGTCGTGGCCGTCGATCAGGATGCGGCCATCCTGCGGCACGAAGAAGCGCAGGAGCAGGTTGACCAGCGTGGTCTTGCCGACGCCGGAGCGGCCCACGAGGCCGATCTTCTCGCCGGGCCTCAAAGTGAGGTTCAGCCGGTCGATGACCGTGTCGCCGTCGCCGTAGGAGAAGGTCACATCCTCGAAGCGGATTTCTCCGCGCGGCACCGCCAGCGGGCGAGCGGTCGGCTTGTCCTGCATGGTGAGCGGGCGCGAGATGGTCTTCATGCCCTCCTGCACCGTGCCCAGGTTCTCGAAGATGCCCATGACCTCGAAGGCCACCCAGCCCGACATGGAGACGATCTGCGTGGAGAGCAGCAGCGCCGTGGTCATGGTGCCGGCATCGACCCGGTTGGCGCTGAAGAGCCACACGGCCACGGCCCCGGTGGCGACGAGAAAGACCGCGTTCAGGAACGTGAGCCCGGCCACGTAGAGCGTGTTGATGCGCTGCTGGCTCATGAAGGCATCGTTGAGCCGGCTGTAGCCCTCGCTGATGTATTCGTCCTCGTCCTTGCGGCGTCCGAAGAGCTTCACCGTCATGATGTTGGTGAAGCTGTCCACCACCTTGCCGGTGACGGCGGAGCGCGCCTCGCTGGAGAGGCGCGAGCGCTTCTGGATGCGCGGCACGGAAAAGCCGAGCAGCGTGGCATAGAGCACGAACCACCCGGCCATGGGCAGGGCCAAGCGCCAATCCTGCGTTCCCAGCAACCCGATGGAGGCCGCGCCGAAGATCAGGATCTGCCAGACGGCCCGCGCCACGGACAGCACGGTCTCGCGCAAGGGACGGCCCGTCTGCAGCACCCGGTTGGCGATGCGGCCGGCGAAATCCTCTTGGAAGAAGCCCAGGGGCTGGCGCACCACGTGCCAGTAGTTCTGCCAATGCACCATCGTGGTGAAGGAGACGGCGAGCGAATGGTTGACCAGCAGCCGGAACAGGATGGTGCCCACGGGCCGCACCAGCAGGATGATCGCCCCCATGGCCATCAGCAGCGGCCCGGCCTCGTCAAAGATGCCTTCGGGCGAGGTGGTCGAGAGGGCGTTCACCAGACGGCCGATGAGCCAGGGGATCAGCGCCTCAAAGATCGCGAGCACGAAGCCGAGCGCGAACAAGGCCGCAAACAGGCCCTTCGCCTGCTTGATGAAATGCCAGTAGAAGCCCCAGAGCGTATCCGGCGGCGATTCCTCCGGCGGCTTCTTCCTAAAATCGATGCGGGTCTCGAAAAAGCGGAACATCACGGCCTGCGTACGTTTCAACCCGAATCAAACGGGCCAGCGGCCGGAATAATGCAACATTCTTTGGCTTCAGGGTGGCAGTCGCGGTGAAGTGAAGGCTTAGGCTCAGGACCTATTAATTTGGCCTGAGGAGTGCTTCAGTGTCTCTGTTCTGGAGGCGCTGATGGGTGATCTGTT
>NZ_JAELXT010000036.1 GCF_016427565.1 Microvirga splendida
GCCGAATACATTGATGCAGCTCTCACGTTTGTCACTCTGCCAACATCATCTTGCGACGCACGGCCGGACCATACAAACTGGCACATCTCGGAAGTACACCGAACGTCCGTGATGCGGCGAATACCGGACTTTGGGGCGACTGCCGATTGCCCGAACGGTAGGTCTCGAAAACCCGTCATGCCCGCCTCCTGCTGCGTCGGCGTGTGGCTTTCCATGCCTATCCGCCGCCATATCCCTTGTTGGGCACTGGTATGGAATGCCCCTTCTGATGATAGTGAGTCACATGGCCGATCAGGATCTCGGCCAGCCCGTCGATCTCTTGCACAACGCGGTCGATCTGTCGGTACTCCTCGCCACCGATCGGGATGTCGGCCAGGGTTCGAGTGAGGAGATGCCGCGTTGGCCGCAGTGACTCCAAGAGCCTGTCGGCGACTTCCGGTGTCATGAGACGCCGGGATTTTCTCGAATGACCGTGTTGCATGGATCGCCTCACCGTTCCTTATTTGATTCAGCCGATAGCGGTACCAGGTCACGCGACCATCATGATCGGGTGGTTTCACGGTGGCTGAAGCTACCCCCGGTCGGCATCACCCCCGTCCGCCCGCGGACGTACCCGAACGACAGGGCCGCAGCGAGACGTTCGATCCGTTGCTCCCGGATGTGCTGCTCGACGAGAAGGGCTTTAATGGCGGTTCGTGGATCGCCACCGCACGCCTCGATCACGGCCGTTACATCAGCCTCCAACTGGTCCGTATCGCTCGCGACCTGAACTTGGTCAGCCATCGTCACCTCCCTTGAGAGTCGCGACGTTACTGATTCGATGCTCCGACCTCCAGCGGAATGTTCTTTGTTTGTTCTTGAGCTGTGGAATGCGGGGAAACGCTCACGATCGTCGCCCGGGCGGGAGACAGCCAGACGTGATCCACTGCCACGAAACGCGGCCAGCTTGGCGCGTATCCTAGTATTCCGAATTTCGAGAAATGCGGCGCCTGATCCGTGTGGCGCGCTGCTCGCACGAGCTCTATGACTAGGGACAAAGACATCACGGATAGTTTCGTGCCCGCAATCCCGCGCGAGAACACCATCGATTAGTGACGCGGAATGTCTGCGGGACAGCGACTCGTCGGATTCGAGTAGGCAAGGTCGTCTCCGCAGTTGTTCTGAGTTGACAGGTCAGCAGTGGGTTGGCTGAGTGGCGGCTGTCGGGGGTTGTCATGCGTATTGTTTCCATTGCCGCTAGCGTTGCGATTTGTGCGTTCGGTTCATCGGCCTTAGCGGATTCCTTCACGCTCTCGGGTGACGCTCGCTGGGTTGCTTTGGCCAGCCGGCAGAGCCTCGATGAAGCCATCGGCGTTGCCCATGCCTTCCGCTGGCGCTTTCCGACCGTCAGGGTCATGCAGGCGACGAACGGATGGTACGCCATCGTCGCCGGTCCCGAGCGCATCCCGAACCCCCGGGCTTACAAGGAAGCGCTGGTCCGCACGGGCGAAATCCCCGGCGACACCATCATCACCCGAGGACAAGGATACGTTGCCGAGGTCTGGAAGCCCTCGACCTTTAAGCCTCTGATCCAGGCAAAGTACGACGGCACGAAACAGGTCAATCTGCGCTCCGGCGAACTGGTTCTCACCGTCTCAAGCCTTCCAAGCGGGAAGGAGAGCGGGCGCTTTCCCGTCCTGACCGGGTCTGCGAACGGCCGTCTCGCCATCACGGCGCGCCTTGAGGAAAGCTCGAATGAGGTGCCGAACGCCGAGGTTGCCGTCGTACGCCTCGACCCCACCAGCGCAGAGCCGCAGGTGGTCTTTTCGTCCTTCTGGGGCGGCGCTCATTGCTGCACCGTGACCAAGATTGCCACGAAGGTTGGAACCGAGTGGCGCGTTATCCAGGGAAAGACAATCGACGGGGACGGCGGTTACACCTTCGATGACATTGACGGCGATGGCGCAGCCGAACTGCTAAGTGTCGACCAGACCTTCCTCTACACTTTCGCGCCGTATGCAGGATCTTGGGCGCCCGAGAGCATTTCGAGACTCTCCGGTGACCGGCTCGTTGATGTGACGGCGCACCCGACCTTCCGGACCTACATGCGCCAGGAACTCTACCGGATGGAATATCTCGCCAGCCGGGAGCCGAGCCTGTGGCGCTCGAATGGGTTCCTGGCAGCCTGGGTGGCGACAAAAGCCGTCGTGGGCGAGTTCGATGATGCCTGGAACCGGATGCTGCCCCTGTACGATAGAGGCACCGATTGGCCCCTGACCGAATGCACGGTGGCAAAGGTGGGCGGGTCCTGCCCGGACGGGAGGGAGCGGACCATTGAGTTTCCGGTGGCCTTGCGCAAGCACCTTGAGGAGGGGGGATATATCCCGAGGAGTGCCCCGGCCCCTCGGCCGGAAAGTGTCTCGGTCGCGCGACCGACCCCTGTCACGCCGAGCCCGGCTCCCAAGGAGGAGAAGCGTGCGTCCTCCGGGACAGGCTTCTTCGTCACCCGGGAGGGGCATGTCGTCACGAACAACCACGTGATTGAGGGCTGCGCTTCTGTCCAGATCAAGCCTTCCAATGGCTCGACGCTTCCGGCTAGGATCCTGGCCCGTGACACGACCAACGACCTGGCACTGCTGAAGGCCGATGAACCGACGGACAAGTTCGCGACCATCCGAGCCGGCGTTCGTCTCGGGGAAGCAGTCGCGGCCTTCGGTTTCCCGCTCAACAGCGTCCTGGCGAGCTCCGGCAACTTCACCCTCGGCAACGTGACAGCATTGGCAGGTATCGGGGACGATAGCCGCTTTCTCCAGATCTCAACTCCGGTTCAGCCGGGGAACAGCGGTGGGCCGCTGTTGGACGAGAATGGCAACGTCGTCGGCGTGGTGACATCCAAGCTCAATGCTCTCAAGACGGTGGTTGCCATTGGAGACGTCCCCCAGAATGTGAACTTCGCGATCAAGGCTGGGGCGCTGACCACGTTCCTGGAGAGCACCCGGGTCGAGGTTCTGCATGCCTCTAGCGTGTCACGCCTCTCGCCGCCCGATCTGGCTGATGTAGCCAGCAGCATCAGCGTGTTCGTCAGATGTGACTGAGAGGCTAGCCCATCGATTGTTTTAGGAGGCGAACACATTCGGGCACCGAGCTGACTGAGATGTGGAGCAACACGAAAACTCTCGTGACCTCCGACTGGTTATGCAGCGCAACAGGTCCTCGGTGGCACTGTTCATTAGGTCAATGATGGCCTGCAAAGGAACGACGGTCCGAAGGCGGTATTCCTTGGCCGGGATGTCGGGAATTGATGGTATTGTCCCCAAACCGGGCTATTTCAGCCCGGTTTGGGGAAGGGCCGAGCTGTTAAGCAAATCGGGCCGCGATATGGCTGCTTTGGGCAATTAAATCGTGGGAGCTACACAGATCCTTCCGCCCTCGCCGCCGATGCCACGATCCTCGACGGATGGATGGAACACTACATGCCCATTCCCGTCCTCGTCGGCGGCGCAAACGGGCACCCGACGCTCGCCGGCAAGGGCAGGCTGATCCGAACCTCGGACCTTTGGGTGATGGCCGAGGATCACGGGTGTGCCCGTTCCATGGCTAGTGGTATCGTCTCGGCCGGCCGCTCGAGGCCGAGACGACGCACTCCTGAGGAGACCGCCTATGGGTGATCGGAAGATGCCGCGCCTCCCAATGACTGCTGACGAGTTTCTGGAGTGGGCCGAGACCCAGGAGGAGAAATGGGAGCTTGTGGATGGCTATCCCGTTCCCAAGTTCTGTGACGAAACAGAGGCCGGGATGGCCCCGACTCCCCGAGTGCCGATGAGCGAGGCCGAGTTTCAGGAATGGGTGAGGACTCAGCCGAGCCGGTATGAGCTCGTGGACGGTGTCCCGATCCCTGTGTACGGCGAGGTGAGGGGGGACCTGATCACCTCCGATTGGCGGGCACTGTACGGCTGTCTGACGGAGAAGGGCAGAGATCCCGATCGCGCCCGCTCCATCGAAGAGATCAGCGGAGCCGCGGGTGATGACGAGGAGTTCCAGGAGGCGCTTCGGCAGGTCCGAGCGACGGGAGCCATGGGCGTCGCTCCGCGGGATGCCGTCGTGACGGATCTGGCCGCCGAGGGCGAGGATGCCGAGAAGGAGCAGACGTTCGGCGAGGCTCTCCGCGAGATGGGTTGGCAGCCTGTGCCCTTGCCGCGCCTGACACTCCGCTCGGGCGCTCCCGGTAAGCGGCTGAAGCTCCCTCGTCCTCCCGAGGAGGCCGTCCTGATCGCGGAAGGCGAGGCCACTAGGCGCGAGATCCTGCGGCTGGCCGGGGGCTACCTCGAGGAGGAGCTGGCGGCCGAGTGGCTCGGCGTCTCGGTCGATCACCTGCGCCGCTCCGTCGAGGAGGGCACCTGGATCGCCGTCGAGATGGACGGGCGTCTGGTGGTCCCGGCCTGCATGATGCGAGACTCTATGACGGTCCTGATCCTGCGCGAGATCCTCGCCGTGATGCCGATCCGATCGCCGTGGATGCGGCTGGAATGGCTCGTCCGGCCGAACGACGCTCTCGGCGGGCTGAGCCCCATGGAGGCCATCCGGGACTGCCGGGAGAAGGAGGTCCGAGAGCTCGCGCGAAGCCACGGAGCGGATTAGAGGGTGTCTGGAAAATCGGGTTGAGCCCATCTGAAGGGCGCATGACAGCCTCCTTCTATGACAGCGACCTGAGCGATGCGGAGTGAACGATCCGGGCGCCGCTCCTTGCCTCCACGACACGCCGTGGGCGTCCTCGCAAGCATGACCTGCGCCTGGTCCTGAATGCCATCCTCTACATTCTGCGCGGCGGCGAACCCTGGCGGTTGTTGCCGCACGAGTATCCGTTCTGGCAGAGCGTGTACGATCATTTTCGACGATGTCGCGGCGGCCCAAGGCAGGATCCAGTAGGCCCGCAGCCCATCAGCAGGCGGTCGACGGATTATCAACCGAAATTGAAATCTCTCGACGCAACTCAGGTACCGTCGCGGTCCGCGGCATCGAGAGGCTACAGGTCGTCGTGCAAGGGCGAGAAAGTGCCGTTGACGGCTGTGAGACCTCGGTGAGTCAAATTTGAGAGTAATTCGTGCCTGAGCGGCGCTAATCGAGTCAAATTACAAGCGACTTGTGCGGATCGATGAAATTTTAAGTGAAGAGACATCAGTTCTCGAAGAGGTAACTCAACCTAAAAGGAAGACTAAACCCCAGGTGTTTATCATTGAGTCTCTAACATTTGAAGATGAGGCAAATCGCCGTGAAGGGGAGATCATTGAGCGCTCACTCAAAATGATCGGTAAAGATCCTCAGTATCACTACGTGCGAACCTACGAAGAGTTTGAGCACTTTATTAACGTGTTCAATGAAAGTTCTTATAGATACCTTCACTTATCCATGCACGGAAGCAAGGATGGATTCGACTTCACGATTGGTGATATTGGAATTAGCGAGTTCAGTCGGCTGGTCGGTCCCGCTCTAGATGGAAAACGCCTATTCATCTCTGCCTGCTCGGCCGCAACCACGAAACTAGCTCGTAACATTTTTTCGGAAGGAAAATGTAATTCGGTCGTTGGCCCAGCAGAAGATATTGCCTTCGGGGATGCTGCTGTATTCTGGACAGCTTTGTACCATTTAATGTTCAAAGCTAATCGCAAAACCGTCGACAATAAATTACTTAAATTAAATCTCGTTAAAACTGCATTTATGATGCAGGAGAACTTCAATCTATTTACGCGAAAAAAGGACAGTGTTGAGCCAAGAGTTTATCCGGTGACAGCAAAAGGCCGAACTGTTTCTTAGACTTCCGTCACGCGTCCATACAATGCTCCAGATTTGCCCGAGCATATAATGCGAGCGACTTCACCTCACAATCTTGAGTGTGGCCCTGGTCCTCCATCGGAGGGCCAGGCGCGCATCTTGGCGAAAAGCGAAGCTCAACTGCAGGAGAGCTTTAGCTTGGTAGGTCGTACTATTACGAGCACCCCGTCGTGCTGCCGCACGTATCGCACTTCAGGCATGTCCCGTTCCGCACCAGCGTGAAGTTAGCACATTCGGGGCAGGCTTCGCCGACATAGCCCTTCATCTTGGCCTCGGCGCGCCGGTCGGCGACGGACGGGGCCGTGAAGGCGAGCTTGGACATCTCGGCTTCGCCGACCGGCTTCTCCTGCGCGGCGGGCTGCGCGAGTTCGGCCTTGAGCGCGTTCGCGCCGACCGTCATGCCGGTCGTGCGCTGGGTCACGCCCGTGCCGCCGGCACCGCCGCCGGGGATGAGCATGAGGCGGTCGGAATTGCCGCGCACGAAGCCGCGGGACACGATGGCCGTGGCGGGGGCGGGCTCCGGCGCCTTCGACTGGTCCTCGCCCTTGCCGATGGTGGTGGGGCCTGCTTCCGACGGGTCCACGTGGGCGAGGTCGTTGCGGCCGAGATAGGACACGGCGAGCTCGCGGAACACGTAGTCGAGGATCGAGGTGGCGGACTTGATGCGCTCGTTGCCCTGGACGAAGCCGGCGGGCTCGAAGCGCGTGAAGGTGAAGGCCTCCACGTATTCCTCCAGCGGCACGCCGTATTGCAGGCCGAGCGAGATCGCGATGGCGAAGTTGTTCATCATGGCCCGGAAGGCGGCGCCTTCCTTGTGCATGTCGATGAAGATCTCGCCGAGGCGTCCGTCGTCGTACTCGCCGGTGCGCAGGTACACCTTGTGGCCGCCCACGACCGCCTTCTGGGTGTAGCCCTTGCGGCGGTCGGGCATCTTCTCGCGGTCGCGCAGGGCCACCACGCGCTCGACGATCTTCTCCACGATCTTTTCCGACACGTGGGCGGCTTTGGCCGCGGCCGGCATGGCGGCGACCATTTCCACCGCGTCGTCCGCATCCTCGTCCTCATCACTGATGAGGGCAGCGTTCAGCGGCTGCGAGAGCTTGGAGCCGTCGCGGTAGAGGGCGTTGGCCTTCAGCGCCAGCTTCCAGGACAGCATGTAGGCGTTCTTGCAATCCTCGACGGTGGCGTCGTTGGGCATGTTGATGGTCTTGGAGATCGCCCCCGAGATGAAGGGCTGCGACGCCGCCATCATGCGGATGTGGCTTTCCACCGAGAGGTAGCGCTTGCCGATCTTGCCGCACGGATTGGCGCAGTCGAAGACCGGGTAATGCTCGACCTTCAGGTGCGGGGCGCCTTCCAGGGTCATCGCGCCGCAGATATGGATGTTCGCGGCCTCGACGTCGGCCTTCGAGAAGCCGAGGAACGACAGCAGGTCGAAGGACGGATCGTTGAGCTTCTCGGCCGGCACTTTGAGCGTGCCGGTGAGGAAGTCCTCGCCGAGCGTCCAGCGGTTGAACACGAACTTGATGTCGAAGGCCGATTTCAGGCCCTTCTCCACCGCGTCGATCTTGTCGTCCGAAAAACCCTTGGCGCGAAGCGAGCCGGGGTTGACGGCGGGCGCCTGCTTCATGGAGCCGTGGCCGACCGCATAGGCCTCGATCTCGGCGATCTCGTGCTCACGGTAGCCGAGCGCACGGAGCGCATCGGGCACGGCCCGGTTGATGATCTTGAAGTAGCCGCCGCCGGCGAGCTTCTTGAACTTCACCAGGGCGAAGTCGGGCTCGATGCCGGTGGTGTCGCAATCCATCACGAGGCCGATCGTGCCCGTGGGCGCGATCACGGTGGACTGCGCGTTGCGGTAGCCGTTCTTCTCGCCGAGTTCGAGCGCCTTGTCCCAGGCGGACTTGGCGTGGGCGACGAGGTCGGCGTCCGGGCAGGAGGCGTGATCGAGCGGGACCGGGTTGACGGCCAGGCCCTCGTAGCCTTGCGCCTCGCCATGGGCCGCGCGGCGATGGTTGCGGATCACGCGCAGCATGTGCTTGGCGTTGGCCTTGTAGTTCGGGAACGGCCCGAGTTCACCGGCCATCTCGGCCGAGGTCGCATAGGACACGCCGGTCATGATCGCCGTGATGGCGCCGCCGAGCGCACGGCCGGCGTCGCTATCGTAAGGAAGGCCCATGGTCATGAGCAGGCCGCCGATATTGGCAAAGCCCAGGCCCAGCGTGCGGTACTCGTAGGAAAGCTGCGCGATCTCCTTGGACGGGAACTGCGCCATCATCACGGAGATTTCGAGCACCACGGTCCAGAGGCGGCAGGCATGCTCGAAGGATTCCGCATCGAACTTGTGGTTCTGGCGGTCGAAGAACTGCAGCAGGTTGGCGGACGCCAGGTTGCAGGCCGTGTCGTCCAGGAACATGTATTCCGAGCAGGGGTTCGACGCCCGGATGCGGCCACCGGCGGGGCTGGTGTGCCAGTCGTTCATGGTGGTGTTGAAGTGCAGGCCGGGATCGGCGGACGCCCAGGCGGCGTGGCCGATCTGCTCCCACAGGTCGCGGGCCTTGAGGGTCTTCACCACCTTGCCGTCCTTGCGGGCGGTGAGGTGCCAGTCCGCGTCATTTTCCACCGCGCGCAAAAAGTCGTCGGTCAGGGAGACGGAGTTGTTGGAGTTCTGGCCGGAGACGGTCAGATACGCTTCCGAATCCCAATCGGTGTCGTAGACCGGGAAGTCGATGTCCGTGTAGCCCTGACGCGCGAACTGGATGACGCGCTTGATGTAGTTGTCCGGGATCTGCACCCGGCGGGCCATCTTGATTTCCTTCTTCAGAGCCGGGTTCTTCTCCGGATCGAAGCAGGCATCGCCCTCGGCCTCGCAGTTGATGCAGGCCTTCATGATGGCCTTGAGGTGCTTGGCGGCGAGCTTGGAGCCGGTGACGAGGGCCGCAACCTTCTGCTCCTCCTTCACCTTCCAGTCGATGTAGCTCTCGATGTCCGGGTGATCGACATCGACCACCACCATCTTGGCGGCGCGGCGGGTGGTGCCGCCCGACTTGATGGCGCCGGCAGCCCGGTCGCCGATCTTGAGGAAGGACATCAGGCCCGAGGAGCGTCCGCCGCCGGAGAGCTTCTCGCCCTCGCCGCGCAGCTTGGAGAAGTTGGAGCCCGTGCCGGAGCCGTACTTGAACAGGCGCGCCTCGCGGACCCACAGGTCCATGATGCCGCCCTCGTTCACCAGGTCGTCCTCGACGCCCTGGATGAAGCAGGCATGCGGCTGCGGGTGCTCGTAGGAGGACTTGGACTTGGTGAGCTTGCCGGTCTTGTAGTCCACGTAATAGTGGCCCTGGCCGGGGCCGTCGATGCCGTAGGCCCAGTGCAGGCCGGTGTTGAACCATTGCGGGGAGTTCGGCGCCACCATCTGGTTGGCGAGCATGAAGCGCAGCTCGTCGAAGAACGCCTGGGCGTCCTCCTCGGACGAGAAGTAGCCGCCCTTCCAGCCCCAATAGGTCCAGCAGCCGGCGAGACGGTCGAAGACCTGCTTGGAGGAAATCTCGGAGCCGAGGCGCTGATCCTCAGGCAGAGAGGCGAGGGCGGCCTCGTCGGGCACGGAGCGCCACAGCCAGGAGGGGACGTCGTTCTCCTCCACCTTCTTCAGGCGGGCCGGCACGCCGGCCTTGCGGAAATACTTCTGGGCCAGCACGTCGGAGGCCACCTGGCTCCAGGTCTCGGGAACCTCGATGTTCTCGAGCTTGAAGACCACCGAGCCATCCGGATTGCGGATCTCGCTCGTGGCGAGCCGGAAGGCGAGGGAGGAATAAGGCGATTGGCAAGACTTCGTATAACGCCGCTCGATCCGCATAGTGATTTTCCCAAGTTCAGGAGACAATAGATCTCCTTGGCCGCGATTTGCCCCGCAGCTCATCAGCCCACAATTATTGTTCGACGCCCCAACGACCCGTTTTGCGGATCGCCCACGCAACACGCCTGAGTTACGGCCCCCTTCGGGCGTCACAGGTGGCGCGGCAACAGGGTTGCCACGGGCTCTGACGCCTGCTCTGGGGAGTGTTCAACCGGCCCTTTCAGGTCGGCCGCCGGTCTCTGGTCGGTACCCCGGCAAGCTAGTCGTGTTGCGAGCCTCACGTCAAGAACTAGTGTCGCGGCTCACAGTTCCGAACTAGATGTTGTGTGTAGCTGTGAGAATTGTGGATAACAATTGCCCTTCCGGCTAAGCCTCTCAGACTCCTCCGAGAATCCGTTCCCGATTTTTGCAATGGCCAAGCTTCGCCGGCTCAAGGACACAGCTCGGGTTATGCTTAACGGTCCGTATATGTTGTGCCGGCGCATCAATCGCGGAGCCGGCCGCGGCCGGCCGGTCGAGCCCCCGTCGGAACCCGAAATGGCCTGAATGCGGGCAATTTCGCCTTTGCCCCAGGGGAAGGGGCGAGTCGGAGAATCAGGCCGGGCTTTTCGCCACCGGGAAGGCTGGACTTCGCCCGATGCAGCGGCCATATTCCGCGCAACTTCACGAACCCCTCCGGCGGCAGCAGCATGAAAGAGTTTTTCACCCAGTTCTTCACCTGGTGGAACGGACAGACCCTCGGCACGCGATTCTACACCTGGCGCAAGGGCGTGTTCGTGGGCTCGGACGAGTTCGGCAACAAGTACTACCGCTACACCCAGGCGCAGGCGATCGACTCCAATGTGGGCGCCGAGCGCCGGTGGGTGGTCTATAACGGCGAGGCGGATGCCTCGAAGGTGCCCCCCGGCTGGCGCGCCTGGATGTGCCACAACGGCGACGTGCCCCCGAGCGAGGAGGCCTACCAGCCGCATCCGTGGGAAAAGCCTTTCGTGCCGAACATGACCGGCACGACTCAGGCCTACCGGCCGCAGGGGTCGCATCTCTCCACCGGCCAGCGCCCGGCCGCCACCGGCGACTACGTGCCGTGGACGCCCGGGGAGTGAGGCCTCCGGCGGCCTCATCGCTCCCATGCTGAAGAAAACCCAAACCCGCACCTGCATCGAGTGCGGCCTGCCGTATGGCCACCCGGATTTCGGCTACCACGCCGGCCGGGTCGAGAACGGCCCGGCCTATTGGTCGGAGCGCGGCCTCCTGTGCTCGCATGCCTGCTCCACGGCACATTTCGAGAAGCGGGTGAAAGCAGGCGACCCTATGAGGGAGCCGGCGCCGAATCCGATGGAGCAGGACTGGTCTTGAGAAAGGCTCCTAGAAGACGGAGTGCCGAGCCTTAGGCCTGTTCTGGAATGCACTCACGTTCTGCGCAAGATGCGCGACCTTTCCGGTCCCAGTGAGAATCACGGCTCTGGGCAGATGTTCTTCGATGAAGCAGAACGCGGCCATGGCGGCTTCTTCGAAGGACTGGCCCGTCAGCAATCCCCCCATGGCGAAGGGACGGTTGATGATCGCAGCCCGGCCGCTCGCTTCCAGTGCCGGCAGCATCGGGGCCATGTTCGCGCTCGACATGTTCAGGGGAAATTGAACCGTCTCGTATAATCCGCTTTCCAGTGCGAGCTGTCCTGCTTCCACATCGCTGACGCTCGCTCCGAAGGCGGTGACCCCGCAACGCCGGGCATACTCCATGGCGGCGATCACGTCGGGATGGGTGACGACATCGCTCGTCGCCTTGTGAAGCTGCAGAACATCAATGGTTCCGAGAAGCGAGAGGGAGCGGTCGATACTTCGGACCAGGGCATCGCGGCTATGGTCGACAAAGCTGGAGCCACGTCCGAAATCCCAATGCTCCCCGGCTTTCGTCATGATGATCAGCCGTCGTCGGGCCGATGGCTCAAGGGCGGAGAGGAAGCGGCCGAGCCGGGCTTCGCTCTCCGCGTAGGCCGGGGCGGTATCGAAAATGGTGATGCCCAGTTCCAGGGCCTTGGCGAGCAAGACTTGCGCCTCGTCCTCACTCGGCGGCGTACTCTTGTTCACACCCCATGCGCGGCCGATTGAGAGTAAGCCGAGGCCGAGCTTGAGGCCGGGACCATTGAGGTGATGCGGCATGCGGCTTACCCCCCTGACTTCGGGTGAAAATAGGATTGCCGCCTGAGAGTCCCGTCCGAAAACAGTCCGAAAGCCTGGATGACGGAGCCGGTTGGCACGTTGATCTGACGGGCGACGCCCGACCCTTTGAGAACGCCGCCGCGCTGGTCCGGCTCGGGATCCCGGTAGGTCCCGCCGTCACCCAGGGTGCAGTTCTGGCACCGGATGGGGCCGAGCACCTGCGCACCGCGCCCGATCCGATTGGACAGAGTCAGCGATCCTCCGCCCAGAAGACGCGCGCCTTCGCCGATCTCAATGACATTGCCCGCCTCAGCCTTCAGGGTGAACCCGCCTTCCTCGCCGATCTCGGCCCGGGTCCCGACCTTGATCAATCCTCCTGAGGCAACAAGTCGGCTTCCAGGGAAAAGCTGTGTGCCAGCACCGATGACAATGGTTCCGCCATCAAGGGCCTGAAGAATGACACCCGGCCAGAGCACCACGCCCTCTTCAAGCTGGACGCCCGGCGAGACCAACACGGAGCCGGGATCCGGGATCAGGACGCCGTAACGGGCGAGCGCAGCTGTCTCTGCAACAGGCAAGAAGCCGAGCCGCTGGCGGGCATCGGCGCCTGGAGTCTGGGCTTCCGTCATGGAGATGTCTTCGCTCCTGGGCCAATTCCACGCCCAAAAGCTTAGCCGATCATCTCAGCTGTCGGATAGTCCAACATTATAGTGGTGCACTCCTACATCCGCGAGAGACTATCCAGGATAATCCAGCTTTGGATACCAGTCCGTGCCGCGGCCCTCGGGCGTCATGTCGAGCACGTTCCACAGGGGCGCGAGGTCCGGGGCGCCGCGGGGGTCCTGGCCGGGATCGGCGGAATCGCCGGTCATCTCGCCGCTCCAGAAATGCCGGATGGTTCCGTCGCGTCGGGTGAAGACGTTCAAGCTCGGGATCTCCGACCCATCCGGCAAAACGCCGTGGTAGTCGCGGGAGTAGTTGCCGTTGAGGTCCGTATAGAGCCGCAGGTTCGTCCAGCCGCGCTCCCGCTTCCAGGCGATCAGCCGCTCGATCGGGGAGCGCGCCACCACGGCGAACGCCATGCGCTGCTGGATGTCGGCGGCGTTGCCCTCGATCGCTCCGAGCAGGTTGGTGCACATGGGGCAGGGGCGCTCGCGCTGCGGGCCGAACATGTAGCTGTAGACGGCGAGCGACTGCTTGTCGCCGAAGAGGTCGGCAAAGCTCACCGGGCCGTTCTCGCCCTCAAAGCGGTAGTCGCCTTTTACCTCGCCGCCTGGCGGCAAGGCGCGGCGCTGAGCTGCGACGCGCTCCAGATGGCGTCGCAGCTCGATCTCCTCCGCCAGCAGGGCTGCGCGCGCAGCGCGGTACTCGGCGCTTTCGTTCGGAAAACGCACCGGCGCGCGGCGCGCGAGTTCCTCGGCGGGAATGAGTGTGTCGATCATACGATGCTCCTCAAGGCCAGCTTACGATTTGCGCGGGCCGACGAGGCCGAACAGGGCTCCCTGCGGATCGCTGGCGACGATGATGAAGACGCCGCCCGGCACTTCGGCGGGGCCGTAGTGGATCGTGCCGCCATTCCCGGAGACGGCCTGTGCCGCGACGTCGATATCCTCGACGCCGAAATAGAACGTCCACAGGGGCGGTGGCCCGTCAGGCGTGCGCCGCATGACGGCTCCGATGGTGCGGCCGCCGTGGGTGATGAACTGGTAGTCGCCCATCTCGCCCATGGGCATGGCATCGCCCTTCTCCCAGCCGAAGCGGGCGCGGTAGAAGGCCAGCGCTGCCTGCGGGTCGCCGGTGGAGAGCTCGTTCCAGTTGCAGTGGCCGAACTTGTTCTGGTCGAACGCGGTGCTCGTGCCCTCGACGGCGCCGCGCATGATGTAGAGCATCACCCCTTGCGGGTCGGAGAGCATGGCGAAGCGTCCGACGCCGGGAATGTCCGTGGGCGCCATGTGCTGCGTGCCGCCGTCCCGCACGATGTCGGCCGCTGCCGCGTCCACGTTCTCGACGGCAACATAGCCGAGCCATATGGGGCGCATGCCCGCGCCCTCGGCGCCGGGAGGGAAGGGCATGAGCCCGCCCACATCCGTGCCGTCGATCCCGAAGATCCTGTAGCCCCGGTCGGATCCTTCCGCCGACCGGCTCTGCCAGCCGATGACTGCGCCGTAGAAGCGCGCGGCGGCATCCGCGTCGCGCGTCAGGAGTTCGTACCAGATGAAGTCGCCGTGCCGATTGGCCATGATATCCGCCCCCTTAGACGTCGAGGATCGGCATGAAGCCGCCGAAGATCATGCGCTTGCCGTCGAAGGGCATCTGGTCGCCCATGGCCTTCATGCGCTCGTCGGACATGATTTTCCGGTTGGCTTCGTCGCGGACCTCCTTGGAGGGATACTCGATCCAGCTGAACACCACGATCTCGTCCTCCTTGGCCTTTACGGCACCGCGGAAGTCGGTGAGCGTGCCGTCCGGCACGTCGTCGCCCCAGCACTCGACCATCCGGGTGGCGCCGAACTCCTTGAAGAGGGCCGAGGCCTCGGTGGCGAGCTTGCGGTAGCTCTCCTTGTTGCCGGCCGGCACGGCCAGCACGAACCCGTCCACATATGCCATCGCGTCTCTCCCTCGTTTTTCAGAACTGCTGGTCGGCGAAGCATCCCTTCGTGACACTTCGTTGCATGTTTCTCTTGACAAATATGTTGATATCAACGTAAATGGACCATGTCAAACGAGCAAGCGATTTCCTTCGAGACAACCCATCTGGTGCGCGACACCTGCCTGTGCCTGCATGCGCAGCGGGCGGCCCGAGCCCTGTCGCGGCGCTTCGACGATGCCCTGCGGCCCGTTGGAATCACCTCCGGCCAGTTCTCCCTGTTGAATGCTCTCAACCGCCCCAAGCCTCCGCCGATCGGCCCCGTGGCGCAGCTGCTGGCGATGGACCGCACGACCCTGACCGCCGCCCTGAAGCCGCTCGAGCGGGACGGGCTCGTGACCATCGCCCGCGACCCGGAGGACCGCCGCAGCCAGCTTCTCGGCCTCACGGACAGGGGCCGGGAGGTGCTGGCCGCCGCTGTTCCGATCTGGCGCGACCTCCATGCCGCCATCGAGGCGGGATTGCCGGAAGTGCAGCCGGAGGACCTCCGGGGGGCGCTCAGGTCGCTCTCCCAGGCCGGCTGAACGTCAGGGCAGGGTGGGCGTAGGCCCTATCTTCCGGCCTGCCCTTTTTCCATCATGGTTCACGTGCTATCGCGTTGCCGAACTCAAAAGGGGTCCGGCCGAGCTTGGCCGGACAAGAAGCGCCAGATCGAACTTGGCTTGGACAGCATGATGACATTCGGATGGACGCGGGCGACCCTGGTGCTCGCATCGCTAATCGGCGGCCTCGGCACGGCGCAGGCGGACAGGATCAAGAATCCCACGGCCGTCTTTTCCGGGTTGGACAAGATCACCGGACGAATCGTGTCGTTCGAGGTGGCCGTCGACGAGACGG
Organism: Microvirga splendida; assembly: GCF_016427565.1. Classification (GTDB taxonomy): domain Bacteria; phylum Pseudomonadota; class Alphaproteobacteria; order Rhizobiales; family Beijerinckiaceae; genus Microvirga; species Microvirga splendida. Next base: position 15,306 of record NZ_JAELXT010000036.1, read on the forward strand.
TCCAGTTCGGGGCGCTCCAGGTGACGCCGCGGGTCTGCTTCACCAAGCCGCCGACGGAAACTCCGAACACCACATCCTTCATCGAGGTGGACGAGCCCGGAGCCGAGGACAAGGCCAAGCGGGTCTTCTCGGGCTGGCTCTTCGCCGCGAGCCCGGGCCTGCACGGCCTCGAGCACCCGGTGTACGACATCTGGCTCGTGGACTGCAAAGGCGGCACCGAGGTGATCGCGGAGCCCAAGGAAACACCCGAGGAATTGCCGCCGATCCAGGATGCGGCGCAAGGATCGAACGATCCGGCCCGGCCCGGTGACATCATGGCTCCGGCCGGCGGCACGGCCCCTCGTCCGCCTGCCGTCGAGACGGCCCCCCTGCGGCAGCCGGCGCCTCAGCGCCAGCAGCCCGCCCGGCGGCCGGCCGCGCCGATCATCAACTCGGATCGCCCCTAACTAGGGAGAGCTGATGGCGGCGAGCGCTTCCTCGCCGCTGACGATCCGCTCCTGGGGCCAGGCGTTCCAGTCGGCCCCATGCTCCATGGCGCTGCGCAGCATCTGCTTGTAGGCCCGCCGCGGGACCTCGGTGGCGCCGAACTGCGCCAGGTGCGAGGTCACGAACTGCGTGTCCAGAAGCGAGAACCCGCCCCGGCGCAGACGCGCCACGAGATGCACGAGCGCTACCTTCGAGGCGTCGCGCTCCGTATGGAACATGCTCTCGCCGAAGAAGGCGCCGTTCAGCCTGACGCCGTAGAGGCCGCCGACGAGGCGGCCCTCCTGGTAGACTTCCACCGTGTGGCAGTAGCCGGCATCGAACAGCTCGCCGTAGAGCTCCCGGATCCGCCGGCTGATCCAGGTCTTCTCCCGATCCGCCGCAGGTGCCGCGCAGCCGGCGATGACGGCGTCGAAGTCCTGGTCCACGCGCACCTCGAACACGTCCGACCGGACCGTGCGGGCAAGGCGCTTGGAGACGTGGAAACCTTCGAGCGGAATGATCCCCCGCTCACGAGGCTCGACCCAGAACAGGGACGGATCGTCCGCATCCTCCGCCATGGGAAAGATCCCGGCAGCATAGGCTTTCAGCAGGATGTCGGGGCTGATCTCAATCGCGTGGTCAGACGCATGGCTCATGCTTGGATTTGTACCAAGGAACGGGAACTCCGTCCAACTTGCGGCCCCGTTCCTGCTCGACAACGCCCATGACGTAGTTCAGGTCCTGGCCGCTGGAAGGCTTTGAACAACGATCTTGTTATTCTGCCGCGAATAGCTTTTCCGAGTCGGGCCGATGCGGGGAATGTCCGCACCGTGCCGAGAAAGGAAGTCGAGCATTCGCTCCGGATCATCAAGCGGAATGTCTGACCGCTGCTCGAGATATTTGGGCAGATCGTAGGTCCACCATTCACTCTTCAGAAGCCGCTCGACAAGCGACTGCTCGAACCGATACTTCACCACCTGCACCGGATTGCCCACAGCGATCGCATAGGCGGGAACATCCTTCGCCACCACAGCGCCTGTTCCGATGATCGCCCCGGTTCCGATCGTCACTCCGGGGAGAATGATGGTGCGGGAGCCGATCCAGACATCGTGTCCGACATGCGTTTTCTTGCCGTATCCCTCGAAGGTGAGGGGCGGCCGGTATGGGCGGCTGTGAGAATAGAGATTGGTGTACGGGAATGGGTGGGAGGAAAGCCATTCCTTGGGATGGGCGCTCCCGCGCATGTTCACGTTGTCGCCGATGGAGCAGTACCGTCCGATGGTGGCGTGCTGGATCTCGGTTCGGGGAGAGATGTAGGAGTAGGCTCCGATCTCCACCGCCCCCACATGGGATGAATGGAAAATCTTGACAGGGGCCTCCCAGATCAAGCCCTGGCCGATTGTACCGCGGAGATCGAGGCCATGCTTGAGCAGGAAGGCTTTGATCTCTTCCTTGGAGGAGGCTGGCTGGGCGGTGCTCATCGTCGGTATGGCTTGCTCGGGTAAGTTTGTATGATATTACAGAACTTTTCTGAGCAAGCCTAATCGTTTCAGCGCCTCCAGGTTTTGCGTCGAGCCGGAGGCGCTGCCCTGTGTCCGGTGAACCGTCAGGCCTGCTCGTCGCCCAGACCGCCCGTCTTCAGGAAATTCTCCAGCCAGTGGATGTCGTACTGGCCGTTCTGGATGTCCGGGTTGCGCACCAGGGTCCGGAAGAGCGGGAGCGTGGTGTCGATGCCGTCGACCACGAACTCGTCGAGGGCCCGGCGCAGGCGCATGAGGCACTCGTTGCGGGTGCGGCCATGGACGATGAGCTTGCCCACGAGGGAATCGTAGTGCGGCGGGATGCGGTAGCCCTGATAGGCCGCCGAATCGACGCGCACGCCGAGGCCGCCCGGCGGGTGGAAGTAGCTGATCGTGCCGGGCGAGGGGCGGAAGGTCGAGGGATGCTCGGCGTTCACGCGGCACTCGATGGCATGGCCCTCGATCTTGATGTCTTCCTGCTTCACCGAGAGCGGATGGCCGGCAGCCACGCGGATCTGCTCGTTCACCAGGTCGATGCCGGTGATCATTTCCGTGACGGGGTGCTCCACCTGGATGCGGGTGTTCATCTCGATGAAGTAGAACTCGCCGTCCTCGTAGAGGAACTCGATGGTGCCGGCGCCCGCGTATTGCAGCTCCTGCATGGCCTTGGCCACGACGCCGCCGATGCGCTCGCGCATCTCGACGTTGAGGGCCGGCGAGGGGCCTTCCTCCCAGACCTTCTGGTGGCGTCGCTGCAGGGAGCAGTCGCGCTCGCCCAGATGAATGGCGTTGCCCTTGCCGTCGCCGAGCACCTGGATCTCGATGTGGCGCGGCTTCTCGAGATACTTCTCGATATAGACCGCATCGTCGCCGAAGGCCGCCTTGGCCTCGGTCTTGGCGGTCTGGAGCGCGTGGACGAGGTCCTCTTCCGTGCGCGCCACCTTCATGCCGCGTCCGCCGCCGCCGGCGGCGGCCTTGATGATGACCGGGTAGCCGATCTCCTTGGCGACGCGCTTGGCCTCGTCGTCATCGGTGATGCCGCCCTCGGAGCCGGGCACGCAGGGGATGCCGAGGCGCTTGGCCGTGCGCTTGGCCTCGATCTTGTCGCCCATGATGCGGATGTGTTCCGCCTTGGGGCCGATGAAGGCGATGCGGTGATGCTCCAGCACCTCCGCGAAGCGCGCGTTCTCGGAAAGGAAGCCGTAGCCGGGATGGATGGCGTCGGCGCCGGTGATCTCGCAGGCGGCGATCAGGGCCGGGATGTTGAGATAGCTGTCGCGGGCGGCCGGGGGGCCGATGCAGACGCTCTCGTCGGCGAGGCGCACATGCATGGCATCCGCGTCGGCGGTGGAATGCACCGCAACGGTGGCGATGCCGAGCTCCTTCGCCGCGCGCAGGATGCGCAGGGCGATCTCGCCTCGATTGGCAATGAGGATCTTATCGAACATATCGCGCCTTACTCGATGACGAGGAGGGGTTCGCCGTATTCAACAGGAGTTCCGTCTTCGACAAAGATGGCCGTCACGGTGCCGGCGCGGGGCGCCACGATCTCGTTGAAGGTCTTCATGGCTTCGACGAGGAGAACCTTGTCGCCGGCCTGCACCTTGGAGCCGATCTCGACGAAGTTCTTCGCATCCGGGGAGGGCTTGCGGTAGGTGGTGCCGACCATGGGCGAGAGCACGGCGCCCGGGTGAGGCGTGCCGGCCTTCGTGCCGACCTCAGGGCCGGCGACAGCCGGCGGCGGGGCCATGACGGGGGCCGGCGCATGATGCGCTGCGGGAGCTGCCACCGGAACGGTCACGGCAGCGGTGACCATGCGCGCCACGCGGATGCGAAGGTCGCCCTTCTCCACTTCGATCTCGCTGAGATCCGTATCGGCGATCAGGTTCGCCAGTTCGCGGACGAGATCGGGATCGAAAGGGTTTTCCTTGGCCATGGGGCTAACCTCTGCTTCCTGAGGAATTAGTGCTGGGAGGGTTTCGCCGGACGGGCCCGCTCGGCCATCACCCGGTGAACCGCTTCCAGGCCGAGCAGGTAGCTCATGGGCCCGAAACCACAGATCACGCCGACGGAGACGGGCGCTATGAGCGAGCGATGGCGAAAGCCCTCGCGAGCATGAACGTTTGAAAGGTGGATCTCGACCGTCGGAGCGCCGCTGCCGGAGATGGCGTCGCGCAGCGCGATCGAGGTGTGGGTATAGGCGCCGGCATTGATGACGATGCCCGCGCCCTGCGCTCCCGCCTCCTGGATCCAGTCGACCAGATGTCCTTCATGGTTCGACTGGCGGAAGGTGACCCCCGTCCCAAGGGCCTCGGCCTTCTCGCGCACGAGCTTCTCGATGTCGGCAAGCGTGGTGCTGCCATAGATCTGAGGCTCCCTGCGGCCGAGCAGGTTGAGGTTGGGTCCGTTGAGGACGAAGACGGTGGTCATCGGATAAGGAGCGTTCCTTGAAGCCCCGCCAGGCGGAGCCGAAACGCCCTCTTAGCCAAAAGGCGAGCAGGGGGGAAGGGGAAAACCGGGGCTTTCCCAAGCTTGACGGGGCTTCCGATGGGGCACCACGCCGGTTTTCCCGTCACATGGCCGGGCTTGTCCCGGCCATTCACATCGTCCAAGCGGTGAAAGGCGTGGATCTCCGGAACAGGTCCGGGGATGACGATAGAGCGATTACCCGCAATTCGCCTTGCCGCACTGGCGGACATTGTTCACGAGCTGCTTCAGGGGCTCCAGGCCGACGGCGCCGGGGATGATGGCCTCGCCGATGACGAAGGCGGGGGTTCCGGTCAGGCTGAGCCTGTCGCCGAGCGCCGTGTTCTCCTGGAGGGCATTGCGGACCTCAGGGCTCTCGATGTCCTTCTGGAGGCGGGCCATGTCGACGCCCATCTCCTTGGCGACCGCCATCGCCCGCTCGCCGTTCACCCGGCCGCGGGTATCCATGACCTTCACGTGGTAGTCGAACAGCTTCTGACCCTGGAGCTGGTTCTTCACGGCCAGCGCCACGCGGCTCGCCTCGACGGAATCGGGGCCGAGCACGGGGAAGTCCTTCAGGACCACGCGAAGCTTGGGGTCGCTCTTGATGAGCGTCTGGACGTCGGCCAGCGCCTTCTTGCAGTAGCCGCAATTGTAGTCGAAGAACTCCACCAGGGTGACGTCGCCGGTCGGGTTGCCGACCACGTAGGAGTGCGAGGCGTTCAGGAGCGACTGCTGCGTTTCCTTGACGGCGCTGGCCTGAGCCACCTGCTGGGCTTCCGCCTGGCGCTTCTCCAGCTCGCCGATCACCTCCGTCAGAACCTCCGGGTTCTTGATGAGGTAGTCCTTCACGATCTCGCCGATGACCTGCTTCTGCTGGTCGGTGAAGACCGGGCTCTGCGCCATGGCGGCGGGAGCGAGGCCGAGGGTGCCGACAAGGGCTACAGCCTGGCCGATTTTGAGAAGCGAAGAGCGCATTTCGGGTCCTTTGCGGAAATTCCTTGAGACAAGTCCGATCCTTAAGCTTGGTTCAAGGCGGAGTTGAGACTCGTCCGTTCTCCTGCGAGTTAGCGGTTCGGGGCATGAGGCGTCAAATCACGGCTTCGTTTTGCACCTGTCCATGACCCTGTGTGTCATCCCCGGCGCACGAAGTGCGGGAAGGGGATCCATAATGCCGTGCGTGTGAGTGGATTCCCTTCCCCTCCGCTACGCTCCGGCCGGGAATGACACGGAACTGTCTTGAGGCCGTCCCTCCAACGGGATACGAGCCTGTTCATGACCAAATCATCCGCCGATCTCCACCAGCCCCTCATCGCGCGCCGCATGGACCGCGTGGCCTCGTTCCTGGCCATGGACGTGCTGAGCGCGGCCGCCGCCAAGGAGCGGCGGGGGGACAGCGTCATCCACATGGAGGTGGGCCAGCCCTCCGCGCCGGCGCCGCGGGCTGCCCGGGAGGCCGCGAAGGCGGCCCTCGACCTCGGCCGCATCGGCTATACGGAGGCGCTGGGCCTGTCCGCCCTGCGCGAGCGGATCGCGCGGCACTACAAGGATACCTACGGGGTGAGCATCGCGCCGGAGCGGGTGGTGGTGACCACCGGCTCCTCGGCCGGCTTCGTCCTGGCTTTCCTGAGTCTCTTCGATCCCGGCCAGCGGGTGGCGATCACGGCGCCGGGCTATCCGGCCTATCGCAACATCCTTGAGGCGCTGGGCATCGAGCCCGTCACGATCCCGCTCACCAAGGCGGACGGTTGGATCATGACGGCCGAGTCCATCGCCAGGGCCCATGCGGAGAAGCCGCTGCACGGCATCTTGGCCATGAGCCCAGCGAACCCCTCCGGCACTATGATCGGCCGCAAGGCGCTCGCTGACCTTGGCGAGACCTGCCGGCGCCTCGGGCTGTGGTTCGTGTCCGACGAGATCTATCACGGGCTGACCTATGGCGAGCCCGCCTCGACGGCGCTCGTCTCGGATGACGACGCGGTGGTGATCAACTCGTTCTCCAAATACTACTGCATGACCGGCTGGCGCATCGGCTGGATCGTGGTGCCCGAGCGGCTGGTGCGGCCCATCGAGCGGCTGGCCCAGAACCTCTACATCTCGCCGCCCTATCTCTCGCAGGTGGCGGCGCTCGCCGCTTTCGACGCGATGGAGGAACTCGAGGCCGTGAAGGCCGGATACGCCCGCAACCGCGCCTATCTGCTGGAGGAGCTGCCCAAGATCGGCATCGCCGAGATGCACCCGGTGGACGGCGCCTTCTACATCTATGCCGACATCGCCCGCTTCACGAACGACTCCATCGGCTTCTCCAAGCGCATGCTGGAGGAGGCGGGCGTCGCCGCCACGCCGGGGCTCGACTTCGACCCCATCGAGGGCTCGCATTACCTGCGCCTGTCCTTCGCCGGCTCCGAGAACGATTGCCGCGAGACCGTGTCTCGGCTGAAGGGGTGGCTGAGGTAGGCCCACCCTCCACCGTCATGGCTGTCCCCGGACTTGATCCGGGGATCAGTCCCGGCCATCCACGTCTTCAACCGCCGCAAAGACGTGGATGCCCGCAACAAGTGCGGGCATGACGGGATGCAGAGCAAAACGAAAATGCCCGGCTCAAGGCCGGGCATTTGTTTTCGATTTACGATCCGCTCAGGACCGACTTGGCCTTGGACCACCAGCCGGCGCGCTTGGGGCGCTCCGGGTCGGGCGGGGTCAGCACGACGGCGACCGGCTCGGGCTCGGGGATGACCGGTGCGGGAGCCGCAGGCTCCTCGGCCACCGGCTGCTGCGGAGCCACGATGCGCTCTTCCTGGGCCGCAGGCTTGGGAGCCTCGGCGTCAGGCTTGGCGTCCTGAACGGGAGCAGCCTCATCGGAAGCGGAGTCGGCCTGGGCCTCCTCGGAAGCCGCGGAGCCTTCCTCGCCGGCCTCGTCACGGCCGCGCCCGCGTCCGCCACGGCGACCGCGACGGCGGCGGCGTCCGCCGCGCTCATCCTCGGATTCGCCGCCTTCGCCGGTTGCAGCCTCGCTGGTGGAAGCCTCGACGTCGGACTCCGCCTCGTCGGACTCGCCCTCGGCCTCTCCGGCCTCGGCACCTTCCTCGGCCTGATCCGAGCCTGCGAAGGCCTCCCGGTCGCGACCACGGCGACGGCGACGGCGGCGGCGGCGACGGCGGTCGCCTTCGCTTTCACCCGGCTCGCCGCGCTCCTCGCCGGCGGCCTGGGTGTCCTCGGCGGTCTCCTCCTCCTCGGTCTCGACCTCATCCTCCTCAGGCTCGTCCATCGGCACGATGGCGTCGATCTGGATGCCCGTCGCGGCCGACTTGTGCTCCAGCTTGAGGGCCGGGTCGCCGCGGTCGATGGCGTAGGTGGTATGGCCCTGCAGGGTGTCGTCGGCCACGATGGAGATCGTGACGCCGAAGCGGCTCTCCAGCTCGCGCAGGTGAATGCGCTTCTGGTTCAGGATGTAGAAGGCCGCTTCCATGCGGGTGCGGACCACGAGGTTGTAGCCCGAATTCTTGATGAGGGTTTCCTCGATCGAGCGCAGCACCTGAAGGGCGACGGACGGCGTCGAGCGCACGAAGCCGGTGCCGGCGCAGTGCGGGCAGGGGATCGACGAGGATTCGAGCACGCCGGTGCGGATGCGCTGGCGCGACATCTCCAGCAGGCCGAAGGGCGAGATGCGGCCCACCTGGATGCGGGCGCGGTCGTTCTTCAGGCACTCGTTCAGCTTCTTCTCGACGGCGCGGTTGTTCCGCTTCTCCTCCATGTCGATGAAGTCGATCACGACGAGGCCGGCGAGGTCCCGCAGGCGCAGCTGGCGGGCGATCTCCTCGGATGCCTCCAGGTTCGTGCGAAGGGCCGTGTCCTCGATGTTGTGCTCGCGGGTGGAGCGGCCGGAGTTCACGTCGATGGAGACGAGGGCTTCCGTCGGATTGATGACGAGGTAGCCGCCGGACTTGAGCGTCACCACGTTCGAGAACATGGCGTCGAGCTGGGCCTCGACGCCGAACTTGGCGAAGAGCGGCTGCGGGTCGCGGTAGGGCTGGACCAGCTTGGCATGGCTCGGCATGAGCATGCGCATGAAGTCCTTGGCCTCGCGATAGCCCTCCTCACCGGCGACCATCACGTCGTCGATGTCCTTGTTGTAGAGGTCGCGGATGGCGCGCTTGATCAGGGAGCCTTCCTCGTACACGAGGGCGGGGGCGGCGGACTTGAGGGTCAGCTCACGCACGCTCTCCCACAGGCGCATCAGGTATTCGTAGTCGCGCTTGATCTCGGGCTTGGTGCGCGAGGCGCCGGCCGTGCGCAGGATGATGCCCATTCCCTCGGGCACCTCCAGCTCCTGGGCAATTTCCTTCAGGCGCTTGCGGTCGGCCGCATTGGTGATCTTGCGCGAGATGCCGCCGCCCCGGCCCGTGTTGGGCATGAGCACCGAATAGCGGCCGGCGAGCGACAGGTAGGTAGTGAGCGCCGCGCCCTTGTTGCCGCGCTCTTCCTTGACGACCTGCACCAGCAGGATCTGGCGGCGCTTGATGACTTCCTGGATCTTGTACTGCTTGCGCGGCGTGCGGCGGCGCTGGGGCAGATCCTCGATGGCGTCGTCGCCGCCGAGCTGCTCGACGATCTCGTGCTCCTCGACGTCGTCCTCGTCCTCATCGGACTCGTCCTCGTCATCGGATTCCGTGTCGTCTCCGGGCGAGCGGGCCTCGGTTTCGTCCGCGGCCTCTTCGTCCTGCGAAGCCTCGACATGAGCCGACCCCTCGGCAGCCGCGAGAGCATCGTCCGAGACGCCTTCGGCGGGAGCCGCCACATCGGCCGGGGCAGAGGTTTCCGCAGTCTCGAACGAAGCAGCCTCTGTGCCTTCGGCTGCGCCTGCAGTTTCGCTTTCGGAGGCGGCGTCTACGTTGTCCTCAGTTCCGGCCTCGGCCTCGGTGGAGACGACGGTCTCGTCGTTCTGGGCGCGGCGCGGCGAGGACCGGCGGCGGCGGCCGCGGCTGCTGCGGCGCTCCTCCTCGTGCTCCTCCTCGCGCTGGGCTTCCGCCTCGGCTTCAAGCAGGGCCTGCCGGTCGGCGACCGGGATCTGATAGTAATCGGGATGGATTTCGCTGAAAGCGAGGAACCCGTGGCGGTTTCCGCCGTATTCCACAAAGGCCGCCTGGAGAGACGGTTCGACCCGGGTGACCTTGGCGAGATAGATATTCCCGCGCAGCTGCTTCCGGTTAGCGGATTCGAAGTCGAACTCTTCGACCTTCTGACCACGTACCACCACGACCCGGGTTTCTTCCGGGTGGGAGGCATCGATGAGCATCTTGTTTGCCATGTTGAACTCTCGACATGGCGATCGAGGGCAGGACCTGAGGCAGGGGCCGCATTGTGGGCGGTGAGGCGCGCCGCAAACGAAGGCGACGGGCTGAAATTGCGTTCGGAGTGCTGTCGATCGCCATCCTGCGCCGCGAAGGGGCGCATTCTGGGTTGAATTGGGCCGGCACGGGGCCGGAAAGGGTGGTGCTGGGGCGTGCGCGAAGGGATACGCGCGATTCGAACGATGCAGAAACGAAGGTCATAGCTGACTTCGTGCGTGCAACCATTCGAGACGGCCCTTTCGTAGATATCGATGGGCCGGGTGAACCGGCCATCGGCGAGTGGCGACAGGCGTCGCCCTGTGATCCTGCCCGTAGCCTGTCGAGGGTGAGGCAGTCCCTGAAGGATCGGTCAACACAACCGTCTCCTTTGGAGCCGCCGTCAGATTCGGCCATGCCGGACGGGATCAAGATCATTACAGATCGAATGGGGCATTTGGCAAGATGCTGTCTCACTGTGCCATGAATGCAACAGAGTCTCAGTAAACGGACGGCCGGCGTGAGGTTCCGTTAACCAAACGCCGCCTATGAGTATAGGAAAGGACGCTCGAAACCTCACCGATCAGCCGATCACCGATGCATCTTTCCCTCATCATACGCCTTGCCGGCGCGTGCCTCGTGGCGATCATCCTCGCCGCCGGAACCGGACGTGCCTGGGCGGCGGGAGACGGCGCGAAGCCCGCGACTCCGGTCATCGCGGCCGCCGCCGTCGTCGAGACGGACGGGACGAAGACGCTGTTCAAGGTCACCCTCTCGAAGCCGGTGACGGCGCAGGTCTCCCTCATGGAGCGCCCGGACCGGCTCATCATCGACCTGCCGGAGGTCGCCTTCCACCTTCCGCCGGAGGCCGGGCGCAGCAGGGAGGGGCTCGTCGCCTCCTACCGCTACGGTCTCTTCGCGCCGGGCCGCTCTCGCGTGGTGATGGAGCTGGCGCAACCGGCGATTGTGTCCGGCCTGACGACGGCGCCCGACTCCACCGGTGCCGCCACGATCCTGACCATCGAGCTGTCCAGGGCCGACCGGGAGGAATTCCGCAAGGCCGCGGCCGGGAGTGCGCCTCCCGCGAAGGACGCTCCCGCGCCCGTCGTGCAGGCCGCCAAGGACGACCGGCCGGTGATCATGATCGATCCCGGTCACGGCGGCATCGATCCGGGTGCTGCGGCCGCCTCGGGAAGCGTGGCCGAGAAAGACCTGGTGCTCTCCTTCGCCCAGCGGCTGAAGAAGAAGCTCGAAGCCGACGGTCGCTACAAGGTGCTCATGACCCGCGACCAGGACGTGTTCGTCTCCCTCGGCGACCGGGTGCGCGCCGCGCGGGCCGCCCAGGCCGATCTCTTCATCTCGATCCACGCGGATTCGATCTCCGGCGGGCAGGACGTGCGGGGCCTGACGGTCTATACCGGGTCCGAGCGGGCGTCCGACGCGGATTCCGCCCGGCTGGCGGATCGCGAAAACAGGGCCGATGCGGTGGCGGGCGTCGAATCGGGCGACATGCCGGACGACGTATCCGACATCCTGATGGACCTGACCCTGCGCGAAACCCGCGGCTTCTCTCACGGCTTCGCTTCCCGCCTCGTGGGCGAGTTCGATTCCGTCGCCCGCCTCAACAAGAACCCCCACCGGCAGGCCCGTTTCCAGGTGCTGCGGGCCCATGATGTGCCGTCCGTTCTTGTCGAACTTGGCTATCTGTCCAGCCAAAAAGACTTAGATTTGTTGATGTCCGAGGAGTGGCGGGCCAAGATGGTCTCGGCCATGTCGAATGCCGTGGACCGATTTTTCGCTGCACGGTTCGCCCGGAGGGGCGCCGCCGCAGTTTTACCATAGAGTGGGTGTGGATACCCGTAGCGGGGGCGCGATTCATCGGCTAACGAGGGTCCGCGTTTCAAGATCTACATAAACGGGCGCCTGAAGGCGCCGTCATGGAATACCTTCGGATGCGCTTTGTCCTACGATTTTTCGGCTTTCTCTTCAGCGTTGGTGCGATCTTCTTCCTGATCGGCGCTGTCGGGCTCGCCTATGGATTCTGGTTCTATTCGAAGGATCTGCCGGATCACGCCCAGCTTGCCAATTACGAGCCGCCGGTGATGACCCGCATCCACGCGTCCGACGGCAGCCTGATCGCCGAATATGCCCGCGAGCGCCGGCTCTATGTGCCGATCAACTCCGTGCCCAAGCTGGTGATCGGGGCCTTCCTGTCGGCCGAAGACAAGAATTTCTACAAGCATCCGGGCATCGACCCGGAGGGGCTGATGCGCGCTGTCGTGATCAACCTGCGCTCGGGCGGGGCCCGGGAGCAGGGCGCCTCCACCATCACCCAGCAGGTCGCCAAGAACTTCCTGGTCGGCAACGAGCGCAGCTATGAGCGCAAGATCCGCGAGGCGCTGATCGCGCTGCGCATGGAATCGACCTTCTCGAAGGACAAGATCCTCGAACTCTACCTCAACGAGATCTTCCTCGGGACCCTGACCCCGGGTCGCAACCTTCACGGCATCGCGGCCGCGGCCCTCGATTATTTCGGCAAGTCGATCCACGAGCTGACCATTGCCGAGGCCGCCTATATCGCGGCCCTGCCGAAGGGGCCGAACAACTACCATCCGTTCCGCCAGCGCAAGGCCGCTATCGAGCGCCGCAACTGGGTGATCGAGCGCATGGCCGTCAACGGCTACATCTCCCCCGAGGCCGCCGAGGAGGCCAAGAAGGAGCCGCTCAACGTCAAGCCGCGGCTTGTCTCCCCGAACAGCATCGCGTCCGGCTACTTCGCCGAAGGCGTGCGCCGCGACATCGCCGAGCGCTATGGCGAGGAAACCCTCTATGAGGGCGGCCTGCTGATCCGCTCGACGCTGGATCCCAAGATGCAGGCCATGGCCCGCAAGGCCCTCACCGACGGCCTAGTGCGCTTCGACGAGGCGCGCGGCTGGCGCGGTGCTCAGCAGAAGATCGACCTGGCCGGCCGCGAATGGGGCCTGGCCCTGTCCGAGGTGCCGATCCTCGGCGACGTTCAGCCGTGGCGCCTGGCCGTCGTGCTGGAAGTGGCGCGCGGACAGGCCAAGGTCGGGCTCCAGCCGAAGCGCGAGGCGTCCGGTCAGATCGTGAAGGACCGGGAGACCGGCATCGTCGCGGCGGACGGCGTGAAATGGACCCGCCGCAGCGTCGACAAGGCCCTGTCGGTCGGCGACGTGGTTTATGTGGAGCCGCTGGCCGACAAGGAGGGCCAGTTCCGCCTGCGCCAGATTCCCGAGATCTCCGGCGCCATCGTGGCCATGGACCCGAACACGGGCCGCGTTCACGCCATGGTGGGCGGGTTCTCCTACGACCAGAGCGAGTTCAACCGGGCCATCCAGGCCATGCGTCAGCCAGGCTCCTCGTTCAAGCCCATCGTCTACGCCACGGCTCTCGACAACGGCTACACTCCGTCGAGCCAGATCCTGGACGGACCCTTCGTTCTCGACATGGGGCCGGGCCAGGAGGCGTGGGCGCCCAAGAACTATGACGGCAAGTCGGCCGGCGTGCGGACGCTGCGCTACGGCATCGAGCACTCCAAGAACCTGATGACGGTGCGCCTGTCGAACGAGATCGGCATGCCGCTCGTCGCCGAATATTCCCGCCGCTTCGGCGTCTATGACGATATGCTGCCGCTGCTCTCCATGTCGCTCGGCGCCGGCGAGACCACGGTCATGCGCATGACGGCGGCCTATTCGATGTTCGTCAACGGCGGCCGCCGGATCAAGCCGACCCTGATCGACCAGATCCAGGACCGCAACGGCCGGACGATCTATCGTCATGACGACCGCAAATGCGCGAACTGCGATGCCGAGAAGTGGGATGGCGGCGCCGCGCCCAAGCTCAGCGAGAACCGGGAGCAGGTGCTCGATCCGCTCACCGCCTACCAGATCACGTCGATCCTGGAAGGCGTGGTCCAGCGCGGCACCGCCCAGACGGTCAAGGCCGTCGGCAAGCCGCTCGCGGGCAAGACCGGCACCACCAACGACGCCAAGGACGTGTGGTTCGTGGGCTTCTCGCCGGATCTCGCCGTGGGCGTGTTCCTCGGCTACGACCAGCCGAAGTCGCTCGGCAATGCGGCCACGGCCGGCCAGTACGCCGCTCCGGTGTTCCGCGATTTCATGCAGATGGCGCTCAAGGACAAGCCTGCGACGCCGTTCCGCGTGCCGCCCGGCATCAAGCTGATCCGCGTCAACGCCTCCACCGGCACCCGCGCCGGCGGCGAGGGCGGGGGCACGATCCTCGAGGCCTTCAAGCCCGGCACGGCTCCGCCCGAATTCGTGGCGCCCGAGCCCGAGGAGGTTCCGCAGGCCGAGTATCCCGGCTATCCCGGGGCGCCCCGGCAGGCCGGAGGCGTTGCCCCCGGCGGATTGTACTGACCGGCATCCATCGCCATATCGGCATCATTCACCCATGACCCGGACACCGGGCAGCCCGTGCCGGCTGCCCGGTGTCCGTGGAGCGGCCCAGGGCAGGGCGCCCAAAGGGCATTCCCCTTTGAGGCCCGATGCTCTAAGACGCCGCTATCGCAGGCACGGACAGAACGAACGGAACAATGCGCGCCGAAATCCAACATCTCGTAGAAGAGACCAAGCAGTCAGTCGGGCTGCTGAGGAGGCATCTTTGACTGGGATACCGCCCAGCGCCGCCTCGCGGAACTGAACGCCCAGGCCGAAGATCCCAACCTCTGGAACGACGCCGAGGCCGCGCAGAAGATCATGCGCGAGCGCACCTCCCTGGAGGAGCAGATCTCGGCCGTGAAGCGCCTCGGGCAGGAGCTCGATGACGCCATCACGCTGATCGAACTCGGCGAGGCCGAGGAGGACGAGGCCACGATCAAGGAAGGCGAGGAGGCGATCCGCGCCCTCCAGGCCGAGGCGGCCCGCCGCCAGGTCGAGACCCTGCTCTCCGGCGAGGCCGATGCCAACGACACCTATGTGGAAGTGCATTCGGGCGCCGGCGGCACGGAAAGCCAGGACTGGGCCAACATGCTCCAGCGCATGTATGCCCGCTGGGCCGAGCGCCGGAAGTACAAGGTCGAGCTTCTGGAAATCACCGACGGCGAAGAGGCCGGCATCAAGAGCGCCACGCTCCTGATCAAGGGCCACAACGCCTATGGCTGGCTCAAGACCGAGTCGGGCGTGCACCGCCTCGTGCGCATCTCGCCCTACGATTCGAACGCCCGCCGTCACACGAGCTTCGCGTCCGTGTGGGTCTATCCGGTGGTGGACGACCGCATCAATATCGAGGTCAAGGAATCCGACTGCCGGATCGACACGTTCCGCTCCTCGGGCGCGGGCGGCCAGCACGTGAACACCACCGACTCGGCCGTGCGCATCACGCATATTCCGAGCGGCATCGTGGTGGCCTGCCAGCAGGAGCGCTCCCAGCACAAGAACCGGGCTACCGCCTGGAACATGCTGCGCGCGCGCCTCTACGAGGCGGAGCTGAAGAAGCGCGAGGAGAAGGCCAGCGCCGAGGCGGCCGCCAAGACCGACATCGGCTGGGGTCACCAGATCCGTTCCTACGTGCTGCAGCCCTACCAGATGGTGAAGGACCTGCGCACGGGAACCCAGTCGACCGCGCCGCAGGACGTGCTCGACGGCGACCTCGACCCCTTCATGGAAGCCTCCCTCGCCCAGCGCGTCTATGGCGGCGGTGCCGAGGTCGAGGATATCGATTAAGAAAAGAAGGCCCGCTCAATTGAGCGGGCCTTTTTCGTTGCGGGTGCCTACACGACGACAAAGTCGTAGGAGTAGAGCGACACAGATTGCTGGAACCTTGCAAAATACAGAGCGGCGGCCGGCCCGGAGCCGTCCGGATCGTACGAGAGGGATAGCTCATTGGCGTTGAAGACAATCCGGTCGTCCGCATCCTGCGCGGCTGGCCCCTTCACAAAAGCTGAATAGCTGAGGGGGCCTCGTGCCAGAGTGGTGAAAACCCCCGAGGACAAGACAATCGTGTCGTAGTCGAAGCCGACGATCAGATCGACGTCGTCGACTCCATTGAACCAAGTATCGAAAACGAACCGATCGCTGCCTTCACCGCCATTCAGAACATCGCTGCCAGCGCCGCCCTGAAGCGTGTCGTCGTCATCTCCGCCGTCCAGGTTGTCGCTGCCTTCGCCACCCTGGAGAATGTCATTACCGTCATCACCCTTCAGGACATCACTGCCGAAGTCGCCGTACAGCGTGTCATCGCCATAGCCGCCACCGAGGTTGTCATTACCAGTGCCGCCCCACAGCATGTCGTCACCGAGTCCGCCTCTCAGGACGTCGTTGCCATAATGCCCATACAGGTCGTCATTGTCCTCTCCGCCACTCAGGACGTCGTTGCCAACTCCCCCGTATAGACGGTCATCGCCGGCGAAACCGTAGAGCTTGTCATTGCCGCTGACGCTCTTGATGATATCCTTGGCGTTGACGCCATAGATGATGTCAGCCTTGCCCTTGCCGGTTTGGGACAGCGTCTCCTTAGTCTTGCTCCAGCTCCACTTCGCAACCTGCTTGCCGTCCTGCGAAGGGCTGCCGTAGAGGACGCGGATCGCCTCGATGTCCAGCGCCCCGAGCTGGACGGGACCCATTTTGAGGTCGCCCCCCGTGTAGCTCATGACGGTGTGCTTGACGTTGTCGAGGCCTGACCCAAGCAGCTCCTTGTTATGCGGCATCTTGTGAAAGGGATGCTTCAGGCCGAGCGCGTGACCGATCTCGTGAAGCATGACGTAGAGCTTGAAATTCGGGCTTCCCGAGAGCTCGGTACGATACCGGCTGTTCAGGTAGATGTTCCCGCCGCTTTCATCCCGCACCTTGTCCGACCACCCGTCGAGCCTGCTTCGGGTGAGCTCCGGGAACTCCGCCCAGGCGCTGGCATCCTGCCAGGTCCAGTGCCACTGAAACTTCAGCTCGGCATCGCCCTTCCTGACCTCGAGAAACCGGATGCCGCAGGCATCTTCCCACATCTTCAGGGCCTTCTTCGCCATGGCCTTGTCGGCGCTGCCGAGCTTTGACGAGCCCCAGGCCAGAGCATTGAAGGTGTAGGTGAGAAAGACGGGCTTCTTGCCTGTCTTCAAGGAGGAATCCGCGTTCCAGCTCTGGCCAGAGAGAATGGCTGTATAGTTCGACATCGGGAGGGCGCCACCTAGGAGGGAATACGCAGGCGAGGAATGAAACTTTAGAACGTTATAGGGTTTGGCTGCAATGAGCCATCCTGTCGCTAGCGTAGCGATTGGGCTGCCTTCAGTACATCCTCGGCATGCCCTGGAACCTTCACCTTGTTCCACACCTGGGCGACGGTCCCGTCACGGTCGACCAGCACCGTGGTGCGCTCGACTCCCATGTACTTGCGGCCATACATGCTTTTCTCGACCCAGACGCCATAGGCCTGGAGCATGGCCGTGGCCTCGTCGGAGGCCAGTGCGAGATCCAGGCCGTATTTGGCGCGGAACTTGTCGTGGCTCTTCAGGCTGTCGGGCGAGATCCCGACGATCTCCGTGTCCGCAGCGGCAAATTCCGATTTCAGGGCCTGGAAGTTCTGCGCCTCCAGGGTGCAGCCGCTGGTGTCATCCTTCGGGTAGAAATAGAGCACGACCTTGCGGCCCTTCAGCCCGCCGAGGCCGATCTCCCGACCATCTGTCGCAGGCAGGGAGAAGTCCGGGGCCGGGGTTCCGATGGTAAGAGGCATGACTCGCCTTCCTTTTGGCGGAATGTACTGTTTGGAAACCTCTGGTGTGCACGACTGAAGGGAACGGTCGCGGGTGGCACCCGAGGCGGTTAAGGTCTCATCTTCTGATTCCCTGAACGGCGCCCATGCGCAAGAACCGGATTGGCAATCGTCACAAGAATGAAGCTGCCGTTGCGTAACACGTTGTCCCGGCGAGACCCGGTCAAGCGAAGCCTGCTCAGGCGCGTGCTGCGTGGCACTCTCTATGTGAAGCTTGGCCTGATCGTTTTTCTGATAGCGGCCTTCGGTCTCTTCTACCTGCGCCTGTCAGCGGCGCCCATGAGCTTCGGCCGTCTGCCCGAGCGGGTCGCGGAGGCGCTGGCGGCCCGCATCGGGCCCGGCTGGAGCGTGACGCTGCGCAATACGGCGATCGAGCTGCACGACGGCTCGCCGGCCCTCCGGGCGAACGGCCTCGACATCCGTGCCCCCGGCGGCGACCTCGTGCTGCGGGCACCCTATGCCATCCTGAGCGCAGACCTGACCTCGCTGCTGACGGCCAATCTCCAGCCCAAGGCTGTCGAGGTGCGCGACCTGCAATTGCGGGTCCGGGTGAACCGGGACGGCTCACTCTCCTTCTCGCCGGTCCAGGAAACCGAAGGGGAGGGAGCCCAGCCCGCTCCGGCCGTGCAGGAGCCCTCCAAGGAGGCGGCCGCGTCCATGGCCCGTGACGTGAACGGGCCTTCCCCCGTGTCCGGAGCGGTCGGGTCGCTGCTCGAACTCATCGTCGGTCCCGGGAGCGTGCTGCACTCCCTCAATCAGGCGCAGCTGACCAATGCGCGCCTTGTGTTCATCGATGCGGACGGCCGTGAGCGGGCGCGATTCAAGCGCGTCGACGCCGCCTTCGACTGGACGGAGGACGGCGGGCGCCGTTTCGCCGCAACGGTCGAGGGGCCGCAGGGTCCCTGGCGGCTGAACGGCGATGCGACCGTGCGGGGCAAGGATTCCTACCGGGCCAGCATCGTGGCGGAGCGGGCGCCGATCACGGACATTCTGCTGCTCTCCGGCGCCTCCGAGATGCCGGCGACCACGGATCTCGAGTTCTCGGGCCGGTTCGACATGGCCTTTGCGGAGGGGCGGGTCACGGAACTCAAGACGCGGCTCGAGAGCAGCCCCGGCACCATTCAGATCCAGGACCAGGATACCTCAGCGTTCCCGGTCGAGAAGGCCATCATCGAGGCCCATTGGAACGAGCCCGCGAAGGCGCTTGAGCTCGAACGCATCGAGGCGAAGGGCGGAGACACGAACCTGCGCGTTCAGGGGCGCCTGCTCGCTCCCAACGGGAGCAACCCATGGCGTCTGTCCCTGAATGGCCGGGACATCGCCTGGTCGGGAGCGGCCGCGGGGGACCGGCCCCTGCGGGTCGGCGAGTTCACCGCCGACCTGTCCGGGCAAGGCGGCGTCAGGATCAACGGCATCACGCTCAAAGGTCCGGAACTCTCCGCCCGCATCAGCGGCCTCCTGGCCGCCACCGACGATCCGAAGGGGCTGAGGCTCGATGTGCAGGCCGAGAAAACGGACATCCGCTCCGCCCTGCGCCTCTGGCCCGAGGCCGTGGCCCCGCCGGTGCGGCGCTATCTGGTTTCCCATCTGAAAGCCGGCCTGCTTGAATCCATCGACCTCAAGGTCGCGATGACCGGAGCCGATATCGAGAAGGCGCTGAACGGCGGTCCGACGCCCGACGAATCCCTGAAGATCGACTTCGCCGTCTCCAACGGCACCCTGCAGGTCGATGAGGGCATCCCGCCGATCTCGGGCCTGAACGCCACCGGCCATGTGACCGGCAGAAAGGTGCTCGTGCGCGCCCCGGTCGGGCTTGTCCAGATGGCGAACGACCGCTCCCTTTCGGCCTCCGAGGGCACCTTCGTCCTGGACAATTATTGGAACGACAACGGGGTGGCGCGCATCGATTTCCGCCTCACGGGAGGTGCCGACGGCCTTGGCGCGCTTCTGCTGGAGCCGAGGATCAAGGAGATCGCAGGCTTCAACATCGATCCCGCCACCATGAAGGGCAGGGTGGATCTGCGGGTTGGCATCGGCCTGCCCGTCCACGAGATCCCCGAGTTCAAGGACCTGCCGCTGAAGGTCACTGGCGCGATCGGCGATTTCGGCGTCGACGGCTTCTTCGGAAAGGACCGCCTGGAGGGCGCCGACCTGACCATCGCCTACGACCGGGGCGATCTTTCCGTCAAAGGCAATGGCAAGCTCGCCGGCAGCGCAGCCGTCATCGATCTCCAGAAGAATCGGCAGGGCGGTCAGGCCAGCGTGGCTTTCTCTCTCGACGAGGCCGCGCGCAACCGGCGCGGGTTGTCCTTCGGCTCGCAGCTCACCGGCACAATCGGCCTGAAGGCAAGCCTCCCGCTGGGCGAGAATGCGCCCTCCGTCATCAACGTGGAGGCGGACCTGGCCAAGGCCGGTGTCGACCAGCTCGTCCCGGGCTGGGTGAAGCCGGTCGGCCGGCCGGGCAAGCTCACCTTCACCATGGTCGAAGGACCGACGAGCGAGATCCGGGATCTGCAGCTCGACAGCGGCAGCGTCCAGCTGCGCGGCAATGCCATGCTCGACAACGAGGGCGGTCTCGACAAGGCGGAACTCTCGACCTTCAAGCTCTCGCCCGGCGACGACATGCGCGCTCAGGTCGAGCGTTCCAACGGAGTCTACAAGGTCACGATCCGGGGCAATGTGGGCGATGCGCGGCCTTTCGTGAAAGGTGGAGGAGCAACCGCCTCGGGCGGGCGCAACGGAGCGGCCGGCAAGGATTCGAAGGACTTCGATCTCGACGTGAACCTCAACATCCTGACCGGGTTCAACGAGGAGGCGATCACCAACGCCTCGGTTAAGGCATCCATGCGCAAGGACAGCCTGCGCCAGCTGGACCTGAAAGGGCGTCTCGGCGCCACCGACATCCTCGGCCGCACCATTCCCCAGAATGGAGGCAGCCCGGTGGTAATCATCCAGGCGGAGGATGCGGGCGCGCTCCTGCGCTTCACCGACATCTACAAGCGCATGTCGCGCGGCAGCCTCATTCTCCAGGTCTCCACAGGGGACGAGCCTCAGGCCGGGCATGTGATCATGCATTCTTTCGCCCTGGTCAACGAACCGGCCCTGCGCCGCATCATCCCGACTCAGACCCAGATCGTCACGGGGCGCGATCAGGCCGGCAAGCCGCAGCTGGTCCGCGTGGATATGAACGAGGTCCAGTTCACCAAGGCGCGGCTTGAGTTCTCCCGCAGCGCCGGGCGCCTCGATTTCAGGGATGCGGCCATCTGGGGCAACCAGATCGGCTTCACCCTGGGCGGGTTCATCGACTATGCCCGCGACCGCCTCGACGTGCAGGGAACCTTCGTGCCGGCCTATGGGCTCAACAACGTCTTCGCGCAGGTGCCGCTGTTCGGGCCGCTTCTGGGCGGCGGGCAGAACGAGGGGCTGTTCGCCGTCAATTTCCGCCTGAACGGTCAGGCGAGCGCGCCATCCCTATCGGTCAATCCGCTCTCGGCGGTGGCTCCGGGCTTCCTGCGCAAGCTCTTCGGCGTGGGCGCCGAGAGCGCGCCGCAGACGGGATCGCTGCCCGCGGCTCCCGAGCGCTGAAGCAACGGCCCCGGAAGCGGGTTTGCTTCCGAGGCCGTTCCGATGCTCTAAAGCATCGGACCCAAAAGTGGACTTGCACTTTTGGGATCGGATCCGATGCTTTCTTCTTGGATGAGAGCATCGTTCGGGCGGAAAACCGGGGCCACTTTTCCGCACGATGCTCTAGGCCTTACACCGTGCGCAGGAGCACGTGCTTCTTCTTGCCGAAGGACAGCTTGATCACGCCCTCGGCCGTGACATCCGACAGGCTCAGGGTCCCGCGCTCGTCCGAGACCGTCTGGTCGTTGACCTTGAGGCCGCCGCTCTTGACCTGCCGGCGCGCCTCGCTCGAGGACGGCACGAGCTTCGCGTAGTCCGGGCCGAAGGCCGCCAGCACGCCGAGGCCTCCTTCGAGCACATGGGACGGGACTTCGATGGTCGGCAGGCTCTCGGCGAGCGCCCCCTGCTCGAAGGTCTTGCGGGCGGTTTCCGCAGCCAGCTCCGCCGCCTCGCGGCCGTGGAGGAGGGCGGTCGCTTCCGTTGCGAGAACCTTCTTCGCCTCGTTCACGTCCGCACCTTGCAGCGCTTCCAGCCTGGCGATCTCGTCCATCGGCAGGATGGTGAAGAGCTTGAGGAAGCGGGCCACGTCCGCATCCTCGGTGTTGCGCCAGAACTGCCAGTAATCGTAAGGGCTCAGCATGTCGGCGTTGAGCCAGACCGCCCCGGAGGCGGTCTTGCCCATCTTGGCGCCGGAAGCGGTGGTCAGGAGAGGGCAGGTGACCGCATAGAGCTGCGGCGTGCCCAGGCGGCGGCCGAGATCGATGCCGTTGACGATGTTGCCCCACTGGTCCGAGCCGCCCATCTGCAGGATGCAGCCGTAGCGCTTGTTGAGCTCCGCGAAGTCGTAGGCCTGAAGGATCATGTAGTTGAATTCCAGGAACGACAGTTCGTGCTCCCGGTCCAGGCGCAGCTTCACGCTGTCGAAGGACAGCATGCGGTTGACCGAGAAGTGCCGGCCCACGTCGCGCAGGAACTCGATGTAGTTGAGCTTGGTCAGCCACTCGGCGTTGTCGACCATGATGGCGTCTGCTTTGCCCTCGCCGAACGAGATGAAGCGCGAAAAGACCGTCTTGATGCTGTCCTTGTTGGCCTCAATCTGCTCGACGGTGAGGAGCTTGCGGCTCTCGTCCTTGCCGGAGGGATCGCCCACCCGGGTCGTGCCGCCGCCCATGAGGGTGATGGGCTTTCCGGCGCCGGTCTTCTGCAGCCAGTGCAGCATCATGATCGAGAGCAGGTGCCCCACGTGGAGAGACGGGCCGGTGCAGTCGTACCCGACATAGGTGGTCAGCCGATTTTCCAAGGCGGCGGAGTCGACGCCCTCGAAATCCGAGGTCTGGTGAATGAAGCCTCGCTCGGTGAGCACCTTCAGGAAGTCGGAACGTGGCGCGGTCATCGCGTCTCTCTCAATGGTCTAAGTCGCAGGTGAGCGGTCCTGTATCAGCTTCGCGGCGGAAGTTCACGTGGTTTTGCCGGTGCTTGCTAACCATCGCCTGAGGATTGGGCCTCAGAGGAGTTTTTAGAAAATAATCCTATTGCGCCGGCCTCATGTTGACAAAGCTGAGCTATATCGTATCAATATGTAATAATGTTTAAATGCGGGTGATGACGATGTCTTGGATCACAGACGCTTTTGAATCGGCTGGCGATTGGATCGTCGATAAGGTCGAAGACATCGGTAACTGGCTAGGAGACGCCGCTGAATCGGCTTGGAACTGGCTGTCCGACAACATATCGGGTATACCCCTCAAGTTCTTCTCGGCCATGGGATCTCTCTACCCGTCATATACCTTCGGAGGTGTTCAATACTTCATCCCGAAGCATGACGATAGCGACGTGAATGCCCTCATGTCGGGCTCCAAGTGGAGTGGATCGACGATCACGTACTCTCTGCCGGATTCCAGGTGGGATTACGAACTCATCAACCCCAGCGCCAGCGGCTTCCAGAGGCTTTCTGCCGAGAATGAGACGGCAGTGCACGACATCATGGCTGCCGTCGCCGGGTTCGTGAGCGCCGGCATTTCGTATGCCGGTCGCGGGGACGCCAATATCAAGGTAGCCGCCTTCGAGCCGGGTTCCATGATTGAACGGAGCCACGGCTATTATCCTGGCGTTCCAGTCTACGGCGGCGACACTTGGCTGACGACAGGGACTAATACGAATGTGAGGAAGGGCAGCCACGCCTATTTCTTGACGATGCATGAGCTCGGTCACTCCCTCGGTCTCAAGCATCCCCACGACTCGGCGGACGGCCTGCCGAGAATGTCAGCCCAGCGGGACGGCACCGAGTTCACGGTGATGTCGTACGAAGAAACGTACGATCGCCCTCAGACCTTCATGCAGTACGACATAGCTGCGCTGCAGGCGATGTATGGAGCCGATTTCACTGCGAACGGCGGCAATACCGTCTATCGCTGGAATGTCACATCGGGTGAGATGACCATCAACGGACTCGGCCAGGGAGCAACCCAGTTGGGGCGCATCTTCCTGACCATCTGGGATGGCGGGGGCATCGACACCTATGACATGTCGAACTATTCCGACGATGCTGTCATCGATCTGGCGCCCGGCGGATCCTCGCGCTTCTCTCAAACCCAACTCGCCAATAAGACGGTCTACACAAAGGTCGCGGGAAATGTCTACAACGCCTTCCAATACAAAGGCGACACTCGCTCCCTGATCGAAAACGCGTATGGCGGATCCGGCAATGACAAGGTTCGGGGCAATGCAGCGCAGAATGAGCTGAAGGGCAACGAGGGGCATGACGAGTTGCAGGGTCGTGGCGGGTCCGACCGGCTGTATGGCGGGATCGGCAACGACGACCTGCTCGGCGGCGAGGGGGGCGATACCCTCGACGGCGGCGACGGCTTCGATCTGGCCAGCTACTACCATGCCGCTGCCGGCGTGACCGCCAACCTGTCGTGGTCGGGTGCCAACACGGGTGAAGCCGCCGGCGACACCTACCTCGACATCGAGGGGCTGGGCGGTTCGGCCTACAACGACGTGCTCACCGGCAACGGCCTGAACAACAGCCTGTACGGCCATGACGGTCATGATCGCCTCCACGGCGAGGCCGGCCACGACTACCTCGACGGCGGCGCCGGCGACGACCTGCTGGTCGGCGGGGCCGGGGCCGACACCCTCAACGGCGGGGTAGGCTCCGACATCGCCGCTTACGACTGGGCGAGCTCCGGCGTCACGGCGGATCTGAGCAACGCGGCCAACAACACCGGCGAGGCGGCGGGCGATGTGTACGACAGCATCGAGCGCCTGGCCGGCTCCGGCTTCGGCGACCGGCTGGTGGGCACCTTCGCGGAGAATGCGCTCTATGGCAACGGCGGCGACGATTTCCTGCAAGGCAGGGGTGCGGGCGACACGCTCGATGGCGGGTCCGGCTTCGATCTTGCCAGCTATGCGGCGGCAGGCGCCGGGGTCACGGCCCTGCTGACCAGCCCCTGGAGCAACAGGGGCGAGGCGGCGGGCGACAGTTATGTGTCGATCGAGGGGCTGATCGGCTCGGCCTACAACGACACCCTCGGCGGCAGCCAGGGCGACGATGCCCTGCACGGCAATGCCGGCAACGACGACCTGCAGGGGCTGTGGGGCAACGACAGCCTGCTGGGCGAGGCCGGCAACGATTACCTCTCCGGCGGCGTGGGCGCCGACCGGCTCGACGGCGGCACGGGGTTTGACTTTGCCGTCTACAGCCGCGCCGGAGCCGGTGTGGTGGCCAACCTCTCCGAGAGCTGGCGCAACACGGGCGAGGCGGCCGGGGACGTGTACGTGGCGCTCGAGGGGGTGTTCGGCTCGCAGTTCGGCGACGTGCTCACGGGCACGGCGGGCTACAACGACCTGTACGGGGAGGGCGGCGACGACCAGCTGTTCGGCTTGGGCGACGGCGACTACCTGGTGGGCGGCGACGGGCACGACCTGCTGGTGGGCGGGGCCGGGGCCGACACCCTCAACGGCGGGGCGGGCTCCGACATCGCCGCTTACGACTGGGCGGCGTCGGGCGTCACGGTGGACCTGAGCAACGCAGCCAACAACACCGGCGAGGCGGCGGGCGACGTGTATGTCTCCATCGAGCGCCTGGCCGGCTCCGGCTTCGGCGACACACTCATCGGCAACGCCGTGGCCAATGCGCTCTACGGCAACGGCGGCGACGACTTCCTGGCCGGCGGCGTGGGCGCGGACACGCTCGATGGCGGGTCCGGCTTCGACATGGCCATCTACGACTGGGCGGCTTCCGGCATCACGGCGGACCTGAGCAACGCGGCCAACAACACCGGCGAGGCGGCGGGCGACGTCTATGTCTCCATCGAGCGCTTGGCCGGCTCCGGCTACGGCGACAAGCTCATCGGCAACGGCGGCGACAACGAGCTCTACGGCAATGCCGGCAACGAC
>NZ_JAELXT010000037.1 GCF_016427565.1 Microvirga splendida
GGCCGAATACATTGATGCAGCTCTCACGTTTGTCACTCTGCCAACATCATCTTGCGACGCACGGCCGGACCATACAATTGGCACTTCTCGGACTCAGTGCTCTGCTCCTGCAGATCGAGTGGCTCTACCTTGCTCTGAAGCTGCTCGGCGGCACCTATCTTCTCTATCTCGGCATTCGCATCTGGCGCGGCGCCGCCGATCCTGTGACTGTTCCGGAGACGCATGTCTTCGATAAAGCTGAGAAAGCATCCTTTTTGCGATCTTTTTCCTTCGCGTTCGTGACTCAGATCAGCAATCCGAAAACCGCCATCGTGTACGCCGGTATCTTTGCAGCCCTGCTTCCTGCTTCTCCGCCCGCATGGATGCTGATGGTGCTGCCGCCGCTGATTTTCCTGGTGGAAGCCGCCTGGTACGCGACCGTTGCCTTCGCCTTCTCCGCACACGGCCCCCGCTCGATCTACCTCAAGTTCAAGCACTGGGTTGATCGCGCGGCCGGTGCCATCATGGGCGGTTTGGGGCTGAGCCTGATGGCAGAAGGCTTCGGGCTTCAAAAATCCTAGCGGTTACCGACGGTCGAGGGCACTTGAACGTCATCAAGGGAAGGAGCGGCCTTCCGCTCCCGTTCCTGCGCCCGGTCGAGCACCGCCATCATAGCGTCGAGCTCCTCAGGCGTGAGATCGCGGATCTCCCGCGCCAGGCGGTTCGCCAGCAGCGTCGCCTTTGGGTCGGTGTTGGCCGTGTCGATCTTCACCCGGGGATCGGAAAGGTCGGCGAGGCGCGTGAGCTCGTCGGCCTCGTCCCAGATAATGTGGAAGTACTGCAGCACGCCCTGGATCAGCGTCCAGGTCGGCTTGCCGCGTTCGCCGCGCTCCAGCGCCGAGAGATAGGCGCTGGAGACGCCGAGATGGGCGGCCATGTCCTTCAACATGCGCCCGCGCTCCTGGCGCAGCTGCCGCACCCGTTCGCCGAAGGGAGTCATGCGTTTACCCCACACCCCGCCGCCGGCGGAGCCTGACATAGAGTGCACCGGATCCGCCGTGCTGGGGAGAGGCCTCCTCGAAACCCACCACCAGGTGGCGCAGGTCGGGCAGGCGCAGCCAGTGCGGCACCATGCGCTTGAGAACCCCGCGCTCCTCGAACAGGCCGTTGCTCACCGCCGCACCGCCCTTGCCGGTGATCACGAGGACGAGCGCGTGGCCGGAGCCCTGTGCGCGGTGCAGGAAGCTCAGGAGGGCGAAATGGGCCTCCTCCTGGCGCATCCCGTGCAGGTCGATGACGCTGTCCACGTCCTTGCGGCCGCGACGCAGGGCCTGGAGCGTCTTGCGCTCCACGGGAGCCAGCGGCGGCATGGCGGGTTTGGCCGGAGCCGGAAGAGGGGGCAGGGCCGGGGATGATGAGACGGCGGCAGGCATGGGGGCCGGCGCCTCGCCGGGCTCCGGTTCAGGGGGCAGGGCTTTGCCCTGCATGGGCTTCACGTGCCGGGCCACATGGGACCAGAGCCGCTTCTCCTCGGGGCTGAGTTGGCGGGTGCGGCTTTTGCGGGTCATGAACGGGGTTTGGGCTCAAGGACCACGAAGCGCACCGGGTGGCGCAGGAGCCCGGCCTGGCGCCCCGCCTCCTCGCCGCTGCCGAAGAAGAAATCGCCCCGGGCCGGGCCGACGATAGCCGAGCCCGTATCCTGGGCGATCATGAGCCGCCGAAGCGGCTCCGCCTGTTCGAGCGTCAGCGGAAGCTGCCCGTCGAGCCAGACCGGCAGCCCATAGGCCCAGAGCGACCGGTCGACGGCGAGGCTCCGGCCGGGCACGAGCGGATGGCCTGCCCCCCCGATGGGGCCGTCCTCCGGCGCCAGCTCCGCAGCCTCGCGGAAGAAGATGTAGGATCCGTTCTGCCGCATCAGGGCCTTGGCCGGCTCCGGGTGGTCCTTCAGCCAGCCCATGAGCTTGGCGAGCGTCATGGATTCCAGGTCCATTGCGCCCTGCTGCACCAGCAGCCGGCCGATGGACGTGTAGGGGCGGCCGTTGCGGCCCGCATAGGCCACCCGCATCACCGAGCCGTCGGTCAGGCGGATGCGGGCCGAGCCCTGCACATGGATGATGAAGGCCTCGCCCGGCTCGCGAAGCCAGACGATAGGCCGGGCGAGATCGCCTAAGGCACCGTCCTCGATGGCGGCGCGATCCGGATAGGGCGCGTAGCCGTTGGCCGTGCGCCGTGCCGCCTGAAGGCCCTTCTCGATCCCCGGCAGGGTCTCGCCCTGAGGAATCGTGACGAGGTCCTGGGGCCGGTCGAGCAGGGGAACCCTGTAGGTGGCGTCCGGGGTGCGCGAGCCCTCGAATTCGGGCTCGTAATAGCCCGTGAGAAAGCCGCCGCCCGTGTGGGGCACGACCAGGCGGGGCCGGAAATGCGTCTCGAAGAAGCGCTTCGCCTCGGCCCTGCCAGCGTCGGGCGTCTTCAGAGCCTCACGGCAGATGGCGAGAAGGTCCCTTTGAGGCGCCTGTGCCGGCCGCAGCTCGGCGGATGCCGCATCAACGGCCCGGCAGGAGCGCAGGAAGGCCCGGTAAGCCGCCGCGTGATCGTCCGCGTCCCAGCCGGCGAGGTCCGCAAAGGCGAGGGGCTCCAGGCGCGCAAGGTCCTTCAGGCCCGTTCCGGCCGCGGCACCGGACATGCTCAGCGTCCAGATGTTGAGGCTGGCAAGGAGACAGGCGAAAAGGACCCGCCCGGCATGGATCATTGCCCCGCTTCGGTCGCCACGAGCAGCCAGTTGGGATCGCGGCTGCCCAGGGTGCGCGCGAAGGTCCACACGTCGGTGACGTCGGCCACGGTCTCGAGGCTGCCGTCCACCACGGCCCCGGAGGTATCGCGGGTGGCGGTGATCAGCTTGGACAGGAAGCGCACCACGATTTGGGCGTTCTTGCCCTGGAGCTCGGCCCCGGCCATCTCGGCCTTGTCGATGGACACGAAGGTGGTCTCCACCGTCTCGCCCCGGCGCTCACGTTCGGTGATCGCCCGCTCGAAGCCTTCATAGACCTCGCGGGAGAGCAGATCCTTGAGGGTGTTGCGGTCGCCCTGCGCGAAGGCCGTGACGATCATCTCGTAGGCGGACTTGGCTCCCTCCAGGAATTCGGCGGGGTGGAAATCCGGCTCGATGCGGACGATGCCGTCCAGCGCCTGGGCCGTGGGCGAACCGGGCTCGGCGATGCCCTTCCAGCGCTCGGCCGGAGGAACTTCGGCGGCGGGACGCGGGCCGTTGGCCCCGGGAAGGCGCACCACATTGTGATCGGGCTCGGCCGGCGCGTTGCCCGGGCGCAAGGGGGCATCCCGGCGTGCCATCGGATCGAAGGGCGGCTGTTCGTTCCCGGTCTTCTGCCCCAGCACGGAGCGGAGGCGCCAGATCACGAAGACAGCGAGAACAATGAAAATGAGGGTCGTGATGTCGAAGGAATCCTGCATCGTCGATCCGTTGTGAGCCTGCCCGCGCCCGGTTGTCGCCGGGCGTTGTTTTGAGGAGGCGAAGGTGTCATCCTTCGCATATGGGGTCTTGAGGTCGTAACATCCACCTCTGCCCCCGACAAGCGAATGAGTTGGCTCAAAATCTTGCTTCCCGCATGAGAAGCATGGTAGCGCGAAGATCCATGGCCCGCCGCCGCAGCCACTTCGCTCGACGAGGTGTTCCGCCCGGGCTCGACGAGACAACCTCCTAGGGAGCATGAAACCATGGCCGAGAATGCGGCAAACAACGGAGCGCCCTCGCTCAACGCCCTTGCGCAGTACTGCAAGGATTTCTCCTTCGAGAACCCCAACGCGCCCCGCTCCCTGCAGCAGCAGACGGAAGGTCCGCAGATCAACCTGCAGGTGAACGTGAACGCCAAGCAGCTCGCCGAGGCCGATTTCGAGATCGACCTGACCCTCGAGGGCGATGCCAAGATCGGCGGCAAGGACGTGCTGTTCGCCTTCGAGCTCACCTATTCGGGCGTGTTCCGCATCCAGAACATCCCGCAGGACCAGCTGCACCCGGTGGTGATGATCGAGTGCCCGCGCCTGCTCTTCCCCTTCGCCCGCCAGATGGTGGCCGATGCGGTGCGCAACGGCGGCTTCCCGCCCCTCTACATCGACCCGATCGACTTCGTGGCCCTCTACCGCCAGCGCGCCGCAGAGGTGCAGGGGCAGGAGAACGGCGCCCAGACGCTGTCGTAAGCTGACGCGCGGGAACTGGTTTTTTCAGATCGGGCGAGGCGAAGGCTTCGCCCGATCTTCTTTTTGCGGTTGACGCCCGCTGCGTTATAGCTCGGCCTGCATGTTACACAATTCCGATCGTTGATGGACAAGTCTCGCTTCTTCACTTCGCCATTAAGCGATGGCGCGCGCTCATTCGAGGTTGTGGTGCATGAAGCGGCACAGCCCTCCCGCTCGGTCTTGTTCGCTGCCGCTCGGGGTGGGGATCCGCGGCGCCACCTTCCGCTGCTGCACGCTCTCGCGCAGCAGGGCTGTACGGTGATAGCGCCGCATTTCGAGCCGTTGGCATCCCCAGTGCCCCGCGAGGATGAGCTGCAGGCGCGAGCGCGCAGCCTTGAAGTGGCTGTTCGCACGTTCGCGCGAGAGCGCCTTCCGGTCGCCGGAATAGGTCATTCGATCGGTGCCACGATGGTGCTCGTGATGGCGGGAGGCCGTGCTCAGACGCTTGCCGGACAGACGGTATCCATAGCGCCGAAATTCAACTTCGACCGTTTGGTGCTTTTCACCCCGGCCATGGATTTCTTTCGGGCGCCGGGCGCCCTGGAGGCAGTTGATGCGCCGATCCTCGCATGGGCCGGGGCAAAGGATACGGTGACCCCTCCGGCGCAGGCGGCATTCCTGAAAGAAGCGCTGGAACCGAGATCACCGGTCGAGATTCGCGTGGTGGAAGAGGCCGGCCATTTCACCTTCATGCACGAGCTGCCGCCCCACATCACGGATCCGTATCCTGACCGGAACGCGTTTCTGGCCTCCCTTACCGACGGTGTTTGCCGCTTCGTGATGAGCTGATGCCCGGGCGCTCGTCGGAACACGAGGGATCCCGTCTCAAGAAGCCTCCGGCTTCGTCTCGCCGAGATACTCGTTCCAGATCGCGCTCGGTCCGATGGACTGGATGAAGGCCTCGTGGGCGGCGCGCTCGGCCTCCGTCAGGCGGGAGATCAGGGTGCGTGGCCGCGCCTCCCGGGCAGCCCGTTCCGCCGCGGCGGCACTGCGACGGGCGGTCGGCTGCAGGGAAAGGTCGAAGCCCACCTGCCGGCCGCCGATCAGCTCGATATAGACTTCGGCCAGGATCTCGGCGTCGAGGAGCGCCCCGTGCTTGGTGCGCCGGGAATTGTCGATCCCGTAACGGGTGCAGAGCGCATCGAGGTTGTTGGCCGCGCCCGGGTGCCTGCGCCGGGCCACGGCCAGCGTGTCGACCGCATCGGCCAGGTTGAACTGCCGGTGTCCGGTGCGGGCGAATTCCGCATTCAGGAAGCCGATGTCGAAGGCGGCATTGTGGATGACGAGGCGGGCATCGCCGATGAAGTCGGCGAACTCGTCCGCAATCGCCGCAAAGACCGGCTTGTCGGCCAGGAACTCGTCGGAGAGCCCGTGGACCGCGAAGGCTCCCGGGGAGACCGGGCATTCCGGGTTGATGTAGACGTGATAATTCTTCCCCGTGGGGATGTGGTTGAGCATCTCCACGCAGCCGATTTCGATCACCCGGTCGCCGCTGGCATGACTGGTACCGGTGGTCTCGGTGTCGAGAACGATTTCACGCAACATCATAAAAACTCTTCATCAAAAGCGGCGGTGCCGTCCGGGACGGCCGGCGAGGCAGGCGAGAATGGAGCGCACCTGCGCCTCGGCGGAGGCAAAGCCGCGGCTGGTGTCGACCAGGAAATGCGCCCGGGCGCGCTTGTCGGCGTCGGGCATCTGCTTGGCCAGGATGGCAGAAAATTTCTCCGCCGTCATGCCGGGCCGGGCGAGCACCCGCTCACGCTGCACGCCGGGCGGCGCCGTGACCACGAGCACCGCATCGCAGCGCCTGTCGCCTCCGGTCTCGAACAGCAGGGGAATGTCCAACACGGCGATGGGCGCCAGAGCGGAAACCCGTGCAAGAAAATTCTCCTCTTCCTCCCGCACCAGGGGATGCACGATGGTTTCGAGCTGCTTCATGCGCGTCGGATCGTTCAGAACGGCGGCACCGAGCTTGGTGCGGTCGACGGCGCCGTCCGTCACGGTGCCGGGAAACGCCTGTTCGATCAGGGGCGCGGCACGGCCGCGATAGAGCCGGTGCACGGCGGCATCGGCGTCGTGGACCGGAACGCCGAGTTTGCGGAAGAGACCGGCCGTGGCCGATTTGCCCATGCCGATGGAGCCGGTGAGGCCGAGCACGAAGGTCATCGGGCCGTCTCGAGATCGGCCAGGATCAGGGCCCGCAGCTCCGGCGTGACCTCGGGCGTGACGCCGAACCAGCGGCGGAAGCCCGGCACCGCCTGGTGCAGCAGCATCCCGAGACCGTCCACAACTCTCAGGTTCTGTGCGGCCGCGGCCGTGAGAAGGGGCGTTTCGAGGGGCACGTAGACGATGTCGGCCACCACGGCGCTGCGGGGCGCGCGGGAGAGGTCGATGGCCAAAGGCGGCTGGCCGGCCATGCCGAGCGACGTGGTGTTGACGATGAGCTGGGCATGGGGGATCACCCGCGCGAGCGCCTCCCAGGCGGCGGTCTCGATCAGAACCGAGCTGCCCGGCCTGAGATCGCGGGCGAGATCCTCGGCCTTCGACCCGGTGCGGTTCGCCACGAAGATGCGCTTGAGGGGCCGGTCCTGAAGGCCCGCCACCACGGCTCGGGCGGCGCCGCCTGCGCCGAGCACGAGGGCGGTGTCCACATCCTGTTCCCACCCTGTCCCCAGCGTGGCATCGAGATTGCCGATGAAGCCGAGCGCATCCGTGTTGTCGCCCCAGAGCACGCCGTCCTCCACCCAGAGTGTATTGACCGCTCCGACCCGCTGGGCCCGCTCGGTTCTACGGCCGACGCCGAGAAAGGCCGCCTCTTTGTGCGGCAGCGTCACGTTCCCACCCGCGAAGCCCTGCGCATGGAAGCCCGTCAAGAAATCCCCGAAATCCACAGGCGCCACGTCGATGCGCTCGTAGGTTCCGTCGAGGCCGTAAGCGTTCAGCCAGTGGCCATGGATCAGCGGCGAGCGGGAATGCTTGATCGGATGGCCGACGACGAAGGCCTTCGTCATGAATTCTTGTCCCAGAGCATCGTGCGGACCCGGAGGGCCGCGTTAACGATGCTCTCAATCCAAGAAGAATGCATCGGATTCAATCCCAAAAGTGGAATCCACTTTTGGGTTCGAGGCTTCAAAGAGCCAGGCAGCCGAGGCGGCGCAGGGCGGCGAGAAGCGGAAGCATGGGGAGGCCCAGGATGGTCGAATGGTCGCCCTCGACCGCCTCGAACAGATGGATGCCGAACCCTTCGAGCTGGTAAACGCCGACGCTCTTGAGCACGTCGGGACCGGCGAGGTCGAGATAAAGGTCGATGGCCTCGTCCGTCAGCGGCCGCAGGGTGAGGCGGGCGCGCTCCGAGAACCGCTCCACAATCTGCCCGCCGACCGCAAGGGCTCCGGCGGAATGAAGGGAGTGCTCGCGGCCGGCGAGGCGCTCGAGCTGAAGACGGGCTTCCCCGCGATCCGCCGGCTTGTGAAACACCTGCCCGTCGCAGGCGAGCACCTGGTCGGCCCCGAGCACCACCCGGTCCGGGTGGCGGCGGCTGACCGCCAGGGCCTTTTCCGCCGTAAGGCGTGCCGCAAGGGATGGCGGGTCGAGGCCCTCATGGGCGGCCGCTTCCTCGACGGCTCGCTCGTCGATGCCGGAGCCTTGCGTCTCCACCGGGAGTCCTGCGCTCACGAGCAGGGTCAACCGGGTGGCGCTGGTGGAGGCCAGCAGCAGCTTTTCCGAAGGGGTCCAGAGGGCGGGCATGGCTTATTCCGCGCTGAGCCGCTGGCGGCGGTCGCGGTGCAGATCGATGATCGCCGCCGCCGTCTCCTCGATGGAGCGCCGGGTCACATCGATCACCGGCCAGCCGTTGCGGGCAAAGAGCCGCCGGGAGGCCGCCAGCTCCTCGGCCACCGCCTCGCGGTCCACGTAGGAGGTATCGTCGTCGGCGTTCAGGCTGAGCAACCGGTTCTGCCGGATCTGCACGATGCGCTCCGGGGTCGCCACGAGGCCGACGATCAGCGCGGTCTTGGCCGTCTCCAGGATCGCCGGCGGCGGCACGCCGGGCACGAGGGGAATGTTGGCGGTCTTGAGCCCGCGATTGGCGAGATAGATGGAGGTGGGCGTCTTCGAGGTCCGGCTCACGCCGACCAGGATCACGTCCGCATCGTCGAGATCGTGCGGCAGGTGCCCGTCGTCGTGCAGGAGCGTGAAGTTCATGGCGTCGATGCGCTTGAAATATTCGGCGTTCAGCATGTGCTGCGCGCCGGGACGCGCCGTCGAGTGCGTGCCGAGATAGGAGGAGAGCAGGGCATGCACCGGCTCGAGCACGGAGAGATAGGGCGAGCCGGTGGCGCGGCAGACTTCCTCGAGCCGACTGGCGAGGTCCTGTTCGACCAGGGTGTAGAGCACGATGCCGGGCGCGGTCTCGATCTCGTGGAGCACGCGCTCGAGCTGGGTGGTGGAGCGCACGAGCGGATAGACGTGCTCGATGGCGGCCACGCCCTCGTATTGCGCCACCACCGCGCGGGCGACGGTGATGAGCGTTTCGCCCGTCGAGTCGGAGACGAGATGGAGATGGAAATAGCTGCGTCCCACGGCCCGATGCCTCCATGAAAAGGAGTCGATCAGTGTGGATAAAACGCTCAGGGGAAGAGGTCCAGCAAAAGGGCCTGTGGGATTCGGCCGATCCCATCAACAAGGCTCCCCGTTGTGCGAGTCTCAAAACCTCAACTTGGGAGAATCCGGCACGAATCAGGGCCAAGAATTCGATTCAGGTTTGGTTAACCTTCGTTAACGGGCTGTTAAGATTTAAGATTTCGGAAAGGATTGTGGCGGACCCGCCCCATCCGTTAATGAACCCTTAAGCCCTCGGGCGATGTGGACCGCCTGTGGACGGGGTTGCGGCTTCGTGATTCACGGCCCAAGAGAAACATCAGATTCTTAGATTCAAAGATTATTCTTTTAAGAGAGGGCCTGTGAGCGAGCGTCCCACCAAAGCGATCCTGCGTGTGCTGAACGGCGAGCCGGTCTGGCCCTTGCCGATCTGGATCATGCGCCAGGCCGGCCGCTATCTGCCGGAATACCGGGAGACCCGTCGCCAAGCCGGCTCCTTCCTCGATCTCTGCTACAATCCGAAGCTTGCCGAGGAGGTGACGCTTCAGCCGATCCACCGCTTCGGCTTCGATGCCTCGATCCTGTTCTCCGACATCCTGGTCATCCCCCATGCGCTCGGCCAGGATGTGCGCTTCGTCGAGAACGAGGGGCCGAAGCTCGATCCGATCACCGAAGCCAAGGATTTCTCCAGGCTGGCCGACGAGCTGCCGCTGGAGCGGCTCGATCCCGTGTTCGAGACCCTCGACCGCCTGAGCAAGAGCCTGCCGAAGGAAACCACGCTGCTGGGCTTCTGCGGCGCGCCCTGGACGGTGGCGAGCTACATGATCGCCGGCAAGGGCACCCCGGACCAGGCGCCGGCCCGCATCACCGCCTATCGCGATCCGGCCTTCATGGATGCGCTCATCGACCGGCTGGTGCGCGCCTCCACGGCCTATCTCATCCGCCAGATCGATGCGGGCGCGGAGGCCGTGCAGATCTTCGAGAGCTTCGGCTCGGCCCTTCCGCCGGCGCTCTTCGACCGCCTGTCGCTCAACCCGATCCGCCGCATGGTGGAGGGCCTCAAAGCGGCGCGGCCGCAGGCCAAGGTGATCGTGTTCGTGCGCGGCGGCGGCGCCAATCTCCACCGCTTCGCCGCGGCCGGGATCGGCGACGGGCTGGCGCTCGACTGGACCCTCGATCCGGCCGTCGTGCTCCCGACCCTGCCGAACACGCTCGCCACGCAGGGCAACCTCGATCCGCTCGCCCTGATCGCCGGC
This sequence comes from Microvirga splendida, assembly GCF_016427565.1. Lineage (GTDB taxonomy): Bacteria > Pseudomonadota > Alphaproteobacteria > Rhizobiales > Beijerinckiaceae > Microvirga > Microvirga splendida. Next base: position 10,086 of record NZ_JAELXT010000037.1, read on the forward strand.
GGACAGCCGCTGGAGCAGGGGATCGATCACATCCTCCAGGCGGTGCGCGGGCGTCCGCATATCTTCAATCTCGGGCACGGCATCCTGCCGGAGACCCCGGTCGAGCACGTGGCGCAGATGATCGCCCGCGTCCGGGGGGCGTGAGGCAATGCTGTATCTCTGGCTCAAGGCGTTCCACGTCATCGCGGTCATCGCCTGGATGGCCGGCATGCTCTACCTGCCGCGCCTGTTCGTCTATCATTGCGACGCACCGAAGGACTCGATCCAGTCCGAGACCTTCAAGATCATGGAGCGGCGCCTGCTCAAGGCGATCATCAACCCGGCCATGATCGTCACCTGGGTGCTCGGCCTCTATCTCGTCTGGGACGGCGGCTGGTACACCTCCGGCTGGCTGCACGCGAAGGTGCTGCTGGTGGTGATCCTGTCCGGCCTGCACGGGGTCTATGTGCGCCGCCTCAAGGAATTCGCCGCCGACCGGAACACGCGCCCGGCGAAATACTATCGCATCCTCAACGAAGTGCCGACCGTGCTGATGATCGGCATCGTGATCCTGGTGATCGTGAAGCCGTTTTGATTTGGGCTCCGGCAGTGTCATTCCCCTCAGCTCCGGCCGGGAATGACACTGCGGCTACCCGATCCGGATCTGGGCTGCGTCCAGGATGACGCTCACGAAGGTTGTAATCCAAAGCCTCTTGAGACTTGTCCGGAAAAAGGCTACATAAGAGTTCTCTTCCTCAAAGACAGGTGCGCTGCACGGGCCCTCAGGGCTCTCCAGTCACGGTTCGTGAACCCGGCGGCCCTGTCCAACGTTTTCCTCAATCTCCCCGCGTCCAGCCCTTCCTGCCCGCGACCTTACCCCGAGAGTGTTCCCCGATGAGGGAAATCAAGCTTCAAGACCTGAAATCCAAGACGCCGACCGAACTCATCGCCTTCGCCGAGGAGCTCGAGGTCGAGAACGCGAGCACCATGCGCAAGCAGGAGCTCATGTTCGCCATCCTCAAGCAGCTGGCGGCGCGCGAGGTGGAGATCATCGGCGCGGGCGTCGTCGAGGTGCTGCAGGACGGCTTCGGCTTTCTGCGCTCGGCCGATTCGAACTACCTGCCCGGTCCCGACGACATCTACGTGTCGCCCTCGCAGATCCGAAAGTTCGGCCTGCGCACCGGCGACACGGTGGACGGCCCGATCCGCGGCCCCAAAGAGGGCGAGCGCTACTTCGCGCTGCTCAAGGTCAACACCATCAATTTCGAGGATCCGGAGAAGATCCGGCACAAGGTTCACTTCGACAACCTGACGCCGCTCTTCCCGCACGAGCGCTTCAACCTCGAAATCGCCGATCCGACGCGAAAAGATTTCTCGCCGCGCATCATCGACATCGTGTCGCCCATCGGCAAAGGCCAGCGCGCCCTCATCGTGGCGCCGCCGCGCACGGGTAAGACCGTGCTGATGCAGAACGTGGCGCAGTCGATCACCACCAACCACCCCGAGTGCTACCTCATCGTGCTGCTCATCGACGAGCGCCCGGAGGAAGTCACCGACATGCAGCGCTCCGTGAAGGGCGAGGTCGTGGCCTCCACCTTCGACGAGCCGGCGACCCGCCACGTGCAGGTGGCCGAGATGGTGATCGAGAAGGCCAAGCGCCTCGTGGAGCACGGCCGCGACGTGGTGATCCTGCTGGATTCCATCACGCGCCTCGGCCGCGCCTACAACACGGTGGTGCCGTCCTCCGGCAAGGTGCTCACCGGCGGTGTGGACGCCAACGCCCTGCAGCGCCCGAAGCGCTTCTTCGGTGCGGCGCGCAACATCGAGGAGGGCGGTTCGCTCACCATCATCGCGACCGCGCTGATCGACACCGGCTCGCGCATGGATGAGGTGATCTTCGAAGAGTTCAAGGGCACCGGCAACTCGGAAATCATCCTCGACCGCAAGGTCGCCGACAAGCGCACCTTCCCGGCCATCGACATCACCCGCTCGGGCACCCGCAAGGAAGAGCTGCTGGTCCCGGCCGACACGCTCAAGAAGATGTACGTGCTGCGCCGCATCCTCAACCCGATGGGCACGGTGGACGCCATCGAGTTCCTGCTCGACAAGCTGCGTCAGACCAAGTCGAACCAGGACTTCTTCGACTCCATGAACACCTGATCGGAACACCTGAGGCGGACCATCCGCCTGCGGAATTCCCACCCCATCCTCCGGTCTGGAGGGTGGGGTTTTTTGTTGCCGCTCACGAACCGTGGCTGGGAGGGAACCTGCACCGTTAGCTTGAGCGTTGAGTCGGCATGCTGAACTGGTTGCTGACGATCTGGGACAATCTCAGAACAAGCCTGTGGCTGATCCCATCCGGTTTGAGTGCTGTGGGAGTCGGCCTCGCGGCCACCTTGCTCTGGGTGGATGCGGGTAACGGATTCGAGGATCAGGCGCATTGGTGGATCAACAGCGGCGATGGGCAGGATGCCCGCAATCTCATCTCCACTCTGCTCACCGCCGTCATCACCATGGCCAGCATGGCCTTCTCCGTGACGGTTGTGGCGATCACCCTGGCGGCCAATTCTTATGGCCCGCGGCTCATCCGCATTTTCCGGTCCGATCTGCGAACCCAGATCGTGCTCGGCATCTTCTCGATGACCATCGTGTACAATGTGATCGTGCTGCGCTCGATCCACGGCAATGCGCCCATGCCGCAGGTGCCGCATGCCTCCGTGACCGTGGGCACGGTTCTGTCCCTCATCTGCGTTCTGGCGCTCATCACGTTTATCCAGGGGGTGGCCCGTCTGGTGGTGGCCGACGAGGTTGTGCGGCGGGTGCGCCGGGAACTGCACGATGCCGTGGAGGATCTTCCGAAGCTCGACGGGCGTCCGCCGGAGCACGCCTCTCCTGACCTCCCCCCCGATTTCGACGAGAAGGCGGAGCAAATCGAGCTGCCTTACGGAGGCTATGTCCAGGCCATCGACTACGACGAGATCCTCGAATGGACCGAGAAGCACGACGTCGTCGTGCGGCTTGATTTCCGCGCCGGCGATTTCATCGTCAACGGCGACAAGCGCGTTCTGGTCTACCCGCCGACCGGCGAACCTATGAAGGTCCGCGAGGAGATCGGCGCGTTCATCGTCAGCGGTGACGAGCGCACCCCGACCCAGGATCTGGAGTTTCCCATTCGCCATCTGGTGGAGGTGGCCCTGCGTGCCCTTTCGCCGGGGATCAACGATCCCTTCACCGCGACCGTCGTGGTCGACCGGTTGCGGGCAGGCCTCTCCGAGGTCATGGGGCGGTGCCTTCCCGCCGAGACCGTGCGCGACCGTGCGGGACGTGTCCGCATCCATCGGCAGGTCACCACCTACGAGGGGATCTTCGACGCGGCCTTCCATCAGATCCGCCAGGCCGCGTCCACCCATCCGGCGGTGCTGATCCACATGCTCGAAGCCATCCGGCGTCTTGCCGAGCATATCCGTCTGGAGGAGCAACGCGATGGGCTCATCCGCCACGCCCATCTGATCAAGGCGGCCGCCGAGCGCGACGTGGCCGAACCCGCGGACCGCAACGATGTCGCGCACAGCTTCCTGAAGGCGATCGAAGCCTGCGGGAAGGCGAGGGCTGAAGCTGCGGCCGCGTCAGAACACTCCCAGGAACGCCAGCACGATCAGGGTCAGCACGGCTGAAACCAGCAGCGAGCCCGCGCAGCCCATGCGGTTCGAGAAGAAAAAGAACATCGGCGCTCCTGTGTTGTCCGAGACCCTTGCATCCTCATGGCTTGGAGCCCTGACTGAAGATGCCGCTGGCCAACACAACGCCCAGAGTCGCCAAAACTATCCCGGTCCAGGCCGCGGGATTTGGGATTTCTTTCAAAACGGGAATGGCGATCAGGGCCGCGAGCACGATGGACAGGGGCGACACCGCTGCCGCACGGGACGCGCCGAGGCGGTCGATGGCGATGCCGTAGAGCACGATGCCGGCAACGCCCGCCACCAATCCCTGAAGAACGGCCTGGAGGAGAATCGGTCCGCCCAGGCCGTCGCCGAGGGCCCGGACCAGCGGCGGCAGGCCGAAGGGGAGGAGGCCCAGGAAGGACCAGAGGGCGATCAGGGCTGCGGCCTGGAACGCCGACAGGCCGGAGCGGCGATAGGCATGGGTGTAGACGCCCCACAGGCAGGCGCCGGTGAGGAGCAGAAGATGGCCGCGCCAGGCACCGTTGCCGGCAAACAGCACGCCATACCCGCCGATGCAGACGACCCCGGCCAGGATGAGGCCGAAGCCGAGAACCCGCATGCCTCCGATCCGCTCCCCGAAGACCAGCCAGCCGATGAGGGCCACGAAGAGCGGCATGGTGCCGGGCAGGAGCGGGCCGATCTCCGCCGCCGGGGCAAACTGCATGCCCCACGCCACGATGAGGAAGAACGGGGCGCCCGAGCCGAGGAGCCCGAGGGCCTTCAAGGGACTCAGGTCCTTGGGGTAGAGGCCGATCCGCCAGCTGAAAGGAATCAGCACCAGGGCCGGCACCCCGAAGCGCAGCACGCCGACGGCGGCGGGCGGCAGGTCGTGCGTGACCGCGTGGCGGGTGGCGACGGCCCAGAGCGCCCAGATCGTCACGGTGGCGAGCGCCGCCAGCCAGCCGAGAAGCGCAGGGCGGGCGGAGGGGCGCGGCGTTGTGCAGGCGATGTCGGACATGGCAAGGCTCCTTTGCCCAGGAGCATAGGCTTGCGGGGCAGGGCATGTCCTTGCGAAGTTCGGCTTGCAGGGTGCATGTTCTTGGCAGAAAATTGCGCCGGTGCGGAGTTGCGGTGAGCCTATGCCCTACATCGACCTCGACGGAATCGACCTGCGGATCCTCTCGGCCCTGCAGGCGGACGGGCGCCTGACCAACCAGGAGCTGGCCGATCAGGTCGGGCTGTCTCCCTCGCCATGCCTGCGCCGGGTCCGCCGCCTCGAGCGGGACGGCTTCATCCGCACCTACCGGGCGGTGCTCGACCGGGAATCGGTCGGCCTCGGGCTCACGGTCTTCGTGGAGATCAAGGTCGAGAAGCATTCCCGCGACAATGCGCAGGCGCTCCAGGCGGCGCTCCAGGCCATGCCCGAGGTGGTGGCCTGCCACATGGTCTCCGGCACCGCCGACTTCATGGCCGAGATCGTGGTGCCGAACCTGAAGGCCTATGAGCGTCTCCTCACCGAGACGCTCCTGACCCTGCCGATGATCGGCGACATCCGCTCCAACTTCGCCCTGACCCGGGTGAAATCCGACGCGGCTCTTCCGCTGACGCATCTGAAGCGGGAAGGGGCGAAACCGGAGCCGGATTGCTGAGGCAGAGGCCTATGCCGGACTGCCGGGATCCGACGCCATCATCTCCCGCACCCGCGCCTTCAATCCCTCCGCATCCCTGACCGGCAGCGAGCAGCGCTGGCCGGCGCAGACGAGGGCCTGGGCCTCCACGCCCGAGGCCGCGAGGGCTTTGGCCGGGTGGTTCTCGTCCAGGGCTTCGCCTTCGCGCAGCAGCCGGACGCTGCGGTCGGGATAGGGAACCTGCAGGGCCGCTTCATGGAGGGCTTGCACCTTGTTTCCCGTGACGACGATGCTCAGGCCCCTCAGGTGCAGGTCGAGGGCGTTGAGGATCGAGGTGTGGCTCAAGGGGGAGGAGCGGGCGACGCCGATGAGCCGACTCACGATGTCGCCCGCACGTTGGATGTCGTCCTCGGCCTCCGTGATCTGCGCCAGGCGCACGAGGGCCTCGGCGAAGACCCCGTTGGCGTTCGGCACCGCCTCGTCATGAACCGGCTGGGGACGGACAACGAGCGGGTCCGCTCCCTGGGCGGTCATCGCGAGGCAGCCGGTCTCCTCCACCATGAACTCGGCGAGCAGGACGTCACGCCAGGTTTGCGCATCCCGGAGATAGGAGGCATCCGACGTGGCCTCGAACAGCGCGAGCGCCGCGCGCATCATGGCGGCATGATCAAGGGCGAAGCCCGGGAAGATCAGGGAGCCGCCGCGCCAGGAATGGCCGAGCTGGCCCTCGCGGCTCATGAACTCGGACACGAAACGGTAGGCCCGCTGTGCGAGGGCGATCCAGTCAGGCCGGCCGAGCAGGGGAGCGGCCCGCACGAGGGCGCCGATCATCAGGCCGTTCCAGTCGGCCAGCACCTTGTCGTCGAGGCCGGGCCGCACCCGCGACGCCCGCCGCTCCAGGAGCTTTGCCCGCATGCCGGCCAGCCGCTCCTCCACGGCGGGCGGTGCCTCGCCGGAGATCAGCCGGTTCGGGATGTTGTGACCCTCGAAGTTGCCCTCCTGGGTGATGTCGTAGACGCGGGCGAAGAAGGCCGCATCCTCCTCGCCCAGCACCTCCCGGATCTCGGCCAAGCTCCACACATAGAACCGGCCCTCCTCGCCCTCCGAATCCGCGTCGAGGCTGGACGCGAAGGCACCCTCCGGCGTGGTCATCTCCCGTTCGAGCCAGGCGACGATTCCCTCCGCCGCCTGCCGGAAGAGGGGGCGGCCGGTCTCCGCGAAGCCCAGCGCATAGAGCTCCAGGAGCTGGGCATTGTCGTAGAGCATCTTCTCGAAATGCGGCACCAGCCAGCGCTCGTCGACGGAGTAGCGGGCAAAGCCGCCGCCGAGGTGATCCTGGATGCCGCCGAGCGCCATGCGCTCCAGGGTCAGCAGGAAGCGATGCCGCGCTGCGCCGTCGTTATTGCGGCGGGCATAGCGCAGGAGAAATTCGAGGATCGGCGGATTGGGGAATTTCGGCGCGCCCTGAAGCCCGCCATGCTCCGTGTCGATCAGCTCCGTCAGGCGCAGGCCCATGCGGTCGAGATCGGCCAGCCCCAGGGTGCCGCCGCCGCCCGTCTCCACCTTGGCAAGGTGCTGCTTGATCGCGTCCCTGTTCTTGAGGATGCGCTCGGGCTCGCCGTGATAGAGGCGGCTGATCTCGCGCAGCACCTGGATGAAGCCGGGGCGGCCGAAGCGCGGCTCCTTCGGGAAATAGGTGCCGCCCCAGAACGGCTCGCCCTCCGGCGTCAGGAACATGGTGAGCGGCCAGCCGCCGGGCTCGCCCAGGAGGTGCAGGGCGCTCATGTAGACATGGTCCACATCGGGCCGCTCCTCCCGGTCGACCTTGATATTCACGTAGAGCTCGTTCATCACCTCGGCGACGTCGGCGTCCTCGAAGCTCTCATGGGCCATCACATGGCACCAGTGGCAGGCGGCATAGCCGATGGAGATCAGGATCGGCTTGCCCTGAAGCCGGGCCTCGGCCAGGGCCTCCGGTCCCCACTCCCACCAATGGACAGGATTGTCCCGGTGCTGCAGGAGATAGGGGGACGAGGCATCCTTCAGGCGGTTCATCTTTCCTGCTCCTGATCCCGGGGCAACCCGGCGGACTGATCGATCCGCATACGGATTGGTCCCGGATGCCTTTGATTTAGGGCTTCTCCAAGGTTAAGTCCTGTTCTCCTCACGAGGTTCACGCATGCGGTCTGACGACACGATCTTCGCCATCGCCTCCGGCCAGGGCCGCGCCGCCGTGTGCCTGATCCGGATCAGCGGGCCCGAGAGCCGGGCGATCCTGCAGGCGATGACCGGGGGCGTGCCGGCGGCGCGTCGAGCGGTGGTGCGGACCTTGCGCGATCCCGTGTCGGGCGAGCCCCTGGATCAGGCGCTCGTGCTCTGGATGCCGGGGCCGGGGAGCTTTACCGGCGAGGACCAGGCCGAGCTGCACATCCACGGCGGCCTGGCGACCCGCGCCGCCGTGCTACGCGCGCTCTCCTCCATCGCAAACTGCCGTCCGGCGGAAGCCGGCGAGTTCACCCGCCGCGCCTTCCTCAACGGCCGGATGGATCTGTCCCAGGTCGAGGGCCTGGCCGACATCATCGACGCCGAGACAGAGGCGCAGCGCCGGCAAGCGATGCTCCAGCTCGGCGGGCGCCTGGGAAATGCCACGGAGGAGTGGCGCGAGAGCATCCTGCGGGTCCTGGCGCTCCTCGAGGCGAGCCTCGACTTTTCCGACGAGGGCGACGTGCCGGAGGATCTGGAGGTCGAAATCCTGCGCATGATCGACGGCATCCAGGAGGAGATCGGCCGGGCGCTCGCCAACCGCAGCGGCGAGCGGCTGCGCGAGGGTCTCACCGTGGTGCTGGCAGGCCCGCCCAATGCCGGCAAGTCGACCCTCCTGAATGCCCTCGCCCGGCGGGATGTGGCCATCGTATCGCCCATCGCCGGCACGACCCGTGACGTGATCGAGGTCCATTGCGACCTCGGCGGCCTGCCGGTGATCATCGTCGATACGGCGGGCCTGCGTGAGAGCGCCGACCTGATCGAGCAGGAGGGCGTCTCCCGCGCCCGCGCCCGCGCGCAGGATGCGGACCTCGTGCTCTGGCTGGTGCCGCCGGACGGGGAGGGGAGTGCGCCGCCTCCCGCGCGGCGCCTGCTCAAGGTAGGGACGAAAGCCGACCTGCAGCCTTTCAGGCAGGATTGCGATGTGATGGTCGCGGCCGCCACAGGCGAGGGTCTGCCGGAACTGATCGCCCGCCTGGAGGCAGAAGCCGCGAGCCTGATGGGGCAGGGGGATGCGGTCATCACCCGCGAGCGCCATCGAAAAGCCTTAGGCAGAGCCCATGAAGCGCTGGTTCGCGCGCGCGCCATGCTGGTCGGCCGGGGACCCTTGGAACTGGCTGCCGAAGAGGTGAGGCTGTCGGCCAGGGCCATCGGCGAGATCACCGGCCGGGTGGATGTGGAGGACGTGCTGGATCGGCTGTTCTCCAGCTTCTGCATCGGCAAATAGGCAGGCCCGCGGGGCGCCGATAACCATTTGGCGAATCTGTGCGAGTCCTGATTTCGGCTGTTCACGAATCGGTGGAACGGTGCTGAATCCGCTCTGGATAGCCTGTGGACGGGCTGTGCGGAGATGGGGATCGCCCAAAATGTTTCACGTGAAACATTTTGCCCTTTTGACCTCCGACCCGCCGCTGCGTAGACCCCTGTTATGGAAAGCGTCATGAGTTCTTTGTTCAATGTGATCGTCGTGGGCGGCGGCCATGCCGGGGCCGAGGCGGCTGCGGCGGCTGCGCGCGTGGGCGCCCGCACGGCCCTGGTCACGCACAAGCTCTCGACCATCGGCGCCATGTCCTGCAACCCGGCCATCGGCGGCCTCGGCAAGGGCCATCTCGTGCGCGAGATCGATGCCCTCGACGGCATCATGGGCCGTATCGCCGACCGGGCCGGCATCCAGTTCCGGCTCCTCAACCGCCGCAAGGGCCCGGCGGTGCGCGGGCCGCGCACCCAGGCCGACCGCAAACTCTATGCCCGCGCCATGCAGGCGGAGCTTCTGAACACGCCGAACGTCACCATTGTCGAGGGCGAGGCGGATGACCTCATCGTGCAGGACGGGCGGATCACCGGCCTGCTGCTCACCGATGGGCGCCAGCTCGCCGCCGGCGCCGTGGTTATCACTACTGGAACCTTCCTGTCGGGCCTGATCCATATCGGCGAGAAGAAGATCCCGGCTGGCCGCATGGGCGAGCGCCCGTCGCTCGGCCTGCCCAAGACCTTTGCCCGGCTTGGCTTCACCCTCGGACGCCTCAAGACCGGCACCCCGCCCCGCCTCGACGGCCGTACTATCGACTGGGCCGGAATCGACAAGCAGGCGGCGGACGACGAGCCGGTGCCGTTCTCCCTGCTGACCACCCGCATCACCAACCCGCAGATCGAATGCGGCGTCACCCGCACGACGGCCAAGGTCCACGACCTCATCCGGGACAACCTGCACCGTTCGGCCATGTATTCGGGCGAGATCCAGGGGACGGGGCCGCGCTACTGCCCCTCCATCGAGGACAAGGTGGTGCGCTTCGGCGACCGGGACGGGCACCAGATCTTTCTGGAGCCGGAAGGCCTCGATGACATCACCGTCTATCCCAACGGGATCTCCACCTCCCTGCCTGAGGATGTGCAGCTCGCCTTCCTCAAGCATATCCCCGGCCTGGAGAAGGTGCATATGCTCCAGCCGGCCTATGCCATCGAGTACGACTACGTCGATCCGCGCAACCTGACGGCCGGGCTCGAGACCAAGGCCGTCCAGGGGCTGTTTCTCGCCGGCCAAATCAACGGCACCACCGGCTACGAGGAGGCGGCGGCTCAAGGGCTCGTCGCCGGTCTCAACGCCGCCCGCCGGGCTGCCGGCCAGGAGTCCGTCGTGTTCGACCGGGCCGAGTCTTATATCGGCGTGTTGGTCGACGACCTGATCACCCGCGGCGTGAGCGAGCCCTACCGCATGTTCACCTCCCGGTCCGAGTACCGTCTGAGCCTGCGCATCGACAATGTGGACGAGCGGCTGACTGGCAGGGGCCTGGAGATCGGCTGCGTCGGATCCGAGCGCGAGGCGCATTTCCGGCGCTCTCAAGGCGAGATCCGGGAGACCCGGCAGCGGCTTCAGGCCCTTGCCCTCACCCCGCAGGAAGCGGCGCGGCATGGGCTGGAGCTGAACCAGGACGGCATCCGCCGCTCCGCCTACCAGCTTCTCTCCTACCCGAACATCGGCTGGTCCGACCTGACGCGGGTCTGGCCCGATCTGGCGGCTGTGAGCGCTCCCGTCCGCGAGCGCCTGGAGACCGATGCCACCTATGCGGTTTATCTCGACCGGCAGCAGGCCGACATCGCCGCCTACCGGCGCGACGAGAGCGTGGTGCTGGAGGACGGCATCGATTTCCAGGGCCTGCCGGGCCTCTCCAACGAGATTAAGGCCAAGCTCGTTCTGGTGCGCCCGAGGACCATCGGCCAAGCCGCCCGGATCGAGGGAATCACCCCGGCCGCCCTGACGCTCCTGGCGGCCTTTGCCCGTAAGGGGCAGGCGAGAGCGGCCCGCACAGTCGGCATGGTGCAGCCATGACCCCGGCGGTGACGGCGTCCGACCTCAATGTTTCACGTGAAACATTCGAGAAGCTTGAGCTCTTAGAGCGGGAGCTTCGCCGCTGGCAGGCGATCAAGAACCTCGTCGGTCCCGCGACCCTCGACCGGATCTGGGAGCGCCATATCGTCGATTCGCTCCAGCTTCTCGATCTCGCCCCCGAAGCCAGAACATGGCTGGACCTCGGTTCCGGGGCCGGTTTTCCGGGCCTCGTCCTCGCCATCGCGGGGGCAGAGAGGGGGCTGAAGGTTCACCTCGTGGAGAGCAATTCGCGTAAATGCGCCTTCCTCCGGCACATCGCCCGTCTCACGGAATCGGCTGCCACAGTGCATGAGGCGCGGCTGGAAACCGTCATTCCCGGCTTCGTCGGCAAAGCCGATGTGGTCTCGGCGCGAGCCCTGGCGGCGCTGCCGCAGCTCCTGGACTGGACCGCGCCTTTGTTGAAAGCGGGGACAATCGGCCTGTTCCCCAAGGGCCGCGACGCCGAGATCGAATTGACCGAGGCTCGGAAAAAGTGGACATTCGAGGCGGAGACCCTGCCGAGCTTGACCGACTCTGAAGCCAGGATTCTTCGCATAACCTCCATCGAGAGCCATTCATGATGACCGACCGCAACGGACCCGAAGCAGGCGCGCGTGGGGTGAAGCCGCGCGTTCTGGTGCTCGCCAACCAGAAGGGCGGCGTCGGCAAGACCACGACGGCGATCAACCTCGGCACGGCACTGGCCGCCATCGGCGAGAGGGTGCTGATCGTCGATCTCGACCCGCAGGGCAACGCCTCGACGGGTCTCGGCATCGACCGCAAGAACCGGCAGACCTCCACCTATCACGTGCTCGCCGGCGAAGCGTCCCTGGAGGAGAGCATCACCGAGACCGTGGTGCCCGGATTGTCGGTCGCGCCCTCGACTCTCGACCTCCTCGGGATCGAATTGGAGATCGCCAATGAGCGCAACCGCGCCCATCGGCTTCGCTCCGCGATTCAGGAGCTATCTGGCTCCGAGGTAAGCGAACCTTTTACCTATATTTTGATCGATTGCCCGCCATCGCTCAATCTTTTGACCATCAATGCCTTGACCGCTGCTGACGCTGTTCTGGTACCCCTCCAGTGCGAATTTTTTGCTCTGGAAGGTCTCAGCCAGCTGCTCAAGACGGTCGAGCAGGTCCGTTCCGCCCTCAACCCGGAGCTGACGATCCACGGAGTCGTGCTGACCATGTTCGACCCGCGCAACAACCTGTCGGGACAGGTGGTGGCCGATGTGCGCCAGTTCATGGGCAACAAGGTCTACGAGACCATGATCCCGCGCAACGTGCGCGTGTCCGAGGCGCCGTCCCATGGCAAGCCGGTTCTGCTCTACGACCTGAAATGCGCCGGCTCGCAGGCCTATCTGCGGCTGGCCTCCGAAGTCATCCAGCGCGAACGCGCGCTGCGCGCCGCCTGAGAGTTTGAGAGACCGCAATGGCTAAAGAGATGAAATCGCTGGGCCGTGGACTGGCCGCCCTCATCGGCGAGGTCGGCGAGGAGATGGGCAATCTCGAGCGCAAGGGCTACACGCCGAAATCCGTGCCCGTGGAGTTCCTGCGCGCGAACCCGCGCAACCCGCGAAAGGTGTTCGACGACACGGACCTGAGCGAGCTGACCCAGTCCATCAAGGATCGCGGCATCATCCAGCCCATCGTCGTCCGGCCCCTGCCCAACCACAGGGACGAATACGAGATCGTCGCCGGCGAGCGTCGCTGGCGCGCGGCCCAGAAGGCCGGGCTGCACCGGGTGCCGGTGGTGGTGGTCCAGATCGACGACAAGACCTCGCTCGAGTATGCGATCCTCGAGAACGTCCAGCGCGCCGATCTCAACCCCATCGAGGAGGCGGAGGGCTATTCGCGCCTGATGGCCGAGTTCTCCTACACGCAGGAAAATCTCTCCAAGATCATCGGCAAGAGCCGCAGCCACATCGCCAACATGCTGCGCCTCACCGAGCTGCCGGCTCCGGTGCGCAAGTTGCTCATCGACCGCAAGCTCACGGCCGGCCACGGCCGCGCCCTGCTCTCCGTAAACGACCCGGTCCAAGTGGCCAAGCGCGTCCTCGACGAGGGCATGAGCGTGCGCCAGGTCGAGGAGATCGCGCAGAGCGACACAGGCAACCCATCGAAGGCTGCCGCCAAGGCGGCCAAGCCCGGCGCGGCGGAGAAGGACCCCGACACCCGCGCCCTCGAAAAGGCCCTGCAGGACGTGCTCGGCCTCACGGTGAGCATCGATCACAAGGGCCAGGGCGGCGAATTGCGCATCAAATACAAGACCTTGGACCAGCTCGACGGGTTGTGCCGGCGGTTGAATCCTTAAAAAGCTGAACTGCGCCCGATTATCTTTAGGGGAATTGGGCGCAGTTCATGTGTAACCAAGGTCACGGATACTCGGATATTGTTTCGACAAGCCCTGTGCTAGCATCCTCCCAAATTTTCAACCTAAGGGGGAGAGCATGCTTAGAATTGCCGGCAAGAATGAGGTCAAGATTGTCCGGGATTTGCTTCTAGGAGAGTTCCAGAACGCGAACCCTGAGATCAAGCAACGCCGCATTAGCTCTCCTGGCGGAGCCGTGACCTTAGATCTTCATTGGCTTCCCCAACTCGGCCTATGGGGTCATTTCAGTGACAGGCCTTACGGAGAATTAGGTCAGTGGAACTGTGCCTTTGGAACCTCTGTAGGGTCCGAAAACGACACCCTGTATGCAAGTATAGAAATAAACCTCGCCGTTGACCCTGCAGACCGTGTGATTGCCGGAAGGGCAATCAAAGACGACACCAACGGCTACTATCTTGGCCACAAAGGTTTGCTCGGCGGAGGGCGAGGTGGGCAGATGTCTATGGAGGTTTTTCGCAAGTACATCAAAGGATATGTTCCAGAAGCCATCGAACTGGAAAACGGCAAAGAAGAATACGTCTTCGTGATTGGTCAGTTAGGCCAGAATGGCTTTCTTCAGAAGCTGAAAGCCTTCGTCGATGAAACGGAACGTCTGCGTGCCTACGCGCGAACTCTGACCGCGCAAGACCCGACTCCTAAATCAAATTCCGTTTCCCAATCCGGAGGTTTCACGGCTGAAAACGCTCAAAATGGAACAGGCAACGGTCGCCCTTATAGCACAATTGAAATCAAGAGATTGCACGGGCGGGTTGTCAACGCTCTACAAAAAAAGCTCGGTCAGAAGGCCATCAACAGTGCCTACAATGACATGCGGCCTGATCTTTATATCAAGGACACTTCAGGCCATATGGAAATTTTGTTCGAGGTGAAAGCGTCCTCAGATACCCAAAGCTGGTTTACGGCTCTAGGCCAGCTCTTGGTTTATGGCGCATCCCAGCCGAAGCCGCCGCACCGCATTTTGGTTTGCCCGGCTGTGCGAAATGATCCCAATTTTAGAAGAGCTTTGCAAGATCTGAACATTTCAGTGATCACTTTCCAAGAAAGCAAAGAAGGTATTGTCTTTGATGGTATTGGAGATCTGAAGAAGAAACATAAATTTACATGAGATGACTTACCGCCGCGCCGTCCGCGCGATGTCGAGCAGGGTCTTGGCCGCGATAGTGTCGGCCAGGTCGGCCATGCGGCGGGTCTGGAGCAGGTTCGCCTGCAGCAGGGCGATGGCGCTGTTCAGGGTGTCGCCGGTCCAGCGCTGGAGATGGCGCTCGACCAGGGGCTTGCGCCGGAAATGCAGGCTGCGCATGGTTTCCATGACGGCCGGGATCGGCCGGCCGTCCTCGACCGAGAGGCGCGCCGAGAGCAGCATCAAGGCATGGCGCAGCGCCGCGCCGAGCAGCACGCTCGCGTTGACGCCTTCGGCCGCCAAGCGCCGGGAGCCGGTCTCGAGGCCCGTGCCCTCGCCGGCGAAGGCGGCGTCCACCACCGCATCCATGGCAAGGCTCGACACGTCGCTCATGATCGCGTCCACGTCGGCCAGCGTGATCTCCCGCTGGCCATGGGCGTAGAGCATCAGCTTGTTGAGCTCGCCGCGGGTGGCGAGGCGGTCGCCGCCGAGGCTCGCGATCAGGGCCGTGCGCGCGTCGCGCTGGATCGAAAAGCCACCCGCCTTCAGGGTGTCGTCGACCACGGCGCCGAGATTTCGGGCCTCGTCCGCATAGCAGGGCAGGGCGAGCGCCTTCTGGGAGCGTTCGCACAGGGTGCGCAGGGGCGACGACTTCTGCAGGTCGCCGCCTTCGATGACGATCACTGTATCCTGCAACTCACCCTTCAGAACGGCATCGACCGCCGGCGCGATGTTGCGCGAGGTGGACTTGACCCAGATGGCGCGCTTAGCCCCGAACAGCCCCATGGTGCCGGCCTCGTCGGCGAGGCGCCCCGGGTCCGCCGCGATGTCGTCGCCGTCAATGCGGATCATCTGGAACGGATCGGAGGCGTCGTCTACCGAGCGCTCGGCCACCGCACGGGCGCGCTCGTTGATGAGGCCCATGTCCGGTCCATAGAACAGGAACACGCCGATGCGCGGATCGGGGCGCCGCAGCGCCCCTTCCACGTCGCCGGCTTTCACCGCCACCATGGGGTCAGCTTCGGGTGGCGAGCACCGCCGACAGCCGGGTCCGCACCTGGGCGGCCAGATCCTTGGCGAGCCTGATCTCCGCATCGCGGGCGGCCCGGATATTGGCGAAGCGCTGCGGGAAGCGGTCGAAGCTCGCCGTCGAGGTCGCGGTGCCCTGGGTGATCACCGTGCTTCCGTCGAGGGTGGTGAGCGTATAGGTCAGCGTTCCGCCGACGATGACGGAGCTTGCCGTGCCATATTGCGAGTCGACGATCGGGCTCGTCTGCGACTCCGTGAAGGCGAGGCGCAGGCTGTAGCGCTTAGGGATCTCCGATCCCGAGCCGTTGAGGGCGAAGATCAGCTCGCTGCGCAGGTAATGCCCGGCATTCGCCAGCCGGAGCGGCCATTCCACCTCCGGCACCTCGATAGAGGCCAGCTCCGTCTGGAGCGTCAGCCCCGAGGGCGTCGGACCGTGGAGGGGCCGAAAGCAGGCGGACAGGCTTAAGGCAAGACCCGCCACGAGAGCGACGCGGGCGATCAGGTTAGGCGACGACATTCACGATCCTCTGGGGAACGACGATGATCTTGCGGGCGGGCTTGCCGTCCAGGGCCTTCTGCACGGCCTCGAGGGCCAGCACGGCCGCCTCGACTGTAGCCTGATCCGCATCACGGGCAACCGTCACGTCGGCACGCTTCTTGCCGTTGACCTGCACCGGCAGGGTCACCGTGTCCTCGACCAGCAGCGAGCGATCCACCTGCGGCCACGGGGCATCGGCCACGAGGCCGGACTGTCCCAGGGACGCCCAGCATTCCTCCGCCAGATGCGGCATCATGGGGGCGAGCAGCTGCACGAAGATGCGCCCGGCCTCGGCAAAGGCGGCGCCGACGCCCGGTTCGTTGCCGGTCTTGGCCTGGTTCGCCAGATCCTGCAGGGCGTTGGCCAGCTCGTAGAGATGGGCGACGCAGCGGTTGAAGCGCAGGCGCTCCACATCCTCCTCGACGGCGGCGAGCGCCTTGTGCGCGGCCTTGCGCACGGCGAGCGCCATCGGGCCCTCAGCGGAAGCGCCATTGGAGCCCGCCATTCGGTCCGCGATCTCGCCGACGAGGCGCCAGACGCGCTGCACGAAGCGGCCCGCGCCCTGCACGCCTTCTTCGGTCCAGATCACATCGCGCTCAGGCGGCGAGTCGGAGAGCATGAACCAGCGGGCCGTGTCGGCGCCGTAGGATGCGATGATCTCGTCCGGATCGACGGTGTTTTTCTTCGACTTCGACATCTTCTCGATGGAGCCGATCTCGATCGGAGCACCGGTTTCCACATGGAAGGCTTTGCGCACGCCGCCTTCCGTCTCGAAACGCACGTCGGAGGGCAACACCCAGGCGCCGCTCGCGTCCTTGTAGGTCTCGTGCACCACCATGCCCTGCGTGAACAGGCCGGCAAACGGCTCGTCCAGGCCGGCATGACCGGTCTTCTTCATGGCGCGGGTGAAGAAGCGGGAATAGAGCAGGTGCAGGATCGCGTGCTCGATCCCGCCGATATACTGGTCCACGGGGAGCCAGGCATCGACGGTCGCGCGATCCGTCGGCCGGTCGGTCAGGGTCGGGTCCGTGAAGCGGGCGAAGTACCAGGACGAATCCACGAAGGTGTCCATGGTGTCCGTCTCGCGCCTTGCGGCCTTGCCGCATTGCGGGCAGTCCACGTGCTTCCACGCCGCGTGGCGGTCGAGCGGGTTGCCCGGCACGTCGAAGGACACGTCCTCCGGCAGCACCACGGGCAGCTGGTCCTTCGGCACCGGCACGACGCCGCATTCATCGCAATGGATGATCGGAATCGGGCAGCCCCAGTAGCGCTGGCGCGAGATGCCCCAGTCGCGCAGGCGGAAATTGACCTTGCGCTCGGCCACCGCATGATTGCCGCGGGTCTCGTTCTCCAGGCGGCGGGCGACTTCTTCTTTCGCCTCCGCGATGGTCATGCCATCGAGGAAGCGGGAATTGATCATCCGGCCTTCGCCGTCATAGGCGACATCCGTCACCACGAAGGTGGCGGGGTCCTGTTCCGGCGGGCAGACCACCGGCGTGTTGCCTAAGGCATACTTGTTGACGAAGTCCAGGTCGCGCTGGTCGTGGGCCGGGCAGCCGAAGATGGCGCCGGTGCCGTATTCCATCAGGATGAAGTTCGCCACATAGACCGGCAGGGTCCAGTTCGGGTCGAACGGATGCTCGGCGCGGATGCCGGTGTCGAAGCCGAGCTTCTCCGCCTTGTCGATGGCCTCCTGGGCCGTGCCGACGCGCTTGCATTCCTCGATGAAGGCGGCGAGCTCCGGATTCTTCTCGGCGGCGGCCTTCGCCAGCGGATGATCGGGCGCAACCGCCATGAACTTCGCGCCGAAGAGCGTGTCCGGGCGCGTGGTGTAGATCTGCAGCTCGGTCTCGCCGTTCGGCACGGTCTCGGGCTTCAGGGCAAAGCGCACCAGCAAGCCTTCGGAGCGGCCGATCCAGTTGCGCTGCATCAGGCGCACCTTCTCGGGCCAGCGGTCGAGGGTGTCGAGCCGGTCGTCCAGATCCTGGGCGAAATCGGTGATCTTCAGGAACCACTGGGTCAGTTCGCGCTGCTCCACCAGGGCGCCCGAGCGCCAGCCGCGCCCGTCGATCACCTGCTCGTTGGCGAGCACCGTGTGATCCACCGGGTCCCAGTTCACCTTGGCGGTCTTGCGGTCGACGAGCCCGGCCTCCAGGAAGTCCAGGAACATGCGCTGCTGGTGCTTATAGTAGCTCGGATCGCAGGTGGCGATCTCGCGGCTCCAGTCGATGGCGAGCCCCATCGATTGCAGCTGGGCGCGCATGGTCGCGATGTTGGCGTAGGTCCATTCCTTGGGATGGACCTTGTTCTGCATGGCGGCGTTTTCCGCCGGCATGCCGAAGGCGTCCCAGCCCATCGGGTGGAGCACGTTGAAGCCGCGGGCGCGCTTGTAGCGCGCCACCACGTCGCCCATGGTGTAGTTGCGCACATGGCCCATGTGGATGCGCCCCGACGGATAGGGGAACATCTCGAGCACGTAGTATTTCGGACGCGGGTCGTCGTTATGGGTCTTGAACAGGTCGCGGTCGTTCCAGACCTGCCGCCATTTCAGCTCGGCTTCCTTGGCGTTGTAGCGCTCGGGCCTCATTTTCCGTCTTTATCCGTCGTTTGGGGATTCAAGCGGCTTGCGCCGCCACGTTGCGGCGGACTAGGACACAGCTCTCCCGCGCGGTCAACGGTTTCGCGTGTGCGAGGCGGTCAAGTTTCGACGCCCTGTGTCATCCCCGGCGGCCCGTAGGGCCGGGAAGGGGATCCATCGTGGCGCGCCTGACCGTGGATCCCCTTCCCCTGCGACGGCGTGCGCCGTCTCCGGCCGGGGATGACAGGGCAGAGCGAGAGAGGGTGCCATGAGCGAGAACGACGCAGTCGAAGCCTTGAGGCAGGTGCAGGAGAGCATCCGGCGCTCCGCCTCCGATTACGACCGCGACCCTGCCTCCATCACCCTCGTGGCGGTCTCGAAGACCTTTCCGGCGGAGGATATCGAGCCGGTGCTCGCCGCCGGCCAGCGGGTGTTCGGCGAGAACTACGTGCAGGAGGCCAAGGCCAAGTGGCCCGCTTTGCGCGAGCGCTACGCGGACGTGGAGCTGCACATGATCGGCCCGCTCCAGTCCAACAAGGCCAGGGAGGCGGTGGAGCTCTTCGATGCGATCCACACCCTCGACCGGCCGTCGCTCGCCGAGGCGCTGGCCAAGGAGATCGCCCGCCAGGGGAAAACGCCGCGCCTCCTGGTGCAGGTGAACACCGGCGAGGAGGCGCAGAAGGGTGGGGTCATCCCCACGGAGGTCGACGCCATCCTCGAAGCCTGCCGCAGTAAGTACGGGTTGAACGTCGAGGGCCTCATGTGCATCCCGCCGGCCGAGGATCCGCCGTCACCGCATTTCGCCCTGCTCAACACCATCGCCAAGCGGCATGGCCTGAAAGCGCTCTCCATGGGCATGAGCGCCGATTTCGACGCCGCGATCCAGCTCGGCGCCACCCATGTGCGCGTGGGCAGCGCGATCTTTGGGTGTCGGACGAAGCCTTGAGGCGTCAATCGACCACCAGGACGACGTCGAAGCTTTTTGTTTTCCTGCTCCAGAAATAGAGGGACGTTCGGCCATTGCCGATCCACAAGATCCCAGGATTTTTGAGCATGACGCGGCTTGGATAATCCGTGCAGTCGTGGAACTCACGAAAAGCATTGCCGCAGACCGTATCCCAAGAGCCCCTCTCGGCCAGTCCGAGGCCGTCCGAGGCCTCAACGCCGTCCGGACTGATCACATGAACTCGTCCGTGCACGAGGACAATGAGACCGCGCGCACCATCGAATTTATTGATCGCGATCAGAGCCTTATCCTTCCGTCCATTACCATCGAAGTCGGCTTCGATCGTCGAGGGATCAACGGATCCTGGGCTTATATCTGCAATACGAACCTTCTCTTCCTCGGCTGTAAGTGCACGCCAATTCCCCAAGTTCTGGGCCAGGGCCGCCGAGCCATTCATTCCGAGAGCAGCGATGCTCAGGAACGCGTGCAGGCATAAGGTGCGGAGTGTCATGATCAGGACGAGCCTATGATAGGATTCTATCCAGGACTATAGACGGTCAGCTTGGAGGCGCCCATGAGACGGCGCACAAACCGAATTGCATCTGCGGCCTTTTCCGGCTAAGCCTCAAGCACTGATCCACGTTCGCACCAGGGAGGGCTGCATGATTGAAGCGATGCATCAACGCACGTTCGGCCCTGGGCACGCCCTGCAGCAGCATGTTGCAGGGCCGGCCATCGAACGGATCTGACGGTTCTCTGAAAACCGCCCTCATCTCATTCTGGTCAGCTCTGAACGGCTTTCCGCGCCAAGGCTCCGCAAGGATTCGGCGCGCCTGACACGTTCCAGACTTTCACGCGCTCCTTGAGCCCTGTGGCCGAGCGCGCTGCACCAGAGATTGATCCATGCCTTCCTTGAGCCTTCGCAACCTCGGCGTCGTTGCCCACACGCCCCTGTTCCAGAACCTGAACCTCGTCATCGGCGAGGGTGACCGCCTCGGCCTCGTCGCCGCCAACGGCGCCGGAAAATCCACGCTTCTCAAATGTCTCGCCGGCCACATGGAGCCGACCGAGGGAGACATCGTCGGCTCGCGGGGCCTGCGTGTCGCGCTGGTCGAACAGGACGTTCCGGTACATCTGCTCGATCTGTCGCTGCACGACATGCTGCTCACCGCGCTCCCGACGGATGAGCGTGTCACCCAGGAATGGCGCGTGGACATGGTGCTCGACGAGTTCGAGACGCCGGCCGAGCTGCGCACCCTTCCCATGCGGGCGCTCAGCGGCGGTTGGCAGCGGCTCGCACTCATCGCGCGGGCCTGGATCACGCAGCCGGACATGCTGCTCCTCGACGAGCCGACGAACCACCTCGACCTCGAAAAGCTCTTCAAGCTCGAATCCTGGATCAACATGGCGGGCTACACCGCGCCCATCGTGGTGGCGAGCCACGACCGCGACTTCCTCGATGCCTGCACGAGCAAGACGCTCTTCCTGCGGCCGGAGGAATCCATTGCCTTCGCGCATCCCTACCGGCGCGCGCGCGATCTGCTGGAGGCGCACGATGCGGCGGCCCAGGCGCAGCGCGACAGAACCTTGCGCGAAGTCAAGCGCCTGCGCGAGAGCGCCGCTGTTTTGCGCAATGTGGGTATCAACAGCGGCAGCGATGCCGCGCATGTGAAATCCGCCCAGATCAAGCGCCGGGCCGAAGCCCTGGAGCAGAACGCCCGCAACGTGCACCGGGAGCGCACGGGCGAGATCCGGCTCGGCAACCGCGGCACCCATGCGCGGGTGCTGGTGGCGCTGGAGAACGTGACGGTCGAGGCGCCGGACGGGCGCAGGCTCTTTGCGATCCCCAAGCTCGAAGTGGCGCAGGGCGACCGCATCGTGGTGCTGGGTCGCAACGGCGTCGGCAAATCGCAAGCCGTGCGCCTGCTGCACCGGGCGATGATCGAGCCTGACGGCCTGCCCGGAATCCGGGTGAGCCCGAGTCTGGCGCTGGGCTACGTGGACCAGGACATGCAGCAATTGCCCGGCAAGGCGACGGCGCACGACTTCATCCTGTCGCGGTTTCGCCTCGGCGACCAGCGCAGCCGCGCGGTTCTGGCGGAAGCGGGGTTTTCCATCGAGCGGCAGGGGCTGCCCATCGCAAAACTGTCGCCGGGGCAGAAGGCGCGGCTCGGGCTTCTGGCGCTGCGCCTCTCCGAGCCGAATTTCTACCTGATGGACGAGCCCACCAACCACGTGGACATCCCGGGCCGCGAGCAGCTGGAAGACGAGATCCTCGACGCGCAGGCCACCTGCATCGTGGTCTCCCACGACCGGAGCTTCGTGAAGGCCATCGGCACCCGCTTCCTTCTCATCGACAAGGGCAGGCTGCGGGAGATCGACGGGCCGGAGGCGTTTTATGAGAGTGTGATCGGCTGAGCGATTGCGACTATACGCAACACTCCCTCTCCCATGTGGGAGAGGGTTGGGGTGAGGGAAGGCTGGTGCCGGGTGTGGCGCTACGAGAACCGTGCCGCAGCCGCGATGGCATTGCCGGGCTGGTTGACCTCCATACCCTCACCCCTGCCCCTCTCCCACACGGGAGAGGGGATGCTGTCGCAGCCTTTACACGTCCTGGGAAAAAGACATTGCGTCCCGGCTTTCTGGTCGTCGCACTCTCCGGTGCGGCTTGATCTGCATCCTTACCCAAGCCGCTGCAACACCGCCCGCGCCATCACATCGGCGCTGCCGGGCGCGAATTCGAGATAGAGATACGGATCGATCAGCTCCAGCTCCATCAGCATGAAGCCGGTGGATCGAACAAGTCCGTCGACGCGGGCGTAAAGCGGCGCCTGCGGCAGAAAATCGATGTAGGCCTGTGCCGCGTCGATCACGTCCCGGCTCACCGCGACGCGCTCATAGGTGATGCCGTATTGCGCATTGGCCCGCCATTCGCCGGCTTTAAGCACGCGGCGCACCGCATGCGAGAACACGCCCTCGATGAAGGTCATGGTGGTCTCGCCGAGCGCGCCGATATCGTCCTGATACTCCTGCAGCAGCACTTCGCCCGTTGGCCATCGATCCATGTTCGACCGATCGATCTTCCGGACCCCGTGCCCGCTCTGGCTCGAGACCGGCTTCGCCACGGCAACGGACCAGCCTTCCGCCTCCATCCGCTCCGCGATGGCGGGACGGCTTGCCTCCTGCAGGTGGAATGTTTTTGGAACCGCATGACCCGCTGCAGCCATGTCGAGCAGATAGGTCTTGCGGAAATTCCAGCGCAGCAGCTCCGGAGGGTTGAGCAGCCTTGCGCCCCTGGCCTCGCGCGCATCGATCCAGCCGAGGAAGCGCCCCGGATCGTCGTAGTAATCCCAGCAGCACAGGGGCAGCACCGCGTCAGCCGCCACGAAGGTCTCCAGCGGGGTCGTCTTCCAGGGCAGGTATGCCGCTTCCGTGCCGTGTGCCCGCAAGGCGTTCACGAGAGCCTCGAGGTTCGGCGTCGGGTGCGGATATTCGGAGCAGGTGGCGATCAGGATCATGGAGTCAGCCCACGATCTCGATGCGCGTGTTCGGCCCGATCCGCTCCAGAAGTCGCCGGATCATCGCCTTCTCCACCACCACGCATCCATCCGAGGGGGGCAGGCCGGGGCGGCCGAGATGGAGAAAGAAGGCGCTGCCGCGGTCTCGTATGATGGGGCCGCGGTTCCAGGCGATGTCGACCACCACGTCGTAGAGGTGGTCGTCGCGCCACATCGCTTCATGGCGCGTTGGGCAGGGCAGGGGGACGGGGCGGTTATAGCGCCGGTCGCTCGGGTCGTCCGACCAGCCGTCGCCTGGCCGGATGGCTTTGAGGCTCAGGCCGGTTCGGGGGCGGGGACCGCGGTCGGCCCGGTAGAAGGCCTGCAGCAGCCTGAACCGCCCGGCCGGGGCGGCCCCGTCGCCCTCGCGCTTGGAATGGCTGATGCCGCCGCGCCCGAGCGCGCAGGGAATCACGAGATTGCCGGCGACGATCCGCCCGCGCCGGTGATCGACCGGGGAGCGGAAAACACGGATAACATTGACGCGAGAGTGTTTCATCGGCAGTGGAGAGTCCCGAGGCACCCCTTGTTGTCAAGCTGGGAATGACTACTCTAATGCGTCAAGAACGATCTTGAGGCTCCCGGCTCGCGCCGCCGTCAAGTCCGGATTGCGATCTCGATCCGGATCACGGGCGGCGACAGGGGGCGGACGAACAGGCTTCAGGCTTGCAGGTTCTCCGCTTTTGAAGGCCGTTCCAGCCAACATGCAGTTCATCGTGTGAAGGGTTTCAGATGTCGAATGCCAGCCGCCTCCTCGTCGTCGATGACGATCAGGATCTGCGCGACACCCTAGCCGAACAGCTCGGACTCCATGACGAGTTCCAGATCACGACGGCCGAGACCGCCACCCAGGCCATCGAGGCGGTGAAGGGCGACAGGATCGATCTCGCCATCATGGATGTGGGCCTGCCTGACATGGACGGGCGCGAGGCCGTCAAGGTCATGCGCCAGAACGGCTTCCGCAGCCCGATCATCATGCTCACCGCCCAGGGGTCGGACAGCGACACCGTGATGGGCCTGGAGGCGGGCGCCAACGACTACGTGGTCAAGCCCTTCAAGCTCGCCGTCCTGCTCGCCCGCATCCGCGCGCAGCTGCGCCAATACGAGGCGAGCGAGGACGCGGTGTTCCAAATCGGGCCCTACATCTTCCGCCCGGGCTCCAAGCTGCTCACCACCGAGAAGGGCTCCAAGCTCAAGCTCACGGAGAAGGAGACGGCGATCCTGCGCTATCTCTACCGCGCCGGCCGGGCCGTGGTCGGCCGCGACACCCTGCTCACCGAGGTGTGGGGCTACAATTCCAACGTCACCACCCATACGCTCGAGACGCATATCTACCGCCTGCGCCAGAAGATCGAATCCGATCCGTCGAATGCCAGCATCCTGGTGACGGAACCGGGCGGCTACAAGCTGATCCCGTAGAACAACCGCCATGGCGCTCGACGACGACATCGCGATCCTGACCCAGGCTCCGCTGTTCAACCTGCTGGAGAAGGATGCCCTGCGCCTTGTCGCCTTCGCGTCGGAAACCCGCAGCTACCGCGAGGGCGACGTGCTGTTCAAGAAAGGCGACCGGTCCGACGGCGGCTATGTGGTGACCGCCGGCGCCATCGCGCTCGACGCTGCTGATGACGGCTCGCCGGCAGCCTTCGTGGCCGGGCCCGGCGCGTTGATCGGTCAGGCCGCCCTGTTCGCCCGCATCGAGCGCCGCGCCACCGCCACGGCCCGCGAGCCCTCCACCATCATCCGCGTGACCCCCAGCCTCATGCGCCGGGTCCTGGAGGAGTTCCCGGATGCTGCCGCCGCGATCCACGACGCCATGGCCGAGGAGCTCGCGCGCCTCACGGAAGGCCTGGAGCGCGTGCGCCAGCAGCTCATCGCCATCGACGGCGAGGAAGCCCCGGCGGAATCACGACCCGACGACGAATGAGGGCTCGGTAGCCCGGGCGTGGAGTCCACGCCCGGCTCCAAGGTGTCTTTCTCACGCCGCCTTGACGTCGGAGAGGAACACGTCGACCTCACGGCTCAGGTTCTCGGCATAGCGGGCCAGCTCCTGCGCCGCGTCCAGCACCTGAACGGCCGCAGCACCCGTCTCGCCCGCACCTTCCTTCACGCTGTCGATGCTCCCCGTCACCTGACTGGTGCCGCGGGCGGCCTCCTGGACGCTGCGGGAGATCTCGCTGGTCGTTGCGCCCTGCTCCTCCATGGCGGCGGCGATGCCGGTGGAGATGCTGGAGATCTGGTCGATGACCGTCTGGATCCCATGGATGGCGCTCACGGCCTCCTGGGTGGCTCCCTGGATCTGGGCGATCTGCGAGCCGATCTCCTCGGTGGCCTTGGCGGTCTGGGTCGCAAGGTTCTTCACTTCGCTGGCCACGACCGCGAAGCCCTTGCCGGCCTCGCCGGCCCGGGCGGCCTCGATGGTGGCGTTGAGCGCCAGCAGGTTCGTCTGGGCGGCCAGGTTGTTGATCAGCGTGACCACGTCGCCAATGCGCTCGGCGCCGCTGGAGAGAGCCTGCACGATGCCGTTGGTGCGCTTGGCGCTCTCGACGGCCTCGAACGAGATCTGCGACGACTGGGTGACCTGCCGGGCGATCTCGCGGATCGAGCTCGACATCTCCTCGGTGGCGGCCGCGACGGTCTGCACGCTGCCGGAGGTCTGCTCGGCCGCGGCCGCCACGCTGACGGACTGGAGGTTCGTCCGCTCGGCCGTGGCCGTCATGGTCTGGGCAGTGGCCTCCATCTGCGAGGCGGCGGCAGCGAGCCCCTGGGTCAGGGCCGACACATTGGATTCGAATTGGCGGGTCAGGCCATCCAGCTTTAGGGCGCGCTGCATCTTCGCGTCGCTCTCGGCGGCCTGCTCGTCGGCGAGCCGCTGACGCTCGACCGTGTTCTCGCGGAAGATCTCCACGGCGCGGGCCATTTCGCCGATCTCGTTCTTCCAGGCGAGGTAGGGCACCGTCACGGAGGCGTCGCCGCGGGCCAGGCCGTTCATGGTTTCTGCGAGCTTCGGGATCGGCCGGAATAGCATCCGGGCCGAGAGGATCGCCGCCAGGGTCAGCACCAGGACGGCGGCGAGCGAAACCAGGCCCATCTGCCACATGAGGCGGCTCGCCGAGGCTTCCAGCGCGGTGACCTGAAACCCGCTGCCGAGGACGCCCAGAACCTGTCCGCTCTGGCCGAAGACAGGCAGGTTCACCAGGAGATAATCTCCTCCGAGGATCTTGGCCTGGCCCACATAGGTGCCGCCGGCCGACACGATGGGGAAGACCACGCCCTTGCGGTCCATGGCCGTGCCGACCGCGCGGGTCCCGTCGGGATTGCGCATGTTGGTGGCCCGGCGGATGAAGTCCCCGGTGGCCTTGTCCTTCACGAACAGGGTCGCGGGCGCCTGGGTCGCCTCGGCGATCCGGTCGGCGAGCTCGTCACTGTAGAACACGGCATCGTCGTTCACCGTGATCCCGGTGACGGCACCCGTGCCGTCCTTCTTCACCGTGAGGCTGCCGATGGAGCCGCTCAGGATGCCGACAAACGTCCGCACGTTGGATTGCAGCTGCGCCAGGGCCTTGCTCTGGATGTCCGAGCGGGTCTGAATCGACACGACCGCGAAGAGGGCTGCGGCGGTCATCACGACGAAGGCCACCATGGCGGCGGTGGTGAGATGGGAGAGCTTGCGATGAGCGAGGAACTGCACGGGTCTTTACCTTAGGGAACTTTGTGCAGCCTGTTTCGCAAAGGGCGGTTAACAACCCGTCAAGACGAGCGCCCGCAAACCCTCCTCGATCGCTTCCGTCACCAGCTCATGGCTGGCGAGGGCCGGACGCGCGGGATCCTACGAGGCCAGGATCCCTTCGATGAGCGAAACCACCTGGGCCGCTTCCTCAAACGTTGCCAGCCGGTGCGGGCGGCCTTCCAGGAGAAGGGCAAGCTCCGCGATCTGGTTGGCATCGGCCCGCATGGGCGCGATGTCGCCGCTCTCGTGGGTCAGGCGGTACCATTCACTCATGACGGCCGAGCTTTTTGAGCCCTTCACCTCGAAGCGGTTGAACTCGTCCCGGTCTCCGTCCACGGCGGCATCGATGGTCATGGTCGCGGAGGCGAACCGGAGCACGGCATGGACCCGTGTTTCCGTGCCGGTCGATCCGCGCTCGACCGTGCATTCCGCGAGGCGCCCCGGGCCGAACAGGCGCAAGGCCAGGAAGGCGAAGTGGGACACGACCTCCCGGGTGAAGCCGCCCTGTTCAGGGCCGGCGAGCCACGATGCGGCACCCTGCTGCCACTCCCTGGGCCATTGCCGGAAGCGCAGCGTCAGATGGGCCGACAGGTTTTCGCCGAGAGCCCCGGTGTCGACCAGCTCCTTGAGGCGCAGGGCCGCCGGAGCGGTGGCGAAGGGAAAGTTGACGGCGGCCGGAATGCCCGCCCGCGCAACCGCATCGACGCAGGCCCGGGCCGATTCAGGCGAGGCCGCGAGCGGCTTCTCGCACAGGAGCGCCTTGCCGGCGCCCGCCACCGTCCTGACGATCTCCTCGTGGGTAAGCGGAGGCGTCGCCACATAGATGCAATGGACGGACGTGTTACCGACGAGCTCGGCGACGCTGCCGGCCATCGGGATCGCGGTCTCCGGCGCCGCCGGATCGTAGGCTGCCACGATCGTGAAGGCGGGGTTCGCCCTGATGCTGTCCGCGAGGCGCCGGCCCATCGTGCCGAGGCCGACAATTCCAATGCCGTACATGATCAACAATCCGCCAAGAGGGTCTGAGGGTTGGACGCGGGCCTTACAGCTCCAGCACGGCCGTGACCGGCGCATGGTCGGAGGGGCGTTCCCAGCCGCGGGTGTCGCGGGTGACGTCGACGGTGCGAAGGGTGTCCTTCAGGCCCTTCGACAGCCAGATGTGGTCGAGCCGGCGGCCCTTGTCGGCGGCAGCCCAGTCGGGCGAGCGGTAGCTCCACCAGGAATAGATCTTTTCCGGCTCGGGGCGCAGGACCCGCATGGCGTCGATCCACTCCGCCTCCTGGCGCAGCTCCTCGAACATCTCGGTCTCCACCGGCGTGTGGCTCACCACGTCGAGCAACTGCTTATGGCTCCACACGTCGTGCTCGAGGGGCGCCACGTTGAGGTCGCCGACGAGGATCGCCGGTCCGGCTGCCGGCTTCGCCTTGCTGCCCCATGAGCGCATCTCGGCCATGAAATCCAGCTTGTGGCGGAATTTCTCGTTGATCTCGGGGTCGGGAATGTCGCCGCCGGCCGGCACGTAGAAGTTATGGATGGTGAGCCCCGCCGCGGCCTTGGCCTCCCGGCTCAAGGTCACGGTGATGTGGCGGGCGTCCTGGCGGCCGCACATCTCCATCACGCTGGTCTCGGAGAACGGGTAGCGGGACAGGATCGCGACGCCGTTATAGCCCTTCTGGCCCATATGGACCACGAAGGGATAGCCGAAGGCCTGCAGGTCCTTCAGCGGCAGCTTGTCGTTCGGGCACTTGGTCTCCTGCAGGCACAGGATGTCCGGGCGGCGCTCCTTCAAGAAGCGGCCCACCTGGTCGAGGCGCAGGCGTACGGAATTGATGTTCCAGGTCGAGACGGTCAGTTGCACGGAAAAGGCCCCTTGGAAGACCCTTTCCGGCTACGACAGAATCGGCCCGGAGGGAAGGGCGCCTCGTGTCATCCCCGGCGGTCCGCAGGACCGGGAAGGGGATCCACGATCACGCGCGGCCCTGTGGATTCCCTTCCCCTCCGCTTCGCTCCGGCCGGGAATGACATCCAGGTTCACACGTTCGACGGCGGCTACCGGTTGTTGCCCGCGCCGATGATCGCTTCGTACTGGATCTTGAACAGGTCCTGGTCGATCCGGCGGCCCCGTTCGGCCTTGCCGAGCACCACCATGGTCTGGAAGCCCTGGGCATCGACGATGCGCCACTGGTTCAGGTTCTCCACCTGGGGGTCGAAATAGAGCGTGATCCGGGAGGTGCCGCCGAGCGTCGAGGAGTCCTCCAGATTGATCCGCACCGAATTGCCATCATTGGTGATGCCGGTGATCTTGATGTCCTGGCCGAGATTGACGCGCTCGCGCAGGAGGAACTTCAGCGGCGTCTGCGAGATCGAATAGAGATCCTGGGTGGCGAGCTTGCGGTCGCGCACGGCCACCGAGCGGCCGTCGGCGATCACCTGGAGGGTGGCGGGCGGATCGTACTCGAACCGCACCTTGCCGGGACGCTGGAGATAGAGCGTGCCGCCCTGCCGGCGCCCGTCGCCGCCGACCTGCGTGAAATCCGCCACCATGGTGCTGAGATTCGTGAAGAAGGCGTTGGCCCGCTCCACCACCACGCTGTTGGGCAGCGGCTGGTTGAGCGCCACCGGAATCGCCGAGGCGGTGACGATGGGCTTCGGGGTGATCGCAATGGGCTCGGGAGCCGCCGCGGGCTCGTCGAGGACGGGCCGGCTCGGGGGCAGGGGAGCCGTCATGGCCAGAACCTGCTCCGCGTTGGCCGGCCTGGGGATCACCGGCCGGGCCGCATGATGCGGGGATCCCGGGAGATGGAAGGAGGCGGTCGGCAGGGCGGCCGCCGCCCGGCTGAAGCCCTGGGCTGCCGGCCGTGCCGGCGGCAGGATCATCTCGATCGGCAGCGTCTGCCCCATGGCCGGCAGGCTGCCCGCGCACGCGAACAGGGCCATCGCCAGGCTGAGTGAAGAAAGGGGACGCATCCGAAGGATCTCCTGACCGGAACGATTATGACCGCTGCTTGACCATTGCACATGGCTCAACAATGACGCAGGGGAGCGGCCAGGGTTCCCGTTCTGAGACGTTAATCCTCTCCCATTCCCGGAGTTTCAAGCAGGATTTCGCGTTTCCCGGCGTGGTTTGCGGGACCGACGATGCCCTCCTGCTCCATGCGCTCCATGAGCGAGGCCG
>NZ_JAELXT010000038.1 GCF_016427565.1 Microvirga splendida
AACCGCGCGTGACGAGCAGTCTGGCTCTCACTTACCAACACCACATCGAGCCGGGCTGCCCGACGCGCCACCCTCGATCAACCCTTCAGGCTCGCAGCACCCGCTGCGGGCCACAAGGTGCTGGCTCTTCAATAAGTTCGAATCCAAGGCCGAACATGCAAAACCACATTCCCGCCTTTCCGGTGTTTATGATGCGGGGATGCAGGGCTCATTCCGCCTTGACCTGAGGCGCATGATCCACCATGAGGGTTTGCAAGGTTTTTACCCAGCCCTGGCCTTGCGCCGGGGCTTTTTCATGTGAGGGTTTAGGCGATGGCGAACGTGGTTGTCGTGGGCGCCCAATGGGGCGACGAGGGCAAGGGCAAGATCGTCGACTGGTTGTCCGAACAGGCGGACGTGGTCGTGCGGTTCCAGGGCGGACACAATGCCGGCCACACCCTCGTGATCGGCGACAAGGTCTACAAGCTCTCGCTCCTGCCCTCCGGCGTCGTGCGTCCCAACAAGCTCTCGGTCATCGGCAACGGCGTGGTGCTCGACCCCCATGCGCTGGCCGGCGAGGTGGAGCGCCTGGGCGAGCAGGGCGTCTCGATCAGCCGCGAGAACCTGCGCGTGGCCGAGAACGCCACGCTCATTCTCTCGATCCACCGCGAGCTCGATGCCCTTCGGGAAAGCGGCAGCGCCGGCACCAAGATCGGCACCACCAAGCGCGGCATCGGCCCGGCCTACGAGGACAAGGCCGGCCGCCGTGCCATCCGCCTCATGGATCTGGCCGATCTCTCGTCGCTGCGCGACAAGATCGACCGCCTGCTCACGCACCACAATGCGCTGCGCCGCGGCTTCGGTCTCGCCGAATTCAAGCCCGAGGAGATCTACGAGGAGCTGGCCTCGGTCGCCCCGAAGGTGCTGCCCTACATGGACGCCGTGTGGCGCCTCCTCGACGAGGAACGCCGGGCCGGCAAGCGCATCCTGTTCGAGGGCGCTCAAGGGGCGCTGCTCGATGTCGATCACGGCACCTATCCCTTCGTCACCTCGTCCAACACGGTGGCCGGCCAGGCGGCGACCGGCTCGGGCATGGGTCCCGGAGCCGTCGGCTACGTGCTCGGCATCGCCAAGGCCTATACGACCCGCGTGGGCGAGGGGCCGTTCCCGACCGAACTCTTCGACGAGACCGGCGAGCTGATCGGCCAGAAGGGCAAGGAGTTCGGCGTGGTCACGGGGCGCAAGCGCCGCTGCGGCTGGTTCGACGCGACGCTCGTGCGCCAGACCGTGCGCACGTCGGGCATCGACGGCATCGCGCTCACCAAGCTCGACATCCTCGACGGCTTCGAGACCATCAGGATCGGCGTCGGCTACAAGCTCGATGGCGAGACCATCGACTACTTCCCGGCGAGCCAGGGCGCGCAGGCCCGCGTCGAGCCGATCTACGAGGAGTTCGAGGGCTGGAGCGGCTCGACTGCGGGCGCCCGTTCCTGGGCGGACCTGCCGGCGCAGGCCATCAAGTATGTCCGCCGCATCGAGGAATTGATCGGCGCGCCCGTCGCAGTTCTCTCCACCTCGCCGGAGCGTGACGACACAATCCTCATGAAGAACCCGTTTGAGGGTTGACGGCAGGGCCTCGGCGGGTCCATTCCGAAGAGAAATGGCAGATTATTACCCTCTCATCGCTCGGGCCGTCGAAGGCTTGCCCGAGCAGAACCCCGACACGCGGCACGCCGTCTACGAGCGGGCCCGCACGGCCTTGGTCGCGCAGCTGCGCTCGCTCAACCCGCCCCTTTCGGAGGCGGAGATCCAGCAGGAGAGCCGCTCCCTCGACGCGGCCATCGACCGGGTCGAGGCGGATTATGCGCCGCTGGCCGGGTTCGATCCCGATGCCGCCCCGACCCTGCCTGATGAAGAGCCGCCGGCTCGGCCCGCGCCCGAGGGCGCCCGTGGCGCCGCCTCGGTCCACGGCCTGCGGGCCCCGGCTCCCCAGCCGGCCCGGGATGACGAGTTCGAGGATTCCTATGCCGAGCCGGCGGTGTCCCGGCCCAAGATCGACAGCCGGCCTCATCCGGCCATGCAGAGCAAGGGGCGTGCGCGCACCATCGTGTTCGGCTCGGTCCTGGCGCTCGTGATCGCAGCCATTGCGGCCTTCGCCTTCCTGTGGCGCGACAGGCCCGAGGACCTCGCTCCCGAGACCCCGGTCGCCGAGGCGCCAGCAGCGCCGCCCGCCGATTCCAAGATCAACGAGCGCGTGGGCGGCCAGGCGCCGCCCGCTGCCGCAGCCGCTCCCAACCCGGCGCCGCGCCAGGAGACGGGCGTTGCGCAGCGCGCGGTCTTCTACGAAGAGGATCCCGCCAATCCCTCGGCGCCCAAGGCGCAGGTCGGACGCGTGACGTGGCGCCTCGAGGACGTCAATCCGGGGCAGGGCCAGCCGCTGGAGCGGGCCGTGGTCGCCAATGTGGACGTGCCGGATGCCGGGCTCGCCATGAAGATGGTCCTGCGGCGCAATCTCGACACGACGCTGCCGGCGTCCCACACGGTCGAACTCACCTTCACCACCCGCGAGGGCGATACGAACCGGGTGATCCGGGACGTGGGGCTGCTGCAGTTCAAGAGCGAGGAGGCCGCCCGCGGCACCCCGGTCGCCGGCCTGCCGGTGCCCGTGCGCGAGAACCTGTTCCTCATCGGCCTGTCCAACCTGCAGGCCGATATTGCGCGCAACACGCAGCTGTTCGTGCGCCGCAACTGGATCGACCTGCCGGTGCGCATGGCTTCGGGCCAGCGCGCCATTCTCAGTTTCGAGAAGGGCGGCTCCGGCGAGCAGATCATCAACGATGCCTTCAGCCAGTGGCAATAGGCTGAAAGCAGACACTGGACAGCAAAAAGCCGCGCATCATGCGCGGCTTTTTCGTTGGGTCTCGCCTTTGAGGGGAGCTTGCCTTTGAGGCGTCAGGCGTCGGCCGACGACGTCTCGATCTGGGTCAGGTTCTTCTTGACCGCTTCCTGGATCTTCTCGAAGGCGCGTACCTCGATCTGGCGGACGCGCTCGCGGGAGACGCCGAACTCCGTGGAGAGCTCCTCCAGGGTGATCGGGTCATCCGACAGGCGGCGCGCCTCGAAGATGCGGCGCTCGCGCGGGTTGAGCACGGAGAGCGCGTTGCGCAGGGCCTTCAGGCGGTTCTGGCCCTCCTCCTCCTCGACGAGCACCTGCTCCTGGCTCTGGCCCTGGTCGACGAGCCAATCCTGCCACTCGCCGCCGCCTTCGCCCTCGTCGCGCAGGGGGGCGTTGAGGGAGGTGTCGCCGCCGAGGCGGCGGTTCATGTCCACCACGTCCTGCTCGGTCACGCCGAGCTGGGTGGCGATCTGCTTGACGTTGTCAGGGTGCAGGTCGCCTTCCTCGAAGGCGGAGATGCGGCCCTTGGCCTTGCGCAGGTTGAAGAACAGCTTCTTCTGGTTCGCCGTGGTGCCCATCTTCACGAGGGACCAGGACCGCAGGATGTATTCCTGAATGGCCGCCTTGATCCACCACATGGCATAGGTGGCGAGGCGGAAGCCCTTGTCGGGCTCGAAGCGCTTGACGGCCTGCATCAGGCCGACATTGCCTTCGGACACCACTTCGCCGATCGGCAGGCCATAGCCGCGATAGCCCATGGCGATCTTGGCGACCAGACGCAGGTGGGATGTGACGAGCTTGTGGGCGGCTTCGCGATCTCCATGCTCACGCCAGCGTTTGGCGAGCATGTATTCCTCATGCGGCTCGAGCATGGGGAAGCGACGGATCTCGTCGAGATAGCGCGAAAGGCCTCCTTCATTGGCAAGCACCGGAAGCGCTGTAGCCATAGTCTCTCCTCCTTTGGCTCCCTCACCGTGAGGCAAGCCTGAGGCGGCCCCCTCCATGGCTGGCCGCCAACCTTCTTATAAGCGGTTCAACCTTGTCCGAATAGAGGCGTCAGGCTTCAAGACGTGGTGAACGCATCAGAATCGCAAGGGTGCCAGCGTGGCCGACTTTTGCGACCGATTGACGCTAAATTTCTGCCCGCAAGGCCTCCAGGAGGGCCGCGATATCGGCCGGAAGCGGGCTCTCGAACCGCAGGAACTCGCCGCTGCGCGGGTGCTCAAAGCCCAGGATGGCGGCGTGCAGGGCCTGCCGCCTCAGGGTGGCGAGCGCCTCCTGCGACCTCTCCGCGAGGCGGTTGGCCTTCGTCTTGAAACCGGAGCCGTAAGTCGCATCGCCGAGGAGCGGATGCCCGAGATGGGCCATATGCACCCGGATCTGGTGCGTGCGCCCGGTCTCCAGCTCGCACCGGACGAGGCTCGCCATGGGCTGTGCAGGGGATAGGCTCTCCAGGAGTTCGTAATGGGTGATGGCATAGCGGCCGCGCTCCTCGCCCACCACCACGATCTTCTCGCGATTGTGGGTGGAACGGGCGAGCGCCGCCTCCACGGTCCCGCGCCGGCGCTCGGGCACGCCCCAGACGATGGCCAGATAGGCCCGCTCCAGCGGGCCCGTGCGGCCATGGTCGGCGAATTGCGCCGAGAGGGCCTGATGGGCGACATCGTTCTTGGCCACCACCAGCAGGCCCGAGGTGTCCTTGTCGAGCCGGTGCACGATGCCCGGCCGCTTCACGCCGCCGATGCCCGACAGGCTCTCGCCGCAATGGGCGATGAGCGCGTTCACCAGCGTGCCTGAATCGTGCCCCGCCGCCGGGTGGACCACGAGACCGGGCGGCTTGTCGATGACGATCACGTCGTCATCCTCATAGACGATGCTGAGCGCCATCACCTCGCCGGCCGGTTCCGCCGGCACCGGCGGCGGCACGTTCAATCCGATGCGGGCACCGCCTGCCACCTTGCGGTTGGGGTCGAGCACCGGCGCGCCGTCGACGGTCACCTGACCGTCACGGATCAGCGCCTGGAGGCGGCTGCGCGACAGGTCGCCCTGAAGCCGCGCCAGCACCCGGTCCAGCCGCTCGGGCGCAAGGCCATCCTCCAAAATCCATTCGTGCCGCGTCGCGTCGTTCACCGCATCCTCATTTCCGGTCGGCCTTCGCTTTTTTCAGCAAAAGGGCTTGATGCAAATCAGAAGGGTGGTTATACGAGCGGCCTCCACCTTGCTAGCTCCCTTCGTCTAGCGGTCTAGGACGTCGCCCTCTCACGGCGAAAACAGGGGTTCGAGTCCCCTAGGGAGCGCCAAAGGTTCAAAGAAAAAGCCCCGCTTCGGCGGGGCTTTTCTTTTTCAGATCCGTCAGCCCAAGAGAGCCTGTCACATCACGACGAATCGGATCTCATTCGGCCGGCGTCAGATGGGCTGCCGGACGGGGAGCGAGATCCCGCGCCGGGCGGAAGACGAAGTAGGCGAACAGGATCATGGCTGCGAACACGATCAGGGACGCGAGCGCGGCGATCGGATCGGCCGCGTGATAGCCGAGATGGATGGCGGCGACGGCGATCGTGAGCACGACCGTGCCGAGCGACCAGAGGACGACCTGAAGCATTGCCATTCGGCTCGTGTCGAGGGCAGGGCGGCGCTCGTAATAGATGCCGAACAGAAATAGGGAGACCCATCCCAGCAGGTTGAGGTGGGCGTGCGCCGGCATGAGCGCGTGGTTCTGGGTCATCGCCATGCCGATGCCCATGGCCATGCCAGCGATGACGAACAGAACGGCAAGCCTGAAGCTGAGTGAAGAAGCGTGCATGAGGTGTCCTCCAAAGTTTCCCGAGTTGATCTCGGGTCTATCCTTAAAGGAGGAGAAGTATGACTGATGTGTGCGGCGGCACAAATGTAATGTTTGCGATGTCATCTCTGTAACGATGCATCGTGGAAGTAAGCGGTCGTCGGATATACTGTTGCTGACGCGCAAAAGGACAGGCTGAACGCGCCCGCATCAAGGGGAGTCTTCGGCCGCGTGGCAAACACAATGGGGAGCTCAGGCTCCCCATTGTGCCTTGAGAACGGCTCAGTTCTTACGGCCGCCGCTTTGAATGTCCGTCGATGGGGCGCGCTGCGGATGGTTGCCGCCGCCCTGCCGCTCGAAGGCGTTCTCGCAGCGGTCGATATGGCTCTCGGCCCGCTGCTGCATCTCCTGGATGTTGTGGCACGGGTCGTTGACGTCCTGCTGGCAGAATGCGCAGATCATAAGCTTGGTCTCCGTTTGCGCTGCTGGATGCAGGGCCAACGTGGAGGCCAGATCGCAGTTCCTCCCGCCGAACGCAAAACGGCCCGCATGGGCGGGCCGTCGAGAGAACTTGCGAGAGATCTTGGCGGGCTCAGCTGCGCTGGGTCACGCGAGCCTTGCGCGATCCCGAAGGCTTGCCCTTCGAACGCTTCTGCTTCTTCCAGGATGGTCTCACGCGGGCTTTGCAGGCCATGGCTTTCTCCTATGGTGTGTTGCTGTCGTCTGATCTCGGAGCATCCGGGTCGGTCTTCTCGAGACCTTTGCGCTGATCGTTTCCTGTCACGCTCCGGTTGCCCTGCTCGGCGCGATCCGGGCCGCTCTGGCCGGGATGCACGATGCTGGTGTTCACGCTCTGCTCTGCCAACCCCTGAGGCCGGTCCTCGCCTTTGCCGGACATCGCATCAACCGCCGCTCTGACTGTCGCCGCGGCGGGCGTCGGAGTTCATGCCCTGCCGGTCCTGGAGGGCATGCTCGCACCGGTCCACAAGGCTTGCGGCGCGCTGCTGCAGCTCCTGCCTATTATGGCAGGGATCGTCCACGTCCTGGTGGCAGAACTGGCACTTCATGCTGGCCTCCTTCGGGCACGAACAGGAGGCCAACGTGAAGGCGCTATGGGAGTTCCGATCTCAGCCGTAGAGGTAGCGCGGCAGCCATAGGCCGAGGTCCGGGAAGGTGTAGAACATGATCATGGCGATGATGACGAGGAACAGGAACGGCATCACGCCGGCGAAGATCTCGTTGATGCTCACATGCGGCGGCGCGATGCCCTTGAGATAGAACGGCGCCATGGCCACCGGCGGCGACAGGAACGAGGTCTGGATGTTCAGCGCGATCAGGATGCCGAAGAAGATCGGGTCGATGCCGAAATTGTCGAGGAGCGGCAGGAAGATCGGCACGAAGATCACCACGATCTCCGTCCATTCCAGCGGCCAACCCAGCACGAAGATGATCACCTGGGTGAGGATCAGGAACCAGAATGGAGAGAGGTTGAGGCTCGTGACGAAATTTTCCACCGGCTGATGTCCGCCGAGGAAGGCGAAGATCGACGAGAAGATGAACGAGCCCACGAAGAGCCAGCAGACCATGGCCGAGGTGCGGGCGGTGAGAATGACCGATTCCTTCAGCTTGTCGAACGACAGCGACCGGTAGGCGGCCGCCAGCAGCAGGCTACCCAAGGCACCGACGGCCGCCGCTTCGGTCGGGGTCGCGATGCCGAAGAAGATGGCGCCGAGCACAGACAGGATGAGAAGCGCCAGGGGGAAGAACGACGTGGCCAGGGCCCAGACGATCTTCGTCAGCGGAACCTTGCGCTCCTCCGGCGGCAGCTTGGGCGCCAGTTCCGGATTGAGGGCGCAGCGCACGATGACGTAGAACGTGTAGAGCGCGGCCAGCAGGAGGCCCGGGAAGAGGGCGCCCGCATACAGCTTCGGCACGGAGACGCCGGCGGTCGCGCCGTACAGGATGAGCAGCACGCTCGGGGGAAGCAGAATGCCCAGACACCCGCCGGCGCAGACGACGCCTGCGGACAGCTTCACGTCATAGCCTGCCTTCAGCATGGCCGGGAAGGCGAGGAGGCCCATGAGGGTCACCACCGCGCCCACGATGCCTGTCGCTGTCGCGAAGAGCGCGCAGGTGACCAGCGTTGCGATGGCGAGCGAGCCGGGAAGGCCGCCGATGGCGATCTGGATCGAGTAGAACAATCGGTCGAGGATGTTCGCCCGCTCGATGATGTAGCCCATGAAGACGAAGAGCGGGATGGCGACGAGCGTGTCGTTCGTCATCACCGAATAGGCCCGTTGCACCACGAGCGCGAACACGATGTCGCCCATGGCGAAGTAGCCGAAGCCGAAACCGAGGGCCATCAGCGTGAACGCGATGGGAAACCCCAACATGATGAAAACCACGAACAGGCCGAGCATCACCACGCCCAGTTCGGGATTCCCCAGCCCCCAAGATGCCAGCATCAGATGGTCCCCTTCGTCAGGCCTTGTTGCTCGGCCTCTTCGAGAATGCGCTTTTCGGTTTCTTCCACGTCATGCAGCCGCTGCGGCCACTCGCCGGTGCGCAGGCAATGAATGCAGCGAATGACCTCGGCGATGCCCTGGAACGTCATCAGGAGGCCCGCGAGAGGGATCAACGCCTTGAAGGGATAGATCGGCGGCCCGTTGGGCGAATTCATGGAATGCTCGTTCATCATCCATGACATCTGGGAAAACGGAATGCCGGCGTAGATGAGGGCGAGAATGCCGGGAAAGAAGAACAGGAAATAGAGCACGAGGTCCAAGCTCGCCTGCCGGCGCGGCCGCCAGTTGCGGTAGAGAAAGTCGCCTCTCACATGGCTGTTGCGCGCCAGGGTATAAGGCCCTGCGATCATGAAGAGCAGGCCATAGAGCATGTAGCTCGCGTCGAAAGCCCATTCGGTCGGGGCCCGCAGCACGTAGCGCGAGAACACCTCGTAGCAGACCGCGAGTGTGAGGGCGAGGATCGCCCAGGCGACGGTCTTGCCGATGAAGGTGTTGATGCGGTCGATAAGATAGACGAAGCGCATGGGCGAGGCCCTTTTTGGAAGCCTGCGGGACATCAGCGCATCGTGCGGTCCCCTGGGTCCGCACGATGCGCAGCTTAAGGGATTGAGCATCGGGTGGATCCCAAGAGTGCAAGTCCACTTTTGGGTCCGATACTCTACGAGGGCGGCATCATGCGTGCCGCCCTCGTCGTTCGAAACGTCTCGGATGAAACAGGGCCCGAGGGCCATTCCTCAGGTGGTCTTGAAGAAGTGGTCGTAGGCCATGTCGCGCGAGGGCTCGTTCAGGCGCTCGTAGGCATAGGTGCGCTTGACCCAATCCTTCTGGCTGTCGATCACCTTCTTGAAGAACGCATCCTTCGAGAACTCGTCGATGACCTTGTTCCAGGCATCGAGCTGCACCTGCAGCACCGAGTCCGGCGTCTTCTTCACCTGCACGCCGCGTCCGCGAATGGCCTCGAGGTCCTTGGAATAGCGGTCGAGCGCCTTCCAGGACATATCGGCCGACTCGGACTCCGACGCATACTTGATGATGGCCTTCAGCTCAGCCGGAAGCGCATCGTACTTCGCCTTGTTGAACAGGATCTCGAAGGTTTCGCCGGACTGATGATAGCTCTGCATCATCAGGTTCTTCGACACGTCGGGGAAGCCGAGGATGAGATCGGAGGACGGGTTGTTGAACTCGGCGCCGTCGATGACGCCGCGCTCCAGCGCCGGCACGATCTCGCCGCCGGCCAGGATGGTGACGGCTGCCCCGAGCTGGCGGTTGAGGTCGGCGGCCAAGCCCACCGTGCGGTACTTCAGGCCCTTGAAGGCGTCAGCCGAGGTCACCTCGTTCTTGAACCAGCCCAGCGGCTGAGCCGGCATCGGACCCGACAGGAAGCCGACGAGATTGAGCTTCAGGATCTGGTTCTGCAGCTCGTTGTAGAGATCGTAGCCGCCGCCGTAGTTCATCCAGCCGAGGAACGAGTTGGCGTCCCAGCCGAAGGACGGGCCGGTGCCGAACAGCGCATAGGCCTTGTTCTTGCCGTACCAATAGGCCGCCACGCCATGGCCGCCGTCGAGAATGCCGGCATGCACCGCATCCTGCAGCTGGAAGGCCGGGACGACGGCCCCGGAGGCAAGGACGTCCAGCTTCAGGCGCCCGCCCGACATGTCGTTCACGCGCTTGGCGAAGTCGTTGCAAAACTCGTGGAAGATGTCGCGGTTCGGCCAGGTGGACTGAAACTTCCAGTTGGTGGTCTGGGCTCTGGAGACTTGAGGTGCTGCGACCGTTGCTGCCGCTCCCAGGCCGGCAACCTGCAGGAACCGACGACGAGACTGCTTGGATGCACTCGGAGTCTGAGACGCTGGTGTTTTGTCTTTTTTCACTGCTTCCTCCCTCAACCATTACATTGTGAGGATCGCGTTTTCTTATGCTGGAACGCGTTATTCCGCAGAGGATGGGGGGTCATTTCCCCCATGACTTCAAGGGGTGCGGAAGGGAGTGCGATATAGACCTCTGGCGTAGACGCGTTTTACTTCGCCGGTCCATGTTCTGCATCGGTCATCGTGTGCTGAGACCTTGAGAGCGCAGCCGCTCCATCGACGGAATGGTCCGGCGATGGGCAAACAACCCGCATGCAAGCCGGCGGCCTCCAGGCCAGCCCGGCTCCGTATCACGCGCTTGTGATGTTCAGGCGCGGTCAAGGGCGCGGGAGAGATCCTCGAGCAGGTCGTCCCTGTGCTCCAGTCCGACCGACAGACGCACGAGTCCGTCCGTGATCCCCATCTCGGCGCGCTGTTCGGGCGTGAAGCGCTGGTGGGTGGTGGTCGCCGGGTGAGTGACGAGGCTCTTCGCGTCGCCCAGATTGTTGGAGATCCTGATCAGCCTGAGAGCGTTCAGGAAGCGGAAAGCGCCTTCCTTGCCGCCCTTCACGTCGAGGGCGATCATGGTCGAGGGGCCGCTCATCTGCCGGGCGATCAGTTCCGCCTGAGGATGGTCCGGCCGTCCCGGATAGATCAGGCGCCGCAGCTTGGGATGACCATGAAGCGCATCGGCGAGATAGCCGGCATTGGCCGTCTGCTTCTCGACGCGCAGCGGCAGCGTCTCGAGGCCTTTCAGAAGAACCCAGGCATTGAAGGGCGAGATCGACGGTCCCGTCATGCGCAGGAAGTGCTGCACCTTGTTCTCGATGAACTCGGTGGAGGCGAGGATTACCCCGCCCAGACATCGCCCCTGGCCGTCGATATGCTTGGTGGCGGAATAGACGACGCAGTCGGCGCCCAGTGCGAGGGGCTTCTGGAAAAGCGGGGTCGCGAAGACATTGTCGACCGTGAGCGTCGCACCGGCCTCATGCGCGATGGCCGCAACCGCCGCGATGTCGACGATCTCGAGGCTCGGGTTGGTCGGCGTCTCCAGCAGGAAGGCCTTGGTTTCCGGCCGCACGGCTTTGCGCCACTGGTTCAGGTCCGTGCCGTCGACCAGGGTGCAGCCCACACCGAAGCGGGGCAGAAAATCCTCCACAACCCAGCGGCAGGAGCCGAACAGCGCACGGGCCGCCACCACATGGTCGCCGGCCTGGACTTGGCCCACCATGGCGGCGGTCACGGCGGCCATGCCGCTCGCCGTCGCGCGGGCCGCTTCCGCTCCCTCCAACGCGGCGACGCGCTGCTCGAAGGCATCGATTGTGGGGTTCGAGAAGCGGCTGTAGCTGTAGCCCGGCTCCTCGTTCAGGAAACGCCGCTCGGCACTCTCGGCGCTCTCGTAGATGAAGCCCTGCGTGAGGAACAGCGCCTCGGACGTCTCCCCGA
Organism: Microvirga splendida; assembly: GCF_016427565.1. Lineage (GTDB taxonomy): Bacteria > Pseudomonadota > Alphaproteobacteria > Rhizobiales > Beijerinckiaceae > Microvirga > Microvirga splendida. The sequence goes on from NZ_JAELXT010000038.1 coordinate 11,476, forward strand.
AGGGCGTGCGCTGGTTGCCCTCGTGCACGAGGCGGGTTTCAAGGCGGTGGGGCGGCTCTTTGGGCGGGGTCATCCATCGATCCTACGACTGTTCTTTATAAAGAACAATCGTCTTCTTTTGGCGGAAAATTTCTGCCTTCGCCCGCTCAGCCCACATTGCCCCGGAGAAATTCCTTGCGGGTCTCCTCGATGAGGCGCTTCACACACGGCTCGAGCGACGAGCGCCAGGGCGGCAGCACCACGCCGTGCTTCTCTTTAAGCTTGGTGCAGTCGAGGCGGGAATTGGCCGGCCTTCTGGCCGGGGTAGGGTAGTCCGAGGTCGCAATCGGCCGGACCTTCGCCGAAGGCCCTTCGAGATGAGCCGACAGGGCGAAAATCTCCGTAGCGAATTCCGCCCAGCTGGCGAAGCCCGTGCCGGCCATGTGGAATAGCCCGCGCAGGTTCTTGTCCTCGGGCCGCTCCAGCAGGTTGCGGCCGACCGCGATGATGCCGTCGGCGATGTCCAGGGCGCTGGTGGGCGAGCCGTGCTGGTCGGCCACGACGCCGACCTCGTCGCGGTCGCCGGCCAAGCGCAGCATCGTCTTGACGAAGTTCTTGCCGAAAGGGCTGTAGATCCAGGCCGTGCGCAGGATGGCGTAGTTCTCGGCCTCGGCCGCCACCGCCTCTTCCCCTAACAGCTTCGAGGCGCCGTAGACGCCGAGCGGAGCGACCGGGTCGTCCTCCCGATAAGGATGGTCGGCGGTGCCGTCGAACACGTAGTCGGTGGAGATGTGGATCAGGGGCACGTTCATGGCGGCCGCAGTGCCGGCCACCACGCCGGCGCCGATCCCGTTGATGGCCTCGGCCAGCTCAGGAGCGGACTCGGCCTGATCGACCGCCGTATAGGCCGCCGCATTTACGATGACGTCGCCTCCGGTCTCGACCAGGGCATCCTCGATGCCCGACGGATCGGCAAGGTCGAGCTTGGGGCGGCCCACGAGCACGGCCTGCGCGCCGTGAGCCCGCGCCCGCTCCGCCAGAGAGCGCGCGACCTGTCCTTCCTTGCCGATGACGATGATACGCATGGAACCCGAACCTTCTCCAATGTGGAAGCAGCTGTCTGACAGGAACTGCCAGGCACCTGTCAATTGCCGATGGCAACCCCTTCGCGACGGCTGTCGGCCCCGCCGACGAGCCCTGCCGGGGTGACAACGACGGCATGGATGCCGGAGTTCTGGTCGATCAGCTTGACCTCGTGCCCCTTGGCCTCAAGGGCAGGCTTCCAGGCTTCGGCCTCGGTGCCGGCCTCAAGCTCGGTCGGTCCGTTGCGGCTGCCCATATTGGGCAGATCGGCGGCGACCTGCGGATCAAGCTTCCAGTCCAGGAGACCGACGAGCGTCTTGGCCACGTAGTTGGGGATCAGGCTTCCGCCCGGCGAGCCCACCACCGCATAGAGCTTGCCGCTGCCATCGAGCACCATGGTCGGCGCCATGGACGAGCGCGGACGCTTGCCGGCCTCAACGCGGTTGGCGATGGGCTTGCCGTCCTCCGTTGTGGCGAAGGAGAAGTCCGTCAGCTCGTTGTTGAGCAGAAAGCCGCTCTTCGTCATGACCCGCGCCCCGAACCCGTCCTCGATGGTGGTGGTCATGGACACGGCGTTGCCGTCGCGGTCGACGATGGAGATATGGCTCGTGCCGTATTCGATTCCGTCCGACGGCCCCCAGAGGAAGGTCTTCTGGAACGGCGGGTCGCCGGGCTTGGCCTTGCCCATGGACTTGTTCGGGTCGACGAGGGCGGCGCGGCTCTTGATGTAGCCGGGGTCGGTCAGGCCCTTGACGGGAACGTTCACGAAAGCCGGGTCGGCCAGGAAGAGGGCGCGGTCGGCATAGGCCAGGCGGCCCGCCTCAGCCATCCAGTGCGCCGCCTCCGGCCCGGGCTTCATCGCCGCCATGTCCTGGGTTTCCAGGACGCCCATGATCTGCTGCACGGCGACCTGGCCGGAGCTCGGCGGGCCCATGCCGCAGATCCTGTAGACGCGGTAGTTGCCGCACAGTGCCTCGCGCTCCTGCACCTTGTAGCCCTTCAGGTCCTCGAGGGTCATGTCGCCGGGATTGGTCGGATGTCCCGTCACGGTCGCCACGATGTCCTGGGCGATCTCGCCGCTGTAGAAGGCGTCAGCCCCCTTCTCGGCGACTGTGCGCAGCGTCCTGGCGAAGTTCGGATTCTTCAGGATGGTTCCGACCGCCTTGGGCGTGCCGTCGGGCTCGTAGAAATAGGCCCGGGCCACCGGATCGTTCTGGAGGTATTTCTCCTGGGTCAGCAGGCCGTTAAGGCGCGGCGAGATGGCAAAGCCCTCCTCGGCCAGGCGCGCCGCCGGCTCGATCACCTGCTGCCAGGACAGCTTGCCCCAGTTCTTGTGCGCCGTCTCGAGCAGGCGCAGCGTTCCCGGCACACCCACGGAGCGGCCGCCCACCACGGCCTCGTAGAACTTCATCGGCTTGCCGTCCGGGCCAAGAAAGCGTTCGGGCTTGGCGGCGGCAGGCGCCGTCTCGCGGCCGTCGAGTGTCGTCATGGTCGTGCCGTCCCAGAAGACCAGGAAGGCGCCGCCGCCGATGCCGGAGCTCTGCGGCTCGACGAGGTTGAGAACAAGCTGAACGGCGATGGCCGCATCGACGGCGCTGCCGCCGGCTGCAAGGATCTCCCGGCCGGCCTGCGCCGCCAGGGGATTGGCCGCGGCGACCATGTCCTTCGTCGCGGTGCCGGCCGACTTGAGCGTGCGGCCGGTCGGTGCCTCGGGCGAGGGGGCAACGGCTTGAGCGAATGCCAGCGGAGCGAAAGGCAGGCTGGCCAGGAGGCCGAGACCCACGAGGCCTCGGCGAAGGGTGCTCTGAACGATCATCGGCGCGCTCCCTGCTTGTTCCGGTTCAATTCACCGGCGTGGCAGAGCCTAACAAAGGATCATCCCTTTGCGCCACTTCCATTCCGCGCAGAAAAAGAAGAAATTCTGCTGATGCTGCGCTGCAATATCACACTCCTGTCATTGTTTTCCGGCAGGGTACGATTCGTCGCGAGAGGAAAAGGAGCAGGACATGTACTCATATAATCTGTTCCGGAGCACGAAACCGGACGGCCTTGTCTGTGCCGTTCCGGAAGAGCGTACGGTTCCTCCTTTTGTCACCGAGCCGAACTGGCAGTTCGGCGGCCGGGTGCAGGGACAGGAGGCTCCCCTCGGCTTCGACCGGAAAGCCGCCATGGAAGGTGTGCGCTTCAACGGCTTCTATCTTTTTGCGAGCTTTCAGAAGGACCGCCCGAGCCAATAGGGCCTTGAACGCAGCGGCGAGCATGTCTGGCCCCAGAGCCGGACATGCCGACCGACTAAAGAACTTCGATACAATTCGGATCCACTCTTGATCTCGAGCGGCGCCTGCTCTCTATCTTGCTGACCTTCGCGCCTGCCGCCCCGCATCATCGATCCGATCGTGAACTCCTCCCTCGCTCTCATCTGGACCATTACGGCCGCCACGACCTTGCTCCAGGCCGGAAACGGTCTGCTGCAGGCCCTGATGCCGCTGCGCATGCAGGCGGAGGGTATTTCCGTCGCATCCATCGGCGTCGTGGCCGCAGCCTACGGCGTGGGGTTCTCGACAGGCTGCTTTCTTGCTCCGAGCTTCATTCGCCACGTAGGCTACATCAGGGCCTTTGCCAGCCTGGCGGCGGTGGTGTCCGTTCTGATCCTGGCCATGACGCAGGCGCATTCGACGCTGGCGTGGATCCTGCTGCGGGGACTGACGGGCGTCACGCTCGCCTGCATCTTCACCGTGACCGATGGCTGGATCAGTGCCCGCGCGACATCGAGCCATCGCGGTCGGATTCTCTCCATCTACATGATCTGCACCAAGGTCGCCCTGATGCTGTCGCCGCTCGGGATCAGCTTCGGTGACATCCGCACGGATGGATTGTTCATGGCGGTGAGCGCGTTGATGACGCTCTCGCTTCTTCCCATCGCGGCGACCACGACCAAGGAGCCGAATGCCCCACAGGGTGTCCGGATCGAGGTCAGGAAGCTGTTCGCTACGGCTCCCTCCGCTGTGGTCGGAGCCTTCGTGGTCGGCCTGGTCAATGGCCCGGTTGTCGCGATCACGCCGGTGTTCGGCGTCAGTATCGGGTTGAGCCAGGATCAGGCGGCAGCGCTTCTCTTTGCCCTGCAGGCGGGAAGTCTCGCGATGCAATGGCCGCTCGGTTGGCTCTCCGATCGCGCCGACCGGCGCTACGTGATCGCAGGGTTGGCCCTGGGGGCGAGTCTGGTCTCACTTCTGATCCTCTGGGCCAGCGCGCAGAACGCAAGCCTGCTGATCCTATGGTCGTTTGCGGCCTGGGGCGGACTCGCCCTGTGCATCTACTCGGTCTGCGTCGCCCATGCCTGCGATATCGTCGAGCCGGGGGAGATCGTGTCCACCGTCGGCACCCTGCTGTTTTCCTGGGCGACCGGGGTAACCGTCGGTCCCTTACTCGGGGCGCTGGCCATGGAGGTTCTTGGACCTCAGGGACTTTTCATCTATGCCGCCTTGGCTTCACTGGGCCTTGCCGTCTTTATCGTGATGCGGATCGCCAAGGTGCAGCGCCCGCCGGCCAAAGGCGGCTTCGCCGACATCGCGCCCACCAGTTCCGCCTCGGCGGGGCTGGCGCCTCGGGCGGAGATCGGCCCGGAGGACCCGCAGCAGCCTTACCTTCCTGGCTTGGAGGGAGCGGCGGAGGCTCCCGATCAGAACGGAAGGTCGCCCGCCACCCGGGTCGAGACGTCGCCGTAGCGGTTGAGGCGCTTGTCGATCATGTCGTCGATCTTGCCGTAGACCTCCGCCACGCTGAGCTGGCGGGTCTTCTTGCCGTCCTTGGTGAAGAACAGGGACTTGTTGGACTTCGCGGCTGCCGGGAAGGCGGCGGGCGCGCTCTTCTTCGGAGTGTCGTCCACCAGGGCGATGAACTTGCTGGCGCTGTCCACGCCGAAGAAGTGGGACATGTAGAACTCGGACCGGCTGAGCTTGCGGCCGAGCCGCCCCTCGATCTTCGCCTTGTCGCGCTTCATCATCTCGGCAGCCATGAGAGACGAGATGTAGGGATTGCGGCGCAGCCCGAGGATGTGCTCGCGCATGGTTTCGTCGGCCACGGACAGCTTGCCGCCGTTGCTCTCGATCGCCTTGGCTTCCGCAATCATGCCATGGGCCGGCCCGAAGGAGCGCACGACCTCGAGCCATGTGCTCGTGATGAACTGGAACAGGCCCACGGCCGAGGATGTCGAGGCCTTGTTGCCCGGCAGGAAGCTCGATTCCTTGTCCGCGAGAGCCATCATGTAGACAGGGTCGGCACCGGTCAGCTTGGAGGCGCGCAGGATCGTGTCGACGATCCACACAGGAACGCGCATCTCCTCGAATTCCATGTAGTCGGTGAGTTCCCGCGACACGGGTTCGTCGTCTTCGCTGCCTTGCGCAACGGGCGGATTGGTCAGGGGAATGGAGAGGATGATCTGCCGCTGCAGATCCCCTTGGCTGGTCTCGGCCGCCGGCACGGAGGCGATGGCCTCCAGCGGATCCGACGAAACGGCTAGCGGCTTCTCGGGCTGGCCCGGAACCTTGATGGCATCTGCGCCGGCATCGAACGCTGCCGGAAGAGTGGATTTCTGCTCCGCGGCCGTGGCGGATTCGGGCATGGAAGCGGCGCCGAGAGCCAGCGTCATGCAGGCGCCAAGGCCGAGCATCCTGGTCAGGTTGAGCAGGGTCTGGCCCCCTTGAAGAGCGGTGCGTTTCTGAGTCGTGCGGCGGCCCTGAAAGCTGCCGTGCTTTCCGGAATCGAGGCAAATGGCCTTCTGCTGGCATGCGTCGTCAGACGCCGTCAGAGCAATCTGCATATTGAAGAAGCCCCCTAGAAATGCGCCGCTTCACTGCCAAGACAGGTTTGCGGTTGTTCTTCGTTCAAGTGAGGTGAGTATGTGCGTGCCAGATATGTCCAGAATGGGTCAGCTTAACGGTCGTTTTGGACTTTGTTCCCACCTGCGACCTTTTGCAACTATCCGTATGCAGGGGATAATCTTCGAGAGTTCTCCAGTGTTTAAGGGAATACAGGTGCGAAAACGCTTCCGAAGCCAATGGTCTTCTAAATCGTGCGGGTCATTCGGCCGCACCTAGGAAATTGCTCAGGTTGCCATGGAGCGGGGCGACCTGCTTTGCTCTGAGGGGCACAGCGTTTAGTGAGCAGGCACTCACGGGTGCTGCGGAATGATCTCAATGCCTTGTCACAGCCGTTCTGTCGGACTCAGTCTTCTGATCGGCTGCCTCTTGGGCGTCTCGGCGGCCATGGCTCAGCCAAAGCCGCAGCGGGTGGCCTCTCTCAATCTGTGCACGGACCAGTTGCTGCTGGCGCTGGCCGATCGGCACCAGATCGCATCCTTGAGCCGGCTTTCCCGCGACCCCTCGGTCTCGTTCATGTCAAAGCAGGCCGCGGAATTGCCCCTGAACGCGGGTGGAGCGGAGGCCCTTCTGTTCAGCAAGCCGGACCTTGTTCTGACCGGCACCTACGGTCAGCAGGATCGGGTGGCCATCCTGAGGCGGCAGGGTCTGGACGTTCTCCAGCTTGGGCCTTGGTCGGGACTGGCGGAGGGACGCGAGCAGATCCGGATCTTGGCGAACAGGCTCGGCCATGCGGATCGCGGCGAAGCCCTGATCGCGGGGATCGATGCGGCCCTGGATCGAGCCAGGGATGCTGTCCCGGATGGGCGCAGCATTCTGGTCTACGAACGAGGAGGGTGGGTGACAGATGCCCGTTCGCCTTTGAGCGAGGTGCTCATGCAGATGGGCTTCACGCTCCACCAGGAGGTTCTCGGCCAAAGCCATGGCGGTGTCGTGCGCCTGGAGACGATTGTCACCGCTCCACCGGACTTCATGCTTGTCGATGCAGGATCCCTGCGGGCAATCGACAACGGCACGGCTCTGTTCGCCCATCCCGCCTTAGCCGCCGCCGTGCCGCACGAGCGGCGCCTTGCCGTTCCGGGCCGTCTCACGATCTGCGGAGGTCCGTCCACGCCCGCCATGATCGAGGCCCTGACCGCTGAGGCGAGGGCCAAGCTGCCCTGAAACTCAGCGTGTTCAGGCCAGCCTCAGATCCAGCGGAGGGGCCGGCTTCAGCAGGATCGGGCAGCCCGCCGCCACGAAGACCACCGCATCGCAGGCTTCCGCGATCTTCTGGTTCAGGCGCCCCTGCTCATCGCGAAAGGACCGCCCGAGAGGCGTCGAGGGCACGATGCCCTGGCCGACCTCGTTCGACACCAGGATGAGAGGGCCCTGGGCTTCCCGAACCGCGCCGATCAGCCGGTCGGCCTCGTGGGACGGGTCCCGTTCGGCGAGCACGATGTTGGAGAGCCAGAGGGTGAGGCAATCGACGAGTACGGCTTTCCCAGAGCCGGTCTGAGCCCGGACGGCTTGCGGCAGCTCCAAGGGGGCGTCCACCGTCTGCCAGGAGCGGTCGCGCTCTTGGCGATGAAGCGCGATGCGCTCGCGCATCTCGTCGTCGAAGGCTTGCGCCGTCGCAACATAGATCCGCTGCGACGAGGCCTGCTCGGCAAGCTGCAGGGCGGTGCGGCTCTTGCCGGAGCGCGCTCCGCCCAGGACCAGGACACGACGATACACAGGCATGGCCGGTCAGGCGCTCAGCCGGCTGACGGGGATGATCATGTGAACGCGCAGGCCCTCCGGCCGCCATTCCCGTTCGAGAGTGCCCCCGAGTTGCCCGGCAATGCTCCTCTGGGAGAGCTGCGTGCCGAACCCCTCGAAGCTTGGAGGGGCCTCGATGGGCGGTCCGCCGCTTTCGGTCCATACGAGGTCCACGTCTTCGCCCTGGAGCGTCCAGCGGATGGTGAGCTCGCCCTCCTCGCAGGAGAGACAGCCATACTTGGCTGCGTTGGTGGCAAGCTCATGCAGCACCAGGGCAAGGCTCGTCGTCGTGTTGGAGCCCACGGCGACGCTGGGCCCCTCGATGACAATCCTGTTCTGGCCGGACTGCCTGTACGGTTCGAGGACAGCCTCGATCAGGCGGGAGAGTTCGACGTCGGTGCCGGCACCGGGCTCGGCCAGGGAGGACGGCTGTACCAGCTCGTGGGCCCGTGACAGGGCGCTCAGGCGCCCTCGCAGGGCCGTGGCCATGTCCTTGGGATCCTTGGCGGTGCGGGCCGTCATCGACACCATGCCGTTCGCGATGGCGAACAGGTTCTTCACCCGATGATTGAGTTCCCTGGTCAGGAGTTTCTGCGCCTCCTCGAGAGCGTGGCGCTCCGTGATGTCGCTGATCACGCCATAGAGGCTGACGGCGCGGCGCGTGCCGCCGTCGCTCACATGAAGGGCCTGCCCGTGAGAACGGAACCAGCGCAGGCTCCCGTCGGGAAGCTGCGCCCGGTAGCGGTTGTCGTACCGGCCGTCCGAATCCGGAGCGGCCGCGGCGGCGATCCGCGCCTTCGCGTCCTCCCGATCCTCGGGGTGGATCATGTTCAGGGCCTTATCGAGCGGGAGGCTGTACAATCCGTTGTGAGGGAGGTGGTAGAGGGCGCAGCTTTCCTCGTCCCAGGTGATCTGGTTGTTGGCCAGATCGATCTGCCAGGTTCCGAGATGGGCAGCCTCCAGAGCCAGGCGGTACTGGCTCTCGAGCATCCGGGCGGCTTCCTCCGTCTTCTTCTGCTCATCGATATTGGTGCTCGTACCGAACCAGCGGGTGATTTTGCCGGTGAGGTCCTGGATCGGGATCGCGCGGCTCAGAAACCACTTGTGGTCTCCTGCGGCGTTCCTGATCCGGTGTTCCCATTCATAAGCCTCTCCGGATTCGAGGGAGCGCTGCCAATGGTCCCGGACTTCAGCGAGATCGTCCGGGTGAACGGATTCCTGCCATCCGTCGCCCAGGATCTGCTCGCCTGAGCGGCCCGTGAATTCACGCCAGCGGCGGTTGACATAATCGACATAGCCATCCGGTCGGGACGACCAGACGAGTTGGGGCAGAGACTCCGCCAGAACGGCATATTGGGTTTCTGTATCCTTGAAATCCACGCAGAACTCCCGGGCCACCCATACGGCCAAAGTCACTCACAATCCGGCTTCGCTTAAGAAGCATTGTTGTAGGCCTTTTTCGAGGCTGACAACCCACATCGGCCTCAATGTGCATTTTCTCGGCGCAAAGAGTAGCGCCGGTCCTGTGAAACCATTAAAAGGCCGCCTGCGTCTGGCGGTTCTCCTCGCCAGCGCCTAGATGCAGGACAGCCCACGCACCCGATGCGACCTTTCCTCCGCCGAGGCTGATTGACAGTTTTCATGAACGATATGAGCGCCCGTCCGGTGTCACCGCCGGAAATGTCATCTGCCGAAGCTCTCCATCCGAAGGAGCGCCGCTCCCGCCGGTTTGCCTGGATCGGGATGGCCGCGAGCATTCTCCTGTTCGGCGCCTCTCTGGTGGTTCTCTGGCACATGGTGTCGGAGATCGACGTCAATGAGCTGAAATCCGCCTTCACGGCGGCCAGCCCGCGTCAGATCGGGCTGGCGGTGCTCTTCACCGCCATCAGCTATGGCCTGCTGACCTGCTACGACGCCATTGCGCTACGCCAGCTCAAGCTGCAGATCCCCTATCGCACCACGGCGTTGGCTTCATTCACGAGCTATGCGGTGAGTTTCACCCTAGGATTCCCGCTGCTCACCGCCGGAACGGTCCGCTACTGGATCTATTCGCCCAAGGGCGTGAAGCCGGGACGAGTGGCAAGCCTCACTGTGATCGCAGGTGTCACCTTTTGGCTCGGTATGGCGCTCGTGCTCGCCTGGAGCCTCATCAGCCAGGCCGACGAGCTGGCGAGCCTCGTCTACACCCATATCTGGATGAACCAGCTCGTTGGATTGGGCGCCGCCGTTTTCGTCGTCACCTACATGGTCTGGGTTTCGCTGAAGCGCCGCTCCGTCAAGATCCAGGGCTGGAAGCTGGAGCTGCCGGGCTTTCGCCTGTCCATGGCCCAGATCCTGATCGGCGCCGGCGATGTCTGCGCAGGCGCGGGGGTTCTCTTCGTGCTCCTGCCGGGCGGACATGGTATCAATTTCGAGACCTTCGTGGCCGTCTATATCTTCGCGGTGATGCTGGGGGTGGCAAGCCATGCGCCGGGCGGCTTGGGCGTCTTCGAGGCCACCATCCTGCTCGCCCTCTCGAGCTATCCCCGCGAGCCGGTCCTGGGCGCGCTGCTTCTCTACCGCCTGTGCTATTACCTCGTTCCCTTCGTGATCGCCCTCGCGCTCCTGGGCGGCTACGAGATCCGCAACCGCATCCGGGCGGCCCGGCTCGCATTCAAGCCGGAAGATGATGAGGTCGTAGCCGAGGCGGAGCTTGGCGGGAGATGACACCCGCTGGCGCCTGCCTTAAAGAAGGCGGGCCATTCCTTCGAGACCTCCCGTTCCATGAGCGATCCCGACGATCCGACGCCGGAACCCAGAATCCAGGGCGCCACACTCCTGCGTGATGCAGCCCTGCGGGCCGCAGTGGTCACGTGCTTCGTCATGGTAATTGTCGCGCTCGTGCGGGGCGGCGGAGATGCCTGGCTTCTGCTCTGGGCCGCCATCGCCATGCTCGCCGGCTTCGTGGTTGCCGGGCCGAAGCGCAGCCTCGGTGTCGGGGTCCGTTCGCAGCCGAGCAAGCCCCAGCCATCGAGCGTCGCCGAGGCGGTTCTGGCCCAGATCCCAGATCCGGTCATTCTGGTGGACCAGCGCGCCGTGGTCATCGAGGGCAACAAGGCCGCCTACGGGCTCCTGGGCGGGTTGAAGACCGGGCATCCCCTGTCCTTCGCGCTCCGCAGCCCCGACGTGCTCGATGGCATCCAGAGAGTCCTGGAGAAGGGCGAGCCCCTGAAAGTGGAATACTCGGAGCGGGTTCCCACCGAGCGCACCTTCGAGGTGCATATCGGTCCCCTCCAGGCTGATGCGCCCAGCACCGGCGTTCAGGCTGGGGTCGTCCTGTTCTTCCGCGATCTCACCTCGGCCCGCCGCCTGGAGGCCATGCGGGCCGACTTCGTGGCCAATGCGAGCCACGAACTGCGTACCCCGCTGGCCTCGGTGCTCGGCTTCATCGAAACCCTGCAGGGCCCGGCGCGCGACGACGTGAAGGCTCGGGAGCGTTTCCTCGACATCATGAAGGGGCAAGCCGAGCGCATGAAGCGCCTGATCGACGACCTTCTGTCCCTGTCGCGGATCGAGATGCGGGCCCATCTCTCGCCGACCCAGACGGTCGATCTCGCCTCCATTGTCTCGCAGATGATTGAGACACTGTCGCCCATGGCCCGGGAAAGGGGCGTCGTCATCCAGGCCAGGCTGCCCGGGCAGCCTATCCTGGTGCGCGGCGACCGCGACGAGCTTCTGCGCGTGGCGGAGAACCTGATCGAGAATGCCGTGAAGTATGGCGAGAGCGGCGGCAGGGTGGACATAGAGATCGACACCATCGGAAGCTCCCACGGCGAGCAGGGCCCGCATGTCACATTCGCTGTCCAGGATTACGGGCCTGGCATTGCGCCCGAGCACCTGCCGCGCCTGACCGAGCGGTTCTACCGGGCCGATGTGGCGCAGAGCCGCGACAAGGGCGGAACGGGCCTGGGGCTCGCCATCGTCAAGCACATCGTCAACCGCCACCGGGGCCATTTCGACATCGCGAGCGAGCCGGGGCAGGGCGCCCGGTTCACGGTGACGCTTCCCGAGGCCCGCTCCTGATCGGGCCAATATTCCCCAGGCCGGGAATCGGGCCGCCTCAAGGGGTCTTTTAGGGATCCTTCGGGGGTGTCATGTAATTGTCATCCAACTGTCGTAGAGGAGACATCCGTCGGGCCTAGCTGTCCCATCGCGTGACACGGTCCAAGGTTTTGACGCCGCCTGTTGCGCTTGAATGAACAGGAGACTTAACCGTGAAGATCATGTCCTTCGCCATTGCGGCCGGCCTTGCCGTCGCGAGCCTTACGACCACGGCCTCTGCCGCTGACATCACCGGCGCAGGCGCGACATTCCCGTTCCCGATCTACGCCAAATGGGCCGAGGCCTACAACAAGGAGACGGGCAACCGGCTGAACTATCAGTCCATCGGCTCCAGCGGCGGTATCCGCCAGATCCGGGCCAAGACCGTCGACTTTGGCGCGACCGATGCTCCTCTCAAGGGTGAAGACCTCCAGAAGGACGGCTTCGTGCAGTTCCCGGCCGTGATGGGCGGCGTCGTGCCCGTCTACAACATCCAGGGCGTTTCCGCCGGCCAGCTCAAGCTGACGGGCGAAGTTCTGGCCGACATCTTCAACGGCAAGGTCTCCAAGTGGAACGACCCCAAGATCGCCCAGCTCAACCAGGGCGTGAAGCTCCCCGACGCGTCGATCACCCCGGTCTACCGTTCTGACGGATCGGGCACCACCAACGTGTTCACCACCTACCTGTCCCAGGTCTCCGATGCCTGGAAGAGCGGCCCTGGCATGGGCTCCTCGGTGCAGTGGCCGGTCGGCCAGGGCGGCAAGGGCAATGAGGGCGTCGCGGCTCTCGTGAAGCAGGTGCCGAACTCGATCGGCTATGTCGAGTACGCTTACGCCAAGCAGAACAACATCCCGTTCGCCCAGCTGCAGAACAAGAACGGCAAGTTCGTGTCGCCCGACTCCAAGACCTTCCAGGCTGCTGCTGCCGGCGCCGATTGGAAGTCGGCTCCCGGCTACGGCATCTCGCTGACCAACCAGCCCGGCGAGGAGGCTTGGCCGATCACGGCTCCGACCTTCATCCTCGTTCCCAAGAATCCGGAGAAGCCGGAGCAGGTGGCCGAAGCGCTGAAGTTCTTCGACTGGTCCTTCAAGAACGGCGATCAGATGGCGCTCGAACTCGACTACGTGCCGCTGCCCGCGCAGCTCAAGGACCAGGTGCGTGCCACCTGGGCCGGCGAGATCAAGAACGCCTCGGGCCAGCCGGTCTACAAGCAGTAAGTCTGACCTGATCTCACCAACATAGCGGATCGGCGAATGGTAGCTCTCTCGCAAGAACGTCTCGTTTCGAGCACGGATGCCCCTGTTCGCCGGTTCTCTCCACCGACTTTCGACCGGATCTTCCGCTTCGCAAGCCTCGCATCGGCCCTCCTGGTGCTGATCGTGCTCCTGGGGATCATCGGCTCGATGATCTACGGCGGCTGGCCGGCCTTCAGTGAGTTCGGCCTCAGTTTCATCACGTCGAGCGTCTGGAACGTCAACGAAGACCAGTACGGCGCCTGGGTGGCCATCGTCGGAACGCTCACGACGGCATTGATTGCCCTCGTGATCGGCGTGCCCCTGTCCCTTGGCATCGCGATCTTCCTGACCCAGCTCTGCCCGCCCTGGCTCAAGCGTCCGGTGGCCACGACCATCGAGCTGCTCGCGGCCGTTCCCAGCATTATCTACGGCATGTGGGGCCTCTTCGTCTTCGCGCCCCTCTTTGCCAAGTACGTGCAGATCCCCGTCTCCAACATCGTCGAGGGAATGCCGATCATCGGCACGATCCTGTATGCGCGCACGCCCTCCGGCGTCGGCATTCTGACGGCAGGGATCATCCTGGCGATCATGATCATTCCGTTCATCGCCTCGATTGCGCGCGACATTCTCGACCAGATCCCGTCCGTGCTGCGTGAAAGCGCCTACGGGATTGGCTGCACCACCTGGGAGGTGGTGCGCAACGTGCTCGTGCCCCAGGCCGGTGTCAGCATCATCGGGGCGATCATGCTCGGCCTCGGCCGCGCGCTCGGTGAGACGATGGCCGTGACCTTCGTGGTCGGCAACGCGAACCGGCTATCGGGCTCGCTCTTCGATCCGGGCTCGACCATCGCGTCGCGGATCGCCAACGAGTTCAACGAGGCCATCGGCCTGCAGCTGAACGCGCTCATGGCCCTGGGCTGCATCCTGTTCCTGGTGACGTTCACGGTGCTCGTGCTCGCTCGTCTGCTTGTGTCGCGGGTCAAGGTGGGTTGAGGAGGCGATGATGGACACTGCTCTGCAACATCGGTCGGTAACGGAACCGACGGCCGCTCCCGCGCCCTGGGGGCGGGTGCGCCGCAGCCGCCACCTGGCGGACCGCGCCCTCAAGATCATCTGCACCCTGTTTACGATCCTGGGTGCGTTTGTCCTCGGCTGGATCCTGCTGATGCTGCTCATCGAAGGGATCGGCGGCCTGTCGCCGGCGGTCTTCACCGAGACGACGCCAGGACCGGGGAGCCAGGGCGGGGGCATTGCCAATGCCATCGTAGGCAGCCTGATTCTGACCTTTCTCGGCATCGTCGTGGCAACGCCCGTCGGCGTGCTGGCCGGCACATACCTGGCCGAGTACGGCAAGACCTCGAAGCTTGCGGAAGTCATCCGCTTCGTGAACGACATCCTGCTCGCGGCACCCAGCATTCTCATCGGCCTCTTCGTCTACATGCTCATGGTGCAGCCCATGGGCGGCTATTCCGGCTGGGCCGGCGGCGTGGCGCTCGCGATCATCGCCGTGCCGGTGATCGTGCGCACCACCGAGGACATGCTGCGCCTCGTGCCGGGTTCGCTTCGCGAGGCCGGTGCCGCGCTCGGTGCGCCCATGTCGACCGTGATCATCAAGATCAGCTGGAAGGCGGCTCGCGCCGGCATGGTCACAGGCGTGCTGCTGGCCACCGCCCGCATCGCCGGTGAAACCGCCCCTCTGCTCTTTACCGCCCTCAACAACAATTTCTGGTTCAACCCAAACCTGATGGGTGGCGTCGCCAACCTGCCGGTCATGATCTACCAGTTCGCTCTCTCTCCTTATGAGAACTGGCGCGAGCTGGCCTGGGCCGGCGCTCTCATCATCACCATGTCGATCCTGGCGCTGTCGGTCGTGGCACGCCTGCTCCTGAGGAAGGATAAAGTCCGATGAGCACGATTGCCCTCAACACGAGCAGCGCCGTTGGAAAAGCCGCCGCTGGAAATGCCGAAGCGCCGGTGCGCATCGCCGTGAGAGACCTGAATTTCTATTACGGCGACTTCCGCAGCCTCAAGGACATCAATCTCGACTTCTACGACCGGCAGGTGACGGCCCTTATCGGCCCGTCCGGCTGCGGGAAGTCGACGCTGCTGCGCACCTTCAACCGGATCTACAGTCTGTATCCCGAGCAGCGCGCCGACGGCGAGATCCTGCTCGACGGCCAGAACGTGCTCTCGCCCTCCATCGACGTGAACGAGCTGCGGGCCCGCGTCGGCATGGTGTTCCAGAAGCCAACGCCGTTCCCGATGTCGATCTACGACAACATCGCCTTCGGCATCAAACTCTATGAGCGTCTGCCCAAGTCCGAACTCGACGGCCGCGTCGAGGAGGCCCTGCGCAAGGCGGCCCTGTGGGACGAGGCGAAGGACAAGCTGCGCCAGTCGGGCATGAGCCTGTCGGGCGGCCAGCAGCAGCGCCTGTGCATCGCGCGAACCATCGCGCAGAAGCCCGAAGTGATCCTCCTCGACGAGCCGACCTCCGCGCTCGATCCGATCTCCACCGGCAAGATCGAGGAGCTGATCGAGCAGCTCCGCGCCGAGTTCACCATCGTGATCGTCACGCACAACATGCAGCAGGCGGCGCGCATCTCGCAGTTCACGGCCTTCATGTATCTGGGAGAGCTCGTGGAGTTCGGCCCCACGACCAAGATGTTCATGAAACCGAGCAAGAAACAGACGCAGGACTACATCACGGGCCGCTTCGGCTGATCGAAGCGGTTCACGGAGGACTTCCATGTCAGAGCATATCGTTAGCTCCTACGATGCCGATCTCCAGGGGCTCCGGCAGCGCATCGCCGAAATGGGCGGCATCGCCGAGAAGATGCTGGTCGATTCCGTTGCCGCGCTCGCCCGCCACGACAAGCCTCTGGCCCAGGCGGTGATTGCCTCCGATCCGCGTCTCGACGTTCTCCATCGCGAGGTCGAGGAGAACGCCATCCTCACCATCGCCCGCCGCCAGCCGCTGGCGGTCGACCTGCGCGAGACCATCTCGGCCATCCGCATCGTCGGTGACGTGGAACGCATCGGCGATCTTGCCAAGAACATCGCCAAGCGGGCGCTCGCCATCGGCGACGACTTCCAGCCGCACAAGATCGTGGTCGGCCTCCGGCACATGAACGACTTGGTGATGGCGCAGCTGAAGGACGTGCTCGACGCCTATGCGCAGAAGGACACTGCGAAGGCGCTCGATGTGTGGAAGCGCGACGGCGCCATCGACGCGCTCTACACCTCCCTGTTCCGGGAACTTCTAACCTATATGATGGAAGACCCGCGCAACATCTCGTTCTGCACGCATCTTCTCTTCTGCGCCAAGAACATCGAGCGCATCGGCGACCACACCACCAACATCGCCGAGACCGTGCACTACCTCGTCACGGCCGAGACGCTCGCCATCGACCGGCCCAAGAACGACCGCTCCATCGATACGACGATCGAGGCGGGAGCCTGACCATGGGGCCACGCGTTCTGATCGTGGAGGATGAGGAGCCCTTGATGCTCCTCCTGCGCTACAACCTCGAGGCCGAGGGCTACGAGGTGGACAGCGTGTCCCGCGGTGACGAGGCGGAGATCCGCCTGCGCGAGCAGATCCCGGACATCGTGCTGCTCGACTGGATGCTGCCCGGGTTGTCCGGCATCGAACTGTGCCGGCGCATCCGCGCCCGGTCGGAAACCGAACGCCTGCCGGTGATCATGCTCACGGCCCGCGGCGAGGAGGGCGACCGCATCCGCGGGCTCTCGACCGGCGCCGACGACTACATCGTCAAGCCCTTTTCCGTGCCGGAGCTGCTGGCGCGGGTGCGCGCACTCCTGCGCCGGACGAAGCCTGCCTATATCGCCACCCTGCTCAGGGCCGGCGACATCGAGCTCGACCGCGAAACCCACCGGGTGCGCCGCGCCGGCCAGGAGCTGCACCTGGGCCCCACGGAATTCCGCCTTCTGGAATTCCTGATGCAGAGCCCGGGTCGTGTCTTTTCCCGCGAGCATCTGCTCAATGCGGTCTGGGGCCACGACGTCTATATCGACGAGCGCACAGTCGACGTGCATGTGGGCCGCCTGCGCAAGGCCATCGGCCTGCCGCGCAAGCCCGATCCCATCCGCACGGTGCGCGGCGCCGGCTATTCCTTCGACGAGACCTTCGCCCGCGAGGATCAGCCGCTCGAGGCCTGAGGCGTCAGGGCGCTGGACACAAAAAAGAGCCGCGCTGAGGCGATCAGCGCGGCTCTTGTGTTTTGGGTGCGATGAGGCTTATGCCCGGGCGAGCTTGCGGTCGCGCTTGCGGTCGGCCACCGGCTGGTAGGCGACGCGGGCATGGTGGGTGCAGTAGGGCAGGCCCGTGATGGAGCGGGCCCCGCAGAAGCGGAATTCTGGCTTGGTCGGGTCGCCCATGGGCCAGCGGCACATGGACTCGCGCAGGTCCATGATGGTCACGCGCTCGGAGACCGGAACGGCCAGGTCGTCCTCGACATAAACTTGCGGCTCAGCTGCCACCGGCTGGAGGGCGATGGGGGCGATGACCACATTGTTGTTGTGCGGCTGGGGCGGCAGGGGAGCCGGGGCGCTCGGCGCGCGGGTCGCCTTGCGGGGGCGGGCGGCTGCGGCCGAGGCGGCCGGCCTCGCGTCCTTGGCGCGGCCGGACAGGCCGAGGCGGTGAACCTTGCCGATGACCGCATTGCGGGTCACGTTGCCCAGCTCGGCGGCGATCTGGCTCGCGCTCAAACCGTCGGTCCAGAGCTTCTTCAGGAGCTCGACCCGCTCGTCCGTCCAAGTTGCGCCCGCATCTATCATTTTCAATCTGCCTCCTTCGGAGGCGGCCTCCAAACATCAGAATCCCGGATACATCGCGGACAGGGTTTTTGTGTCCGACCGCGCTGTGAGGGTCACTCCTGAGGGTGAATGCCGCCGCACGAATGCCGTGCTTGACTGACCCGAAGTTACAGGATGGGTGGACTCCGGCGCAAGAGTCCCCGAACAGGCCCTGTCGTTTTCCCCAAGGAACTCCTCGGGGCAAAAATTCCCTTGTGATGAGTCACTTCATTTCTCTTGAATTGACAGGGTCCCGCACCTCGGTAGAATCCCGATCCGTGCCGCCCCCGCTGGGGCGGCGCTTTCTTTTTCGGATCCAGGTGCGACCTTGGGTCCTTGGAGGCGGAGACAACCTGTGACATCGCCATTGCTGCCGACCTATGCCCGTGCCGAGCTGTCCTTCGAGAAAGGGGAGGGTCCCTGGCTCTTCGGCCGAGATGGCGAGCGATATCTCGACTTCGGGGCCGGCATCGCGGTCAACGCCCTGGGCCATGCCCACCCGCACCTCGTCCAGGCCCTGACGGAGCAGGCCTCCAAGGTCTGGCACACCTCCAACCTCTTCCAGATCCCCGAAGGGGAGCGGCTGGCGAGGCGCCTGGTCGAGAACACCTTCGCGGACGTGGTCTTCTTCTCGAATTCCGGCGCCGAGGCCAACGAGGCGGCCATCAAGATGGCCCGCAAGCATCATTCCGTGAACGGTCATCCGGAGCGCTTCCGCATCGTCACGTTCGAGGGCGCCTTCCACGGCCGGACGCTGGCGACCATCGCGGCCGGCGGCCAGGCCAAATATATCGAGGGCTTCGGCCCGAAGGTGGACGGCTTCGATCAGGTTCCCGTCGAGGATCTCGACGCCCTGAAGGCCGCGATCGGCCCCGAGACCGCGGCCCTCATGATCGAGCCGATCCAGGGCGAGGGCGGCATCCGCACGGTCTCGAACGCCTTCCTGCGCGAGCTGCGCCATCTGTGCGACAGCCACGGCCTGCTCCTGATCTTCGACGAGATCCAGACCGGCGTCGGCCGCACCGGCAAGCTCTTCGCCTATGAATGGACCGGCGTGACGCCCGACATCATGTCAGTCGCCAAGGGCATCGGCGGCGGCTTCCCCATGGGCGCCTGCCTTGCGACAGTCGAGGCTGCCAAGGGCATGACGGTCGGCACCCACGGCACCACCTTCGGCGGCAACCCGCTCGCCATGGCGGTGGGCAATGCGGTGCTCGACGTAATCCTGGAGCCCGGCTTCCTGAAGGAGGTCGAGCGCAAGGGCCTGCTGCTCAAGCAGCGCCTTGCCGAGCTGAAGGACCGCCACCCCGGCGTCATTTCCGACGTGCGCGGCCATGGCCTCATGATGGGCCTGCGCAGCGTCGTGCCCAACACCGAGTTCATTGCCGCCGCCCGGGCCCAGAAGCTGCTTCTGATCGGCGCCGGCGACAACGTGGCCCGTCTCCTGCCGCCGCTGATCATCAGCGATGTGGAGATCTCCGAGGCCGTCAACCGCATCGAAGCCGCCTGCGCGGCCATTGAAGCTGGGCAGCAGAACGTCTCCCAGCGGGGAGCCGTTCAATGAAGACCCGTCACTTCCTCGATCTCAGCGATTTTTCGGGAGCCGAGATCCGGAGCCTTCTGAGGATCGGCTCCGACCTCAAGGCCAAGCGTCGCCGCGGCGAGAAGGCCAAGGAGCGCCCGCTCGAGGGCAAGGTCCTGGCCATGGTCTTCGACAAGCCCTCCACCCGCACTCGTGTCTCCTTCGACGTCGGCATGCGCGAGCTGGGCGGCGAGACCCTGATGCTCACCGGCAAGGAGATGCAGCTCGGCCGTGGCGAGAGCATCGCCGACACGGCCCGCGTCCTGTCCCGCTATGTGGACGCCATCATGATCCGCACCCTTGATCATGCCATGGTGACGGAACTGGCCCAGTATGCCTCGATCCCGGTGATCAACGGCCTGACCAAGACGACGCATCCGTGCCAGATCATGGCCGACATCATGACCTTCGAGGAGCATCGCGGCTCCATCGAGGGCAAGACGGTCGCCTGGACGGGCGATGCCAACAACGTGCTCGCCTCCTGGGTCCACGCGGCGGCGCGCCTGGATTTCACCCTGAAGATCGCCTCCCCGCCGGAACTTGCGCCGCGCCCGGAGCTTTTGTCCTGGGCGAAACAGGAAGGGGCCAAGATCAGTGTGACCACCGATGCCTTCGAGGCCGCCGAGGGTGCCCACGCGGTCATCACCGATTGCTGGGTCTCCATGGGCGACGACGACGAGTTCCGCCGCCAGAACCTGCTGAAGTCCTATCAGGTCAACGGCAGGCTCATGGGCGTGGCCGACAAGGACGCGATCTTCATGCATTGCCTTCCCGCCCACCGGGGCGAGGAGGTCACCGATGAGGTGATGGACGGTCCGCAATCCGTGGTCTTCGACGAGGCCGAGAACCGGCTTCACGCACAGAAGGGCATCCTGGCCTGGTGCCTTGGAGCAGCAAACGCATGAGTTCAGCCTCGTTTGAAGGTAATGACGACGTCGTCCTCCCCTTCGCGGTCGAGCCCCTCGACGTGCGCGGGCGCGTGGTGCGTCTCGGCCCTTCCATCGACACGATCCTGGCCCGCCACGGCTATCCCGACCGGGTGGCCCGCGTCATCGGCGAGGCGGCGGCACTGACCGTCATGCTCGGCGCGTCCCTCAAGCTCGAGGGACGTTTCCAGTTGCAGACGAAGACCGACGGCATCATCGACATGGTGGTGGTGGACTTCAACGCGCCGGACCGCCTGCGCGCCACGGCCCGCTTCGACAAGGACCGGCTGGATGCCCTCGATTCAGCAGCCGTGACGACGGGCGAGCTTCTGGGTTCCGGCTACCTTGCCATGACCATCGACCAGGGCTCCGACCGCAGCCGTTATCAGGGCGTCGTCGCCCTCGAGGGACAGGGCTTCGAGGAGGCCGCGCACCAGTATTTCCGCCAGTCGGAGCAGATCCCGACCCAGGTGCGCTTGGCCGTGGCCGAGCAGTTCGAGAACGGGCGCCACACCTATCGCGCCGGCGGCCTGATGATCCAGTTCCTGCCATCCTCCTCCGAGCGTCTGCGGCAGGCCGATCTCGATCCCGGCGATATCCCTGAGGGCCACCCGTCGAACGATCTCGGCACGCCTTCCGAGGACGATGCCTGGCTCGAGGCCAAGTCGCTGATCGGCACCGTCGAGGATCACGAGCTGATCGATCCCGCCGTGTCGAGCGAGACGCTTCTCTATCGCCTGTTCCATGAGCGCGGCGTGCGTGTCTTCGAGGGCCAGCACGTGCACGAGGAATGCACCTGCTCGCATGAGCGCATCATGAGCATGATGCACCGCTTCTCGACTGAGGACCGCCGCGACATGGTGGGCGACAACGGCCGCATCGGCATCACCTGCGAGTTCTGCTCGCGCTTCTACGATCTGGATCCGGCGGAAGTCGAAGCCGAGATCGCCAAGTCGGAAGCATCCCAATAATTCCTTCTCAACACACACTCACCTCATCCTGAGGAGGTCGCGGAGCGACCGTCTCGAAGGAGTTTCCAGAGAGCGCTGGAGCCTCCTTCGAGACGCAGCCTCACGGCTGCTCCTCAGGATGAGGACAGAGTGTTGCGAACGGTCTTAGGAACTCGCGCAGGCCGACGCGAGCCGGCGCATGAAGGCCACGCCCGCCTCCAGCTGGTCCAGGGTGATGTACTCGTCGGGCTGATGGGCCTGGTCGATGGAGCCCGGACCGCAGACCACCGTTGGAATGCCCGCTGCCTGATAGTGTCCCGCCTCGGTGCCGAAGGGAACGGTCTGCGTGTGGTTCTTCCCGGCAAGGCGCAGGGCGAGAGTTTCCGCGAAAGATCCCGGCTCCGGCGCAAGGCCCGGAACGGAGACCTCGAGCTTCGTCTCGATCCGTCCGAACTCGCCGAAGCGGTTGAGGCGCTTGATGGCGACATCCTGGGCGAACCTTTCGAGGCGGCTCGGGATCTCCTGCGGATCGAGGCTCGGCAGGCCCCGGAACTCCCAGTGGAAGCTGCAGGATTTCGACAGGATGTTGCGGGCCGTGCCGCCCGCGATCGTGCCCACATGTACGGTCGTGTAAGGCGGGTCGAAGCGGCCGCTCGTGTCGCCGCGCTCCATCATCTCGTCGCCGATGCGGTTGAGCTCCGCAATCAGGTCGGCCGCCGTCATCACGGCGCTCGCGCCGAGATAGGGCTTCGACGAATGCGCCTCGAATCCATGCACGGTGGTGCTGAAGGTCACGACGCTTTTGTGCGCATCCACCACTTCGAGCATCGTCGGTTCTCCGACGAAGACAGCCTTCGGCAGCGGCAGGTCGTGCCCGAGACGGCGAATGGCGTCGACGACGCCGAGACAGGTGGTCTCCTCGTCATAGGAGAGCATGATGTGGATCGGCGTGACGAGGTTCGCCTGCAGGAATTCCGGAACCATGGCGAGCGCGAGCGCGTCGAAGGCCTTCATGTCCACCGCGCCGCGTCCATAGGCGCGCCCGTTCTCCACCCGAAGCGTAAAAGGATCTGTCGTCCAGGCCTGGCCCGTCACAGGCACCACGTCCGTGTGGCCGGACAGCACGATGCCGCCGCGATCCTGCGGGCCGATTGTTGCATAGATGGCCGCCTTGTCGCCGGCCTCGTTCGGCAGGCGCACGTAAGGCACGTTCCAGCTCTGCAGGTAGCCTTCCACGAACTCGACGAGCGGCAGGTTGGATTTCGAGCTCACCGTGTCGAAAGACACGAGCTTCGCCAGCATTTCGAGCGGCGTCAGCCGCTGACCGTTGGGGGACATCGGGATCCTCAGTGCAGCACGCGTTTTGCGCGCGGAATGTCGAGTGAAAAGGCGGGGATTTCGGCATCGAAGGTTTCGCCGCCCGCGGTCTCCATCAGGTAGGTGCCCTGCATGGTGCCGCTTGGGGTCGTCAGGGGGCAGCCGCTCGTGTAGCTGAAGCTCTCGCCGGGCCCGAGCACCGGTTCCTCGCCGACCACACCCGCGCCGCGCACTTCCTGCACATGGCCGTTCTCGTCGGTGATCCGCCAGTGCCGGGCGCGCAGCTGGACCCGCTCCAGGCCCGTGTTGATGATCTCCACCGTATAGGCAAAGAAATAGCGGCTATCGTCGGGGGAGGACTCTTCGGGCATGTAGCGGGGCGTTACCGTCACAGAGATGCCGCGGGTCACGGCCTTGTACATGAGACTGCCTTCAGCCAGTAGAGGAGTTCGTCCCGCCCGTGGTAAGGCCGTCCTCACGCCTCGTCAATCGAGGCAGGGGAGAACGGGCGATGCTCGACGGATGGGTGCGGCGCAGGATCGATCCGCCGCTGGATCGGCTGGGGCAGGGCCTTGCGGGGATGGGGATCTCCGCCGATGCCACGTCCCTGGCGGGACTGGGGCTCGGGCTCGCAGCGGCCCTCATGATCGCCCTGCAATTCGACGGGGCCGC
This sequence comes from Microvirga splendida, assembly GCF_016427565.1. Lineage (GTDB taxonomy): Bacteria > Pseudomonadota > Alphaproteobacteria > Rhizobiales > Beijerinckiaceae > Microvirga > Microvirga splendida. The sequence goes on from NZ_JAELXT010000038.1 coordinate 34,735, forward strand.
CCTCGTCCTGTTCGGGCTCAACCGGCTGCTCGACGGTCTTGACGGCGCCATTGCCCGCTCGACCCGGCGCACGGATCGGGGCGGCTTTCTCGACATCGTGCTCGATTTCACGATCTACGGGGCCATCCCCCTGGCCTTCGCCCTGCGGGACCCCGATGCCCTCGCGCTGCCGGCGGCGGTCCTCCTGTTCTCCTTCTATGTCAATGGAGCGAGTTTTCTCGCCTTCGCGGCGGTTGCCGCCAAGCGCGGGATGAGCAGCGATGTCCGGGGCATCAAGTCGATCTATTTCACGGCCGGCTTCATGGAGGGCACGGAAACGATCCTGTTCTTCGCCGCCATGATCCTGCTTCCCCAGCACTTCGCGATCCTGGCCTATGCCTTCGCCGGGCTCACCCTGATGAGCGCGCTGGCGCGGGTCACCCTGGCCTGGCACGCCTTCCGCGACGAGCCCGAGGAAAGCGATTGAGAATTCCGTAACAAGGCTTAGAGGATACTGACAGGCTCAATACTTTCAGGACGGCAGGGCTCTCGGATGACGGATATGGTTGCGTTGAAGGACGGGATCCAATCGGCTGATGCCATCATGCGCCTGGCGGAGGCGGGAGCCATCAAGCCGGAGACGCCCTTCGCGTCCGACCAGGTTCAGCCGGCGAGTTTGGATCTCCGGCTGGGGCGTCGGGCCTATCGCGTCCGCGCCAGCTTCCTGCCGGGGCGCAATCACACGGTCCAGGACCGCCTTGACCAGCTGAGCTTCCACGAGATCGACCTGGGCCGCGGCGCCATTCTGGAAACCGGCAGCGTCTATATCGCGGAGCTCCAGGAGGAACTGGCCCTGCCGGAGGATCTCTCGGCGGCGGCGAACCCCAAGAGCTCGACCGGCCGCATCGACGTCTTCACCCGGGTCATCACCGACCACAGCCAGGAATTCGACACGATCGGCGCCGGTTATCGCGGCCGCCTCTATGCCGAGATCTCGCCGCGCACCTTCCCGGTGCTGGTCCGGACGGGAACGCGCCTGTCCCAGCTGCGTCTGCGCAAGGGCGAGGTGCGCCTGAGCGACGCCGAGCTTCTGGCGCTCCACCGCAGCGAGCGGGTGGTGGCCTCCGCCGAGCCGTCCATCCAGGATGGCGTTGCCGTGAGCGTGGATCTGGCAGGCTTCGGGCCTGACAACCTGATCGGCTACCGGGCCAAACGCCATACGGGCCTCGTCGATGTGGACAAGCCGGGCTCCTGCCGCGTCGCCGATTTCTGGGAGCCGCTTTATGCGGATGCCTCCCGCACCCTGATACTGGATCCGGGCCAGTTCTATATTCTTGCCTCCAAGGAGGCCGTGCACGTGCCGCCGGACTATGCCGCCGAGATGGTGCCGTTCGATCCTCTCGTGGGCGAGTTCCGCGTCCACTATGCCGGCTTCTTCGATCCGGGCTTCGGTCATGCGCAGGCAGGAGGGGAGGGGGCCCGGGCCGTGCTCGAGGTGCGCTCCCGCGATGTGCCGTTCATCCTGGAGGACGGGCAGATCGTCGGGCGCCTCGTCTATGAGCGCATGGCCGAGCGCCCCAAGGTGCTCTACGGCGCCGGCGCGGGATCGAACTACCAGGCGCAGGGGCTGAAGCTCTCGAAGCATTTCCGGTAATCCCTTCTGCCCCCTTGCCGGATCGCCGAAAGGCCGGATATGAATAAAGGCGCGCGGGCGTAGTTCAGAGGTAGAACGTCAGCTTCCCAAGCTGAATGTCGTGGGTTCGATTCCCATCGCCCGCTCCAATCCCCCCTTACGACCGGTGCGGCTTCTCGCGGGAGCCCGATCTGCGAGCCCTCCCGGGTCAGTGGAATAGAAAGCTCCCGGAAGGTCATTGTCGGGTGTTGACAAACAAGCCGGGAATCGACATATCCGCAGCCCCGCCGGAATTCAGTTCGGGCGAGCTTCAATCTCAAAAGACGCCGACGCTACCGAGATCCCTGGATCTCGCCGTTCGATCGGGTCTCGATCAAGGTCTCGACAGATCCTGATCAGCGGCACGAGCCATGGACGCCAGTATCTGGCAATCTTCCTTGGCTCCTCTGACGGAAAATCGAGGTATCCAGATCGATCTCGTCGATCTGGATCGAGTAAACGCAAAAGCGGATACGCTTTTGCGAACGCTGAAGCTTGCTTGAATACTGAACGATGGCGCCAGGCGATGCCGAATTCGAAAAATTATTCGGAAAAGGTGTTGACCTGCGGAAGGGGTTCGGTTAGAACATCTTCATCGGCGGCGCGGTTCTTGTGGACTGGCGCCGGGGAAGGCTTCAAGCTCTGGACGGCCCGCAAGGGAAGCCGGGGTGCTTGGGGTTCTTTCCAGTCTCCTGGCGAGACAAATGCTCTTTGACATTGTTGAGAGGGGAAGAGAAGCGTAGGCGGCGGTGTCCTTGCGGGCAGTTCATTGGACTGCTGTA
>NZ_JAELXT010000039.1 GCF_016427565.1 Microvirga splendida
ATGGAGAACTTGGCCCATAGCGCGTCCCTCCATCCTGAGGATAATATCGCACCATCAAACCCTGGGATCAAACATCTAGACCGCCGCACCTCCCGGTGCGCGCGATCCGCTCGTTTGCTGCTATGAGAGTAGCTTCCGGCCGCTGTCCGTCACGAGGACGCCTGCACCTCTTCCAGCAGCCATTTCCGAAAAGCTTCCAGTCCGGGACGCATGGCGCGATCTTCGGGCGTCGTGAACCAGTAGGCGTTGCGGCTTTTAAAGCCGAGCCCGGCCGGATTGACCAAACGCCCAGTCTCAAGCTCCTCCTGCACGAGCCGGCGCGGAACCAACGCGAGTCCTTGGCCGGAGATCGCCGCTCGGATGACAAGCGAATAGAACCCAAACCGAGTCGTGTGGACGGGTGTGAAGTCGCCGAGCCCATGTGCCTCGGCAAACTCGCTCCAGCGCAGGGGCGTTTGGAAATGGTCGAGTACGGTGTAGCGGCGAACATCTCTCGCCGTCTCGATGCCTCCCAAGCGCGCAACGAAGGATGGAGCGCCAACCAGAGCGACATCGCGGCCGAACAAGTAGTCGCCTCGATGCCCCAACCATTCCCCCTCTCCGAACCGGAACACCCCATCGGCCGCTTCCGCCGTGTCGGCCGTTACGAAAGTCGTAAACTGCACGTCGATCTCAGGATGGAGCTCCGCGAACCGTGAGAAGCGCGGTACGAGCCAGCGGTCACCGATAATCGGCAGCACATGGAGCCGAACGGCCCAGGGTGAGGCCTTAAGGGCAGAGATGTGTGCGCTGCCTGTCTCAAGCTCAGCAAGGGCACGGCGAACATGCTTTACGTAGATCCGCCCAGCTTCTGTCGGTACGAGGCCACGGCTGCTCCGGGCGAATAGGGAAATTCCCAATGTCTCCTCCAATCCCCGCAGATGCTTGCTTACAGCGCTCTGGGTTAGGTTGACGGCTGCGGCGGCGCCTGAGGCCGTACCATGTTCGGCCACAGAAAGAAGGACGCGGAGGGCGGTCATGGAGTTGGGGAGGCGCTGGATAGTCATGGGCCCGGGTACAGTGAGAAGATGCGGAACAACGATCATTCTATTCCAAAAAAGAATACCGAGGAGAAAATTTTTCATTTGCCAGCCGCAGGTTCCCTTGGGACACCAAAGGGAAAAGGGAAACTGGCATGACCTCAACCAACGTCCTGTGGGCTTCACGCTTTCGCTCGGGCCCTGCCCCGGAGCTCATGGCTCTCTCGCGCTCCGATGTCAGCCATTACCGCCTAGCTGCTTATGATCTCGCCGCCTCATTCTCCCATGCGCGGGAGCTGGTAAGGGCCAAGCTGCTCACTCAGGACGAAGGCGAGTTGATTGAGAAGGCCCTTAGAGCTCTTAAGGCCGAAATCATCGCTGGAACCCTCGCTCCATCCGAGCAGGACGAGGATGTACACACATTTCTGGAGCGAGCGCTCATCGAAAGGCTCGGACCGCTCGGCGGCAAGCTCCGGGCTGGACGCTCGCGCAACGATCAGGCGGCCAACGACCTCAAACTCTATCTCCGGGATCAGGCTCGGCGCATCGTCATCGACCTGTTGAGCCTGCAGGAAGCTCTTACTCTTCAGGCCGAACAGCACCTCGGGACCATAGCCCCCGGCTTTACCCATCTTCAGCCCGCGCAGCCAGTGAGCTTTGCGCACCAGCTCCTTGCTCACTCCCAGGGGTTTACTCGTGACATCGACCGCATGCAGGATTGGGATCGGCGCGCAGCTCGCTCTCCGCTTGGGGCGGCGGCCCTCGCGGGGTCAGCCATTGCCAAGTCGCCCGAACTCTCCGCCCGTGAACTCGGTTACGATGCTCCTTGTGAAAACTCGATTGATGCCGTCGGCAGCCGCGATCACGTAACGGAGTTTCTATTTGTTGCCGCAATGATCGGCGTGAACCTTTCCCGCCTAGCCGAGGAGATCTTCCTCTGGTCCTCGCGCCAATTCCGCTGGATCGCGCTCGACGATGCTTATGCGACCGGCTCGTCCATCATGCCACAGAAGAAGAACGCCGATATTGCGGAACTGACCCGTGGTCGCGCGGCACGCCTCATCGGCGGTGTCGGCACGATGCTAACGGCGCTCAAGGGGTTGCCCTTCGCCTACAATCGCGATCTCGTGGAAGACAAGCGGGCTGCATTCGAGGCAGTCGATACCTTGACTCTCGTGCTACCGGCCATGGCCGGAATGGTTCGGACGATGCAGGTTAATGTGGACGAAATGCGCCGTCAGGCAACGGATGGCTTCACACTCGCCACCGAAGTGGCCGACTGGCTCGCTCGTCAGGGTGTACCCTTTTCGGAGGCTCACGAGATCACCGGCCGCCTGGTCCGATATTGCGAGGACCGCAATATCGGCCTTGAGGATTTGAGCGCAGACGATCTAGCGGCAGTGGACCCGCGCCTGACCCCGGCCCTTATGGCGAGCCTGACGCCCGATGCTGCCGTCAGGACCCGTGACGGCTACGGCGGAACCGCTCCGCTCCGGGTCGCTGAACAGCTTGTTCGCCTACGTTCGGATTTCGACACACAGCGCGAATGGGCGATGCGCTATGACGGTCCGCAGATCTGAACAGGCCGAACAGAGAGAACCGGAATGAGCAGCAGCACCGCATCCTCCTTGATGGGAATGGAGAAGCCTGAGCGTTTCGATCCGTCCATCGCGCATCTTACTCATGTGCCGCGCCGCCACTACGGACGCTGGATCGCGAGCGCCCTGATCCTCGCGGCGTTTGCCTATGTGATAAAGGCATTCGCAGAGGGGCAGATCGACTGGACGGTCGTTGGGCAGTTCTTCACGGCCCAATCCATCATCAGCGGTCTTGGCAACACAATCATCATGACCGTCTGCGCCATGGCTCTGGGCATCGCGCTCGGTGTCCTGTTCGCCATCATGGTGATGTCACCCAATCCGGTACTGAAGGGCGTCGCGGTTTTCTACATCTGGTTCTTCCGCGGCACACCGCTTCTTCTTCAGCTTTTAATCTGGTTCAATCTTGCGCTGGTGTTCCCGCGCATCGGCATTCCGGGCCTGTTCGAGGCTCGCATGGTCGATGTGATGACCCCGTTCGTGGCAACGCTGCTCGGCCTTGGCATCAATCAGGGCGCCTACACGGCAGAAGTTGTGCGCTCAGGCATCCTATCGGTCGATGCGGGCCAGACAGAAGCGGCCAAGGCTATCGGCATGACGCGCCTGACGACCCTGCGCCGTATTGTTCTTCCGCAGGCCATGCGGGTCATCATACCGCCGGTTGGCAATGAGGTGATCAGTATGGTGAAGCTCACCTCCATTGCGAGCGTGATTGGGTTCGCCGAGGTGCTGCGCAACGCACAGACGATCTACTTCGCCAATGCACGGGTAATCGAACTCCTGATTGTGTCCGCTGGCTGGTATCTGATCATCGTGACAGTTCTGAGCATCGCTCAGCATTTCCTTGAACGCTATTTCGCGAAAGGCTCGGGCCGCCGGTCTCGTCCGATGGTTCGCCCGGCCGTGGAGAGTTGAGCCATGATGCCGATCGTTGTTGCAGCCGACGTCCGCAAAGCATTCGGCTCAGTTCAGGCCCTCGACGGTGTGTCGATTGAAATTCCCGCCGGCCAAGTGCTCTGCATCGTTGGGCCCTCAGGATCGGGCAAGAGCACGCTTCTTCGCTGCATCAACCAGCTGGAGAGGATCGACTCGGGAGCCATCTGGGTCGACGGCGAGCTCATCGGCTACCGGCGCGTTGGCAACAAGCTTTATGAGTTGACCGACGCGGAAATTGCTCGTCAACGGCTGTCGAGCGGTATGGTGTTCCAGCGCTTCAATCTATTCCAGCACATGACGGCACTTGAGAATATTGTCGAAGGCCCAGTAATCGTGCAGAAGCGCCGTCGCAACGAAGTCATTGACGAAGCTATGGCGCTACTGAAGCGCGTGGGGCTTTCGGAAAAGCGTGATGCCTATCCGTCGGAACTCTCTGGCGGTCAGCAGCAGCGTGTGGCCATTGCCCGTGCGCTCGCAATGAAGCCCAAGCTGATGCTTTTCGACGAACCGACCTCGGCACTCGACCCAGAGTTGGTTGGCGAGGTTCTGGCTGTCATGAGAGACCTGGCTCGCTCTGGCATGACGATGATTGTCGTGACCCACGAGCTTGGATTTGCACGCGAGGTTGCGAACGAAGTAGTCTTCATGGATCGGGGGGCCATTGTGGAACGGGGCTCGCCGCAAGAGGTGCTGGTGCACCCGAAACAGCAGAGAACGCGCGATTTCATCGCGGCGGTACTCGCTTGATAAATGTTCCCCAGGAAAGGACCGACGACAATGAAACTGACAGCAGGTTTGATCGCGAGCGTGATTGCTTTGAGCTTTGGGACTATGTCCCACGCGGCGGAACTTCCGGATCGCATCAAAAAAGCCGGGAAGATTGTCGTAGCGACTATGCCGAACTATGCGCCAATCACCTTTAAGGATCCGGCTACGAACAAGCTCACAGGCTTTGATATCGATCTCGGCGAGGCTCTCGCGAAGGAACTCGGCGTTGGCATCGAGTGGCAGGAAATTGCCTTCGCACAAATGATCCCGTCACTTCAGACAGGGCGGGTCGACATCGCGCTTGCCGGAATGAGCGATCTTCCGGCCCGCCGTGAGATCGTAGACTTCGTAGACTACATGAAATCCGGCGCGCAGTTCTACACCTCGCCTGCCATGGCGGCGACCATCAAGACGCCCGAAGATCTGTGCGGCAAGAAAGTCGGTGCGAGCCGCTCCACCAATTGGCCCCGGCAGATCGGCGAGTGGAGCCAAGCTAACTGCGTGGCGAGGGGAAAGCGCGCCGTTGAGGCCATCGGCACCGAGGGTTCGGCGGATGCTCGTACACAGCTGAAGACACAACGCCTTGATGCAGCGGTTCAGGGCAACGAGACACTGCCGTACTTCCAGTCGCAGGAGCCGAACAGCTATGTGCTCATCGGCGAAGCCTTCACGGTTTCCCTCTCCGGCATTCCAGTGCTCAAGACTGAAACCCAGCTGCGCGACGCCATCAAGGAAGGGCTCGAGCGCCTTCAACAGAAAGGCATCTATGACGAGATTGTGAAAAAGTACGGTCTTCAAGCGAATAAGCTGACGCCCATCACGATCAATCAGGGTAAGGACTAAACACGGTGACGGGTTCGCGCGATGATGCGTGAGCCCGTCACTATCTTGATCGGCGGCACCAAATGAGTCGGATGTCACACGTTGTTGGGCATTCAAAAACTGCGCTCCTCCTCCTGCGCTACTAGCGCCGGAAGATCTTCCCAGACATACAGGTGGTTATCTGAGCGCCAGATAGGACCAGGATCGGTGTAGTTCCCTACCCTTGTGCCCCTCATCCCATCATAGAAAGTGATGGCTGGACTGTTCCCGGCAACCACACCAAGCCCTACGCCGCTGTAACCGGCTTCCTTCATATGACGCGCGAGGTGAAGCAGGAGTTTGCGGCCAACGCCCCTACGCTTAAATGCGGCTCCGACATAGAGAAACTTGATCTCGGCCCGGCTCTGAAAGATCTCGTGCGAGGCTGGTCCTGCCATCCCGAAGCCTGCCAGTTGCCCGTCGACCTCTGCAACCAGAATAGTCTGCTCACCACCTTTTCTAGCAAGCATGCGTTGCCACCGGTCGAGCCTGACCTCCTCCGTCACGGCGGTAAATGCGGCCTGCGGAGCAAGGCCTCGATAGGTCTCTCGCCACGTATGAAAATGCAACCGTGCAATCAGCATTGCATCCGCTTCCTGTGCCGAACGGATCGAGATAGTCATGTTGTCCTTATTGTCTCGTGGTAACCATTAGCTGCGGCCTACCTCTCACATCCCGACAATAGAGCCAAGTCCGCATTGATCTTAGAACAGCGCTTCAAAAAGGGTTTCGCCGATCGCCGCTGTTTTGCCCATGCACGCCGCGACCGGCACTGGTGCGGCCATCTGTATCGGGTCACCCCAAGGAATCCTCTGCCTTCACGAACGTCTGCTGCTCCTGCCTTAAGCCGACCTTCGCCTCACTTCTGCCTCGTGCCAGCTACTGACGTTTACCATGTAGGCGAGTTCAGTGGCTCCCCCCGACATGCCTATGTTCGAGGCTCTGCCATTGAAGGCCCTGATCTCACGCGTACCAGCTAAATTTGCAGGCAGAATGTTTGCGGCGAAGCTATTCAACCTGCTCCGAGGACCTTCCAGATACCTTGTGCGGAGGCGACGGCGCGCTCGCCTACAACCAGGGTTCCGCGCATAAACAGGATTGAGCGGGTGCGGCGGACCACTTGCGCCGCGACTTCGACGAATTCGCCTACGCCGACAGGCGCAATGAACTGGGTATCAAGTTGGATCGTAGCCTGTGGCAGACCGCCATTGACCTCCCTTGCGGTTAGGCCGAGAGCCTGATCGGCGAACGCCATCAACATGCCTCCGTGCACCACGCCCCGGCGGTTGAGGTGCTTCTCCTCGGCTACAAAGCCGAACCGCAAGCTCTCCCCTTCGCCGTGCTGCCATAAGGGACCGACGAGGGTCATCAGACCGGGCTCGTCGTCGCGCACGGTCCATCCCGCGTCCGGCGGATCGAACGGCGAGATCGGGGGCTCCTGATCCAGCGGCTTGTCACTCATTCGGAATTCCTCGTAGCGTACTCTTCAGCCGGTGAGCGCCTTCGCCTCCAGTTGGTCGATGTCCTGCTCGGACATTCCAAGCTCACGGGCGAGGACCTCACGGGTGTGCTCGCCCAAGCGTGGCGGCGTGACCGGTGGACATACGGGAGTATCCGACAGCCGCAGCGGCGAGGCCGTCAGCCGCAAGCGTCCGTGACGGTCATCCGGCACCTCGACGACAACGTTGCGCTCCACGATTTCGGGGCTGGCGAAGACCTGGGACACGTTGCGCACCTGGCCCGCCGGAACCCCTGCCCGCTTGAGCGTTCCTATCCATTCGGACGTCGTTCGTGTCCTGAAGAGTTCGGCCAGAGCAGGGATTAGGGTCGAACGGTTGAGAACCCGATCACGGTTCTTCCTGTAGCGTTCGTCATCCCAGAGGTCGGGCCGCTGGAGCACCTGGAGGCAGAGATTGCGGAACTGCTGATCGTTGCCGACGGCCAGGGCCAGCACCCCATCGGCCGTATCGAAGATCTGGTAGGGGACAACGGTCGCATGCGCATTGCCGAAGCGCTTGGGCTCGTTGCCGGTCGCCAGATAGCCGGTGCCGACATTTGCCAGCAGCGCGACTGCGGATTCAAAGAGGGAAAGATCGATCAACTGCCCGCGCCCGGTCTTTTCGCGGGCGAGAAGCGCGGCAAGAATGGCCTGGGTGGCGTTCATGCCGGTCACCACGTCGGTGATCGCGATCCCATGCTTCATGGCCGACCCGTCCGGCTCGCCCGTGATCGCCATGAGGCCGCTCTCGGCTTGGATGGCGAAGTCGTAACCGGCCTCCTCGGCGCGGGAGCCTGTGCGGCCATAGCCCGATATCGAGCAATAGACCAGGCGCGGGTTGATGGCGGCAAGCTGCTCGTATCCCAGGCCGAAACGGTCCAGCGCGCCCTTGCGGAAGTTCTCGACGAGTACGTCCGCCTTGGCTGCGAGACGGCGCACGACCTCCTGTCCCTCGGGGGACTTCAGATCGAGCGCGACGGACATCTTCGAGCGGTTGCAGCACATGAAGTAGGTGGACTCGCCGCCGATCTCCGGTGGCATCCAGCTTCGCGTGTCGTCCCCGCGCGTCGGCTCTTCGATCTTCCAGACATCGGCGCCGAGATCCGCGAGCGTCTGCGTGCACCAGGGCCCAGCGAGCACGCGGGACAAGTCGAGGACTTTCACTCCCTCCAGGGCCTGCATGGATCTCTCCTACTCGGCGGCAATCATGTGGAGACCGGGGCCGAGATGGGCAGCGCCGTCGATCTGGATGAGCTGACCCGTCATCAGCCGCCCGGCAGGGCTCGCGAGGAAGGCTACTAGTTCCGCAACCTCCTCAACCGAGGTCGGGATCCCCATGGGCGTCGCCTCGACGAGGCGGTCGAGCATCGGCCGGGCCGCCTCGACGGCGAGGCCTTCCGTTACCACGGTGCCGGGCCCGATGCAGTTGAGCCTGATCCCGTCCTTCGCCCATTCGAGCGCGAGCGAGCGGGTCATGCCCAGAACGCCGGCCCGGGCGGCGATCGAATGGGCGAGGCCCATTGAGCCGCGATCGACGCCGGAGAGGGAGATGTTCGCCACGCTGCCGCGCCGCGCCTTGAGATAGGGGTGGGCCGCCTTCGTTACCGTGAAGACAGCGCTCAGGTTGAGATCGATGACAGAGTCCCACCCTCTCCGGCTAATCTGGGTGCCCGGAGCGAAGAACTGTCCGCCGGCATTGTTGACCAGCAGATCGATGCCCTGCGCCTCTCCTACCTCGCGCACAAGCGCCTCGATCGCCTCGGTCTCGCGGACATTGCAGGGCTTGTACGTGAATGTACCGGCCTTGCCTCCGGCGCGTTTTGCCGTCTCCTCCAGCATCTCGACACGGCGGCCGGTCCCGAAGACGGACATGCCGAGCTCGACGAGGCGAAGCACGATGGCGCGTCCGATGCCGGAGCCTGCCCCGGACACGAAAGCGGACTTCTCTACGAAAAGACCATCGCGGAGCACGGATGCATCGTAGGGCTCATTATAGGAGGATGACATGATCTGGCTCCGGTTCATTCGGCCTGACGGGTGCCGCCAAGCGGCGGGGCGGGCGAGCGGGCGATCCGCTCACCGTCGAAAAGGGCTGGAAAGCTTGGCACGTGCTCCCCGCTACCCAGCCCGCGGCTCACTGCCCCCTGGCGCAGGCTGCGGATCATCTCCACGGCGCTCACCGGATCGCGCACGGCTCCAGCCGGGATGCCTAGTTCGTTCATGACGGCGAGAGCGGCCTCGCAGGTGCGCTGAGCGGTCCAGGCTCCGACCCTCTCGTCGAACTCCTGCGCACAGGCGATGCGCTCCGTAATGGGAGCATCGCGCCCACCGACGAGGGGCTTCAGCTTCGCCCAATAAGGATCAAGACCGCCATAGATGTAGATTTGACCATCCTGGCACGGATAAACGCCGGACGGAGCCGAGGCGCGATCCCTGTTGCCTGTACCCGGCGCCGGCTGGCCGCCCTCGGCGACGAGCAGGGCCGCGGGCCCGAGCAGCATGGCGGCGGCGATCTCCATCATCGAGATGTCGATGATGCAGCCCTCCGCGCGGTCGGGCTCAGCCAAGGCCATGGCCGTGGACAGCGCCGCATAGAAACCGGAGAAGAAGTCGGCGGGCCAGCTCGTGGAGAGCCGCGGGCTGCCGTCCTCCGCTCCATTGAGCCAGGCGAACCCGCTTTCGCACTGGGCGATGGTGTCCATGCAGGTCCGCTCGTCCTGCTGTCCGTAGCCCGAGATCAGGGTCGCGACCAGTTTCGGGAAGCGGCGGCGGATGGAGGCGGCATCGAGGTCGAGACGCCGCAGGGCTCCGGGAGCGAGATTGCAGACGAGGGCATCCGCCGAGGCGAGCAGCTCCCCCAGCCGTGCGCGGTCCGCCTCCTGGCGCGTGTCGATGACGGTGCTCGCCTTGGACGTGTTGAAGCTGCGGGTATAGACGCTCCCGAAGGCTGTGCCCGGCAAACCCCGCGAGCCGTCCCCCGTCGGCGCCTCGATCTTGATGACCTCCGCTCCGAAATCCGCGAGGAGCTGGGCCGCCGTCGGCCCGGCGATGAACTGCGCCAGCTCGATGACGCGTTTCCCTGTGAGCGGGCGCGGCGCTGCCATAGGGCTACTCCATGACTACGCGCTTGGCCTTGTGGACCGTTCTCGGCAGCGTGCCGGCCGGCAGGACCTCGACGATGAAGCGAACCTGCAGGCGCTCGCGGAGCCGGGACGCCAGCTTCTCGCCGAGATCGGCAGGCGCATCGTCCGTGCGCTCCACGCGAAGCTTGACGCCGGTCAGGAAACCGTTCTTCGGGTCCTTCACGGAATCATCAATGACGAGGACATATTCATTGGTCGTCCCGGGAAAGGCCCGGACGATATCCTCGACGGCCGTCGGGAACAGGTTGACGCCGCGCACGATCAGCATGTCGTCGGCACGCCCGAGCACGCCGCCCTTGAGGGTCGCATGGGTGCGGCCATCCGGTGTGGGGGTGCGGTCGCGCACGACTACGTCGCCGGTCCACCAGCGCACGAGCGGACAGGCCTCCTTGTCGAGATGGGTCAGGACGAGGACGCCTCTTTGTCCATCCTCGACCGGCTCGAGGGTGTCCGGGTCGAGGATCTCCACATAGATGAAGTCCTCCGCGATCTGCGGGCCGAGCTGGAGCACGCTGTCCCAGCCGATGGGCTGGCATTCGAGCGCGCCGTAGCAGTCGAACATCTTCGCGCCCCACATGCGCTCCAGGCGCTCGCGGGTGCCGGGGATGCTCGCGCCCGGCTCGCCGCCGACACAGACCATCTTGACGGTGGATGCGGCCAGGTCGACGTCCATCTCCTCCGCGGCCTCCGCCACATGCGCCATGAAGGAGGGTGTGCCAATCACAGCCTTGGTTCCATATTCCTGTATCGTCTCGATTTGCCGCTTGGTGTCCACAGACCCGCCGGGGATCACGAGCGCGCCGATGTGCTGCGCCGCGAGGGTCGCCCCCAGCCCTCCGACGAACCAGGAATAGTTGAACATGCACTGGAAGACGTCGCCCGCCCTCAGTCCCTGGGCGTAGAGATAGCGCGCATAGAGATCGGCCCAGCGCTCCACGTCCCGCTTCGTCCAGAGAACGGGTGACGGGCGGCCCGTCGTGCCGGACGAGAAATGAACCCGGACCGCCTCGTCGACGCCGACCGCCCGCAACGTCCCGAAAGGAGGATCGGCCTGCAGGCCCGCCACGTAATCCGCCTTGCGGGTGACGGGCAGGCGGCGCAGGTCCTCGAGGCTCATCAGCTCGGCCGCCGCGAAACCCGCTTCCCTGAACACCTGTTTGTAATAGGCGCTGCGCTCCTCGACCCGGGCCAGCTGCTTCTTCAGCGCGGCCAGCTGGAACTCCTCGATCCGCTCGCGGGACCAGAGCTCGACGGGATCCCAGACGTCCTCGGAATGGGGGCGGGTCATCTGCGCATTCACGGCTGGGCTCCCTTGAGAATTCCACGCATGGCGAACCCGGTCAGCGTCCGGGCGATCTCGGCAACGTCCTCGGGCTTCTGCAGGCGGCGCGGCACGTACCAGACGGTCAGCCAGTTCAGGGCCCCAAAGAAGGGCTTCGTGGCAAGACGCGGCGGCAGGTCGACGAAAAGCCCATCCCTAATGCCTGCATCGACCACCTCCGCGAAGATCTGCTCGTAGTCGTCGCGCAGCCGTATGATCGAGCGCAGGGTCTTGGCGTGCCGCGCGGCAACCGCGCCCAATAATTCGCGCTCCAGCCCCCGCACGGCGACCTTCTGCATCGGTAGGTCTTCCATCAGGATCGTCGCATGACGCAGCGCCATCGCCTCCAGGCGCTCCGCCGCGTTCCCCTCCCCTTGGGCAATCGGCTCGATCTCGCGGAGGAGGCGCTCCATTGCCGCGATCTGCACATCGAAGTACAGCTCCGCCTTGCTGCCGTAATAGTGGTAGATCCGTCCCTTGGTGGCCCCGAGCCGCTCCGCAACGGCATCGATGGAGGTGGCCGCAAAGCCGAACTCCATGAAGACCTCGGCCGCGGCGCGCACGATCTCGTGCCGCGCCTCGTTGCCGTTCGCCGTCTTGAGGGACGAGATGTCAGCGTCCATCACGCACTCCGTAGCTGCGAGGTTTCCCCCTGCCCTGCGGCAGAGGCGTCCTCGACTTCTTTGCGCACCGCGCGCGCCAGAACAAGACGCTGTATCTCGGATGTTCCCTCATAGATTTCGAGGATGCGCTGGTCGCGATAGAGGCGCTCGGCGATACAGGGCTTGCAGTAGCCGAAGCCGCCCCAGATCTGCACGGCCGCATCCGCCGCGCGGTGAGCGACCTCGGAGCCGTAGAGCTTCGCCATGGCCCCGAGATTGGCGACGTCCCTCCCCTCGTCATAGGCCCTGGCGGCCTCGTAGAGCATCATGCGGGCGGCGGAGATCTCCACCGCCATGTCCGCCAGCTTGAAGCCGATGCCTTGGTTGTCGACGATGGCATGGCCGAAGGCGCGGCGCTCCACCGCCCTAGTGGAGGCCTCGCGATAGGCGGCGAGCGCCAGCCCGAGGGACTGCGCAGCTACCATCACCCGGCCGACATTCAGGGTCTGGAAGGCAAGGCGCAGGGCCCGGTTCACGTCACCGATGCGGGCTTCGTCCGGCACGACCAAATCGAGCTTCAGGTTTGATGTCTGCGTGCCGCGGATGCCCATCTTGTCGGAAAGTTCGTCGATGACGGCGCCGTCCTGCTCCTTGTCGACCATGAAGGCCGAAATACCCCGTCCGCCGGCGCCGGGATCCGTCTTCGCGAAGACCACGTAGTAGCGCGAAGCGCCGCCATTGCCGATCCAGTACTTCTCGCCCCGGATGCGCCAGCCGTCGCCCTCGCGGGTCGCCGTCGCCGTGATCGCAGCGGCGTCGGACCCCGCCTCCCGCTCCGACAGGGCGAAGCTCGTGGCGACGCCTCTCGTCATCTCTCCCAGATAGTGCTTCTTTTGGTCATCCCGACCGGCCAGGAGAACCGGAAAGGCGCCGAGCTGGTAGGCGCAGAGGATGGCCGCCGTCGAGGAGCAGCGGGAGCCGATCCTCTCGACCACGGCGACGGTGGATGTGAGGCTGGCTCCCTCGCCGCCATATTCCTTGGGGATGAAGAGGCCGGCGAGCCTGTTGTCGACGAGGCGCTGCACGTTCTCCCAGGGGTAGCGCTGCTCCCGGTCGAGCTCCTCGGCGAGGGGAGCGAAGCTCTCGTCCGCCATTTTCGCGGCAACGGAGAGCCAATGCCCGGACTCGGCATCCAGGGTGGGCTGCCAGATGACTGTCATGTCTTAGCTCCTCTCGGGAATGGTTTTGCCGATCGGCATGGTGCGTCGTGGAAAGAGGGTGCGGATCGACGCGAAAAGTCCGATGATGCCGTTCGGCAGGAATGCGAGCGAGACGATCAGGACGCTTCCCAGGATGATCTTGTCGACATAGCCGCCGAAGGAGAAGAACTTCTCCTGCACCAGGATCAGTGCGACGCCTGCGAGCGGCCCGAGCAGCAGGCGGCGTCCCATCACGACGACGGCCGTCAGCATGAGGATGAGGAAATAGGCCTCGAGCACGTCCGCGCTGATATAGGCGCGCTGATAGGCGTAGAGCCATCCGGCAGAAGCGGTGATTGGAGCCGACAGGAGAAATACCTGAAGCCGCGTCTGCTGCGGGTCGACGCCGGATGTCACCGCAAGCCTCTGATTGAGGTGCACCATCATCGCCGCCTTTCCCAGTTTCGAACGGCGGAATGACGAGACCATGTAGATGGCGACCAGAAGCAGCAGGTAGGCGACCGGCCAGAGCTCCTGGTCGTTCCGGGCGCTGAACCCGAGCAACGAAATCTCGAAGGGTGGAATGCCGCGCAACCCGTCGGACCCCCCGAGGAAGCTCCAGTTCTGCGCAATCGTCGCCGCCACGACCGCCACCGCATAGGTGACGAGGGAGAACACGAACTCACGCAGCTGCAGGGTCACGAAGCCCAGGAGAGCGGCAACCGCCAGGGCGACGAGGATGGAGCCGGCCAATGACAGGATCGGCCCCATGCCGGCGCTCGCTGAGAGGAGAGCCGTAGTATAGGCGCCGGCCGCGAAGAAGACGGTGTGGGCAAGGCTCACCTCGCCGAGATCCGACACGATGATGTCCAGCCCGTAGGACATCACGGCGAAAATCGCGACCAGGACACAGGCGGCGTAGACCGCCCCCGAGCCTCCGAGCGCCATCGGCACGAAGAACCCGAGCACCGCGGGCGCGGCGAACAGAATGGTTTTCAGACCCGTGTTCATGATCATCGCCCCCCCGGGCTGACGGCTAGGCCGCCAGGCCGGATGACCAGCACCGCGATCAGAACCGCGAAGGCGGCAGCCATGGCGTAGGCCGGCGAGACGAAGGCTCCGAAGAAAGCCACGAAAAGACCGAGCGCGAGGCCGGCAAGATAGCTGCCCAGCACGCTGCCGATGCCTCCGAGGACAACCACGACGAAGGTGATGATCACCTCATCGAAGCCCATGGAGGTCAGGATCGGCGTCCGGGGCGCGACAAGAGCTGCGGCCAGGGCCACCGCCGCTCCCTCGAAGGCGAACACCCCGAGATAGACCCGCTTCACGTTGATGCCGGCGAGCTCCGCCAGCTGCGGATCCTCCGCGACCATGCGCGCGAGTCGGCCGAGGCGCGTCCGGTCGATGATATACTTCAGGGCCGCGAAGAAGAGGATGGCCACGATCACGATAGCGATGTCCTGGTACGTGAACCAGAGGTCGCCCCAGTAGACGTCCTCCATCGACAGAGGCGTTGAAAGAATCTGGCCGGTCGAGCCGAAGAACAGGGCCGCCGCGCCGTGAAGCACGTAGCCGAAGCCCAGCGTGACGATCATGATGGACACGAGATCCTGCTTCAGGGTGAGCTGAAGCATCACCCTCTGCATGACGTAGCCGACGGCGACGCCCACGAGCATGGCCAGCGGAATGGCCAGGATGTAGGGCAGGCCCAGCCGCGAAATGCCGTACCAAGTGACGAAGGCACCCAGCATGTACATCTGGCCATGCCCGAAGTTGACCAGACGGGCGACCCCGAGGAGCACGGTCCAGCCGATGGCGATGAGCGCATAGGCATGGCCGAGAACGATGCCGTTGACGAGCTGCTGCGTGAGATTCATCAGACATGCGCTCCGAGATATGCCTCAGCGATCCGTGGGTCGTCCCGCATTTCGGAGGCGGTTCCCTCGGCGAGAATGCGGCCGCGTTCGAGCAGGATCAGGCGGTCGACGACCTCAATGGCGGCATGGACGTTCTGCTCGACGAGGAGGACCGTGAGGCCTGAATCGACGAGAGAGCGCACGGTTTCGAGAACCGTCGAGACGAGCCGGGGGGCCAGCCCGATGGAGGGCTCGTCGAGCAGGAGCGCGCGCGGTCCGAGCCTCAGAGCGCGGGCGATGCCGAGCATCTGCCGCTCGCCTCCCGAAAGCTGGGACCCGAGATGGTGGCGCCGCTCGTAGAGGCGGGGAAAGAGCGCGTAGACCTCATCGGTCGAGTAGCGCCGCCTTCCCTGGCCGGCCGGAGCATCGTCGGCGGTCGACGCCAAGTTTTCCTCGGTGCTCATCTGGGTGAAGACGAGCTTTCCTTCGGGAATTAGCAGCAGCCCCGCCTTCACCCGCTCATGCGGCGGCAGCGCGGAGATGTCCCTGCCGTCGAGCAGAACCTTGCCGGAGACCTTCGGCGAGCCTCGCGACCACCCCAGGAGGCTGTTCACGAGAGTCGACTTTCCTGCTCCATTGGCGCCGACGACGCCGACGAGCTCCCGCTCGCGAACGGCGATGCGCGGCAGGTCAAGGGCGAGGTTGCCGCCATAGGCGACCTTGAGATCCGTGGTTTCCAGAACTGGTCGGGTGTTCATTGCGCGCGCCCCAGATAGGCCTCGAGAACTCGCGGGTCGGACTGGATCTGCTGCGGCGTTCCGGTGGCAAGCAGCCGGCCCTGCTCCAGCACGACGATCTTGTCTGCGACGGACATGATGAGGTCCATGTGATGCTCGATGACCACGAGGGCCAGCCTCTCCTGCTTGAGCGAGATCAGAAGGTCAATCAGGTGCGTCATGTCCTTGCCGCCCAGACCGGCGGCAGGCTCGTCGAGAAGCAGGGCCTTCGCCCCGCTACCATAGGCCAGCGCAATGGAGAGCATCCGCTGCGTGCCATAGGGAATGTTGGTGGGCTTGAGCCCGTGATAGGCCTCCGGAATTCCGAAGCGCATGAGACGCTGCCGTGCATCCTCGACTGCATCCCGCCGGCGGCGCGCCTCCGCGAACGGGAGCAGCGTCGTGGCAACGAGCCCTGTTCCGTAACGATCCTGGAGAACCGTGATCATGTTCTCCAGAACCGTCATTTCATGGAAGAAGGCATTCTGCTGGAACGCCCGCTTCAGGCCGCGCTCGGCGAGGAGATGTGGCGCGATGTCCGTGACCTCCTCGCCGTTCAGGAAGACCTGCCCTCGTCTGCGGACCAGATGCGTCACGGCATCGTAGCAGGAGCTTTTTCCGGCGCCGTTCGGACCGATGATCCCCAGGATCTCGCCCTCTCGGACGCTCCAGGTGACATCGTCGAGGGCCACCAGGGCGCCATAGCTGACGCCAAGGGCTTCGACGCGCAGAACTGGTCCCGTGACGCCGGACATGGGAGCCCCCTCAGTTCGAGGCCGGACGAACGACGATCTTCTGATCCTCGACCGTGAAGAGCTTATGATTGGACTCAAGCTGGCCATTGGGGGCGAACTTGATGTCGCCCATGACCGTACCGGTGAAGTTGCCGCCACGGATGCGCTTGGCGATGGGCTCCTTGTCCAGGGTCTTCAACTCGTTCACGGCCTTGGCCCAGACCTGAAGGGCCGTCGCGCCGAGCGCCATGTACTTGTCGGGCGTGTAGTTGAACATCTCCTGCGTCTTCTTGACGAACTTCTGGTTCTCCGGGTTAGAGGCGAAGGGCTCGACGTCCGGGAAGTAGATGTCGGCTCCGAGCACGCCATTGGCAGCCTCGCCCGCAACCTGGATTACGCTCGGCGCGACGGTTCCCACCGCCGTCACGAGCTTGCCCGGAAGGCGGCTCTGCTTCGCCTGGCGGATCAGCGCCGGCATGCCGAGGCCCTCATTGGCGTTGATCGCCACGGTCACGTCGGGATTGGCCGCGCGCACGTTGGTGAGTGCCACACGGAAGTCGGCCTGGTTGAACGGAAACTTCTCCTCCGCGACCTTCTCGTACTGATAGTTCATCTTCTTCAGTTCGGCCTCAATGGCCTCCTGCGCGCCGTTGCCGTAGGCATCGTTTTCGGTGAGGAACGCGACGCGCTTGGCTCCGCTGTCCCCGATGTATTTCGCAATGACCGCGCCGTCCTGGGAGTTCGAGCTGTTGAGGCGAACGGCGAGCGGATTGCCTTCGCCCGAGAGAATCGGGTCCGCCTTTGAGATCGCGGTGATGTCCAGGATGCCGGCACGGTTGATCACCGGCTGCATGGCCAGGGTGACGGGGCTGTTCCAGCCCTCGATGATGACCGAGACGCCCTCGGAAATGAGCTCGTTGGCGCGGGACACGCCCACGGCCGGGGTCGATTCGTCATCGCGGGAGATGATCTGGATCGGCCGTCCCATGACGCCGCCGGCATCATTGATGATGGAGGCCATTGCCTGGATAGCTTGGGTGACATGCTGCCCCTGCGGACCGGCTCCTCCGCTCAAGGGAAAGATGACGCCGACCTTGATCGGCTGCTGGGCCTGCGCATAGGCCGGCCCGGCAATAGCGAGGGCGCCAAGGGCCGCCGCGGCAAGAGTCTTCAGAACCTTCATGAGCCTTCCTCCTGTTTGAACGCCGTCCTCGTTTTTATTATTGTCGCAAAGATACTGGTGAGTATGCCGTACTGTCAATCATGATCCGGAACTGTGATAATGTACTCAAAAACGTGAGATTTTTGCTGCATTGCAGCGAATTAAATGCCCCTCTTGTCAACATACCGATCAGTATGTAGCCTCTCCTCAGGAACCAGGAGCAGACATGTCAGCCAGCGGCAATGCTTCAGTAAGAGCCGAGCGGGCCAACGCCGTCCTGCTGCTCACGATTGACAGACCGGCAGCGCGCAATGCGCTGAACCCGGCCATCCTCGAGCGCCTTGCCGAGGAGCTTACTGCAGCCGACCAGGACTCCGCTATTCGCGCCATTGTGATCACCGGAGGAGAGAGGAACTTCTCTGCCGGCGCGGATATCGACGCCCTCGCCGGTCATTCCCCCGCGAGCTACATGGCGTCGCCCACCCGCCGCGCATTCGAGAGCATCGCATCCACGGAGAAGCCCATCGTGGCCGGGGTCGCGGGTTTCTGCCTCGGCGGCGGATGCGAAGTGGCGCTCGCTTGCGATCTGATCGTCGCGGGAGACAATGCCGTCTTCGGACAGCCCGAGATTAATCTAGGCATTATTCCGGGCGCCGGCGGCACTCAGCTCTGGCGGCCGAGGACTGGATCGGGCCCGCAGATCGGGGCCGCGCTGCTCGGGAATTTCGTGGACGTATGGACGGCGCGGCGCATCGGCCTTGCTGATGAGGTCGTCCCCGCAGAGTGCATCGTGGAGGCCAGCATCGCAAAGGCACAGGACATCGCCGCAAAGGCTCCTCTTGCAAGCCGGACGGCGAAGGCCGCGTTGCGCAGCGCTGGCATGATGGACCTGCAGGCCGCCTTAGCCCATGAGGTTTCGCTCATGGCCGGGCTCCTCGGCACCGAGGACGCCAAGGAGGGCACGGCAGCCTTCCTTGAGAAGCGCCCTCCTCAGTATAGGGGGCGCTAGACGGACATGACGGACCATCTGCAAAGCCCCGTCGCGCTGCATCGGATCGAGTTCTCAGGCACCGAAACGGATGCGGAGCGTCTCGCGCGCATGAGGCGTGCATTGCGTGAAGCCGAGAAGTCTGCCGTTCTCGTCCTTGCCGGCTCCTTCGATGGGGATGTGATGGAAGTCGAGGTTATCGGAGAGCTGACGGGTCTTCTGCTGGAAGCTCCCCTTCCCGTCTTCGCCTTGCCTTCCGGCTTTATTGGTCCACGCGGGCTGCCGATCCTGCTCGCAGCGGACCGGGCTATGATCGGTTCCGACACAAGCACAGCCGGCAACTGGCGGAACTCGCCGGCACTGACAGTTCTTCTCCATCACAGACTAGGGCCCCTGCTCGCTCGGGCGATCTTGTTCTCACCGGAGAGCGACCTGCTGGCCGTTCTGACCGAGTGCGGCTTTGCGATCCGCTCAAGCGATCCTGCCGCTGATGCGCGCGAAGTCGCAAACGGCCTCGCGGAGAACGGCATTGGGCGGCGTTTCAAACGCAGTCTCAAGGCCTCGACTGAATTGCCGCTCAAGGAGGCGCTCGCCTTCGATGTCTGGTCTTCCCGCAAAGCTCAAGGAGGAGCGCCATGAGCCCCGATCCCCGCTTTGACGGTCCGGGACCTGAGGAGGTTTGGCTCACCGCATTGAAGGAGGGTCGCTTCCTCCTGCAGCATTGTCGGACATGCCATGCCTGCCGCTTCCCGCCCGCCTTGGTCTGTGGAGCCTGCGGCTCGTCCGAGATCGAATGGAAGGAGGCGTCCGGACGCGGCACAATCTATTCGACGACGACCGTGCGCGAGCGCGACAACAACTACAATGTCTCGTTGGTCGACCTGGCCGAGGGCGCGCGAATGATGAGCAGGGTCGATGGGGTCTCACCGGACGAGGTTCGGATCGGGATGGAGGTTCAGGCACGCATCGTCGCGGAACCGGAGCCGATCGTCCTGTTCGCACCTAGCGCAGGAGGCGCATCGTGAGCCATCCTCTTCGCGGCCGCGCGGCCATCGCCGGCATCGGCAACACCAAGCGCTGGAACGCTCCCGGACGCACGCCCTTCGACCAGATGCAGGAAGCTGTCATCCTTGCGCTCGAGGATTGCGGGCTCGGGCTGAAGGATGTGGACGGGCTATTCTGCGCTATCTCCTCGTCCGGCCTACCCGTCCTCAATGCGGCGGAGCGCCTCGGAATCTCAGTGCGTCATGCAGATGGCACCATGGTCGGCGGCGCCTCTTTCCTGTTCCATCTTCAGAACGCCGTTTCGGCTCTCGACCACGGATTATGCGACGTTGCGCTGATCTGCTACGGCTCCAACCAGTTGAGCGCCGGGGGACGGCTCGTCTCCATGCCGGATCCGCAACCCTATGAGGCTCCCTACAAGCCGCGCTATCCGATCTCGAGCTATGCGCTGTCGGCTGCGCGGCACATGCACGATTACGGCACCACCCGCGAGAACCTCGCGGACGTGGCGCTGGCGGCGCGCACCTGGGCCAATCTGAATCCGGATGCCTTCGCCCGCGGACCGCTGACGCGTGACGAGATCCTGTCGTCCCGCATGGTCAGCGACCCGATCACAAGAGCCGACTGCTGCCTCGTGACGGATGGCGGGGCAGCGCTTGTGCTGATGCGTGCCGACAGGGCGCGGGATCTCGCGAAGCCACCGATCTACGTTCTCGGCACCGGCACCGCCGTGAGCCACCGGCAGATCGCGGCCATGCCCGACCTCACCACGACAGCCGCCGTGGAGTCGGTCCGGAGAGCCTACGACATGGCAGGCGTCGGTCCGTCCGACATCGACCATGTGATGGTCTACGACGCGTTCACGTTCACGACGCTCTTGTTCCTGGAGGATCTCGGCTTCTGCCCGAAGGGAGAAGGTGGATCCTTCGTATCGAGCGGCGCGATCGCGCCCGGCGGCAGCCTGCCCGTGAACACGAATGGCGGCGGGCTCTCGTGCAATCATCCGGGGATGTACGGCCTGTTCACGATCATCGAGGCCGTGGAGCAGCTGAGGGGCGCCTGCGGCGAACGCCAGATCCAGGGAGCCGAGATCGCCCTCGCCCATGCCAATGGCGGCGTGCTCTCGAGCCAGGCGACGGCGATCCTCGGGACAGCGGCAACAATCTGAAAACAGGGAGAATTCGACCATGGCAGGAATGCTGGACGGCAAGGTCGCAATCGTCACGGGCGCAGGCCAGGGTTTAGGCAGAGCCATAGCGGAGGGCTTGGCCAAGTCGGGTGCAAGCGTCGTCGTCAACGATGTCGGCGTCACGCTGACGGGAGAAGTCGAGAACGCCTCCGCGGCCGAGGAGGCCGCAGCAGCGATCCGCAGCGCCGGCGGACAGGCGGTGGCGAACCGCGACTCCGTGTCCGAGTGGGAAGGCGCCGAGCGCATCGTTCAGGCGGCGTTCGACAATTTCGGCCGGATCGATATCGTCGTGAACAATGCCGGGATCCTGCGCGATGCAATCTTCCACCGCATGTCGCCGGATGAATGGCGCGCCGTCATCGACGTGCACCTCCACGGAAGCTTCAATGTCAGCCGCGCGGCCGCACCGCATTTCAGACAGCAGCAATCCGGCTCCTACGTCCACATGACTTCGACGGCGGGGCTGATCGGCAATTTCGGTCAGGCGAACTACATGGCGGCCAAGCTCGGCATCGTCGGCCTGTCGCGCGCCATCGCCATGGACCTGCAGCGCTTCAATGTCCGCTCCAACTGCATCGCTCCGTTCGCCTGGAGCCGGATGGTCAGCTCCATCCCGACAGAGACGGAAGCCGACAAAACCCGGGTCGCCAAGCTCAAGCAGATGACGCCAGAAAAGATCGCACCCATGGTCGCCTTTCTCGGATCGGACGCGGCCAAGAGCATCTCCGGCCAGGTTTTTGCGGTTCGTAACAACGAGGTCTTCCTGATGAGCCAGCCGCGCCCTGTCCGCTCGCTCCATCGCGGCGAAGGCTGGAGCCCCGAGGCCCTCGCCGAGCAGCTTCCTGGCGCCTTCGGCCCCTCGCTGACGCCGCTCGAGCGCTCCGCGGACGTTTTCTCCTGGGACCCTGTCTGATCCATGCCTCTCGATCCCGAAAAGCTCTTCGCTCTCCGCTTTCCCGAGATCCGCCAGACCTACACCTGGCGGGACAGCGTCATCTACGCCCTCGGCCTCGGCTTCGGCCTCGATCCCGTGGATGAGCGGCAACTGGGCTTCGTCGTCGAGACGAAACTCAAGGCGGTGCCGACCATGGCGAACATCCTCGCCTATCCGGGCTTCTGGATGCGGGACCTGGACACCGGCATCGACTGGGTCAAGGTCGTTCACGGCGAGCATGCCATGCGCCTCCATCGTCCCCTGCAGCCTGAAGGCGAGATCGTCGGCCGCACCCGAATTGTCGATCTCGTCGACAAGGGCGAGGGAAAGGGCGCGCTCGTCTATGCCGAACGGGTCATCGCGGATGCAGCGACCGGCGAGAAGCTGGCGACGCTCCTCCAGACCGTATTCTGTCGCAGCGACGGTGGGTTCGGCGGCAAGAGCGAAGCTCCGCACGTGCCACATGCCATTCCGGAGCGCGTGCCGGACCTGAGTGTCGACATGCCCACGCATTCCCAGATGGCGCTGATCTACCGCCTGTCGGGAGATTTCAACCCCCTTCATGCGGACCCTGTTATCGCACGCGCGGCAGGCTACGAGCGCCCGATCCTACACGGCCTCGCCACCTATGGCGTCGCCTGCCACGGCCTCATGAAGGCGCTCTGCGAATACGAGCCCGAGCGGGTTCAGACCCTCCAAGGGCGCTTCTCCGCGCCGGTTTTTCCGGGCGAGACGATCACGATCGACATCTGGCGGGAGGTGCCCGGTCGGGCGGCCTTCCGGGCGCGCATCGCCTCTCGCGAGGCCGTGGTGTTTAACAATGGCCTCTTCGAGTACGCGGCCTGAGGAGACGAACGATGGATTTCAGGCTCACCGACGACCAGCGAGCCCTGCAGGAGAGCGCCCGCCGCTTCGCTCAGAACGAACTGCCGGCTCTCGCCGCCAAGATAGAGGAGACGGCGCATCCCGTCCCGCACGTTTGGCTCAAGCGCTATGCCGAGATGGGCTTTCTCGGCATCAATACGGCCTCCGAACTTGGGGGTCTCGGGCTCTCCCATCTTGACGCCATTCTGGTGATGGAGGAATTCGCCAAAGTTTCGGTCGGCGTGGCCTTCCCGATCTTCGAATGCTGCGCCGGCCCCGTGCGCATCGTCGAGCGCCTGGGAGACCCTGCCCTGCGCGAGCGGGTCGTGCCGAAGGTTGTCGCGGGCGAGATGCTCGTGGCTATCTCCATGTCGGAGCCCGATGCGGGAACCGCCCTGACGGATCTGCGCACGCGGGCCCGCATGGACGACGATTCCATTGTTATCAACGGAGTCAAGCGCTGGTGCTCGGGTGCCGGCCACTCCGAAGGCTACGTCGTCTTCTGCCGCTTCGATGGCACACCGGGAGCCAAAGGCATCGGGGCCGTCTTCGTAGACCGTGCAACCCCGGGCCTGACCTTCGGCACGCAGGAGGAGCTTATGGGCTTCCGCGGCGTGCCCTCGGCCGACATGCACTTCGAGGATGTGCGAGTGCCGCGCGAGCACCTCCTAGTCGGACCGGGCGGGTTCCCGAGCCTCATGGGTCTGTTCAACATCGAGCGTCTCGGCAACGCAACGATGGCGCTCGGCGTTGCGGCGGGCGCGCTCGAGCATGTCATGGCCTATGTTCAGGAACGAAAGCAGTTCGGGAAGCCTATAATCGACTTCCAGGCGGTGCAGATCCGCCTCGCGGAGATGGCCATGAAGGTTGAGGCCTCTCGCCTTCTCATTCATCGGGCGGCAGCCAATGCGGGCACGGACCTTCCGAGCGTCCGTGAGGCATCCATCGCGAAATGCTACGCCAACGAGATCACCCGCGAGGTCACCGCCACCGCCCTGCAACTCATGGGCGGCTACGGCTATTCCAAGGAGTATGGCATGGAACGGCGGCTGCGGGATTCCTTCGGCTGGGGGATCGCGGGCGGCGCCATCGACATCCAGAAGGTCAACATCGCAGCCGATCTCGTCGGCCGGCGCTTCGACCAGCGCAAGTGAGGTGAGCGATGACCGGAAAGACCGTTCTGATCGCCGGCGCGACCGGCGTCGTTGGGCAGGCCGCGGTGGAGCATTTCAAGGCGCTTGAGGGCTGGACCACAATTGCTCTCTCCCGCCGCAGACCAGATATTCCGGACGATCGCTCGTACCGGCATATCTCCCTCGATCTGCGCGACCCCGAGGCCTGCCGCGCCGCGATTGAGGCCCTGCCCAGGGTGACGCATCTCGTGTATGCGGCTCTTTATGAAAAGCCGGGCCTCGTCGAAGGCTGGCGCGATTCGGAGCAGATGGCGACGAACCTCGCCATGTTCCGCAACCTCCTTGAGCCATTGCTGGACCAGCCTAGAGGCCCCCGGCATGTGAGCCTTCTCCAGGGCACGAAGGCCTACGGCATCCACATTCATCGGATCGCAGTCCCGGCACGCGAGCGCTGGCCGCGCGACCCGCATGAGAACTTCTATTGGCTGCAGGAGGATTATCTGCGCGAGGCCTCGGAGAGGCATGGCTTCGGCACCACGATATTCCGCCCGCAGGTCGTCTTCGGCAATGTGGTCGGGGTGGCGATGAACCTCACGCCCGTGATCGGAGTCTATGCGGCGATCTGCCGGGAGGAGGGCCTGCCTTTCTCCTATCCGGGAGGCCCGGGCTATGTGCTGGAGGCGGTCGATGCACGTCTCATGGCCAAGGCCCTCGCCTGGGCTGCCGAAGCTCCGACGGCCAGGAACGAGACCTTCAATATCACGAACGGGGATGTCTTCGTCTGGCAGAATGTCTGGCCCGCCATCGCCGAGATGCTGGATGTCGAGCCGGGCCCCGAAAGACCCATGTCGATGGGCACGTTCATGCCCAGCAAGGCGGAGGTCTGGGAGCGTGTCGTGAGAAAGCACGGTCTGCGCGCCCTAGCGCTTCAGGACGTGCTTGGCGAATCCCACCACTATGCCGACTTCACCTTCGCCTATGGGGCGCAGCGGAGGCCACCCCCTGCCCTCGTCAGTACTATCAAGATCCGGCAAGCGGGCTTTGTCGACTGCATCGACACAGAAGATATGTTCCGCGATCTGTTCCGGAGCCTCGCAGCCAAGCAGATTCTGCCCTCGGTGCGCGGCGGGTAGCCAGTATCGTGAGAAACGGATGCAGCAGGGAGGATGACATGACGGAAAAGCGCTGGATTCGACGGCCGGAAGGTGCGAACTGGGGAGACTTCGGACCTGACGATCAGGTTGGCCGCATGAACCTGTTGACCCCCGAACGTCGGCTGCGGGCAATTCGGGAAGTGACGCATGGCCAGACATTCACCTTGAGCCTCCCCCTTGATTATCCTGGCGGCAACTCGCTCTTTGAGTACCGGAAGGAGCCGCGCTTCTTTCACGAGCGGCGCGGACCGGGACATAACTACAACTTCAGGCTCAGCAATGTGTGCGGCTGCTTCTCCGACATCGTCTCGGACGATGCCGTGTTGCTCTACACGCAGTATTCCACACAGTGGGACGCCCTAAGCCATGTCGGTCAGCTCTTTGATGCGGACAGCGACGGCATGGTCGAGAAGGTCTATTATAACGGCTACCGTGGCGGCATCGACATTGTCGGGCCGGACGATGCGCCTAAGGCTCGTGGAGCCCAGGCCCTCGGCATCGAGAATCTTGCCACGAGCGGGGTCCAGGGGCGCGGTGTTCTCGTCGACTTGGAGGCGCGTCATGGCCGCAATCGCGCTGTCGTCAGCTATGATGAGCTAATGACGATCCTGGACGAGCAGCACGCCTCCGTCGAGCCCGGCGATTTTCTCTGTCTCTATACTGGTTTCGCCGACCTGATCCTCAAGATGGGCAAGAGGCCGGACAGGGAGGTCCTGTTGTCCTCCTGCGCTGTGCTCGATGGGCGAGACGAGCGCCTGCTGAATTGGATCACGGATTCAGGGATCGTTGCCATCTGCGCCGACAACTTCGCCGTTGAGGCCTATCCTGCGAAAGAGGGTTCCGGCGAGACCTACCCAGGCCTTCCCTTGCACAATCACTGTCTCTTTAAGCTTGGAATCCATCTAGGCGAACTCTGGTATTTTGCCGAACTTGCCCAGTGGCTGCGCAGCAATGAGCGCTGGAGTTTTCTCCTGACTGCCCCACCATTGCGACTGCCAGGTGCTGTCGGCTCGCCGGCAACGCCGATTGCGACCGTATAAGGAATCGGTTGAATTCCTCTTGACTGCCCTCTCTCTCTCGGAAAGTTGCATTCCCTGCCTAAACATGGGCTGGCCTCGATGGCCATCTCAGTCTCTGTAGGGAATGGCTGCTCCGGGTCACACCAGGAAATCCCGTACCCTTTGAGGGCGTCCGGTGTTCCTGGCTCGAGCTGACGTTCGGTGTTCTGCGCCGCAGTGTTATCACTGTCCTGGGGGGCGAACTCTTGTTCGGAGGGTCGACCCTTGGGAATGGAAAGCAATGAGCCCGCTTGGACAAGCTGCGCCGATGCCTACCTCACAAGCCGTTCGTCAGCTTGATCAGCTTCTGTTGTAGCAACGCGACACAGCCGACATTTCTGCTGGGCCGGCCTGGAGTTGACACTCAGTTCATGTCTAGTAGCCATCCTTTATCAACCACATGGCTACAGGAATGTTGGGCCGGCCGAGAAGGGGTGCAGCATGAGCGAGAAAATGGCTAATCAGCGGAGCCGCGTGACCAATCTCCACGCGGTCCCGACACCGCCCGTTGACGAGAGCGTAGTATCAATAGTCGACCTGCTACAGGAGCATCTGCGTCTGGCTCGTGAAGGCAAGCTACGCTCACTTGCCGTAGTGTCCGTATCCGCCGATGGATCAGCCATTGGCACCCAGTGGTCGTGCGATCCCAGCGACATGGCATCCCTCATCGGCAAGCTCACGGTGCTGACCCATGACCTTATGGCGGCCCGTAAGTAGCGAGACTTCATGGAGCGTCCTCAGATCCCCCACACCCCTGAGCACGCGCTCTTCCGAAGCCGAGCCGTGTAGTCGGGTAAGTGGACCTATTGCTCAGTGAAGAAGGTGAGCACCACCTTGCCCTTGTCGCTGACAAGGCAAACGAAGCGGTTTGGTTTGTCGCTTTTCTCGCGCTGGAGATAGGCCTCGCCCATGATCACCATGTGGATCGGCGTATCCTCGACCTTGGTGTCCGCCTTGGAGATGGCCAGCGACTGTATGTCAAAAGTGAGATGCCCAAACGAGGGTGACCGCTCCTTAAGAGCCGCCAACCCTGACAGGCGGCAAGCCTCGACCTCAGCTGGCACCTGAGCAAGGGCTGAGTACGCTAGAAGGGTGCTCGCAAGAACGGCTAGTGCAATGCGCATAGGTCTCCTCCTTGTAGTGAAGGTTCGACGATAGATCCTGTTGCGGGTCTAGTGTGGGCAGCTAGTGAGACGACGTGGCCTCTACGGCGCGAAGTACTTCGTCGACCAGCTGCGGCAGGCGGTACGGCTTGGCGAGAAACGCTGCGCCCGGCGGAAGGCGATCGGCGTAGCACCGGCGCGAGCGGCCTGAAGTCAGGAGCACGGCAATTCCGGGCTGTGCCTTGAGGGCCTGTTGGGCGAGCGCGCATCCATCCAGCCCTCCTAAGTCGATGTCCGTGAACAGCACGTCAACGGCCTCTTCAGCGAGGATGGCGTTGGCCTTTTCGGCGCTGGTGGCGAACAGGACTGTGAAACCCGCCTCCTCGAGCGCCTCGGCTGCCACAGCCCCAACAGGCAGGTCATCCTCAACGACGAGAACGCGGGTGCTGCTTGCCTCAGCGAGCCGGCACTCAGGCTGTGGGACACGGCTCCAGAGAAATGAGATCGGCATCATGCTAGTGGCCCTTCTCGTGCGAGTTCTCTGAGCTAACCCGGAAGCCGAAGGGGGCGTTCACACGCACAATCACCTTCTGGTCAATATGTTGAGAGATCTGTTAACAGCTCCCCGAACCCAGGCAGACTGTAGGCCCTCTGATGCCGTCCTAGAGCTAGCAGCCCTTACTTTCCTTGCAGACGTCACGGGTCGGCAGCGACGATCCCCTGCCCTTCAGGAACGTCCGGTATTCCTGTCTTGAGGAGACATTCCGTCTGCCTCGGCTCCGTGCCAGGAACGAATATTTCCATACATCGGTAAGACAGATAGCTTCGCCTCACTTCACGAAGGTCTTCGAAAGGCCGATGGTGCGGTCAACGATCATCACGACTGCGAGAGTGAGCAGGATCAGCAGCACCGACACACTCGCTACGAGAGGGTCGGCGCGGCTCTCCACGTGATGGAACAGCTCGACTGGAAGGGTGGTGAGGCGTGGTCCGGTGAGGAAGAGCGTGATGACGACCTCGTCGAACGAGACGAGGAAGCACAGGGCTGTCGCCGCCACGATGCCGGGTGCCATCATCGGCAGCGTCACACGGTGAAAGACTGTGAGCGGACGGCCACCGAGCGTCGAGGCCGCCTCCTCGCAGGCGAGGTTGAGATTGCCCAGGGTCGTGGCGATCACGCGAAGCGCATAGGGAAGCGTGATAACGAGGTGGCCAATGACGATTCCCGTAAAGGTTCCAAGAAAGCCGACGGACGCAAAGATGATGAGAATGGCGAGCCCGAGTACGATTGTCGGCAGCAACAGGGGCGCAGTGAACAGATTGTAGAGAAATGTCGATCCGAGAGTCCGCATCCGAACGATCACATAGGCAGCCGGGATCGCGACTGCGAGAGAGATCGCCGTGACGATGACACCAAGCGTCAGACTCGTCCAGAAGGCGGAGATCATCTTCGGATTGTCGGCGAGCGCCGCATACCAGCGCAGCGACCAGCTCTCCGGCGGGAATGAGAGGATCTGCTCACCGCTGAAGGAGAGCGGCACGACAAGGATGACCGGCGCCAGCAGGAAGAGAAAGAGGATTGCGACCAGGAGCTTCATGGGTGCAGAGGTGTTCGTGTCTTCCATGACCTTCTCCTATTCGATGGCGCGCAGGACGCGGGCATAAGCTGCAAGCGCCGCGCCGAAAATGATCAGCACCAGCATCGAGAGGGTCGCCGCCAGCGGCCAGTTCAGCGTAACGATAGCCTGGTCATAGATTTCCGTTGCAAGCAGGAAGATGCGTCCTCCCCCGAGTAGCTTCGGCGTGATGAAGGACGAGACCGCGAGAACGAAGCAGAGAAGGCAGCCGAGCGCGATGCCAGGCAGCGTCAGGGGCAAGATCACCCGCCAAAACGTCTTTGCCGGCGGAGCGCCCAGCGACATTGCAGCTTCCTCCACCCGTGGGTCGAGACGCCCGAAGCCTGCCAGCAGCGACAGGATCATGTAGGGCATCAGGATCTCCGTCAGGCCGATAATGACACCTGTCGTGTTGAACATCAGCCGGGGTGGGGCAATGCCCAGGGCCGCGATTGCGCTGACGATCGGCCCCTGATCGGCGAGCAGTGCGATCCAGCCATAGGTGCGCACGACGGCGGAGGTCAGCAGGGGCGATATCACCAGAACAGTCAGAAACGTGCGCCAGCGCCCGGTGCTCCGGTGCAGGTACAGGGCGATAGGGTAGGACACGATCAGGGTCGCGATGGTGATGCTGAGGCTGACCGTAATCGAATTGATGATCAACTCGACATAAAAGGAATCGCCGAACAGGCCCGTCCAGTTGGCCAGCGTGAAGGTCTCACGAACGCCGCCGCCCGCCAGGGCTTCATTGAAGGACATCCGCAGCAGGTTGAGAACCGGCAGGATGAAGCCGATGGCGTTGATGAGCGCGATGGGAAGGAGCAGCGCCGCCGCCGTCCCGGTCCGGCCGAGGGCCGGGCGCGACACCGTCGGGGCGGTCGGAACCGTGATTGTCATCATGCGCCTCTCCCGAACACCATGGTATCCTCCACGCGCCACAGGACCGCGACAGGCGTGCCGACAATGCGAAAGCCTCGCCCGTGGTCGGAAGCGGCCTCGACGACGATTTCCGCTCCGCCGACATCCACGCTGTACTGAAGAAGATCGCCGACGAAGGTGACCCGCTTCAGATGTCCGGCAAGGCGGTTGACCTCCTGGCCCGCAACATCCTCGACCGAACCTTCCTCGACAAGCTTCATGCGGTGCGGGCGCACCATGATCTCTACCTTGCCGCCAGGTCGACCAGGTACAAGCACCTTCATGGCTCCGATAGTCACGCTGCCGTCGCCTTGGGCCGTGCCCTTAAGGCGGTTCGTGCGGCCGACGAACGAAGCCACGAATGGCGATGCCGGATGCTCGTAGACATCGACAGGCGTTCCGACCTGTTCGAGCTTGCCTCCCTGCATGACGACGACCTTGTCGCACATGCTCAGCGCCTCGACCTGATCGTGCGTCACGAAGACGGCCGTGATGCCGAGGCTCTGCTGAATGTCGCGGATTTCGTTGCGCATCTCGTCGCGCAGCTTCGCGTCGAGATTCGAAAGCGGCTCGTCGAGCAGGAGGATCGAGGGACGGATCACGAGGGCGCGGGCCAAAGCTACGCGCTGTTGCTGTCCGCCCGACAGTTCCCGCGGCTTACGTTCGGCCAAAGCCTCGAGCCGAACCATGCCGAGTGCCTCCTTCACCCGCCGCTCGATCTCTGGCTTCGGCACCGAGCGCATCTCCAGCCCGAAGGCGACATTCTTCGCCACGCTCATGTGCGGGAACAGGGCGTAGCTCTGAAAGACCAATCCCATGTCGCGCCGGTAGGTCGGCATGATGGTGATATCGTTCGACCCTACGACGATGCGTCCGTTGGTCGGCTTGATGAGGCCTGCCACCATGCGAAGGGTTGTTGTCTTACCGCAGCCGGAAGGCCCGAGGAGTGCCACGAGTTCCCCTTTCGGCACCGCCAGATCCAATGCAGCTACGGCGACAGATTCGCCGTAGCGCTTGGTCAGCCCATCGAGACGCAGGTGCACGTCGCGGCCGTCGGATACGGTCGCGCTTCCGCAAAGGACCGTTTGATGCATCATGGCGTTCTCCAGCGGGCGTTCGGCTGCGGCAGGTCAGGTTAGCGGCTCAGAGGGATCACGCGGCGGCGCCACTGCTCCGTGATCTTGTCGCGAATGCCGGCCACTGCGATCCAGTCGATCCCGATCATCTGGTCCATCGAGCCTGCCGCCGTGCGTGCTAGAGCCTCCTTGGAGATCTTGTCCCTCGCCTTGGAATTTGTCGGCGCATAGAACATGGCCTCCGTGAAACGCGCCTGGGTTTCGGGGCTGAGCGCATAATCGACGAAGGTCTTCGCTGCGTCGCTGGCGGGCGCATTCTTCACGAGATTGATCGTGTTGATCTGGAAGCCGCTGCCTTCCTTGGGCAGGGTCACTCCAAGCTTGCTTCCTTCCGCATCCGAGTAGACCTGGGCTCGTGCGTTCCAGCCGATCCCTAGTGCCGCTTGACCGTTTGCGATGGGTGTGTAGACGTCAGGCTTGGGATCCCAGGTCTGTACGTTAGGCGCCAACTCGCCGAGCTTCTCGATGCCAGCCTCGACGCTCTTCTTGTAGTCCTCGCCACCTGCCATCTTGTTGGCGATGATTGTCAGGGTCGTGCCCTGAATGTCGGGAACCGCTGGAACGGCGACCTTACCGGCATATTGCTTGTCCCAGAGGGCGTTCCAGGATGTGGGAGGCGTTTTCACCTGATCCTCGTTGTGGAGGAGAACGAGGTTGTCGAAGGTTACTCCGACGCCGCCGACGCCCTCGATGCGGGCGTTCGGATACAGGTCGGCAACGTTTCTGGAGACGCTCTCGTCGACCTTGTCGAACAGCCCTTCGTCGGTGGCCGCCTTGGCGACGGACACGTCCATGATCATGACATCGATCTGCGGGGCCGCCTTCTGGGCACGGAGCGTCCCGAGCATTTGGGCCGAGTTCGGCATGCCGTAGAACTGCACCTTGATGTTCGGATTTGCCTTCATGAAAGGCTCGACGACGGCCTTCATGTAGTGGTCCTGGAAGATGCCGCTATAGGCGGCGAGAGTCACCGTCTTCTCCTGAGCCATAGCAGGTGTCGAGGCGGCAAAAGCGATTGCCGAGACACCGAGCAGAGTGCGCAACTTAATCATCGTCATTGTTCCCTCTGTTTTTGATCTTTTCGAAATCGGCGCGTCAGGCGACGCGCCGGGCCATCTCCTCCACGATGCGGGTCGCGCCGGAGATGTCCGGCAGCTTCTCGCCATTGCGAAGCCGCTCCAGCAGTTTAATCTCCGCCTCCTGCATGCCAATGGCCCGCTCGGCGGCCGCTTTCGCCTCAGCCGGATTGAGTGCGATCACGCCGCTTTCATCGGCCAGGATCGCATCGCCCGGCTCGATCACCTGTCCACCGACTGTGACCGGCACATTAATCGCGCCTTCTAGCCCGAGG
Source organism: Microvirga splendida (assembly GCF_016427565.1). Taxonomy (GTDB): domain Bacteria; phylum Pseudomonadota; class Alphaproteobacteria; order Rhizobiales; family Beijerinckiaceae; genus Microvirga; species Microvirga splendida. Next base: position 31,926 of record NZ_JAELXT010000039.1, read on the forward strand.
ATCTTGGTAGTGATCGGGGATGGACCACGGCACCACATGGGCATCTCGACCTTTCGAATCTCCGAGAAATCGGTGGCGGGGCCGTCGACGATGCCGGCTTTCACACCGGCAATCTTCATGGAATGGGTAACGACGCCGCCCCAGCATGCATGCTTGTTGTCGCCGCAGCGATCCACCACGACGATGTCGCCAGGACGAACGAGCTTTGTGAGGTAGTGCAGGATCGTGCTGTCGGCATGCGGCAGCCTCACGGTAACCGCGGTGCCCGCAACGCGCTTCTCTGGCAGCACAGCGCGCAGTTCCCGGTCGAGGAACCCCGAATGGAGGAAATGGCCTACAGTCGCGGTCTCGACCTGCTCCAACAACGCAATCAGTTCATCAGAAATCTGCTCAGGCATGGGGTTGACGGTGAACATGCGGATCTCCTCAGGCCAGGACGTGATGCTGAGCGACGGGGACGTTGCGGCGTACATGTCCGGTGTAGTCGAGGTCGAGACGAGCACTGGTTGTGGCGACCCTGTCCGAGCACTGCGCCACGACATGCCCCCAGGGGTCGATCACCATGGAATGACCCCAGCACCATTTCTTGCCGTCTGCATGCGACAGCACCTGTCCGACGGCCAGGAAGTAGGTTTGCGTCTCGATGGCTCGAGCGCGGGCCAGTGTTTCCCAATGATCCTTGCCGGTCATAAGCGTGAAGGCCGCAGGCAGCACGATGACATCGGCGCCGGCATCGCGCAGCTTCCGGAACAGTTCGGGGAAGCGGATGTCGTAGCAGATTGCGCAGCCGACCGTGACGTCGCCAACCTTGTAGGTCACAACGTCCTCGCCGCGGCTGATCGTGTCCGACTCCCGGTAGCTGATGCCGCCGGGGGCATCCACGTCGAAGAGGTGGATCTTACGGTAGCGAGCGATCTCCTCGCCTGTCGGGCCGAAGACCAGGGTCGTGTTGTAGTGATTGTTGCCGTCGCGCTCGACAACGCTTCCCGCATGAATTGTGACGCGGTGCTTGGCGGCGAGGCCCGACATGAGCTTATAGGATTCTCCATCGGGAAAGAACTCGCCGTTCCCGTGGATGTTGTCGCGCCCCTCACCGAGATAGGCGTAATATTCCGGCAGGACGATGAGATCCGGCGCCTCATCGCTCACCGCCTTCTCGATCATCGCAGCGGCGGTTTTCAAATTCTCTGACTTGTTGTTCTGAGAATTCATTTGAATTAGACTAACCTTCACGTCACGGCCTCCTCTGAACTTGAGGCCGAAATGTGAGCGCACTCTCCGCTTTTGGACAAACACGAAATACTTTCCCTGTAGGCCAAGATTTCCTTGTTCGGCACCGCACAATGGTGCTTCCGGCGTCTGGAACGCACCTACCATGATGCTCCGTCGGTCTGTGCCTGGGAAAAGCCATAGGCGACCTCCTGCGCCATCTGTGCCACCACGGACGCAATGAGATTGTCCGGATGATCGGCGTAGATTGCGTGAAAGCTGAGAGGTGGAAAGGCGGGCGTCACATCGAGCTGCACCAGCGTTCCAGCCGTGAGCTGCTCTCTGACGATCACTTTCGGCAAGGGTGTTACACCAATCCCGTCCTGCGCGAGGCGGATGATGGTGGCGAGGGAGTTGGAATTGTAGATCGTCGGGTCCTCGATCCCCGCATCGGCGAGTTGCCTCAACACCCGGTGGTGAGGCACGCTATCCTTGGAATAGGCCAGGATCGGCTGATCGGCGACCTCGGCCAGAAGCAGCGGCCTGTCGGGTAGGCCGAGTTTCGGGCTTGCGAGCCACACGCAGCCGAAGGTGCACAGATCGAGATTTATGATATCCGGCGCCACTACCGGCCCCATGATCAGCGCGAGATCGACTCTCCGCTCGGCCACCTCGCGGGCGAAGTGGAGGCTCGTATCGGTATTGAGGTCGATGGCGATGCTCGGATAGCGCGCCCTGAGCCGCTCGATGAACTGCGGCAGCCAAGCATGGACGATGGAATCGATCGTGCCGATCTTGATCGATCCGCGCAGGCTTCCCGGGTCGCTGACAGCCTCTCGGAATTCGTTGGCCACCCGGACCAGCTCTTCCGCTTTCGGAACGGCCTGCTGCCCAAGGCTTGTCAGGCGAACGCAGCGTACGTCCCGCTCGAAGAGCCTTATTCCGAGATCCCGCTCCAGGGTTGCGATGCGGTTGGAAACGGCCGCTTGCGTGGTGTGTAGCCTCTCCGCAGCCGCGCTGAAACTACCCAGCCTTGCAACCCAGAGGAAGGTTTCCACGAAACGGAGGTTCATTCGCTAGGCTCCTAGAACGGGCTTTCGCTTCGAGCTTAGCTTCCTCTTCCCTGAGTGGCGATGCAAGACATCTTCAGATGACCCGGCTTAATTGTTCACTTCATGCCGAGAACACTTCTGTTGAGTATCTGTGTTACTTTTACGTTCCTTTGTTACTTCAGATGCAGCATGGGACGATAGCAATAATCATACGATGGCCGCCGGATACATACCAGCATGAGAGAAGGATTACCGAAGGAGCATGGAGGCTTTGATCGGATCTGCTCATGAATGCGGCGAAAGCTTAGATACGAGTCCAGCGAAACAATACTGTAACTTGTGGCGGAATGTCCGCTAATGGGATGGACCGGCCGTGCTTACCGGCGCCCCCTTCTTCAGGGGGCGCCCAGCACGAGGATCTGAACCATGC
>NZ_JAELXT010000003.1 GCF_016427565.1 Microvirga splendida
GTTCATCTGCAAAACCTGGCTCAAGGAGCCCAAACGCTTCAAACTTGATCCGGTCCATCAAATGCCGGGACTGAACATCTAGATGCCTTCGGGACTTGTTGAGAAACTCGCACCTGGCTATCTCCGAGTTCTCTTGCTTATAGGCAGCATGAGCCTTCCGGCTGTCCTGTTCGAAGCGCTTGCCCAACTCAAGGGCCTTGAGGCACTCCTGTTGCGTTGCTGCATGGGAGTAGGACGCTGCAAAGACGCTTACAGCCAAGAAAGCAATAAAGAAGACCAATCTGTTCATTCAGCAATCAATCCGGAAGCCAAGATCTCCCACTAATGTAATCTGCAACTTCCAGGTGATGCAATATCGTAGCTCCGATATCGGCAAAGCTTTCCCGCCGCCCGATGGAGCTTGACGGTATTCCCTCTCCGAAGCTCAGGATCGGGACGTGCTCGCGGGTGTGGTCGGAGCCGGGCCAGGAGGGGTCGTTGCCGTGGTCGGCCGTGATGACGACCATGTCGCCCTCCCGCAGGGCGGCCTCGATCTCCGGAATGCGACGGTCGAAGGCCTCGAGGGCTGCCGCATAGCCGGGAATGTCGCGGCGGTGGCCGAACTCGCTGTCGAAGTCGACGAGGTTCGCGAACACGAAGCCGCCGTCCGGTAGGCCCCCCATCGCGTCGATGGCCGCCGACAGGCAGGCGTCGTTGCCGTTGGGCTTGATCTCCAGGCCGGTGCCGCGATGGGCGAAGATGTCGCCGATCTTGCCGACGGTGACGACGGGGTGTCCTGCCTTGGTCAGCGTGTCGAGAATGGTGTCCGAGGGCGGCGGCGTGGCGTAGTCCTTGCGGTTGCCGGTGCGCCTGAAGCCCGTCTCGGGCGTGCCCTGGAAGGGGCGCGCGATCACGCGGCCGATCTTGTACTCGTCGCAAAGCTCGCGTCCGATCCGGCACAGCTCGTAGAGCCGCTCCAGCCCGAAGAACTCCTCGTGCGCTGCGATCTGCAGCACGCTGTCGATGGAGGTGTAGCAGATCGGCTTGCCGGTCCGCAGGTGCTCCACGGCGAATTCCTCGATGATTGCCGTGCCCGAGGCGTGCTTGTTGCCGAGAATGCCGGGCAGGTTGCCGCGCCTGATGAGTTCCGCCGTCAGCTTCTCCGGAAAGGTCGGGACCGTATTGGGGAAATAGCCCCAGTCGAATGTGACGGGGACGCCCGCGATCTCCCAATGGCCGGAGGGCGTGTCCTTGCCTTTGGAGGTCTCGACACCGTAGCCCCAGGCGCCTTTGAGTGCACCTTGCGGCGCAAGGTTCGGCGGCATGCGCCCCGTGGAGGCCTCGCAGGCGAGGCCGAGGCCAAGCGCCGCCATATGCGGCAGATGGAGCGGTCCCTGGCGCAGGCCGGCCCGGTCGCCGCGGCCTTCGGCGCAGGCCTCCGCGATGTGCCCGACCGTGTCGGAGCCGGTGTCGCCATAGGCGTCGGCATCCTCCGCCCCGCCGATACCGACGGAATCGAGCACGATGAGAAGAGCGCGAGGCATGGGTTCCAGTCCTTCAAACCACGGGAATCATGACTGATACGTCATTGCGGCGAAAGATGCGATGCCTCGTCGTGGGGGTGGTGCCCCTCATGGGTGTGCGCGTGTTGCTCCAGCGGGCATTCCGGGCCGTGGCCCTGGGAGCCGGGCCTGTGGATTTCGATCTGCAGGGTTGCGTGCCCGATGCCGAAACGCTCCTTCAGGTCATGCTGCGCCTCCGCCAGAAAGCCATCGCCCGGATGGCCGTCGGGCATCACGAGATGGGCCGTCAGCGCCGTCTCGGTCGTGCTCACCGCCCAGACATGAAGGTGATGAACCTGGGAGACGCCGGGCATCTGCTCGAGCGCCTTCCTGACCTCGGGCACCACGATGGCGCGCGGCACGCCATGAAGGGACAGGGTCAGGGACTGGTTCAGCAACCCCCATGTGCTCCAGAGGATGACGGCCGCGATGACGAGGCTCAAGGCCGGGTCGATCCAGTTCGCGCCTGTCCAGAGGATGGCGAGACCGCCGAGCACGACGCCCAGCGACACGGCCGCGTCCGCCACCATGTGCAGGAAGGCGCCGCGGATGTTGAGATCGTGCTGCCCGCCCATGAACAGGAAGGCCGTGAAGCCGTTCACGACGATGCCGATGCCCGCCACGATCATGACGGTGACGGCAGCGACAGGCGCGGGGTCGATCACGCGCTGCACGGATTCCCACGCGATGCCGCCGACGGCGATGAGCAGGAGCAGGGCGTTGAAAAGCGCCGCCAGGATGGAGCTTGAGCGAAGCCCGTAGGTGAAGCGTTCCGTCGGCGCACGTTTCGCCAGCAGCGCCGCGCCCCACGCGATGGCAAGGCCCAGCACGTCGCTCAGGTTATGCCCGGCATCCGAGAGCAGGGCCATGGAATCGGCCCAGAACCCGTAGGCCGCCTCGATGACCACGAAGCCCAGGTTGAGAGCGATGCCAATGGCGAAGGCGCGGCCGTGGCCTGCCTGCGGCGCATGAGCATGCCCGTGGTGGGGGCCGGCCGAATGATCGTGATGCGCTGCCATGATCCGCCGCCCGTGGCTTACTGGCGAACCGCGCCCGAAGCCGCCGTTTCGAGATTGAAGGCGGCGGCGAACAGAGCCCTGGTGTAGTCGGTGCGCGGCGCCTCGAAAATGCTCTCGGCCGATCCCTCCTCGACGATCTGGCCGTTCTGCATCACCACCACATGGTTGGCGAGCGCGCGCACGACCTTCAGGTCATGGCTGATGAACATATAGGCGAGGTCTCGCTTCTTCTGCAGATCGCGCAGCAGTTCCACGATCTGCGCCTGCACGGACATGTCGAGGGCCGAGGTCGGCTCGTCGAGCATGATGAATTTCGGCTCCAGGGCCATGGCGCGGGCAATGGCGATGCGCTGGCGCTGCCCGCCGGAGAACTCGTGCGGGTAGCGGTCCATAGTGGCAGGGTCGAGGCCCACATCGTGCAGGGCCTTCGCCACCACCTCGCGGCGCTGCGCGTATGACAGGCCCTTGTCCTGGACAAGCAGCCCTTCCTCCACGATCTCCGCAATCGACATGCGGGGCGAGAGGGAGCCGTAAGGATCCTGGAACACCACCTGCAGGTTCTTGCGCATGGGGCGGATGTCGTTGGCGCGCATGCCGTCGATGCGGTTGCCCAGGAATACTATGGGCCCTTCCGACTGCACGAGGCGCAGGATGGCGAGGCCGAGCGTGGTCTTGCCGGAGCCGGATTCGCCCACCACGCCCACCGTCTCGCCCCGGCGCACGCGCACCGATACGCCGTCAACCGCCTTCACATGGCCGACGGTCCGCTGGAAGAAGCCGCGCTTGATGGGAAACCAGACCTTGATGGGACCCGCCTCGACGATCACGGGTGCATCGTGAGGAACGGGATTGGCCCGGCCCTTGGGCTCGGCGGCGAGCAGGCGCTGCGTGTAGGGATGCTGCGGGTTGCCGAAGACCTCCGCGACCGTTCCATGCTCGACGATCTTGCCCTTGAACATCACGCAGACGCGGTCGGCGATCTTGCGCACGATGCCCAGATCGTGGGTGATGAAGAGCATGGACATGTTGAGCCTGCTCTTGAGTTCCGCCAGCAGCTTGAGGATCTGCGCCTGCACCGTCACGTCCAGCGCCGTCGTCGGCTCGTCGGCGATGAAGAGATCCGGCTCGTTGGCGAGCGCCATGGCGATCATCACGCGCTGGCGCTGGCCGCCGGAGAGCTGGTGCGGATAGGCGCCGAGCCGCGATTCCGCCTCGCGGATGCCGACGAGTTCGAGAAGCTCCAGCGTGCGGGCGCGCGCCTCGCGGTCGGAGAGGCCGCGGTGCAGCTTCAGGATCTCGCCGATCTGCCGATCGATGGTGTGGAGCGGGTTGAGCGAGGTCATCGGCTCCTGGAACACCATGGTGATGTCGTTGCCGCGGACTTTCCGCATCTCGTTCTCGTCCGCCGGGATCATGTCCTTGCCCTTGAACAGGATGCGGCCGGAGGGATGATGGGCGGAGGGGTACTGAAGAAGCTTGAGCACCGAGAGCGCGGTCACGGACTTGCCGGAACCGGATTCTCCCACCAGCGCCACCGTCTCGCCCGGCATGACATCGAACGACACCCGGTCGACCGCCAGCATGTCCTGCTCGCCCTGGCGGAAGGCGACGGAGAGGTCCTGAACGGAGAGGAGGGGTTCTGTCATCGGAACGTCTTCCGCGGGTCGAAGGCGTCGCGCACCGCTTCGCCGACGAAGATGAGAAGGCTGAGCATGATGGCGATCACGAAGAAGCCCGCGAGGCCGAGCCAGGGCGCCTGAAGATTGGCCTTGCCCTGCGCCAGCAGCTCGCCGAGCGACGGCGAGCCCGGCGGCAGGCCGAAGCCGAGAAAGTCGAGGGAGGTCAGCGTCGTGATCGAGCCGTTGATGATGAAGGGCATGAAGGTGAGCGTCGCCACCATGGCGTTCGGTAGCAGGTGCTTGAACATGATGGTGGCGTTGGAGAGGCCCAGGGCGCGGGCCGCGCGCACATATTCGAAGTTGCGCGCGCGCAGGAACTCGGCGCGCACCACGCCCACCAGCGACACCCAGGAGAACAGCAGCAGGATGCCGAGCAGCACGAAGAAGCTCGGCGTGATCACGGCCGAGATGATGATGAGAAGATAGAGCGAGGGGATCGCTGTCCAGATCTCGATGAAGCGCTGGAACAGCAGGTCCGTCCAGCCGCCGTAATAGCCCTGCACGGCGCCGGCGAGAACGCCGATGACCGACGAGATGCCGGCCAGCGTCAGGCCGAACAGCACCGAGATGCGAAAGCCGTAGATGAGGCGCGCGACCACGTCGCGCCCCTGGTCGTCCGTGCCAAGCCAGTTCCACTCAATGTCGTTGCAGCCCGTGCCGCCGTTGCGCTCCGCAATCGGTCGGCACTGCTCGTCGGTGAGCATCCAGGTGGGCGGCGCGGGAGCGGGAACGGGAAGGTCGAGGTTGTGCGTGTTATAGGAGAAGCGGACGGGCGCCCAGAGCAGCCATCCGTTGTCCTGGATTTCATTTCGGATGACCGGATCGCGGTAATCCGTCACCGCCAGGAAACCGCCGAACTTCTCCTCCGGATAATCCACGAAGGCCGGGTAGAGCAGCTCGCCCTTGTAGGAGGCAAGGATCGGCCGGTCGTTGGCGATGAGCTCCGCGAACAGGCTGAGCACGAACAGAACTAGGAAGATCCAGAACGACCAGTAGCCGCGCCGGTTCGCCTTGAAGTTCTCCAGCCGCCGCCGGTTGAGCGGCGAGAGCTTGATGAAGCCCTGGCGCGGCAGGGGCGGGGCGACGGGCGAGGAGGCCGGAGAGACGACGGGCACGTTCTCGTTCATCTCACGCCTCCCTTGTCTCGAAGTCGATCCGCGGATCGATCCAGGTATAGGTGAGGTCGGATACGAGGTTCACCGCCAGGCCGATCAGCGAAAAGATGTAGAGGTTGGCGAAGACCACCGGATAGTCGCGGTTGACGATCGACTCGAACGACAGGAGGCCGAGCCCGTCGAGGGAGAAGATCGTCTCGATGAGGAGCGCGCCGGCGAAGAACGCCCCAATGAAGGCGCCGGGAAAGCCTGCGATCACGATGAGCATCGCATTGCGGAAGACGTGGCCGTAGAGCACCTGCCGCTCGGACAGGCCCTTCATGCGCGCGGTGAGCACGTATTGCTTACGGATCTCGTCGAGGAAGGAGTTCTTCGTCAGCAGGGTCGAGGTGGCGAAGGCCCCGAGCGCCATGGCGGTGATCGGCAGAACCAGGTGCCAGAAGTAATCGGCGATCTGCATGTACCACGGCATGAGGGCCCAGTTCTCGGACGTGAGGCCGCGCAGGGGGAAGAACTGCCAAAACGAGCCGCCGGCAAAAAGCACGATCAGCAGGATCGCGAACAGAAAGCCCGGGATCGCATAGCCGATGATAACGATGGCCGAGGTCCAGATGTCGAAGGTGGAGCCGTCCCGCACCGCCTTCTTGATGCCGAGCGGAACCGAGATGGCATAGGAGATCAGCGTCATCCAGAGGCCGAGGCTGATCGAGACCGGCAGCTTCTCCTTGATGAGCTCCAGCACCGAGATGTCGCGGAAATAGCTCTTGCCGAAATCGAAGCGCGCATAATCCCAGATCATCTTGAGGAAGCGCTCATGCGCCGGCTTGTCGAAGCCGAACTGCGTCTCCAGCTGCTTGATGAACTGCGGATCGAGGCCCTGGGCGCCGCGATAGCGGGACGAGGAGGCATCGCCCGCGCCGCCGCCTCCGGCGGACTGGCCTCCGCCGGCCATGTCACCGCCGCCGCCGGTGATGCGCGAGGTGGCGCCTGAATCCTGCCCCTGGAGCTGGGCGATGATGCGCTCCACGGGCCCCCCTGGGGCGAACTGCACGAGCACGAAGGAGATGAGCATGATCCCCAGGATGGTGGGGATCATGAGAAGGATGCGGCGCGCGATATAGGCCAGCATCAAGCGCCTGCTGCTTGCCGGCCGATGCGGCCAAGATGGGTGTCCTTGAAGCCGGACGCGTATTTCAAGCCATATCCCAACATGCGGTCGAACCCGATATGCGCCGCCCAGACGGCCGCGATACCGAGCAGGATAGGGCTCTCCAGCAAAAGACCAAGCCCTGCGAGGAGCGCAGGCCCGAGGGTGGAGTGCAGGGCATTGTACGCCACCGCTCCGAACCGGGGGCCGGCCAAGTAGCCCGCAAAGCTCAGGTCGGGGCTGAAGAACAGGATGGCATAGAGCCACCAGGACGTCCCGGTGAAGGCGAAGGCCCAGCTGGCCAGGATGAAGAGGGCCAGACCCTCGAGGCGCAGAAGCAGGCGGGGCATGTCCGCCTCGTTACGTGTCCCAGCAGCTGTATCCAAGCCTTATCCTCGCCCGATCCGTTTCGCCTTCTCGGCATCGTACCACCAGGTTCCCGGCGCGCCGGAGGCGAAGCGCGGCTTCGTTGCCGGGCGCGAGAACTGGTCCCAGTAGGCGAGCCAATCGCTGGCCCTGTACCACATGGGCACCCAATAATGGCCCGAACGGAGAACGCGGTCCAGGGCGCGGGCCGCGATGGTGACTTCCTGGCGTGACTTGGCGGTGGCGATGGTCTCGATCAGCGCGTCGACGGCCGGATCGTCGATCCCGGCGATGTTCTGCGAGCCGGGCCGCTTGCCGGCGGCCGAGCCGTAGACCAGCCGCAGGCTGTCGCCCGGCGTGGAGGAGCCGCTCAGGTTCCGGCTCGCCATGTCGAAGTCGTATTCCTCCATCCGGCGCTGATACTGGGCCGCGTCCACGATGCGCGAGACCGCATCGATGCCGAGCCGCTTCAGGTTGGCCTGGAAGGGCTGCGTATGGGGCTGAAGGAAGGGCGAGGATTCGAGGAACTCGATCCGGAACGGCTGCCCGTTCGGCAGCTTGAGCACGCCGCCCTCGCGCTTGCAGCCGGCCTCGCGCAGCAGCTCGTCCGCGCGGCGCAGAAGGCGCCTGTCCTGGCCCGAGCCGTCGGAGACGGGCGGCACGGGAGGCTCCGCGAACACCGAAGCCGGAAGCTTGCTGCGAAACGGCTCGAGAAGCGCGAGCTCTTCCGGCGAGGGCGTGCCCACGGCCTTCATGTCGCTGTTCTCGAAGAACGAGCCCGTGCGGTTGAACATGCCGAACATGATGTTGGCGTTCGTCCATTCGAAATCGAAGGCGAGCCCGATGGCCTGGCGAATGCGCGGATCCTTGAAGGCGTCGCGGCGCATGTTGAAGTACCAGCCCTGGATGGTCGAGGGAGCGCCGCTCTCGATCTCCTCCTTCTTCACGCGACCTTCGCGCACGGCCGGAAAATCGTAGCCAGTCGCCCAGATGCGCGACGTGTATTCCTCGTTGAAGTTGAGCGTGCCGTTCTTGAAGGCCTCGAACGCGACCGTGCGGTCGCGGAAATATTCGTAGCGGATATGGTCGAAGTTGTGCTGCCCCACATTCACGGGCAGATCCTTGGCCCAATAATCGGGCACGCGGTCGAACTCGATGAAGCGTCCGACTTCGAAGCGGCCCACCTTGTAGGGGCCGGAGCCGAGCGGGGCCTCGAGCGTCGAGGCCCCGAAGTCCTTGCCCTGCCAGTAGCGCTCGGAGAAGATCGGCATGCCGGCAATGACGAGATGCAGATCGCGGCTGCGCTCCGGCGTGAACTGCACGCGCAGGACCTCGTCTGATTCCGCCTCCGCCGAGGCCAGCTGCGTCAGGAGCTGGGAGTAGAGCGGATGCCCCTTGGTCTTGAGAATGTTCAGAGTAAAGGCCGCATCCCTCGCGGTCAGCTTCGAGCCGTCATGGAAGCGCGCTTCCGGCCGCAGGGTGAAGCGATAGGTCAGCTTGTCGTCGGAGACACGCACGCTCTTCGCCACGAGACCGTAGAGCGCATCCGGCTCGTCGCCGGAGCCCACCATCAGGCTGTCGAAGGTGCTGCCCATGCCGGCGGCGCCGTCGCCCTGCAGCACGAAGGTGTTGAGCGTGTTGAACGTGTCGAAGTTCTGGTTGCCGTAGGTCTGCTTGATCTGGATCGCCAGCGTGCCGCCCTTCGGAGCCGCCGGGTTCACGAAGTCGAAATGCTTGAAGTCGGGCCCGTACTTCAGCTCGCCGAAGCTTGAGAGGCCGTGGGCTTCGGTGCCGCCGGCTTCCTGCGCCCAACCGGCACGCGGCAGCACCGCGAGGGCGGCGGTGGCCACTCCGGTCTGAAGAATGCGACGGCGGCTGAACTCTCTCATCGGGGTGCTCCGGTCTTGGCGGCCTTGGCCTCGTCGTACCACCAGATCGTCGGGAAGGCGGCACCGCCATATCGCGGCATATTGTCGGGATGGCTGTAGCGGTTCCACCGGGCGGTGCGCTGCTTGAGCGACGTCCATTGCGGCACCACGTAGTCGTGCGCCAGCAGCACCCGGTCGAGCGCCTTGGTGGCGGCCACCAGCTCCTCGCGGTCCTTGGCGAAGATCACCCGTTCGATCAGGGCATCGACGGCAGGGTCCGCGATGCCGGCGAGATTCTGCGAGCCCTCGCGGGTCGCGGCCTGCGATCCCCAATACTCGCGCTGCTCGTTGCCGGGCGACAGCGACTGGCCCCACAGGCCGGTGGTGATGTCGAAGTCGAAGGAGCGGGTGCGATTTGTGTATTGCACATCGTCCACCGTGCGCACCGTCGCGGCGATGCCGAGACGTTTGAGCGTGTCTGCATAGGGCAGGAACACGCGCTCCTCGTTGGGGCTGCTGCCGAGCAGTTCCACGCTGAAGACCTCGCCCTTGGCGTTCACGCGGCGGCCGTTCTTGATCTCCCAGCCGGCTTCCTTCAGCAGGCGGTCGGCCTCGCGAAGGTTGGCGCGGATCGCCTCGGGCGAGTCGTTGACCGGGTTCTTGTACGGCGTCGTGAACACGGAAGGCGGAACCTTGTCGCGCACGCTCTCCAGGATCTCCAGCTCCTTGCCCTCGGGCAGTCCGGACGATGCGAGGTCGAGCCCGTAGAAATAGCTCGAGGGCCGCTCATAGAGCCCGTAGAAGATCGTCTTGTTCAGCTCCTCGAACGGGAAGGCGAGATTGAGGGCCCGGCGGACGCGCTGGTCCTTGAACTGGTCGCGGCGGAGGTTCAGCACGAAGGCCTGCATCCGGCCGCTGGCCCGCAGCGGGAATTCCTCAAGCACGACGCGGCCTTCCTGGCGCGCCGGAAAGTCATATCCCGTCGCCCAGTTGCGGGCGCTGTTCTCATAGCGGAAGTCGATCCGGTCAGCCTTGAAGGCTTCGAGCAGAACCGTCGCGTCGCGGTAGTACTCGAATCGGATCTCGTCGAAATTGTTCTTGCCCACATTCACGTTGAGGTCTTCGCCCCAGTAGTCCTTCACGCGCTCGTAGGAGGCGGTGCGGCCCGGCTCGAAGCTCTTGAGGCGGTAGGGACCCGAGCCCAGCGGCGGCTCCAGGGTTGTCTGCGAAATGTCGCGCTTGCGCCCGTCCGGTCCGGTGCCTTCCCACCAGTGCTTCGGCATGACGAGGAGCTGGCCCATGATCTGCGGCAGCTCGCGGTTGCCCTTCTGGTTGAAGGTGAACTTGACCTCGCGCTCGCCCAGCTTCTCCGCCTTCGTCACGTTGGCGTAGTAGAACGCGTAGGTGGGGCTGTGCTCCTTCAGGGCGTTGAAGGAAAAGATCACGTCGTCCGCCGTCACCGGCTTCCCGTCGTGCCAGCGCGCCTCGGGGCGCAGGCGGAACGTCACGGAGGAGTAATCCTCAGGGTACGAGAACGCCTCGGCCAGGAGGCCGTAGGATGCGCTCGGCTCGTCGAGGGCGGATGTGGTGAGCGTCTCGTAGACGAAGCCCAGCCCCTGTTCGGGCGATCCCTTTACGCCGGCCACCACGATATTGAAGCTGTCGAAGGTGCCTTGTGCGCCCAGGCGCACCAGCCCGGCCTTGGGGGCGTCCGGGTTGACGTAGTCGAAATGCTTGAACCCGGCGGGGTACTTCGGCTCGTCCAACAGGGCCGTGCCATGCCGCCACGGCGCCTCCTGGGCTGCGAGCGGGCTGAAGGCGAGGCAGGCTGCCAGAAGGCCCGGCAGAAGGGTACGGATCACAAGGCGTCTCCTGAACGGTGAGGCGTCTGTCTGTTACGCATCGGGGCCGAAAGTGGATCCGCTTCCGGGATCCATCCGACGCTTCCTCATACGGGCGCATTCCGCGGCGCGGCCCATCCGGGCCCGCTTGATGCGCCAGCTACATTTTTGGACGCGGCGAGGCGAGCGCAAGGGATATGGGCCGAAAGGAGAAGCAGAACAAAAGAAAAAGCCGGGCTTTTCGGCCCGGCTCTCCTGAATGTGAACGTAGGAGCGATGCGCTCTACTGGGCCGCGGGAGCGGCGGGCGCTGCAGCGGCAGGAGCCGCAGGTGCGCCCCCGGCGGCAGGAGCCACGGGAGCAGGCGCTGCAGGAGCCGGAGCTGCGGGAGCAGGCGCTGCCGGAGCTGCAGGAGCAGCAGCGGGCGCTCCCCCGGCGGCGGGGGCAGCGGCAGGAGCCTCGGCATTGGCCGGGGCGGCAGCCGGAGGCGCTGCCTCGGCTGCGGGCAGCGGAGGAGCGCTGGGCGAGACCGACTTCAGGTAGGCGATGAGGTCCGCCCGCTCCTTGGCCTGGGCGATGCCGGCGAAGGCCATGATGGTGCCGGGAACGGCCTGCTTCGGGTTCTGGATGAAGGCGTTGAGGGCCTCGTAATCCCAATCGCCGCCCTTACCCTTCAGCGCTGCCGAGTAGTTGAAGCCGGCGTGGGACGCGAGAGCACGTCCGACGACCCCGTGAAGGTTCGGGCCGACCTTGTTGGCGCCGCCCTCCTCGAAGGTGTGGCAGGAGGCGCACTTCTTGGCCGCGGCCTGGCCCTTGGCCACATCGGCGCTGGCGAGAAGAACCGGCAGCGGCTCGGCCGGAGCGGCGGCAGCGCCCGCACCGGCGGCGGCGCCTTCCTCGGGGGCCGGGAGGTCATAGCCCGGGACAGCGGGCCTTTCGGGAGAAAACAGGCCGCCGGCGATGACGTTGACGCCGACCACGAAGAGAAGCGAGGCGAAAACGGCGCCCGCGATCTTATTGGTCTCGATATTCATAAGTGAGGCTCTCCTCGCCTTCGTAAAAGCGGCGAAACCAGCGCAGCAGAAAGGAACCGCAGGCGGGTGCCCGCGTCGGGGCGTTGCTTAGCCGTAGAGATGGGGGTTTGACAATGGGGTTTCCAGGAGTTTTCGCCGCTCTCGTGGTCGCAGCCCGGGTTTGCAACGCACATTCTTCGGTACCGGGTCCGCCGGGACGTGCACCGGGGCCCATGACAAAAGGTCCCTCCCTTGCTAAGCACGCGCAGCTTTCCCGTGAAAACCCGTGCCATGTCCGATCCCCTCGTCCTCATCCCGGCCCGCCTCGCCGCAACCCGCCTGCCCAACAAGCCCCTGGCCGATATCGCCGGCGAGCCCATGATCGTCCATGTGTGGCGCCGGGCCATGGAGGCGGGGATCGGCCCGGTGGCGGTGGCCACCGACGCGCCCGAGATCGCCGAGGCCGTGACCCGCGCCGGGGGGCAGGCGGTCATGACCCGGGCCGATCACCCCTCCGGCTCCGACCGCATCTTCGAGGCTGTGGAAAAGCTCGACCCGGAGGGCAGGCACGACGTGGTGGTGAACGTCCAGGGAGACCTGCCGACGGTCGATCCCGGGGCTATTGCCGCGTCGATCTCGCCGCTCGCCGATGCCGAGGTCGATCTGGCGACCCTCGTCGCGGTCATCGCCCGGGAGGAGGAGAAGACCAATCCCAACGTGGTCAAGATGGTGGGCAGCCCGGTCTCTCCGGGGCGGCTCCGGGCACTCTACTTCACCCGGGCAACCGCCCCGTACGGGGACGGGCCGCTCTATCATCACATCGGCCTCTACGCCTACCGGCGCACGGCGCTGCGGCGCTTCATCGGCCTTGCGCCGTCGCCCCTCGAGCTGCGCGAGAAGCTGGAGCAGCTGCGCGCGCTGGAGGCCGGCATGCGCATCGATGCCGTCGTCGTCGACGATGTGCCGCTGGGCGTGGACACGCCCCATGATCTCGAAAGAGCGCGCGAAATCATCGCGGCCCGGAGGACAGCATGAGCAGGCTTATTTCATTTCAGGGCGAGCTGGGCGCCAATTCGCACACCGCCTGCTCGGAGGCGCGTCCCGACTGGGAGGCTCTGCCGTGCCCGACCTTCGAGGATGCTTTTGCCGCCGTGAACGAGGGGCCGGCAGGCCTCGCCATGATCCCGATCGAGAACTCGATCGCCGGCCGCGTGGCCGACATCCACCACCTGCTGCCGGCCTCGGGCCTGCACATCGTCGGCGAGCATTTCCTGCCGATCCATTTCCACCTGATGGCCATTCCCGGGGCCGATCTCGGCACCGTCAAGAATGTCTACAGCCACGTCCACGCCCTGGGCCAGTGCCGCAAGATCATCCGCAAGCTGGGCTTGAAAGCGCATGTGGCCGGCGACACCGCGGGCTCGGCGCGCGAGGTGGCGGAATGGAAGGACCCGACCCGGGCCTCCCTGTCGCCCCGCATGGCGGCGGACATCTACGGCCTCAAGATCCTGGCCGAGAATGTGGAGGACGAGGCGCACAACACCACCCGCTTCGTCATCCTGTCGAAGACGCCGCAATGGGCGCCCGCCGGAAACGGCCCCACGGTCACGTCCTTCGTGTTCCGCGTCCGCAACCTGCCGGCCGCCCTCTACAAGGCGCTCGGGGGCTTTGCCACCAACGGCATCAACATGACCAAGCTCGAGAGCTACATGCTCGAAGGCGAGTTCCTGGCCACGCAGTTCTACGCCGAGGTCGACGGCCATCCCGAGGACGCCAACCTCAAGCGCGCGCTCGAGGAGCTTGAGTTCTTCTCCCGCGAACTGCGGATTCTGGGCGTCTACCCGGCCGATCCGTTCCGGGAGAAGATCAGGGAAGCGGCGGAGTGACGATCCGCATCCGCGACGCCGTTGAGGCCGATGTGGAAGGGATCGCCAGGACTCACGTTCAGGGCTGGCGCGAGTCCTACAAGGACTTCCTTTCACCGGAGGCCCTCGCGGGTCTATCCGTCGAGGAGCGGGTGCAGATGTGGCAAAGGGCACTGGCTGAGCCGGAGCCACGGGCCAGGCTTCTCGTGGCTGAAGCCGATGACGGCGAGATCGTCGGCTTCATCCGAGGCGGGCCGATCCGGGGCAAGGGGCCTGAGCTTCTCGGGACCGGGGCCGAAATCTATGCTGTCTACCTGCTCGACAAGGTCAAGCGGCAGGGCATCGGCCGCAGTCTGATGCGTGGTGTGTTCGACCATCTCGCCGCCCACGGCCTTCGTTCGGTCGGCCTGTGGGTCCTGAAGGACAATCTCGTGGCGCGCCGCTTTTATGAGGCGCTCGGCGGCACAGCCGGAGCCGAGCAGTCTTTCGACTTGCGCGGGCAGATGGTCACCGAGGTCGCCTATCGGTTCGAGTTGTCCCCGCAGGGCTGAGCTCGCTCCGCCAGCTTGCAGGAATGGCACCCTTGCAATCCCGATACTCTCCCCGTCATCCCCGGACTTGTTCCGGGGATCCACGTCTTTGCTGCCCACCCCTCGCCCTCATCCTGAGGAGCAGCCGTAAGGCTGCGTCTCGAAGGATCGTCCAGAGAGCACTGGAGCCTCCTTCGAGACGGCGCTGACGCGCCTCCTCAGGATCAGGGTGAGGCTTGTGCGATCCGTAGACGAGAATGGCGCGAACCCTCTCCCACAGAGGGGAGAGGGAAGGCGGTGCATGTTCTCTTTTCGTTCTTGACAGCGGCCTCAATCTTAGCTATAACGTTCCCTTAGATCTGCTCCTGTGAGGGGCGCGCTCGCGAGGCGTCGCAGTGTGGGAGCAGGCACGGTCCCGCCGCAGGGCTCGCACCCCTGTGATCGCGGGTGGCCGATCCTGGCTCAGACCAGGTCCGCTGAAACAAACCGTGCGCGAAGAGGCAGTCTGGCTCTTCCATTCACCATCACACAGCGAGCCGGGCTACCCGACGCGCCACCCTCGACAACCCTTCAGGCTCGCAGCGCAAGCTGCGGGCCCACAGGTGCTGGCTCTTTGACAGATAGGAGAGCGTCATCCCGGACGAAGCGTGAGCGCAGATCCGGAATGACGTTCTTCGAGGGGCCTATTCCTTCACCCATTCCCGGATCAGGTGGTTCGCGATCGCAATCGGGGCCGGCGCCAGGAACTGCTCGTGGGTGCCCTCCAGCATGCTGCGGATGTCGTCCTTCGAGAACCAGCGGGCGTCCTCCAGCTCCTCGCCGTCGAAATGGATGTCGTCGGTAAGGGCCTCGCCGATGCAGCCGATCATGACGTTCGACGGGAAGGGCCAGGGCTGGGAGGCAAGGTAGCGCACCGCGCCCACCCGGATGCCGGCCTCCTCGAAGGTCTCGCGGCGCACCGCGTCCTCGATGGTCTCGCCCGGCTCCAGGAAGCCCGCGAGGCACGAATACATCTTCTCCGGAAAGCGCGGCTGGCGGCCCATCAGGCATTTGTCGCCGCGGGTCACCAGCATGATGACCACCGGGTCGGTGCGGGGGAAATGCTGCGCTCCGCAGGCCGTGCAGTCGCGCCGGAAACCGGCCTGGGCTGCTTGCGTCGGGGCGCCGCAATTGGCGCAGAAGCGGTGGCGGCGGTGCCAGTCGAGCAGGGATTTCGCCGTGGCGAGAAGCCCGAGTTCCTCGGCCGGCACCAGGCCGCGCATGGCGATGGAGCGCAGGTCGGCGGTGGCGAAGACCGGATCGTCCTGGAACAGCTCGGCCGCCTCGGGCGGCGCCAGGGTCGCCAGCACCGGGCGGTCGTTCAGGGTGCCGAGGAAGATCTGTTCGTGATGGGCGGGCAGGCGCCCCAGGATCGCGGCGGGCAGGAGGCTCGTTCCCGGCTCGCCTTTCTGCAGGATGGGCAGGTCGCCGGCCAGAACCACCATGGCGGTCCAGGGGTTCGCCGCCGCATTGGCGATCGCCTCCGGGTCCCGCTCGGCGCTGTGGCGGACGAGCGGGTTCGTGATGTAGGCGATGGGTCGGGTCATGAATCGATCCTGGCTCAGGCCGCCGCGAAAAGAGTGGCGGCGCGCTCGATCAGGGCGCTGGCCGCATGGGGAGGGTAGGGATTCCGGGTGCCGTGCCCCCAGACGGGACCGGGCCAGGCGGGATCGGAGCGGAAGCGCCCGATCACATGGACATGGAGCTGCGCCACGATGTTGCCGAGCGCGCCCACATTTACCTTGTCGGGCTGCGAGAGCTTCAGCATCACCCCGGTGGCGATGCGGATCTCCTGCATCAGCTGGGCCGACTGCTCCTCGGAGAGGTCCGTCAGCTCGCTCACGCCCTCGATGCGCGGCACCAGGACGAACCAGGGAAAGCGTGCATCGTTCAGGAGCAGGACCGAGCAGAGGGCGAGGTCGCCGACCGGGATCGTGTCGGCTTCGAGCCGGGAATCGAGCTGGAATGTCATGGCGCTATCTAACCGAGCCCGCGGCATCCTGTCAGCCACTGTCGGCATGAACCTCGCGTGTCATCCTCAGGCCGAGCGAAGCGAGGGAAGGGGATCCACCTGCACGCTCAGCGCCATGGCTTCCCTTCCCCTCCGCTGCGCTCCGGCCGGGAATGACACTGAAGCGCTGTGGAGACCGGGGACGGCGGCCAAGGCGGTCGTTTCCAACTTGCGTTTCGAAACCGATGCCCTCATATAGCCGGTGGGAGGTTGGCGAGGGACGTCTCACTCGCCAACCGGGTCAGGTCCGGAAGGAAGCAGCCCTAACGAGACCGAACGGGTCTTCGTCCAGCCTCCCACCTAAAAAGTTTCTCCAAAGCCTTGCAGTCGATGGACGATACCACAGCCGGCACGCCCCTGAACGACGAGCCGGCCCTGCCGGGCTTCCCCGCCGCGCCCGCACCGGCGGCCGCGCCGTCCTCGCCCTACCGCGTTCTCGCCCGCAAATACCGCCCGCGCACCTTCGACGACCTGATCGGCCAGGAAGCGATGGTCCGCACCCTCTCGAACGCTTTCGAGACCGGCCGCATTCCCCAGGCCTGGATGCTCACCGGCGTTCGCGGCGTCGGCAAGACCACCACGGCCCGCATCCTGGCCCGCGGCCTGAACTACCAGAAGCCGGACGGCTCCGGCGCGCCCACCATCCACATGCCGGAACTCGGCGTGCATTGCGAAGCCATCATGGAATCGCGGCACGTGGACGTGCTGGAGATGGACGCGGCGTCGCACACCGGCATCGACGACGTGCGCCAGATCATCGACGGCATCCGCTACTCGCCGGTCTCGGCCCGCTACAAGGTCTACATCATCGACGAGGTCCACATGCTCTCGGAGAAGGCGTTCAACGCCTTCCTGAAGACGCTTGAGGAGCCGCCGCCGCACGCGAAGTTCATCTTCGCCACCACCGAAATCCGTAAAGTGCCCGTCACCATCCTGTCCCGCTGCCAGCGCTTCGACCTGCGCCGCATCGAGGCGGACAAGCTCGTGGCCCATCTCGGTCGCATCTGCGACGCCGAGAGCGTGAAGGCCGACCCGGAGGCGTTGGCCGCCATCGCCCGTGCGGCGGAAGGCTCGGCGCGCGATTCCCTGTCCCTCATGGACCAGGCCATCGCCCATGGCGCCGGCGTGGTCACGCCCGACACCGTGCGCGACATGCTGGGGCTTGCCGACCGCAGCCAGGTCATCGACCTGTTCGAGGCCATCATGCGCGGCGACGTGCCGGCGGCCTTCGCGGGATTGCGCTCGCAGTACGATGCCGGCGCCGACCCGGCCGTGATCCTCTCCGATCTTGCGGCCTTCTCGCACATCGTCACCCGCCTCAAGCTGATCCCGGAAGCCGCCAGGGATCCCGCGCTCTCCGAGATCGAGCGCGCCCGCGGCACGGATTACGCCGGAAAGCTCTCGGTGCGCACCCTGTCCCGCGCCTGGCAGATTCTCCTGAAGGGCATTCCCGAGGTTCAGTCGTCGAACCGGCCGATTGCCGCCGCCGAGATGGTGCTCGTGCGCCTCGCCTATGCGGCCGACCTGCCGACGCCCGACGAGGCCCTGCGCGCCCTGAAGGACGGGGCTCCGCTGCCCGCAGGCGGCCCGGCTCCCGCGCCCTCGCGGCCGTCCGGCCCCGCCACCTCCGGCACCATGGCGCTCGCGACTTCGCAGGCCCAGCCGCAGCCGCGCCCTCAGGTCCCGCAGGCAGAGCCGACCATGCGCCTGCGCCGCTTCGAGGACGTGGTGGCGCTCGCCGGCGAAAAGCGCGAGATCGTGCTGAAGGCGCAGCTCGAACGCGACGTGCGCCTCGTGCGCTTCGAGGAGGGCCGCATCGAGCTCAGCCTTACCGAGACCGGCAGCCGCACCATCGCCAACGATCTCACCCGCGCCCTCCAGCAATGGACCGGCGAGCGCTGGATGGTGGCGCTGTCTTCCGAAGAGGGGCAGGCGACCCTGCACGAGAAGGCCGTGGCCGCCGAGCGCGAGCGCAAGGAGGGGGCTGCCAACCATCCCCTCGTTCAGGCGGTTCTCTCCAAGTTTCCCGGCGCGCAGATCGTGAACGTCATCGAGCGTTCCGAGAAGGCGGGCGAGGATGCCGAAACCGAGATCCTCGGCGAGGAGGATGCCGCCGCGGCCCACGAAGCCGAGGAAGACGACGATCTCTTTTAAGCGAAGGATACGGTCATGAAGGACCTCATGGGACTGATGAAGCAGGCTCAGGCGATGCAGCAGAAGCTGCAGGACGCCCAGGCCGAGCTCGATACGCTGGAAGTCGACGGCACCGCCGGCGGCGGCGTCGTGACCGTGAAGGTGACCGGCAAGGGCAGTCTCAAGTCGATCAACATCGATCCTTCGCTCATGAATCCGGACGAGAAGGAGATCCTCGAGGATCTCATCGTCGCCGCTATGAACGATGCCAGGTCCAAGGCCGAGCGCGCCGCCCAGGAGCGCATGGAGAGCATCACTAAGGGCCTGCCGCTGCCTCCGGGCATGAAGCTGTTTTGAGACATCCATGGCCCAGCACGTTGCCGGTCCCGAGATCGAGCGCCTGATCCAGCTGCTCGCCCGCCTGCCGGGCCTGGGGCCACGCTCGGCGCGGCGCGCGGCGCTGCATCTCATCAAGAAGCGCGAGACGCTGCTCAATCCGCTGAGCGATGCCATGCGCATCGCCAACGAGCGCATCGTCGTGTGCTCGTCCTGCGGCAATGTGGATACGTCGGATCCCTGCACCATCTGCCGTGATGCCAAGCGCGATCTCTCCATCCTCGTCGTGGTGGAGGATGTGTCCGATCTCTGGGCGCTCGAGCGCTCTGGCGCCGTCAATGCCAAGTACCATGTGCTGGGCGGCGTGCTCTCGCCGCTGGACGGCGTGCGCCCCGAGCATCTGAACCTGGAGCGTCTCGTTGCCCGCGCTTCCGAGCCCGGCGTCTCCGAGGTGATCCTGGCGCTCAGTGCAACGGTCGATGGACAGACCACGGCCCACTACATCACCGAACTGCTCGCGCATCTGCCGGTGAAGGTGACGAAACTCGCCCATGGCGTGCCGGTCGGCGGTGAGCTCGACTATCTCGACGAGGGCACGCTCTCGGCAGCGATCCGCCAGCGCACCTCGTTCTGATCACGCCGGAATGTCGAGCCGGAACACCGTGCCACCATCGGCCGTGAGGCTGAACTGGCCGCCGAGCTGCTGGGTGAAGGAGCGGATGAGCTTCATGCCGAGCGATGAATCGCTCTCCGGCGCGCCGGTGACGCCTTTGCCGGTATCGCGCACGACGATCTCGATCCGGCCGTCGATCCGCCGCGCCGAAACGAGAATGCGGCCGCTCTCTCCCGGGCCGAAGGCGTGCTTGAATGCATTGGAGATCGCTTCTGTCACGGCGAGCGCCAGGGGAGCGCCGCGGTCGAGGTCGATCATGATCGGCTCGGCATCGAGGTCGACGCTGATCCCGCGTGCGTCCGCCCCATAGGTGGCGGACAACTCGGGAATGAGCCGCCTGAGATAGTCCTGGAGATCGATCGTTCCACCCGTGTCCCTTCGGTAGAGGATGTCGTGGATCAACCCGATGGAGCGCAGGCGATCCTGCGTTTCCTGAAAGGCCGATTTCACGCTCTGGTCCGGGAAGCGGCGGGCCTGCATCTGCAGCAGGCTTGATGTGACCTGCAGGTTGTTCTTCACCCGATGGTGGATCTCCTGCAGCAGCACGACTTTGTCGGAAAGCGCCTTGCCGAGGTTCTCGTTCGCCAGCTGCAATTCCTTCTGCGTGGCTTCGGTCTGGTGGCTGAGCCGCACTCCGATCCAGGTGAGCCAGCACAGCGCGACCAGCACGATGGCTGTGATCCCGGCGCTCCAGTAGAAGCCGGTCGTCCAGGCGGCGAGTGCCGTGGCCACCGGCACGCTGGCCGTAACGATGACGGGCCAGCGCTCCAGCCTGCGGAAGGAGATGATGCGCTCGACGCCGTCCCCCATATCGGCGGCGCGATAGGTCCCGCTGCGCTGCCCCTCCATCTCGTTGAACAGCGCCGTATGTCCAACTCCGGATTCGGTCTGGGTCGGCGTAAGTCCCGTGCGGGCAATGACGCGTCCGTCCCGGCCCCAGAGACCAAGAATGACGTTGTCGTCCTCGATGTCAGGCCTCGAGATCTCCTGCAGGAAGGCCGGACGCAGGGCGATCTGCGCCACGCCATCGAAGTCGCCGTTCAGGTCGGGGATGCGGCGGGAATAGGTGTAGATGACCTCCCGGGTGATCCGCCCGACGATGGCGCTCCCGACAACGGCCTCCGCACCGGCCTGGTGCGCCTTGAACCAGGGGCGATCGGCAAAGTTCACCGCATTGCCCGGCTGCGGCATCGACAGGCCGACCGGGTTGCCGTCCTCGTCGATGATCAGAAGCAGGTCGCTGGCAGAGGATTTCTGCGCCAGTCCGGCGAGGTATTGGTTGGCGTCGCTCGTTTCGCTCAGGGCGCCGACTCCGCCTCTCAGGCGAACATAAGTGATGATGTCGTTGAGGAGCAGGTCGCTCGTCTCGAGCGTCCGCCTGGCGTATTCCTCCATGAGGAGAGCGAGATCGTAGGTAGCAGCCTCGGCGCGATTCAAGGCGCTGCGGTACTCGAGCCACAGGAACGCTCCCCGGATCCCGATCACGGCGACCGCGAACAGGATTGCCGTCGCATAGAGAACGCTGCGCATATCGCGGACAGGAATCATGCGGCGGGAACTCAGGTCCGGGGCTGCGGGCGGAACAGGTGCACACAGGACCCTATGCCAGCGCGTCACCCGGTGTCCACAGATAGATCAGGTGACAGGCCCGAGCGCCGTTGCTAATCAGGCTGCAACGAAACCCTTGCTCCGAGCTGCTCATGTCCACCACCGACCTCGCCCAAACGATCGATGCCGCCTGGGAGGACCGGGCCAATGTGAACGCCTCCACGAAAGGGGCCGTGCGCGACGCCGTGGAAGAAGCCCTGCGCCTTCTCGATGACGGCAAAGCCCGGGTGGCCGAGAAGACGGCCGGTGGCGAGTGGCAGGTGCATCAGTGGCTGAAGAAGGCCGTGCTGCTGTCCTTCCGTCTCAACGACATGGAGGTCATCGGCGGTGGGCCGGGCGAGGCGACCTGGTGGGACAAGGTGCCGTCCAAGTTCGCCGGCTGGGGTGAGAACCGATTCCGCGCCGCGGGCTTCCGCGCC
The DNA here is from genome assembly GCF_016427565.1 of Microvirga splendida. Taxonomy (GTDB): domain Bacteria; phylum Pseudomonadota; class Alphaproteobacteria; order Rhizobiales; family Beijerinckiaceae; genus Microvirga; species Microvirga splendida. The sequence continues at coordinate 21,203 of NZ_JAELXT010000003.1, forward strand.
GTGCCGAACTGCACCGTGCGCCGCGGCGCCTATATCGCCCCCGGCGTGGTGCTGATGCCCTCCTTCGTCAATCTCGGCGCCTACGTGGACGAGAACACGATGGTCGACACCTGGGCGACGGTGGGCTCCTGCGCCCAGATCGGCAAGAACGTGCACCTCTCCGGCGGCGTCGGCATCGGCGGCGTGCTGGAGCCGCTCCAGGCCAATCCCACCATCATCGAGGACAACTGCTTCATCGGCGCCCGTTCCGAGGTGGTGGAAGGCGTGGTCGTGGGCGAGGGCTCCGTGCTTTCCATGGGCGTGTTCCTCTCCGCCTCGACGAAGATCATCGACCGCAACACCGGCGAGGTCTTCGTCGGCCGGGTGCCGCCCTACTCGGTGGTCGTGCCCGGTTCGCTGCCCGGCAAGCCGCTGCCGGACGGCTCCCCCGGTCCGTCCCTCTACTGCGCCGTCATCGTGAAGCGCGTCGATGCGCAGACACGGGCGAAGACCGGCATCAACGAGCTGCTGCGCGACTGATCCGATGGAACCCTCACCGCTGTTCCTCGCCCAATCCCTCCTGCGCTGCCCCTCCGTGACGCCGGAGGAGGGCGGGGCGCTCGCCTTCATCGAGGGCGTGCTCAAGGATGCCGGGTTCGAGGTTCATCGCCCGGTCTTCTCCGAGCCCGGCACGCCGGACGTGGAAAATCTCTATGCCCGCTACGGTTCGGGCGAGCCGTACCTGCTCTTCGCCGGCCACACCGATGTGGTGCCGCCGGGGGATGCGAGCCGTTGGACGCATGATCCGTTCAGCGGTGAGATCCATGGCGGCGAGCTCTACGGGCGCGGCGCGGTCGACATGAAGGGCGGCATCGCCTGCATGATGGCGTCGGCGCTGGACTTCATCCGGAGCAATCCTGCGTTCAACGGCTCCATCGGCTTTCTCATCACGGGCGACGAGGAGGGGCCAGCCGTCAACGGCACGGTCAAGCTCCTGGAATGGGCGAAGGCTCGCGGCGAGCGCTTCAACCACTGCATCCTGGGCGAGCCCACCAACCCGAACCAGCTCGGCGACATGATCAAGATCGGCCGGCGCGGCTCGCTCACCGGCCGGATCGTGGTTGAGGGCAAGCAGGGTCACGTGGCTTATCCGCACCTGGCGGAGAACCCGATCCCCGGCATGCTGCGCCTGCTCTCCGGGCTGACGAGCGAACCGCTCGACCGCGGCACCGAGCATTTCGACGCCTCGAACCTGGAGGTGACCACGGTCGATGTGGGGAATCCTGCCTCCAACGTCATCGCGGCCGAGGCACGGGCGACCTTCAACATCCGCTTCAACGATCTCTGGACGCCCCAGAGCCTGGAAGAGGAGATCGAGCGCCGCCTGCGCGAGGCCGCCGGCAACACGGTGCGCTACCGTCTCACGATGGAGCCGACCAACGCGGTCGCCTTCCTGACCCCGCCGAACGAATTCGTGGGCTTCATCGCCGGTGCCATCGAGGCCGAGACCGGCTGCAAGCCGAAGCTGTCCACCACCGGCGGCACGTCGGACGCTCGCTTCATTGTGAAGGACTGCCCGGTGGTGGAGTTCGGCCTCGTGGGACAGACCATGCACCAGGTCGACGAGCGGGTTCCGGTGGCCGATCTGGATCGGCTGACAGGGATTTACCGCAAGGTGCTCGACGCCTACTTCGCCGCCGCTCCCTGAAGGCCGAAGCCTGACTATTTAGACTAAAGTCGGAATGTCAGCGGAACGTTTTGGGACGTCCGTCCATTTTCGTGAGCAACCGTCTTCAAGGATGAGGCTGCTCATGATCGTCACGGCGGATGAGGTCAATCGCTCGTTCAGGGGAACGCTCGACCTGCTCAACAGCAGGGTCGAGGGCCTGAAGTCCTTCGACATGAGCGAGCGAGGCTTCTGGCGCTCCTTCATGGCGCTCTGGCTCACCCTTCCGGCCTACATTGTGTCCCTGGCCTTCGAGCGCCTGCGCCTCGGCCTGCTCCAGCCCGACCGGTCGCTGCTGGGCAATCTCTGGGTCGATCTCGTCGTGGCGCTCGGCCACGTGGCGGGTTTCCTCGCCCTGCCGCTTGCCATGATCTGGATCGCCCGCTGGTTCCGGCTCGAGAAGGCCTATGTGCCCTTCGTGATCGTCACGAACTGGATCTCCGTCATCGGCATGCTGGTGCTCTCTGTGCCGGCCATGCTCATGCTGGTGGGCTGGGCGCCCCCGGGGCTCGCCAGCCTTTTCAGCCTAGCCTTCGCGGTCATCATCGTCCGGATGCAGTGGTTCGCCACCAAATCCACGCTGGGGCTTTCAAGCATGCCGGCGCTGGGCATCGTCATCCTTGGCATCGTGCTCAATTCCTTCATCGGAATCGCCATGCGGGGCCTTCTAGGATAGCTCCGGATAATCCACGCCGATCAGGTAGAGGCCTGTCGGCGGCGCCATGGGCCCGCAGCGCCTGCGGTCGCGTGCCTCCAAAGCCTCCCGCACATCCTCCACCGACCAGCGTCCGGCACCGGCGCGCTCCAGGGTCCCCGTCATCGAGCGCACCTGATGGTGCAGGAACGAGCGGGCGGAGGCGTAGATGCGGATCTCGTCGCCGATCCGCTCCACGTCCAGCCGGTCGAGGGTGCGGACCGGGCTGTTGGCCTGGCATTCGGCTGCCCGAAAGGTGGTGAAGTCGTGCCGGCCGATCAGCGTCTGCGCGGCCTCGTGCATGATGTCCGCATCGAGCTGCCAGGCCACGTGCCAGACCCGGTTTGCTTCCAGCGTCGGCGGCGCTCGCCTGTTGAGGATGCGATAGACGTAATGGCGCTTCACGGCGGACAGGCGGGCGTTGAAGGTCTCGGGCACGATCTGCGCCGAGATGATCGTCACCGGAGCGGGTCTCACGTGGGAGTTGGTGGCATCGCGCACGGTATCCGGCCGCCACTCCTTCTCCAGGTCCACATGTACGACCTGATGGGTGGCGTGAACGCCCGAATCGGTGCGGCCGGCGCAGTGAATGCGCACGGGCGTGCCGGTGAAGTGCGCAATCGCATCCTCGACCGCCTGCTGCACCGAGAGGCCGTTCGTCTGATGCTGCCACCCGGTGAATGGCGTGCCGTCGTATTCTACGACAAGCTTGTAGCGAGGCATGTCTAGTTCAGTTCTGCAAAGGCCCTGGCGTAGGATACAGGGCCGTGGGCGCCTTTCCCGAGGTCGGAAAGCGCAAGGGCCTGGAGATAGGGTCCGTCATAGGGCGTTTTCAGCTTTTCCGCCAGCTTCGGATCGAAGCCGAAGCGGCCGTAATAGTGTGGCTCTCCCAGAACGACGACCAGATCGTAGCCGTCGCCCTTGAGCCGCTCCAGGCTGTGCTGGACCAGGGCCGCCGCGATCCCCTGCTTCTGAAAGGCGGGAGCGACCGCAAGTGGCGCCAGCACGCAGGCCTTTATCGCAGAGGTCTCGTGCAGAATCAGATGGGAATAGGCGATGTGCCCGGCCGGTTCTCCGTTGTAGGCGGTGAGAGAGAGGATCAGGTCCCCATCGCTGTCCATGTTTCGGACGAGGTCCGCTTCCGCCGATTGTCCAAAGGCCGCAACATAGATCGCATAGATCTCCTGCCAGTCGGCGGATTCCTTCAGACGGATCGTCATAGGCGGCCTCACCCGAAGCGGGCGCCCGGACCAATCCTCACGCCGCGCAGGAATTCCTCGAAAGCGACAGGCCCCTTGCCGGCTCTTTGAACCTGGATGAGACGGACAGCCCCGTCGCCGCAGGATATTATACCATTATTGTCCAGCATTGTCCCAGGGGAACCTGAGCCTTTTCCCAAAGCGGCGCGCAGCACCTTCACCCGCTCCTGCCCCTTGCCGAAATCGGCCGTGAAGTAGGCTCCAGGGAAGGGCGAGAGCCCGCGGATGTGGTCGTGCACCGCCTGGGCCGGCCGCGACCAGTCGATCAGGGCGTCCTCGTTCTTGAGCTTGTGGGCGTAGGTGACGCCCTCCTCAGGCTGCGGCGTGAAGCCCAGGCCCCCCCGGGAGAGGGCGGCGAGCGCCCGCACCATGAGGTCGGCGCCGAGCACCATCAGCCTGTCGTGAAGCTCGCCCGCGTTCATGTCGGGCTCGATTGCCACCCGCTCAGCCATGGCGACAGGCCCGGTATCGAGACCCTCCTCCATCTTCATGACGGCAACGCCGGTTTCCCGGTCGCCCGCCATGATGGCCCGCTGGATCGGGGCCGCGCCGCGCCAGCGGGGGAGCAGGGATGCGTGAAGGTTGAGGCAGCCGAGCTCCGGCGCCTCCAGGATCGCCTTCGGCAGCAGCATGCCATAGGCCACCACCACCGCCACATCGGCATCATGGCTGCGGAAGATCTCGGCGGCCTCCTCCGTGCGCAGGGTCTTCGGCGTCAGCACCGGCAGGCCGAACCGGTCGGCCATCTTGTGCACCGGAGAGGGCTTCAGCTCCATGCCGCGGCCGGCGGCGGCCGGCGGGCGGGTATAGACCGCCACCACATCGTGGCCCTGGCCGACGATCTCGGACAGGGTGGGCACGGCGAAATCGGGCGTGCCCATGAAGACGACGCGCAGGCTCATGCGCCGGCCTCGCGCTTGGCCGCCTTCTTGAACTTGGTCACCACCCGGTCCCGCTTGAGCTTCGACAGGTAATCGATGAACAGGACCCCGTTGAGGTGATCGATCTCGTGCTGGACACAGGTTGCCAGCAGCCCGTCCGCATCCTGCTCTATGGTCGCTCCTTCAAGGTTCATGTAGCGGAAGCGCACCCGGTCCGGGCGCTCGACCTCCTCGTAATATTCGGGGATCGAGAGGCAGCCCTCCTCATAGACCCGCTTCTCCTCCGAGGCCCATAGGATCTCGGGATTGATGAGCACCATCGGCTGGCGCTCATCCTCGGTTTTCGACACGTCCATGGTCACCATGCGGACCGGAATGCCGATCTGGATGGCGGCAAGGCCGACGCCGGGGGCGTCGTACATGGTTTCCAGCATGTCGTCCGCCAACCGGCGGATCTCGCTCGTGATTTCCTGTACGGGCTCGGAAACCAGGCGGAGCTTGGAATCGGGAATGATGACAAGGGGTCTGATGGTCATGATCGCGGGAGATAAGTGCTTGAGCGAGGATGGTCAAATCGTTCGTCTTAAGGATCAGCACCAAAAGTGGACCCACTTTCGGGGCTGATCCGATTCTTATCATTCATGAGTGCATCGTTTTCGCGGAAAAGTGGATTCCACTTTTCTGCACGAGGCACTTGTGTTCGGATGCATCCGTCAACCGGAACCTTGACCTTTATGAACGATGTCGTCCTGATCCTCGGCCAAACCTCCCTGACCTGGGGGCAGGCTGTCATGGGGATGGCCGGTCTCAGCCTTCTTCTGCTTCTCCTCGTCACCGTGCTGCTCCTGCGGACCCGTCGGGAGCGTGCCCTGGAGGCCGCCGTGGCTGCCGAGCGGGCGCGGGAGATGGACGACAGGGTTGCGGAACTCACCCGGATCCAGTCGGAGATGACCGGCCGGATGCGGACCATGGCCGAGGTGTTCGGCTCCCGCCAGAGCGACTTCGTGCGCATGATCTCGGAGCGGATCGACGGGCTCCAGCACCGGGTCGGCCAGGGGCTGGAATCCTCCACGCGCCACCAGTCCGAAAACCTGTCCAAGCTGAACGAGCGCCTCGCCGTCATCGACGCGGCGCAGCAGAACCTGACGAACCTCACCGGCGAGATTGTGGGCTTGAAGGATATCCTGTCCAACAAGCAGACCCGCGGCGCCTACGGGCAGGGGCGGATGGAGGCGATCATCCGGGATGGCCTGCCGCCCAGCGCCTTCGAGTTCCAGGCTACCCTGTCGAACCGCACGAGGCCCGACTGCCTCGTGCGCCTGCCGGGCGACGGGCGCGGGCTCGTGATCGACGCCAAGTTCCCCCTGGAGGGCTTCACCCTCTTCCGGGAGGCCAAGGGGGACGAGGCGCGCAGCCGGGCGGCCGCGAAGGTGCGCAACGACATGCTGGTCCATGTGAAGGACATTGCGGAGAAATACCTCATTGCCGGCGAGACCCAGGACATCGCCATGCTGTTCGTGCCGGCGGAGTCGATCTATGCGGACCTCGCCGAGCATTTCGACGACGTGGTGCAGAAGGCCCACCGGGCCCGCATCGTCATCGTCTCGCCCTCCCTCCTGACGTTGGCCATCCAGGTCATGCAGGCGCTCGTGCGCGATGCGCGCATCCGGGAGGAGGCGCGGGTGATCCAGGTCGAGGTGCAGAAGCTCCTGGAGGACGTGGAGCGGCTCGACTCCCGCGTGGCGAAGCTCGACGCGCATTTCCGCCAGGCACAGGACGACGTGTCCCAGATCAGGATATCGGCCGACAAGATCGTGAAGCGCGGCGAGAGGATCGAAGCCCTCGAGTTCGACGAAAGCGAGGCGGAGGCCCGGGCCGAGCTCCTGCGCCTTCAGGGCCGCAATCTCCGAGCCGTCGATTAGGAACCACCTTTTCTCCGCGACGTTCTCCCCAAGCTGCACGATGCGCCAAGCGAATGATGGCGCTCGCATGCAGGCACAGCTCAGAACTCGGGAAGGATTGCGCTATGGGCCTTTTGTCGAAGGACATCAAGTCGTTGGACGACCTCTTCATCCACACCCTGCAGGACATCTACTACGCCGAGCAGCAGATCACGAAGGCGCTGCCGCAGATGATCGAAAAGGCGAGCGACCCGCAGCTCAAGCAGGCGTTCCAGACCCATCTCGGTGAGACCCAGCAGCAGATCCAGATGGTCGAGCAGGTCTTCCGCATGCATGGCCACGACCCCAAGGGCGTGACCTGCCCGGCGATCGACGGCATCATCGACGAGGCGCAGGATATTGCCGGCGAGATCGCCGATCCGCAGGTTCTCGACGCCGCTCTGCTCGCCGCCGCTCAGGCTGTGGAGCACTATGAGATCACCCGCTACGGCACTCTCGTGGCTTGGGCCAAGCAGCTCGGCCGCGAGGACTGCGCCGGCGTCCTGCACCAGATCCTGGATCAGGAAAAAGCGACCGACCAGAAGCTCAACCGGATCGCCGAGAGCAAGATCAACACGAAGGCTGCGTAAGCTTTTCGCGTGACTTCGAACGGGAATGGCCTCCGAAAGGAGGCCATTTTTGTTAGGAAGCTATGACTTGGACTTCGCCGGCAATGCGTAAGCGCGCAGGAAATCCGCCAGGTCGTTGGTGATGTAGTCGATGTCCGGCGTCTTGACGGCTTCCTGCTCGAAGCTCTCCCGGAACGGGTCGAGGGTCTTGGGCACGATCAGGGTCGTGGTCATGCCGAGCTCGTGCGGCACGGTCAGGTTCTTGGCGATGTCCTCGAACATGGCCGAGCGGGACGGCTCCACTCCATGGCGCTCCAGGAATATCTCATAGGCGCGCCGGTCGGGCTTGGGTACGAAATTGGAGGCGGCGATGTCGAACACGTCCTCGAAATGGTCGAGGATGCCGATCTTCCTCGCCACGTTCTCGGCATGCTTGCGGGAGCCGTTGGTGAGGATGAGCTTGCGGCCGGGCAGCCGCTCGATCGCCTCGCCCAGGCTGTGGTTCAGCTCGATGTCCGTGTGGTCGATGTCGTGCGCGAAGTCGAGGAAGTCGTGCGGATCGATCTCGTACTCGTCGATCAGTGCCTTCAGGGTCGTGCCGTATTTGTGATAAAAATACTTCTGCAGCGCCTGCGCCGACAACCCGTCGAGGCCGAACAGCTCTGTGATGTAGAGGGTGATCCGCTGGTCGATCTGCGGCCAGACCCGCGAGGTGTGCGGATAAAGCGTGTTGTCCAGGTCGAACACCCACGTCTCCACATGCGAGAAGGGGCGGGACTCGGCCGAGGACAGATGGCTCTCGATGGCTGGCTTGGCGTTCATGGATTCCAAAGACGACAATGGGGCCGTGCGGCCCCACTGCTGTAAATATAGGCGTTCTCTGCCGCTTCGGAAAGGGTGGGCTCAGCATCGGACCCAAAAGTGGAACCCACTTTTGGGACCAATCCGATGCCCAATCTAGAGAGTGCGCATCGTGTGGATCGGAAAACCGAATCCACTTTTCCGCACGATGCGCTATCCGCGGCGGATCAGGGTGCCGGCGCCGTGGTCGGTGAACAGCTCCAGCAGCACCGCATGGGGCACCTTGCCGTCGAGGATGACAACCGCCTCCACGCCCTTCTCCAGGGCATAGATGCAGGTCTCGATCTTCGGGATCATGCCGTCCGTGATGGTGCCGTCGGCGATCAGGCGGCGGCAATCCTCGATGGTCATCTCGGGGATGAGGTTCTTGTTCTTGTCGAGAACGCCCGGAACGTCGGTGAGCAGGAGGAGGCGCTTGGCCGTCAGGGCACCGGCGATGGCGCCCGCGAAGGTGTCGGCATTGACGTTGTAGGTTTGGCCGTCCTGGCCGGTCGCGACCGGAGCGAGAACCGGAATCAGCTCGGCCTGGAGCACCTGGTCCAGGACCTCCCGGTTCACATGCTCGGGCTCGCCGACGAAGCCCAAGTCCACCACCTTCTCGATGTTGGAATCGGGGTCGATCGCCGTGCGGGTCACCTTGCGGGCCATGACCATGTTGCCGTCCTTGCCGGACAGGCCCACGGCCTTGCCGCCCTCGGCGCCGATCCAGCCGACGATCTGCTTGTTGATGGAGCCGGCAAGCACCATCTCGACCACCTCGACGGTGGCCGCATCCGTGACGCGAAGCCCGCCCTTGAACTCGGACTTGATGCCGAGCTTCTCAAGCATTTTCCCGATCTGAGGGCCGCCGCCATGGACGACCACGGGCTTGATGCCCGACTGCTCGAGGAGAACCACGTCCTCGGCGAAGTCCTCGGCGGCCGCCCGGTCGCCCATGGCATGGCCGCCATACTTGATCACCACCACCTGCTGGTCGTAGCGCTGCATGTGCGGCAGGGCCTGCACAAGCACCTCGGCCTGCACGTGGACGTCGGGAAGGGGCGTGGACGGATCGGACATGGACGGCTCCGGCGCGGTCATCGGGATCGAACGGCCTGCCTTCTAGAGCATCGGACCCAAAAGTGGAATGCACTTTTGGGATCAATCCGATGCTCCCTCCCTCAGACGGCGCTGCTGCAAACAGAGACTTCAGGCTCTCACACGGAGAAGGGCGGAGATGCCCACCAGCAACCACCCGATCATGAGAAGGATGCCCCCCGTAGGCGCGGCCCTTGGAAACAGCGCCACCCCCGAAAAGGCGCGGCGGGAAAGGTCGCCGCAGAACAGGACGAGGCCGAGCACCAGCACATAGCCGGCGATCTGCCCCATTGTCGGGCTCAAGGCGCCTGCTGCGACGAGGGCCACGAGGGCGAGCAGGGCAGGGGCGTGGAAGAGCAGGAACTGCGCCGCCGTCGTAAGATTGCCGCCCGTGATATGGGCCGCGGCGGCGGAGAGCCCTACGCCCAGGAGACCGGACAGGGAGGCCAGGACGATCAGGATCCTCAGCCCAAGGCTCATCCGGCGCCCCGCTCGCTCAGGAGCTTGGCGATCCCGGCGCGCAGATCGGGAATTCCGAAGCCCGTGCGGCTCGAGGTCGGCAGAATCTCAGGGTAAGCGGCGGCGCGCTTCTCGATCTTCGAAAGCGTATCGGCCATGCACTTGTCGAGCTCACCTGGCTTCAACTCATCCGCCTTGGTCAGCACGACCTGATAGGAGACGGCCGCCGTGCCGAGGGTCTCCAGCACCGCCTCGTCCACGGGCTTGATGCCGTGGCGGGCGTCGATCAGCACATAGACGCGGGCAAGGCTCGCCCGGCCGCGCAGGTAGTCGTGGATCAGCTGCGTCCAGGCCTGCACCTTCTGCTTCTCGACGGCGGCGAAGCCGTAGCCGGGCATGTCGACGAGGTGGAAGCGGTCGTTGATATTGAAGAAATTGAGCTGCTGGGTGCGGCCCGGCGTATGAGAGGTGCGGGCCAGGGTGTTACGGCCGGTGAGCGCATTCACCAGGCTCGACTTGCCCACATTGGAGCGCCCGGCAAAGGCGATCTCCACCTTGCTCATGGGCGGCAGGTTCTTCAGGGAGTTGGCGGCCCAGATGAAGTCCGCCTCGCCGGCAAAGAGCTTGCGGCCGATCTCGAGGAAGGGATCGATGTCCTGGTTCGGGGGAGTTGTCTCGGTCATGGGGCTCTTATCGGCGCTCGGAACGCTTTCTTCAAGGCACCTTTCCGATTTCCCGACGCTCGCGGGCTCACAGCCAGAACGGGTCGGCCTTGGCGAAGGCCGCGAGGGCGGCCTCGCTCCTGTCGAGAAGCTTTGCTCGCTGCCGCTCCAGGCGTTTGGGCGGAACCGCCGGCAGGTACAGGGCAAAGGAGCCGCCGACCGCAAGGTCGTTCAGGTCTCCCAGATTTTCCTGAAGCTCCTCCAGAAGAGAGGAAAATGCCTTGCGGCGCTTCTGCGCCTTGCCGGACTTGAACAGAGACGCGAAGAATTCGGTGCCGTAGCGCAGCTTCTTGATGCGGATCCGCAGTTCGTGGCGCTCCTCGTCGTCGACGTCCCGCAGGTGCTTTGCGAGCTTGCGGATGCGCTTGAAGCGGCGTGACAACTCGGCTTTCGCGAAATCCCGGGCAGAGTGCCGCCGGGCGGATTTCCGCCCGTTCTCGCCGGCAGCTCTCCAGGCTCCGTCCTCGATCCAGGCGGCCGTCTGCAGGATCACATCCATGAAGCGGCGGGATTCGAGGGTCTCGATCAGGTCCCTGTAGGCTTCCGTCCGGCGCCGCTCGATCTCCTCCATCTGCGACGGGTCCGGCGCGGCGTCCTCCAGGGAGCGCAGCCGTTCGATGAACACATCCAGATCCCTGGCCGCGCCCAGGGCCTGCCCGGCCCAGCGGAGATTGTCCCGGATTTCGGCGCTCTCAGAATCGGTCAGCAGCTGGGCTCTGAACAGGGAGATGGCCGCCCTCAGGCGCCGCAGGCCCACGCGCATCTGGTGCAGGGCGGCGGGTTCCTGGGTGAGCCGCACCAGGGATTCGTTCTGCACCATCTGGGCAAGGCAGGATCGGGCGATGACCTGGAACGCCTCGGCGCAGGTCGCATCCTTCGACAGCTTGATCTTCTCGGACCTGAAGGGACTAAGGGGTCCCCCGTCGAGAAGGCGGTAGCCGCGCTCCGATTTGGCCAGTGTCGAGAGGCGCAGGGGCGCGGCCTCGCTCAAGCGGCGGGCAAAGGCGAAGAGGGCGCCTGCGTCGCCCTGCCGAAGCTCCAGCTCGACCTCAGAAAAAGCCGTCGCCTTGTCGCCGCCTGTCGCCTTGGCCCGATCGAAGGCCATTTCGATCACGGCGCCGTCGAATTTGGCCTCGAAGGCCTTCCTGTCCGTCTCGACCCTGAAGGCCGGCTGGATTCTCGCCCGCAGAGCCTTGTCCGCGACGAGCTTCTCGAGAGGGGTGCCGGTCGCGGCGGACAGGTCGAGCTCGCCATCCACCGGGGTCTCCCACTCGCCGCGATCCATGGCGATGCCCTTGTGCGGGCCTTCGGCCTTGATGGTCTGGACGGCCTTGCCCTTCTTGCGACGGATGCGCAGGCTGATGCCCTCGCGATGCAGGGCATAGTCGTCCGTGTCGAAATAGACTGCATGGAGCTGGCCGCTCTGCTTGGGCAGCGGCCGCGCCTTGGCGAGGGCGGGATGCGCAAGCAGGTCCTCGGCCATGCCCGACGCGAGTTCCAGCTTCAGCTCGATCTCACGAGGCTCGTCCTGCTTCGGCTTTTGCTTGGCGCTCATTGTCCGTCACCGCATTTCATCGAGCACTGATATAGATGCGGCGCGCCTGGAAGAAATGACGGCGCCTGCGCCATCCTCAAAAGAAAATCCCCGGGACAGGCCCGGGGATGATCGCATTTCAGTCTGGCGCCGTTCAGCCCTTGGCGGGGCTGGCCTTGCGGCTGAAGGTCTTGCGCAGGTTGTCCCATAACTCGATCTTCACGCCGTTCTTGCGCATGATGAACGCCTGCTGGGTCACTGAGAGAAGGTTGTTCCAGGCCCAGTAGATCACGAGACCGGCCGGGAAGGAGCCCAGCATGAAGGTGAAGATCACCGGCATCCAGGCGAAAACCTGCTTCTGGACCGGATCCGGCGGTTCCGGGTTCATCTTCATCTGCAGCCACATGGTAATGCCCATGAGGATCGGCCACACGCCGAGCATGAGGAACGGACCCAGCACCGGCACCGCGCCCGGATTGTAGGGCAGCAGGCCGAACAGGTTGAAGATGGACGTCGGATCGGGTGCCGCGAGGTCGCGGATCCAGCCGAAGAACGGCGCGTGGCGCATTTCGATGGTGACGAAGAGCACCTTGTAGAGCGCGAAGAATACCGGGATCTGGATCAGCACCGGCCAGCAGCCTGCGACCGGATTGATCTTCTCCTTCCGGTAGAGCTCCATCAGCGCCTGCTGCTGCTTCATCTTGTCGTCGGCGAAGCGCTCGCGGATCGAGACCATCTCCGGCTGCACCGCCTTCATCTTCGCCATGGAGGCGTAGGACTTGCTGGCGAGCGGGAAGAACAGGATCTTCAGCAGCACCGTGACGAGCAGGATCGCAATGCCGAAATTGCCGAACAGGTGGAAGAAGAAGTCGAGCACCTTAAAGAGCGGCTTGGTGATGAAGTAGAACCAGCCCCAATCGATCAGGAGGTCGAAGTTCCTGATGTTGAGCGCCTCATGATAGGCGTCGACGGTCGCGACTTCCTTGGCGCCCGCGAACAGGCGCTGCGTCACTTCCGTGGTGGCGCCGGGCTGGAGCGTCTGTGCCGCGCCGAGCATGTTGGCCTGATAGATCTGGCCCGTCGGGCCCTGGCGCATGGTGAAGGAGCCCTGATAGGGCTGGGTCTGATCCGGGATCACCGCGGCGGCCCAGTACTTGTCGGTGATGCCGACGAAACCGCCGTTCACGCCCTCCCACACCTCGCCGACGGTATTCTGGCCGGCGGGAACCGGGTCTTCCTTGGCGATGGCGTCGTAGGTGTATTCCTGCAGGCCCTTGTCGCCCAGGACGCCGATCAGGCCCTCGTGGAGCACGTAATAGCCGAGCGTCGTCGGCTTGCCGTGGCGGGAGACGAGGCCGTAGGGGTGCAGAGTCGCCGGCGCGGTGCCGCGGTTCTCAACGGCATTCTTCACCGTGAACATGGACTTCCCGTCCACGGAAATCGTGCGCCGGAAGACGAGGCCCTGGCCGTTGTCCCAGGTGAGCGTCACCGGAGTCGAGGGAGTCAGGGTCGTGCTGTCGGCGGTCCACACCGTCTCGGCGGTCGGCACGGGGCCGTTCCCGGTCCCAACCCAGCCGAAGTCGGCGTAATAGGGGCTCTGGGTGCCAGCGGGCGACAGCAGAACGATGTTGGGGCTGCGCGGGTCGACGGTCTCGCGGTAGTTCCTGAGCGCCACGTCGTCGATGCGGCCGCCGCGCAGGTTGATCGAGCCGGCAATGGTGGGCGTGTCGATGGCCACACGCGGCGAGCGGGCCAGCGCCGCCTCGCGGGTCTCGACCGTGGGAGCCACCGGGGTAGCCGGCACCGTTCCCGGCACGGTGGGAGCAGCGCCCCCGGCCTGGCTCGGACTGGCCGGCGGGTTCGGCGCATTGGGATTGACCTGCGTGGATTGCTGCTGCTGGGAGGCCAGGCGCTGCCTTTCGGCCTCCGGGGCCGCAAAGAAGTACTGCCACCCTAGCAGGACCGCCATCGACAGCACGATGGCGACGATGAGGTTTTTGTTGTCATCACGCATGGGAATGTCCGCGACGCTCGCCGTTGGAGGGAGGTGAGGAGGAAGTGCGCTCTGCGGGAGGGGCGCTTTTCGGCTTGGTGACCGCCCGCAATGCGCGCCGAAGATCGTCGATGAGCACGTCGAACTCGGCGGAGAGGATGTCTCGCCGTCCGATGATGACGACGTCCGCATCGATGGTTGCGTAGTCCTGGCCTGCCGTCGGGATGGCGGCCCGGAGCCGGCGCTTGATGCGGTTGCGCTCGGTGGCGTGCCCGACCCGCTTCGTGACCGTGAGGCCGAAGCGCAGGCCGAGGCCGGTGCCTTCGCGCAATCGGGCCTGGACCGTCATCCGCTCGGTATGAAAGCGGCGGCCGGAGGCCGCCGCGACGAAGTCAGGTCTTTTCGTCAGACGCCCGAGGCTTGACGCGGCGCGAGGCTCGCGCATCGGGCTGTCCTTAGCGGCTGCTTACGCCGACAGGCGCTTGCGGCCATGGGCGCGGCGAGCGGCGATGACCTTGCGGCCGCCCTTGGTCGCCATGCGCGCACGGAAGCCGTGGCGGCGCTTGCGAACCAGCTTGCTCGGTTGATACGTCCTCTTCACGGCACTTCTCCGGTCGAATGGGGGCAGCGGTGCTCGAAGGCTCGCGCCCGTCTGGGTGTGATGGGGTTTCCCCCGAAACTGTCTCGAAAAAACGATCAGCGCCCCAAGAAGAGCGCTGTCAGCTTGCGGGCTTATGAAGGAACGGAGGGCCAAAGTCAACGCCGCTCTGGCCTTCGTGCGGCAATCCGGCCCCTCCTCACCAAGCTGTGACGGGCGCTTAGGCTTGACCTTACCGCGCCCTACATACCACACCGGTTTCAGGAGGACACGTGGCCGCAATACATCCGAAGCCGGAGAGCCCGCAGCAGGCAGGCCGATTCTGGCGCTTCGCGCCTCTGGCGCTCGTCCTGGCGGCGATCGGAGCCGTCTTCGCAACGGGCGTCCACCGCTCTTTCACGTTCGACACCTTCGTGCGCTATCAAGCCTGGCTGCAGGATCTCGTGGACGCCCATGGCCCGGCCATGCTCGGGCTGTACGGTCTGATCTATGTGGCGGCTGTGACCCTCTCGCTGCCGGCATCCGCCTTCCTGACCGCCATCGGGGGCTATCTCTTCGGCTGGCCTCTCGGGGGGGTCACGGCAAATCTCGCCGCGACGCTCGGGGCGACCAATATCTTCCTCATTGCCCGGTCCTCCCTGGGGCGCCCTCTGCTCGAACGGGCGGGCGCCCGCATCCAGGGCCTTGCGGCCGGGTTCAGGAAGCAATCCTTCCTCTACCTTCTGTCCCTGCGGCTGATCCCGGTGGTGCCGTTCTGGTTGACGAACCTGGCGGCTGCCTTCTTCGGCATGCGCCTGAGGCCCTATGTCCTGGCAACCCAGCTCGGCATGCTGCCGGCCTCGTTCGCCTTCGCCCTGGCCGGATCGGGGCTCGACGAGATCATCGCGAAGCATCACCGGCAGCGGGCCGAGTGCCTGGCCCTGGGGCGGGGCGATTGCCCCATTGATTTCAATGCCAGCAGCCTGTTGACCCCCGAGCTTATGACTGCTCTCGCTCTGCTCGGAATTCTGGCGCTGATCCCGATTGCGCTCAAGCAGTGGCGCCGTCGCGAAGCGAGCAGGAGCTGATGGTGAGTCGGGCAGACCAAGAGGGCAGGCCTCTCCTGCAGCCCGACCTGTGCGTCATCGGCGCCGGGTCCGCCGGCCTGTCGGTCGCCGCCATCGCGGCTTCCTTCGGCGTCTCGGTCGTGCTCATCGAGAAGAACAGGATGGGCGGCGACTGCCTGAATGTGGGCTGCGTTCCGTCGAAGGCGCTGATTGCCGCGGCGCTTCATGTTCGCAGCATGCGCGAAGCCGGAGATTTCGGCATCGGGGCAGGGGAGGCGGTCGTGGACTTCGCCAGGATCCATGCGCATGTAAAGGGCACCATTGCGGCCATTGCCCCGGTCGACTCGGTGGCGCGCTACCGGGCCATGGGCGTGCGGGTGATCGAGGGCGAGGCTCGCTTCACCGATGCTCATACCGTTGTGGCCGCAGGCCAGGCGATCCGGGCCCGCCGCTTCGTCATCGCGGCGGGCTCCCGCCCGGCGGTCCCGCCGATTCCCGGGCTCGATCAGGTCCCGTATCTGACCAACGAGACCGTTTTCGACCTGGTGGATAGACCTGGACATCTCGTGGTCATCGGCGGCGGAGCCGTGGGAGTCGAGATGGCCCAGGCCTACCGCCTCCTGGGCGTGCAGGTGACGCTTCTGGAGGCCGGCGAGCGGCTCCTGGCCCAGGAAGATCCCGAGATGGCGCATGTCGTCGATCGGGCCCTGCGCTCGGACGGCGTTGCCGTCCGGACCGGAGCCTCCATCGACCGGGTCGACCCGGCGGAAGCGGGCGTCGCAGTTGTCCTTCGTGGCGGAGAAAGAATCGAGGGGAGCCATCTGCTCGTGGCAACGGGCCGAAAGCCGGTTGTGGACGGGATGGGCCTGGAGGCTGCGGGAATCGAAACCGATCCATCCGGCATCCGGGTCGACCACGGGCTCAGGGCCTCCAACCGGCGCGTCTATGCCATCGGCGATTGCGCCGGCGGGGCGGGCGCGGGCGCCCGGTTCACCCATGTGGCGAATCACCATGCGGGCCTGGTGATCCGGAACGCCCTGTTCCGGCTTCCCGTCCGCGTCGGGAAAGCTCCCATCCCCCACGTGACCTACACGGCGCCGGAGCTGGCCTCCGTCGGGCTGACGGAGGCGCAGGCTCGGGAACGGCATGGAGCCATCCGCATCCTGCGCTGGGCTTTTGCCGACAACGACAGGGCTCGCACGGAGAGACAGACCGAGGGGCACGTGAAAGCCGTCGTCACCCCGCGCGGCAGGATCCTGGGCTGCTCCATCGCCGGCGCGCATGCGGGCGAGCTGATCATGCCGTGGGTTCTGGCCATGAGCCGCGGCTTAAAGGTTTCCGATCTGGCCGGGTTGATCTATGCCTACCCTACTTTCTCAGAGGCGACGAAGAGTGCGGCGGTGGAATTTCTCAGGCCTTCGGCTCAGAATCCCTGGGTGCGGCGGCTGGTGTCCCTGATGCGCCGCTTGGGGTGAAACCGGACATGACAGGTGGGCAGACCTCCCTTGCAGGGCGCATCATGAGCCAGTTCGGGCTCTCCGCGCGCCTGCTTCTGCTCACGGTGCTGTTCGTGATGATCGCTGAGGTGCTCATCTACGTGCCCTCCGTGGCCAATTTCCGCCTGACATGGCTGAACGACCGCCTCGCCGCGGCGCAGATTGCCGCCATGGTGCTCGATGCGGCACCCGAGGAAAGCCTTCCGGAGGATCTTGAGGTTCGCCTCCTTCAGGGGGTCGGCGCCCGGGCCATCGCCTTGCGGGGTGGGGGGCGCAGGAGCATTCTGGCGGCAGGCGACGTCCCCACGGAGGTGAGCAAGACCGTCGATCTGCGGGACGCCCGGTGGACCACCATGGTTCAGGATGCCTTCGATGTCCTGCTCAACCCGGCCGACAAGCCGATCCGGGTGATCGGGTCCGGCATGGGCGTCGACTTCGTCGAAATGATTCTCGACCAGCGGCCCCTGCGCCACGCCATGATCGAATTCTCGCGCAACATCCTGTTCCTGTCCCTGTTCATCTCCATCATCACGGCGGGTCTCGTTTATCTCACCCTGCAATGGGTGATCGTGCGGCCGGTGCGGCGCCTCACCGGCAACATCGCGGAGTTCTCCAGCAATCCCGAGGATGCCTCCCGGGTGATCAGGCCGACGCATCGCGTCGACGAGATCGGCCTTGCCGAGCAGGCCCTGGCCCGGATGGAGACAACCCTGGCCGACGAGCTGCGCCAGAAGCGGCGGCTTGCCCAGCTCGGTCTCGCCGTCAGCAAGATCAATCACGAGCTGCGCAACATGCTCACGACCGCTCAGCTCCTGACGGACCGCCTGGACCGCGTCAGCGACGACTCCGTGCAGCGGATCGCCCCCAGGCTGGTCAACACCCTCGACCGGGCGATTTCCTTCTGCGAGACGACCCTGGCCTATGGACGGGCGACCGAGCCCTTGCCGCAGCGGCGGCTAATCCCCCTGGCGCCGCTGATCGACGAGTTGTCGAACCTGACAGATCTGGCCCCCGAGGTCGGGATCGCCTTCGAGGCACAGGTTCCTGCGGATCTGATGATCGACGCGGATCCGGACCAGCTCTCCCGTGTCCTCGTGAACGTGGTCCGCAACGCGGTCCAGGCGCTCAGCCAGACCGGCTCGCCGGAAGGCATGCCGTGCATCCATGTCTCCGCCCGCCGGGAAGACGGCACGGTCGTCATCCTGATCAAGGACAACGGACCCGGCATCCCCGAGCGGGCCAAGGCCAATCTGTTCGCGCCGTTCCAGGGTTCGGCCCAGAAGGGCGGCACGGGCCTGGGGCTGCCGATCGCGGCCGAACTCGTCCAGCTCCACGGCGGAACCATCGTCCTCGACGAGGGAGAGGGGAAGACCTGCTTCAAGATCACGATCCCCGACCGGCTTTCAAGCGCGGAAGCCAGCTGACCTTTCCGGCAAAACTTGCGCACAAGAGGCTTGCCAACCGGGTCAGATCCCTTTATGTCACCGGCCTCGGCCAACGTTGCTTCCCGCAACGAATGAGCCGGTCAGGCGCCCGTAGCTCAGCTGGATAGAGCACCAGACTACGAATCTGGGGGTCAGAGGTTCGAATCCTTTCGGGCGCGCCATTTCCTTCAAGCACTTAGCTTCCGCAGGTTCAAAGCCTGCTTCCCAGAAATGCAAATCGGGAAGCCTATGGAAGCAAGGCAACAAAACCGATCCTCCCGGCCCCTTTCAAGATCCTAGCGCCCTGCCATGTGCCGCTCAGCGAAGGCCTAGGCGTGGGATACCTGCCGCTGCACCTGCGTTAAGCCCAGACGGTCTGCAGGAAAGGATAGCTCTCTTGGATTATAAACCTGCTGGGGCGAATGGAAACTCGGGTGCAGCGAACCGGGTCGATCTAGCTAATGATCGAACGATGCTTGCCGCCGAGCGCACCCTCTCGGCATGGTGGCGCACGGCCATGGCGGCGCTTGCCGTTGCGGTTGGCTTCGCTCGTCTCTTCGGAGATGTGCAACCGCAATGGCTCATCCGAGGCGGCGCCACCCTTCCGATCCTTCTGGCGCTCATCATCATCGGCTTCGCCTTCCGGCGCTACCGGCAGACATCCAAGAACATCAACAACCAGGACGTTCGCTCGATTTCCGCTCCGGCACTCGCACTGGGAACGGGTATTCTGGCTCTTGCTGCGGTTGTTGCAGGCATCGTGACATGGCTGCTTTGAGACGCCATGCCTCCTCTGGAGCAGCCGCCCTGAACGATGATTTTTTCGGGTTCCGCAGCTTACACTTCCGCCGCTGGAGTGATGCCGAGTTCGTCGAGCTTGGCTCGAACCTCCGTGATTGACCGCTTCAGCTTCAGGCTGATCACCGAGACCGGGATTCCCTCCCGGGCCAGACTCAGAAGGGTTTGGACGGATTCGTAGCTCCAGGAACCGCCGGAAGAATTCATGCTCGAGACCTCCCATCGATGAACGGCAAGCGTCATCTTTAAGTGCGGCGGGATCATGAAAAGGCAATCGGTACGGTGCTCCGCCGCAACCTTAGCCGAAGATGTGCGTTCCCAGTGGAGGCAACACTGACAGGGACTCTCTCATGAGCATCATCTGGACCATCATCATCGGCTTCGTGGCCGGTCTGATCGCGAAATGGATCATGCCGGGCCGGAACGAGCCGTCAGGCTTCATCATGACGACGATTCTCGGCATTGTCGGCGCTTTCGTCGCCACCTATCTCGGACAGGCTCTGGGCTGGTACCGGGCGGATGAGGGGGCCGGTTTCATCGGCGCCATCGTAGGCGCCATCGTCGTGCTCTTCATCTATGGCCTGATCGCCGGGCGCCGTTCGACCTCGTCGTACTGATCGCGCCGGAACCGACTTCAGACGTTAAGGGGCCACAGCGGACGCTGTGGCCCCTCTCGTTTCAGTTGTAATGCGCGAGGCGGCCGCTTTCCGAAGAGCCCGTCAGGGCCGCCTTGACCGGGCATTGGCCCACATAGCCGCGCCAGGCCAGATAGGACCCGCCCGCCAGCGCCAGGATGTTCAGGAGCGGATTGGGGCGGGGCTTGGCGGCTGCGGCCGCAAAGCCGAGGCCGGCCAGCATATAGACGCTGCGCTCCGTCGTGCTGAGATTGGGGTCGCCGTTCATCAGCGATCCGGCCTTGGCGGATATCATGTTCGACACGTCGTTTCTCCTTGATTGGCTTGGGGCCGAACGCGACCCGAAGCGGTGTTGTTCCCCTGTGAAAAAGAGTCCGGAAGAGGGCCGGAACCTCCAACCTTGGCCTCCGTTGAGTCCACGCTTCAACCAAGGAGTTGTCACCATGCCAGCCAAGGAAAAGACCTTAGAAGACCTGTTCCTTCATACCCTGAAGGATATTTTCTACGCCGAGAAGCAGATCCTGAAGGCACTCCCGAAGATGGCGAAGAATGCCGAGTCGGAGGAACTGCGAGAGGCGTTCGAAACCCACCGCGAAGAAACGCAAGGCCAGATCGAGCGCTTGGAGAAGGTCTTCGAGATGCTCGGCAAGCCCGCTCGCGGCGTGCAGTGCGAGGCCATCAACGGCATCATCGAGGAAGGCAAGGAAGTCATGGAAGACTTCGCCGAGAGCGAGGCTCTCGATGCCGGCATTCTGGCCGCCGCCCAGGCGGTGGAGCACTACGAGATCACCCGCTACGGCTCCCTGAAGACCTGGGCCGAGGAACTGGGCATGCGCGATGCCGCCAAGCTCCTGGACCAGAACCTTCAGGAAGAGAAGAAGACCGACCAGCTTCTGACCAAGCTTGCCGAGGCGCGCGTCAACACCAAGGCCGCCTGACGTTTCATCTCATATCGAAAACCCCGCGCCCGGGAGCGTGGGGTTTTCTTATGAGCCTCTGGAGGCGGGAGGCTCAGTGGCGATTGGCCGGGCAGGGCGTGACGGCCGTATCCAGGGTGAGCCGCATGGAGCCCGACGGGGTGATTTCGAGTGCGGCTTCCATGGCGGCCGGATCTTCGACCAGATGCATGAAGGCGAGGAGCCTCAGCCGCACGATCGGCGGCAGCTGTGAGAGGCAGGCCGCCAGCGTCTGGGTGGCTCCTTCAGCCATCTCTTCCTGAACGAAGGCGGTTACAGGAGGGATCCCGTCAGGCAGCGACATGGGGAGCCCGATCCAGAAGAAGGGAGATATGTGCCTGACGCACGAGGCTGGAGCCGCGTAGGCCGGCAAGGCTGCGAACGCGATCCAAGCTTTCCTCTGAAATCTTGATCGAAACAGCGATGCAGGGCTGTCCTTCAATCATCGTGGGCAACCCTAGGGGACGAACCTGGAAGCCAACCTGCTGCCAACGGGGCAGCCACCACATTTCGACAACTGCGGTGAGCTCCGTCACGCCTTCCTCAAGGCAGAATTGTTGAATAGCAGCAAGAAGTCGGCAATCCGTACGCCCCATTCTCCTCTCCTTGACCACGAAGTAGCGGGTCCATTCATAAATGTCGTGCGCTCTTGGGAGGCCTCGCTGGGCCATGTGGCCGAAGACTTCGCTCAACATATGGGGCAAAGAGTAGGATACAGACGTTGGCCTCCAACGACCCGATCCTGGTCTATGGCGAGCAGATAAACCGCGTTTTGGTTATCGTAAGCATCGATGTCCCGTCCGTCAGGTTGGTGTAGGTCGCGCCATTTTCGCTCATTGACGAAGACCTCATGCCTGAGGTGGAAGTATTCTTCTAATTTGTTCTTGTAGAAACCCTGATTATCGGCGGTGATAACATGGATCTGTGTCATCGTGCGCTGCTCCCCCAACCTTCATCAATACAGGGGTTTTCGCGCATCCGGACGCGGAGGGGTATTGTAGGAAGTTACAGGTAAACATCATAACCCTATCAGTCTGTACTGAAGGGCCCGCGCTACGGCTTGTGTTTTGTTGACCGCATCGAGCTTCTGACAGGCACTGGCGATGTGAGCCGTTACCGTACGTTCCGTAATGCCCAGAATATCCCCTGTATCGGCCGCGGATTTCCCTGCCGCTGCCCACATGAGAGTCTCGCGCTCCCGAGGTGTGAGGAGGCCTGAACTCCTGTATGGGCTAGGATCAAGCAATTGTCGGGCGCGCTCGAAGGCATACATGGCCATCAGGTGCAGGGCCGGCTTTGTTCGGGGGGAGAGGTCCAGATCCATGCCGCTCATGGAGAAACAGGCCTCGTACCCGTTAATCCCATGGATCGGCAGGCAGAAGCCCTTGCTCATCCGAAAATCCGTCGCACGATCCATGACCTCGGCAGCCTTTGGCTCCGTGTCCCGATTGTAGGGAGCTTCAGACCATTCGAAAGGTTGAGCTGTTGTCCTGCAGAGCCGGATGATTGGATCCGACCTCACGTAATCTTCTTTAGCATAGATGTCGTACCAGCCCTTGGGCCATTTCTTCAGCAAGACGACATGTTCGAATCTTTCTTTGGGGTTGGGGAGGCCTGTGATGATGAAGTTTTCGAACCCGAAGAGCATGAATGATTTCGCCACTGCATCCACAACATCCTCCGGCGTGGCCAATTGATCCAATCCATCTATGAAATCAAAGGCTTCCGTTGCGTAGTCGAAGTTGCGACCGCTCACTAGCATCTCCCAGTCGAATTGCGACTAAAAGGTGAAATTGATAAATATGCTACCAAAAGTTTGGAAAACGGCATAGACCGTCTAAGCTGAGCTAAAAGCAGGAGCTGCGTTTGCAGAAGAAGTCGCCCAACCACATCGACAGGCACATCGGCAGCCGGGTGCGGGCCCGGCGGACCATGCTCGGCATGAGCCAGGAACGGCTTGCGGACGCCTTGGGACTCACCTTTCAGCAGGTTCAGAAATACGAAAAGGGCGTGAACCGCATCGGGGCCAGCCGCCTGCTCCAGATCGCCGGCATTCTCGACGTGGGCATCGAATTCTTCTTCGAGGGCCTTCCAGGCCTTCGGACGGGCGGGTTCGCCGGCGACAGCCTCATGGCCGAGTTCCTGACCCGGTCGGAGAGCGACCGGCTGGTGCGGGGTTTCCTGCGCCTGAAGGACGACGAGGCGCGCAGAAAGGTCGCCGACCTCGTGGATTGGCTCGCCTCCGTCGGCTAGGCACACGGTCCGGCGGGCCCTGAAATCCCGGTTTCGAGGAGCATTCGGAACCTGCCGCGCTTCTAATGGTTACTCCCTCACGAATGAGAGAGGTTGACCATGGGCGTGGGACAGCAAAACACCAATAGGCAGCAGGATAACGGCAACGAGGAATGGGATGCGCTGAAAGGCGATGTCGGTGGCATGGCTGACGCCGCCGTGGAGCGCAGCCGCCATTTCATCGACACCGCTCGCGAACAGGCGACGGATTATGTCGACCGCCGCAAGGACGACGTCGCGCAGTCGGTCGCCGACTTTGCCACGACTCTGCGCGAATCCACACATTCCTTCGACGAGCGGCCCAACATCCGCGCCGTCGTCGACACAGCGGCCGAAGGGCTGGAGCAGCTGGCGGGCTCGATCCGCGATCGTTCCTTCGCTGACTTCTTCAATGAGTTCGAGGATGTGGTCCGGCGCCGGCCGGCGACCGTCGCGGCCGTCACGGTCGCCGTCGGCTTCCTGGCGGCGCGCTTCATCAAGAGCACGGCCGAGGAACTGCGCTATGACCACGTGAATTCCGGTCAGGCTCAGCGCAGTCAAGCGCAGGCTCGGCAGCAGGGCCAGCGCTCGCGCGCCAAGGCCAGCACCTGATGGAGGCTCCCATGCAGGGCAACGGCAATCAAACCATCCAGGGTCTCGTGGGTGAGGCGCTGCGGGAATCGACCGATCTTGCGCAGAAGGAGTTCACCCTCTTCAAGACCGAGGTTTCGCAGAACATGCGAACCCTGTTCATGGGTCTCGCCATGGTGGTCGTCGCGGCGGTCTTCGCAATCGCGGCCGTCATCCTTCTCACCGAGTCCCTGGTGGAATGGCTGGCGACCGTCGTCGAATCCGAAGCGCTCGCCGCACTCATCGTCGGCGGCGTGCTGGCCGTGATCGCCATCGGCCTCGGGCTGTGGGGACGGAGCGCCATGACGGCCTCGTCGCTGACGCCGCAGAGGACCATGCGCTCGCTCAAGCGCGATGCGGAAGTCCTGTCTGAAAGAGGTGCATGATGACGTCACAGAACCTGCATGAGCTGGAGAGGGACATCGAGCGCAGCCGCGCTCAGCTCGACCAGACTATCGATCGTCTCCAGGACAAGATGACCGTCTCCGGCGTCGTCGACGATGTGCTCGGAACTGCCCGCAACGGGCAGTACGGACCGCTCTACGACCGGGTTCTGGATACTGTCAGGCGTAATCCCGTGCCGGTGATGCTGATCGCCATGGGCATCGGGCTTCTCGCGTATCGCCTCGGCCGTCCGACCCGTCCTGTGCGGCAGGCGCGCTTGATCGTGGCCGAGGACGATCTCATCACGGAGGAGCATCTGCTGATGGAGGTGGAGGATCCTCGTCTGTATGGGACGGAAGCCGTTCCTCAGCCTGCGACGGACCCGATGTTCGAGCGGCCCGGCATGAATTCCCGCTACTGAAGAATCGAACAGGAGCTTTCGATGGCAAATACCAAGAACGAAACCGGCAAGCCGGGTGCGGACAAGCAGAGCGGCACCGATACTGCCGGCAAGGTGTCCGCCGGCACGTCGGTCGGCAATATCGGCGAGGCTCCGATGCCCCACGCCCACGATCAGAAGTCCGCTCAGAGCACCGGATCGACGACAGGCGGCACGCAATCTGCCGGCCAGTCCAAGGGCTCGTCGTCCGGTCAGTCATCGGGCCAGTCCTCGCAGCGGAATGCGCAGGACCAGGGCGGCATGACGGGAAAGGCGCAGCAGGCTGCCGACCAAGTGCGTGAGAAGGCCGGGGATGCCTATGAGGGCGCCTCAGATTGGGCGCGCGACACCTATGAGCGCGCCTCCGATTGGGCTTCAGGCACCTATTCGCAGCAGCGTCGTCGCATGAACAGGATGGGTGGCCGCTCCTCGCGGGCTTTCGGCCAGGCGCGCGGCGGCGTCCAGAGCTACGTGTCCGAGAACCCCATGGTGGTGGGCCTCGTCGGCCTGGCCACGGGTCTGCTCCTCGGCGCCCTTCTGCCTCGCACCCGCCGCGAGAACGAGATGTTCGGCGAATGGGCGGACGAGGTTCGCAATCAGGGTCTCCGCTACGCTCGCGATGCTGCCAGCCGCGGTCGTGAATATGTCGAGGAAACGTTCAGCGGCGATGACGCGCAGTTCAGCCGGCATGAGAGCGAGTTCGGCAATCAGCGCGACGCCAATCGCCACTGACGCAAGCATCGAGACGAACGCAAAGGGCGCCGGCAACAACCGGCGCCCTTTTGCTGTGGTTTCGCAGCAACCGTCGAGATGCTGGACCACCCTGCAGAAACGACAACGGTCACGGCGAGATGATGCGCGTACATCCGGCGTCATCATCTCGGCATCGTGACCGCTTCTGGTCGGCACGGATGCCGCCAGCGTGACCATGAGATGGGGTTGGCCTGCACCGGATTCAAGAGCTTGGTGAAGTTTCTTAACCCTGTCCCGCTAAATTCCTGACTCATCGCAGGACCTTCAGGAACGAGGCTCCTTCGAGTTTGTTGGCTTCGGCAGGGCCAAAATCTCCTATCGCGAAGGCTCTGCGCGAAAGGCGGTCCTCCTCAAGGATCGGTGATGGAGTTGGGGCATGCGTATTCTGATCCTGGAAGACGATCCGGCAATCGCATTCGACCTGCAGGCCATTCTGGAAGCCGACGGGCATGAGGTCGTCGACTCCGTCAGCTCGCTCGCCGAAGCCTACCAGCACCTCGATGACAGGTTCGATTGCGCGCTGCTCGACATCGACGTGATTGGCGGCAAGAGTTTCGGCGTGGCCGAGACCCTCATGGAGCGCCGTATTCCGTTCGTCTTCGTGTCCGCGTCCGCCCCGTCCGATCTGCCGCAGCTCCTGCAGCGGGCCGCCTTCGTGGCAAAGCCGTTCGAAGAGAAGGTGCTGCTGAAGACCGTCGAGCACGCGGTGCCCAATCTCCTTCACTGTTGACGATCCGCAATCGGAGGAACCTGCCGCCGCCCGGTGACTTCCCTCATCATGCAAGACTTCCGGTTCGGCTTCTGCTGCAAGTATATTCCCGAAGACGGCTCGGCGCAGGCGGCGCGCGCCATGAACACGACTACGGTCACGATGGCCTACCTGAGCCGTCTCGAGCCGCAGGCCGCTTACGACAAGCTCGCCGCCGTCGTCGCTCACAACCTCGAAGCCTTCCGTCTGCAGATCGAGCACGTATCGGAGCGGCCGAAGCTGGAACGTCTCCACCGCCTGTCCAGCGACCTGCTCCCTGGCTACACCCATCCGAGTTGCCGGGACCTCTATCGCGACCCGGATCTGCGCAACCTGATCGAGACGAAGCTCGCACAGGCCGGGCGTCTCGCCCGGGACAGGGACGTGCGCCTGAGCATGCATCCCGGCCAGTTCTGCGTGATCGCCTCCGCCAATCCTTCGGCGGCGAAGAACGGCATTGCGGAATTCGAGTATCACGCCGAGGTCATGGCCCTCATGGGCTACGGCCAGGGGTGGCATCCGCACGGCGCGCACATCAACATCCATGGCGGCGCAAAGGCCCTGGGCGCAGAAGGGATCAGGAGTGGACTTGCGCATCTGTCGCAGACCGCACGCAACCTGATCACCATCGAGAACGACGAGGTGAGCTTCGGTCTCGACGATCTCCTGCCTCTCGTGAACGACGTGCCGCTCGTTCTCGATCTCCACCATCACTGGATCATGAGCCAAGGTGAGTACATCGAGCCGGACGATCCGCGCATTGCCCTGATTATCGCATCCTGGCGCGATGTGAGGCCGGTGAGCCATGTGAGCGTGTCCCGGGAGGGTCTGCTTCCGGATCAGGACATTGGGGCTCTTCCGGATTTCAGGGCGCTGGTTGCGACGGGGATCAAACCGAAGGATCTGCGGGCGCACTCGGACCTGATGTGGAACGAGGCCGTCAACGATCTGGTGATGAGTCATCTCTCCTGGTCCGATTTCGAGATTGAGGCGAAGCTAAAGAACATTGCGACCGAGGGTCTGGCCAAGCACGTGGAGAAACGACAATCCACCTTGCGAGCAACAGGATAAAGTTTCGTCCATTTCGGGCCTATTGGAACCAACCCGATCAGGAGTCGTTGTTGCGTATTGCGTCATGAGTCACGAAGTGATGTTGCCTGGTCAGTCCACAGTTCTTCTGGTCGAAGACGAGCCCTTGATCCGTCTCTTCCTATCCGAGCTTCTCGAAGATGCCGGTTTCAGGGTCGTTGAGGCGGCCAACGGCGCTGAGGCGCTGGTGCTGATGGAGGCGGGGCTGCAGGTCGAAGTGCTTCTGACCGATGTGGACATGCCGACGAGCTGCAACGGCTTCAGACTGGCGCATCAGGTGCATGAACTCTGGCCTGGAACCGAAATTCTGATCATGTCAGGGCGGCAATTCCCCTCCGTCGGGGACCTTCCTCCCGGGGCGGCCTTCCTGGCGAAGCCATGCCCCAACGAGGTGATCGTCTCCCATGTGGTCTCCGCTGCGGAGCGCATGAAACGCCTGTCCCATGTTGCTGAAACCACACGGCAGCCCACGGAGAGAGATTCCAACATCCTGCCCTTTCCGAAAACAGCCTAAATTCCTGAACTCGATCTTGCTGACGGCGTTGAGCGGACATAAGCTCTGCCGGAATTGACCTTCATCAGGGGGCCGGGGTCTGTGAACACTCCTCGGAATGTCCGACTGAAGGTTGGTCAATATGCTTTTCGAGCCTGATCCAAGGCTGTAGACGAGCTTCCCCACGCCATTCCCGGAGGAATACATGGCCACCAAGACGACTGACGGAAAAGCCGGCGCGAAGAAGGCTGCCGGTTCCAAGCCCAATGCCCTTCAGAAGCCCTTGCAGCCGTCCAAGGAGCTGGCCGCCATCGTTGGCTCGAACCCGCTGCCGCGTGGCGAGGTCGTGAGCAAGATGTGGGACTACATCAAAAAGAACAATCTGCAGAACCCTGAGAACAAGCGCGAGATCCTGGCCGACGACAAGCTTCAGCCGATCTTCGGCAAGCCGAAGGTGACGATGTTCGAGATGAACAAGCACCTCGCCCAGCACCTGAAATAAGCGAAATTTCGCCTCAGGCTTATCAGGAGGCCTGCCGCCATTGATCGAGCGGCAGGATCTCCGGTCTCCGACCCGGGGGCTTCTTCCACGGGTCAACGGCCCATCCCTCACCGGTGCGCTTCTCCGCGATCACCGCCGTGAAATGCGGGTAGCGGCCATCGAGGAAGAACCCCCGCGATACCGGATGCTCCACCACATGATGGGTGAGGAGCCCGCGCTCCTGCAGAACGAGGAGCAGACTGGTCGTATTCGCGGTCTCATCCAGGCAGTCCATCTGCCCGTGAACGCCCGACATCTGGGCCGGCGACCCCGGAACATCGGGCTTCCCGCCCAGGGAGACGGACAAGTAAGCGGTGTATGATCCGATCACCTCGGCCAAAGCCCGCCTCTCCGCAGCCGGGGACCCCTGCGCCGCCCTCAGGATCCCGCGTGCCCGGCTCAGCAACCCTCCGTCGATCGAGAGCGCCAGCCGCCGCGTGCATCCATAGCCGTGACAGGCGATGATGCGTCCTCCCGCAGGCTCCACATAACCGCGCTCGTTGAACCATCTTTGGGCTGCCTGAGGACCGGCGCTGGCCGGAACGCTCAGGAACAGGAGCGGCAGAAGGTTTGAAATGAGAAGTAGCGCCGGTCTCACGATGGGGGTACCTATCGCCTTAGCTTGCAGGGTTCTTGGCGATATAGGTCGAGCGGCTCGGCTGCCCATCGGTTAAGCTTGGTTGAGTCGGGTTACGACTTTTGAGGTTTCCATGTCCCGCATCGTTTTCCTGAATGGTTCATTCCTGCCGATCGACGAGGCCAAGGTGCCCTTCATGGATCGCGGCTTCCTGTTCGGGGATGGGGTCTACGAGGGAATCGGCGTGCTCGACGGCGAGCTGATCGACAACGAGGCCCATCTCGAGCGTCTGGAGCGGTCGCTTGCCGAGGTGCGCATCCGCAACCCCTATTCGAGAGCCGAGTGGACGTCCCTCCAGCAAGAGATCGTTCGTCGCAACGGCATGACGGAAGGCTTTATCTACTTCCAGGTCACCCGCGGCGTGGCGGAGCGGGACTTCTTCTTCCCCGAGGATGCCGAGCCCAC
Source organism: Microvirga splendida (assembly GCF_016427565.1). GTDB lineage: Bacteria > Pseudomonadota > Alphaproteobacteria > Rhizobiales > Beijerinckiaceae > Microvirga > Microvirga splendida. The sequence goes on from NZ_JAELXT010000003.1 coordinate 50,240, forward strand.
GGTCGCCATGTTCACCCAGGCCAAGGCCATCGCCGACGCTCCCGCGGCTCGGACCGGCATTGCGGTGGTGACCGTGCCGGACCAGCGCTGGGCGCGGCGGGACATCAAGTCGATCAACCTGCTCGCCCAGGTCCTGGCCAAGCAGGCGGCCAAGGAGGCCGGGGCCCAGGAGGCCTGGCTGGTGGAGGACGGCTTCGTGACCGAGGGCGGCTCGTCGAGCGGCTTCATCGTCACGAAGAAAGGCAGCATCGTGGTGCGTCCGCTCTCGAACGCGATCCTGCCCGGCATTACCCGCAAGTCCCTCCTGCGGCTCTCGGAAGAGGCCGGTATCCCCCTTGAGGAGCGCCGGTTTACGGTCGAAGAGGCCTATGACGCCGCTGAGGCCTTCCTCACCAGCGCCTCGAACTTCGTCCTGCCCATCGTGTCGATCGACGGGCGCCCCGTTGCCGACGGAAAGCCCGGTCCGGTCACGAAGCAGCTGCGCGAGCTCTACCTGTCCATGGCCCGCACCCCGGCCCTGGCCGCCGAGTAGCGCGGCCGGAACCGGCCATCGGGTCGCCCGTTGCCTTGCAAAGGAGCGACCCATGAACCGTGTTCTGGTCCTATCGACGATTCTGGCCGGCTGCCTCGGGACGGCAGCGCTCGCCCAAAATCCTCAGGTTCTGCAGCAGCAGGCACCCAATATGCCCGCGCCGCACCAGATGCCGGCCGAGAAGGTGGAGCCCGACAGTAACCTCTCCGGCGGCAACGGCCCGTCGACGACGGGGTCGACCAATACCTTGAGCGAGAAGCTCGAGCAGACTGACGGGGTGATCCGTCCGCCGGAGACTGCAACCCCGGACATCACCGTGCCGGCGCCCGTGCCCAACCCCGGCACCACGCCGGTCATCCGTCCGCCGGACAGCTTCGGCGGCAATCAGCAGATCGATCCGAAGTAAGGAGCCTACGAGGCGGGGAGCTGCTTGCCGACCGAGCGGCGCCGCTTGCCCTCGCGTGATTTCTTGTTCTCGCGGGGCCTGGCCTCGTTCGGGCGGGCGCCGGCGCCGTTCATGATCTGAGCGGCCACCTCCGAGATCTGGCGGCGCAGCTCATCGTTCTGGCCTCCGGAGACCTCCAGGTTCGCGAGCCGCTCCTGTGCCTCGTCACGCTCCGCTTCGATCTCGCGGATTCGCTGCTCCAGGATCAGGCCGCGCTCCTGCTCGGCGGCAACGCCCTTGGCGAGTTCCGCCAGGCGCTGGCGCTCTTCGGACAATTCGCTGTGCCGCTCGTTCAGGGCCCGCTCGAAGTCGTTGCCCCGGGCGGTCTGGGTCATGAGGCGGGTCTCGAGGTCCGAGATGGTGATGCGCCTGGTGTCGAGGTCGCTCAGGGCTACCGTGAGGCGGCGCTCCGTGTCGGCATGCTCTACCTCCAGGCGGGCCAGCTTCTCTTCCGTATGGAGGAGCTCCGTCTTAATCCTGGAGCGCTCCTGCTGGGTGAGCTCCAGTTCCATGCGGGTGTTGGACAGCTCGTTCAGGGTTGCCCGGTGTGCATTCTCAAGGGCGGCCAGGGTCTCGCGGGTGCTCGCCAGGAAGTTCCTGGTCTGTGCGAGATCGTCCTCGGTCGCTGCCAGCCGCGTATGGGTGCTGGCGAGATCGACGTCGAGCTGGGCCACCGTCTGGTCACGCTCGGCAAGGGTGCTCTCTAGGGCCTCGATGCGGATGGCCCGCCGGCCCAGTTCTTCCATGCTTTCGCGCTTGTAGGCCAGGGCTTCGTCTGCCTTGCGCTCGATCCGCCGCTGCAGAACGGCGAACTCCGCCCGCAGGTGGTCCTTCTCGGCCGTCAGTTCCGAGATCGACATGGGAAAGAGAGCCTCCGCCCGGCGACGGGCGAGACGTTCCGCACGGGCATTGACGGCAGGGATGATCAGGAGCGCGATCAGGGAGGCTACGACGAACCCCAACGCGAAAATCATGATTATTTCGATCACGCCGACGCCAACTCCAAGGTGCTTGACCTGTAACGCTCAAGCACCTTGCCTTGTGCCCGCGCCGCTTTCCAGAGACTTTAACGCTCCAGACGGCCCGTTGTAGCGCATCCGGGGGCGGTTTCCACTGCTTCGGAACTGGCGGCTGATCGTCCAGGATCCTAGAAGGGGTTCCAGGTCGGCTCGGAGGTGAACTTCAGGTAGCCGATATTGACGCCCAAACGGGCCCCGACGCCGGCCCGGATCGGCACCACGACCATCTCGTCCGCCGCCACGGCCGTCACGCCGAAGCCACCGATGAAATAGGCTGAGCCGTCGATTCCGACGAAGCGCTTATAGAGCGCATCCGTGAAAGGCATGTTGTAGACCAGCATCATGGTGCGGGCGCCGTCGCCACCCACGTCGAAGCCGAGGGAGGGGCCTTGCCAGAAGATGCGGCGGTCCCCGGCATTGCGGGTGAAGAGCTTGCCCTCGCCGTAACGCAGGCCGCCGAAAAACGCGCCGGAGGCCTCCTGGCCCAGGATGTAGCCGTTGGGCTCGCCCCAGCGGCGGATCGCCTCCTGAAGGGCCAGGGCGAGGCCGCGGGAGGCCGAGCCGAAGAACTGATGGCCGGACTGGACCAGTTCATCGGAATGGAAGGAATCCGGGCTGCCGGGATTGGCAACGTAGGCGCGCTGGACGGTTTGGGCGGAGGCCTGCGGGGGCAGGGCGCCGATCAGGGCGGCAAGGGCCGCAGCTGCAAGAAACGTGGACCGGGAGCGCATAGGCTATCTCCTCGCATGAGACAGGGGACAATCCGGCCGTCATGGACCGAAAGGCTGCTATCGAGGCTCGAACCTTACGGTGATCAACCCTAACAATCTCTGTACGGAATGCCCTTCAGGGCAATAGAGATGAATGTCGCCATAAGGGGAAGATCTTCTATGCGCCCGAAAATGCTGGTCTTCGACGTGGGTGAAACGCTGGTGAGCGAAGAGCGCTTTTGGACCTCCTGGGCCGAATGGCTCGGGATGCCGGCCGGCACGTTCTTCGCGGCCCTGGGCGCGGTCATCGAGCGGAGGGGCGACTACCGCGAGGTCTTCAGCGATGCCCGGCCCGGGATCGATCTCGTTCGGGAGAGGGAGAAGAAGGCAGAGGCGGGATTGCCGCCCGGCTTTCTGGCGTCGGACCTCTTCCCCGACACGATCCCGACGCTCCAATGGGCACGGGCTCAAGGATACCGTCTCGGCTTTGCCGGCAACCACTCCCGGGCAACGGAGGAGTTCCTGAAGGGCTTAGGGGTCGAGGCGGACGTGATCGGATCGGCGGAACGCTGGGGAGTCGCGAAGCCGGACCCCAGGTTCTTCGAGATCATCGTGGAGCTTTCAGGCTTCGACCCCAAGGGCATCGTTTATGTGGGCGATCGCATCGACAACGATGTGCTGCCCGCTCAGGCGCTCGGGATGCAGGCCATCCATGTGGAGCGCGGACCATGGGGCGTCATTCAGGCCCGGTGGCCGGAGGCCAGCAGCGTCCGGCTGAAGATCAAGACATTGTCCGACTTGAAAGCCGTCCTAGGCCACGGCGGCTGAAACCGGCAGGTCGAGGCGGGGCGCCAGAGCCGTGTCGCCGATAGCCGCGAAGGGGCCGTTCAGGTAGCCCCGGTCCTCGTGGCCGTAGGTGAGGGGCGCTCCCCCCGGTCCGACCACGCTGCCGCCGGCACAGGTGAGGATGTGGTCGCCCGCCGCCGTGTCCCATTCCATGGTCGGGCCGCAGCGCACATAGATGTCGGCCTCCCCGGAGGCGATGAGGCAGAACTTCAGGGCTGAGGAGGTCATGCGCCGCGTGCCGATCGACAGGACCGAGAGGCAGGCTTCCGTGGCGACGTCGCCGTGGCGGCGGCTCACCAGCGCCACGAGGTCTTTCTCGGGTGCGGGGCGCACCTTTGCTTCGCGCCACGCGAAGTCCGTTCCCTGGCCATCGGGCAGGGGGCTCACGCGGGCGGTTTCGCCGGCAATCCAGATCGACCCCATGGCCGGAGCGGCCACCACGGCCGCCATCGGCCGGTCACCCCGGATCAGGGCGATGTTGACGCTATACTCGCCGGTGCCGTGGATGAAGTCGCCCGTGCCGTCCAGAGGGTCGACCAGGAAGAAGTAATCGGCCGTCTGGGCCGTGCTGGAGGTTTCCTCCGCCACCACCGGAACGCCGTCCCAGGCCTCGTTCAGGCGCCGGATGATCAGTTGCTCCGCCGCCAGATCGGCGTCCGTCGTGGGAGTGCCGTCGTCCTTGATGCGCTTGTCGATCAGCGCGCTCTCCATGCCGCGCAGGACCCGTCCTGCTTCCCAGGCGATGTGAGCGAGCCTCAGGGCGATCTCGTCGGGGTTCTGTCCATCGAAGCGCATCATGAATTTCTGCCTGTTCCCATGCGGGCTGTCGATGTCTTTTTGCCCGCTTTCCAAAGAACTCGGAGCCGGCTATCCCGGTTCACGTTCTCTTTCCTGTTTGGCTGTATTCATGCGCCTCGAAATCTCGATTTCATGAACGTACAGCTGACTTTACGGTGCCTCCGGAGCCCTCATGGCCACGATCTCCCTCGATTCGCTCGATCTCGCTGCTCTCCTCTGCTCACGCGTCTGCCATGACGTGATCTCGCCGGTGGGTGCGATCGTCAACGGGCTTGAGGTCCTGGAGGACGACAGCGACGCCTCCATGCGCGACTTCGCGCTCGATCTCATTCAGAAAAGCGCCAGGCAGGCCTCGGCCCGCCTCCAGTTCGCCCGCCTTGCCTTCGGGGCGGCGGGTTCCGCCGGCGCCTCCATTGATCTCGGCGATGCCGAGCAGGTGGGCCGCGGGCTGTTCCTCGACGACAAGATCAGCTTCTCGTGGTCGTCGCCCAGGCTCCTGTTCCCGAAAAACCGGGTGAAGCTGCTCCTGAATCTGGTGATGATCGCCACCACGGCCATTCCCCGGGGCGGCTCGATTGCCGTGACCGTGACGGGAGACGCCGAGAACTGCGCCTTCACCATCGTATCCAAAGGCCTGAATGCCCGCATTCCCGCCCATTCCGAGGCGCTCCTCTCCGGCAGTTCAGAGACCGGCACGGTTGATGCCCACGGCATCCAGATCTATTACGCCGGCATGGTGGCGCGCGCGTCGAACATGACCATCGCCTTCTCCATCGAGGGCGACGAGGTGACGATCAAGGCTGCGACCGCTTAGGGCAGCCGGGCCTCCTCCAAGTGCACAAAAGAAAAGCCCGGCTCAATGCCGGGCTTTTTCGTTTCGGATCGGGCTTCGCGTCAGATCGCAATCCGCTCTTCCGCCTCGTTCGGCTCGCGCAACACGTAGCCGCGGCCCCAGACGGTCTCAATGTAGTTGCGGCCCTGGGAAGCGTTGGCCAGCTTCTTGCGGAGCTTGCAGATGAAGACGTCGATGATCTTCAGCTCCGGCTCGTCCATGCCGCCGTAGAGGTGGTTGAGGAACATCTCCTTGGTGAGGGTCGTGCCCTTCCGCAGGGAGAGGAGCTCCAGCATCTGGTATTCCTTGCCGGTCAGGTGCACCCGGGCGCCGCCGACTTCGACCGTCTTGGTGTCGAGGTTGACGATCAGGTCGCCGGTGGTGATCACCGACTGGGCGTGACCCTTCGAGCGGCGCACGATCGCATGGATGCGGGCCACCATCTCGTCCTTGTGGAACGGCTTGGTGAGATAATCGTCGGCGCCGAAGCCGAGACCCTTCACCTTGTCCTCGATGCCGGCCATGCCAGAGAGGATCAGGATCGGCGTCTTCACCTTCGCGACGCGGAGCGTCCGCAGAACCTCATAGCCCGACATGTCGGGCAGGTTCAGATCGAGAAGGATGATGTCGTAATCGTAGAGTTTGCCGAGGTCGATGCCCTCTTCTCCGAGATCCGTCGTGTAGATGTTGAAATTCTCGGACTTCAGCATCAGTTCGATGCTTTGCGCTGTCGCGCTGTCGTCTTCGATCAGAAGTACGCGCATGTTCAATCCCCAGCCCTTGCCCTTGAGCTTTGAAACAGCGGTAGGCTGTTCATCCGCCACCGGGCTTGCGACGGATGCTCTTTTGAACTGATTCGAAACGCTAGTACGGAATGGTTAACAAACCCTGATTCTGGGACGCAAGCGCTTAACGAACTTGACAGGCAGATCATCCGCCGAAGGCCATTATCCTGTGGATTCTGGGTAACCATAGGGAACCGCCTTACAACATCCCAAAAGCTTACTATCCAAGCGTTTCAGCCTTGTCCGGGAACGGACCCGAGGGAACCGCGACCGTGACAAGGGCAGTGTTAACGAAATCGGTAAACGAATGGTTTACGGGCCCGAAGAAGTGCAAGCCTGGAGCAAGGCTTCGCCCAGAGGATTGAGATCACAGGAATTTTTTGTTCGCGCCGGTAAGGAAAGCTCAACCTCCATCGGTGATGGTGTCGCATGTCTGGCGGATAACTGAGCGATCCGTGAGGCGAAATGAAACAGCGACGTGTGGAGTTGAATCAAGATGAAGTCGCGGGACACGCTCATCCGCCTCAAACGCTTTCAAGTCGACGAGAAACGTCGCCGTGTGGCGCAGATCGAGATGATGATCGCCGAGTTCGACCGCATGGCGGCTGACCTTGAGCGGGAAATCGCAGCGGAAGAGCAGAAGGCCGGTATCACCGACGCCAACCACTTTGCCTACCCCACCTACGCACGCGCTGTGGCCCAGAGGCGCGACAACCTGCGCCTCTCGGCTCAGAACCTGCACATCCAGCTTGACGACGCCAAGGCCGAACTCGGCGAGGCGTTCGAGGACCTGAAGCGAGCCGAGAGCCTCGAGGACCGCGAGCGCTCCCTGGACGCGGCGATCAGCCAGGCCGGCCAGGGCCGCGTCGTTCGCGCCACGGCCTGAACTCAACTGCACCAAGATCCGAAAGGGCGCGCCAACCTGGACGCGCCCTTTTTCATGCCGCAGGCGGCAGGAGCGGAACGTGGGGCGCCGCCTCCCGGGGGAGGAACCCGTGGAGACGCGGATCGTCCGCGACCTCGATCGCGCGCCGATACGGCGTGAATCCCGAGCGGATATAGAAGGCAAGGGCGCTGGCCGAGTCGAGTGTGCAGGTATGAACGTAGAAGCGCTGCGTCGGCCGGGCGAAGGCATGGCGGATGGCTTCGTTCATCAGGAACCGGCCTGCCCCCTGGCCGATGAATCCGGGCACGAGCCCCAGAAAGGCAAGCTCGACTTCGTTCTCAGTGCGGAAATCCAGTTCGAGCAGGCCCACATCGCCGGTGCCGTCATGGAGGGCGTAGGCCTCCACCTTCGGGTCGTCGAGGATTGCGGCGAGCTTGTCATCCGTCATCACGGCCCGGCTGAACCAGAGCCAGGGCTCCCCCACCGCCCGGAACAGGGACCGGTAGCGCGGCCGGTCATGATCAATGCGCTGGAGCGTCCAGCTTTCCGGCCGCTGGATCGAGGGCAGGTCGGGCGGTTCCCGCATTTCGAGATAAGTGACGACCGTGGCGATCTTGCCGGGAGGCAGATCGGTATAGCCGTTGAGGTTGAGAGCTGCGGCCGAAGCGCTCGTCATCGCGGATCGCCTTCATGGGGTCTTCAAGGACAAGGCTGCTTGATAAAGCGGTTGCTTCCCCGCGTCACGCTTCCCGCTTGGACTTTATGTCATGGATCTACCCGCCAATATCTCCTTGCGGACCAAGGGGATTGTGGGCACAGAAGAGCCAACGAGGGAGATGTGCCGGCTCGATGAAGAATGTGCGTGAGTTCATTTGGCCCGCGATCGGGCTGCTGGCAGTCGTCGTGTCAGGCTGGCTTCTCTACCGTGAACTTCGCGGCATGTCCCTGGACGATGTCTGGGACAGCCTGACTGCCGTTCCCCCCCACCGCTACGCTCTCGCCGGCTTCTCGACCCTCTTCGCCTACGCGGCGCTGGCTTGGTACGACAGAATTGCGCTGCTGCATCTGGGCGTCCGCCACATCTCCTGGCTGTTCGTGTCCGTCACGTCGTTCACGACCTATGCGCTTTCCCACAATATCGGCGCCTCGGTCTTCTCCGGTGCCGTCGTGCGCTACCGGGCCTATACGTCGAAAGGCCTGAGCGCCCCGCAGATCGCTGTGCTCGTGGCCCTGTGTTCCTTCACCTTCGGGCTCGGCACCATCCTGCTCGGCGGTGTGGTGCTGGTGGCCGACCCGACGCTCCTTCACAGGCTGGAGGAGCTTCTGCCCTCAATGCTGACCAACCCCGCTACGGCCCGCGTCGTTGGGCTGCTGCTGCTCGGCTTCGTGGCGCTCTATGTGGTCGGATCCATCCTGCACCTTCCGCCACTCGTCATCCGCAAGGCCAAGCTCGAATATCCGCGCCCGGCCATCATGGTGCGCCAGCTGATTGCGGCGCCTCTGGAACTCCTGGGGGCAGCCGGCATCATCTATTTCGTGCTCCCGGCGCATCTGGAGCCGAGCTTCATCGTGGTGCTGGCCGTGTTCCTGGCCTCCTTCTCGGCGGCCCTGGTGAGCCATGCCCCCGGGGGCCTCGGGGTGTTCGAGCTCGTCTTCCTCACGGCCATGCCGGACATTCCCAAGGCGGACGTGCTGGCGGCGCTCATCATCTTCCGCCTGTTCTATCTCCTGATCCCCTTCGGCCTGTCCCTGATCGTGGTCCTGCTCTTCGAGCGCGCACGGCTGGCGCAGGCCTGGCGCGGCCGTATGGTGACGGCCGACGGCTCCGTGCCGCCGCCGCCCCTGTCCTCTTCGGATAAGTAAGGGGCAGGAAAAGGCGCCGGCGTTCAGGCGGGGCGCTGGCCCGGCTCCGGCACGGCGATGCCGGCCTGCATGTATTCGTTGAGCTTGTTGCGCAGGGTGCGGATCGAGATTCCGAGGATCCGGGCCGCATGGGTCCGGTTGCCGAGGCAGGAGGCGAGCGTGTCGAGGATCAGGTGCCGCTCCACGTCGGCGATGGTCCGGCCGACCAGGATGTGCCTGAGGGCGCCGATGGTCTGGTCCGGGCCGGCAGGGGAGGGCGCACAGCCCGTCGCGTCGAGGGAGCCTTGCCGTTCCAACGGATCCTGAATGCCGAGCACGTCGCGAGCCTGCCTTTGGGGAAGTGATTTCAGGAGTTTATGCTCATGGTATGGTTAGGAAGCTCTTAACGGCCGAGCTTCCGCGCCGAACTTTCCAAAGACCCATCATGAGAAAAGGCGCTGGCTCGGGTGAGCAGCGCCTCATCGTCGGATCGGCCGGCGTGCTTACTGCCGGTACTGCTGGATGCGCGTGGTGCGCAGGCCGGCCAGGCCATGCTGATCGATGGACAGCTGCCAGCTCAGGAACTCTTCGGTGGTCAGCGTGTAGCGCTGGCAGGCTTCCTCAAGGCTGAGGAGACCGCCGCGAACGGCGGCAACGACCTCGGCCTTGCGGCGAATGACCCAGCGGCGGGTGCTGGAAGGAGGAAGATCGGCAATCGTCAGGGGACTGCCATCGGGCCCTATGACATACTTGACCCTAGGGCGGTGGGGTTCGGTCATGATACGCTCACACAAAAATTCAACGACCTCAGTGGCTCGAACCTACGCGACGGGGCTTAATGTTTTCCTAAGCCCGATCAGGCGGTTACGAGAGTGCCTAAGCTTAGCCATAAACGTTAACGTTGGCTTATTCCGGCGCACTTTCCCTTTAAGATTTGTGGCGCAGGGGCATCGGACCCAAAAGTGGAATGCACTTTTGGGATCCATTCCGATGCTCAATCCTTGAAGCGGCGCGTCGCGTTGAGCGGACCCAAAGGGCCGCGCCGTGAAAACGGGTCCACTTTTCCGCACGATGCGCTATAGAAGGGCTTTGGCCCCTCCCGTGCGCCGCCTTGAACGGCGCCTCTGGATGGAATGATGCTCAACTCACTCGACCTGCCTACAGAACCCTCGAAGACCCGCGTCGTGGTTGCGATGTCGGGCGGCGTGGACTCGTCCGTCGTCGCGGCCCTGCTCAAGCGCGAGGGCTATGATGTCATCGGCATCACGCTGCAGCTCTACGATCACGGGGCCGCCGCGCACCGCAAGGGTGCCTGCTGCGCCGGCCAGGACATCTACGATGCCCGGCGGGTGGCGGAGGCCATCGGCATCCCCCATTACGTGCTCGATTACGAGGCCCGCTTCCGCGAGGCCGTGATCGACCGCTTCACCCAGAGCTATCTGGCGGGCGAGACGCCGATCCCCTGCGTCGAGTGCAACCGCTCGATCAAGTTCCGCGACCTCCTGGAGACGGCCCGAGAGCTGGGCGCCGACGTGCTGGCGACCGGCCATTATGTGGCGAGCCGCCGTCTGCCCGACGGCCGCCGGGCCCTCCACCGCGCCGCCGACCCGGACCGGGACCAGAGTTATTTCCTCTATGCGACCACGCCGGAGCAGCTCGACCTGCTGCGGTTCCCCCTGGGCGAGCTGCCGAAGGACCAGGTGAGAGAACTGGCGCGCGAGTTCGGGCTCACCGTGGCGGAAAAGGCCGACAGCCAGGACATCTGCTTCGTCACGCAGGGCCGCTACAGCGACGTGATCGAGCGCCTGAAGCCCGGCGCCGTGCAGGGCGGCGAGATCGTCCATATCGACGGCCGGGTGCTCGGGCGCCACGAGGGCATCATCCATTACACGGTGGGGCAGCGGAAGGGCCTCGGCCTCTCCGTCGGCGAGCCGCTCTACGTGGTCCGGCTCGAGGCCAAGGAGGCCCGCGTGGTGGTGGGCCCCCAGGAGGCGCTGGCCACCCGGCTGATCCGCGTGACGGACGTGAACTGGCTCGGCGACGTGCCCCTCGGCTCTTTAAGCGAGAAGGGCATGGAGGTGGCCGTGCGCGTGCGCTCCACCCGCGAGCCGCGTCCGGCGATCCTGCGATCCACAGGAACAAGCACTACGGTCGAGCTGTTATCGGCGGAAGACGGGGTGTCTCCCGGTCAAGCTTGTGTCATCTATGAGAGCGATGCTCCGCGGGCACGTGTGCTTGGCGGGGGGACGATTGCTCGCACAATGGCCGAAGCCGCACCCGCCGCGGCCTGAGGCCTCGACCGAAGGGACCTTTATGACGGATGGAGCGACCACCGTCCTGATGCGCAAGGCTTATGCGCGTTGGGCGCCGATCTACGACCTCGTCTACGACAAGCTCACCGAGCCGGCCGCCCGGGCCGCCGTGAACGCCGCCGTCGCCTGCGGTCCCAAGGTGCTGGAGGCCGGCGTCGGCACGGGCCTGTCCCTGGGTTATTACCCCGCGCACGCCGAGGTCTATGGGGTCGATCTCTCGGAGGACATGCTCCGCCGGGCCCAGGAGAAGGTCGACAGGCGGGGCCTCACCCACGTGAAGAGCCTGCAGGTGATGGACGTCACCCGCCTCGGCTTCCCGGACGGGACTTTCGACGCGGTGACGGCCCAGTTCATCATCACCCTTGTGCCGGAGCCCGAGACGGCCCTGGACGAGTTCATGCGTGTGCTCAGGCCCGGCGGCGAGATCGTGCTCGCCAACCATTGGGGCCAGCCCTCCGGGCCCGTCGCCAAGGTTGAGGAGATGGTCTCGCCCATCGCCAAGGCCATCGGCTGGAGTTCGGCCTTCAAGGCATCGCGGGTCGAGAACTGGGCGCAGCGGACCGGGCGCATGGAGGTCGTGGAGCTGCGGTCCCTGTTTCCGAGCGGCTTCTTCAAGCTCATGAGAATCAAGAAGAAAGCCTGACAGTTCGGGGCGGCCGGATGAGCCATGCGCTGCCGGGCCGAGACGTGACTTTCGGGCTCAAAGCCCTATCTCCAGGGGCAGGGCAACTCCAGATCACGAAAGCACTTCCAATGCGCCTTTTCATGTTCACCTCCCAGGCCAAGGACGATCTTCACGCTTTTGCAGGTGATGAATCCGGCACCAAGCTCCCGGCCAAATACGCCCCCTGGGGGCTGACCGGCACGCTGAACTCACGCGAGACCCCGCCGCACAAGTTCTCCCGCAAGGCCATCGAGCAGGCGGTTTCGACCGAGGGCTTCCAGCTCTGGCGGATGAAGCCCAAGGGCTGACCGGAGCGACCCGCATTCAACCCTGGACGGCCGCGGCTCTTCGAGCGCATCCCGCCGAAATCCTGCCGTCCAGGCGCATGGCCGACGGGGTGGCGACAAATCCGTACTTTCCCTGCGGGTCTTTCTTGACACTGGGGGCGAACCTTCCCTATATCGCGCTTGCCTGACGCGGGGTCCGCCCCGCTGCCTGGGGCGGAGTAGCTCAGTTGGTCAGAGCAGAGGAATCATAATCCTTGTGTCGGGGGTTCAAATCCCTCCTCCGCTACCACCTATGACTTAAGTGACTGAAATAGATAAAAAAATTTATGTTTTGGCCTCGTGAGTGGTAGCGCCTCCCGCACGGAACGCTCAATAACTTCTGTTGCCTGAGCAGGCGGTTGTGTTGATTGCGAGCGTCTGCTTTTGATCCCAAGCAGAACTTCGTGCTTCCGAGAGGCTTTATTGGATCCGACGTCCAAAAGCTGTTCACGACCTATTCGCCAAGCCGGGAGCTTCCGCGGCGTCCGCTCCCGGATGCTGGACGGGTGACGCGTCTGCGGGTCTCTGCCTTCAGAAGCTTGCGGAATGTCGGGCATTCCAGATGCGACGGGGCTGGACATTCGGCCACGTGCCGAAGTGCATCCCGCAGCATCCGCAGGTCGAGCATCTGGCGCTGCAAATCATCCGCCTTTGCGTGCAACTGATCGCGGGGAATGTTGGGCCGGCCATCTTTGCCGAACATGCCCGCGATCTCGGTGAGGGAAAAGCCTGCCGTTTTTCCGAGCTCGATCAAGGACAGCTTCAAGAGGACGTCAGCATCGAATTGCCGCCGCAGCCCATGCCGGCTGATCGACCGGATCAAGCCGATCTCCTCATAGTAGCGTAGCGTCGAGGGCGGCACGCGTGATCGTTCGGCAACCTCTCCAATATCCATCATTCTTGTGCTTGACCTCAAGTTGACTTGAAGTCGTAGCCTCTCCCGAATCGTCAATTCGAGCAAGAGGCACGCTATGACCATCACCACGATCTCGAGGCAGACACAGATCTGGCAGGACCCGCGCGCCATAGCGCTCCTGATGGCTGCGTCGCTCACCACGATGGCCAATGCCACGATCAGTCCCGCTCTCCCCGGGCTCGAGCGCCTGTTCGCGGATGATCCGAATGCCGCGATGCTGGTCCGACTGCTGGTGCCCGCACCCTCTCTCAGCGTAGCCATCTTCGCGCCATTCGCCGGCCTCGTTGCTGATTGGTACGGTCGGCGTCATATGCTTCTTGCCGGGGTCATCCTCTTCGTGATCGCTGGATGCGCGGGGCTGTTCCTTCCCGACCTGCCCACCATTTTTGCCAGCCGTCTGATACTGGGGCTGGCCGTCGCCCTCATCATGACGGCGCAGACCGCGCTCATCGGGGACTACTTCACTGGGGACAACCGGAGCGCATTGTCAGGACTTCAGATATCGGCCCGAAACTTCGGGGGGCTCGTGTTCATCTCGCTCGCCGGATGGTTCGCTGCGGTCTCGCCGCGCCTGCCGTTTCTTATCTATGGAGTTGCCGCGGTCTTCCTGCCGCTGATGTGGAAGACCATCAAGGACACGTTACGGACCTCGTTCAATTCGAGTCCCAAGCTGGACGACCGCTCCCTCAAACCTTCTTCGTGGGCCCTCGCCTTCACGTTGCTCGTGGTTCTTCAGGCCGTAACGAACATGGTCTTTTTCGTCATGCCGACTCAGTTGTCGTTCTTCTTCGCAGCGGCAGGCTATAGCAGCCCAGTGATGACGGGTTCAGCGCTCGGCATCCTGATGCTCTCGGGCGGCAGCCTCGCGCTGCTATACGGCCGAGTGCAGAGGGTCATCGGCTACGGCGGCATCTTTGCTCTGGGCTATGGTGCGATGGCGCTTGGTTTCGCGTTGCTGGCCCTTGCGGCGACGCCTCTGGCTTGGTTCGCGGCAGCCGCTGCCATCGGTGCAGGCTATGCCTTGGTCTCGCCGAGCTTCGTGACCCTTGCCTTGAGGCTTGCACCGCCCCAGCGGAGGGGAGCGGCCGGTGGCATCCTGACCGCTTCCGTGTTCATCGGTCAGTTCTGTTCGCCCCTTCTGAGTACACCATTGATCGTGGCATACGGTTACGAGGAACTCTTCCAAATCACCTCATCGTTTGCCGCTGCGATGGCCGTTGCGGCGGTCTTGAAAGCCTCCGCGATGAGACTTCAGGCGTTGAAGCGCGGAGTCCCAACGGTGGAGTGGCGTCATACGGCCGAACATGGGCCTGCTCCGGACGGGGCTGTAGGGAATGACGCCTTTGGCACTAAGCTGACATTGCGCAATATTCAAATCTCAGCAAATGAACGCAAGCAGAACACAAAGGCTGGAGAGTGGGCGGATTGAAGGTGTCAGTCCTCTGCAACCACCTCAAATTCGCAATCCTGGAACCTTCGCAATCGATCACGCCGCATTCGGCGTGGCGGCCGCGCGCAACAGCATGCCGAACAGATCGCGGGGTTCGTCGGGGTCGGCCAGGAGGTCGAGTTCGTCGGAGAGGCCCGTCTGCTCGATCTGGCGCTTCACGTAGCGCAGGGCCGAAAAATCCTCGATGGCGAAGCCCACGGAATCGAAGAGGGTGATCTGGCGCTCGCCTTTGCGGCCGGGCTCAAGGCCGGCGATTACGCGCCACAGCTCATGGACCGGATAATCCGCCGGGAGCTGCTGGATCTCGCCTTCGATGCGTGTCTGCGGCGGATACTCCACAAAGATGTCGGAGCGCTTGAGGATGTCGGCGTGCAACTCGGTCTTGCCGGGGCAGTCGCCGCCGACCGCGTTGATGTGGAGCCCCGAGCCGACCATGTTGTCGGTGAGGATCGTGGCGTTCTGCTTGTCGGCCGTGACCGTCGTGACGATCTGGACGCCCTCCATGGCCTCCTCGATGGAGTCGCAGACGGTGATGCTAAAACCCATGCCGGCCAGATTGCGCACGCATTTCGTGCTGGCCGTGCGGTCGATGTCGTAGAGCCGCAAGGTATCGACCCCGAGGAGCGCCTTGAAGGCCAGAGCCTGGAACTCGGCCTGCGCGCCGTTGCCGATGATCGCCATGGCCTGCGCGCCCTTGGGTGCGAGGTGCTTGGCCGCGACCGCCGAGGTGGCGGCGGTGCGGAGCGCCGTGAGAATGGTCATCTCGGTCAGGAGCACGGGATAGCCGGTCGCCACATCGGCCAGCACGCCGAAGGCGGTGACGGTCTGGCGTCCCTCGCGGGTGTTCTTGGGGTGGCCGTTCACATATTTGAAGCCATAGACCTCGCCGTCGCTGGTCGGCATGAGCTCGATCACGCCCTCCCGGCTGTGCGAGGCCACCCGCGGGGTCTTGTCGAAGGATTCCCAGCGCCGGAAATCGGCTTCGATGCACTCCGACAACTCCAGCAGGAAGCGCTCCACGCCAATCGTGAGGACGAGCTTCATCATGTTGTCGACGCTGACGAAGGGGACGACGTTCAGTTTCAGGTTCATGGTTCAGTGCGCTTTCGGCGTGTGACGGTAGCTCTGGGTCGGGCGGTCGAGCACGCGCCGGCCCATGAGGCTCGAGACGAGGTCGACCATCAGAAGGGCCGTGCGTCCGCGGTCGTCGAGGAAGGGGTTGAGTTCGACCAGATCGATGCTCCGCACGAGGCCGCTGTCGTGAAGCATTTCCATGATGAGATGGGCCTCGCGGAAGGTGGCGCCGCCGGGAACGGTGGTGCCGACGCCGGGTGCAATGCCCGGATCGAGGAAGTCCACGTCGAGGCTCACGTGGAGAATGCCGTCGGCGGCGGCCACGCGCTTGAGGAAGGCGTCGAGGAGAGGTGCGACGCCGTTCTCGTCGATGGCCCGCATGTCGTGAACCGTCACGCCGGCCGTGGCGAGAGCGGACCGTTCCGCCGGGTCGACGCTGCGGATGCCCATCATGCAGACGTTCTGCGGATTGAGCGGGTTGGTAACATCCGGGAAGTAGCCCTCGAAGCCTTTCAGGCCCGTCGCATAGGCCATCGGCACCCCATGGAGGTTGCCGCTCGTCGTGCTCTCGAGGGTGTGGAAATCCGGGTGGGAATCGAGCCAGAGCACAAAGAACTCGCGGCCTTCCTTGGCGGCCCGGCGGGCCAGCCCCGTCATGGAGCCGGCGGACAGGCTGTGATCGCCGCCGATGAAGATCGGCATGCCGTCGCCGCCCGCCTGGTAGGCTGCCTCCGCGATGGATTCGGTCCAGGCCACCGTTTCGGGAAGCGCCTTGATGGCGTCGTTCGGGTGGCGCACTTCGCGCATGGGCGCAGGCGCGATGTTGCCGCGGTCCTCGACCGCATAGCCGAGATTGCGCAGCTCCGTGAGCAACCCGGCCGTCCGGAAGGCGCTGGGACCCATGTCGCAGCCGAGCCGGCCGGCGCCCTCTTGCACGGGGATCCCGAGCACGATGCACGTCGTCGAAGCCATTCATCTCTCCTTATCTCGCCGTCAAGCTACCGGATCTCCTTGGCATAATGAACAAGGTACTTTGACAAAAAGCGCAGAGCTTGTAATCATTCTGGTAAGTTCGGCTAATCACAATGGCACATTGATGGACGATCTCGACCAGCGCTTGATCACGCTCCTGCGGCACAACGGGCGGCGGAGCGTCTCGGACCTTGCGATTGCGCTCGGCGCCTCCCGCGCGACGGTCCGGTCCCGGATGGAGCGCCTGGAACGCTCCGGCGACATCGTCGGCTACACGGTGATCCTCCGGGCCGATGCCGTGGCGTTGCCCGTGCGTGGGATCATGCTGATCGAGGTGGAGGGCAGGGCCGGCGACCGAGTGGTGGATGCGCTTGGCGGCTTTCCGGAGGTGAGCGCCATTCACACCACCAACGGCAAGTGGGATCTCATCGTTGAACTCGGCGCCAGCAGCCTCTCGGATTTCGACGCCATCCTGCGGCGGGTGCGCCTGATCCCGGGCGTGATCGCGTCGGAAACCAATCTCCTGCTGGCAACGCCCCGCAGTACCCGGGCCAAGCTCTAGGAGCGCCTCCGCAAGAGCTCTTGGGGCTGGCGCGTCCGTCGTCATTCGCTACAGTGCGGGTTGTTCTCAAGAGGGCCGTTCATGTCCAAGGAAGTCGTCGAGGTTCCCATCCTGTCCGAAGGCGTGCGGAAGGCAGGTGTGCCGCTGTCCATGGTGACGAAGGCGAACGGGTTCGTGTTCGTGTCGGGAACGCCGCCGTTCAACATGGAGAGCGGCGGTTTTGTGAAGGGCGACATCGAGGTGCAGACGGAGGCGTGCCTCCGTGCGCTTCAGCACTGCCTGGAGAGTGCCGGCACCTCGCTCGACAAAGTGGTCATGGTGCGCATCTATGCGGCCAATGCCGGGTTCTACGGCGCCATCAACCGCGTCTATGCGCGCTATTTTCCGGTGAACCCGCCCTCGCGGACCTTCGTGCCGGTCGCGTCCTGGCCCATGGAGTTCGACATCGAGATCGAGTGCGTCGCAGTGGCGTGACCCTCTTGGTCGAACGCTCGGCTAAGCCATCTCAGGCGGCCGCATTCGGAAGCGATGCCCGGGACGGGACGAGATCCTCCTCGCCCGGGCTGCGAATGGCATTGCGACCTGCGGCCTTCGCCCGATAGAGGGCCTGGTCGGCGGCCTCGAGAAGGGTGTTCCTCTCGCTCCCGCGGGACGGCTGCGCCGAGGCGACACCGATGCTGACTGTTACGATGTGGTAAGGGCTGCCGTCGTGCACGATCGCCATCGCGGTGATGGTCTGACGAATGCTGTCTGCAATCCTCATGGCGCCGGTCAGATCCGTCTCGGGCAGGATGACGGCGAACTCCTCGCCGCCATAGCGGGCCGCGATGTCCCTCGGGCGCCGGATGCTGGCGTCGAGGGTGCCGGCAATCGCGCGCAGAACCTCATCCCCGCGGCCATGTCCGTAGCGGTCGTTGAAGCTCTTGAAGTAGTCGGCGTCGATGGAAAGTAGCGACAGGGCGGAGCCCGAGCGGACGGCCTGACGCCATTCCCGCTCGAAGGTCTCGCGGAACGCGCGGCGGTTCGGCAGGCCCGTCAGGTCGTCGGTTCTGGCAATTCGCCGGAGCTTGGTCTCGGCTCTCGTGCGGCGCTTCAACTCCCGCTGGAAGAGGAAGGTCAAGCCGACCACGGCGCAGCAGAGCACCAGCGTCACGAGGCTGAGGACAAGAGCTTTTCTCTCCCAGGCGGCGAAAACCTCGTCCATCGACAGCGCCACGGTGAGCACGAGAGGGTACTTCTCCAACCTGCCGAAGGAGATGATGCGGTGCACGCCATCGATAGGGGACACCGAGTCGAAGGTGCCGAACTTCTCCTGCAGGAGCCGCTGGACATGAGGAGAGCCGCCCAGGTCCTGGTTGATCTGGCTCTCGTCGAAGGGATAGCGTGTCAGCAGGACGCCATCGCTTCGGAAGAGATTGATGGCTCCATGCTGGCCGAGGCTCAGGTGCTCGAACCGCTGATTGATGGTGTTCAGGGCAATCGACCCGATGGCCACCCCGGCGAAACTGCCGTCGGCATCGGAGAGCCTCCGGCTGATCCCGAGGGTGAGATCGCCAGGGGGAGCTTTGCTCCGGTAGGGGCGGCTCACGTACAGGCCGAGGAGATGCGTGTTCTTGTGAGCCGTGAAGTACTCGCGGTCCGAGACGTTGAGCGAGCGCGAGGCGATCACCGGCCCTGCATCGGCAATCAGGTTACCGTCTCTGTCCACGAGCAGGAGCGCTGCCATGAAGTTTGCCGAAGCCGCGCGGTCGAACAGCATCCGGTATTGGAGGTCGGGGGACAATTGATGGGAGCTGAGGTGGCTCAGGCCCTCCATGGCTCCCTTCAATGATAGATCGAGCAGCTGAAGATTGTTGTCGAGGTCGCGGGCGATCGTGGTTAATACGTTCCTGGAGGACTTCTCGGCCTCCTGCCAGGTGCCGAGCCGATCCATCCAGAGCGTATGGGCGGAAATCCCAAGGATGCCGAGGGCGATCACGCCTGCGATCAGGTGCAAATAGACTTCCGATAACAGGCGCTTCATTCGGCAGCACAACGATCTTGTTTGAATTTATTCTATAGGGAAGACCATGGAATGAGCCAACAGAAATGTTGCCGATAGGATAATTGCCGCTGGTCTCCTGTGGAGACTGATTTTGTCTTGCAAAGAGAACTGGGTGCCTCTAGGGCATAGCCCAATGTATAATTTGTTATATTGTTAGATATTTAACCTGACGTTGGCAGATCTGCGTCTACTTTGCCGCTCAATCTGCGAAATCCGCCAAGGCAGGAGGGCAGCTATGTTCGGTCCTTCGCAGTCTCACAGAATCTGGCGCATGATGAACGCCTTGATCGATGCTCGACCGGAATGGGCCGATCAGGACGTCTTCGAGGCGGATCGTGAAAAGATCCTTCGGTATGGGACCTCCATCGGGCTCAGCGTGGAGGAACTTCTCCGGGTGACGGAACCGGATGTCATCCTCGGCCTCTGGACCGCAGCCGAGGCCGCGCAGGCCGAGGATTGAGCAGCCTGAGACGGTATGGATCGGGCGCGGCATGAAGGCTGCCGCGCCCGGTCGTTCCCATTACCGGACTTTCTTGGTGCGCCGCGAGAGCATGTTGAGGGCCTCGATGAGGGCCGAGAATGCCATCGCGGCGTAGATGTACCCTTTCGGCACATGAGCGCCAAAGCCTTCTGCAATCAGCACCATGCCGATCATGAGGAGGAAGCCGAGCGCGAGCATGACGACCGTCGGGTTCGCCTGGATGAAGCGCGCCAGCGGATTGGCTGCCAGCAGCATGACCGTCACAGCCACCAGAACCGCAATCACCATGATCGGCACATGATCCGTCATGCCGACGGCTGTAATGATGCTGTCGATGGAGAACACGAGGTCCAGCAGCAGGATCTGGACGATGGCGGAGGCGAAGCTCATCTGAGCCTTCTCGCCCTCGAAGAGATCCGGGCCGGGATCGGGATCCACATGGTGGTGGATCTCCTTGGTGGCCTTCCAGACCAGGAACAGGCCGCCTGCGATCAGGATTAGGTCACGCCACGAGAAGCCATGGCCGAATGCGGTAAAGAGCGGCTCGGTCAGCTGAACGATGATGGCGATAGTCCCAAGCAGACCCAGACGAAGAACAAGAGCCAGCCCAATGCCGATGCGCCGGGCTCTGGCCTGCTGATGAGCAGGCAGCTTGTTGGTCAGGATCGAGATGAAGATGAGATTGTCGATCCCAAGCACCACTTCCATGACGATGAGAGTCGCCAGGGCAGCCCATGCTGCTGGGTCCGCTGCAAGCGCAAATAGCTGGTCCATGAAGCCTTCCCGTAATTGCGACCTCTTATTTCGGTTATTGTAGAGCTTGGACAAGGGCTAAGCCCTTTTTCCCACCGGTTTTGCATCACGAATGGCCGTGTCAGTGACCTTGAGGACTGGAATCTTGAAAGGCGCACACCGCCAAGCTCAGATGCTGACCAGAGGGTTATATTTCTGAAATATTTGATCTATTCGAGTTGAAAGCCTGCATCTCACGGCGATGTGCTCATGTGGCTCCTGAATAAGGATGCGCCCGTGGAACCGGCAATGGCGGCACAAGCGTTCCTCTGTGACAAGAATGGAGTTGTGTGATGGCAGGGTCATCAGGACGTTGGCTATTGACGGCGTCGCTCATCAGCGTTCTGTCGGCGGCAGCGCCCGTGCTGGCCCAGTCGGGCCGTCCCTGGGTCGATCCTCCGCCGGAGAACGGCGCCACCCTGTCCTCGCCGCCGGCTCCTGCCCCTCAACCGCCCCAGGCCGCAGCTCCGGCGCCCGCGCCATCGACACCTCAGCCGTCCACGGCTTCTGCCCCCTCGCAGCAGCCCAGGGAAGAAGAGGCCGTTGCCGCACAATCGCCTCCTGAGGTCTCGCCGGCCAAAGAGGAGACGGTTGAGAAGGCCAAGCAGAAGACCGCCAGCGAGCGCAAGGTCCGCCGCTCATCGCAGCAGGCTCGCAGCGTCAAGCGGTCTCAGAAGCAGGAACGGCAGGCATCCCGTCGGCGTGAGCGGGGGTCGGAGGTTTCCCAGGTGCGTCCCCCCCGCAACGGGATCGAGCGGCGGGCTCGGGCAACACGCTATGAATCCGTTCAGGAGGGAATCGATGCAGGGCTCGAGGTGATGAGACTGCAGACAATTCAGCTCCCCGACGGCCGGCGCATCGAGATCCTGACCCGCCCCAATCGGAACATTGCAGGCGAGCTCCCGGACGGCTACTGAGTCAATGCTGCTCGAGAGGGGTCCTGATGCTTCGTTGAAGAAGCTCGACCCATGCGGCACGGACCGGCCGGATCCTACCCGGCTCCTGCAGACTGAATAGTCGTATCTCCCTGACATCCTGCTATCTCCCGGGTCCGGCGCCGGATATCGAGCCAGAGGCGCTGCTCCCGGCGGGCATCGGCAAGGGCGCGGTGCTCGGCAGGGCCGAGTTCGTCGTCCTTTCTCTGAGCCTGAGACAGAACCTTCTTCATGATGCCGTCATGAAGGTCGGCCGGTACGCTCATTCCGAGCAGGACCTCATGGATGGTCTGCCGATGAACCGCTTCCGTATCCTTCAGGCGCAGGGCATGCCGCGGGAGCCCGGCGGCCCGCAGCAGGCGGCTCAGCCACTTCCCATCCCATGACGGTGCGGTTGCATAGAGGGCATGGCCTGCGAGAGCGGACATCATCCGCTGTGCGACAACCGCCACGGGCGCCCCTTGCGCGCGCAGGCGCTCCTGCGAGAGTCCGTGAATGGTTTCTGCCTTGGTGTCCCAATCGGTCCAGGTTGGATCGGGGCGGATGAGGTGGCTCTCCTCCTCGCCGGTTGAGAGAACCCAGGCCACCTCGATGGGATATCCATGCTTGCCCAAGGAGGAGGCTTCGAAGTCGAGGAACGCGATCTTTGGTAAATCGGGCATTGGGGGGCTTTATCCTCCAGGCGTGCTCGTCACCACAGCCTTCCTTTGGATGCGGCTAAACCTGCGATGGCGACGCTTCCTCAGCCAACTGTGAATGGATCGCCTGCAGCAGGTTATCGTCGGACAGGTTAGTCTCCCAATCTTCGGCGAGTTCGAGGCGCACGGACTTGGCTCCTCCCGAGGGAGTGCAGACGATATGAACCTGGTTTCGTGCGCCATCGACGCGCGCGGCATCCTTCTTCTCCGGATCGTTGCCGAGACCGGCGAAAGCCTGGATGCAGGTCCATGCGATGCCGTCCGCATCGCTTACCTCGCGTGGCATGTCATCATCCTTTCAGGCATGTAGAAGTGCGCCTCCCGTCAACGCACGAGGTCTTCTGATGCTCCAAGATCCAGCTCATCGCACCGAGTGCTTTATGTTCCTTGACACAGTGCGCCCTCGGGCCGAGCCTTGCCCGGCTGCCATTTGGCAGAGCCCTGTGTGGAGAGGACCATGGCGAGAAACGTAAAGGATCTGCTGGCCGAAGCGAACGCCTCGGTGCCCAAACTGTCTCCCGAAGAGGCAGCCAAGAGGATGCGTGCGGGCGACGTGCTTGTGGTGGATGTGCGCGATCCGACAGAGGTTCAGCAGAGCGGGAAACTCAAGGTGGCGGTCAATGTCTCCCGCGGTATGCTGGAGTTCAGGGCCGACCCGGAGAGCCAGTATCACAACCCCGCGTTCCAGAAGGACAAAACCATTCTCCTGCATTGCGCTTCCGGCGGTCGCTCCGCTTTGGCAGGCAAGACCCTGCAGGACATGGGCTATACGGCAGTGTTCAACATCGGCGGCTTCAAGGATCTGGCGGAAGCGGGCATCGATACCGAGCCCGCCTGACGGCGAGCAAACGAGCTTTGGAGACGACGGCGCTCGGCCTGGATGCGGCCGAGCGTCGTGTAGAGGAAAATCATTGCGCCGTCCGGCTATGCTACTGAGCGTTGGCGGATGTGAAGGTGGAAGAGCGCACTGCGCCTTCAGCCGATGAGATGGAACCCGTCGAGACGGGATCGACGATGGCCGTGCTCAGGGCATGAAGCATGCCCTTGCGCTTCGCCTCATAATAATAGCCCCGCGCATAAAGGGCGACTGCCCGGTCGGCATTGCCGCCTGCAATTTTGTACGCGTTGGCAAGGTAAGGCACGGCGTAAGTGAGATTGGTGTTGGCATCGAGCAGCCCCGATGGGGTTCCTCGATATCCCATGCCGCGGGCCGTCGCATAACGGATCTGCATCAATCCGAAATTGCCTTTGCTCAACGCTCGCGGATTGTAGCTGCTTTCCCTTCTGATGACCCTGTGAACCAGAGCTTCCGGCACCCTGTGGACTCTGGCGTGGTGCGCAACGAGTGAGTCGATCGTTGCTCGATCCGATGCGGCGGCAGGCAGAGCGCAGGCGACCGCAGCGCAGGCAAGAAGAAGACGAGAAATCATGCATATCCCCTTGGTTGAGGAAATTTCTCATCATCAATCGTGGCAATAGGAGGTCAGCTTGGCTGTAAGAATCCTGAAAATGGCGCAACGGGAGGCTCACGAGCCAAAAGATCTGCTGTCTACCCCTTTCGGGAAACAGGTGCGTCGTCCGCTGCCTGCATGATGCACCAAGCGATAGGGGACATGCCCGCGCGACGTGCCTGGATCAGGCTGTTCTTCCTTCAGATGACCAGGAAGTCGGCTGCCTTCAACTTCAGGTTCTTATCGATCCTGGCAAACTGGATCGCGCGGATTTGGCCCGATCCGTCGGGATCATAGAACAAGCCGCCGGTCTTGTTGTTGTAGATGATCCGGTCCTGCGCATCCAATGCCTTGGCCCCGATGACGAAGCTCTCTGGCGACAATCTCCCGGACTGAAGCTTCGTGAACACGGTGTCGTTGAGGCGGATCGTATCATCCTTCACACTGAATTTCAGAATGACGTCGATGTTGTTGGATCTGGGCTTCGTATCGAACGTGAAGGAGTCCTTTCCGGACGACCCGACGAGGATGTCGTTTCCGCTCTTCCCCCAAATGATGTCGTTGCCGCCCTTGCCCTCGATCCTGTCGTTCCCGCTTGATCCCGTGAGCTTATCGCCTTTGCTTGTGCCGGCATATGTCTTTGAGGTCGAGGGGAGCCCGTTCGTCTTGAATGGGGCTTGAGATGTCTTGGCCGGGTGACTGAATTTCAGATCGTAGAAGGAGGTTTGGCCATAGCCTGATCCTTGCGTCTCGTTCACTCCAAGGTAGGTGCCTGCTTTGAAGTAGAAGGCATCACTCTTCCACGCCGAGTGGATTTTATCCGAGGCCGTGTAGGTCTGCCCGTCGGCCGAGACCGTCACTTTCACCCGTTCGGCCGTGACATTGATCGAATAGCTGAATTTCTCATTGAGGGAGATGTTGGGCTTGGAGCCAGCCTTGCTGGTCAGGGCAAATTTTGTCTCCCGCCCTGTAGCGCCTGCAATATCGTTCACGAAATAGAGCGTGCCTTTGTCCCAGTAGAGACGGGCGAGTTCTTCATCCTGTCCGTGAACTTGGCCTACGATGACGCGTCCCTTCTTGCCATTGAAGAGGGTCGGGGCTTGGTCGATTTCGAGGGTCGCCTTCATGGAGCCGCCCTGGTTGACGGCCCATGCGGCCCGCTCCGAACCATTCATCTCCCGAAGTTCAGAGCGCGCATACCGAGAACCGCTTGTCGTTGCTCCCTCCACGGGTGCTATGAAGACCATGGCGCCATCGGATCCGGTGTAGAAGTAGCTCGGGTTCACGTAGCCGCTGAGGTTCTTCACCTCACTGGCGGTGCCTAGGAACGTGCCGTTCCGATCGGTCGGAAGAGTGATCTTCCAATGCGTCAGGTTGAAATTGCGGCTTGGCGCGAATGACGAATTCAAAGTCATCTTCAATGCCCCAAAATGCTCTAAGCCTTTGACGGCTCGTTCCCACGAGAGACCAGGGTAATCGATACGTTATAAATAAGTCGTTCTGATATGATGCAGTCGAGAATCTTTGCTCATACTGATCTGAGCGATGACGGTCCTATATCGGCGGCACTGATGCTGTCAATTTTTCCTATTCTACGTGGTAAAAATTGCGATTCTCGATCCTCATCTGCACCTGCGGCATCTGCTGCGGCGACATCGAACAAGTTCAGCAGGCCTGACACCCTAAGCGGTTTGGCTTTCGCCTCGCTCAAAGGGGTTAGGTCGACCTAACCCCTATTAAAGTTGGCTCATGGCTGAAGCTGAAGGTCTTCAACTCGGCCCAAGGCATGTTTTCCGAAAATCTGACGCTCCCGACGCGCCAAAGAATGCATTCCGATGCTCTATGCCGTCCGTCGCCTGGGATCTTTCAAAGAACAACCTGATGAAGCCTGCTTTCTGAGGTGCTGAGGTGAGCAAAGTCTGCCTCGAAATTCTATCATTAGAATGCAAATATTTCTCAACACAGGCGCGATGCCGTAGAGTAGCTTTTGTAAATCCCAGTATAGTGCTCTGTGTGCGGTGCAGCATTATAATCAAGTGGGTATAGATACTCTTATGAGTTAAGGATGATCTATTGATGGGAGTAGTTCTCTACTTAACCCGTAGGGGGTATCTCTCCAGCCGAAATAGTGAAGCGCTTTTGAGTCAAGCAGGAGTATTTATTGGTCTGCACCCGGCGCATTTTTCTTTGGCGCCTCGATTCCACTGTTAGTCGGCAGGAACAGCCTAATGCAAATTAGTGTCTTTGGGATTGGCTATGTCGGAGCGGTCTCATCGGCGTGTTTGGCCAATGACGGCCATCACGTCATTGCGGTCGATCCGAACCCCCAGAAAGTGGGTCCTCTCAACGAGGGCATCAGCCCGATCGTCGAACCGGGATTGGGAGAGTTGCTCCAAAGTGGGATTCGCAACCGGCGCCTCATGGCGACCAGCGATGTTCGCGAGGCCGTTAACGGGACGGACATATCGTTCGTCTGCGTTGGAACGCCTTCGCGTCCAAACGGCTCTCTCGACACCTCCTATGTCAGTGCCGCTGCCGAGCAGATCGGCGCGGCGATCCGGGAGAAGAACTCCTTCCATTCGGTCGTCATGCGCTCCACCATCCTGCCGGGAACTATGGAGAGCATCGTTCTGCCTGCTCTTGAACGTGCATCCGGCCGGCAAGCCGGCGTGGGCTTCGGCGTTGCATATTACCCCGAGTTCCTGCGCGAAAGCACCGCTATCAGCGACTACTACGATCCGGGTGCCATCATCTTCGGGCGCCACGATCAGGCGACGATCGACCGGTTGCTCGAAATTCATAAGATTTTCGATGTCGAGCCGAGGATCGTGTCGATCCGGACTGCAGAAGCAGTGAAGTACACTAACAACGCCTGGCATGCCCTCAAGATCAGCTTTGCCAATGAGATCGGAAATATCTGCAAGGAAGCGGGAATCGACGGCCACGCCGTGATGGACGTGCTTTGCGCCGATACGCGGCTCAACATTTCCAAAGCCTACCTCAAGCCCGGCTTCGCCTTCGGCGGATCCTGCCTGCCGAAGGATCTGCGTGCTCTGCGCTCCGCAGCTCGAAAGCTGGATGTTCCGACGCCTATCCTCGATGCCACCATGGACGCCAATGAAGAGCAACTGCGGCGCGCATATTCCATGGTTGCCGCAACGGGCAAGCGACGGATCGGCATCATCGGATTGAGCTTCAAGCCCGAGACCGACGACCTGCGCGAGAGCCCGCTGGTAGAGCTTGCGGAGCGCCTTTATGGACGTGGATACGATATTCGCATCTACGATCCGAATATTCAGGTCTCCAAGCTCACCGGAGCGAACCTCCAGTTCGTAAAGGCGCACCTTCCCCATCTGACGTCGCTGCTGACGTCCGATGTGAACGAGGTCGTCGACCACGCCGAAGTGTTCGTCCTCGGGAATCGCGAGGAAGCCAAGCGCCTCCTGAGCGTCGTGAAGGATGAACGGCCACTCATCGATCTCGTCCGTATCGACCAAGCAAGGTGCTCAGGTGACTTCTATCAGGGAATCTGCTGGTAACGGCAGCGTTCGACTCTCGGAGTCGATAGGGGCGCATATCCTCTACGTGGTTGCCGTGGCGGCTTTTGCCGCCGCGCTTCCGCCTGGAGCATATGTCTCTGTCGGGGCCGGCGTGATCGGGGCCATCGGGATACTTGCGATCTGGCGCTACGGATGGGGCCTGCTGCACTTCATCCGTGCGCTCGTTTTCCGGAAGCTGGTCTTTCCGCGCCAGCGGAAGGCTGCCGACGAGGCGGTCAGGCGCGATCCTCCCAATGCGTTCCTTCTGGTGACGACGTTCCGGATCGACAGCGCCGTCACCACGCGCGTTTACAGAGCAGCCTTCGAGGCTGCATTGGCCGCGCCCGGAAAGGCCACCGTGGTTGCATCCATCGTCGAGGCTGGTGATCAGCGGCTCATCAAGAGCTTGTTTCAAGCGATCTGCGGCCACCAGGACAAGGTCGACCTGGTCATTGTCAGAATTGCGGGAACGGGCAAGAGGGATGCGCTCGCCTATGGCTTCAGGGCCGTAGCCCGGCGCGCTCCGGCTGCGGACGATGTGGTTGCCGTGATCGACGGCGACAGCATCGTCCCGCGCGATCTTGTCCGCAAGTGCGTCGGATTTTTCCAACTCGACCCTAAGGTGGGTGCGCTGACCACCGATGAGACGAGCGAAGTTCGTGGCAGTCGTATCTTTCAGGAGTGGTATGCCCTGCGGTTCGCACAGCGGCATACTCTGATGTCCTCCGTGGGGCTGTCGGAGCGCGTCCTGACCCTCACGGGCCGTATGTCGATGTTTCGGGCGAACATCGTCTGCAATCCGGAATTCGTCCGCCAGGTGGAGCTCGACTACATCGACCATTGGCGGCTCGGACGCTTCAAGTTCCTCACCGGGGACGACAAGTCGAGCTGGTTCTGGCTTCTGCGCAACGGCTACAAGATGATCTATGTGCCGGATGTCGTCGTTCTGACGGTGGAGGATCCGCCATCAGAGAACTTTGTCTCGGCCGCGGCCATGCTGATGGTGCGGTGGTTCGGCAACATGCTGCGCACGAACTCAAGGGCTCTTGCTCTCGGGCCTCGGAAGATCGGCTTGTTCACGTGGTGGTCGATCCTTGATCAGCGCATGTCCATGTGGACCTCGCTGGTCGGCTTCTTCGTGGCGCTTCTCGCAGGGATCTTCATCAGCGGATACGCACTCCTTCTTTATGCCATCTGGATCCTGACCACGCGCTACATTTTGACCCTCTCGCTCCTGGCTGCCCGCCCGAGAGTGTCGGTCTTCTATCCCTTCCTTCTCTACTTCAACCAGATCTTCGGATCGCTGATCAAGGTCCACGTGACGTTCCGCCTGGATCGTCAGAAGTGGACGCGACAGAAAACGACATCTGCGAATGTGGCGAAGCGCCCCCTGATCGCGAGCAACTTCATGTCGGCGTACATGCACAGTGTTGCGCTCATCGCATTCGTATCGGTTTTGGCCTGGGGCATGAAGGTCCTTCCGACGCCAAATCCCATGTTCTTTCTTCCTTGATGATAGCGGTGCCGCTTGGAGAACGTATCGATGACGAAAATTACGCATGAGGCCGAGGTTCAAAGGCAGCACCCACGGTACCGGCTGCCTGTGAAGTGCATTCACAATGGCACGCAACTCGCAGTCGTTGACGTCTCGGTCGGAGGCCTGGGGCTTCGGACAGGCTCGCTGCATGCCAAGCCCGGGCAGGTGCTCGACCTGACGCTCGCCTTTCCGTTCAGCGGCTATGAACTGACCCTGCCCATCAACGCCGAGGTCCGCTACGTGGCTGTCGAGCATAACAGGATCGGCCTTCGCTTCGTCGATGTCTCTCCGCGCCAGCATAACCTCTTACGCTTTGTGCTCGACGCCTATCTTTCCGGGGAGGTCGTGGAGGCTGGGGACGTGCTGGACGTCGTCTCCCGCCGCAACGAAGGGAAGACCCGGGAGGTTCCTCCGCGGCCTCAACCCCAAGGTGCCATGGCCAACCTCGTCCACCGTGGCCGGAGCGCTGCGGGCTACATCGGCATCGGCGCGGCGACTTTGCTTCTTCTGGCCTTCATCGGAACGAGCCTGTTCGACCGCCTCTACCTGATCCCGGCTCAATCGGCGCAGATCACCGCCGATCTGGTCACCGTGCCTGCTCCATCGAACGGCCAGCTCACCTTCGTGGCCGCTGGAAACGAGGTCAAGACCGGCGAGCCGCTTCTCACGATCCAGGGCACGCAAGGCAACAGCATCGTCATCGATAGCCCCTGCAATTGCGTGGTTCAGGCTCGGTACAGCCGGGCGGCCAATTTCGTCCGGGAAGGGGCGCCGATCCTGACCCTGCGGGAGAAGACCAGCAACCCCTACGTTACTGCCAGTATCCCGCAGGACCAGGCGTTGCGGTTCTATAAAGGGGCGAGTGCCGTGATCGAATACGCCGACGGCACGCGCG
Organism: Microvirga splendida; assembly: GCF_016427565.1. Lineage (GTDB taxonomy): Bacteria > Pseudomonadota > Alphaproteobacteria > Rhizobiales > Beijerinckiaceae > Microvirga > Microvirga splendida. The sequence continues at coordinate 79,583 of NZ_JAELXT010000003.1, forward strand.
TGAGGGAGGCCAATATCGAGCGCCTGCCATCCTTTGAGGATCCGTCCCTTGCCGGACGATTGATCGTCAAAGTGGCTCCCGGCCGTGAACTCGGGGCGTCGACGATCGGCCAGCCTGTATCCGTGGTCTTCAATACGTTTTCCGGGTCTTCGATCGGGTCTGCCGTCAGCAGGCTCCAAACAGCAGTCAGCTGGGCAGGAAACAAGATTGCAGCTATCCTGTCTCATGACAGCGCGACGGCCAATGCACCAAAAAAGGCCACAGAGCCTCAAAGTGAGAATGGAAGGCGGCTAGCCGGGCTCAATTCTGGGGAATGAATGGGTCCGGGCCATAACCGGAGGACATCACTTGGATTTTCTGGAGATCAACAATGGACAATATCATTCCGGTTCTCATGTGCGGCGGCTCGGGCACCCGTCTATGGCCGATTTCGCGGTCCAGTGAGCCAAAGCAATTTCATGCACTGTCCGGCAACGAAAGCCTGTTCCAGCAGACGGTTCAGCGCTTTCGCTCGGAGCAGTACGCCGAGCCTCTGATCGTCGTCAACACCAACCATCGCGATCTCGCATTGCGGGAGATCGGGCAGCTGAGCAAGGGGACGGCTCGGCTCCTGGTCGAGCCATGCGTTCGCAGCACGGGCCCTGCCATTGCGGCCGCCGCGGCTCTGATTGCGGAAGAGGATCCGGACCGGCTGATGCTCGTCGCCCCCAGCGATCACGTCATCGAGCAGACTGAAGTGTTCACGCAGGCGGTATCGCGAGCCGCCATGGCAGCACGCCAGGGCCAGATCGTTCTCTTCGGTATCCGTCCGACCCATCCCGAAACGGGTTTTGGATATATCGAAGTCGGTGAGGCTTTCGACGAAGCCAGCTTCAAGGTCGCGGGCTTCGTCGAGAAGCCGAAGCAAGCCGCAGCAGAGGCGCTGGTGGCCGAAGGCCGTCATCTGTGGAACAGCGGCATCTTCATGTTCACGGCTCGGACCATTCTGGAGGAGCTCGAACGGTATGAGCCGGACGTCCTGGCCTGCGCCCGCCGGGCTCTTTCCACGGCCCACCGCGGCAACGACACGATCCGCCTCGCCGCCGATTTCGACACGGCTCCGGTCATCTCGATCGACTATGCCGTCATGGAGCGAAGCGACCGGCTGGTCTGCGTTCCTGTCGCGCCGGAATGGCGCGACCTCGGGTCCTGGTCGGCCCTGTGGGACGTGGGAGGCAAGGACGACAACGGGAATGTCTCCCGCGGAGACACGCTCCTGCACGATGTGCGCAACAGCTATGTCGCCGGAAGCTCCAGGCTTGTTGCCGTCATGGGCGTCGAGAAGGTCGTCGTGATCGATACGGCTGACGCCGTGCTCGTAAGCTCCCTGGACCAGGCCCAGAATGTCGGCCGGCTCGCCGCCGAACTTGCCGCTGCGAAGCGCCCGGAAGCCAACCTGCACAAGAGAGTGCGGCGTCCGTGGGGCTCATACGAGTCTCTTCGCGTCGGCGAGACATTCCAGGTGAAGCACATCATCGTCGATGTGGCAGGGCAGCTGTCGCTGCAATACCACCACCATCGCTCGGAGCATTGGACGGTCGTCTCGGGAACAGCCCGCGTCACGGTCGGCGAGAAGGTCTTCCTCATGACGGCCAACGAGTCGGTCTACATCCCGAAAGGCGACGTGCACAGGCTCGAGAATGTCGGCGACGAAGAGCTCCACCTGATCGAGGTCCAGTGCGGCACATATCTCGGCGAGGACGACATCGTGCGTCTGGAGGATCAGTATGACCGCATCGTCACGATCTGACGGTCGACGCCGGTTGCGTATTGCCCTCCTGTTCATGTCCATGGCGCTGACTCCCGGCGCCATGGCGCAGGGCGGCAATGAGGTCTCGCGCCTTGCGGAGGAGGCGCGTCAGGCTTTTCTTTCCGCTGATCAAAATGGCGCGAGCCTGAAGCAGAAGTCCGGGTTCTATCAGGTCGCAAGGGCCAGGGTGAAGCTGCTCGAGAAATTCGCCGGCCAAGACAATGCAGGCTCGGCGGAGCTGCGCGATGAAGCCCGTGCCGAACTCATGCGGCTCGCGGACGACGGATTGAGCCACGATATCCTCGGCTCCTTCCTTCTGCAGTCCTCCCTCGGTGACATTGCGGGCGCCACATCCACTGCGGATCGCGTGGAAGTCGGTGTGTTGCTTCATCAGCTTGCCAGCGAGCAGAGATCGCCCGCCTACCGATCCGCCGCTTTCGTCGATCTCGCTCAGGCCTATGCGAAGGCCGGCGCTCAGGATCGTGCACTGAGATATGCCTCCCTCGCCATGGAGGCGGCCGATCAGATTTCCGAGCCAGGCACGCAAGGGGGAGCCTACAAGGCAGCTGCCCGCGTCGCAGCGGGGCTGGGGCCGTCGGGCATGGTTCTTGCGGACCGGGCGGTCAATCGAATTGCTCTGTCCCGCGACCGCGCCCATGCGCGCCACGAGCTGGCGCGACTCCAGCTTAAAGGCAGCCCCTGGGAGAAGGCCGCGGACGCCAAGTTGGCGGCAGAGGCGAAGAGGCGTCTGGAGTCGGGAGATCTCTCCGGAAGCACCCTCATGGCCCTCTCCCTTCTGGACAGCAAGGCAAGGGACGAACTGCTCTCCAGCCTGGCCGAAGCTGCGATTTCCCGGCAGGATGACAGGGCGGCTCTTACAGCGGCCCAGGGAATGGTGAGCCCGAGCTCTCAGGAAAAGGCCATCGGCACGCTCGTCAGGAATTATGTCGATCGAGGCGTCGCCCTCAGGGCTTCCAGCATCCTCAACACCATGCAGGACCGCCCTGGCAAGGTTGCCATTCAGCTGAGATTGGCCGCCGACCTGAAGCAGGCCGGCTACGACGCCATGGCCGGTCAGCTTCTGACCGCAGGCACACGGCAAGTCGATGGCTATAGCGAAGCCCAGCAGCGTGCCGTACTTCCCAATATCATCAGCGCACTCACCCGATCCGAGCGCCTGGACGAGGCATTGCGCTATGCTGCGCGGGTCGGGTCCGACCTAGAGGGATCGTCCGCGCTCGGGGATCTGGCGAAGAAGCTGGCGGATCGCGGGCGGGTGGCCGATGCCGAGGTCCTGCTTCCACGCATCGTCGACAAAGACCATCGCTCGCATGCATTGAGCGGCATTGCACGGGCAAAGGCAAAGGCCGGAGACACTGCCGCCGCCATGCAGGTCATTCCCGACCTCACCGACACGAAGGATGCGGACCGTGTTCTCGCGTCTGTCGTCAACGCTCACGCCTGGTCCGGCGACTTCAGTCAGGTACTGCCGTTGGCCGAGCGTATCCAGAATGCGGAGGAAAGGCTTGCGGCTCTCTCTGAAGTCGCGCGTCAGGCGCGGCGGCAAGACAAGGGAGAACTGAGCGGTAGAGTCCTGGACGAAGCCGTGCGGGTAGCCGAGGGGCAGGAAGCAGGCGCGCGCGACAAGGCACTCCTGGAGATCGTCAGGTCTCTCGCAGTGGAGGTGAGCAAGGCTCGGGCGGGTGAAATCGCCGGAAGCATCGCCGACGGCGGCATTCGCACGCGCGCAGAACAATTGATCGTTGCAACCGAAGCAAGGGATCTGGTCGAAAAAAGGCGGCGTGGGGAAATCCCCGATGCTTTGCTGTTGCGTGGCATCAAGAAGGTCGAATCCGATGAGGACAAGGCGGAGATTGCGCTCGAACTCGCGGCTCTCCCGGGCGGTGGCATTCACGCAGCCGACCTGATCCGCTCGATCCAGGACAGGCGCCTTCGCCGGGCGTCTTTCCGGCGCTTGGCAGAATTGCAGACTGAACGTCTCGCGCGTCCTTCGGAAGAGGAGCGTGATAGTGGCGGACCGGAGGACGTGCAGACGGTCGCATCCGTTTCCGAAGAGCCTGAGGACGAAACCCAGGAGATCCAAACCCGAAGGGGCCTTGCGCTCCTGACGGGTGATGCCGGTCAGTCCAGAAGTGCGGTGGGGCAGCTCCCTCAGAGCTTCGTGACGGCCGAAACCATCAGGGCCGGCACGCCATGGCCCGCCGATGCAGTGGTCGGGAGCACCTTCGCGAACCACAATCCCTACATTGCGAAGTTCTTCGAGGATGACGAGCAGGGAGGTGCGCGCCTGGAGCAGGCGATCCGGCATCAGGGCCTGTCCTCGCCGCGGGTTATCGTGGTTCAGAGTGGTGTTGCGACCCTGGGAATGGTGGCTCGCCAGATGCAGGGCACCGACGCGCGGGACCTCATCGAACATGGCACCGACGCCGTGACGGTGCGTGCGCCGATTTTCGTCGCCCCCGGAGCCACGCTCATTCTGTCCCGTCTTGACAGCCCGGTCTATCGACTGAGTGCGGACGCCGGCGCCTTCATCGTCAATGCTGGCAATGTTCACATCGTCGACGCAGAAGTCGTCGGCTACGACGAGACGTCCAAGCAGCCCCTTTGGGCCGACACTGACGAGCCCGCAAAGTTCCGGCCTTTCCTCCTCACCTGGGGAGACGGGCGCATGAACGTGGCGTCGTCCACTCTCGTGGCGCTCGGATATGACAACGCCAACTCCTTTGGGTTGAGCTACTCGTCGGGACCGGAGCGGGTGGCGGAACTGCGCGACCAGGCGCGCCCCACAGGCGTGGTGGTGGACAGCGTGCTCCACAACCTTCACTTCGGCTTCCATGCCTATGAGGCCGAGCGCATCCAGGTTGTCGGCAACGAGTTCCGCGACAACGTCGTTTATGCTCTGGACACTCATGATCGCACGAGAGAGACCACGATTGCTCTCAACACGGTCTATGGCACGAAACAACGGCACGGCATCACTATCTCGCGTGAGGTCAATGACGGGCTGGTCATCGGCAATATGTCGTTCGACAATGCCGGGTCGGGAATTGTCCTCGACCGCAACAGCACGAATAATGTCATCCATGCCAACAGCTCCTTCCGCAACGAGCAGGACGGAGTGAGCGTGTTCGAGAGCTCCTGCAACATTCTCACCAACAACTATCTTGCGAGCAACAGGAGAGACGGGCTGAAGGTGCGCAACAGCATCGATGTGGGGGCCTACTCCAACCGCATCGAAGCCAATGCCAATTCCGGAGTCCGCGCCTACATCGCCAACATCCTGGCCCAGAAGGGTGGAGCAAGCCAGAATCCTGATCTCGCCGGCTATCTTCCGCTGACCAGCTTGTCTCTCAGGCACAACCGATTTTCGGCCAATGGCGTCGGCATCAACGCCCAAGGGGTGTCGAGCCTGTCGATGTCGTCGAACAGGTTCGTCAAGCAATCCCGTCGTCTTCTCGGTGGAGACATTCGTGGGCTGGAAGGTCAGATCCTGCGCCTTACTTCTCATTCCGATGTGGTCGTCGCAAGCACATGCCGCCCGGCAAAGCCCGTTTCGGTGTGCCGCCTAAGGGATCAAGGCTTCTTCGAGGGGGGCAGCGAGTTGCAGGTTTTTGGCCCTCAGGGAGGATCCGATTGCACCGATGTCGACGGAAGCATCCAGCATCGTGCCTTCTCCAGCACGCCTCAAGGCATATAGGAGCAGCATGAAACCGGTTCTCATCGTCCTTCTGCTGAATGTTCTGACGATCGGTTCCTCCTACGCTCAGACCAAGGGACACGGACTTTTCGACGTGGAATTTCGCAGAGCCGCACTGGGGCAGCCAGCTTTCACAAGCGCGCGCGCGGCTTGTCTTGCCGTGCCACGCGATCCTGCCTGGAGCAGCCTCAAGCCCGTTGAGAGCCTCAAGGCTACCCAGGGCTACGGCACAGACGGGGCTGCCAATGATTACGCCTGGGCCGTCATGGTGCTCACCGGACGGGCGCTTGCGGGCGATGCAGCTTCGGAAGCCGCCCTCCGTGATCTTCTGCTCACCTGGGCTAAATCCAAGGCTTTCGCCAACACCGAGGTCGAGCACGACGCCTATTACGCCTTGAAGCGCGTGCTTCTGCCGACCGTCGTGGCCTATTCCGTCCTGCAACGCGGGTTGGACGAGGGGCAGAAGCGGGAGCTGTTCGAGTGGATCGATCCACTGGTCCGCAAAACGGATCGGACTTTTGACGGCGTTGTCGACCGCAACAATCACCGCGATCTCGCAGACAGCCTGCTGATGACATGGGGATCCGTCAGCGGGGATGAGACCCTCTATGCAAAAGGCCATGACCGATACCGGAGCATCCTGGCGGAGGCGCGCAATGACGGAAGCCTTGCCCTGGAAACCAGGCGAGGCGCCAGGGCTCTCTGGTACATGCGCCAGTCTCTGTCGAGCCTGACCGTCATGGCGGAGGTGGCTGCCACGCGCGGCACCAACCTTTATGACCTTCGGGCCAAGGAGGCGAACTTCGACCGCATCCTGTCCTATCTCCTCAACGGCATCGTGGAGCCCAGCGTCGTCATGGCCTATGCGTCCGAGAACTACATCCCGGGCGGAGAGACGGATGCCCGTCGCCAGGATCTGGGCTTCATGACGAAACGCAGCCACGGGCGTCACTACATGGCGTGGACCGAACCCCTGGTGGCGAGGGATCGCACAGGTCTTGCGACGAAACGGCTGAAAGCGTTGTTCGTCCGCAACCTTCGTTCGGATCGGCCGCTCATCGATGAGTTCGTTGGCGGCAATGCCACATGCTTCTGGGGGCGTTGATGATGAGAACCAAATCGCTCCTCGCCGGCACTGTCGCGCTCCTGGCTATTCTGTCGGCGCCAGCCGTTCACGCTCAGGACTCGGGGAGCGCGGAACTCAAGGCCCGCTACCTTGCCGTGACGGCGAAGATGGAGGCGTTGAAGCAGCGGAGCGATCCCGAGGCTCTCGTCGAGCAGGCGCAGCTGCTCCAGGATGGGGTTCCAGTCAGCGAAACCAATCCTCTGAAAGTTCGCCGCCCCGAAGAGGCAGAGCGCCTCTACGACAAGGCGCTCGCAGTGCCGGGAGCCCACTGGCCTTCCGCAGCCGTGCGCCGCGCCAAGCTCATCCTGTCGCGCGACAAGGACCAGTCTTCCATTCAAAAGGCGATGGACCTCCTGCGCCGGGCTGCAACGATGCAGAACAACGAGGCGGCCTTCCTTCTGGCCGGCTTGATGGAATCCGGTGCTGGGGGAAAGCGCGACATCGAGGCGGCGAAAAATCTTTACCAGATCGCCCTGCGCTCGGAGCACGGGCCGTCGGGCCTCGCTCTCGCGCGCCTGGAGACCGATCCTGCCAAGTCGAACGTGTTCGCAACGCAAGGCCTGCGGGTGCTCTTCCAGGAGGCCAGGCAGGGATCGGCGGAGGCGGCGAGAACTCTGGCCGATCACTACCGGACGACGGGTGACGGGCCGGAGCGCCTGAGCGCCGCGGTTGAATGGTACCAGCGGGCCGTCGAACTCGGCGACGCTGAGGCCGCCCTGCGCTTGGGGCGTCTGCGTGCCGATCCGAAGGCGCCCCTGCGCCAGCCGCAGGAGGCCCGCAAGGCTTTCGAGAAGGCTGCCGAACGCGGCTCGGTCGAGGCTGCCATGATCCTGGCGGAAGATCCCTACAATGGGGCCGCTCTCGGCGTTCAGAACGGCGTCGCGGAACTGTGGCTCAACCGTGCCATCGAAACGAAGGCGCCCCGCGCGCTGGTTCTGGCAGCGGAGATCCGCAGCCAGTATGGCGATGAAGGACGCGCGGCTGCCAAGGGGCTCCTGCTCGAGGCGCTGCAGCGGGTGGAGGATGATGTCACGGCGCTCCTGGCTCTCGGGCGCCACGTTCGCGATGGCGTTCTAATCGACCGTGATGTGCCGCTTGCCCTCAAGCTCTTCGACAAGGCGGCGATCAGCGACAACACCACGGCCTATTACGAGTTCGCCCGTACCGCCCTGAGCCACCAGGAAGCGGTCACGGAAGCAATGCTCCGGTCGGCCATCGACCGTCTCAGAACTGCGGCCGAGCGTGGTCATGTCAAGGCAACCGTCGCCATGGGAGACGCGCTGATGCTGGGCCAAGGGGTTCCGGCGTCGCAAGATGCAGCCATGGAATGGTACCGGCGAGCTGCCGAGAGCGGATCTCCTGTCGCGTATATCCGCCTTGGCGATGTTTATGCTGGGCGTTCCGCAGGGCTCGAGGCACCGCGGGCCCTGGAATGGTACCGCAAGGCAGCGGAAGCCAACAGCGCCATTGCGATGGTCCGCCTTGGCAAGATGTTCAACGAGGGCAGGGGAGTGCCGCAGGACCAAGCGCTCGCTGCAACGTGGTTCAGCCGCGCGGCGGCGGCCGGCAGCGGTGCTGCCATGGTGGAGCTGAGCTCCCTCTACTCCCGCGCCGGAGGGCCGGGGCATTTCAGCCTGGCCCGCGATGCGCTGGAAAAGGCAATCCGCGCCGGCGATACCAACGCTCACATTGCCTTGGCAAAGCTCTATCTCGTCCGCGGTGAGCGAACGCTCGCCGAGATGACGCTCAAGAAGTCCGCGGACAGCGGCAACGCGGAAGCCGCCCTGAGCTTGGCGGAGCTCTATCTTTCCGGTCAGGCAACAGTGGAGCAGCAGAGCGCCGCGCGTCGGTGGCTCGCCTTTGCCGAAAAGGCCATGGCGAAGGACGACGAGCAGGCCAGCCGGATCGCTTCGATGTATCTGCGGCTTCCCGATGCAGGATCCATCGAGCACGGCTCTTCCACGCTGGAGGCACTGGTCCGGAAGAACAACGCCGAAGCCATGACGCTGCTCGCAACGGCGCTCCTGCAGGGGGGCGGCGTGCAACGCGACCCGGCGCGGGCCGAAGCCCTGTTCCGCCGCGCCATTCAGCTCGGGCACGACAGAGCGCGCTTCATTCTGGCCAAGGCCTATCGGGACGGTGACGGCTTGCAGCGCGATCCAACTCGGGCATTCGCCCTCTATCGTGAGATCTACAGCGAAGAGCCAGGTGACACCAAGATCCAGATCGCCTTGGGCGATGCCTATGCCCGTGGCGACGGCGTCGATCCGGACAGGCGTCTGGCCGCCGAGTTCTACGCCCAGGCCGCCCGTCAGGGAGATCCTGACGGACAGGTTCGACTTGGCACCGCATATCTCTACGGCGCCGGAGTGGACCGCGACAGCAAGAAATCCGACTACTGGTTTTCCCGCGCGGGCGAAGCCGGAGTGATCGAGGCGAAGGTTCAACTCGGCAGCGCGAAGCTGTCCGGCCTCGCCGCAACGGTCGATGCGGAAGGGGCGTTCGCATCCTATCTTCGCGCGGCGGAGGCAGGCTCACAGCCGGCGATGATCGAAGTAGCGCGCGCTTTGATGAAGGGCTTCGGCACCCTCGCCGACCCGGCTCTCGCCAAGGTGTGGCTGGAGCGGGCTGCCTCTCTCGGTTCGCCGGATGCGATGTTCGAGCTCCACCGTCTTCACGACATCGGCACGAGGCCGAATGCGCGCGAGGCCGAGCGGTGGCTCAAGCAGGCCGCGCAGAGCGGCCATGCCGCCGCCATGTACCGCCTCGCTGTCCGCCATCGGCAGGGAACGTCGGAGCAGGACAAGGCAGCCGCTCGCGAATGGCTCGAGAAGGCTGCGCAGGCCGGGCATTCGCAGGCGGCCAAGGCTCTTCAGAAGCTCGCCGTGTCGCCGGCCGAGCCAGGATGAGAGGTTGACGCTGTGGCAATGAGCATGAGGCAGCCGGCCTCGGGACAGGTTCAGGCAGAACGGAGCGTGACAATGACGATCCTCACCCGCTCTCCCAGCACGAAAGCAGGAAACGTCATGGTGCAATCCCTTGCGACTTTTGCCGGCACGGCATTGACTGCGCTCATGGTCTTCGCGGGCTCTGCCGGAGCCCAGGTCGCGCCTTCGCAGGCGCTGGCACCAACCTCGGATTTCAGTAAGATCTGCACACCGGCTCCCAAACCCTTCCTGACGCGGGATTGGAGCAAGTGGGACAAGTCGCAGCCGGTTGTCGATCCCGAAGAGATGTATGACGCGGCCGTGGCGTATGCGGAAGGCAGCGCTACTCTCAAGCGCGACCCGGTCACGGCGAAACGTCTGCTCGAAGACCTTTCGGAGCGGGCATGGTCGGGGCGAGGCCGGGCGCATTACCGCCTCGGCAAGCTGCTTCTCGACCCGATTGCAGGACCTGTCGATCCCGAGCGAGCCGCAGCACATCTTGCGACCGCCTCATCCATGCTGAACCTGGATGCGTCCGTTCTCCTGGCCGAGCTGCATGAGGAGGGCCGGATCGGGAATGCCAGTCTTGCGGAGGCGGAGCGCCTCCTTCGTGCGGCGTCCACGGCAGGCCATGTGGATGGCCTCCTCGGCCTGGCGCGGCTTCAGCGCAGCGGACGTCTCGGCACGGCGCCTCAGACCGCAACCAACGACCTCGTCAACCTTGCCCTGCAGTCCCTTCATGGCGACCTGAGCAGAGGCCGTTGCTCCGCGCTTTACCGTATTGGACTGATCCTCAGCGACGAAAGCCTCGTCCCTGGAGGCGTCCAGGAAGCGATCAAGTGGTTCGAGGCCGGTGCCCGCCAAGGCGACATCAACGCCGATTTGGCTCTTGCCGAGATTTATCTGCAGGAGCGCGCCAAGGCTGCCCCGGACCGCTTCATCTCTCATCTCGAGCGGGCCGCGGAAGGCGGAAAGCCGCGTGCCATGACGCTGCTCGGCGAGCGCCTCATGCTCGGAGATAAAGCGCCGAAGGATGTTTCGAAGGGCATCGCATGGCTGGAGCGGGCCGGCCTCAATGCCGATCCTGAAGCGTATAAGCTTCTTGCGCGGCATTATCGCGGAGAGTTCGGAGCTGGCCAAGATCTGCCGAAGGCTGCAGATGCCCTCCTGAAAGCGAGCCGGCTGCCGGGTCACAGCACAAGTGTTCTCGTCAATCTTGCGCGGCTCTATGCTGCTGGCGTGAATGGCCAGCCTGATGTCGGGTCGGCGCTGACTTATTATCGCCAAGCCGCCAATCGGGGCGATGTCGGCGCCCTGACCGACATGGCGAAGCTTCTGCTCAGCCATCCGCAGGAAGGGCGCCCCGAGGAGCCATTGCGGTTGCTCAAGGAAGCGGCTGCCCGCAACGATCCTGACGCCATGGGCGCTCTTGCGGATCTGTATGCCTGCAGCGCAATCGTTGCGCCCGATCCCTCTCAGGCGCGGGCCTGGTTGGACCGCGCAGCGGAGATGGGGCATATCCGCAGCATTCTGGCTGTTGCCTCTCAAGATGTTTCTGACGAGGCGACAGCCAGGAAGAGCGCAGCCTCCCTCCTTCGCGCCGCGGAGCGAGGCGACCGGGAAAGCATGGTTCTGCTTTCTCATGCCCTGCGCTCGGGCCAGGGTGTGAAGCAAGATCAAAAAGCGGCCGACCGTTGGCGGGATGCTGCGCTCGCGCCGGGGGAGGGACGATCCCGCGCGCTGCTCCTCATGGCTCGCAGGATCCTCAGCGGTGAAGAAGAAAATCAGGATGTCGGCGCGGCAAGGACGCTTCTCGAACAGGCTGCACGGGAGGGTGAGCCGGGCGCCCAGTTGGAACTCGGCCGTCTTCTGATCGGGCAGCGCGAGAACAGGGCCGATATGCTGCAAGGCGTGCAGCTTCTCCAGGCGGCCGCAGCCTCCGCCAATGCTGCAGCCATGCTGGCGCTTTCCGACGTTCCGGGCGAATTGCTCTCCCCGACCGGCAGGAGTGCGCAGGAATGGAAGAGAGCCGCTGCGGAGACGGGCAATGCACGGGCGGTCATCGCGCTTGCGTCTGCTGCGAAGGAGGATGCGGAAGCGGCACGCTGGCTTGCTCGCGCCGAGGCGAGTCCGGTCTGCGCAACGAGGGATATGATCGAACTGGCGCAGGCCTATCACAAGGCAGCCGGCCCCCGGCATGATGAACGTGCGCGACACTGGATGGAGAAGGCCATCGGCAATCTCCAGGGCGGCGCAAAAGATCCTGTAACGTCGTTCATGGCGGGGCGGGCCATGATCGACGGCGTTGGCGGATGGGCCGACAAAGAGGCGGCCATCGCCCATATCAGGTTCGCCGCCGATGCCGGGCGGGTCGATGCCATGCGGTACCTCGGACGCGGCTACATATCCGGTCAGCTCGGCGAGCGGAACATGCAGATGGCCGTTGAGTGGCTGTCGAAGGCTATGCACCACGGCGACGGCAGCGTGGCGGCCGATCTGTCCCGCCTTGCCGCCACCCCTGGCGGCGAGGGAGTCGCGGCCGTTGCCGCCCTGAAGAAGAGCGCGGAGGGCGGCGTTCCATCTGCCATGCGCGAGTACGGCCGCAGCCTGCAGCTCGGGTTGGGGACGTCGCCACAACCGGATGTCGGCGCCTCCTGGCTGCGAAAGGCTGCAGAAGCCGGTGACATTGCTGCGATGAAGGAGCTTTCGCGGGCCTATGCCTCCGGCTATGGCGTCGAACTTTCGGCCCGCTCCAGCACGGAGTGGCTGCAACGTGCCGCACAGGCCGGCGATGCAGAGGCCATGCAAGGCTTGAGCCTCGCCATGACCTTGGGCTTCGGAACGGATGTCGACCCCGTCGCGGCGCAGGAGTGGTTGAAGACGGCCGAGGGGGCGACCCGGAAGTGAGCCGACCCTTGGAACGCCCAGTGCATGCAGCCGTCTATACAGACCGTAGGAGAGACAAATGACGAGAGCAGCCCAGATTGTGCTCCTGAGCTCTTTGATCGCGGGCCTTGCGCCCGCGGCGATGGCGGCTTCCAGTTCGGGCAGCGGGTCGAAGCCGAGATCACCCCAGGCCGCCGTGCCGGCCGCGGCGCCGAGCCAGGCGCAACTCCGGGCCATGTCCACCGTGCGTCTGTTGAAGCTGGGGCAGAAGGCGCTGACGGCGGAGATGGAAACGCAGGACTTCGTGACAGGCCTCGATGCCGCCAAGATCGCGTCCGCCCGCGGAGACCGTGAGGCGACCCGCCTCATGGCCAAGATCATGGCTCGCCATCAGATCATTCTCGGCGATGCCGATCGCGCAAAGCTCGAACGGCGCTTCCGGTACGAGGCTCTTCGCGGTGCATCGAGTTCGGTTCTCGCTGTTGCCGCCATGTATGACCGCGGCGACGGTGTTCCGGCCGATACGAAGAAGGCGGCGGAATGGTACCTGTGGGCTGCACGAGTCGGGCACGAGCGAGGCATGGCACATGCGGCCTATGCCTATGGTACGGGACGTGGGCTCGAGCGCGACGAAGCGACAGCCCTGAAGTGGCTGGAAGGCGTGAATGAGGGGCGCCAGCGGAGCACCCTTCTCGACATCGGATGGGCTCTCGTACTGGGCACGGAAGGGGTAAAGGACATGCCGTCCGCTCTCCGGTTCTTCGAACGCGCGGCACAGATCAAGCCCAGCACTGTCTATCAGGTTGCTCTCGATCTCGAGAGAGGGACGCGCGGTATCCAGGATCGCGACGCTGCGGGCCACCTGATCCGGGTTGCCGCCGAGCGGGGCGACAGTGGCGCGGCCACTCATCTCGCCAATGCACTTTCCGGCAGTACGGATGTGGAAGATCGGCGGCGCGCGGTGCAGTGGTACAGCCTTGCCGCGCAGGACAAGGACAATGTTGCCGCTGGGCAAAGCCTCTCGCGTCTGCTTGCGCTGCGGCCGTCCGGAGAGCTCGTCTCCGAGATTGTCGCAGCCCTGGAGAAAGCGAGGGCGGCGGGAAACACCGAAGCTCTCATTGGCTTGGCGCATGCCTACTCGGAAGGAATCGGAGCCGATGCTTCGCCAGAGAAGGCGGCCGCCCTGCTGCAGGAGGCCTCAGATGCGGGGAGTCCCGAAGCGAAGTATAAGCTGGGACTCATGTATCAATCGGGGGTAGGCGTCACGGCCGATCTCGGCAAGGCCGTCGAACTCATGACGAGCGCTCGGGAGAGCGGCTATCCTCTCGCCGCCGTGGCGCTGAGTTCAATGACCGAGCCGGGCACGACGAACTCCGTCAAGGAGCCGGCCAAAGCCACGGACCAAGCAAGCGAAGCGACCGTGCAGTGATCTAGGTCCGCTAGAAAAACGGCTTGTGGCTATCATTCATTGAACCATGTGATGCAGCACATGCCGGATGCTCCGTGCTCGTTTCCGCATCAGGAACAGGCCTTTGCTCCCCTGCTAAAATGAACTGCTCTTTTTGAGCGAATGTTGTTTTATCCATGTAGATAGGGAGATGATCATCTCATTGAGAAAGTATGCAGATATAGAGTGTATTTATTGAGGTGCTGACTACAGAACCACTCCACATGCGACGATCAAGATTAACTTTGAACGGTCATCATGCCTGACCGATCTGCTTTTTCTACCTCCTAAGCATAGTTATTTACCTCTTTATCAGGGGTAGCTAGCAGGCCGCTAAATTGTAGAATTGGAGGTAATCTCTGCGGAAAAGGCACAAAACATGTCGAACCTGTTGCCGGTCACCACTGTCTTGGGCTGCAAGAACTCCATGCTCCGTGAAGGCTTGAAGCACGTTCTCTCAAGCACGCGCTTCAAGTTGCATTCGGAGAGTATGACGCGCGGCGAAATCGTTCTGGATCAGAACCTGCCGGGTTCGTCACTTCTCGTCATTCTCGATGCCAATCTCTATCCATCGAGACTGGCTGATGGGGTAGGCTCGATCAAAGAGCGGTATCCTCATGCACGAGTAGTCGTTCTCTCCGACAGCTTCGTTCTCGACGACATGACCTTGGCGTTTCAATCTGGGGCGGACGGCTATTGCCTCACGACGACAGGATGCGAGGCCCTGATCAAGTACCTTGATCTTGTCATGCTGGGCGAGGTGGTTTTCCCGTCGGCTGCATTCCTTCATGCCATCTCGGACGTCCGATCCGAGAATGATGCTTGGAAGGAGACGTCGGTGATCACGGTTCCTCCCACTCATGCGCCTGTGGGCTTTGAGAGCCACGAGTCGCCCATACGAACGCTTTCGAGCAGGGAAGCCGAAATACTTCAGTGCCTCATGCAGGGAGCGCCCAACAAGGTGATCGCGCGCAAGCTCGATGTCGCTGAGGCAACGGTCAAGGTGCACATCAAAGCTATCCTCCGCAAGATCCGGGTTGCCAATCGGACGCAGGCGGCCATGTGGGCCGTCAGTCATCTCTCCGGTGGTGCAGGTGACGACGCGTCGCTCCTTTCCGGTGACAAACTGTCGATACAAGGTGCTCGCTCGGGCGCATTCTAAACATGCGCGTTCATGGATGAAACTCATTGGAAAATGCCGGCACGATTGACTTGTCGTGCCAGTCCCTGAAGCTGTCGTGGTGGGGCCTCTCTGAGAGGAAATAGCACCGCGAGAGCGTAGCGCCAGCATGCCCTGCTGAACCGCATCCTGCGTGCGAGTGGGAGAACAGGCGGGCACTGGATTGCCTGAAGAGAGAGTGCCTTGTTTTGCACTAACGTGCCTAGCCCCTAAGGCGCCAGGCAGATCCCCTGCGGCTATAACATTCCTTAGCAGTTGATGGTCAGTACTATTCAGTTTCCCATGCCGCAAATCGTCGACAGGTAACTATGTAATACATGAATTACGTTACAGAATATCTATTTATACCTTTTGATGAATGATTGTTAAAAAGTTTTGAATGGGCATTGATTGCTTCTAATAAGATTATAAGCTAGATAACTTAAGGGAATATTTACTTTTTGCCTCACCGAATCAAGACCAGAAAGGCATCTGCAATGCGGAACAGCTACGATCTTGATAGCCTTCCTCATCCAGGGGCCTCTTCGGCCAAGGATGTTGCATATTCCAGGTATATGGAGTTGGCACGTTCGGTTGAGCCCTCATCGGCAGACCACGCTGCCATCAGACCTATCAGGACATTTCTCGTCGAGCCGAACGCCCTGTTAAGGGAGGGGCTGAGACGAATTCTGTCGGAAACGGTCTATGCCCCTTCGGTTGCGGCAGGAAGCCTCGATGAGGTCAGCTCCCAGTGCGGTCCCGACAGCGGTACGGTTGTTCTCATTGCCGATGCGAGCCGGGATCACGAGGAGCTTTGCCGCCAGACGAAGCTGCTGAAAGAGCAGAACCCGAACGCAAAAGTGATCATGCTGGTCGAACAATACGACCTAGCCAACGTGCTCACGGCCTTCCGTTCGGGTGCGGATGCCTACCTCAAGAAGACAATATCTTATGAGGTGCTCGTCAAGTCGCTGGATCTCGTCCTCCTGGGAGAGGCCATCTTCCCCGGTGCGATCCTCGATCTCCTGCGCGATCAGGAGGCTCGTGAGGAGCAGAGCAAGCAGGCTTCGGCCCCGGAAGGGCCGCAGGAGCTGAGCCCTCCGGCAAAGGGCCTGTCCGTCCGGGAGACCGTCATCCTGCGGTGCCTGATGGACGGCGACTCGAACAAGATCATTGCGCGCAAGTTCGACATCACGGAAGCGACCGTGAAAGTCCACGTCAAAGCCATCCTGCGGAAGATCCAGGCCAAGAACCGCACTCAAGCGGCAATCTGGGCTGCGAGCCACCTGTCTGCGAGCCGGGGGGCCACCGCCAGTTAGTGCGCTCGTAGCTCAAGAGAGTCGTTCAAGGGAGCCTCCGGCTCCCTTTCTTTTATGAGCGATCAAACCGGGATGTCCTGTGGCTCATGCCGAGCGAAGGACGGGAGCCTGATCCCTCGCCTGGTCCTCGAGGATCATGGCGGCTCCCTTGTCGGCAATCATCAGCGTGGGGGAGTTGGTGTTTCCGCTTGTGATCGCCGGCATGACGGAGGCATCGATCACGCGAAGCCCTTCGATGCCCCGGACCCTCAGGCGCGCATCCGTCACGGCCATGGGATCGCTGTCGGTGCCCATTTTGGCGGTGCCGACAGGGTGGAAAATCGTGGTGCCGATATCGCGTGCGCCGTTCAGCAGTTCGTCGTCCGTGGTGAGTTGAGCCCCGGGCTTGTACTCCTCGGGGCGGTACTTCTGCAGCGCCGGCATGGCCACGATGCTGCGGACGAGGCGCAGGGCATCCACGGCCACCCGCTGGTCCTCTTCCGTCGAGAGATAGTTCGGACGAATGGCCGGCGGCTCTCCCGCCTTGCCGCTGCGGATCCGAACTGTCCCGCGGCTGGTGGGCCGCAGATTGCACACGCTCGCCGTGAAGGCCGGGAAGGGGTGCGGATCCTCGCCGAACTTGTCGAGCGAGAGGGGCTGGATGTGGAACTGGAGGTTCGGGGTGGCGTAATCCGGCGAGGAGCGGGTGAAGGCCCCCAGCTGCGAGGGTGCCATGGTGAGCGGCCCCCGGCGAAAGAGGGCGTATTCGAGCGCCATTTGGCCCTTCTTGACCAGAGAGCGGTATTGCTCGTTGAGGGTCGGTACACCGCTGACCTTGTAGATGGGCCGTAGCTGGAGGTGGTCCTGGAGGTTCTCGCCAACCCCCGGCAGGTGATGGACCACCTCGATGCCATGCTCCTGCAGGAAGGCGCCGTTGCCGATGCCGGACAGCTGCAGAAGCTGCGGCGACGCGATGGCGCCGGCTGACAGAATGACCTCCTTGCGAGCCAGGATGCGCCGCGAGTGGCCATTCTGCCGGATCTCCACGCCGATGGCGCGCTTTCCCTCGAAGAGGATGCGCGTGGCATGGGCGTGGGTTTCCACCTTCAGGTTGGGGCGCGACAGCGCCGGTCTGAGAAAGCCCCGGGCCGCCGACCAGCGCCGCCCGTTCTTCTGGTTCACGTGAAAATACGAAATGCCCTCGTTGCTGCCGGTGTTGAAGTCGCTGACGCGCGGGATGCCGGCTTCCACCGCAGCCTCGATGAAGGAGTCCAGAATCTGCCATTTCATGCGGGGCGCCTCGACACGCCATTCGCCGCCCGTGCCGTGATGCTCGCCCGCACCCAGGTAGTGATCGAGATGGTGGCGGAAGATCGGCCTCACGTCATCCCAGCCCCAGCCCTCAAGGCCCATCTGGCGCCAGTTGTCATAATCCTCGCGCTGGCCGCGCATGTAGATCATGGCATTGATGGCGGAGCACCCACCCAGAACCTTGCCGCGGGGATAGTTCAGGATGCGGCCGTTCAGGCCGGTCTCGGCCTCGGTCTTGAACATCCAGTCGGCGCGGGGATTGCCGATGGCGAACAGATAACCGACCGGGATGTGAAACCAGATCCAGTTGTCCTTGCCGCCGGCCTCGAGCAGGCAGATCGCGTTGCGCGGATCCTTGGACAGGCGGTTGGCAAGAACGCAGCCGGCCGAGCCGGCACCGATAATGACGTAATCGAATGTTTCGCTGTCTGGCATGGTCCAGCTCAATAGAATGAGCCGGCGTTCTCTGCTGAGAGCGCCGGCAGGGTCCCGATGCCCCTGAAGTTACGCAGCGCCTTTGGGCTTGCGCTTCGTGAATTCCAGAATTTCACCGACAATCCCCCGGCGGAACAGCAGCACGCAGATCACGAAGATGATGCCGATCAGCACAGTCACAGGGAAGTTGGAAGCTGCCAGGTATTTCTGCAAGGCGATCACCAAGCCTGCGCCGATGACTGGTCCGATCAGGGTGCCGATGCCGCCGAGCAGGGTCATGAGAATCACCTCGCCCGACATCTGCCAGGCGACGTCGGTGAGGGTCGCGAACTGGAACACAATCGCCTTGGTGCCGCCGGCGAGGCCTGCCAACGCCGCCGACATCACAAAGGCGCCGAGCTTGTATCGGTTGACCCGGTAGCCGAGCGAGATCGCGCGCCGCTCGTTCTCGCGGATAGCCTTGAGGATGTTGCCGAAAGGCGAATGAACGATGCGCCAGATGGCGAAGAAGCCGAAGAGGAAGATCGCCAGGGTGACATAGTACATCGCCAGCGGCTGGTTCAGGTCGAGGATACCGAGGAGATGCCCGCGCGGCACGCCCTGAATGCCGTCCTCGCCGTGGGTGAAGGGCACCTGCAGGCATATGAAGGCGAACATCTGCGACAGGGCCAGCGTGATCATGGCGAAATAGATGCCCTGACGCCGGATGGCCAGGAAGCCCATGATGAGGCCCATGACGGCAGCGCCCGCGGCACCGAGCAGGATGGCGGACAAGGGCTCCCAGCCCCACACCTTGGCGGCATGGGCCGTGAAATATGCTGCGCCGCCGAAGAAGGCAGCGTGACCGAAGGAGAGCAGGCCCACATAGCCGATGAGCAGGTTGAACGCGCAGGCAAACAGCGCGAAGCAGAGAATGCTCATCACGAGGACGGGATAGAAGAAGAACGGAGCCGCCACCAGCGCCGCGATGGCGATTGCGCCCAGCACCATGGATGAGGTGCTCAGCTTGGGCTGTTCCGCAATGTATTCGGTTCCGACAGCCATGATGTTACTCCTCCCGCCCGAAGAGACCTGCCGGCCTGACGAGCAGAACGATGGCCATGATTACAAAGATAACAATGCTCGAGGCTTCCGGGTAGAAGACCTTGGTGAGGCCTTCGAGCACCCCGAGCACATAGCCGGTCACGATAGCACCCAGGATCGAGCCCATGCCGCCGACCACCACCACGGCGAACACGATGATGATGAGGTTCGAGCCCATGAGCGGGCTAACCTGATAGATCGGCGCCGCCAGCACGCCGGCAAAGGCCGCCAGCGCGGCTCCCAGGCCATAGGTGAGGGTCAGAAGCAGCGGCACGTTCACCCCGAAGGCCTGAACCAGCGTGGCATTCTCGGTCGCGGCGCGAAGATAGGCGCCGAGCCGGGTCTTCTCGATGAGAAGCCAGGTGCCGATGCACACCACGAGGGAGGCGACGACCACCCAGCCGCGGTAGATCGGCAGGAACATAAAGCCCAGATTGACGCCGCCCGTCAGCTGCGACGGCGCAGCATAGGGCTGACCGGCCGCTCCGAACCAGTGGCGGAACGCGCCTTCGAAAATGAGCGCGAGGCCGAAGGTCAGGAGAAGACCATAAAGGTGATCGACGCCATAGAGCCGGCTCAGCATGGTGCGCTCGATGACGACGGCGACAGCGCCGACGACCAGGGGCGCCAGGACAAGGGCGACCCAATAGTTGATACCGAGCCAGTTCAGGAGCAGGTAGGCCGCGAAGGCGCCGAGCATGTACTGCGCACCATGGGCGAAGTTGATGACGCGCAAGAGGCCGAAGATTACCGCCAGGCCGAGGCTCAGCATGGCATAGAAGGAGCCGTTGATCAGGCCGATCAAGACTTGGCCGTAAAGCGCCGGGGTGGGAATGCCGAAAATCGTATTCATGCTGCTCTACACCCCAAGAACTTCGTGCAGTTCGTCCATGCGCGCATCGAGTTCGTGCCCGGGGAACGAGTTCACCATACGCCCATCCTCCATGAGGTAGAAGCGGTCGGCCACCTTCCGGGCGAAGCGGAAGTTCTGCTCGACCAGGAGGATCGTCATGCCGCGCTCCTTGAGCGCCATCAGCACGTCGCCGATGCGCTGGACGATCACGGGAGCCAGGCCTTCCGTCGGTTCGTCGAGGAGAATGATCTTGGCACCCGTGCGCAGGACGCGGGCGATGGCGAGCATCTGCTGCTCGCCTCCCGAGAGCTTCGTGCCCTGGCTCGAGCGCCGCTCATGGAGATTGGGAAAGAGCTTATAGATCTCTTCCACGCTCATGCCGCTGTCCGACACGGTCGGCGGGAGTATCAGGTTCTCCGAAACGCTGAGGCTCGCGAAGATCCCGCGCTCCTCGGGCACGTAGCCGATCCCGGTTTGAGCGACCTTGTGCAGAGGCAGGCTCAGGAGATCCTTGCCGCACAGGCGGATCACGCCCTCGCGACGGCGCAGGATGCCCATGATCGCGCGCAGGGTCGTGGTCTTGCCGGCACCGTTGCGGCCGAGAAGCGTGACGGTCTCGCCCTCGCGGATGTCGAGATCGACCCCGTGCAGAACGTGGCTTTCGCCGTACCAGGCATTGAGCCCGCGGACTTCGAGGAGAGGAGCGCTACTCATGCTCGGTTCCCATATAGGCTTCGCGTACCCGCGGATCCTGGCTGACTTTGTCGTAGGACCCGTCGGAGAGAATCTCGCCGCGGGCCAGAACCGTGACGCGGTCGCACAGATCGGCGACGACGTTCAGGTTGTGCTCGACCATAAGCACGGTGCGGTTGCGGGCGATACGGCGGATCAGGTCGGAGATGCGACCGATATCCTCATGGCCCATGCCGGCCATGGGCTCATCGAGCAGGAGCATGGCCGGGTCGAGCGCCAGGGTCGTGGCGATCTCGAGCGCCCGCTTGCGGCCGTAGGACAGCTCCGAGGCGGTCAGATCCCGATAGGACGAGAGATTGACCGCATCGATCAGCTCCATGGCCCGCTCGTCGAGGGTGGAGAGGGCATTCGATGAGCGCCAGAACTGCGTCGCGAGGCCGGAGGGGCGCTGCAGAGCGACGCGCACGTTGTCGAGCACGGTCAGGTGGGGGAACACCGCCGAAATCTGAAACGAGCGCACGAGGCCGAGACGCGCGACCTCGGCAGGCTTCAGCCCCGTGATGTCGGCGCCCCTGAACGTGATCCGTCCGCGGGTGGGTGTGAGAAACTTCGTGAGAAGGTTGAAAACAGTGGTCTTGCCGGCGCCGTTGGGGCCGATCAGGGCATGGATCGTGCCCTCATTGACGGACAGGGTCACGTCGTTCACGGCCACGAAGCCGCGAAACTCCATGGTGAGCCCCGTGGCGCTGAGGATGGGTTGCGTACTGACCATAGGGTTCGGCCGCTACTCTCTGGATGGGGCGATGGTTGGATCAGGCATCGTGCTCTGTCCAGCCACCGCCGGACAACAATAGAGGTGGGGCGGCGTCATATGCCGCCCCACCTCGTTCGAGATGCTTACTGGGTGAGCTGGCAGCCGCTCTCGGCAGCCTTCATGTAGGCCGTGTCGCCGGGAATCTTGGCGAGCTGCTTGTACATGTCCCACTCGCCCTTGCTCTCTTCCGGCTTCTTCACCTGGAAGAGATACATGTCGTAGACCATGCGGCCGTTCGGCAGCACCTTGCCGTTCTTGGCGAAGACGTCCTGGACGGGCATCTCGTGCAGGAGCTTGGCGACCGGCTCGGTGGCATCCGTGCCGGCCTTCTCGATTGCCTTGAGATACTGCGTCACGGCCGAGTAGGTGCCCATGTGGATCATGTTCGGCATGCGGCCGGTCTTTTCCATGAACTTCTTGGCGAAGGCGCGGTTCTCGTCGCTCTGATCCCAGTACCAGCCCTCGGTGAGGGTCAGGCCCTGCGCAGCCTTGAGCCCTAAGCCTTTCACCTCGGCCAGGGTGAAGAGAAGCGCCGCGAGACGCGTGCCGTCCTGGGTGATGCCGAACTCCGCGGCCTGCTTGATGGCGTTCGCGGTGTCGAGGCCGGCATTGGCCAGCCCGATGACGTTCGCGCCGGAGCTCTGGGCCTGGAGCAGGAAGGACGAATAGTCGGTCGCCGCCAGCGGATGGCGCACGGCGCCGACCACTTCGCCGCCCTTCGACTTCACGAATTTCGAGGTCTGATCCTCGAGGGAGTAGCCGAAGGCGTAATCGGCGGTGAGGAAGAACCACTTGTTGCCGCCGTTCTCCACCAGCGCGCCGCCGGTGCCGACCGCGAGCGCATGGGTGTCGTAGGCCCAGTGGAAGCCATAGGGCGAGCACTGCTTGCCGGTGAGGTCGGTCGTGGCCGCACCGGTCGTCATGGTGATCTTCTTCTTGTCCTTGGACAGGCCCTGAACCGCCAGAGCCACCGAGGAGGTCGTCAGCTCCATGATGGCGTCGACCTTTTCCGTATCGTACCACTGGCGTGCGATGCTGGCGGCGACATCCGGCTTATTCTGATGGTCGGCGCTCACGACCTCGACAGGCGCGCCGAGAACCTTGCCGCCGTAATCCTGCACCGCCATGCGGGCGGCCTCGACGGAGTACTTTCCGCCGAAATCGGCATAGACGCCGGACTGGTCGTTGAGGATGCCGATCTTGACTACGCCGTCGGAGACCTGCTGCGCATGGGCAGAAGAGGCCAGAGCCGTGCAGCTGAGGGCGAACAGAAGCTTATTGAGAACGCGCATCGCTTTCCTTCCCTTTATTCTTGGCAGATTGATCTGCCTTTGCTGGAGCCGCAGCCTTGGCATGCGGGCGATGGTGTGAAAGGTACAGTCACTTCGGTCGCGATCAATGCAAAGGGCGGTCATCCTTAAGTCGCAGATCTCCTTGATTTTCGGCCTAATTTCGAGGTGCTGGCCGCCGATGCCCCCCAAACGCGGCTGTTCCCGAGGCAGTCCAGCCCCGCATCGCCTGCGGTTCACAAGTCCGGGGGCACGGCTTATATCTGCCTCGGCATTTTTCTCATGGAATTCTACGGGAGCTTCCTGATGACGGCGCAAATGAAACCTGTGGATCGGCGTGCATTAGAGTTACGCGATCCGTCGCTCCTGGTGGGGCAGGCCTATGTGGCGGGCGAGTGGGTGGATGCTCCCGACGGCCGCACCATACCCGTCACCGATCCCTTCGACGGGGCGCTCATCCTGGAGGTGCCCGATCTCGGGGCGGACGCCGCCCGCCGGGCCATCGACACGGCGCACGCGGTGCAGAAGGACTGGGCGAAGCGCACCGCCAAGGAGCGCAGCCAGATCCTGAGGAAGTGGTACGACCTCATCATCGCAAACGCCGACGATCTGGCCCTCATCCTCACCACCGAGCAGGGCAAGCCGCTTGCCGAGGCCAAGGGCGAGGTGGTCTCCAACGCCGCCTATATCGAGTGGTTTGCGGAAGAAGCCAAGCGGATCGACGGCGACGTCATTCCCGGCGCCAATCCCAGCCAGCGCATCGTGGTGCTCAAGCAGCCCGTGGGCGTATGCGCGGCCATCACCCCCTGGAACTTTCCCAATGGCATGATCACCCGCAAGGTCGGCCCGGCGCTGGCGGCCGGCTGCACCATGGTGCTCAAGCCCGCGGCCCAGACCCCGCTCTCGGCCCTGGCGCTCGCCGTGCTGGCCGAGCGGGCCGGGGTGCCCAAGGGCGCCTTCTCGGTGATCACCACGAACGACGCCAAGCCCATCGGCGAGGAGTTCTGCCGCAACCCGAAGGTGGCCAAGATCACGTTCACCGGCTCCACCAATGTGGGCCGCTGGCTCATGCGTGAGGCCGGCGACGGCATCAAGCGCCTGTCGCTGGAGCTTGGCGGCAACGCGCCCTTCATCGTGTTCGACGATGCGGATCTCGATGCGGCCGTGGAGGGCGCCATGCTGTCCAAGTTCCGCAATGCGGGGCAGACCTGCGTGTGCGCCAACCGCATCTACGTGCAGGAGAGCGTCGCGGAGGCGTTTGCCGCAAAGCTGGCCGAGAAGGCTCGGGGCCTGAAGCTCGGGCGCGGCACGGAGGCCGGCGTCACCATGGGGCCGCTGATTGACGATCGCGCCGTGGCCAAGATGGAGGACCACGTGGCCGATGCGCTGTCCAAGGGCGGCCGGGTGCTGGCCGGCGGCAGGCGCTCGGAGCTGGGCGGCACGTTCTTCGAGCCCACGGTGATGGCCGGGGTGACGCAAGCGATGAAGGTGACGAAGGAAGAGACCTTCGCGCCGCTGGCGCCGATCATCAGCTTCAAGGACGAGGCGGAGGTGATCGCGATGGCCAACGACTCGGAATACGGCCTGGCGTCGTACTTCTATGCCAAGGACATGGCCCGCGTCTGGCGGGTGGCGGAGGCCCTGGAGAGCGGCATGGTGGGGGTGAACACGCCGGCGCTCGCCAACGAGATGGCGCCGTTCGGCGGCGTGAAGCAGTCGGGTCTCGGCCGTGAGGGCTCCAAGTACGGCATCGAAGGCTTCCTCGAGATCAAGTACGTCTGCCTCGCAGGCCTGTAACGGCAAAAAGCCCGGCAATGCCGGGCTTTTTTTCTTGTCCGGCGGGTTCGAGACCTATGCGCCTCTTGCCCTGAGCAGCAGGCCGGCGAGTTCCGCGAAGCCGTCGCCCGAATGCCCGTTCGCGATATAGGCGGGCTTATGCTTCAGCCGGTGCGCGAAGGCCTGAATGTTGGCGACGCCTATGCTCATGGGGAAAGCCTCGAACATGGGCTCGTCATTGGGCGAGTCGCCCGCATAGACCACGGTTTTCCTCGCCTGCTCCCAATCCAGGCCGAACACGTCGGCCAGCAGGGTCTTGGCCATGCTGAGCTTGTTGTAGTCGCCGAACCAGCCGTTGACGTGGATCGAGCTGACCTTGGCCTGGGCTCCGGCCTTCTCGAAGATGGACACGATCCGGTCCACCTCCGCCTCGGGCAGGGCTGGCACGTCCTCGCAAAAGTCGATGGCGAGATCTGCCAGGCGATAGGCCTGGTCGCTCGCGAGCGCACAGCCCGGCACCGTTGCCAGCACTTCCCTTTCGACGGCATCGAGCCTCATCCGGTTCTGCTTCAGTTCCTCGGGGATGGCCCAGAAGCGCTGCTCCATCGTCTTCCGCTCGCGATCGTAGCGGAAGTAGAAGGCGCCGTTCTCGCCCACCACCGCATCCACCGGCCACATCCGGGCGATGTGATCGCACCAGCCTGCAGGCCGGCCCGTGACGGGGATGACGATGAAGCCCGCGCGGTGCAACTGCTCGAGGGCGCCATAGGCCTTTGCCGTGAGGATGCCTTCCGTGGTCACCGTGTCGTCGATGTCGGTCAGCACCACGCGAACGGAGCGCGCGGCCTCAAGCGGCAGCTGAGACAGAGGTGTCATATTCCGCACTCCGGAGTGCGGCAGGCGGGGGAGGGCCTGGACTGAGGCATCGGCAGAAGCTTCCTTGCGGGTGAGCGAGAGTGGTCGTCTGATGAGACGGCTAAGGGTGGTCTTTAAGCACGACCGAGGGGCAGGATCCAAGCGCCTTGAACCTTGAGCCCGGGAGGCTTCACGGGCGGGATTTCTCACGTAAAGTGACCGCATGCCAAACGATCACGACATCCTCCATGCCCTGTTCGAAGCGGCCCTGAAGGCGGCGCTTCCCGATGGAAAGTTCGACGGCTGCCTGCCGGGCAAGCCCAAGGGGCGCACCATCGTCCTCGGAGCCGGCAAGGCTTCCGCCCGCAT
Source organism: Microvirga splendida (assembly GCF_016427565.1). GTDB lineage: Bacteria > Pseudomonadota > Alphaproteobacteria > Rhizobiales > Beijerinckiaceae > Microvirga > Microvirga splendida. The sequence goes on from NZ_JAELXT010000003.1 coordinate 105,411, forward strand.
GGCGGCCGTGTTCGAGGAAGCCTGGGCCGGAGCGGGCGGACGCTGCCAGGGCCTCGTAGTCACGCGCTACGGGCACGCGGTGCCGACGCAATCGATCGAGATCGTTGAGGCAGCTCATCCCGTTCCCGACGAGGCCGGGTTAGAGGCGGCCAAACGGATCCTCGCGCTCGCACAGGAGGCGGGACCCGACGATCTCGTGGTCTGCCTGATGTCGGGCGGAGCCTCCGCGCTCTTGTCGCTTCCCGCCGAGGGCGTGACATTGGCCGACAAGCAGGCGCTGAACCGCGCCCTGCTCAAGTCCGGCGCGCCCATCGGCGAGATGAACCTCGTGCGCAAGTCGCTCTCGGCCATCAAGGGAGGCAGGCTCGCGGTGGCGGCCGCCAGGGCGCAACTCGTCACCTACCTGATCTCGGACGTGCCGGGCGACGATCCGGCCAGCATCGGTTCTGGGCCGACGATCCCCGAGCGGGTCGACCCGGAGGTCGCCCTGGCGATCCTGCGCCGATACGGCATCGATGTTCCAAGCCACATCGTAGGGGCCATCCGGTCGAACGCCGTCACGGAGCCTGTGGAGGGAGGCGCCGTCCACATGCTGGCGACCCCCAAGATGGCCCTCGATGCGGCGGCTGCGAAGGCGCGCGAGCTGGGCTTGAACGCCCTCGTCCTCGGCGATGCCCTCGAAGGGGAGGCGCGGGAGATGGGGCGCGTCATGGCCGGCATCGCGCACTCCGCTCTGATGCACGGAGAGCCTGCCCGCGCGCCCTGCGTCCTGCTCTCCGGCGGCGAGACCACCGTGACGGTCCGCGGCCAGGGGCGGGGCGGCCGCAATGCCGAGTTCCTGCTGTCCCTGGCCCTTTCCCTGAAAGGGGAGGGTGGGGTCTCTGCCATTGCCTGCGACACCGATGGCATCGACGGGTCCGAGGACAACGCGGGAGCCTGGTTCGACAGCGGCTTGTTCGAGAGCGCCCGCGCAAAGGGCATCGACCTCGCTGCCCATTTGGAGACGAACGACGCCTACACGGCGTTCGCGCAACTCGACAGGCTCGTGGTCACGGGGCCGACCCTGACCAACGTGAACGATTTTCGCTGCATTCTCATCCGCCCGTGAGCGGCCGGCCAGATCTTCTTCAGATGGAGTAGCTGAGCCCGGTCGTGTTGGTTTCCGGCACCATCAGCGTCACCTTGGTGCCACGCTTCTCGCGGCTCTCCACCTCGAGGTTTCCGCCGTGGAGCTTGAGGATGTACCAGGCAAGACTCAGGCCCAGGCCGGTCCCCGGCAGCTTCTTGGCATTCCGGCCACGGAAGAAAGGCTGCAGGACGAAAGGCAGATCCCGCTCGGGGATGCCGATGCCGCGATCCTTGATGGTGATCCTGACCATGCCGTCTTCCCCGCGCGCCGTGACGTCGATCGGTTGATCCGGGCGGGAGTATTTCATGGCGTTCGAGACGACGATGACGAGAGCCTGCTCCAGCAGGATTGGATCCCCGACGATCGTCTCCGGCACGTCCTTGACGTCGAGATGAAATGGGCGGTCGGGCTCCTGGCCTCCCTGCTCGCGACAGACCCGCTTGATGAGCTCTGAGAGGTGGAACTCGCCGGGGTTGAGCATGATCCCGCCTGCGCTGGCGCGGGTGTAGGACAGGATCGTCTCGATGAGTTCGTCGAGCCGCAGGCTCGCGCGCCAGATCTTCTCGGCTTTGACCTGAACGTCGTGGGTGCTCAGCCGGTCGGCCCGCCGGATCAGGCCCTGAGCCAAGGCGTTGATCGTCGAGAGGGGCGTTCTGAGCTGTTGCGCGAGCAACGCCATGCGGTCCAAGGGAGGCGTCGTCCCGCGGGAAGCCGTGCGCGAAGCGGAGTGGCGGGTTGCCTTTGATGAGGACCGGGGTGGACGGGCGGCGGACACGAACGCTTACCTAACTTTATAACGTTTGTTTTCGAGCTTGGTCCGAACTAGTGCGGGAGTGCCGCTTGTCTATCCCTGCGTCGGAAAACCCCTGGAGAGGGCGCTATGGAAAGCTTTCCGGGCGTATTGCCCCGGCGCCTGCAAAGCAGAGGCGATGATGAAGGCGGGCCATAAGCAACGCCGTCCAGCATGCAGGCTGAATTTCTTCAGTCATGTGCTGGTCTTGTCCCTTCCGTCTGAACGGAAACGTGGGACAAAATGCGCCGTCTTCCAGGAGATAACTTCCGCTCTGCGCCGCAACCCATAACCTCTCCGGGCGTTTTCTTCTCAGATATCTCGTAAGGAGAGAGACACATGGATCATGATCGCACCGAAGGCAGCATGAAGAACATCAAGGGTCGCATGAAGGAGGGGCTCGGCAAGGCCCTCGGCGACTCGAAGATGGAAACTGAGGGCAAGATGGATAAGACCGAGGGTAAGATCCAGAACACCGTCGGCGGCATGAAGGATTCGCTCCGCAAGAGCACCTGACTCTGACGAAGCCCCCATGAAAGGCCCGGTACAGCCGGGCCTTTTTACGTTGAGAGTGCGGCCTTCCGGATCACGAAGCTGATTTTCGTGTTCTCCTGCCGCTGATCCTCCAGAATGTCGCCGGTTTCGCGGATCAGGTTGGGCACGTCGATCCCGGCCAGGGGATCGGTGCAGATCACCTTCAGGCGGTCGCCCGGTTGCAGGCCATGAAGGGCCTTGCGGGTGCGCAGCACCGGCAACGGGCATTTTAGGCCGGAGAGATCGAGTTCCGTCATTCCAAGCTTTCCTGCCGAGTCAAAGCCCTTGCGCGATCCAGGTCCTCGGGCGTGTTGATGTTGAAGAACGGATCCCAAGGCTCCGCTGGCCAGGAGGTCTCGGCATAGCCATGACGGCCGAGCCATTCCCTGATGCTGCGCACGCCGTCGTGGACGAGAGCCTGTCGCAGGTCGTGGCGCAATGAGACGGGCCAAAGGCCGATGGCGAAATGGGCCTGCGACGCCGATGCCGCGCAGGCGGTGGGCTTTCCGCTCTCCCCGCACGCCTGATGCAGCCGCCGCACCAGGTCCGTCGGGATGAAGGGCGTATCGGCCGGCACGCTCACCGCCCAGCCGAGGTCCGGCCGGTGGGCGGCGCACCAGTCGAGGCCTGCCAGGATTCCGGCCAGGGGCCCCGGGTGTCCGTCGATGGAATCCGGCGCCACGGGAAGATACATTTCCTCGAATCGCGAGAACTCCCGGTTGGCATTGACGATCACGCTCGCGCATTGCGGCGCGAGCCTCTCCGCGACGTGCTCCGCCAATGTCCGCTCTCCGAGGGTCAGGAGAGCCTTGTCGTTCCCGCCCATGCGCCGCGACAGCCCGCCCGCCAGGATCACCCCGAGGGTCGGAGGCGAGGGGCTCATGCCGGTCCTGCTCACTCGATGACGATGCGCGGGGCAGGGCGCGCAGCCGCACCGCCCGACAGGGCTGTCCAGACCTGCTGCGCCATGCTCTTGTAGATCCCGGCATGGGGGCCTTCCGGCTCCGCGACGACGACGGGGCGGCCCGCATCCGAGAGTTCGCGGATCGTCATGTTGAGCGGAATCTCGCCCAGGAAGGGAACGCCGAGGCGCGATGCCTCGTCCCGCGCGCCGCCGTGGCCGAAGATGTGCGAGCTCTGCCCGCAATGGGGGCACACGAAGGTGGCCATGTTCTCGACGATGCCGAGGATCGGGATCTCCACCCGCTTGAACATGGACACGCCGCGCCGCGCATCGATGAGGGCGAGGTCCTGCGGGGTCGAGACGATCACGGCGCCGGCCAAGGGCGTGGCCTGGGCCATGGTGAGCTGGGCATCGCCGGTGCCGGGCGGCATGTCGACCACGAGCACGTCGAGGTCGCCCCAGGCGACCTCCCGCAGCATCTGGGTGATGGCCGACATCACCATGGGGCCGCGCCAGATCATGGCGGCTTCTTCCTCCACCAGGAAGCCGATGGACATGACCTTGATCCCGTAGGCCTCCATGGGCTCCAGGATGCGGTTCTCCAGCAGGCGCGGCTTGCCATGGATACCCATCAGCTTCGGCATGGACGGGCCGTAGATGTCGGCGTCGAGCAGGCCGACCTTCAGCCCGAGGGTCTTGAGGCCGAGGGCGAGGTTGCAGGCGGTGGTGGACTTGCCCACGCCGCCCTTGCCCGACGCGACCGCGATCACGTGCTTCACGCCGGGAATGCGCTGGTTCTTGGGCTGGGCGGCCGAGCGGGGACGCTGGGGACCGCCGGGCGAGGAGGCCGGGGCGCCCGAACCGGCCGGCCGGTCGGCGGTGAGGCTCGCGAACACGCCCTTGACCGCCGGCAGGCCCTGCACGGCCGTGACGGCAGCCTGGCGCACGCGCTCCATGTTGGCGGCCTCCGACGGGTCGATGGTAATCGAGAACATCACGCGTCCGGCATCGTCCACCACCACGTCGGAAAGGCGTCCCGATGCCACGAGATCGGTTCCGCCCGCATCGACCGGCACGGTCGACAGGGCCTGCAGCACATGTTCACGGGTGATCGCCACTTTGTTATCTCCTGGCCGTTCGAGACGGATCTTGCGTGACATCTATAGGCTGGCGGGCGGTTCGTTAAGGCATTCCCGCCGAGAAGATGCGCTATTGCGAACCAAAGCCCACCTTGTCCGTTGTTCACCCGATCCCTCGGGAGCCGGCTCGACCGGCCGAGTGTCTGCCTTCGCCGATCACATCCCGGGAGCATGCAATCAATCGAGGAGACGAGGATGCACCAGCACGGCCATAACGATCCGAATGCCGGAAAGCTCTACGAGCTCATCAAGGATGTGAAGATCGCCATGATGACCACCGTCGACACCGACGGTACGCTCCACAGCCGCCCCATGCACAGCCAGGAGGCCGACGAGCACGGCGACCTCTGGTTCTTCACCCAGATCCAGTCTCCCAAGATGACCGAGATCTCGCGCGACAACGAAGTCAACCTCGCCTACAGCGATCCGAGCAGCCAGAATTATGTTTCGGTATCCGGCAAGGCGGAGATCGTGCGCGACAAGGCAAAGATCGAGGAGAAGTGGTCGGAGCCCATGCGCGCCTGGTTCCCGAAAGGCACGGACGACCCGCAGATCGCCCTGATCCGGGTGCATCCCATCAAGGGCGAGTACTGGGACAGCCCGTCCTCGACCCTGGTGCATCTCTACGGCTACGCGAAGGCCGTCGCCACCGGCAAGCCCCCGAACCCGGGCGATCAGGCGAAAGTCAACCTGACCTGATCGTTCAGCCGGCTTCTTTCTTTCGTGGGGCCGCTCTTTCAACATGAGCGGCCCTTCGCTATGGTCCTGCTTCTTGTGAGTGCTAGGGAGCAGGCGATGGTGGACATCGCGACGCGTGTCTACAATCATACCTGGAAGATCGACCCGATCGTCCGGTCGGTTCTGGACACGGATTTCTACAAGCTGCTGATGGCGCAGACGATCTTTCGCCGCCATCGGGACGTGCAGGTGACGTTCGGCATCCACAACCGCACCACCCGCATCCGCCTGGCCGACATCATCGATGCCGGCGAGCTGCGCGAGCAGCTCGACCACGTGCGCAGCCTGCGCCTGACCCGGGGCGAATCCACCTGGCTGCGGGGCAATACGTTCTACGGCAAGCGGCAGATGTTCTCGCCGGAATTCATGGATTGGCTCGAGACCTTCCGCTTTCCGGAATACCTGCTGGAGAAGGAGGACGGCCAGTACGTGCTCACCTTCCACGGGCCCTGGATCGAGACCACCATGTGGGAGATCCCGGCGCTGGCGATCCTGAACGAGCTGCGCTCGCGCGGCGTTCTGCGGGGAATGGGCAAGTTCGAGCTGCAGGTGCTCTATGCCCGCGCCATGACCCGGGTCTGGGAGAAGATTGAGCGGCTCAAAGCGCTGCCGGATCTTTCCATCGCCGATTTCGGCACCCGTCGCCGCCATGGCTTTCTCTGGCAGGATTGGTGCGTGCAGGCCATGATGGAGGGGCTTGGATCGTCCTTTCTCGGAACGTCCAACTGCCTGATCGCCCTGCGCCAGGAAGTGGAGGCGGTGGGCACCAACGCTCATGAGCTTCCCATGGTCTACGCGGCCCTGGCCGATTCCGACGAGGAACTGGCCGTGGCTCCCTACAACGTGCTGTCGGACTGGCAGGAGGATTACGAGGGCAACCTGCTCGTCATCCTACCCGATACCTACGGCACCACGAACTTCCTGCAGAATGCGCCCGACTGGGTGCCGGCCTGGACGGGCATCCGCGTGGATTCCAAGGACCCCATCGAGGGCGGCGAGGAGGCCATCGAATGGTGGCGCCAGCGCGGGCAGAACCCGCGCGACAAGCTCGCGATCTTCTCCGACGGTCTCGACGTGGACGTGATCGAGCGCATCCACGCGCATTTCCGCGGGCGCATGCGCATCGGCTATGGTTGGGGAACGCTGCTGACCAACGATTTTCGCGGGCTGGCTCCTGAAGGAAAGCTCGATCCCATCTCCATCGTGTGCAAGGTCATCTCGGCCGATGGGCGACCGACGGTGAAACTCTCCGACAATCCGACGAAGGCCATGGGTCCGAAAGCGGAAGTCGAGCGTTACAAGCGCATCTTCCACGTGGGCGAACAAGCGGCGAAACCTGTTCTGGTGTGACAGCATGATCATCGATCTCAACTGCGACATGGGCGAAGGCTTCGGTCCCTGGCCGATGGGGGACGACGAGGCGATGCTCGACATCGTCTCCTCTGCGAACATCGCCTGCGGTTTCCATGCGGGCGATCCGTCCATCATGTTCCGCACGGCGGAGATCGCGAAGCGCAAGGGCGTGGCTATCGGGGCGCATCCCGGCTTCAACGATCTGCACGGCTTCGGCCGTCGCATGATCCGCGGCGATTCTCCCGCCGAGATAGAGCGCATGATCGCCTATCAGATCGGCGCCATGCAGGCCGTGGCGTCGCTTGCCGGGCACAAGGTCACCTATGTGAAGGTGCACGGGGCGCTCAACAACATGGCCAACGAGGACGAGGATCTCGCTCTCGCCATTGCTCGCGCCATCAAGGGCGTCGATGCGAGCCTCATCAACATGTGCATGCCGGGCCTTCTGATGGAGAAGGCATCCCACAATGTCGGCATCCCGGTCGTGCGCGAGATTTTTGCCGACCGCACCTATGAGGACAACGGCACGCTCACCAGCCGGAAGAAACCCGGCTCCGTGCTGCATGATGCCGAGTTCGCGGCGGAGCGCATTCTGCGCGCTGTCCAGGACAAGGCGATCACGACGGTGTCAGGCAAGCGGATTCCGGTCGAGATCGACACCATCTGCGTGCATGGCGACGAGCCGAGCGCAGTGGCCATGGCGCGAACCGTTCGCGCGACGCTGGAGGCGAACGGCGTCAGGATCGCGCCTTTCGCAGGATGATGAGACATACCCTTTGAAGCAGAAATTTCATGGGGCACGAAGGTCAGCGCCCCATGATAGGCAACCTGCGCGGGCTTCTTCCAAGAAGGTGCAAGAACACGGTCCAAAGCACTATCAGTTCTGGACCGGCGCACTTGCAAAGAACCTGCTCAGATCCTTAAGGGCAATCACATACATCTCGCCTTTGCTGCCGATGGCACCGATTGCCCCATCGCCCAGATTGACAGGAGAGGGAAAGCCACCGGGAGACCCTGGGCCAAAGGGACCGCACCAGCCGTTCCTGCTGGCTCCGCCGCCGCCGTTCCCGGGAGTTCCAGGTGCGCCGCCGCGACCTCCGCTTCCTCCCAAGCCGCCCTGGTTATTGACACGAGAATAGCTGAATGTGTCGGCGCCGCGCTGAAGGGACACAAAGACAATCGTCCCTCCAGCGCCTCCCGAACCACCATCTCCGCCTCGTCCGCCCATCCCTGCCATGCCACCGTCGCCTCCAGGACCGGGTCCTTCCTTGCAATCGAAGAGACCACTTGCGCCTTCCTTCCCGTTCCCGGCATGGCCCCCATCGCCGCCCCGTCCTCCGGGCCCGCCTGCGCCGCCATCGATGCCGCGCGCGAGTACCGCAAGATTGAGGAGACCAGCCGGAATTTCCTGATTTTGATCGTCCAGCAACTGCTCGGCTACAACATAGATCGTCGGCAGTGGCAGGCGTTCGCCTGTGCCTCCATTCCCGCCTGTGCCGCCAGGATGTCCGTCGTTGCCTCTACGATTGGTTTCCCCATAGTCATCAGCGCCGCGCTGGCCTGTGTTTCCCATGCGGCCAGTTGATCCGCTGCGGACATTCATATCCCGCTCGATTAACGAATAGCTGAGGGGATCGCGGAATTTGATCCGTCTCGCCGCGATTGCGATCCATGGAGCTTTGAGGTTCGTGAAAACCAGCCGAGATCCTGCGTCGAACACGATTTCGTCGGCTTTGATGATCTGCTGTCCGAATGACTCACTTCCCGTGATCGGGATGACATTCCTGATATTGGGCGCCGTTTTGATAGAGTCGGCAACTTCCTTAGGAATCTCAGGAGTCAGCACATTCGCATGGGCTGACACGTCTTTCTTAATGACGACAGAACTGCCCCTGTCTGTAAGTAATTCTTGAGCCTGAAGCACATAGCCGGAAGCAAGGAACAGACCGGCACCTAGGACAAACCTGTTCATGAGCCTTCCCCTCAACCTAAGACAGCAAATTGCTGCATCTACAATCATAAGTTTAGAGGGCTATGAGCGACAACTTCCCTAAAAGATCTTTCTATTTATCCTTAAGAGCATTAGGGCACGCAGCTATGGTCTGAACGCCTTCTCGGCATCCTGTTTTCCAGTTACTCCCGAAATGGCTTAGATCTGCATTCTCGCGAACGCCCCATCCAGAAAAGGCGCTAAAGCTGCCAGCGTGTCCTCTGGCGCTTCCTCGGCGAGATAGTGGCCGCAGTCGATGGCGTGGCCCTCCACGTCATCCGCCCAATCGCGCCACACGGCCGGCACATCGTACCATTGATCGAGCCCGTTCCTGCGGCCCCAGAGGGCTTGGACCGGGCACATGATCCGACGGCCTGCCTTCCGGTCCTCCTCGTCGAGGCGCATGTCGATGGTCGCCCCGGCGCGGTAGTCCTCGCACATGGCGTGGATCGTGTCTGTATCGGTGTAGCAGCGGCGGTACTCGGCAAGCGCTTCTTCATCGAACATCGAGCGCCCGCGGCGGAGATAGAAGGCATCGGGATCCGACGCGATCAGGCGCTCCGGGAGCGGGTGGGGCTGCGCGAGGAAGAACCAGTGCCAGTAGCCCATGGCAAACGCCATGTCCGTGCGCTGGAAGTGCTCCGCAGTGGGAATGATGTCGAGAACGGAAAGCGCCACGATGCGCTCCGGATAGTCGAGGGCCATGCGATAGGCACAGCGCCCGCCGCGATCGTGACCGACCACGGCGAAGCGCTCGAAGCCGAGGGCCTGCATCAGTTCCACCTGATCGCGCGCCATGGCCCGCTTGCTGTAGGGGGCGTGATCTTCCGTCGTTGGTGGCTTTGAACTGTCGCCATAGCCACGCAGGTCGGCGCAGACGACCGTGTATCTGTCTGCAAGCTTCGGCGCCACCTTGTGCCACATGACGTGGGTCTGCGGATGTCCATGCAGCAGAAGCACGGGCGGGCCGTTGCCGCCGGCGCGCAGGTTGATGACGGCTTCGGAGGTTTCTATCCGGCGGTGAGTGAAGGTCTCGAACATCCGGTGAGTGTCTTACAGTTTTCGCTTTCGAGCCAGAGGTGGCCAGAGCCACGGGCCGTGCGGCTCCGTGGCCCTGGGCAGAAGCGAAACGGGCGCGCTTCTCACCAGGAACGGCGTTCCCCGTTGTCGATGTGGATGATGCCGTTTCGATACATCTTCAAGCCGCCGACCTGCGGGTGCGCGCGCAGGTAGGCCATGACGCCTCGCACGCGGGTGCGGACCCTGAAATCGATGGCGCGGCAGGAGAGATGCAGCGACTGGCGGGCCCCACCGGCACGCCAGTTGCGGGCGCGGCTGCGATGGGTGGATTCAACACTCACGGGGCCGAACTTCGCGGCAACGGATGCAACGACCTCGCGCAGATTGCCGGGGATGCAATTGGTCGGAGCACTCGCCCGCAACGTGATCGTCCCCTGAGAAACCAGAGATGCGAAACCGGAGAGAGTTCTCGCACTAGGCAGGCTTCCTGTTGTCTTGGGATCGTTGAGTTCGTCGTTGGAGGGGAGGCTGGCATATTGGGCCGGGGGAACGAAACTTCCGTCGCCGTCACCGGCTTGAAGCGCAGCCGGCGACAATCCAAACAGAAGCACGCCGGTCACGAGAACTGGTCTGCACGCGTGGCGAACTCGGCAGGTGATGCTCATCGGGTTCTCCCGTTCTGACCCCCTACAGAAGTAGATACCGTCGAAATGGTCCTCCCAACGGTGTCGCTGTTGTTATTGGTCAGGTAACTGACGGTTGCGCAAAGAGCGCTACGGCAAGACTACCTAAAGGAAGCTTGGCACTAAGCAAGAGCGCGCAGGTATGGGGGAGGGGCGTAGACAACGCACATGGTCGGCAAAGCTTTAGCCCGTAAGGCATTCAGCGTGTGGGAAATTTGGTGTTAGTTTTGAAATAACAGAGCCTTAACTCTTGCAGATTGTAGGTCCGATGCACACATTCCGCGCATTGGACCATTCAAGCTTTTGGTCTGCTGGAGACTGGAATGAACACTGCCCGCAGCGCTGTTTTCGACGCGATCAAGACGGCCGGCCCGAGCCGGGAGGATGCGATCGCGCGCATCACCCTGGTTGCAAAGTTGCTGGACAGCGCCTTTCTGATTCCGGGCCTGAACAGGCGCGTCGGCCTGGATGCGGTGCTGGGCCTCGTGCCGGGTGTCGGCGATGCGCTGTCCGCGGCGCTTGCCAGCTATATTGTTTGGGAAGCCCGCCAACTGGGGCTGCCGCGCTGGAAGATCGCCCGGATGATCGGCAACGTTGCGATGGACACCGCCATCGGCGCCATTCCGCTGGCGGGCGACGTGTTCGACGTCTTCTTCAAGGCCAACGAGCGCAACCTGCGGATCATTCACGAGCATCTCGGCACGCCCAAGCGCGGGCCGAAAGAAATCGACGGTGTCGCAGTCAGGATCGAGGAGCGCTGAATGAGACGGCTGTTGTGGATCGTTGCCTGGATTGCCGTGGCGCTCTGGTCCCTGTTCGCCTGGGGAGCCTATGGGCTTCTGGACTTCTTCGGCGGCATGGCGGCTCGCAACGCCGACATCGTTCCGGGCAATCCCGAGGCGGTCGAATGGCTGTCCTGGGCTCTGATCACGCTGAGAGGTCTGGGCCTCGGCGCCATCGTGTTCGTCTGGGGCCTCGTATCGCTGCTCATCCTGGCCGTTCCGGCCGTGCTGAGCCTGTTTCTCGGCAGCTCACGCCACCATCATCATCGCGTTCACGAGTGGCGAGGGCCTGGAACCGGCCCAAACCCTTCAACGCCGTTCACGCCGCCGACCGGATCGTATCAGCCGAACGGATTGCATCCGCCGCGCCGGATCGAGAAGCGCTGAAACGAGAAAGGGCGAAGCGGCATCCGCTTCGCCCTTCGCTTTTCTGGCCCTGGGTGATCGGCCGAAGCACCTGTCATCCCCGGCGGCCGCAGGCCGGGAAGGGGATCCATTCACAGGCGCAACCCTATGGATTCCCTTCCCCTCCGTTGCGCTCCGGCCGGGAATGACACCATTCCTGTCTTGGTCGAAGCCTATCGATGGCTTGAGATGAACTGCTTGAAGCGCTCTGATTTGGGAGCTTCGAACACCTCCGCGGGTGCGCCTTCCTCCTCCACCACGCCCTTGTGCAGGAACACGACCCGGTTCGACACGTCGCGTGCGAAGCCCATTTCGTGCGTCACCACCAGCATGGTGCGGCCTTCCTCGGCGAGCGAGCGCATGACGCGCAGCACCTCGCCGACGAGTTCCGGATCGAGCGCCGAGGTCGGCTCGTCGAAGAGCATCACCTTCGGGTGCATGGCGAGCGCCCGCGCGATGGCGGCGCGCTGCTGCTGGCCGCCGGAGAGGTGAGAGGGGTACTGATTGCGCTTGTCGACGATGCCGACCTTCGCCAGCAGTTCCTCGGCCTCGGCGATGCATTCCGCCTTCGGGCGTTTCTGCACATGCACGGGTGCTTCGATGACATTCTCCAGGATCGTCATGTGGGACCAGAGGTTGAAGCTCTGGAACACCATGGCGACGCGGGAGCGGATGCGGTCCACCTGACGCTGGTCGGCAGGCTCCATGCCCTTGCGGCCCTTCCTCAGGCCGATGGTCTCCCCGCCGATGCGGATCTCGCCGGAATCGGGCACCTCCAGCATGTTGATGCAGCGGAGCATGGTCGACTTGCCGGAGCCGGAGGCGCCGAGGATCGAGATCACGTCGCCTTCCTTGGCGCTCAAGGAAACGCCTTTGAGGACTTCGAGCGATCCGAAGCTCTTGCGGAGATTCTGCACGGAAACGGCCTGGGCCGCCTCGGAGGACGCAAGCTGGGACGACAAAGGTGCAACTCCGTTAGACATGGGCGGCCTCCAGACGCGGCTCCACGGCCGGTGGGCGCCGCAGGTGAGGCGAGAGCCACCATTCGATGGCCATGATGATGCGGGTGATGATGAAATTCATGATCAGGTAGATCAGGCCGGCGACGACGAACACCTCGATGGCGCGGAAGGTCTGCGAGATCAGCTTCGCGGCGAGGCCCGTGACCTCCATCATGGTGATGACCGAGGCCAGCGATGTCGCCTTCACCATGAGAATGATCTCGCTGCCATAGGCCGGGAGGGCCTGCCGGACTGCGATGGGAAAGACGACGCGGCGGTAGAGCAGGAAGCCCGACATGCCGCAGGCCCGTGCGGCCTCGACCTGGTTGTGCGGGACGGATTGCAGCCCGCCGCGCATGATCTCGCTGGCATAGGCGGCCGTATTGAGCGTGAGGGCAAGCACCGCGCACCAGTAGGGCTCGCGGAAGAAGACCCACAGGCCCCATTCCTGCAAGGTCGGGCGGAACTGGCCGAGGCCGTAATAGATCAGGAAGATCTGCACGAGCAGCGGCGTTCCGCGGAACACGAAAACATAAGCCTGGGCCGGCCAGTCGAGCACCTTGAGGCCCGACATGCGCATGAGCGCCAGAAGCATGGCGAGAACGGCGCCAAGGCCCACGGCCATGAAGGCGAGGTTCAGCGTCAGCGGCACGCCGCTCAGCAGGGTCAGAAAGGCATCCCACATGAAAGCGAAGTCCATCAGGAAGCCCTCCGCATGCCACGCATCGAGTGGGTCTCCGCGCGCTGGAACAGATAGGTGGAAACCCACGTAATGAGCAGGTAGAGCACCGCAGCCGTGAGATAGAAATCGAACGGGCGGCGCGTGGAGCCTGCCGCGATATGCGACTGGCGCAGTAGCTCGACGAGGCCCGTCACGGAGATGAGCGCCGACTCCTTCAGGACCAGCTGCCACGTGTTGCCGAGGCCCGGAATGGCATAGCGCAGAACCTGCGGGGCAATGATGCGGCGGAACATGAGCCAGCGGTGCATGCCAACGGAGCGCGCCGCCTCGATCTCGCCGCGGCTGACGACCTGATAGGCGCCGCGAAACACCTCGGCTTGATAGGCGCCTGACACGATGCCGATAGCCATGGCGCCCGTCGCGAAGGCCGGCACGCCGATGAAGCCGTCGGCGCCGAACAGGCTGCCGATGGCGCCGAGGGCCGCGCTGCCGCCGAAATAGAAGAGATAGATCACGAGAAGATCGGGGATGCCGCGCAGGACCGTGGTGTAGCCGTCGGCCAAGCCGCGGATCACGACATTGCCGCCGATCTTGCCCCAGGCCACCAGGGTGCCGACGACGGAGCCCGCGAGGAAGCCGCAAGTGGCGACCGCAATCGTCATGCCGGCTGCGGTGAGGAGCGCCCATCCCCATCCATTGGGACCGAACCCGACGAGCTCGAAATAGCTCAGTTGCTGCACGCGTCTCAACTTTCTTGAATATGTCTCCCCCTGTGGAAGGCAGCGGGCGAGACAGCACTTTCAACATCCGGTTTCGACCGGATCCATCCCGGGCCCGCAGAGCCGGGCCCGGGATGGATTTTTTTCCGTCATCAGGCCTGCGGGGTCGCGTCGATCTTGAACCACTTCTCGGACAGCTTCTTGATCGTGCCGTCCTTGATCGCAGCCTGGATCGCCTCGTCGAAGGACTTCTTCAGCTCCGCGTCGTCCTTGCGCATGCCGACCGCAACGCCCCGGCCCAGCACGCCGCCGCGCATGCCCGTGCCGGCGATGACCATGTCCTTGAACTCGGGCTTTTCCTGCGTGGCCTTCAGGGCCCCATGCCCGGCGAAGATCGCATCGATGCGGCCGGCGGTCAGGTCGAGGTCGTGCTGCTCCGTCGTCTTGTACTCGCGGATCTCGATGGTGTCCTTGAGATGCTGCTCCAGGAACTGCGAGTTCACGGTCGAGCCCTGCACGCCGACCGTCTTGCCCTTGAGGAGCGGCTTCCAGGCCTCAATAGCCTTCTTCGCGCCCTCGGGATCCTTCTCGAAGCTCACCGTCGTGCCGGTTCCGGCCAATTTGGCGAGGGGAGAATCCTTCATCACGCCGAAGCCGTGCGGGGTGGATGCATAGGGAAGCGAGAAGTTCATCACTTCCAGGCGCTTGTCGGTGATGTTCATGCCGGCCATGATGGCGTCGTACTTCTTCGCCTGCAGGGCCGGGATGATGCCATCCCAGTCCTGAGCCACGATCTCGCACTTCACCTTCATGCGCGCGCAGAGTTCATTGGCGAGGTCGATCTCGAACCCTTCGAGCTTGCCGCCCGCGCCCGTGAAGTTCCACGGGGCATAGGCGCCCTCCGTGGCGATCTTGACCGTCTTCTCCTGCGCGGCGGCTCCACCCATAGCGAGAGCGGAGGCCAGCAGGCCTAAACCCAAAGCCTTGAACAGTTTCATCGTCATCCCTCTGGTCAGTTTCGACTGATCCCGTTGTCGGGTGACAGGCGGCTCCGTGAGCCGGAGCTGTCATCCTGCATGCCAAAGCTAACATTCAAAAGCCAAGCCGGTGCAAGCCCTAAACATGTTCAATAGGGCAGCCAAGCTGGCAATTTCAGTGGCAAACAGGCTTTCCCATACGAAAAAGGCGCGGCCGAAGCCGCGCCTTGATCCTGCTGGCGAGATCGATCAGCTGCGGGGGGTCAGGTCGACCTTGAACCACTTCTCGGACAGCTTCTTCACGGTGCCGTCCTTGATGGCGGCCTGGATCGCGTCCTCGAAGCCCTTCTTCAATTCGGCTTCACCCTGGCGCATGCCCACGCCGACGCCGGCGCCGAGAATGCCGCCGGTGATCGAGGGACCGACCATCGCGTAGTCCTTGAACTCGGGCTTGTCGAGGGTGCCGATGATGGCGGTCGAGTCGGCCAGAACCGCATCGATGCGGCCTGCGGCGAGGTCGAGATCGTGCTGCTCGGTGGTCTTGTACTCGCGGATCTCGGCGACGTCCTTCAGGTACTTGTCGGCGAACTTCGAGTGGATGGTCGAGCCCTGGACGCCGATGGTCTTGCCCTTCAGGAGCGGCTTGTAGGCCTGGATGGCCTTCTCGGCGGCAGCCTGCTGGCTGCCCAGGTTGAAGGCCTCACCGGTGCCCGGCATCTTCGCCAGCGGCGAGTTCTTCGCCACGAGGAAGCCGTTCGGGGAGTTGGCATAGGGACCGGCGAAGTCGATGGTCTTCTTGCGCTCGTCCGTGATGCTCATGCCGGCCATGATGGCGTCGTACTTCTTGGCGGTCAGCGCCGGGATGATGCCGTCCCAATCCTGGGCCACGATCTCGCATTTTACCTTCATGCGCGCGCACAGGTCGTTGGCCAGATCGATTTCGAAGCCTTCGAGCTTGCCGCCGGGGCCCGTGAAGTTCCAGGGGGCGTAAGCACCTTCCGTGGCGATCTTTACAGTCTTCTCCTGAGCGGCTGCTCCACCCATGGCGAGAGCGGAGCCGAGGAGGGCCAAGCCGATGGTCTTCACAAATTTCATTTGTCGTTCCCTTGTTTGTGGGCCCGGCTCGAGGCCAGGGCCTGACTTACCGCAGCCCTCTCGGGCCGCGCCGTGACGCAGTAACGGCCAAACTTCGAAAAAAGGCAAGGGGCGCCCGTACCGCCTTACACAACCCGCAGCCGGATCTCGCCGAGACCCTGGACGGCTCCGACCATGATCTGCCCTTGCTTGACCGCCCCCACGCCGTCCGGGGTGCCGGAGAAGATCACGTCGCCCGGCGCAAGCTCGAAATACGAGGAGAGATAGGCGATCTGCTCGGCCACCGACCAGATCATGTCCGACAGGTCGGCCTTCTGCCGCACGGCATCGTCCACCGTCAGGGAGATGGCGCCCTTCGCGGGATGGCCGACCTTGGACACGGGATGGATCGGGCCCACGGGGCCGGAATGATCCGCAGCCTTGCCCAGCTCCCAGGGACGGCGGAGCTGCTTGGCCTCGTCCTGCAGGTCGCGGCGGGTCATGTCGAGGCCGACCGCATAGCCGAAGACGTGGTCGAGAGCCCGCTCGACGGGGATGTCACGGCCGCCCTTGGCCAGCGCCACCACCAGCTCGATCTCGAAATGGTAGTTCCCGGTCTTGGGCGGATAGGCGTGATCGGCCGTTGCGCCCTCGGCGACCGGCTGGAGGGCATCCGCCGGCTTCATGAAGAAGAACGGGGGCTCGCGGGTCGGGTCGCCGCCCATCTCCCGCGCATGGGCGGCATAGTTGCGGCCGACGCAATAGACGCGGCGCACCGGGAAGAGGTCGGCCGTTCCGGCGACGGGCAGGGCGGGGATCGAAGGCGCGGGAATGACGTAGGCCATGGGAGCTCGCGAGAGGTGAGGTGTGATGCTCCTTCCTACACCGTGCCGCCCGCATCACAAGCCGGGAAAAGGGCTCAACCTTCCTTTGCCGCCGCTGCAAACGGAAACGGCGGGTCCAATGGACCCGCCGTCAGGCGACTTCGGTTCAGGTTCGCTTAGCGGCGACGGGCGGTCGCGCCGGGAAGGCGACGGGAATCCTCGAGGTGATGCTCGATGTGCGGAACCACCGAGGCCGCGAACTGGCGCAGGGACGGATCGTTGCCGGCCTGGGCATAGCCCGCGTGCAGGGCCAGAGCCTCCTGGTGCGCCATGCGCTGGGTCTGACCGTAGAGGCGGTCGAACTGCGGGCCCGAGGTCGAGGCGAGCTGGTTCAGCATGGCCATCTTTTCCGGCGGAAGCGGAACGCCGAGGCGGATCGGGGTCACCGAGCCCGTGGCCTGGACGTCGGCCGCACCGCCGGCCGCCGCGCCCGTGCTCGCACCGATGCCGGCGCCGACCGCTGCGCCCACGGGGCCGCCCACAAGGGCGCCCACGCCGGCGCCGGCCAGGGCACCTGTCGCCGTGCCGCCAGCCGTGCTGGGAGAGCCGCTCGCGGTCGCACCCGCTGCCGTGCCTGCGGTCGCACCGATGCCGGCGCCAACGGCTGCACCCACCGGCCCGCCGACCAGGGCGCCGATGCCCGCGCCGGCCAGGGTGCCGCTCAGGGAGCCGCCGATGAACTGGCCGGAGGCGGTGTAGACCGGACGGCCGCCGTTCAGGGCCTGGCTCGTCGTCGTGTGATCCTGGATCATCCGTTCGGCATAGCGGCGGACGGCCGGATTGCGGGAGCGCTCGAGGGCGAGCTGGCTGGTGGCGATCTCGAAGGCATCCGATTGGGCCGCCATCATGCGATAGGTCTGGCTGTCCATGACCATCTGAGCGGAGGCCGGGGCGGCCGAAACGGATGCGGCCAGGGCCGCGAGGGCGACGTATTTCTTCATGGGATGAACTCCTGTTGTCCCAGGTCCCAGAACATCGTGCGCAGTCCGAAAGGCCTGCGAAGTTCATGGGTGTCTGCTGCACCCCTTCAACGGGGAGCGATCTGAGCGGTTCCAGAAGATAAGAGGAGATGCAGGGAAAATACTGCTGCGAATACTGAAGCTTAGCTTTGCTTGCGCTGTCGCGGGGCGAGACGTTAACATGTGTTAGCGCGGTTCCCGAGAGACGCAGCTTGAGCCTTATCCCTGCTCGCCGGGTTGGCGGATGCGGGCGAGCGAGAGCATGCCCAGGCCGCCGACGGTTCCGTCAGGGCGCAATCCCCTGCGCTCCGCCATCAGGAGAAAGCCCGTTTCATCCCGTCCGACGGTGAAGAGATGATAGCCGGCCGTGTGGATCAGTGTTCCGCCGCGGGCCGAGGCCGAGGGGGCGCCGATCACCGGGATCGGGCCGCGCGGGCCGTCGAGATGGGCGAGCGATCCCACATGGTTGTGACCGTGGAGCACGAGCTCGGCGCCCGCCCGGCAGAGCATCTTCTCGAAGCGCTTGGCATCGGTCAGGTTGCGCCCGGCTTCCGCCCCGCCCACGTGGGGCGGGTGGTGGATGAGCACGATCCGGAAGCAGCCCGGATCCTCGCCCAGCGTCTTCAGCATTTCCTCGGTGGCTTTCATCTGCCTGGAGCCGACCCTGCCCGAGGCCACGAAGGGAAGCGTCGGAATGGCGGAGGACAGGCCGACGATCGCGATGGAGCCGTAGCGGCGTAAGTAAGGAAAGCTCGCCTCGCGGCCGTCGTCGCCGCGCGTCCAGGGCGCGACCTCCTTCAAGAGGCCTGCCAGGGAGCCCCGGACATAGGCGTCGTGATTGCCCGGCACGAAGGTGACGCGGGCCGGATCGCCGAGCTCCTCGAGGAAGACCCGGGAGGTCTTCCACTCTTCCGGCAGGCCGATGTTGCAGGTGTCTCCCGTGCAGGTGATGTGGTCCGGCTCCTGGGCATGGATGTCGGCCACCAGCGCGGCCAGGAGTTCCATGTCGTGCATGTCGTGCCGGCTGCGGTGCCAGTTGTACCAGCCGGTCAGGCGCTTGCTCAGAAGCTGCTTCAGGCGCGGCCGGGGCAGGGGGCCCACATGAGGGTCGGTCAGGTGTGCGATGCGGAACATGGCGGCCGGGTTGATGCGGTTGGACACGAGAACTCGCGCGCGCACGCTGCCCCGTCAAGCGCTGCCGATGAAGATACCGGCAAGCAGCACCAGCACGCCGCCGACGATCACCTGATAGGTGGCGCTCCAGAACGGCGTCTCCATGTACTTCGTCCGGATCCAGGAGATCGCGACGAGTTCCACCGCCACAACGACGGCCGCGATGCTGGTGGCCAGGATGAAGGCGTTGGGCCAGGAATCCGGCACCAGGTAGGGCAGGGTATGGCCGATCCCGCCAGCCGCCGTCATCAGGCCGCAGACGAGGCCGCGCAGCCAGGGCGAGCCGCGCCCGGTGATCTCGCCGTCGTCCGACAGGGCCTCGGTCAGGCCCATGCTGATCCCGGCGCCGACGGAGGCCGCCAGACCCACCAGAAAGGTCTCCCAGTTGTTCTGGGTGGCGAAGGCCGCGGCGAAGAGGGGCGCGAGGGTCGAGACCGAACCGTCGATGAGGCCGGCGAGTCCCGGCTGCACGTATTGCAGGACGAAGAGCCGCCGGCGGGCATGTTCCTCGGCGGCTTGCGCGTTCTCGGTCAGGTGGGCGGCATGGAGTTCGCCGGCCTTGCGCTCATGCCCACGCTCGATCTCGGCGAGCTTGGTGAAGAGTTCGCGCAGGGACACGTCCAGGGTCTGCCCGGCGGCCTTCTCGTAGAAGCTCGCCGCCTGCAGCTCCATGACTTCCGCCTCGCGGCGCATCCGATCGAGATCGAGATGGGGGCTCCACCAGACCGCGCGGCGCTTCAGGAAGCCGCGCACGTCCTCCCGGCGGATGGGAGGCAGGTGCTCGCCGTACCGCGAGCGGAAGAAGCCGTAGAGGGAATTGCGATGGTCCCGCTCTTCCTCGGCCATGCCGTCGAAGATGTCGGCCGAAGCGGGAAAGTCAGGGCGAAGGCGATCCGCGAAATGCTGATAGATCCGCGAGTCTTCCTCTTCGCTGGCGATGGCGAGCGCAACGACCTCGCGCTCGGACAATTCAGACAGGGACTTCATGACGACTCCAATTTAGAATAATTCTAAAATAGAGCCGCGCCATAGCCAAGTCCCCTGTCATGCGGACAGGGGCTCGTCCGAACTCAGTACTGGGCGCCCGGGATCAGGGTCGAGTAGACCGAGCGGTCGTCGAAGTTGAGGGCCGGGGTCCACGAGAAGCGAGCGGAGCGGTTCAGGCGGGACAGGATGAACGTGAGAAACATTGGAACACCTTTGGTTGCCGGTGTCTTAGACCTTCGTATGATGCGGGTCACGCGCCATTTTGAGGGAACAGCCATGCATTTGATGAATGACTACATTCATCCTCCGGTAATCTTGTTGTGATGGCATGGGCCGATGTCCGACTCCGCGCCGCCCCGGAAAGCCTCGCGTCTCCTGTCCCTGGGGCTTCACACCTATTGGCGCTTCTCGAGAGGCATGACGCTCGGGGTGAGGGGCGTGGTGCTCGACCGTGAGAACCGCGTCTTCCTCATCCGGCACACCTATGTGCCCGGCTGGCACCTGCCGGGCGGGGGTGTGGAGACCGGCGAGACGGCCCTGGAGTCCCTCGACCGTGAGCTGCGCGAGGAGGCCTGTATCGCCATGGACGAGGCGCCCTCCCTGTTCGGCGTGTTCTTCAACAATCGGACATCCCGGCGCGACCACGTTCTGGTCTATGTGATCCGGCGCTTCACCGTGCTGGAGGAGAAGCGGCCGGACCGGGAGATCGCCGAAGCAGGGTTCTTCCCCCTCGACGATCTGCCCCAGGAGACGACCTCGGCCACCCGAAACCGTCTGGCGGAGATCCTCGAAGGCCAGCCTCCCTCGCCGCATTGGTGAAGAGCGTTTGCGCCGCGTTCCCGACGCTGCTATGGCCTAGTCAGAGAGGAAACGCCGAGCCCCATGAGCATTACCCGGATTCTGCGACGACGACACGGCTGAATTTGTCCAGCCGCCTTAGTCCATTTCGTCTTTCGCCCAGAGTCCGTCCATGACCGAGCTCTCGCTCCAGATCCGCACCGAGCAACCCATCGATTCCGACGCCATCGAGCGCCTGCACGAGCGCGCCTTCGGCCCCGGCCGCTTCGCCCGCACCGCCTCGCGTCTGCGCGAAGGGGTGCCGCATCTGCTCGACCTGTCCTTCACCGCCATGGTCGGCACCCTGCTCGTCGGGTCCGTGCGTCTCACGCCCGTGATGGCTGGCGAGGAACCGGCCCTCGTGCTCGGGCCGCTGACCGTCGAGCCGGCTTTCGAGAGCCGCGGCATCGGCGCCGCCCTCATGCGCCGGTCTCTGGAGGCCGCCAAGGCCAAGGGGCACACCCTGGTGCTGCTGGTGGGCGACGAGCCCTATTACAGCCGCTTCGGCTTCAAGCGCATTCCGCCCCAGCACCTGCAGCTTCCGGGCCCGGTCAATCCGGGGCGTTTTCTCGCCCTGGAGCTGGAAGAGGGCGCATTGGCGCGCGCCAAGGGGCTCGTGAGTACGCTTCAGCCGACGGACTGATCAGGCCCTTCGCCGTCCCTCGATCAGCCAGGCGGCGAGGGTCGAGCCGATCAGCAGCACCAGACCCACGAAGCCCAGGGCCATCGGGAAGACCGAGACGCCGCGCACGATGGCGCTGTCGCTCGGCTTGATGCCGATCCAGTCGCCGCCGGCAAAGCGCGATCCCGAATGCACCGCGAGGATGCGCGGGACCGTGATGCTCTGATCGCCCGCCATGGCCACGCGCCGCACCGACCCGCCGGTCGCTTCCGCGATGGGCTCGAGAGCCTCGGTGTTGCTGAACACGTCCATCAGCTCGCGCGGATTGGCCGGGCCGATGCTGACGAAGGCGACGAGGTCGCCGGAGCGGATCGTGTGCAGCCCGAGTTCGCGGCTTGCCACCTGCGCGGTGAACAGGCCGGGGCGCGACTCCGTCAGAGCCACGCTGCTCTCCTGGCCGCTCGGCGCGACGACCGTCGCGGGAGCGGCGGTCTCCGCCATCGTCTGGCGCTCGATGCGGATGTCGCGTCCTTGCGCGCTCGCCCGCAGGGCCTCCTCCTCGAGGGCCGGCTCCTTCATGAGCCAGTGGGCGAGGCGGCGCAGGAGGTCGAGATGCGGGCCGCCCTCCTGATAGCCGCGGGCCCAGAGCCAGGCGTGGTCGGAGAGCAGCAGGGCCACGCGGCCCTTGTCCTCCCGGCGCAGCACCAGGAGGGGCAGGTCGTTGGCGCCCGACATGAGCGTCGAGCCCGTCTGCACCTGTGAGCCGATGATGCGCAGCCACTCGCCCCAGGCGGGCGGCGACTGCTCCGAGCCCGGCAGGTCGCGGGTCACGGGATGGCGCTCGCCGGTCTCGGTGATCTCGGCCTTGTAGGGCTGCTCGATGATGCTGCCGTTGGGCTGGCCTGGAATGATCGGCGAAAGGCGCGTCTGCGCGAGGCTGCCATAGCTGGCGAATTCCGGGCCCGCCGCCACGAGGATCGCGCCGCCCTCGCGCACGTAGCGCACGATGTTCTCGAAATAGCTCGAGGGCAGGATGCTCTGGTTCGCGTAGCGGTCGAAGATGATCAGGTCGAATTCCTTGATCTTCTGCTGGAACAGCTCGCGGGTCGGGAAGGCGATGAGCGACAGCTCGTTGATCGGCGTCCCGTCCTGCTTCTCCGGCGGACGCAGGATCGTGAAATGGACGAGGTCCACGTTAGCGTCCGACTTCAGCAGGTTGCGCCATGTCCGCTCGCCCGCATGGGGCTCGCCCGACACCAGCAGCACGCGCAGCTTCTCGCGGATGCCCTCGATGGGAATGACGGCCCGGTTGTTGGCCTGGGTCAGCTCGTTGGGCAGGCCCTCCACTTCGAGCTCGACCACGTTGGTGCCGCCATGCTCGATGCGCACGTCGAGGGAAAACGGCGTGTCGGCGCGCACCTGCTGGCGGGTGAGAACCTGCCCGTCCCGGCGCACCGTCACCTGGGCGGAGCCCGTGCCGCCGCGCTCCATCACCTGGGCCCGGATGGTCTGGTCCTTGCCGACGATGCCGAAGCGCGGTGCCTCCAGCAGCTTGATCTGCCGGTCGCGTTCGTCGGGGCGGCCGGTGATCAGCGCATGGAGGGGCGCCCTGAAGCCGAGGCTCTCCACCGTGGGGGGAATGTCGTGAACGACGCCGTCGGTGATGAAGATGACGCCGGCGAGACGATCCGGCGGCACGTCGGCGAGGCCGTTGGAGAGCGCGGCGAACAGGCGCGTGCCGTCGTCGCCGCTGCCGTCGTCGGCCTCGATGAAGCGCGGGTCGACATCCGCCAGGGAGCCGAAACGGCGCTCCAGCTCGGCCCTCACCTGATCGGTCATGGGCGAGCGGTCGCCCAGGGTCTGCGAGCTCGAGCGATCGACGACCACCGCCACGATGTCCTTCACCTTCTCCCGGTCCTCCTGCACCAGCGCCGGGTTGGCGAGCGCGAGCAGAACGAGGCCGAGGGCCACCGCGCGGAGGATCGCCACAGGCCCGCGCGTGGCGAGCGCCAGGACCGCCAGAAGGGCGACGACCGCGCCGAGAGCCCAGAGGGCGTAGTCGGGGATGAGGGGTGAGAAGCTGACGGAAAGCAAAAGACCTACCCCTTACTGCCCGAGGCGTTCGAGCAGGGCCGGCACGTGCACCTGATCGGCCTTGTAGTTGCCGGTGAGCGCGTACATGACGATGTTGACGCCGCTGCGATATGAGAATTCCCGCTGGCGCTGATCGCTGCCGACGACGGGATAGAGCCACTCGCCCCGCTGGCCCACGGCCCAGGCGGCGGCGAGATCGTTCGACGTGATGATGATCGGCGAGACGCCGTCGCCCGAGCGCGCCGGACGGTTGGCCTCGCCTTCCGTCTCCGGCGGCAGGGCCTCGACCCAGGTCTGCCCGGTGGCGTAGCGGCCGGGGAAGCTGTCGAGAATGTAGAACGTCTTGGTGAGCACGTGATCGACCGGCACGGGCTCGATTTCCGGAATGTCGAGGCCTGCCAGCATCCGGCGCAGATACTGCCCCTCGGCGCTGGGAGCGCCGTCGAGACGGTTGCCGAAGGCGTCCCGCGTGTCGAAGATCACGGTGCCGCCGCCCTTCATGAAAGCATCCAGACGCCTGATCGCCGCCTCCGACGGCATGGGCCGGCCCGCCACGATGGGCCAGTAGAGCAGCGGATAGAACGCCACCTCGTCCCGCGACAGGTCGACGCCGATGGGCTCGCCCGGCGACAGGGCGGTGCGCTGGCTCAGCACCTGCGTCAGCCCGGTGAGGCCCGCCTTGCTGGTCTCGTCCACCTGCGGATCGCCCGTGATCACGTAGGCGAGCCGCGTCACGAGAGCGGGGTTCGAGCTTTCCATGGTCATGGACGACCGGCGCTCCTGCGCACTGGCATCCGAGGCAGGGTTGAGCAGCAACGTGGAGCCCAGCACGATGGCGGCTGCGGCGCCCGCCTTGCGCAGGCGGCCGGAGACGCTGGACAGATGGCCGCCGAGCCAGAGCGACGCCAGGGTGTCGATGACGAGCAGCAGCAGGGCCAGCATAAAGAGGGGCATGCGCAGATCGATGGTCTGGGCTCCGGCCAGCGGAGCGATCCGGGCGTTGAGGGGGGCGAAGTTCAGCGGAGCCAGCCGGTCGCCGGGCAGGAGCGCATTGACCGCGAGGCTCGAATCCACCGGGCCGTAGAAGCCGGGCGGATGCTCGCCCGTCGCCCGCTCGGCATAGGTGCGCGTCACCGGGCGGGCGTTCGCCGGCGGCGAGATGTAGATGCCATAGCCATCGAGGGTGAGACGGGGCGCCACGGTTTCGTTCTCCGCGTTGCGGGACTCTGCGTTCACGTCGTTCGGGGCGCCGGCGAGGGCCGTGGTCCGGCGCAGCATGTCGACGAACAGACCCGACAGGGGCAGGTTCGACCAGGTGGTGTCGGCCGTCACGTGGAAGAGCACGATCATGCCGTCGCCGCGCTTGTCGGCCGTGACGATGGGTGTGCCGTCGGCCAGGGCCGCCCAGGTCTTCGCCGGCAGGTCGCCATCGGGCTCCGCGAGAATCTGGCGGCGGATGCCGATTTCTTCCGGCACGGCGAGGCCGAAGAAGGGGCTTTCGCGGGTGAAGGGCGCGAAGGTTTTGGGCGTATCCCAGGACAGCGTGCCGCCGAGGCTGCGTCCGCCGCGGCGCAGGCGCACCGGCACCAGCTCGTCGTTGCCGGCGGCCAGTCGCGAGCCTGCAAACCGCAGCAGCATGCCGCCCTGTTCCACGAAGGCGGTGATCTTGCCCAGGGTCTCCCGGTCGAGCCCGCCCACATCGGCCAGCACCAGCACGGAGACCTGCTCGTCGATGAGCTGGTTCACCGCATCGGCCACGCCGCCGCGGCCCTGGCGGATTTCGGAATACGGCGCGAGAGCCCGCTCGATGTAGTAGAGCGGCGAGAGGAGCGGCTGCGCCCGGTCGGAGGTGCCGCCGAACACGAGGCCGACGCGGCGGCGCTTGCCGCGCTCGTCGAGGAGATGGACCGCGCCGGCCGAGCCCTCGCCGAGGATCTCGATGCGGGCGATGGCGTTGCGGATCTCGGTGGGCAGGTCGAACGCCACATTTGTCTCGGTGGCGTCGGCCGCGAACGAGAAGCGCGTGTCGGCGAGCGGCAGGCTCTTGAGATCGAGAACGCGAATGGTGCCGGAATCGCGCCCGTTCGGTTCGGGCCGCACGAGCCTGACATTGAGCTGGCCGCTGGCATTCTCCACGCCGGCGACCGCAAGGGCGGGAGCGCGCTCCGCTTTCAGAACGGTGATCCGCCGGCCGTCCGCCATCTGCGCCAGACCATCGATGAAGCCCTGTCCGTCAACGCCCGCGACCCCGTCGCTGATCCAGACGATGTTGGCGTCGGGCGTTGCCTCCAGGAAGCGCCTGACGGACTCCAGGTGCGCCTGCCGGTCCTGCAGGTGCGGCAGGGGTTTCACGGAGCGCAGGCGTTCGAGCGCCGCAGCGGGGCTCGCAGGCTCGATAGCGGCCGGCGCTTCCGCCGTCGCCACGAGGGCCACCGTGCGCCCGTCGCGACCGGCGGCCTCGATGCGCTCGGACGCCAGGTTCATGCGGTCGCGCCAGTCGTGAGCGGCGGCAAAGCCGTTGTCGAGCACGATGAGGAGCGGAGAGCGATTGCTGTCCTCGGCCAGCGGATTCCAGATCGGCCCGGAGGCCGCGAGGATCAGGAAGGCGGCGAGCAGCAGCCGCAGGAGAAGGAGCCACCACGGCGTGCGGGCCGGCATCTCCTGCTCGGGGCGCAGGTCCGCCATGATCCTGAGCGGAGGGAAGTCCACGCGCTTGGGCTGCGGCGGCGTGATGCGCAGGAGCAGCCAGATGGCGGGCAGCGCGGCGAGCGCCGTCAGGACGAGGGGAACGGTGAAGGTGAGAGGCAGGCCCAGCATCGCTCAGCGCCCTCCCACGCCCGTCCCGCGGGACGTCGACACGAGCGTCATGATCCGCAGGGCTGCCTCGCTGGCCGGCCGGTCCGTTCGATGGATGGTGAGCGTCCAGCCGCGGCGGCGTGCCAGTTCCTGCAGCTCCGCCCGGTGCTGCTCGATCCGCAGGCGATAGGCCTTGCCCCAGGAGATGGCGTCGCCGATCCGAAGCGACAGGCCATCCTCGAGATCGTGCAGAACCGCCTGTCCCTGGAACGGGAAGGTCTCCTCGACGGGATCGACGATCATCACGAGATGCCCGCGTGCGCCCCGGGACGAGATGCCCTCGACCATGGCGGTGATGTCGCGCGCAGGCGACAGGAAATCGCTGACCAGGATGGCCTCGTGCTGCGGCGCCACGGCAGCCGGCGGCGGCAGGTCCTCCTCGAGGGAGGCGCGGTCGGCCACCAGGGTCTGGGCCATGGTCTCGGCGATGCGCCGGGTGGCGCGCGGCGGCATCAGGCCCAGCATGCCGACCCGCTCGCCGCCCTCGACGAAGCAATTGGCCAGCGCCAGACCCAGCACGACGGCACGCTCGATCTTGGGCGCCTGGGCCAGGTCCGACGCGTAGCCCATGGAGGCGGAGCGGTCGATCCAGAACCACACGGTCTGGGCCGTCTCCCACTCCCGCTCGCGCACATAGAGCCGGTCGTCGCGGCCCGAGCGGCGCCAGTCGATGCGCTGCGCCGCCTCACCGGCCACGAAGGGCCGGAACTGCCAGAAGGTCTCGCCGGTGCCCGAGCGGCGGCGTCCGTGGATGCCGTGGGCAAGATTGGCGGCGACGCGCCGGGCCTCCAGCACGAGGCGGGGCATCCGGTGAGCGAGGGAGAGCGCGCTCTCCGTCTCGACGCGGCCCGGCGAACGGGCGCTTTCGGGGAGGACCCGGACACGGGCCATGGTGATGATCCTAGCCTGCGAGCCGCGCGGTGAGCCGACCGATGATGCTTCCGATGGTGTCGCCATCCGCACGGGCCGAGAAGGTGAGCGCCATGCGGTGCTTGAGAACGGGTTCGGCCAGCGCCACCACGTCGGCCAACGAGGGCGCCACGCGGCCCTCGATGAGCGCGCGGGCGCGCACGGCCAGCATGAGCGCCTGGCTGGCGCGGGGTCCGGGACCCCACAGGATCTTGTCGCTGACGCCCTCGATCCGTTCCGCTTCCGGACGGGCCGAGCGCACGAGATCGAGGATCGCCTCGACCACGCTCTCGCCCACGGGCAGGCGGCGGACGAGGCGCTGCGCGTTCATCAGCGTCTCTGCGTTCATGACGGCGGTGGGCTTGTGATCCTCGGCGCCGGTGGTTTCGATGAGGATGCGCCGCTCGGCGTCCCGGCTCGGATAGCCGACGTCGATCTCGAGCAGGAAGCGGTCGAGCTGGGCTTCCGGAAGCGGATAGGTGCCCTCCTGCTCGATCGGGTTCTGCGTCGCCAGCACGTGGAAGGGCTGCGGCAGGTCGTGCCGCTCGCCGCCCACGGAAACGTGATGCTCCTGCATGGCCTGCAGCAGCGCGGACTGGGTGCGGGGGCTGGCGCGGTTGATCTCGTCCGCCATCAGGAGCTGCGCGAAGACCGGGCCCTTCACGAACCGGAAGGAGCGACGCCGGTCGGCGCCCTCGTCGAGGATCTCAGACCCCAGGATGTCGGAGGGCATCAGGTCCGGGGTGAACTGGATGCGGCGGGCATCCAGCCCGAGCACGGTGCCGAGGGTATCCACGAGCTTCGTCTTGGCGAGGCCCGGAACGCCGACGAGGAGGCCGTGGCCGCCGGCGAGAAGGGTGATGAGGGTGAGGTCCACCACGTCTTCCTGGCCGAAGATGACGGTGTGAATGGCTTCCCGGGCACGGCCGACTGTCTCAAGCGTTGCCTCCGCGTTGCGGATGATCGCGTCGTCCAGGGCGGTGGGCGCTTGAGCAATGCTGGCCGTCATGAGGTCATTCTCCCTCTCATAGCGATTGCCCCCGTTAGCTAGTCTGCCTGTGATCCGGGTCGAGTGGCAAGGGTCGATGCGCCGCAGCGTTGAACCGGGGTGGAGTGGACGAGACAGCTGGGGACTCTATGCTCTAGGAAGTAACCATCGATGGCCGTTCGTCGATCCCGGAAAATGAAAATCATGTTCACGCTTGCGTCATGACCGACCCTTCGCCTCTCACCCCCGGAAATGCCCTGACCCGCCTGGCGGAAGCTCTCGGGTCCGATGCCAAGCGCAAAGGCCCGCCTCCCGTGGAGCGCTGGAATCCGGCCTATTGCGGCGAGATCGACATGCGCATCGCGGCCGACGGCACGTGGCACTACATGGGCACGCCCATCAACCGCCCCGCTCTGGTGAAGCTCTTCTCGACGGTGCTGCGCAAGGATCCGGAGCGCCATGTGCTCGTCACGCCGGTCGAGCGGGTCGGGATCGTCGTCGAGGATGCGCCGTTTCTCGCAGTCGAGATGGCAGTCGAAGGCGAGGGGGAGGGGCGCCAGATCGCGTTCCGCACCAACGTGGACGACCTCGTCCAGGTGGGGCCGGATCACGCCCTGCGCTTCGAGCAGGACGCCCATGGCGGCGTCAAACCCTATGTGAAGGTCCGGGGGGACCTGTGGGCTCTCGTGACCCGCAGCCTCGCCCTCGACCTGATCGCCCTGGGAGAGGAAAGGAGCCTCGACGGCGCGGCCACCTTTGGGGTGGCTGCAGGCGGGGCCTTCTTCCCGATTGCTCCTGCCTCCGAGCTGGGCGCCGCTTGATGCGTCTTGCCCCCCAGGACGAGCCGGATTTCCTGACCCTGGCGACCGAGCGGCTGCGCCCGGAGCCTCCGCACCCCGAGGAGGCCCTGGCGAACCCTCGCGGCGATCACAGCATCGACGACGTGCCGCTGGTCTATCCGCTCACGCCGAAGCCTGCGGCGGTCTTGGTGCCCGTGGTCATGCGCGAGGAGCCGATGCTGCTGCTGACCGAACGCGCCGCGCATCTGCGCCAGCATTCGGGGCAGATCGCCTTTCCGGGCGGCCGGGTCGACCCGACGGACGCGTCGGTTCTGGATGCCGCCTGCCGCGAGGCCATGGAGGAGATCGGCCTCGACAGCCGCTTCATCAGCCCCCTCGGCTATCTCGACGCCTATCTGTCCGGCACGAACTATCTCGTCATGCCGGTGGTGGCCCGGGTCTCGCCGTCCTACGCGCTCGCCATCAACCACGATGAGGTCGCCGATGCCTTCGAGGTGCCGGTGAGCTTCCTCATGGATCCGGCCCGCCACGAGCTCCATTCCCGCGAGTGGAAGGGAAAGCTTCGCCGCTACTATGCAATGCCCTATCAGGGACGCTACATCTGGGGCGTGACGGCGGGCATCATCCGCAACCTTTATGAAAGGCTCTACGGTTCATGACGCGGGCAGTTGTTCAAGGCCTGGTGCTGTTCTTCCTGCCCTTTGTCCTTTTCGGCGCATATCTTGTGATCCGTCGCCGCAATCCGCTGCTCTGGGCCCATTGGAGCAGCCAGTCCCTCTGGCTCACCATCGTGGGCCTGAGCTTCGTCGTTCTCTCGCTCATCGCCACGGGCCTTCTGGATGAGCGCCAGACCGGCACCTATGTGCCGACACGCGTCGAAAACGGACGCGTGATCCCAGGGCATTTCCGGTGACCGGAGCCCTCGACCGGCGGGCGCTCGCCAGCCTCCTCGAACGCCCCGAGCTGCGACGCCTCCTCGAGGTCTTCAACGACAGGGCCGAGGAGACCCGCATCGTGGGCGGCGCCGTGCGCAATGCTCTCCTCGGACGGCCCGTCACCGAGGTCGACTGCACCACCACCATGCTGCCCGACGCGACCGTGAAGCGGGCGAGGCAGGCCGGGTTCAAGGCCGTGCCCACGGGCATCGAGCACGGCACGATCACGGTGATCGTCGACGGCGAGCCCTTCGAGATCACGACCCTGCGGGAGGATGTGGAGACGGACGGGCGCCACGCGGTGGTGCATTTCGGGCGCGACTTCGCGCGCGATGCCAGGCGGCGAGACTTCACCATCAATGCCCTGTCCCTCGGGCTCGATGGGCAGCTCTACGACTACACCGGCGGCGAAGCGGATCTCGCCGCCCGGCGCGTGCGCTTCATCGGCGACGCCCGCACCCGCATCCGCGAGGATTTCTTAAGGATCATGCGCTTCTTCCGCTTCCACGCGGAATACGCGCAAGGCGAGCCCGATGCCGAGGGACTTGCCGCCTCGGGAGCCGAGCGACAGGGCCTGTCGATCCTCTCGAAGGAGCGGATCCGACACGAGCTGCTCAAGCTCCTCGTGGCCAGAAGAGCCGAGGAGACGATCCGCATCCTGGCAGAGCACGGCTTCCTCACGGGCCTTCTCGGCGGCGTCGCCGAGTTCGGTCGCTTCGGTCGCGTGGCTGCCGGTGATGGGGATCACCCTGGCGCCATCTGGCGTCTGGCGGCTCTCGCCGTGCTGGTGGAGGAAGACGCAGGCCGCCTGCGGGACGAACTGCGGCTGTCCAATGACGAGCACAGACATCTTGTCGCCTATGCCCGGCTCCTCAGCCTGCTCAAGACCCGGACCCTGCCTCTCGATGCACAAGCCATCCGCCGCCTGGTGGCCGATCACGATCCGGCGTCCTTGGGGCTTGCTCTGGCGGCGATGGCCGGAGAGCCGGTCCCCGTCGTTCACGACGAGGGCCGCAAGGCCCTCGAGCGCTACCGCAGCGGCGCCGAGCCCGTGCCGGTCTTTCCCCTGCGCGGGGCCGATCTCGTCGAAGGCGGCGTTCCGAAAGGACCGAAGATCGGCGAAATGCTCGCCCAGGCCCGGCAGGCTTGGCTGGCGGAGGGCTGCCGGACGGATGCGGACTACGCCAGGGACTTGCTCAGGCGGGTGCTGGAGCCGGGGTCGCGTACAGGATAGGGCGCTGTTTCCCTCCCCTCTTGTGGGGAGGAGCAGCCGCGAAGCGGCCGGTTGGGGGTGGTGCGACCGGCGGGGCCGGGAAACCAGCATGGCACGTCTCCCTCTCCCGTGTGGGAGAGGGTTGGGGTGAGGGGAAGCCGGTGCCGAAGAAGATGCAGCGGAGATGACCGCGCCAAGGTGGCCGAGCGCTACGCCCTCACCCCTGCCCCTCTCCCGCCCGGGAGAGGGGAGTGTCCCGATGTCATCCCCGCCGCCGTCATCCCGGACGGCGGAGCCGATCCGGGATCGTGTGCAGGATGGAGCGCGGGTACCCCTCCCCCCCATCCAGATCGGGTGTTCCCGATCTGGACATTCCTCGTGCTCAAGTCGGAAACATCCGACTTGAGTGCGGGGGAGGGTGGCGAGCGGAGCGAGCCGGGAGAGGGGCTGTGCTCGACGTCTGACGGCCCCTCTCCCGACCTGCTGCGCAGGCCACCCTCTCCCGCTACAGGGGAGAGGGAAGGTGGCGCATGTTCTCACTTTGTTCTTGACAGATGTGCCAAGCTCGGCTATATCGTTGTGCATTCCCGCCCTTCGAGGGGCGCGCTCGCGAGGCGTCGCAGAGGTGGGGTGGGAGGCGGTCCCGCCGCAGGTCTCGCACACCTGTGATCGCGGGTGGCCGATCCTGGCTTGGACCAGGTCCGCTGAAACAAACCGCGCGTGACGAGCAGTCTGGCTCTCACCTTCCACACACATCATCGAGCCGGGCTGCCCAGCACGCCACCCTCGACAACCCTTCAGGCTCGCAGCACCCGCTGCGGGCCACAAGGCGCTGGCGCTTTGACAGATATGAGAGTGTCTTCCCGGACGAAGCGCAGATCCGGGATGACGCATTCTTGGTTTAAGGCCACCTCACCGTCGGCGGCATGGAGGAGAGGATGGAGGCGATGTTGCCGCCCGTCTTGAGGCCGAAGATCGTGCCCCGGTCGTAGAGCAGGTTGAACTCCACATAGCGCCCGCGCCGCACCTGCTGCTCGATGCGATCTTCCTCCGTCCAGGGCTTGGTGGCGTTGCGGCGGACGATCTCGGGATAGACTTTGAGGAAGGCCTCGCCCACATTGCGGGTGAAGGCGAAGTCCTCGTCCGGGTTCCCGGTCCAGTGATAGTCGTAGAAGATGCCGCCGATGCCGCGCGGCTCGTTGCGGTGCTTGAGGAAGAAGTATTCCTCACACCACTTCTTGTATTTCTCGTAGGAGCCTTCGGGAGCATGGGCGCCGCAGGCTTCCTCCATGGCCTGATGGAAGAGCACCGTGTCCGGGTCCTCCTGGGTGCGGCGCCGGTCGAGCACGGGAGTGAGGTCCGCCCCGCCGCCGAACCAGGGC
Source organism: Microvirga splendida (assembly GCF_016427565.1). Taxonomy (GTDB): domain Bacteria; phylum Pseudomonadota; class Alphaproteobacteria; order Rhizobiales; family Beijerinckiaceae; genus Microvirga; species Microvirga splendida. Next base: position 137,970 of record NZ_JAELXT010000003.1, read on the forward strand.
TTCGTGGTCACCACGAACCGGGTGTTCATATGCACCGTCGGCACGTTCGGGTTCCAGGGATGGGCGATGAGGGAGATGCCGCCGGCCCAGAAGCGAGGGTCCTGGTCAGAGCCGGGGATCTGGCCGCGGAACTCGGGTGCGAACTCGCCGTGGACCGTCGAGACGTGCACGCCTACCTTCTCGAACACGCGGCCCTTCATCATGGACATGACACCCCCGCCGCCGGGCACGCCGTTGTGATCCTTGCGCTCCCAGGGGGTGCGCTCGAAGCGGCCGGGCTCGGACGCCTCCGGAGGGAGGGGACCCGTCACCTCGTCCTCCAGGGCCTCGAAGGCGGCGCAGATGCGGTCGCGCAGCAGGGCGAACCAGACAGGGGCCTCATTCTGCAGGCGCGCCACGGCGGCTTGGTCGGTCATAGGAACTGGCCTCACGTCTCGGAAGGGGCAGGGTTGGGGAAGGAGCGGGTCTGCCGCAGGGCCTCGCCCAGGACCATGGCGGCGGTCACGGCCACGTTGAGCGAGCGCATCCCGGGCTGCATGGGAATAAGAACGCGCGCGTCGGCGACCGCATGCACCTCATCCGGGACGCCGGCCGATTCCCGGCCGACCATCACGACGTCGTCGGGCCGGTATGCGAAATCGGAGTAGGGGATGGCCGCCTTGGTCGTGGCCAGGATCAAACGGCCTCCATGCTCCTGCCGCCAGGCCTCGAAAGCCCGCCAGGAGATGTGACGGTTAATCGTTGCATGGCCTAGATAGTCCATGCCGGAGCGGCGCAGATTGCGGTCGGAGACGTCGAAGGCCGCAGGTTCGATGATCTCCACTGGCACGGCGAGGCAGGCCGCTAGGCGCAGCATGGTGCCGGTGTTCTGCGGGATATCCGGTTGGTAGATGGCGAGACGGGGCATGCCTTCCGTCATCGTGGCAACCGGCCCTGCCGTCAAGGGATCGCCATGGGCCATCGGGACCGGCGGCATTTTGAGCCACTCCCTGGAACAACTCCAATCCGGCTATGGACAGGCGGGCTTGACCGTGCCAAAGAGCCACCGCGCGGCGACTCCCAGTCGCATTGCGCGCGCCTCGACGCGCATGCTTGTTCCTTTTTTGGACCTCGTGTGCCGGATGCCTGGGTTTCCAAGGCATTGCCGATGCGCGGTTCTCGTTTTTACCAATGCTGGAGAGCCAAGTGGCCGAGACCACCACTCATGTCGCTGAGCCGACACGGCGCGATTTTCTGTACATCGCCACGGGCGCAGCCGCCGCTATCGGCGGGGCCACCCTGGTATGGCCCTTCGTCCAGTCGCTGGCACCCGACGCTGCGACCGTTGCGGCCGGCGCCCCTGTCGAAGTCGACCTGACGCCCATCGCCGAAGGCCAGATCGTGAAGGTGTTCTGGCGCGGCAGGCTGATCTTCATCCGCCACCGCACGCCGGACGAGATCAAGGCTGCAGCGGACGTGAACGTCGCATCGCTCCGCGACCCGCAGCCCGACGCGGTCCGCGTGAAGGACGGCAAGCCGCAGTGGCTCGTCGTCTACGGCAACTGCACCCATCTCGGCTGCGTGCCGCTCGGGAACTCGGGCGAGTACAACGGCTGGTTCTGCCCATGCCACGGCTCGGTGTTCGACACCTCCGGCCGTGTCCGCGGCGGCCCGGCGCCGACCAATCTGCCGATCCCGCCCTATGCCTTCGCGTCCGACACGAAGGTCATCATCGGCCAAGAAGCCACGGCGTAACCTAAGCGACGATCAGGCGATACACATGAGCCAGCATTCCACAACTTACGTTCCCAAGAGCGCCTTCGGTCAGTGGTTCGAGAGCCGCCTGCCGGTCGCGGGACTTGTCCATTCCTCATTCGTCGCCTTCCCGGTGCCGCGGAACCTGACCTATTTCTGGACCTTCGGCGCCATTCTGGCCTTCATGCTCGTCGCGCAGATCGTGACCGGCGTGTTCCTGGCGATGTACTACACCCCGAACGCCGCCATGGCGTTCCAGTCCGTCGAGCACATCATGCGCGACGTGAACTACGGCTGGCTGATCCGGTATCTGCACGCCAACGGCGCGTCGATGTTCTTCATCGCCGTCTACATCCACATCTTCCGGAACTTCTACTACGGCTCCTACAAGGCGCCCCGCGAGGTTCTGTACATCCTCGGTGTGATCATCTTCATCCTCATGATGGCCACCGCCTTCATGGGTTACGTGCTTCCCTGGGGCCAGATGAGCTTCTGGGGCGCCACCGTGATCACGAATCTCTTCTCGGCGATCCCGCTCGTCGGCGAGACCATCGTAAGCTACCTCTGGGGCGGCTATTCCGTCGGTAACCCGACGCTCAACCGCTTCTTCTCCCTGCACTACCTGCTGCCCTTCATGATCGCCGGTGTCGTCGCCCTGCACATCTGGGCGCTGCACGTGCCGGGCCAGAACAACCCGACCGGCATTCCGATCAAGTCGGGCAAGGATGCGGTTCCGTTCACGCCGTATGCGACGATCAAGGACATCTTCGCCGTCGTCGTGTTCCTAATCTTCTTCGCCTACTGGGTGTTCTATATGCCGAACTACCTGGGGCACGCGGACAACTACATCCCGGCGAACCCCGCCGTGACGCCCGCGCACATCGTGCCGGAATGGTACTTCCTGCCGTTCTATGCGATCCTGCGTGCCATTCCCGACAAACTCGGCGGCGTCATCGCCATGTTCGCGGCCATCGTGATCTGGGTGTTCATGCCCTGGCTCGATACCTCGAAGGTGCGCTCCACCGCCTATCGTCCGACCTACAAGTTCTTCTTCTGGGTCTTCGTGGCCGTCTGCCTCGTGCTCGGCTGGCTGGGCTCCCGCCCGGCGGAGGGCTGGTACGTGATCGCGTCCCAGATCTGCACGGTCTACTATTTCGCCCACTTCCTAATCGTCCTGCCGGTGCTCGGCTTCGTCGAGCGTCCGCTGCCGCTGCCGAATTCGATCCTCGAATCCGTGATGGGCGTGCAGAAGGGCGGGGCTGGCATGCCGGTCGGCGCCAGTGCCGAGCCGCAGTCCAAGGGCTGAACGGAAGCGTTGAGGAAAACATCATGATGAAGCGTACCCTTCTCATCGCTGCGGCCGTTCTCGGCCTCTCCGCTCCGGCCTTCGCTGCCGGCGAGACCCCGGTCCCGCCGCAGCTCAAGTGGAGCTTCCAGGGGCCGTTCGGCACCTTCGACCGGGCCCAGCTCCAGCGCGGCTTCAAGGTCTACCGGGAGGTCTGCGCCTCCTGCCACGGCCTGAGCTATGTCGCCTTCCGCAACCTGTCGCAGCCCGGCGGTCCGGAATTCTCCGAGGCCCAGGTCCGCGCCCTGGCGGCGGAGTACAAGATCCAGGACGGCCCGAACGAGGCCGGCGACATGTTCGAGCGTGCCGGCCGTCCGGCCGACCGTTTCCCGTCGCCGTTCCCGAACGAGAACGCCGCGGCGGCAGCCAACGGCGGCAAGGCGCCTCCGGATCTGTCTCTGATGGCCAAGGCCCGCACCTATGAGCGCGGCTTCCCCTGGTGGATCACGGACGTATTCCTTCAGTATTCCGAGAACGGCGCAGATTACACGGCGGCGCTGCTCAACGGCTACAAGGAGCCCCCGGCGGGCTTCGCGGTGCCGGCCGGCGGTCACTATAACGAGTACTATCCGGGCCATGTGATCGCGATGCCGAAGCCGGTCAGCGACGGCCAGGTCGAGTATCCGAAGAACGAGGCCGGCCAGCCTCAGGCTCCGGAGACCGTCGAGCAATATGCCAAGGACGTGACGGCCTTCCTCATGTGGACGGCGGAACCGCATCTCGAGGCCCGCAAGCGCCTCGGCTTCCAGGCCATGCTGTTCCTGATCGTGCTCGCAGGCCTGCTCTACTTCACCAAGAAGAAGATCTGGGCCCGAGTGGGCGGCGAGGTCGAAGGCCACGCCACGCCCCCGATGACGCACAATCCTTGAGAACCAACGATCAAGGTCCCGGTTTCCGGGGCCTTTTTCTTTTCAGGTGACACTCCCCAGGAGCGGCCCTATTTCGGTGGCCATGCTGCAGACGATTGCCGATGACATCTGGGGCCTGCCCTGCCTCGCCTACCACGTCCAGCCGAGCCTTGAGCCTGAAACCCGCGAAGCCTTCGAGGAGGTGCAGCGGGCGATTGCCGAGCGCTGGCCGGAGCCGCTGCATCTCGTCCCCAGGGACGGGCTTCACGTGACCATCTATCCGCTCGTGCCGGTGAAGGGATCCTTCGACAAGGACGCCTACTGGCAGAGCATCGCCGAACTGTCCCGAAACCTCCTGGAGGATCTCTGCTCGGGCCATGGGGCGCTGGAACTGCGCTTCTCCCGGCTCAAGGTCACAGACACGGCCATCATCGCCACCGCGACCGACGAGACCGGCCTGATCGCGGCGATCAGGGACAGGATCGTCCGTGACCTTCCCCTTCCGCCCGGCCGGGAGCCGCTGCATTACGATCTGATCCACACGACGCTGGCTCGCTATCGGACCGCCGCCTCGGTGCCCCGTTCCGTCGTTGAGAGCATCGAAGCCATTCCGGTTGCGGTTTTGGCCCCTGTGGCTCGGATCAAGCTCATCCGCGAGACCCTGTTCCCCTGCCTCGTGCGGGACAAGCTCGCGAGCTTCCCGTTGGGCTGATCGGCTGGCCCTCGCATCGAAGCGCCGCCGGGCTTGGGGATGAGCCTGCAGTCGTCTATGAGAGGCTGGAGCACAGGCAGGCGAGGACAAGCATGGCGAAGGCGGTTTTGGGCATCATCGGCGGATCGGGGGTCTATGACCTGCCGGGGCTCGAGGACATGCGCGAGGAGCGCATCGCATCGCCGTGGGGCAAGCCTTCCGACGTGCTGCGCATCGGGCGGATCGGCAAGACCGAAATCGCGTTCCTGCCCCGTCATGGGCGAGGGCACCGTCTGTCGCCCTCCGACATCAACTACCGGGCCAATATCGACGTGATGAAGCGGGCCGGGGTCACGGACCTGATCTCCGTCTCGGCCGTCGGCTCGTTCAAGGACGAGTACTATCCCGGCTTCTTCGTGCTGGTGGACCAGTATGTGGACCGCACCCACAAGCGCGAGACCTCCTTCTTCGGCCGGGGCTGCGTGGCCCATGTCCCCATGGCCCATCCGGTCGGTCCCCTGCTGCGCCAGCGTATCGCCGATGCCGCCGTGGCCGAGGACATTCCTTTCAGCTTGGGCGGCACGCTCGTGTGCATCGAGGGGCCGCAATTCTCCACTTACGCCGAGTCCATCACCTACAAGGGTCTCGGCTACGACGTGATCGGCATGACGGCCATGCCGGAGGCCAAGCTCGCCCGCGAGGCCGAGATCACCTATGCGACCATCGCCATGGTGACCGATTACGATTGCTGGCACCCCGAGCATGACAACGTGGACGTCGCCTCCGTGGTCGCTGTGGCGCAGCAGAACGCCGCCACGGTCTCGCGCCTGATCGCCCGCGTCGCCCGCGATTTCCCGGCCGAGCATGAGCCGTGCCCCGCAGGCTCCGACCGGGCCCTCGACGGCGCCATCATGACGGCGCCCTCCGCCCGCGATCCCGAGATCCTGACGAAGCTGGATGCGGTGGCCGGGCGGGTGCTCAATCCTTCGAGAGCATAAGCGCTGGCGTCTTGCGCTCACGGCGCTTACAGATCCATCTTCATTCCATATCCAGGCAGGCCGAACCCATGGACCAGCGTCTCCTCACCGATCTGAAGACCGCGATCCGCTCGATCCCGGACTATCCGAAGCCGGGCATCGTGTTCCGGGATATCACGACCTTGCTGGGCGATGCGCGGGCCTTCCGGCGCTCCGTGGACGAACTCGTCCATCCTTTCGCGGGCGGGCGCGTCGACAAGGTGGCGGGAATCGAGGCGCGAGGCTTCATTCTCGGCGGCGCCGTTGCGCACCAGCTCTCCGCCGGCTTCGTGCCGATCCGCAAGAAGGGCAAGCTGCCCCACGAGACGGTGCGGATCGCCTATTCGCTCGAATACGGCGTCGACGAGATGGAGATCCACACCGATGCCATCGGCCAGGACGAGCGCGTGATCCTCGTGGACGATCTCATCGCCACCGGCGGCACGGCCGTGGCTGCCTCCCAGCTCCTGCGCCAGATGGGGGCCAACATCGTGGCCGCCTGCTTCATCATCGACCTGCCCGATCTTGGCGGCGCGCAAAAGCTGCGTGACCTAGGCGTCGAGGTGCGCAGCCTCGTGAGCTTCGAGGGGCATTGACCTCCCTGTCATCCCGGAGCCGCGCAGCGGAGTCCGGGATCCATAACGGCTGACGGTGCAGGAGAGGCACAACGCCGCCGCTCATCCTTTCTTGCAACGCCGTGTTTCTGGATCCCCGCCTGCGCGGGGATGACACTGGATTATGGCTACGCAGCCTGAGTGAACGTCAGCGAACGCTTCAGCCCCGCCGTTCCCAGAACACCATTCCGTCGAAGGCAAAAACCTCCTCGCCGTTCTGGTTCGTGCCGGTGTTGTGGTGGAATACCAGGCCCCATTCCGGACGGGACGCGGAGGGGCGCTTGGCCGTCACCGTGGTGCGGTAGGTGATCGTGTCGCCCGCATAGACGGGCTTGAGCCATTTCAGGTTCGAGAAGCCCGGGGAAGGGCCGAGCCGGGCAGGACGTTGGCCATGGGCCAGCGCATAGGCGCGGATCCGCTCGCGATGGCCGACCATTTGCTTCATCCAGACGCTCGCCGTGTGCCAGCCGGAGGCGCAGAGCGCCCCGAACAGGCTGCTCTTGGCGGCCTCCGCATCCACATGGAAACGCTGCGGGTCGTAACTCTTGGCGAAGCGGACGATCTCGTCGGGCGTGAAGGTGTAGGAGCCCAGCTCCTCCGTTTCTCCGATCACGAGATCCTCGAAATAGGGGTTGGAGGAGATCGGCGGGATCTCGCGCCGGGGATGATCGCCGGGCAGGGAATCCGCGATGTCGGAAAGCACCTGCCGACCTTCGCCTGAAAAGGGCTTGGCGTCGCGGGTAGCGAACATGACCCAGTTGGTCTGGGTGAGAACGGTCTCGTCCGCCTGGTTCATCATGTCGAAATGGAGCTGCACGAGGCCGAGCGACGGCCTGCTCTTCGAGACGCGGCTCTCCAGAACCTTTACGTGCGAGCGCAGGGTATCGCCCGGCCTGACGGGCCGCACCCATTTCACCTCCTCGATGCCCGGCGCGCCCATGGCTGTGGAATCCAGAAGCAGCCCGTCAGCCACAAGGCGCATGTTGAGGCTGCAGGTATGCCAGCCGGAAGCGATCAGGGTGCCGACGAAGGAGTCCTTGGCCGCGATCTCGTCCACATGGAAGGGCTGGGCATCGTACTCCCGGGCGAAGGCCAGAATGTCGTCCTTCGACACATGGAGCGGGCCGAGGGTCTGAGCAAAGCCGACCGGCAGGTCTTCGAATGTGCGCATGAGCGTTCCCCTGTCGAAATCTGCCCTAGCACAGCGAGCCTTTCAGGGGGAGGCCTGTCCCTGCAACCCCGGTCCGTGGCGTGTGCGCAGCCCCGAACGGGAAAGGGGACGGGCATCGCCCGTCCCCTCGCGTGATAGTCGAAAGTGCGTCCGAGCCGACGGCGATCAGAGCACGAACCAGCTCTTGCTAAGCTCGATGGAGCCCTTGAGCTTGATCACGCCTTCGGCCGCCCGGTCGTTGTCGGTGTTCAGGTAGACATAGGTATACTTCTTCGTCTTCTCGAAGCGCACCTCGCCGGCCTTGCTGAAGCTCTCGTCATCCCCGATGAAGGAGAACTTCTGGTCGCCGCGCTTCTTGGTGTTGGCATCCACCAGCTTCAGGTCAATCCGGTCGCGGTCCCTACCACGGAAGTCGGTGATATAGTCCGCCTTGCTCTTGGAGGAGGCCGTCTCCCGGTCGTCGAACACGAACACGTCCCGGCCCTTGCCGCCGGTGAACGTGTCCTTGCCTTTGCCGCCGATCATCCGGTCGTTGCCGTCGCCGCCGCTGAATACGTCGTTCCCGGCACCGCCTACCAGCGAGTCGTTGCCGGCATCGCCGTTCAGACGGTCGTTGCCCGCAGCGGCATCAATGGTATCGTTGCCGGCTCCGCCGGAGAAGGTGTCTTGGCCGGAGCCGCCCAGCATCAGATCGCCTAGGGCGCTGCCGGTGGCACTTTCATTCAGAACATCATCGACCGTGATGAACAGGGTCCTGGTGATCGAAGCCCCGGCTCCGTCGATTGCCTTGACCGTGATGCTGTGGCGGGTCGCCTGCTCATAATCCAGACGGGTGCCATCCTTTACTGTCAGGGCACCGGTGCTTGGATCGATTGCGAAGCGACCTTCGGCATCGTCGACGAGTTCGAAACGATGCTGGGCGTCATCCGCATCGGTCACCTTGAACGTTACGATCGGCGTACCGTTCTTGCTATTCTCGGCCACCACTTCGAATTCCGAGGTAATGCCGGTGGGAGCTTTGTTGAGCAGATTCTCCGCGGTGATCGGGCCATCGCTGAACCGGAAGATCTCCACCTTGAGAACCGTATCGACACCGTCGCCATCGGTGCGCGAATCTTCCAGCAGGAACGAGCCATCATGATTGCGTGTAACGGTGTAGTCGACACGCCTGCCAGTGAACACGACGGTGTCGCTACCGCCACCGCCGTCGAGACGGTTGGCGCCTCTGTTGCCATGAAGCGTATTGCCCAGCTCGTTCCCGGTGAGATCGCTGATTTCACTTTCCTCGTCAGCTTTCAGAATCTCGACATGCACGCCGCCGGCGAGGGTGTATGATCCGTCCACAATGATCGTGTCCGTACCCTTACCGGATGCTTCAACAATAACGTCTTCCGCACTGTTGACCCGGTAAGTATCGCTGCCGTCGCCACCCTCGAGCGTGTCGGCTCCACCGGCACCGTCGAGCGTGTTGGCTGTGTCATTGCCTTTGATATAGTTGTCCCAGTAGTTTCCTGTGCCCTTGGCAGCCGTGCCGAGCAGGATCAGGTTCTCCAGGTGAAATCTCGGATCCTCAACTCCGCCAGGTTCAAAGCTGAAATCTATCATCGACTCGACGGTGTCGATTCCTCCGTCCATGCCTTCGACGATGAGATCGCCTTCATCGTCGACCACATAGGTATCATTGCCGCCAAGGCCTATCATCGTGTCCGCGCCGCCCCTCCCATCGAGGCGGTTGGAGCCGGCATTGCCGGTCAATGTTTGCGAGAACTCGTTGCCGGTCAGGTCAAGCGCAGACGTAGAGGCTAGGTTGTCTGCCTGGAGAGCTTCAACGGCTTGACCGGCGTGCAGGACGAAGGATGTGGCCGAAGCGAGAACGCGCACATGATCGATGCCGCTATCGGTCTCTTCGACAATGATGTCGTCTATGTCGACATAGTAGACGTCATTGCCGCTGCCGCCTTCGAGCGTATCCGCTCCGGCATCGCCATACAGCCGATCGTCATCGGCCTCGCCAAAAATATGGTCATCATTGTCGCCGCCATGAATGGTGTCGTTGCCGCCGCCGCCATAGATGGTGTCGTTGCCCTCAGCGCCGTTTAGTATGTCGCCCAAGTCTGACCCGCCGCCGCCTGCATCGAGGCGGAATACTTCTCCGGTGATGTCCACCACGTAGAGGTTGCCGTTGTTGTCGGTTCCGAAAGAGGCGATCCTCTCGATCGTCCCGGCACTCGGAACGATCATCGCGGTGATGTCAGTTCGCACCCAGTCGGTGCCGATTTGTTCGAGAGTCCAGATTCGACCGCTGCCGAAGTCGCCGAAAACGTACTTGCCCTGCAAAGCGGCGATAGGGCCGTTATAGACATATCCACCCGTAACCGATGATCCGATGCCTTCGCTATGAAAATAGGAGTGGATCGCGTCCGTGTAGCCGTCGTTGGTTCCAGGAGTTGGTCCGTCATCCGGAGCGCCGCCGTTGTCCTGTCGCCCCCAACCATAGTTTGCGCCGGGGACCACAAGATTGATCTCTTCCGCGGTGTCTGCGCCAACATCGCCCACAAAGAGCCTGCCATTCTGATCGAAGCTGGCGCGCCATGGGTTGCGGAACCCGATGGCATAGACCTCTGACGGCTGTGCCAAGTCGGGCGCATTGTCGAAGACGGTCGGATTGTCAGCCGGTATGGCGTAGTTCTTCTTGTCGTCGGCCGGAAAGGCGTCGGGTCCATTCACATCGAGCCGCAGGATCTTGCCCAGGAGGCTGGTCGGGTCCTGCGCTTTCGCGTTCTGATCGCCGTCGCCGATCGCGGCATAAAGATAACCGTCCGTTGGGTGGAAGCCGATCCAGCCCGCGCGATGGTTGCCTGAGAACGGGGTGTACTCCGTTGTCTCCAGAATCAGCTTGTAATTGTTGGGATCCAACTCATTCGGATGAGCGGGATCGACAGTGTACTCCCGGATCTGCGACTGATTGTGCCGTGGATCGTCAGTGGTCTCGCCTTTGACTGACAGAAAGACGTAAACCTTGCCGTTGTTGGCGAAGTCCGGGTGGAACGTGAAGCCGAGGAGGCCGACCTCACCAGCCGTTGCAACCTGATCCGTTACGTCCAGGAACGGGGTATCTGTCCCTGCGATATGGATTGTCCCTTGCTTGCCCACGATGAAGAGGCGGCCTGAGTTGTCCGGGGCGCCCGTGACGAAGAGCGGTTGAGTCAGGCCTGATGCGATCCGTGTGCCGACGATTTCCGACGCATTGGGATCGTACCCATAGATCGTATCCGCGTCAGATGTGCCGGTACGCGTATCTGCGCCAGAGGTGCCGTAAATCGTCGCCATAATCGTTGCCCCAAATTGAGGAAGAGTGCCTTCCCTCCATCTGTTGCCGAGCGGCTTGGCTGGGACAACTCTCTGAACGGGGAGGGCTCTTGACGAAGGGGTAGGTTTGCTTGGCTCAGGCAGCGAAGAAGTTTAGCGAATACAGCCGATGTTTCCCAAAGCCGTCGCTCTGCGTCAATCAGCAGCACTTAAGGCGAGAACTGCCCCGCCGCGTTGTGCGCTAAACGGATGGGTTCCGGCAGGCGGTATTTCGGTGAGCAGCGCAAGACGAGTTCGGTGGCGGTCGGGATGTCGGCAAGGTGGCCGGGGGAAATGAACATGGGGTTCTTGGCTGTGCGGGTGCGCAGCGCCACGCCGATGGTCTCCTTGCGGTCGATGAGCGGCGCGGCGGAGCCCTTCTCCTCAGCCAGATCCTTGTAGCGTCCGCACAGAAGCGTCTTGCCGCAGCCGACAGTGGGGCGCTGGAGCCACAGGCCCATGTGGCTGGCGATGCCGATGCGGCGCGGATGCGCGATGCCCATGCCGTCGAAGAGAAACACGTCGGGCACGGTTTTCAGCTTCTCGAAAGCCTCTTCAAGCACCGGCCCCTCGCGGAAGCTGAGCAGGCCTGGCACATAGGGAAAGGGCGTCGGGCGCTGGGCCAGCACCGTCTCCACCGGCAGGAAGCCCGGATACGTCATCACCACGATAGCCGCCTGTGACTGCTCGTTCTTCACGCTCACATCGACGCCGGCCACCAGTTCGATCCGGTCGAGATCGATAGGCCGGTCGGAGATCACCTCCGACCGCAGTTCCTGCTGCAGCGCGACGGCCTCGGACGGGGAGAGATTCCAGTCGTGTCGATGGTGAAGCTTCATGGCCCGGCATTGGAGAACACGAAGGCACAACGCTCAAGGTTCGGGAACGATCCCTCCACGGCGCGCGACAAGGGCTCGGGGCCAAGGTTCTTATGGTCAAGCCTATGACGCCGTTACGGAAAACCCCTTAGGGACATTGTCTGAATGTTCCCGTGGACAGGATGGGGCTACACCCCGCTCATCGAAAAAATTCTCAACAACGAGGATATCATGTCTCGCGTCACTGCCACGAACGGCTCCGCGCCGTGTGAGCCAAGAGCAGGAAATCCGGGAGCGCTGAAGCGGGCGGCTGCAGGCTTTACGGCCCTTGGCGCAGGCCTGTGGGCGCTGCCGGCGGAAGCGCATGTGAAGTGGTTCGCACCCTATATCGTCGATGCCGCTCCGCAGCCGATCTCCGCAACCCTGACCAACATGTGGTTCTGGACCGGCATCGGCCTGGTGCTGGCCTTCTTCCTTGCCACGCTCGCGGTCGAGCGCACATTCGTCGGCCGGGGCATCCAGTCGGGGCTCGACCGCATCAGCGCGCCGCTCTGGAGCCGTTCCGACGATTTCATGCGCGTGTCCATCGGGGCCTTCTTCGTCGCGATCTTCGCGGTCGGGGGCATCTATCTCACCCCCGATCTCAAGACGGATTCCGAGCTGATCTCATGGGCGCAGCTGCTGATCGCCATGTGCGTGTTCTCGCGCCGGACCATGCCGGTCGCGGCGGCCGGCATCATCACCCTCTGGGTGGTGGCCCTGCGGGAATACGATCTGTTCCACCTGCTCGACTACCTGGCGCTCGGCGTCGCGGTCGCGGCCTATCTGGTGATGGCCTCCTCCAACGACGAGAAGTGGCGCGCCCGCCGGTTCCTGGCCCTGCGCTGGGGCATCGCGATTGCACTCATGTGGTCGTCTCTTGAGAAGTTCGCCTATCCGGACTGGTTCTATCCGCTCGTGGAGGAGAAGCCCTTCCTGACCTTCGGCATGCCGCGCGACGTGTTCATTCCGATGGCGGGCGTCGCCGAGTTCACCCTGGGCTTCGGCCTGCTCTGGACCCCGATGGTGCGCCGTCTCTCAGCCGTGGCCCTGCTGGCGATCTTCTTCACCGCGGTCTATCCGTTCGGCCGCATCGACCTCGTCGGCCATGCCCTCATCATGGCAGCGCTCTTCCTGGTTGCCGCCGATCCGTGCCGCGATGCCAAGGCCATTGCCGTGAAGATGCCGAATACCCTGCCGCGCTTCGGCAGCCTGGCTTCGGTGCCTGCAGGTCTGGCCGTCGCCCTCGTGGTGCTGGTGAGTGGGTATTGGGGGCTTCACGGTGTCTTCTACGGCGCCGAGTATGAGGCCGGTCAGCAAATGGAGCTGAGCACCCATTCCCACAGCAAGGAATACCCGCACGGGCCCCAGGCCAAGCCTGAGAACCGCAGCCATCACTGACCAACCTCAAGCCGGGCCGCTCATAACGGCCCGGCTTGATCTGTCGCAAGGAATGATCGAACGGGATGGAGGCATGATGCTCCATCCCTTTTCGTTTTGAGGAGATCCGCTTTGGTGCAGTCAGCCACAGGCCGCAGCATCCCGATCATCAGCCCGGCGGAGGGCGTGACCGAGGAGATGATCCGGCAGCTCGTGGAAACCTTCTACGACCGGGTGATCCGCGATCCGGAACTCGGGCCGATCTTCCATAAAGCTCTCTCCGGCCGCTGGAGTCGGCACCTGGCGCTGATGGTGGATTTTTGGTCCTCGATTGCCCTGCGGACCGGCCGCTACCAGGGCAAGCCGCAGGCGGCCCATATGGGGATGAGCCTCACACCGGAGCTGTTCGGGCGCTGGCTGGCGCTGTTCGAACAAACGGCGGGTGAGATATTTGAGCCGGATGTGGCGGCCTTCTTCGTGGATCGGGCAGGGCGGATTGCCGAGAGCCTGCAGATCGGCCTCGGGATCGGGCCGAAGGCGCTGCGGCTGCCTTGAGGGGAAACTAGCGCTCCCACCACTCGAGCTTGTCGTCACCGGTCTTCGGCAGGAGGGACGAGATGCCGATCATGACGAAGCCGCAGGCCACGAGCACGCCGATGAAGAACTCGGCGCTGCCGAAACCGGGGGAAGCGAAATTCTCAAAAAAAGCCTGCATGGGATGGGAACCTCCATAGAGGCTTTGTCGCAGAACGGCCCTGAACGGACGAAAAAGCGCCCGTTCAGGATTCCGACAGATTTAGGTGTTGAAGCGGAAGTGCATCACGTCGCCGTCCTGCACGGTGTATTCCTTGCCCTCCAGCCGCAGCTTGCCCGCATCGCGCGCACCGGCCTCGCCTTTCAGGGAGGTGTAGTCGGCATAGGCGATGGTCTCGGCCCGGATGAAGCCCTTCTCGAAATCCGTGTGGATCACGCCGGCGGCCCCGGGAGCCTTGGTCCCCCTGGTGATGGTCCAGGCGCGGGCTTCCTTGGGGCCGACGGTGAAGTAGGTGATGAGGCCGAGCAGCTCATAGCCCGCGCGGATCACGCGGTTGAGGCCGGGCTCCTCGAGGCCCACGGCTTCGAGATAGTCCGTCTGCTCGTCGGGCGGCAGAACGGCGATCTCGCTCTCGATCTTGGCCGAGACGACCACGGCCTTGGCGCCTTCTTCCTTGGCGCGCTCGAAGACCTTGGTTGAGAAGGCGTTGCCCTGGTCAGCGGAGGCCTCCTCCACGTTGCAGACGTAGAGAACGGGCTTGGAGGAGAGCAGGCCCAGCATCTGGAACAGGCGCTCTTCTTCGGCCTTGCGCTCCACCAGGCGGGCGGGCTTGCCCTCGCGCAGAAGAGGCAGGGTCCGGTTGACGAGGTCGAGGGTTTCCTTGGCCTCCTTGTCGTTGCCCTTGGCTTTCTTCTCGAGAGCGGTGACGCGCTTCTCGAGGCTGTCGAGGTCGGCGAGCATCAGCTCGGTCTCGATGGTCTCGATATCGGCGACGGGGTCGATCTTGCCTTCGACATGGGTGATGTCCGTGTCCTCGAAGCAGCGCACCACGTGGGCGATGGCGTCGACCTCACGGATGTTGGCGAGGAACTGGTTGCCGAGACCCTCGCCGCGGGAGGCGCCGCGCACGAGGCCGGCGATGTCCACGAAGGTGAGGCGGGTCGGGATGATCTGCGCCGAGCCGGCGATGCCCGCGAGCTGGTCGAGCCGGTCGTCCGGCACCGCCACGTCGCCCACGTTCGGCTCGATGGTGCAGAACGGGTAGTTGGCGGCCTGCGCCGCAGCCGTCTGCGTCAAGGCGTTGAAGAGGGTGGACTTGCCCACGTTCGGCAGGCCGACGATGCCCATTTTGAAGCCCATGGCCTCACTCCTTTGATGGCCGGCCCCTAGCCGGCGTTGTTCTTGCCTTCAGCGGCCTTTTCTCCGGGCCGCTTCACGTCCGTCCAGCCTCTCGCCTCCATGGCGAGGTGCACCTTGTTCTGAAAGCTGCCATCCTCACCCTTGGCGAGAAGGGCGGCGCTGTCCGCGATGATCCGGCACAGGTCATCGACCCAGGCCTCTTCGCTCTTTCCGAAATCGCCCAGCACATGGCTCTGCACCAGCGCCTTGTGGCCGGGGTGCCCGATGCCGAGGCGCACGCGGCGGTAATCGTTGCCGCAATGGGCCGAGATCGATCGCAGGCCGTTATGACCCGCATTGCCGCCGCCGATTTTCACGCGCAGCTTGGCCGGCGGCAGATCGAGCTCGTCGTAGAAGACCGTCACGTCGTGCAGCGGGATCTTGAAGAAGTTCTGCGCTTCTCCCACCGCTTGGCCGGATAGGTTCATGAAGGTCTGCGGCTTGATCAGCAGCACCTTCTCAGCCCCGATCACCGCATCCGCGGCCTCCGCGTGGAAGCGCTTGCGCCAGGGGCCGGCATTGTGCGCGCGCGCGATCTCGTCCACGGCCATGAACCCTATATTGTGGCGGTTCCTGGCGTAGCGGGATCCGGGATTGCCGAGGCCGACGAAGAGGCGCATCGCTTGGTCCTGCTCATAAGAAACGCTCCGGCCTTGCGGTCGGAGCGTTAAAGCCGATCGATGGGGCTCGAACGCCCGATGAGGCCGATCAGGCGGTGGCGGCAGCCTCGCCTTCGGCCGGAGCTGCTTCCTCTTCCTTCAGGCCGGTCGGGGCCACGACGGTGACGAGGGTCGCGTTCTCGGTCGCGGTCGCCTTTGCGCCGTTCGGCAGCTTGATGTCGTTCAGGTGGACCGAGGAGCCGATGTCGAGACCCTCGACCGAAGCCTCGATATAGTCCGGGATCGCGTCGGGCGACACGAGCAGCTCGACCGTGTGCTCCACAACCTGGAGGGTGCCGCCGCGCTTCACGCCCGGGCACTTCTCCTGGCCGACCACGTGGACCGGAACCACGACCTTGATCGACTGACCAGCTGCAACGCGCAGGAAGTCGATGTGGATCGGGAAGTCACGGACCGGGTCGAGCTGATAGTCGCGCGGAATGGCGCGGATCGTCTGGCCGTTCACGTCGATCTCGAAGATCGTGGTCAGGAAGTGACCGGCGAAGATCAGCTGCTTGGTCTGGTTGAAGTCGAGGGCGATCGCCTGGGCCGGCTGGCCGGCTCCGTAAATGACGGCGGGAACTTGGCCTTGGCGACGAACGGCCCGGGCGGCCCCCTTGCCGGCCCGGTCGCGCGCCACGGCCTTGATTTGCTTTACTTCGCTCATGGTCGTGGTCCTATAGATTGAGTTGAAAAACCGATGGCCGCCTAAAGGCGGCCATGAGGTCAGCGCCCGTGCCTCCAAGGGTGTCGAGCGGGCGCGGCATCCCTATAAGGGAAATCTCCACGAAAGACAATCACGTGAGAAAATTCAGAATTCTGAGATCGCGGAGCACTACGGATAGCAGCCATACCGCTCAAGATGGTGCATCTCCTTGACCCGGCTGCGCCAGTTCTCCTCTGGATGGCCGATGCGGGGGAGGGGCCAGTGTGGTTCTTTCCCTTTAGGAAAGGCAACAATATTGGTGTCGCCAACAATTTTAGCCGACCTGTCAGACCGTTGGGAGGCCGATCCTGAAACGAAGGGAGCGAAAAACCAGTAGGCCTCATAGCCCCATTGATCCAGCAAGCCGATGAGCTGGACCGTCTTGGGCGAAGCATGAGCCTCGCAAAACAGAATGGGCCTGTTCCGCTGGATCGTTTCCTGGGCTCCGCGAACCACCTCCAGGTCATATCCTTCCACATCGATCTTGATGATGCTCAGGGGTGGAAGCGCCAGCGAATCCAGTTTGCGGATAACGACCGGAACCTTGTCTCCACTTTGGCTTCCACGGCCAATGGCACCAAAGTTCGTCTGCGTCGTCAGGGCAGGACTGGCGAATTCAATCATTCCGTCCGCCTCGCCTAAGGCCCAAGGATAGGCTTCGACAGACATCACGCCATTGAGTGCCACGTTCCGCATCAGGAGCCGAAAGATCGGCAATTGAGGCTCAAAGGCAAAAACCGATAGTCCCGGCGATGCCTTGGCGAGCGGGATTGAGACGGTGCCGATGTTGGCACCCACATCGCAGACAGCGCCATTCGCTGACAGGTGGGCGATCAGGAAATCGACTTCAGCGCGAGCAAACTCACCTGCCGATGCGAGGCACGGCCCAATCGTTTGATCGGCGCTCGGGTATAGAAAGAGAGCATCGAAGGCGATTGCGCTGGATACCTGTCTCATCTCACCTCTCCAAATCATGTGAGGTTATAACGAATAGAAGCAATCCGGCCTAGCGCCTCAGATGCGTCCGACAGCTATCAGTCGAACAGGCTCGACACCGAGCTTTCCGTCGCCGTCCGACCGATGGCCTCGCCCATGAGGGACGCGATGGAGATGACGCGGATGTTGTGGGCCGCTTTCACCGCCTCAGTGGGCATGATGGAATCGGTGATGACGAGCGCCTTCAGGCGGGAGCTGGCAATGCGGGCCACCGCGCCGCCGGACAGCACCCCGTGGGTGATGTAGGCGTAGACCTCCTTCGCCCCATTGGCCAGGAGGGCGTCGGCGGCGTTCACCAGGGTGCCGCCGGAATCGACGATGTCGTCGACCAGGATGCAGGAGCGGCCGGACACGTCGCCGATGATGTTCATCACCTCGGACTCGCCGGGGCGGTCGCGGCGCTTGTCGACGATGGCAAGCTGGGCATCGATGCGCTTGGCGAGCGCGCGGGCGCGCACCACGCCGCCCACGTCCGGCGAGACCACCATGCGGTTGCCGCCGTCCAGGTGTTCCTTGATGTCGCGCGCCAGGATCGGCGCGGAGAAGAGGTTGTCGGTCGGGATATCGAAGAAGCCCTGGATCTGGCCGGCATGGAGATCGAGCGTCAGCACACGGTCAACGCCCGCATGGGCGATCATGTTGGCCACCAGCTTGGCCGAGATCGGCGCGCGGGATGCGGATTTCCGGTCCTGCCGGGCATAGCCGAAATAGGGGATCACCGCCGTGATGCGGCGGGCCGAGGCCCTGCGCAGCGCATCTGTGATGATCAGGAGCTCCATGAGGTGGTCGTTCGTGGGGAACGAGGTCGACTGGATGATGAACACATCCTCGCCGCGCACGTTCTCCTGAATCTCGACGAACACCTCCATGTCCGCGAAACGCTTCACCTGAGCCTTGGCCAGGGGAACATTGAGATAGGCGGAGATGGCCTCCGCCAGCGGACGATTGGAATTTCCCGCAACGAGCTTCATGCAAGCAACTTTGGCTCTGTGTGACCGACAATGCCCGCTGCGCAACGCCATGATCCCTGCGCGGCCGGGCGCAAGGGTCTTAGCAGCGATATCAAACCGTCACAATACACGTGAGCGGCTTTGATGCACCGCAATGCCGGGTTGTTGCCATGCAATCATTGCATTGCAACTTGGCTCTCCTCGTCCGAAGTCTCCATCGGCTGGACCTCTGCCGTCTGAAGCGGCGCTTCGAGAGCGGTCGGCTTTTCCGATTTGGCCGCGCTCAGGAAATCGGCGATCTCGCCCATGCTGGCCTGGGCCAGCTTGGCAAGGGCCTGCTTGTCGAGGGACGAGATGGAAGCGGCGGTCACGGGGCTCGACCCCTCCAGGCGCTTGGCCCGCCGCTTCTGGGAATCGAACACGTCCCAGACATAGGCGACCTGGGTCTCTCCATCCTCGGTCGAGGTCGAGAGATAGCCGCGGACCCGGTAGCGCGCCTCGGCGCTGGCGCCCACGAGATCGACTTTGCGGTCGGTGGCTGCGGTGGCGAGTTCGTCGGCCAGGGCAGCCCGGATCGGGTCCGGTGCGCCGTCGATGCTCTCGAGCGCGACGGGGATCCCCTCGGGCGAGGCGCTGAAGGTGCCCTGGCAGGCTCCCAGAGCCGCCGTCAGCATGATTGCGGCAACACGTGCCGCAGGCGCCATCCCGCCCATGAGAGCCCCCGTTCTTGTTCTTCGTAACGAAGTCTTAAGCTTAACGGAGGCTGCCGTCCAGATCAGCCGCGTCGGCGCAGCCGGATTGCCAGGAGGTCGAGCCCCAGAGTGATGAGGCCGGCCGCCAGCCCCCAGAAGGCGGAGCCTATGCCGAACAGGGTGAGGCCGGAGGCTGTCACCGCCAGGGTTACGACGGCTGGAAAGACCTTGGAGCTCTCCGACAGGGCGGAGCCGAGCGCGCCCGCGAAGGCGCCCATGAGGGCAAGTCCCGCCACGGTCTTGATGAGTTCGGGCGGCAGCGCCGCAATCAGGCCGATCAGGGCGGCGCTGAAGGCGGCGAAGATCAGGTAGCTGAGAGAATAGAACGGCCCCACCATCCAGCGCTTCGTGGGATCGGGGTGCGTATCGGGCCCGGTGCAGATCGCCGCCGAAATGGCCGCGAGGTTGCTCGTGTGGGCGCCGAAGAGGGCGGTGACCACGGAGGCAAGCCCGGTCGCGGCTAGGATCGGCCGGGACGGCGGCTGGTAGCCAGAGGCCTTGAGCACCGCAAAGCCCGGCAGGTTCTGGGACGCCATGCTCACCAGGAACAGGGGCAGCCCGAGGCCGATCAGCGCCGCGGGCTCGAAGGCAGGCTCGATGAAGGTGAGGGAGGAGAGGCTCAAATCCGATGTCAGGGGTTGGGCCATGCCGCCGCCGAAGGCGATGCCGAGGCCGACGAACAGGACCGCCAGCACGGCGAGCGCCGGATTGAACAGGCGCACCACCAGGAAGATGGCGACCAGGGGCAGGACGAGGCCCGGCGCCCCTTGCGCGCTCTGAAACACCCCGACGACGAACTGAAGCAGCACGCCGGCTAGCATCGCGGCCGCGATGGAGGTGGGGATGCGCTCGATGGAGCGCCCGAACGGCTTGATTAGGGCTGCGAGGACGATAAGGGCGCCGGCGAGCAGGAAGGCCCCGACCGCTGCATGGATCGAAATGCCGGCCGAGGCTGCCACGAGCGCCGCCCCGGGGGTCGACCAGGCGGTGATGACCGGCATCCGGTAGCGGACGCTCAGGAAGCCGCTGGTCGCCGCCATGGCGAGGCACAGCGCCGCCACCCAGGAGGAGGTCTGCGCGGCATCGGCCCCCACCGCCTGCGCGGCCGCAATGATGATCGCGATGGTGCTGCCGAACCCCACCAGGGCCGCAACCACGGCTGATGTGACGATCGACAGGCGCATGATCCGGCTCCGGTTCCTTCAGAAGCTTCGCGGTTTAGCCCGAACGGCAGGGCTGCGCCAGTTCGTCGGCGGTACTTTCCTCGCGACTCCGGAGCCCTTAAATCTCTCCCATGAGTCGCAACACCACCAACGACGTCCCGCCGGACATTCTGGACAACGACGAGCAGGACGAGGCTGCTTCCGTCGAGAGCGGCTCGGATGTCGAGTTCGACCTGGAGGCCAATCCGGGCTCGGTCCAGCGCGGCACCGAGGTCATCCGGCATTTCTGGAACACGCTGCCCAATGCGCCCGGGGTCTACCGGATGCTCGATGCGAAGGGTGATGTGCTCTATGTGGGCAAGGCGAAGAGCCTGAAGAACCGGGTGGGCTCCTATGCCCGCGGTCAGGGCCATTCCAACCGCATCGCCCGGATGATCGGCGAAACCTCGTCGATGGAGTTCGTCACCACGGCGACGGAAACCGAGGCGCTGCTGCTCGAGGCCAACCTCATCAAGCAGCTCAAGCCCCGCTACAACGTGCTGCTGCGGGACGACAAGTCTCTGCCCTATATTCTGCTGACCGCAGACCACGAGGCGCCGCAGCTCGTGAAGCATCGCGGCGCGCGCAAGCGCCAGGGCGACTATTACGGCCCCTTCGCCAGCGTGTGGGCGGTCAACCGCACCATCAACGCGCTCCAGCGCGCATTCCTGCTGCGCTCCTGCAACGACAGCTACTACGAGAACCGCACGCGGCCGTGCCTGCTCTTTCAAATCAAGCGCTGCTCGGGCCCCTGCACCAACGAGATCCCGCACGATGAATATGCCGGGCTCGTGGCGGAGGCGCGGGCGTTCCTGTCGGGCAAGTCGAACGCGGTGAAGCAGCGCATCACCGAGGAGATGCAGCAGGCGGCCGAGGACCTTGAGTTCGAGCGCGCTGCGCGCTGCCGCGACCGTCTGGCTGCGCTCTCGGCCATCCAGGGCGTGCAGGGCATCAACACCCAGTCGGTGGAAGAGGCGGACGTCTTCGCCCTCGACGAGCAGGCGGGGCAGTTCTGCGTGGAGGTGTTCTTCTTCCGCAACTGGCAGAACTGGGGCAACCGCGCCTATTTCCCGAAGGCCGACAAGTCCATGAGCCGGGAGGAGGTCCTCGGCTCTTTCATCGCTCAGTTCTACGACGACAAGCCTGCGCCGCGCCTCATTCTGCTCTCGCACGAGATCGAGGATGCGGAGCTGATGGCGGCGGCGCTCTCGACCAGAACCGACGCCAAGGTCGAAATCCATGCGCCGCAGCGCGGCGAGCGGCGCCAGCTCATCGAATACGTGCTTCGCAACGCCCGCGAGGCGCTCGGCCGACGGCTGGCCGACACGGCCTCGCAGCAGAAGCTTCTCATCTCCCTCGGCCAGGCCTTCGGGCTGGCGAAGCCGCCCCGGCGCGTCGAGGTCTACGACAACTCGCACATCATGGGCACCAATGCGGTCGGCGCCATGGTGGTGGCGGGCGCCAACGGCTTCATGAAGCAGCACTACCGCACCTTCAACATGAAGTCGGAAGACCTGAAGCCGGGCGACGATTACGGTATGATGCGCGAGATGCTGCAGCGCCGCTTCGCCCGCCTGGTGAAGGAGGAGCCGCGTGGCCCGGACGGCAATGGGGCCGCCAATGGAGACGACGGGTTGCCGGCTTGGCCGGATCTGGTGCTGATCGACGGCGGCAAGGGGCAGCTCGAGGCGGCGCGCCAGGCGCTTGCCGATGTCGGCGTCAGCGAGGACGACGTGGCCCTCGTCGGCATCGCAAAGGGGCGCGACCGCGACGCGGGCCGCGAGACCTTCTTCAAGCCGGGCCAGCCGCCCTTCAAGATGCCGCCGCGGGACCCCGCGCTCTATTTCGTGCAGCGCCTGCGTGACGAGGCGCACCGCTTCGCCATCGGGGCGCACCGGGCCAAGCGCAAGCGCGAGCTGGTGAAGAACCCCCTCGACGAGATTCCCGGCATCGGCCCGACCCGCAAGCGGGCGCTCCTGCACCATTTCGGCACGGTCAAGGCGATCCAGCGCGCGGCCCTGGAGGACCTGATGAAGGCGCCGGGCGTCAACGCCGCCACGGCCCGGGCCGTCCACGACTTTTTTCACGAGCGGGGTTGAGTGCGGCGGAATGTGGATCACGTAAGGGTCACGTTCCGCGACCGCCGGCTTCCGCGATTGACGGAACGGGTGTCCTCATGCTTCCTGCGGGTGATATGAAGATTGCTCCTTCCTTAAGCCGCTCGAAGGCCTTCAACCTGGCGAACATGCTGACCTACGGTCGGCTTGCGGCGGTGCCGGTCGTGGTCGGCCTGCTGTTCTGGCCGGAGGACCACTGGTCCCGTTGGGCGGCGCTGATCGTCTTCGCCATTGCGGCGATCACCGACTACCTCGACGGCTATGTGGCGCGCACCTATGCCCAGCAATCGGCCCTCGGGCGCATGCTCGATCCCATTGCGGACAAGCTTCTGGTGGCCGCGTGCCTCCTGATGCTGGTGGCGGACGGCACGATCCATGGCTGGTCGCTCTGGGCCGCCATCGTGATCCTGTGCCGCGAGATCCTGGTCTCGGGCCTGCGCGAGTTCCTGGCCGAGCTGAAGGTGAGCGTGCCGGTGAGCCGGGTGGCCAAGTGGAAGACCACCCTGCAGCTTGTGTCGCTGGGCTTCCTGATCGCAGGGCCGGCCGGCGAGACGGTTCTGCCGAACAACACCCTGATCGGCGTCGTCCTGCTCTGGGTCGCGGCGGTCCTGACGATCTATACCGGCTGGGACTACTTCAAGAACGGCATCCACCACCTCGTGGACGAAGGCTGAAGGCCATGAAGCTCGTCTATTTCGCCTGGGTGCGCGAGCGGGTCGGCAAGACGGACGAAGACGTCGAGCTGCCGGAGGGTATCGGAACCGTGGCGGATCTGGTGCGCTGGCTCAAAGGCCGGGGCGAGGAATACTCATATGCCTTCGAGAACGAGGGCGTCGTCCGGGCCGCCGTCGACCATGTCCATGTCAAGCCCGAGGCCTCCATCGCCGGCGCGCGGGAGATCGCCTTCTTCCCTCCCATGACCGGAGGCTAGCCCTTCGAGGGGCGCGACCGCCATGGCACGCACCATCCGCATCCAGTCCGAACCTTTCGACACCGCCGTCGAGACGGCGATCCTGACCGAGGGGAGGGCGGATATCGGCGCGGTGGTGGCCTTCACCGGCCTGTGCCGGGATGAGGGCGGGCGGCTGGCGGCCCTCGAACTCGAGCATTATCCCGGCATGGCCGAGGCCGAGATCGACCGGATCGCCGGGCAGGCGGAAAGCCGCTGGCCCCTCCTGGGCCTCACCGTCATCCACCGGTTCGGCCGAATTTCTCCCGGCGAGGAGATCGTGCTGGTGCTTGCCGCCAGCGCCCACCGGCAAGCGGCTTTCGAGGCGGCGTCGTTCCTGATGGACTACCTGAAGACGCAGGCGCCGTTCTGGAAGCGCGAGCACCTGAAGGACGGGACTACTGGCGCATGGGTCGAGGCCAAGGAGGCCGACGACCGGGCGATGGAGCGGTGGGCCTGACGCGTCAGGCCCGGATGCCGTCCTGAAGCGCCTCCGGCGAAGGCCAGAGATAGATGACGACCGGCCACTTGAAGGCATCGACCCTCACCATGACCTGCTTGACCACGACGCCTCCGATGGCGTCGTAGAAGGACCGGAAAGGGTTCTGCTCGAAGGCCCCGATGGAGACCGGGCCGGGCGCACGGACCTTCAGCCATTCGGCCGCTTCCAGGAGAAGCCGGCGTCCGATGCCGCGGCCTTGCCTCTCGGGAGAAACGTAGAGCAGGGTGACCTGCGCCACCGATCCGACATCGTTGCGGTCGCCCAGGCGCGCCGCCAGGAACCCGGCCGCGTCGCCGGCCAATTCCGCCACGAGCAGCAACTCCGTGCCAGTATTGAAATCGTTCGAGAGCCATGTCTCGACCTCCCGCGCCCGATGGTCGGGATCCACCCGTGGGCCGAGTTCGTCCTCGGGCATGAAGCCGGAATAGGCCTGTTTCCAGCCCTCAGCCAGGATCCGCCCGATGGCGCTGCTGTCGGTGGCGGTTCCGGGGCGGATCAAGAGTTCCGGAGATGTAAGGCGCATGGGGTCGGGCTGCGTTGCAGGTGCATTTCCTTGACCTTATGGCGGGAAAGGCGGACCATCGCGAGGGAAATGACACGCGGAGATGCCTGATGCGCAGCGTGGTCGTCGTTCTTGCCCTAATGGGTCTGGCCCCTGCCGCCGCTCACGAGCGGCCGGTACTATCCCAGACGGCTCAAGCTCCTGCTCACAATCCGCTCGAATGCTACTGCAGGGCGCAGGGGCGGATGTTCGCCCCTGGAGAGAAGGTGTGCCTGAGAACGGCCGAAGGGCCGAGGCTGGCGCAGTGCCAGATGGAGATCAACGTCATGTCCTGGAGTGTCACGGAGACGCCCTGCCCGGAGACATGAAAAACGCTGCCGGGAAACCGCGGCAGCGTGGAGAAACCATGACTTGGAGCGGCTCGCCCGAAGCCGCTGTGCCTCTTCCTAGAAAAGACCTGCCACCACGGCGAGGATGAAAGAGGAGGACGCGCAGACGGCTACGATGTTGAGCTTGGCTGTCCAGTCGAGATTGGATGTCAGATGCATCGCGGCCCCTTTCCCTATAGGGGTTAACCCCCCTCTATGAATGGATAGGTAGGGTATCAAACCTGCGAGGGCCTGAGAAGCGATTCCAGGAGCTTCAGGGCCGCAAAGGCTGGCCGCCGAGGTGGTTAACAAATCGTTAACGCCTTGTATTCTCAGGAATGAAATCGTTTTCAACTTTCGACGAAAAATGTTCCTGATCCATTGTGTCGCACCCCGGGTTTCCCAGGCCTGTAAGGTCATGAAGCGGATGCAAAGGGCCGAATCGGCCGGGCAGGGCAGCCGGCCCACCCGCCGTTGACGGGATGTTTACGAGCCTGCTGCTAAGTCTCCGGCCATGCGTCGTGGGTTAGTTGCGTTTGTTGCCCTATCGCTCGTCGGGCTCGGGCTTACCGGTTGCGGACTGTTTCGGTTCGAGCAGCGCGAGCCTTGGCGCGCGCAGGCCGAGGAGGCCTGCCTGTCCCAGCGCCTCGTGCAGCCTTCCGCCTATATGTCCCTGAGTTCCAAAATCGACGGGCCCGGCGTCTGCGGCATGGATTACCCGTTCAAGGTCTCGGCCTTCAACAACGGCTCGGTCGGGTTGAAGTCGAAAGTCACGCTCGCCTGCCCGATCATTCCCCGGATCGATATCTGGCTCGACGAGATCGTGCGGCCCGCCGCCGAGATGTATTTCGGCGTCCCGCTCGCCGACATCAAGGCGGGCTCCTATTCCTGCCGTCCCCGCAACAACCAGCGGGGCGCCAAGCTTTCCGAGCATTCCTTCGGCAATGCCCTTGATGTCATGGGGTTTGTCCTCGCAGATGGCCGGGAGATCTCGGTTGCCAACGGCTGGCGCGGCCGCGATCCCGCCGAGCAGGAGTTCCTGCGCGAGGCCTTCGTGGGGGCCTGCCGCTACTTCACGACCGTTCTCGGGCCGGGTTCCGACGCGTTCCATTACGATCACTTCCACATCGATCTGGCGCGGCACGATCCTCGCGGCGAGCGGCGCATCTGCAAGCCGATCCTGAAGTTTTCACCCCGGATCGATCCCGAGCGCAGCCAGGAGGTTCTCCAAAGCGCGGCCGCTGCCGGCGATCTGGCCCCGGTGGATCTGGAACAGGACGTGTCGGAAGGGGGCGCCTATATCCCACCTGCGCCGCCTCCGGCTCCCACCCTGGCTGTGCCGGTGGCTCCGCTGCAGCGCTCCCCGGTTCCGAACGGATATGCGGCCGACCTGCCGGGCCAGGCTGCAGGAACCCGGAGCCCCGCGCCGGTGGCCTCCTATCCGGCGCAGCCGCCGGCGGGCCGTCCCCTGGAGCAGACCTATGCTCCGCCGCGGCCCCAGGGGCGTCCGGCTGCTGCCCCGATGGTGCTGAACAGCCACGCTATCTATTAAACCACAAGCGGAGCCTTGACCTTCTCGGGCTTCGCCCACATGGTCGATGGAACAAGATCCAAAAGACCTGTTGGAGCACCCGAATGAAGTGGCTGGCGGCTTTCGTCTCCTGCGTGATGCTGAGCGCACCTGTGATCGCCCGTGAGATCACGCCCGCAGAACGGCGCGAAATCCCCTTCGATGCCTCGCTGCCGGCCTGCGCCGATCCGTCCGTGTTTCACGACATCAGCACGAAATTCGCGCATAAGGAATACAAGTTCTGGAACTCGACCCGCACGATCGTGGCGTTCGAGCGGGTGCAGCAGGTCGCCTGGCGTCCCTGGGGCCTGGATTACATCCCGCGCCGCTTCTGCACCGGCACGGTGCTCATGTCCGACGGCGAGCGGCACAGGATCAACTACTCGATTCGCGAGGATCTCGGCTTCCTCGGCATCGGCTGGGACACGCTGGCCTGCGTGGATGGCTTCGACAACAACCATGCCTACGCGCCCCACTGCAAGCAGGCCGCCCCTTGATCCTGCGCCGGTGCCTGACGCATCGTGCGCCTTAGCGGATCCGGCTTTGCGGCACCATGATGAGGCTCACCAAAAGAGTTGAGATGAGGGACGTTCTCAAGAAGGTATGCTTCGCCCTGGCCTTCGCGGGCGGCAGCCTTCTTTCGCTCTCTCCCACGGCAGCCCAGGGCATGCGGGAGGCGAGGGGCGCTCCCGTAGGACAGTTCGACTTCTACGTGCTGGCTCTCTCCTGGTCGCCGGGCTTCTGTGAGCACAGCGGCAGCCGAAGCCGGCAATGCGACAGCGGCAGCGGGCTCGGCTTCGTGACCCACGGCCTGTGGCCGCAGAACGAGCAGGGCTATCCCAGCTTCTGCGAACCCGGCGGACGTTTCGTGGCGCGGGCAGCGATCGACGATGCCAAGGGTCTGTTCCCGGACGACAACCTGGCGCGCTACCAGTGGCGCAAGCATGGGACGTGCTCGGGGCAATCG
This sequence comes from Microvirga splendida, assembly GCF_016427565.1. Taxonomy (GTDB): domain Bacteria; phylum Pseudomonadota; class Alphaproteobacteria; order Rhizobiales; family Beijerinckiaceae; genus Microvirga; species Microvirga splendida. Next base: position 165,147 of record NZ_JAELXT010000003.1, read on the forward strand.
CCGAGCGGCTACTTTCAGGCGGTGCGCCGCGCCCGCGAGCTCGTGCGCATTCCCGACAGCTTCAGGGGGCTGGACAGCCGCTCCCGGGTTCTGCCGAGCGAGATCGAGCAGGCCTTCATGAGAGCCAATCCGGGCCTGCGCGCCGACATGATGGCGGTTTCCTGCGGACGGCGTATCTTCCAGGAGGTGCGCATCTGCCTCGGCAAGGACCTGCGCGGTTTCCGCCAGTGTCCCGAGGTCGACCGCAGCGGCTGCCGCGCGAGCGAGGTCTCCGTCCCGGCGGTGAGATAGCGCACCGAACGATGCGCCCATGAGGGAAAGGGGCATCGGATCGCTTCCAGAACTGGAATCCGCCATGGATCCGATGCTTTAGGACGAACATGAATTACCGCCATGCCTTTCACGCCGGCAATTTCGCCGACGTCATGAAACACGCCGTTCTGGTGCGGATCCTCACCTATCTGCAGCGTAAGGAGACGCCGCTTCGCGTCGTCGACACCCATGCGGGGATCGGCCTCTACGATCTCGGCGGCGACGAGGCCGGTCGGACGGGGGAGTGGGTCGACGGCATCGGTCGCCTGGAAGAGCCTTTCGCGCCGGAGGTCGAGGAACTCCTCGCTCCTTACCGCAAAGTCGTTGCCGATGTGCGAGCTCGGCATGGGCAAACCATCTATCCCGGCTCGCCGGGCATCGTGCGCGAAGTTCTGCGGCGGCAGGATCGGGGCGTGTTCGTGGAACTGCATCCGGCCGACCATGCGGTGCTGAGCGAAGCCTTCAACGAGGTCTCGAACCTGAAGGTCATGCATCTCGACGGCTGGACGGCGCTCCATGCCCTGATCCCGCCCAAGGAGAAGCGCGGCGTGGTTCTCATCGATCCGCCCTACGAGCAGCCTCATGAACTGGAACGGCTCGGCACGGAGCTTCTCGATGCCTTGAAGAAATGGCCTACCGGCGTCTATGCCGGCTGGTATCCGATCAAGGATGTGGGGCCCGTCGATGCGGTGGCCGGGCGGCTCCATCGGGAGAGCCCGCGCCCCGGCCTGCGGCTCGAACTCTACGTGGACGATCCGCGCGACAAGACCCGGCTTAACGGCAGTGGGCTGTTCGTGCTCAACCCTCCATGGTCATTGGGACAGGAGGGCGAACTGCTGCTGCCAGCCCTGGCGGAGCGCCTGTCGCGCAGCGGCTACGGCGCTTATCGCTGTGAAGCCTTCGGACCCCCTGCTTAAAACGGATTGCCGCAGGCGCCGCGACCGTTCATGACTTGCCCCATTCTGTCAGATCAGGGGTTTGCTCATGCTCGTTCTCCGCTCCTCGCCCGCGTCGCCCTTCGGCCGGAAGGTGAAGCTCGCCGCCACGATTCTTGGTGTCTCGGACCGGATCGACATCGTCGATGCCGACACGCTGAACCCGGAGGATTCGATCCGCCAGCAGAATCCGCTGGGCAAGATCCCGGCGCTGATCCTCGAGAACGGAGATGTGCTCTACGATTCCCGTGTGATCGTCGATTATCTCGATCATCTCGCCGGCGGTGGGCGCGTCATCCCGAACGGGCCGGAGCGGTTTACCGCCCTGCGCGATCAGGCGCTCGCCGACGGAATCATGGATGCGGCGCTGCTGCAGGTCTATGAGGGACGCTTCCGCCAGGAGGACAAGCGCGAGCCGAAATGGATGGATCACCAGGCGGACAAGGTGCGCCGCGGCCTCGACCATGCCGAGGCGCATCTGTCGGCGCCCGGACAGGACCTGCATATCGGCCAGATCGCCCTTGCCTGTGCCCTGGGCTATCTCGACCTGCGCTTCGGCGGCCGGTGGCGCGAGAACTATCCGAAGCTCGTCGCGTGGCTTGCCGATTTCGAGGCCCGGGTTCCGGCCTATGCCAAGACCAGGGTGGCACCCTGAAACGAAAAAGGCCCGGGGTGACCCGGGCCTTTTCTGTCTCTGGAGAAGAGACGGATCTTAGTAGGTGCCGAAGCGGAAGTTCAGACCGGCGCGGATCACGCCGAAGTCGGTCTCGCCGTCGAAGCCCGGGAAGTCGTCGTCGTTGTCGAGGTTGACGTACAGACCTTCGATCTTCGCCGACAGGTTGTTGGTGAAGGCGTACTCCATACCACCACCCACGGTCCAGCCGGTGGAGTCGTCCGCGAACGCGAAGCCGCCGGTGGCGTAGATCAGAGCGCGGTCGAAGGCCACACCGGCGCGAGCACGAACCGTGCCGAACCAGTCGCCGCTATCGAACACGTCGTCGTCGCCGTCGATGTCGCCGTCAGCGTCGGAGTCGAAGCTGAACTCGGAGCCGAAGTCGGCGTACTGGATGTCGCCTTCGAGACCGACCACGAAGGAGCCGATCTGGTAGTTGTAGCCGACCTGGGCGCCGCCGACGAAGCCGCCGTCGTCATTCTCGTCCGCCAGATCGACGACGTCGAAGTCGTTGTTCGACCAGCCGTAGCCGGCGTTCACACCGACGTAGAAGCCGGTCCAGGTGAAGATCGGAGCAGCGGCGATGATCGGAGCCGGCGGAGCAGCGCGCATGGGCAGGTCCGCAGCGGAGGCAGCCCCGGCGAAGCCGAAGAGGGCGACGCTGGCGAGAAGAATCTTCTTCATGGTTTCTCTTTCCTAATCGATGTCATGCCAGCCCAACCGAATTCCATCGGATCAAGCCGGGCACTCCCCATTTATAGAGCGACAACCTCGCGAGGGCTGTGACCTCACAACCACAGCAGCCAAGAAGTGTTGTGGCAGGATTGTGGCGGTAATGCCCGTGCTGTTCCCCTTGTGGCATCGCTGGACCCACAACGCACAGCTTGGCCATTAGTTCGACGACGCAACGAAAAAATGTCATTTTCTTGGCGAAGGCAGATACTTGACGCAACAGATTTACATTTCAAGAGGTGGAGCATGGAAAAAGCAGCCCTCGTGACCGGAGGCGCTCAGCGCATCGGTCGCAGGATCGTCGAGCGGCTTGCTGCGGAAGGCTACGCTGTAGCCATCCATTGCCGCCGCTCGACGGACGAGGCTGAGCGCATGGCTGCGCAGATCCGGGGCGCCGGCGGGAGAGTAACCGTCGTGCAGGCCGATCTGGCCGATGGAGATGCCGTCGAACGCCTCGTGCCGGAGGCTGTCAGAGCCCTGGGTGCTCTGACCCTGCTCGTGAACAATGCCTCCGAGTTCGAGCCCGACGAGGTCGAAACTCTGTCGCAGGAGCGGTGGGACCGGCACTTTGCCGTCAACCTGCGTGCGCCGGCCTTCCTCGCCCGCGACTTCGCCCATCAGTTGCGCGTCGGGGGCCAGGGATGCATCGTCAACATCGTCGACCAGCGGGTCTGGAAGCTCACGCCGCAGTTCTTTTCCTACACGCTCACGAAGGCCGCCCTCTTCACCGCCACCCGGACCATGGCCCAGGCGTTGGCGCCGCGCATCCGGGTGAATGCCATCGGGCCGGGCCCGACCCTGTCGAATGTGCGCCAGGGGGATGAGGACTTCGCCAAGCAGAGCAGCGCCGTGCCACTAGGGCATGGCGGAACGCCGGACGAGATCGCCGATGCGGTGCTCTACCTTGCGGGTGCGCGCAGCGTCACCGGGCAGATGATCGCTGTCGACGGTGGCCAGCACCTCGCCTGGGAGACGCCGGACGTGGCCGGCATCAGGGAGTGAGCGCGATCGCCGAGATCAGGCGGCCGTAATCCGGCTCCTGGCGGTGAGTGGTGCGGCGATAGCTGTAGAACCGCTCCTCGTCGGAATAGGTGCAGAGCCCGAGATCCGTGAAGGCGCCGATGCCTGCCGCCTCCAGGCGCGCGCCGATGAAGCCGGGGAGGTCGAACATGGCATGGCCCGGCCTCTCCGCGCTCTTGAGAAAGCGCTCATGGCCGGGCACTTCCTTGTTGAAGCGCTCGATGAAGTCGGGGCCGACCTCGTAGGCCTTCTGGCTGATCGTGGGCCCGAGCACCGCGACAATGTTCCCGCGCCGGGCTCCAAGCCGCTCCATCGCCTCGACGGTGGCTTCGAGAACGCCCGTCACGGCCCCGCGCCAGCCCGCATGGGCCGCCCCGATGACGCGCGCTTCGGGATCTGAGAAGAGAACCGGTCCGCAATCCGCCGTGGTGATGCCCAGCGCCAGGCCCGGCACGGAGGTCACCATGGCGTCGGCCTTGGGGCGCTCACCCTGCCAGGGGCCCTCCACGGTCACCGCATCGGGCGAGTGAACTTGATAGACGCTGATCAGGGCCTCGGGCGCCACGGCAAGTGTCTCTGACATGCGGCGGCGGTTCTCCCGCACCTTTTCCGGATCGTCGGAGGAGCCGACGCCGCCGTTGAGCGAGGCATAGATGCCCTCCGAGACGCCGCCTTCCCGCGTGAAGAAGGCGTGGCGGATGCTCGGCTGGGAGGAAAGGGCAGGGGCTTGGATGAACATGGGGCGATCCTACGAAGAGGAGGGCAGGGCAGGCAATCCGGGAACGGCCCCGATGCCCTCATGTGTAATGGCCAAAACCTTAAACAGCTCTCCCATGCCCGTCGGGCCGCGCTCGGTCAGGCGGTCAAGGGCCTGGTCGATGTCAGTCGCCTGGAGCGGCGTGGCCCGAGCCTTCAGGGCCTTGGCGCGAGCCTCGATGCCGAGAGCCTGGAGGAAATCGCCCTGCGCGGCGATGCCGTGAGCCCGAGCGCCCTGTGAGGCGGCGGCCTGGGCGAGGCGGTGGAAGTCCACATGGGTGGTGAGGTCCGCGTCTCCCGGCTCCTCCAGGGGATCGACCGGCTGGTGATGTTTCAGGGCCTGCAGGGTGTCGCCGAAGGCCGGGCCCCAATAGCCGTAATCCAGCACCAGGGCCGCGCCGCCGTCGCGGGCAAGCCTCCCGGCGAGTTCGCCCATGATGTCGATTGAGGCGGCAGGCCATTCGAGAATATCGCCGAGCCGCAGGGGCTTTCCGAGAGCCTGCTCCGGCTCCGGGCGCAGGCCGAGGATCAGCCGCTCGCCGTCGAGGCCTATCAGGCGCTCGCACCAGCCGCGCTCGGTGGCGAGGAACTGGCGAACGGGGAGCGCATCGAAGAACTCGTTGGCCACGAGAAGCATGGGACCTGTCGGCACATCCTGAAGGCGATCATGCCACTCAACTGAAAACCCGGAGGAGGCGAGGGCTGCCTGCTGCCGCTGCCTCAGAGATGGGCTTGTCTCCACAAGATGAACGGTGGTGGCTGTCTTGAAATCGGGCAGGAGCCGTGTCGCCCGCAGCAGATCCGCCATCAGTGTGCCGCGTCCCGGCCCCAGCTCGACGAGGCGGCAGGGGGCAGGGCGGTCCATGCCGTTCCAGACCTCCAGCATCCACAGGCCGATCAGCTCGCCGAACATCTGGCTGATCTCGGGTGCCGTGGTGAAGTCGCCGGCGGCACCCAACGGGTCGCGGGTGCCGTAATAGTGGCGGAGGCACAGGCCCATGTAGCGTTCGACCGTGATCGGCCCCTCCAGGGCGATGGTCTCGCGCAAGGTGTCCTTCAGCGCCGTCACGCAGCCCCGACCGCTTGTCTCGGCCGCGTCAAGCCGCGCGCCGCAAGCCCGATGACTGCCGCGCCCACGAGCGCCATGGGGATCGAGAGCAGCATGCCCATGGTGATGCCGCCGCCCAATGCTTGCACGGACGAGCCGAAGAGGAATCCGAGCTGCGCGTCCGGTTCACGGAAGAACTCGGCTGCGATGCGGGCGAGCGCATAGCCGAGCACGAAGATCCCGCCGAGCAGCCCGGGCCTGCGGAAGCCGAAGCGCCGCGCCGCGATAATCATGACGATGAACAGGATCAGGCCCTCGCCCAGAGCCTCGTAGAGCTGGCTGGGATGGCGTGGCACCGGTCCCGCGTGAGGGAAGACCACCGCATAGGGGAAGTCGGGCGCCGGCCTGCCCCACAGCTCCCCGTTGATGAAGTTGGCGATGCGGCCGAAGAACAACCCGATGGGCGTCACCACGGCGGCCATGTCGAGCATGGCGAGCGGGTTGAGCCCACGCGAGCGGGCAAAGAGCACGATGGCCAGCACCGCGCCCAGGAAGCCGCCATGGAACGACATCCCGCCGCGCCAGATCGCGAAGATTTCCAGGGGCTGCGAGAGATAGGATCCCAGATTGTAGAACAGCACGTAGCCGACGCGCCCGCCCAGCACGACGCCGAGCGCCACCCAGACGATGAGATCGTCCACATCCATGGGCTTGGGCTGCTTGAGGCCGGCCCAGAGGTCCGCCTTTGCAGCCAGGCGCTTGGCATAGAACCAGCCGCCGAGGAGGCCGGCCACGTAGGCGAGCGCGTACCAGCGGATCGCCAGGGGGCCGATGGAGATGGCAATCGGGTCGATGAGCGGGAATGAGAGCGGCATGAGAGGGCCTTGATCGAACGGGTTGCCATTGGACCCGTCAGGCGAGGATCGTCAACCCTGTTGCAGTTTAGGGCGAATGCGCCCATGTGTGGCGTTCCGGGGCCAGGCAGGCCCGCCGAACGCTGTGGATTGACCTCATGACCCAATCGTCCAACCGGATCTTCGATGAACTCGCCCGCTTTGCCACCGATGCCGCGGGCGCGGCCCAGGGTGTCCGGCGCGAGGTCGAGAGCGTGGTCCGCAGCCAGTTCGAGCGCCTCATGAAGGATATGGACGTCGCCACCCGCGAGGAGGTCGAGGTCCTGCGCGAGATGGTGATCGCGGCCCGCGAGGAGAACGAGCGGCTCGAGGCCCGGCTGAAGGACCTGGAGGCGAAGCTCGCCGGTTCCGGCGGCACGGGTGCCGCCACGCCCTGACCGGGGTGAAAAGCCGGCCTGCACCCGGCGCGGGTCTCCTGTTGTGGACAGGTGAACCCGGCGCATTGTGACAGAGGCCGAAATCTAAGACTGTCGATTCATGAGCTGATTCGAGGCTGCGGCGGCAGAGGGCTCCGAATACGGAAGTATTCCGAGATCTTCTTCCGAATAGTGCCCGGATTGATGCAATGGTGTTGCCCGGATGTGTTTACCATATTCAGGCAACTGAACTTTCTGGATCGACATGTCGCAGATTCATCTTGAAATCGACCGCGCGGAGCACCCTCTCGACGTAGTCGAGCGTCTGGCTGCTCTGCGGCACTGGATCTTCGACCGCGCCGAGGCGGACGAGATGTCCGTGTCCGTCGCCGGTCGCTGGGCGGATTACGACGTCGCCTTCACCTGGATCGAGGATGTCGAGGCGCTGCACATGGCCTGCGCCTTCGACCTGAAGGTTCCCGAGCGCCGCCGCCAGGACGTTCTCCAGCTCATCTCCGCCGTCAACGAGCAGCTCTGGGTCGGGCATTTCGACCTGTGGAGCACGGAGAACGTGGTGATGTTCCGCCATGCCCTTCTGCTGGCGGGCGGGGCCGATCCCACCGACGGACAATGCGAGACCATGCTGCGGGTCGCGGTGGAGGCTTGCGAGCGCTACTTCCAGGCCTTCCAGTTCGTGATCTGGGCCGGCAAGTCGGCCCGCGAAGCTCTCGATAGCGTCCTGTTCGAAACCGAAGGCGAGGCCTGATCCCGCCTCGACAGGGCCGGGCGGACTTGAATAGAGTGCGGCCTCCCGCGTCCATTCCGCTAGGTCGTCCCATGTCGTCGAACGCCTCTCATCTCCCGTCGTCGCTCATCCTCGTCGGAGCCGGCAAGATGGGCGGTTCCATGCTGGAAGGCTGGCTGAAGGTCGGAATGAAGCCTGAGGGCGTCACGGTTCTCGACCCGCGTCCCTCCGACGAGATGACCCGGCTCTGTGAGAAACGGGGAATCGCCCTCAACCCTACAGAGTCTGCCGCCCCCGACGTGCTGGTGCTGGCGATCAAGCCGCAGATGTTGGACGACGCGGCCTCTCTGGTGAATGCCTGCCTCGGGCCCCACACCCTCATCGTCTCGATCCTCGCCGGCAAGACCGTCGGTGACCTGCGCGCCAGGCTTCCGGCCTCCGGTGCCATCGTGCGCGCCATGCCCAACCTTCCCGCCAGCATCGGCCGTGGCGCCACGGGAGCCGCCGTCAACGACCAGGTGAGCGAAGGGCAGCGCCTCATGGCCGATGCGCTTCTCGCCAGCAACGGCATCGTCGAGTGGCTGCCGACCGAGGATCTGATCGACGCGGTCACGGCCGTGTCGGGATCGGGCCCTGCCTATGTATTCCACCTCGTGGAGTGTCTTGCCGAGGCCGGCGCCGCGGCCGGACTTCCAAAGGAACTTGCCGAGCGCCTCGCACGCGCCACGGTGACCGGGGCGGGCGAGCTCCTGTTCCAGAGCGATCTGCCGCCTGCGACGCTTCGCCAGAACGTGACCTCGCCGGGCGGCACCACGGCGGCGGCGCTCGAGGTGCTCATGCGAGACCCCGACGGGATGAAGGCGCTCATGCGCGAGGCTGTGGCCGCTGCCAAGCGGCGCGCGGAGGAACTCGCCGGGTGAGGCTTGGGATTGGTGCAGTGCATCCCTAGATTAGCCTGAACGGCATATTTTCAGGAGGTTGATCGTGACGGCACAGGCTTCCACAGCTCCGATGGACAAGCGCAAGGCAATCGTCGAAGCCCTTATGGATCTCGCTGCCCGGCGCTCCTGGCACGAGATCGAAATCGCCGACATCGCGAGGGCCGCCAACTTCTCGCTCGCGGAGTTCCGCGATTTGTTTCCCTCGAAGGGCGCGGTGCTCGGCGGTCTCTCCCGGATGATCGACAAGCAGGTGCTGGAAGGAACGACGGACGATCTCGCCGGCGAGCCCGCGCGCGAACGCATCTTCGACGTGCTCATGCGCCGGTTCGATGCGATGCAGCCCTACAAGGAGGCTCTGCGCCGGATCTCGCAGGATCTGCAATACGATCCGGTTTCGCTCGCCGCGCTCAATCAGGTGGCGCTCAACTCTCAGCGCTTCATGCTGGCGGCAGCCGGCATCAACACGGAAGGGCCGCTGGGCACGCTGAAGCTGCAGGGTGCGGTGCTGGTTTATGCCAACACCATGCGCACGTGGCTCGAGGACGAGGATCCGGCGCAGGCCAGGACCATGGCGCGTCTCGACCGCGAATTGCGACGGGGCGAGCGCATCCTGGAAGGCGCCGAGGATCTGCGCCGCCTGAGTGCACCGTTGCGTGCCGTCGGCCGCGCCTTCATGCAGGGGCGTCGCTCGTCCCGCTCCGAACGGCGGCGTTCGGCGGATGACAACGGCGATGCGGAGAACCCGGCCGCGGCGATCTGACGAAGACCGAGGGGCACCATGGATCAGGCGCGTTCGATCTCACCGCAAATCACGTTCGACGATTTCCTGAAGGTCGACATTCGTGTCGGCCGCATTCTTGCCGTGGATCCGTTTCCGCAAGCGCGCAAGCCCGCCTTCAAGCTGACCATCGATTTCGGGCCGGAGATCGGCACGAAGCGCTCGTCGGCTCAGATCACGGTCAATCACACACCGGAGGAGCTTGTGGGAACGTTTGTGCTGGCGGTGGTGAACTTCCCGCCGCGCCAGATCGGGCCGTTCATCTCGGAGGTGCTGACGCTCGGCGTGCCCGATGCCAATGGCGACGTCATGCTGATCAGGCCGGATCGCGACGTGCCCGTGGGGGGAAGGCTCTACTGATCAGGCCGGCAACCTGACCGTTGCCCTCAAGCCCCCGAGAGGGCTTTCGCCGAGCACGATGTCGCCGCCGTGGGAGCGCGCGACGTCGCGGGCGATGGCAAGGCCGAGGCCTGAACCGCCTTCGTCCTGGTTGCGTGCCTCATCCAGGCGAACGAACGGCTTGAACACCTCCTCGCGCATGTCCTGCGGAATGCCCGGCCCGTCGTCATCCACGTGCAGCACCAGCCAACGCGTTTCGTGATTGGCCGTGATCTCGATCCTGTCCCCGTGCCGCGCCGCGTTGGACACGAGGTTGAAGAGAAGGCGGCGGAACGCATCGGGACGCACGGTGATCATCGGGTCTCCGACGATGTCGAGTTCCGTCACGTGGCCTTGGCGCTCAGCATCGGACTGCACCTCTTCGAGCAGTTGCCGCAGATCCGTCGCAACGGCCTGCTCGCCCGCATCGCCGCCTTCGCCGCGGGCGAAGGCGAGATAGCCTTCCAGCATGCGGCTCATCTCGTCCACGTCGCGCTTGAGGTCCTCGACCTCGGCTGTTTGTTCGAGGAACACGAGCGAGAGCTTGAAGCGCGTCAGAATGGTCCGCAGATCATGGCTCACGCCGTTCAGCATCGTCGTGCGCTGTTCCATGTTGCGCTCGATGCGCCGTTTCATTTCGAGGAACGTGTGACCGGCTTGGCGCACCTCGCGTGCGCCGCGCGGGCGGAAGTCGATCTCACGCCCCTTGCCGAGAGCCTCGGCCGCTTCCGCGAGCCTGAGGATCGGCCTGATCTGATTGCGCAGGAACAGGATGGCGATGCCGAGCAGCACGAAGGAGGAACCACCCATCCACACGAGGAAGATGTGCGAGTTGGAGGCATAGGCCTGGCTGCGCCGCGCCAGAACGCGCATCACGTCGTTCTGATCGAGCTTGATGCGCACTTCCACATAGCTCGAGCGCCCGACCGTATCGATCCAGTAGGGGCGGTCCACCTGGCGGCGCAACTCGTTGGACAGGGTCTCGTCGAGGATGTCGAAGAAGGGCTTCGGGCCGGGCGGCGGCAGATCGGTGTTGCGCAGGATGTCCACGTCGAGCTGCAGGCGCTCGGAGGCGATGCGCGAGAGAGTGCTGGTGTTCCTGTCCTGCGGATAGCTCTCGTAGATGTCGATGAGCGCCGCGATGTCGGCGGTCACGGCCGAGGAGAGGCGGCGGGTCACGAGTTCGTAGTGGCGCTCCATGAACACGTAAGCCACGACCGATTGCAGCAGGATGACCGGCGCGATGATGATGATGAGCGCGCGCGCATAGAGACCCTTCGGCAGGAAACGCCCGAACCAGCGCGCGGCATGGTCGAGGGGCGAATACTTCAGGGTCGCGCCGATCTTCATCGGTCGATCACGAGCCGGTAGCCGATGCCGCGCACGGTCTGGAGGAAGATCGGGTTGGCCGGATCGGTCTCGATCTTGCGGCGCAGCCTGTTGATCTGGACGTCCACCGTACGCTCGTTGGCGGCGAGGCCGTTGCCGGCGAGCGCCTCGCGGGGCACGTTGTCGCCCGCATGGCTGCCGAGAATGGTCAGGATCTCGCGCTCGCGCTCGGTGATGCGCACCACCTCATCGCCTTTGCGCAATTCGCCCCGGTCGAAGCGGTAGGAGAAGGGGCCGAAATGGATCACGTCCGGAGCGTCCCCGTTGGAAGCGCCCGGCACGGGCACGGCGCGCTTGAGGATGTTGCCCAGACGCAGGAGCAGCTCGCGCGGCTCGAAGGGTTTCGACAGGTAGTCGTCCGCGCCGATCTCGAGGCCCGTCACCCGGTCCGAGGTGTCGGAGCGGGCGGTGAGCATGAGGATCGGCACCTGCGAATGCTCCCGCAAGGAGCGGGCATACTCGAACCCGGTCTCGCCCGGCATCATCACGTCGAGGACGAGGGCGTCGAAGACGAAGTTCTCCGCTTTGGCCCGAGCCTCGGCGGCGCTGGCTGCGGCCGTCACCCTATAGCCGTTCTCGCTGAGAAACCGGGTCAGCAGGTCGCGCAGGCGGCGGTCGTCGTCCACCACGAGGACGTGCGGGGCATGGTCGGGAATGTCGATGCGTGCATCCATCGGGTCTAACACTTTACTGTCACGGACCCTGCTTTATCAGGTTTCCTCAGACCCGAATACGAGGTGCTTCACATGGGCGCTGCTGTCCGGATCGATCAGGCGCAGAAGATAGCGGCTCACCAGGTCCTTGGCCTCCGGCTCCATGTCGGACAAGGCACGCATGATGCGGCGGGTCTGCAGCTTGGCAAGCTTCAGGGCCAGCTCCCGGCCCTGCTCGGTGGCGAAGAGCAGCCGCTGGCGCCGGTCGGCGGTGCCCATCCGGCTTTCGATGAAATCCTTGTCGATCAGCTCCTTCAGGACCCGGTTGAGACTCTGCTTGGTGATGCGCAGGATGTCGAGAAGCTCCGCGATGGTCAGGCCGGGATTGCGGCCGACGAAGTGCAGGACCCGGTGATGGGCGCGCCCGAAGCCGTACTCGTCCAGGATCCGGTCCGGATCGCTGACGAAGTCGCGATAGGCGAAGAAGAACAGTTCGATCAGGTCATAGGCCGGAGTCTCGGCGAGGATGTCCTTGCCGGGTTGGTGAGACTTCAAAGCCGGAATGGCGTCAGGCAACGTCCTTATCCCAAATGATATGTCAGCCTTGTTGACATATCTCAGGACGATTGTTACTCGTCAAGCCGCTTCCGCGAAACGAATGAAACCCAAATCGTGCGGAGGCGCACCGGAAATTACCCGGCCCCGGTTGCCGCAAAGGCTGGCCTGCAAGGAGATACACGATGTCCGCGTCCCCCTTCGATCAACGTGATGGATGGATCTGGTACGACGGGCAGCTCGTACCCTGGAAGGATGCCCAGCTCCACGTTCTCTCCCACGGCCTCCATTATGGGTCGTCCGTGTTCGAAGGCGAGCGCGCCTATGGCGGCGAGATCTTCAAGTCGACCGAGCATTCGGAGCGCCTGAAGAAATCGGCCGAGATCCTCGATTTCGAGATCCCCTACACGGTGGCCGAGATCGACGCGGCCAAGCGCCTCGTGCTGGAAAAGAGCGGCATGAAGGATGCCTACCTGCGCCCCGTCGCCTGGCGCGGCTCGGAGATGATGGGCGTGGCCGCGCAGGCCAACAAGATCCATCTCGCCATCGCGGCCTGGGAATGGCCGAGCTATTTCGACCCGGCCCAGAAGATGAAGGGCATCCGCATCGACATGGCGGAGTACCGCCGTCCCGATCCGGCGACGGCTCCGTCGGCCGCCAAGGCGGCGGGCCTCTACATGATCTGCACGATCTCCAAGCACAGGGCGGAGCGGAAGGGCTATGCCGACGCGCTGATGCTCGACTGGCAGGGCCGCGTGGCCGAATGCACGGGCGCCAACGTGTTCTTCATCCGCGACGGCATCGTTCACACGCCGATCGCCGACTGCTTCCTCGACGGCATCACCCGCCGCACGGTGATCGACCTCGCCAAGCGCCGCGGCTTCGAGGTGGCCGAGCGCCGGATCATGCCGGACGAGCTCCCGAGCTTCAACGAGTGCTTCATCACCGGCACGGCGGCCGAAGTGACGCCCGTGTCCGAGATCGGCCCGCACACGTACCAGCCCGGCAACATGACCAAGGTGCTGATGGACGACTACACGGCCGAAGTGCAGCCCAAGAGCAAGGCGGCCTGAGGCAGCTCCTCTCACTCGGCTATCACGTTCATGCCCGGCCTCGCGCCGGGCATTTACGTTTTTAGGCCTTTTCAGAGTGGCTCCATATGGGCGATGACGCGGATCTCGACGATGGCCCCCTCACGCCTGAGACCGGCGACCTCAACCGCCGTCCAGGCCGGGTAAGGCTCGTTCAGGTATTCGAGGCGGATCGCATTGAAGAAGTCGAAATGGTCCCGCAGGCCCACATGATAGGTCGTCATCTCGATGATCGCGTCAAACGTCAGACCGCCCGCGCGCAGCACGGAGCCGATCTTCTCGAAGGCATTTCTGATCTGCGTTTCCTGATCGTCCGGCATCTGTCCGTGCATATCGCTCCCCGTGACGCCGGTCAGGAAAACGTGGTTTCCGGAAACAATGGCTGGAGACATCTTCAGGTGCTCGACGGCGGCCTGAAACCCGGGTGGAATGATTGCACGCTTGGCCATTGAGGAGCCTCCAGGGAACAACTGAGCCGCCATAGTGGCCAAGGCAGCTCCTATGCTCAACATCTCTCATGCCGCCTAGAAATCCTCGTCATCGGGGATGCGGTTGAAGGCGATCTTCGCGCCGGCATAGCCCCCGGGAATCGTCACCCAGGGGCCCCAGTGAAGCAGGGTCTTGCGGTGGCTGACATTGAACCGGTCGGCGATGACGGACAGGTACTCCATGCGGCGCTTGAGCTGCACCTCGGGCATGTGATCGAACAGATCCTCCTCGATGTCCTGCAGCGGCACGAGATCGTGCAGCGCCACGTGGACGCTGCGGCTGCGATGCATCTCCTCCCGCTCGGCATGGAGGAAGAGGCGGCTCAAGGATGCCAGCAGGGACGGGTCGTCCCAGGCCGGCTGGAAATGCTCCTCCCCGTACCAGCCGGCGCTGTTCTTGTCGGTGAGCCACAGGGCCAGGGCCTTGGCGGCGAAACCTTCCCGCCGCATCCGGGCGGAGGCCTTGGCCAGCAGCACGCGGGCGGCCGCGTAGGCGCCGTTCAGGGAGCGCCAGTCGGCGGGGAGAACCCGGCCATGGCCGAACATGCGGCGCCGGGTCTCCGGCCGCTCGACGGTGTAGCCGTGCAGCCCCATCCACATCCGCTCCCCCTCGACGCTGCCCCACAGGCGGCGCAGCTGCTTGGGCTGGAGCCGCCAGAGCGCGGCCATGTCGCCGATCCCGGCGCGGGCCAGACGCGCCGCATTGCCTCGGGCGATGCCGGGGATGTCCGTGAGCCCGAGGGAGAGCAGGGGACCGGGCAGGTCGTCGGGATGGAGGGCCACGAGGCCGTCGGGCTTCTTCATCTCGGCAGCGATCTTGGCCAAAAGGTCGTTAGGCCCCAGGCCCACCGAGCAGGTGAGGGTCGGGCCGATCCGGGTCGCGATGGCATCCTTCACGCGCTGCCCGACCTCGAGGGCTCGCGGCCATTCCGACGGCACGAGAGCACACAGCATCTCGTCGATGGAGCAGACCGCCTTGACGGGAAGCACCGTCTCGATGGCGTCCAGGATCTGGCGGTGGAGCTTCACATAGGCCTCGTGCCGCGCCGTCACGAGGACCAGCCCGGGGCATTGCCGGCGGGCATCGCGCACGAAGGTGCCGCGCCTGAGCCCCAGGGCCTTCGCCTCCCGGCTGACCGCGATGAGCCCCGTATGCTCCGAATCGACCGGAATGACGCCCACAGGCCTGCCGCGCAGGGCAGGCTGCAGGTGCTGCTCGGCGCTGGCGAAGAAGGAATCGAAGTCGACGTAGAGCCGCTCCAGACCCGTCGGTTTGCGCATCGCCATCCGCCCATCCTGCATTGCATGAACAAATCAAGAACATGGGCGTGGCCGGGAGTCGAGGGCCGTATCTGTGGATAACGGGGATGAGTCCGGGGGAGTAATCCGCCTTTCTCTGAGGAACCAATGGCCTGAAAGGCTGTTCTCCTATCAGAACAAATATAGAACAATAGGAGTCCCGCATGTCTTCGCACAGCAAAGTGAAATCCGGTGGTTCCGTTAACCATAAGGGTCCCGCAGAGGCAGGTAATCCGAAGACCGATCCTGATCCTTCCGACAACCAGATCAAGGATCCGGACGAGTGGGTTTCGGGGGACGAACCGATGACCGGTGCTCAGGCATCCTATCTCAAGACCCTGTCCGAGCAGGCCCACGAGCCGAAGGCCTTCGACCCCGATCTCGACAAGGCGGAAGCCTCGAAGCGGATCGACCAGCTGAAGCAGAAGCAGGGGCATTGAGGCTCTTCGAATGACCACACGCCATGGCCGGGCCCGTCTCAGCCATGGCGTTTCTGCGAGGCTAATTCTTTTCGGGCAGGCTCACCGGCGCAAAGACGGTGATGGCGGGTGGGAGGAGGCTTCCGAAGCCTCGCTCAAAATCGGACGGCCGACCCTTCCGCAACCCCTTGGGCATCACCACATTATCTCTCGAGAGCGATATGCTCCGAAGGGATGGAAAACCAAGACAATGATGAATTTAGCTTCTCGCCGTAGCCGGGTCATGATGGCCCTGGCGGCCGCTCTGGTCTTCGCCGGAAGTGCGGCCGAGGCCCGCGTCGGGCGGGGAGGGGGCAGCTTCGGCTCGCGCGGTGCGCGCACCTACACCCCGCCGCCGGCCACGCGAACGGCGCCTGACGCCGCAGCCCCGATCCAGCGCTCACAGGTTCCCAACCAGGGCCCCAACGTGACCCGTCCGGGCACTCCGGCGCCCAACGTGGCGCAGCCGCGCCGCTTCGGCTTCGGCACGGGCCTCATGGCCGGCCTGTTCGGCGCAGGCCTGCTCGGCATGCTCATGGGCAACGGCTTCTTCGGCGGCCTTGCCGGTCTCGCCTCGATCTTTGGGCTCCTGCTCCAGATCGGCCTGATCGTCCTGGTGGTTTCCTTCGCCATGAAGTGGTTCCGCAGGCGTCAGCAGCCTGCCTATGCGGGTCCGGGCCAGGATCAGGGCTATGCCCGCTCCATGGGCGGCAGCGTCCCTCCGGCCGGCGGACGCCCCATGGGCGGCGGTCTCGGCAGTGGCATGGGCGGCCTTGCAGGGGGCTTAGGCGGAGCGCTCGGCGGCATATCCAGAGGGGCTCAGCCCCAGGCAGCACAGCGCCGTCCCGGCGTGCGTGACGAGATCGGCATCGGCGAGCGCGACTACGCCGAGTTCGAGAAGGGTCTCGTCGAGATGCAGGATGCCTATTCCCGTGAGGACGTCGCCAAGCTCTGGACGCTCGCGACCCCGGAGATGGCCGGCTACATCCAGGAGGAACTGAACGACAACGCCGCACGCGGCGTCGTGAACAAGCTCTCCAATGTGCGCCTCAACCAGGGCGACCTGTCGGAGGCCTGGCGCGAGGGGGCGACCGACTACGCGACCGTCGCCATGCGCTTCGGCATCACCGACGTCATGGTGGACCGCGCCAGCGGCCGCGTGGTGGAAGGCGATCCGAACAAGGTCGAAGAGGCCACCGAGCTCTGGACCTTCCGTCGCGACCAGGGTGGTCCCTGGAAGGTCTCGGCGATCCAGCAGGTTTAAAGCCGCTCTCCAGACGAATACGAAAGCGGCCGGTTCTCACCGGCCGCTTTTTTGCTTGCATGCTACTCTGCGGCCTGGCGCCTGCCGGCGTGCGAGCCTTCGCGAACCTCTTCGATGATCTTGCTCACGAAGGCATCGAGATCGCCGGGATTGCGGCTGGTGATGAGGCCGTGATCGGTCACGACCGTCTCATCGCGCCACTGGCCTCCGGCATTGACCACGTCGGTCTTGATCGAGTGGTAGGACGTGCATTTCCTGCCTTTGATGATCCCGGCCTCAATCAGCAGCCAGGGTGCATGGCAGATCGCAGCTATAGTCTTGCCCGATGAGTAGAAGGCGCGGATGATCTCGATCGCCTTTGGCTCCACGCGCAGCTTGTCGGGGTTGATCTGCCCGCCGGGCAGCACGAGTGCATCGTAATCGGCCGGGTTCACGTCCTCGATGTCCTTGTCGACGGACACCGTCTTGCCCCAGTCGTTTTCGTCCCAGCCATAGATCTTGCCGGACTTCATGCGCGACTTCGGAGCCGCGACCTCGACCGTTGCGCCGGCATCCGACAGCTTCTCCTGCGGCACCATGAGCTCCGACTGCTCGAACCCGTCGGTGGCCATGATGAGGATCCTGGCCTGTTTGATGTCAGGCATGATGCTTCTCCATTGTTTTGGGACTGCTTGGGAACGGATGAACGATGGCGGGGTTCCGCGGCGCGAGCGCCGGTCGGAACCGTGTCCGCGTGCGCCTGTTGACCCAATCAGGGATGTCGCAAACAGAGGATGAAACGATGGTCAATCCGGGAGCACCGACGAACGAGCCGCTGCCGGGCGGCAACATTCCAAGCGAGGTGCCGCCGCCAGTGCCGGTGCCCGACGAGCAGCCGGATATCGGGCCGACCGGGCCGCGCACGCCCTATCCCGTGAACGATCCGGGGATCACCGATCCGAAAGGTCCAGGCTCCGAGCCCGATTACCTGCCAGGCAACCCGACCGACCCCGGCACGCGCTATTGAGCTTAAGATGATGAGGCGTCGAGCGGGCTGCGAATGAGCCCGCTCAGATTTCCAGAATGGCGTAAGGCTTGCCGGTCGGCTTCTCGATGTGCTTGGCCACGTTGTAGACCGGCTGCCCGCCGGGCGTGCGGCCCTCGAAACGGCCGCGATGCGCGTGCCCGTGCACGATGGCGTTGACCTTGAAGCGGTCGATGGTTTCCGCCAGGCGCGATGAGCCCAGGAACGGATAGATCTCCAACGGTTCGCTTTCGATCGTATCGGTGACAGGCGCATAATGAAGAATGACCATGGAGCGTTTGGCGCGCACATGGCGCATGGCGTTCTCCAGCCGCAGCGTTTCGTTCATGGTCTCGGTGACGAATTGCTTCATGGCGGGCTCGCCGAAATATCCCAGCATGCGCCGCCCGAAGCCGCCGGCAAATCCCTTCACGCCGACAAAGCCGACGCCGTCGATCTCGACGGACTGCCCGTCCAGCAGCTTCATGCCGGCATCGCGCAGGATCTGGGCGACCTCTTCCTGTGCGCCGCATTCGTAGTCGTGGTTGCCGAGAACGCCGACGACGGGTATCGAGCAGGCTTTCAGGTCCTGCGCGAGAAGCTCCGCTTCCTTCGGCTTGCCGAGATCCGTCAGGTCTCCGGCGAGCACCAGCACATCCGCCTCGCGCGAGATTTCTCCGAAGAGTTCGCGATAGGACTCGGCATTGTCTTCACGGATATGAAGGTCGCCCATGGCAGCGATCTTCATCAACTGTTGTGGTTCGTCACTCATTCCGCCATTCACCTTCGCCGCCCACGTCGCCGAAGCCCCATTGCTTTACGTCGATTTCGTAGTCGACACGCGAGAACATCCGTCCGCGGCAGACCTTCATCTGCGGCGGAGGAAGATCGAGCTGCTTGGTGAGCCTGTCGAGAAGCTCGTTCATCACCCAGTGTGGAACCTTGTCGCGCTCGGATGGGTAGATCCAGCGGAAGTTGAGCAGGTGCATGAGCAGCACCTCCCAATGGACTTCCATGTAGGCGAGCAGGCGATGCCAGTCGATCTGGTCGTGCGCCTTCAGGATCGTGTGCGCCACGTCGGCCCCGTCATAGCGGTGGCGCAGCTGGATGAAGCACTTGGACCAGACGAGTTCCGTCGGCCCGACGATGCGCACGGGAATGCCGAAGACGTCGATCTGGCGCGCGTGCTCGAACCAGGGGTCGCCGATCGGCATCGTGCCGTTCGACGAGGCGAAGATCACGTCGAAGAAATACTGACCCTTGAACACTTTGCCGAGCCAGCGGTCGTCCTCGATCTCGATGGAATAGCCGATGCTCTTGAAATGCGATAGCACACGGGTGTAGTCGCCGGCCTTGCAGAAGATGTCGAGATCCTTGGTCGGGCGCGTGATGCCCGTATAGGCCGAGAGTGCATAGGTGCCCGCGAGCAGGAAGGGTAGCCCGAGGGAGTTCAGCTCCCGAAGAGCCTCCGCGTAGAAGGCTTCCGACTCCGGATACTTGAGCGTCGGCTCCGCCTTGGCGTTCATGACCGGAACGGACGGATATGCGCCGGAGGTGAGATCTGGATCGTGAACTGCCATGGGCCCTGTCCGAAGCGCGGCCAAGAATGACCCGCGTTCGACAACAGAATGGCATTCATGAAGTTCCGCAGCCGCTCAGCTTGAGGCCGGAGTGGATATACGGCTCAGGCGCGCAGCCGCCGCTGCTCGGCGGCTTCCTGCGGCGATGGCGCGCAAAGGCCGAGATTCTCCCACACGCCGAGGGTGTTCTGTTCGAAATCAGCGATGCGCTGCCGGAGCTCCGTTTCCTGGTCCGCATCGTTCAAGGGCTTGCCGTCCTTCAAGAGACGGTGACCGGCTGCCGACAGGACGCTCCCGACAAAATGGGCCATTTCGGTCTCGCGCTCCTCCAGGGACAGCCACATCAGCTGGCTGATGCGGTCGGCCGCGATGCCGCCGCCCGTAACCGGAGAGGCGAAGGATCCGAACTTGCGCTCGAAGCGCGACAGGTCCGCGACAACCCGATTGAAGCGCTCCGTCCGGAGCTTCCGCTCGTCAAGTCCCCGTGTCGGCAAGCAGGGCTGACAGGACCCCAAGGCGACGAGGATCGTGAGGGCCTGGATCAAACGGCTGAAGCCCGCCTGTGCCAGAACCGGCTCGGCCATGATCTCGCGCAGGGTGCGGGGACCCTTCTCGAGCACGGCGATCAGAGGATCGTATATGCCGCTGTGCAGTTTGACGCCGTGGCGAAGGCCACGCAGCTCGCGCGGGATCCTGCTGCCTTTTGCGGTCAGGACAAAGCCTGTCTCAAGCCATTGCTCGCGAATCTGATGGGCGGAGAGACGGGCCGCCCCCTTGATGAAGATGTCGCGGCGGAACTGCTGGTCGACGATATGGTCGCGCGTGGTCTGGCGCAGGGCGATGTCGTCGATCCCGGCGAGGAACTCCCGCTGCTCCTTCGTCAGGTTGACCTCGTCGAGGTTCTCGAGCGCGTTCGCGGGCCCGACCCAGGTCAGCTTCGCCTCGACCAGCTCTCGCGCGAGATCCGAGAAGTAGAAGGGCTCCAGATCCTGGTTGAGGTATTCATGCGCAATGTAGTTTGAATTTTGATCCTTAAGCTTCTCGATCCGCTTCGACAGCTTGGGATGGTTGGCGAAAAAGCGCGTGTCGAGCTTGCCGAGCTTGTCTGCAACGTCGAGGAAGTTCTTGACGCGCGCCGGGCCTGGGAGCTGCGAACCCCTCGCGGCCATGTGCTCCAAGAGCAGGCGCCGGAGCGGCATCATGGAGGCCCAGCCGGGCATGGTATTGTAGGAGATGTAGACGATGCCACCGGGCTTGAGCTTCCGGCGGATGAACTCGACGATGGTCCGCCGGTTCTCGGGAGAGATCCAGCTGTAGATCCCGTGCAGGCAGACGAAGTCGAAATCCGGCAGGTCGCTGCGGTCCAGGAAGTCGGCGAAACTGTCGTCGTAGAAGTGGACGTTCTGCAAGCCCCCGGCCTGTGCGAGGCTCTGTGCGCCGACGATGTGGCCCGGATTGAAGTCGGTGGCGTGGAACTGGATGTGCGGGTTCGCGGCCGCCAGGAGATTGGTCGAGAAGCCCTGGCCGCACCCAAGCTCGCAATAGGTGAGTGCAGAAGAGCCAAGATCCGGTGCCTGCACGCCCTGCAGGAGTGTTAGAAAGCCGAGAAGGCTCGGCGTCAGCTCCTGGTAGAAACCATGGGTATACTCGACGTCGACGACATACCCTGCTGACCAATTCGCCATGACAATACCCCGGCTGCCTTCGAGATACTGCTTCAGCTCGTCGAAGGCACTGAAAAGTTATAAAATAACTCTATGTCAGGTGCCCGTATCGAGATCAATCCTTTTCTGGCGACAGAAAACGGCTGTGGTTAAGCCTAATGATCCCCGTGCGAGACGCGCACGTCACGGGGGCTGTTGAGGATTTCGAGCAGGCTCTGGGCGATATGCCTCGCTTCGTCGTCCTTCAGACGAAGCAGGAAAGGCGGCATCAAGCCCGCCTGAAGAGCCACCACGGCCATCCCGTGCTCATCCATGCCGACATCGATGGTCTGGGAGGTCACATCCACCAGTTCCTCCGGCATCTCCTCGCCCTCCTCGCCGACGTTCTCGCCGATGGCGGTGAGGAGCTGGCTCACGGCCCTCACGAGCGAGCGGGCGGCCTGGGGATCCATGACCACGGCCGTGGATTGTTCGCCCTTCTGGAACGCCAGCTGGATGTTGTCGCCTTCGAGCGTAACGGAGATGCCTGCCATCGATGTCCTCGTCCTTGTCCCTTCCATATGGTGTCCCGACACGCTCATGGAAAGTCAAAGGCCTTGGTACGACGGATGCGCCTCATCCCCAAGGGAGGAAGCGCATCCTGGTAAACCGGCGGGCGGAGGGCGGATCGGAAGGTGTCAGCCGCCGCTGCCCGACGTTCCGCCGGTCCTGCGGCGACTTGGGGTCGTGGTCGGATTCCCGACACTGCCCGCTCCCGCCGCCCCGGCACCGGACATCATGGTGCCGGCAATGCCTGCATCGGCCGCCTGCTGAATGCGAAGGTTGTTCTGCACGTGGGTGACGCCGGAGACGGATTCGGCAATGTCCTCTGCGTGCCGCTTCTCAAAGCGGCTGTTGGCCGTGCCGGTGAGGGTGACCTCCCGGTTCTCCACCCTCACGTCGATCTCGGAGGCGTCGACGTGCGGATCCTCCGTCAGGCGGTCGTTCACGTCCTCGAGGATGCGGGCGTCGGAGCGCTGGTAGCCCTTCGGCCCGCGGCCGCGATGCTGGCCGGCCTCGCGCATGTCGCGGTCGCGGCGGCGCTCCGCGTCGTCATCCCCGAACCAGGACCGCACCTCGTCGCCGGCCCGATCCATGAAGCCGCGGTCCTCGTGGTAGTCGCGAGAGCCGCGGCCGAAGCTCTCCGAGCCGGAGCGGTCGCGCCCGTAGCGGTCCTGCCCGAACCGGTCCGGGTCGTGCCGGCGGTCCGTATCGAACAGGGGATGTCCGGATCCCCGGTTGTCGCCGACCACGTCGTGCCAGTCGAGGGCCGATCCGCCGGTGCCGTAGCCGGCCGAGTCTCCGAAGTCGCGCTCGCGGCCGCGCCCATACCCTTCATCCGAATTGGAGCTTCGGCCCGAACCGGCGTTCCGGTCGTAGCCGGCGCTGCGGTTGCCGAAGCCGCGGCGGGCGATGTATCCGTCGTCCTCGCGGTCCTGCCAGTCGGAAGCCCTGTTTCCGTAGCGGTTGCGATCATTGGCCATGATAGCGCTCCTCCTTGCTGTCGTCCGGGGCCCTTGAGGGCCCGCCCTCGCGCAAACAACGTGAGGCACGGGGCTCTGTTCCTAGTGGCCGGAGGAGCGTCGCGGGGCCTGTTTTTGCCGCTCCGCTTGAACGGTCCCGGTGCAATCGCATTGAGAGGGTGGAACCCTTCAACGGCAATCGAGGTCAACGATGGCGGATCTGTCCGGATTGAGCGACGAGGCGCTGGCGGTCTTCGCCTTCGCGGCCTATCACCAACTGTCGAGCGGCCAGATGGTGCGCAGCGTGGTGCAGAAGGACGGTGTCGGCCACAAGGCGAGCGACCCTGCCGTTGAGGAATTGAAGGGCCGCGGCCTCATCGAGGCCGACGGCAGCGAGATCCGCTTCACGCCGCAAGGCGAGGAGGCTCTCCAGGGGGTGATTTCCGGCATCCGGGGCAGCCGCTGACGGCCGGTTCACAGATAGCGGCGACCGGGGACGGGCCATGGGCCTTTGCCTTGCATTTGCCCCATCCGTACCCTACGTAGTTCTCATCGACATTTGGCCGGACGACTGGGCTTCCCGCTTTGGCACTGCCGGGCGCACGTTCCTTGCTCTACCATCTATCGACTAACGGGTGACTGGCCTTAAGCTCTCATCCACGTGCAAACGACAGTGAAAAGGAATTCCCCATGGAACAGGGAACCGTGAAGTGGTACAATGAAACCAAGGGTTATGGTTTCATCCAGCCCGACAACGGCGGCAAGGATGTGTTCGTTCATGCCACGGCGCTCGAGCGTGCCGGCATGCGCGGCTTGCAGGAAGGCCAGAAGATCTCCTATGAGCTTCAGACCGACCAGCGCACCGGCCGCGCTTCTGCAGTGAACCTGCAGAACGCCTAAGGTTTCATGCCGGAGGACGTGCCCCGCACGTCCTCTCGCATATTGGCCGTTCCGGTTCAGGGGCGGCTTTTTTGTTATGAGGAAAGGCTTTGCATGGCAAAGGAAGAACTGATCACCTTTGAAGGACTTGTGACCGAAATCCTGCCCGATGCGCGCTACCGCGTGCAGCTCGACAACGGGCACGAGGTCATCGCGTATACGGCCGGCAAGATGAAGAAGAACCGTATCAAGACGCTCGCCGGCGACCGCGTGACCGTCGAGATGTCGCCCTACGATCTGGAGAAGGGCCGCCTCATCTTCCGTCACAAGGACTCGGGTGCCTCTTCCGGTCCGCGCCCGCCGCAGCGCGGCAACCAGCAGTTCCGGCGTCGCTAAATCGGTTGGCGCCCCGCGAGGCAGCGCCAATCGTTCGAAGGCCGTTGACGGCCGCTTGAGATCCGTTGTCAGGCGACCGCGTGCATCGCCGAGAGGGTGACGCGGTCCGGGCCGAGATCCTCCTCCATGTCGGTGAGGTGCATCAGCTCGGCGAGCCGGTTGCGGGCCCGGTTGACGCGGCTCTTGATCGTGCCGACCGCGCAGCCGCAGATCTCCGCCGCCTGCTCGTAGGAGAAGCCCGAGGCGCCCACCAGCAGCAGCGCCTCGCGCTGGTCGTGGGGGAGGCAGGCCAGGGCCTTCTGCAGATCCTCGAAATCGAGATGGGGCAACTGGTCGGGCTGCACCGAGAGGGCGGCCGCGTACTTGCCGTCCGCATCCTCCACCTCCCGGCGGCGCTTGCGGTATTCGGAATGGAACAGGTTGCGCAGGATGGTGAAGAGCCAGGCCTGCATGTTGGTGCCGGGCTGGAAGCGGTCGATGTTGGCGATCGCCCGCATCAGGGTCTCCTGCACAAGGTCGTCGGCGCGATCCACGTTGTTCGTGAGCGAGATGGCGAAGGCGCGCAGGTTGGGCGTCGCCTTGAGCATGGAGTCGCGAAGACTGGTGTCGATACTCATGACTGCTGCTTCTCCGGCTTGCGCTCGTCCAGCCGATTGATGATCTCGATGAACCGGTCCGGCACCGGCTGCTCGCCGAGCGCCAGGGTCTCGTAGAACTGGCGCAGCCGCTGGCCGATCTGGGCCTGCACCGAGCGGCTGAGCGCTGGGGATGACCCGTGAAGGCCAGGAACGCTCTCTGTGTCTTCGTTGCGCATGATGTTCGGATTCTTCTTCTGCATCGGGTTGTCCTGAACCATCGGGGATTGACGGCCTCCCGAGGGGGCGCGTGAAGGCCGCCCCCAACCGCCAGGGAGGTAACGTCAAGCCGTTGTGAACGTTCCGCCCGGGAACCTACCCCTTCGGTGCTCATCCACAGGCAAAAACGGGGCTCATGGAGACGGGAACCTTTTCCCGAACGGCCAAGTTTCTTCACCCATGAAGCGCGGCCGTTCCGAAGGCCCGCAATCGAAGGAGACCTCCTTATGGGTATCGGCACCATCCTGCTCATTCTCGTGATCCTGCTGCTCATCGGCGTCGTCCCGGCCTGGCCGCACAGCCGCGGCTGGGGCTACGGGCCGAGCGGCCTCATCGGCCTCGTCCTCGTCATCCTCATCGTCCTGCTGCTGCTGGGACGGCTCTGAGCCCGACACGAGCCTGATCGAACCCGATGGCCGGGCGCTCCCCGGCCATTCGCCTGCCATCCAGCGACCAAACGGCCCAGCGGGCCGAAAACCCTCGCCAGCCTGCCGAAACGTGATATCGAAGGGGCGGCGGACAATGCTCCGCTTCATTGTTGAACAGCCTGTTTGAAATCGAAGACTGAAGGTTGGAAATGGCAAGATATTTCGGGGGCCGAGGGGCCGACGTGCTGCGCGGCGGCATGGGGACGGATCTCATCAAGGGCTATAACGGCAACGACCGCATTTACGGCGGGGCCGGCAACAACACCATCGACGGCGGCGACGGCCACGACCGGCTCTGGGGCGGCGCGGGCGACGACCGGCTGACCGGCGGCAACGGCCGCGACCGGATCTGGGCCAATGCGGGCAACGACACGGTCGATGCGGGCGCGGGCCACGACATCGTCTTCGCCGGAGCGGGCGACGA
This sequence comes from Microvirga splendida, assembly GCF_016427565.1. Lineage (GTDB taxonomy): Bacteria > Pseudomonadota > Alphaproteobacteria > Rhizobiales > Beijerinckiaceae > Microvirga > Microvirga splendida. The sequence goes on from NZ_JAELXT010000003.1 coordinate 190,662, forward strand.
CAGCATCGACGGCGGCACCGGGGCCGACGTCCTCCAGGGCGGCGCGGGCCACGACACGGTGCTCGGCGGCGCCGGCTTCGACATGATCTTCGCGGGCGACGGCAACGACGTGGTCAACGGCGGCGCCGGCACGGACTTCCTGCGCGGCGGCCTGGGCCAGGACAGCTTCGCCTTCGACGTGAATTTCGGCCGCGACCGCATCCGCGACTTCAGCCAGGCCGACGACCTCCTCGACCTGCGCAACACGGACGTGACCGCCTTCGAGCAGCTGAAGATCGCCATCAAGGGCGGCGCCACCGTGGTGGACACCGGCACCGGCACCATCGTGCTCCAGGGCTTCAAGGGCACGCTCACGGCGGACGACTTCCTGTTCTGAGGCAGCCTTCGCAGATGGATGAGTGAGAGGGCGGCCGCAAGCCGCCCTTTTTCTTGGCCCGCGACAGGCGCGACGCCGGCCGGGCGCCCGGCGCCGCAGGGCTGCGGCCCGGCCCGGACGGGTCGCCGGTCCCGAGAGGGGCGGGCCGTCGGCGTCCAGGGCCAGGGGCGGCATCCCCGTGGGGATCGCCATCCCCGTTGGGATCGCTATCCCCGTTGGGATCGACATCCCTGTCAGGGCTCCATGACGGTCGAAGCTACGTGGAGGCCGGCCGGGCCTTGGCCCGCCGGCGCTGCTCGTACCAATAGGCCCGGTACTCGTCGAGCTCGCAGCGGACCGCATCGGCGAAGAGGTGGCGCTGCTGCAGGTAGCAGGGCGGGCCGAACCCGCCCTGGCAGCCCTCATGCCAGCGGCAGGTGCGCCGGCGGCAGAGCCGGTGCGCCCTGAGCAGGTTGGACAGGCGGATCAGGGTATCGTCGAAATCGGGCATGTCGAACAGGGGAAGGTCTTCGTCGTCGATCATGGCGGGTCTCTCGGGCAATGGTTGAGTCGGGAAAGGGAATGAAGCAATCGGGGAGGAGTGCCCGGACGAACCGGGCACGGGCCATCGGCCCCGGGGCCGGTCAAGGCCCCGGGAGGGAAGGCAATCGAGGGTGGCGCGTTGGGCAGCCCGGCTCGATGATGTGGTGGTAAGTGAGAGCCGAACTGCTCATCACGCGCGGTTTGTTTCAGCGGACCTGGTCAAGCCAGGATCGGCCACCCGCGATCACAGGCGTGCGAGGCCTGCGGCGGGACCGCTCTCCGCCCCACTCTTGCGACGCCTCGCGAGCGCGCCCCTCGAAGGGCGGGGATGGGTTACGATATAGCCCAGGTTAGGAGGATTGTCAAGAACAAAATGGGAACAATGCCGCAATCTCGCTCAAGCCGACTACTTCAGAGGAGAAACCCGGGAGGTTGGTGCGGACGAGGCTGGTGAGTGCTTTGAGTAGGCATTCAAGAGGGCTTTTCCTATGCGGCCTCGCACTATGTTCTGACTAGAAATCAACCCAAATCTTTAAGAAAGAGAAGTTCGAATTTCTGGTCAATTTTCTCTGTTGCGTACACTGTGGTGCTAGTCTCTCTAATCCGAGCAATATATGTCTTACCCAATGTTAGCTCAGCGTCAGGAAAGAAATCGTCTGCCAAGTACCCGCGATAGTCACTGCCATTAGGAACAACGAAGTGGAATGAGCCGCTATTTAGGTCTCCACCAACTAGGAGCCCAATCGCGTCAATATCGCGGGTTTGTTCGTCAGATGTTGCCTCAATCAGATCAACAATTACTTCCATCTGTCGGCGGTTGATTATCTGGCCAAGCTGCTTTCCGTCTGATCGATTCCATCTAACGTCAGTAGCAAATCCACCTTCTATATTTGCTGCCGACCAGTCATGGAGTCGCTTCACAACGGCATTGCCTAGAGTATGAGCAACATCTCTAACAGCAGAGCGGCTATCAATTTCCAAGATTTGGAATAGAGCATCTATTGAATTGTCTAGCTTGCCTTCGAAGAAGTCTCGCTCGCTGGTGGCGAGTAGCACCACTCCTAGTGAGCCACTATAGGAATATGCGAGTTCAAGAAGACTTTCATCCCAAGCTTCTTTGCCAATTCGAGTTCTCGCTTTAAGTCCATTTTTGAAGGAATCATAGATTTGGCTAAAAAGATTTTGGTATTCGAGGAGCGACTTAGAAACGTAAGGGAGCGCATAGCGCTCTGTTGCCTCTGGAAGCAAGCGATAATTGCAAATTTCTATTTGGTTGCGCTCGGCGACAACGTAAAGTTGCTCTTGTGCTTGGCGGGCTAGTTTGCGTTTTGCTGCCAAGTTGATCTGAATGGATGAGTCCTCTGGAGCGCGCGCCAAAGCGCTCTCCAATCTTGCGACGGAGGCGAAAGCGCGCCTAGCGCGATCAGCGACGAATGCGTAGTCCGACATTCGTTTCCCTCAGTCTCAAAACAGCAAGTCCCTTTAACCAGACTTCGCTGTGTTCAAGCCCAAATTGCTCTGCCCAAGTCTCGCGGTCGTCGATCTCTGACCCAAAAAATTCATGATCACGAGGATACGCCACAAAGACAAAACTGTCTATTCCCTCAATATAAACAATGTCATTTGCTGCGTCAACAAGTTGTCTCTGCTCGGATGTTAGTGCTTCTGAAACATCAAAGCCGATTTTTACAACAATATCTACATCGCCCGGATCAGGTTTCTCAGTAAGAAAGCTTCCATCAATCCACATTTCACATGGGATTTCGGCAATCAAAAATTGCTGCACCATCTCTTCTACTTTGTGGAACTTGTGCTCGCGATCCCTATTTCCAGGGAAACGAGCGACACATAAGCCGTACAATTGCTCCAAGGTCAGGTAATGCCGACCAGGAGCGAGCAAAGGAGAGCGGTCGTACTTGTACCGAAGCCCCATAAGTCACCGGCGCGGCCGAGCGCTGCCGCGATAGGAAAATAGCGACTTGGCCTTAACGATTTATACCGGTGGGTACGAGAAGTGCAATATCCTCAGTTTCTCAATCACTGGTGGATTGGCGTCTTGTAAGTAACTTAAAGATTGAGGGGTTTGACCGAGCTTGACCCTCCTCGCATGGAGAAGGCTTTATGCCCTTGCCGACCCAGACTGGACCGTGTGGCTTGGCTCAGCGGGTCGGCCCTCGTGGTGGGGCGCTCATCGCGTGTTCCTCGAAGCTGCCGCAACAGGCGACTGTGGCCGTAATAGCGTTCGAGGCAGGGGCCTGATCCGAAGCGCTCTCCTTCGACCTCATGGACAGGCTTAGGCCGCGCGTCATCCCCGGCCTTATACCGGGGATCCACGTCTTCTCTCGCTCCCACCTCATCCTGAGGAGCAGCCGGAGGCTGCGTCTCGAAGGGGCTTCCAGAGAACACTGGATCCTCCTTCGAGACGGATTGCTCGCGCAATCCTCAGAGGCTGGCTCATAAAGAGGAATACGACTCGGTTTCCGTCATGGCCGGGCTTGTCCCGGCCATCCCGATGCTGAAAAGCGTTGCGCCTCACCGCATCGGGATCACCGGCACAAGGCCGGTGACGACGTGAGGAGGGGGCTGCCGGTCCCTTATGAGCCAACCTCTCAGGATGAGGCTGCGTTTGTGGAGAGCGAAGACGTGGATGGCCGGGACTGATCCCCGGATCAAGTCCGGGGACGGCCATGACGCGGTGTGGGTTCAGGCCGGAAAGCGCCGGTCGTATTCGGGCTTCAGGCGGGCGATCTGGTCCCAGAAGGGCTCCGGCTCCTGGCCTGCCATGCGGGCGGCCAGGACGTCGAGATGGGTGTGCCAGCCGGCGCTGACGCTGAGCAGCATCGGGCGCTCGCACACCCGGCGATGGGTGACGGTGAGCAGGGTCTTGCTGCCGATGGGCTCGAGCGTGAAGGTGACGCCGCCGGTGGAGCCCCAGGTGATGGCGAGTTTTCTCGGCGGGTCGAGCTCGGTGATGCTGCATTCCAGCCGGTGCTCCTCGGCCGAGCCGGCCGGGCGGGCGCCGGGCGGGGAGGTGAGCTCGTCGTTGCGCCACACGAACTCGAAGGGCGCGCCGACCGCCAGCGCCATCTCGCCCGCGGCGAGCCACTGGCGGCGCAGCTCGCTCTGCGTGAGATACTCCCACACCCGCTCGACGGGGCCGGGGAGGAGGCGCTGGATCGTCAGCGTGTCGGGCTCGCTTAAGGTCCCATAGGCATCGGGGGCAAGCCGGGTGGGCGAAAGGTCATTCATGGCCGTCTCCTTCGGGGTTCTTCGGGGGCTTGGGGGCACGGGCATCCTCCTCGCGAAGGAGCCGGTCGAGGGCATCCAGACGATCCGTCCAGAAGCGTTCGTAAGCCGCGAGCCATTCATGGGCGCTCGCCAGCGGGCCGGGGTCGAGGCGGCACAGATGGGTCCGGCCGCGCACCTCGCGCCGGATCATCCCGGCCTGCTCCAGCACCTTGATGTGCTTCGAGGCGGCCGCCAGCGAGATCGCGAAGGGCTCCGCCAGCTGGCTCACGCTGCGCTCGCCGCGCGAGAGGTCGCGCAGCATCTGCCGGCGGGTGGCATCGCCCAGGGCGTGGAAGACGGTGTCGAGGTGGGGTGCGTGTTGTTCAACCATGTGGTTGAATATGCGCCCGTCGGATTAGATTTTCAACCGAATGGTTGAATGTTTGCGCCGGGCGGCCCGCGCATCCGCCCGGCCGTGAGGCGGCAGGATTCCGGCTTCCGCCCGAACCGTGTAAAGTGCTCCAGGGGGCTCGGAGGGCACGAGGATGCCTATCTATCTCGACCGGCACGATCTCAAGGGACTGACCGCCGCCGACATTGCCGAGGCCCATCGCAAGGACCTGGAGGTGCAGGGACGCTACGGCGTGCGGTTCCTGACATACTGGTTCGACGACACCCGCGGCACGGCCTTCTGCCTCATCGACGCGCCCGACATCGACACGGCGATGCGCGTCCATGACGAGGCCCATGGGGAGCTCGCCCGCGACGTGATCGAGGTCGATCTCTCGGCCGTCGAGGCGTTCCTGGGCCGCGTGTCCGATCCGGCGCCGGCGGGGCATTCGGGGCATTCGGGGCATTGCTGCGACGGGCGCGTCGATCCGGCCCTGCGCACCATCATGTTCACCGACCTGGTCGATTCCACCGCCATGACCGCGCGTCTCGGCGACGTGCGGGCCGTGGAGATGGTGCGGGCCCACGACGCCATCGTGCGCCGGGCGCTGCACGCCAAGGGCGGGCGCGAGGTCAAGCACACCGGCGACGGGATCATGGCCGCCTTCGACGATGCGGCCGCCGCCGTGGATTGCGCGCGGGCCATCCAGCAGGCCTTCGAGGCCTTCAACCTCGCCAGCCGCGAGAAGCTGCAGGTGCGCATCGGCCTCGATGCGGGCGAGCCGGTGGCCGACCACAACGACCTGTTCGGCGCCACCGTGCAGATGGCCGCGCGCCTGTGCCAGAGCGCCGAGCCGGAGACGATCGTCGTGTCCGAAGCGGTGTCGGGCCTCATGCCGGATCGCGCCCAATTCGTGGATCTCGGGCACAGGGATCTGAAGGGCTTTGCCAGGCCCGTTGCTGCCTTCGAGGTGGCCTGGCGCTGAAGGGAAAGCCGCCTTGCCATAAAGATGGCACGGCCCTCATCCACCATGAGGGTTCGGGCGAGAGCCGGAGCGTCGGGGATGGTCAGGGGTCTGGTCTGGTTCGTGCTGTTCGGGGCGGCGTCCCTGGCGTTCTACCGCGTGAACGACCGCATCGTGTGGGACATCTGCCGGCGCGAGCGGCGGCCCTATCCGCAGGCCTGGACCTTCTCGCTCTACTGGCAATGGCGCACCATCATCGGCGGCTGGTACACGGATGCGCGCCGTGCCGGCCTGCTCATCCCCAAAGCCGCCGCCACCGCGGCCATCCTCATCGCCAGCATCGGCTCGGTGGTGACGGGCATTTTCGAGAGGCTGCCGGGGTAGGGGGCTGTCATCCCCGGCGGTCCGCGGGACCGGGATCCACTCACATGCGTGGTGCTATGGATTCCCTTCCCCTCCGCTGACGCTCCGGCCGGGAATGACAGGGAGCAGAGCCGGCGCGGCTCTACCGCCCCTTGCGCCCGCCCTTGTATTTCGGCTTCTGCCCGGCGAACCCTTGCGTCGAACGCCCGGCGGGACGCTCGCGGAAGTTCAGCGGGACCTCGCGGTCGGTGCCGGGGCCCATCTCGTCGAGGCCGGGCTTGCGCACGCGGGTGCCCTCGTCCGAGCGGCCCTTGCCTGTGGGGCCGTAAGAGTCCGAATCCTCGTCGCCCGCACTCGTGCCTTCGCCTGAGGGCGGCAGCCCCTTCGGCGGCAGGTTGGCGCTGCGGCCGTATTTGCGCGCGCCGCCATACCGGCCTGCATCCCGCTCCACATCGGCCTGCCGCGCCATCGGGTCGTCGCTGATGGCAAGCTCGGTGGCCTGCAGGCGCTTGAGCTCGTCGCGCAGGCGCGCAGCCTCCTCGAACTCCAGGTTCGCCGCGGCCTCGCGCATGCGCTTTTCCATGTCGGCGATGACGGCCTTGAGGTTGTGGCCCACGGTCCTGTCGGCCATCCCCGTATCGACCGACACGTGATCGCGCTCGTAGACGCTGTCCAGAATGTCGGCGATGTTCCTCTTCACCGATTGCGGCGTGATGCCGTGCTCGGCGTTGTAGGCGAGCTGCTTCTCTCGGCGGCGGTTGGTCTCGGCGATCGCGCGCTCCATGGAGCCGGTGATCTTGTCGGCGTAGAGGATCGCCTTGCCTTCTACGTTACGCGCCGCGCGGCCGATGGTCTGCACCAGTGAGGTTTCGGAGCGGAGAAAGCCCTCCTTGTCCGCATCGAGAATGGCGACCAGCGCGCATTCGGGGATGTCGAGGCCCTCGCGCAGCAGGTTGATGCCGATGAGCACGTCGAAGGCGCCGAGCCGCAGGTCGCGGATGATCTCGATGCGCTCCAGCGTGTCGATGTCCGAGTGCATGTAGCGCACGCGGATGCCGTTCTCGTGCATGTATTCCGTGAGGTCCTCGGCCATGCGCTTGGTGAGCGTGGTCACCAGCGTGCGGTAGCCGTTCGCCGCGAGCTCCTTCACCTCGTGCACGAGGTCGTCCACCTGCGAACGCGCGGGCCTGATCTCCACCACCGGATCGACGAGGCCCGTGGGGCGGATGACCTGCTCGACGAACACGCCGCCGGTCTGCTCCATCTCCCACTTGGCCGGCGTCGCCGACACGTGCACCGATTGTGGGCGCATGGCGTCCCATTCCTCGAAGCGCAGCGGGCGGTTGTCGAGGCAGGAGGGAAGGCGAAAGCCGTATTCCGCCAGCGTCGCCTTGCGCCGGAAGTCGCCGCGATACATGCCGCCGATCTGCGGCACGGTCACGTGGCTCTCGTCGGTGAAGACGAGCGCGTTGTCGGGCAGGTATTCGAACAGGGTCGGCGGTGGCTCGCCGGGCTTGCGGCCGGTGAGATAGCGCGAATAGTTCTCGATGCCGTTGCACACGCCTGTGGCCTCGATCATCTCGAGGTCGAACTGCGTGCGCTGCTCCAGCCGCTGCGCCTCCAGCAGGCGGCCCATGCGGGCGAGCTCCTGCAGGCGGTGCTGCAGCTCGTCCTGAATGCCCTTCACGGCCTGCTGCAATGTGGGGCGCGGCGTCACGTAGTGCGAGTTGGCGTAGACCTTCACGAATTGCAGGTCGTTGGTCTTCTTGCCGGTGAGCGGATCGAACTCGACGATGCTCTCGATCTCGTCGCCGAACAGGCCGATGCGCCAGGCGCGGTCCTCCAAGTGGGCCGGGAAGAGTTCAATGACATCGCCGCGCACGCGAAAGGTGCCGCGGGCGAAGTCGCTCTGGATGCGCTTGTACTGCAGGGCCACGAGGTCGGCGATGAGCTGGCGCTGCTCGATGCGCTCACCCACCTTCACGGAGAACGTCATGGCCGTATAGGTCTCGACCGACCCGATACCGTAGATGCACGACACGGAGGCGACGATGATGACGTCGTCGCGCTCCAGGAGCGCGCGCGTCGCCGAGTGGCGCATGCGGTCGATCTGCTCGTTGATGGACGATTCCTTCTCGATGAAGGTGTCCGAGCGCGGCACATAAGCCTCTGGCTGGTAGTAGTCGTAGTACGAGACGAAATATTCCACCGCATTGTCGGGGAAGAACGACTTGAACTCGCCGTAGAGCTGGGCGGCCAGCGTCTTGTTCGGCGCGAGGATCAGGGCCGGGCGCTGCGTCTCCTCGATCACCTTGGCCATGGTGAAGGTCTTGCCGGAGCCGGTGACGCCGAGCAGCACCTGGTCGCGCTCCTGCCGGCGCACGCCGTCCACCAGCTCGCGGATGGCGTTGGGCTGGTCGCCAGCGGGCTGGAAGTCGGACTTGATCTTGAACGGAATGCCGCCTTCCGACTTCTCGGGGCGGGGCGGGCGGTGCGGCACCCAGAGCGTGCCGTTCTTGAAGCGCGGATCGCCCTCGGTGAGCAGCCGCGAGAGCGCATCGACCGTGGCGGAATAGCCGGAGCCGGACGAGAGGTCGCCCAGCTCCTCGGCCACGTCCGGCCCGTCATCGGGACCCTTCAGGCCAAGCTTCTTCGCCAGCGCCGGGTCCACATCCGTGACGTCGCCGTGGATGAAGGTCTCCTGCGCACGCTCGGCAAACCCCTCGGCCGCCTCGCGCTCCCGGTTGACGGCCGGGTTGAGGAGATCGGCAAGGTGAGGCGCCAGGGGCTTCAGCTCAGGCTTGGAGGCTTTCCCGGTGGAAAGCTTGGGCTTCTTGGGTGATTTGGCCATAGAACGAATATGGTACAAACAGCCGGAGATTGGAAGGGCGGTACTAGGGAAGAGATTGATGATCTACTTGACGAGATCCTTGACACTCTGCGCCTTCTGAAGGGCAGAATACGTCGTGTAACGAGGGCCTTGCATAGCCCCAGAAGGAGCATCACCGAAAGGGATGGTTTTCGGCAGTTTGATCGCCGGCCCTTTAAAAACTACTTTCCACTTACCTGTGTCGCCATACGGCTCCAGGTGGTCAATCTCGGCTATGTGTGTGACAGCTGCTATTGGAGAGACTTGATAAGCGGCAATCCACTTCAGGTTTGCCCTATGCTTTTCAGCAACTCGTATGGACCACCAGGCATTTTGGTTGATGAAGGCATGCTCAAACCCCTCCTTTTGTGCTGGAACGACAATAAGGTCTTTGCTTTCTCCTATAGCAGGAAGAAGTCCAGCAGCAGCCAATTCTGCAGGGGCAGCGGTTTTAGCAGCTTCAAAAATTTGAACGCCCATCACGGGCATTAGCCTGACCATTTCATTTAAGAACGCTCTAGTGTCAGCTTTCTCACTCTCGATGAGATTGGGCTCGCCTGGCTCTATTTTATTCTCAAGGCGACAACGGCGAGCAGAGAGAGCTCTCTGGATGAGCTCCCATTCCAGCCAAGTTGTATGGGCCCTATTAAGACCGTAGTTTGTTGAAATAAAAAGAATCGCCTGTTCCCAGAATTCCTTACCGATATCGTGATTTTCGATACGTGTTTTTACGTTGTCGGTCTGTCCAATGTAGGCTACGGGTCTTTCTACGCCGATCTCATCGGTTTCATATCCGATAAGGATGTAAACGCCTGGGTTTGCTAGTTCAGCGCGATTTTTGACCTCTATCCAGCGATCACGCGGTACAACATACCCGCGGCCTGTCCAATTCATCCGGTCAACAATTCGAACTCCTTCAGGATCTCCAGAGGGAACGTAAATTCTCAACGTGAATGCATTAGCCATCACAATCTCATAATTCGTAAGTTCAGACTTCTTGAGCAGACAAGATTGAGAGGCTCAAGATATTTCATGAACCTTAGCCATGCCTGTGAAATTTGTGAAGATCAACTATAGGGGACAGTAGGTTTTTCTAACTACGGAAGCTCAGCTTACGCATCTCTCACGCCGAGTGCTTCTCCGCCTTCCGGCTCCCGCCGCGCAGGGCCTTCAGCAGCGGCACGGCGACGAAGTGGATGAGCGGGATCAGCAGGCCTCCCAGCACCAGCCCGACCAGGCCGGCGGCCGCGGCCGAGACGAGCCATTCCACCAGGCCGGCCAGCGCCGGCACCGCATGACCGGCCGCGACCGCCACATCGTGGATGGCGTGGCCCAGCCCGGCGAGGCCGTAGCCCTCGAGCCCATGGACGATGATGCCGCCGCCGACCCAGATCATGGCGGCGGTGCCGACGATCCCGAGAATCTTGAGCAGGATCGGCATACCCTTCACGAGGCCGCGGCCCATGGCCTTGGTGAGCGGCGCCAGGGCGCGGTCCGGACCCGTAGCCGGCCTGCCGGGGAGGGCACGGCCGATCATGCGTGAGACGGGCCGGTTGCTCGCCGCCATGGCGACGCCTGCATCGTCCGCCTTCACGATGAGCGCCACGCCGCCATAGACCACGGCCGTGATGCCGATGCCCACGACGGCGAGCACCACGGCCTGCATCCAGGTCGACCCAACCTCGATGTTCGCCAGCGTGATGGCCATGATCTCGGCCGAGAGGATGAAGTCGGTCTTGATCGCGCCGCCCACCTTCTCGTTCTCCAGGCTCTGCGCCGTCTGGGTGGCTTCGCTGACGGCGGCCTCGTGGTGGTGCGCCCCATGGGGAAACAGCGCCTCGAACACCTTTTCCGAGCCCTCGTAGCAGAGATAGGCGCCGCCTATCATGAGCAGGGGCGTGATGGCCCAAGGGGCGAAGAGGCTTAAGATGAGGGCCGCCGGCAGCAGATAGAGAAGCTTGTTCTTGAGCGACCCGAGGGCGATTCTGCCGACGATGGGCAATTCGCGCGCGGCCGCGAAGCCCACCACGTAGCGCGGCGTCACGGCGGCATCGTCGATCACCACGCCGGCCGCCTTCGCGCCCGCCTTGGCGGCCTGCAATCCCACATCGTCGAGGGAGGCGGCGGCGACCTTCGCGAGGCCCGCGATGTCGTCCAGCAACGCGATCAGGCCGATGCTCATGAGGGCTCCTGTCGAGATTCAAAGCTTGACTTTAGAGAGCAGCTACACGGCTGCCCTAGCTTCGACAACGTCTTGGACGGGGATTGGGTGCAGGCTAGATGCCGAGTTTACCCATCATCTGTGTCCGCATGTCCCTACCATGGATGCTCTTTTCGACCATCAAGAAGAGGCCCTTGCCGTCGCTCAGCCTGTCCCAAAGCTGCCCGACGGTGCGCTTTTCGTTCGTCTCCTCGTTACCCTCCCCGGCGAGATGCGCGCCTTTGTATTCGATCACAAAGAGGCGGCCGTCGTTCAGCAGGGCGACGAAGTCGGGATAGAACTTGCCGGAAGCAAGGGGAAGCCAGAAGGCATCCGGGTGCTTGGCAACGTTGCGGATCCAGTATCGGACACTCGGCAGGCTATCCAAGACCTGGGCGCACTGGAACTCCTCGCCCTGCTCGGCGCCGTCGAAGGCGGGTACGTGATCGGGGCCGAGGAAGTGCTTCGTCGGCCGCCACGCCCCGCGATAGCGGCGCTGATCCGCGAACATGCCGTTCCTGAAGGCGAAGCCGTTCTCCAGTGACATGCAAGCCTTGGCCTCGGGCGCGATCAGATACCGCCGATAGGCGGTCTCCTGCTCTATGCGGCGAATGGCGGCGATCCTGGTTTTGAGCGCACTCGCGAGAATGAACTTTGCGCGCATGAGCGAAGCAACAGAGATCTTACGGGCATTTGTCAGGTGCCCGACCGCATCGCGCACCCAGCGCAAAAGTTCGAATGGGTGGATGTCCGGCTGGCGCAATTGCCGTTCGAGCCAGATCGACAGGTTCTCCGGCGTCCAGCCCTCGACCGCGATGTCGAGGGAAAGCTGCCTGTCCTCCTGGGCGAAGCTGTAGATGACGCACCGACCATCCACATCGATCTCGAAGGTTTGCGCATTGTCGCGGATCGAGAAGGCGGCCTCGTCGAGTTTCGCCGGATGGTTGAGCAGCGACCAGTCGTGAAACTCCATCAGGGTCTCGGGCGCGGCGAAGACGAGTTCACCCTGGATCTCGCTGACGAGACCCGGCACGGTGAAGGCTTCGCCCCGCTCGGCAGGCGAGAGCATCGGCAGGATCTCGGCCTGATAAGCCCGCGCCGCCTCCGCGAAGCGCTGCCGCTCGGGCTCGGGCATGGCCTCGGTCAGGATCGTCTCGACCTCCGCCGCGATGGGACCTGTCACGACGATCTCGACCTTGCCCTCGGGCAACTCGTTCACCGCCACACCCTGAACGGTGGCGTCCCTGACGGCGGCATAGAGGGCCGGCGAGGGCGTGACGCTGTAGCGGAAGGTGGGCTTGGGCCGCTCGCGCGGCGCGAACAGGCCCGTCTCGTCGAAATGCCCTTGCGCGGCTTCGATCATTTCGGGCGCTTCGTCCTGGAAGCCCATCGAGACGAGCTTGTCCACGAGCGCATTGGCGGCGGCGCTGAAGGTCGGCTCCGAGATATGCGCGTAGGCTTTGTTGAGGTCCGCGATCCTGCGGCGCTTCGCATAGGGCATGCGCAGCACGCGCCCCAGAAGCTGCTCGACCGCCGTGGCGCTCTGGATGCGCGAGACGGAACAGAACACATAGGCGAAGGAGCAGTCCCAGCCCTCCTTCAGCGCCTCCACCGTGATGACGTATTCGATCTTGGTCTTCTGATCGAACAGGTCGATGCCGTCGAGTTCGCGCTGCTCGCCGGTCGCCACCGCGATGCGGCCTTCGGGAATCTGCTCCACGTCGATCAGGTGCTGCTTCAGCCGCTCGACCGTGACCTCCTGGTCCTTCGGCTGCGCCTGGAACAGGACGATGGGGCGGATGTAGTCCGCCTCGTCCTTTGCGGCTTCCGCAAGTTTCGCCCGCGTTGCAATCGCGCCGTTCACCGCGCCCTGCCAATCCTGGTGCTCGGCGAGCACGATCGGCAGCTTGATCATCTCCTCGTCCCTCAGCTCCTGCGCCGTGACGCTGTGCAGGATGTTGGAGTTGAAGCGCGGCGTGGCCGTGAATTCGATGATGGCGCACGGGTTCACCCGCGCCTGCATCTCCCGCGACAGGCCGGTGACGGCGTTGTGCGCCTCGTCCACGATCATGAGCGGACGGTGCATGTGGAGCAGGTTCGCGAAGGAATACCTGACGCCGCCGCCCTCCTGCCGCTCCAGCTCCGGCGCGTGGGCGGAAACACCCGAGAAGTGCGGCTCCATGTCCTCGTGATGCGCGTAGACCTTGCGGCCTTCGGTGTTGTTCACGCGCAGCGTCTGGATCGTGCCCACGACCACGCAGAGATTGTCGCGGATGTCGTGGGGGCGAACTTGCGTGAAATCCGCGATGTCGAACACGCGCACGCGCCCCTCGAAAACCTCGTCGAGCGCCTGGCGGTAGGGGTGGCGCGGGTTCTTGAGCGCTTCCGCCGTCTGGAGGCGGATGGTGTTGGATGGCACGAGCCAGAGAACGAGGGGATAGTCCTTCTCCACCCAGGTGTCGCGGGCGATGCCGATGGCATGCGCGCCGAGCACCGTCTTGCCGCCGCCGGTGGGCAGGCGAAGGCACACGTAAGGCGCATCGGGCAGCGCCTCCAGGGCCTTGTATTCGCCCCGGTAGCGCCCGAGGCGGCGGGCCTGCTCCGGCTCGCTCGTGATCGCCTCATAGGCGTTGCGCGGGCCTGCCACGCGCGCCTCTTCCAGAAAACGGCGCAGGGTGGCGAGGGTGTCGGCCTGATAGGCTTTCAGCTTCATGGATCGAACCTCACCGCCGCGCCTTCACGTCGTAGGGCGTCTGCTTGAACGTGATGCCTTCGCGCTCCAGGCTCGCGGCCCCGAGGCGCGATTGCTCGCCGTAGACCGTGACGGGGCCATCGAACGCGGGGTGCTTTTTCGCGATGGCCTCGCGGATGAGCTGCAGCGTGCTGCGGGTGAGCACGTTGCCGCCGTCGGGCCGCCTGTCGCCGAGAATGCCGTTGTAGAGCAGCGCATAGGCACGGCCCCCGTGGATGCCGAGGCAGGGCGACTTGCCCCTGCCGCTCCAGGGCGTGTTCGTCTCGCTGAACCATACATGCGCGGCGAGCGTGGGAAAGCGGATGTCGCCGCGGATATGCCCGTTCTCATCGAAGACCGGCGGCCCGAGGCGATAGAAGCGAAAGCCCCCGCCGCCCTGCCAGCCGACGCTTTGCGAAATGCCGCCCTGCTCGCCCGCGATCACCTTGCTCAGGCGCGGCGCGCAATGGGTGACGGCGTGCTCGCCCATCTCGATGCCGATATAGCGCCGCCCCATCTTGTGCGCGACGGCGGCAGTGGTGCCGGAGCCGAGGAACGAGTCGAGCACGAGGTCGCCGGGATTGGTGGCGATGTGGAGGATGCGTTGGAGAAGACGCTCGGGTTTGGGAGTGTCAAAGTTAGTATCCGCACGAAATGCTTTCGCCTCTTCCCGTGCTTCATGATTATGTCCCGCATCAGCGTGAAGCCAGAGTGTCGGAGCTGGTGCCCCTGAAATCTTCAGTTCGCTAAGAAATGTCTTACGGGAAGGGGAAGCATTTCCATCAGCACCAAACCAGATTTCGTCGTTGTCGTCCATTCGCCGAAGGGTTTCGTAAGGAAACCGAGGTGTTGTTCCCTTTGGAGGACACCACTCAACACCATTCTTGAACGTGATTTTGAAGGCTTTCTCTTTTTCGCTCGGCGTTCGTTTGGCGTAGAGGGGTGTAGCTTTCCATGGTCCCTTTGGATGGTTATCAGGGTTGCGATAACGACTGTCCATTTCCTCGCTGCGAGCGAGGCGGTTAGGATTCCAAATTCCCTTATTTAAGGCAAAGGCTATTATATGGTCGTGATTTTCGGCCAAATACTTAGCGTCATTGGCAACGGTATATTTTTTCTGCCAAACGACGTTTGCTATGAAGTTTGATCGCCCAAACACCTCATCCATAATCACCTTGAGGTAGTGCCCCTCATTGTCGTCAATCGACACCCAGATCGACCCATCCTCCGCCAGCAGGTCGCGCAGCAATTCGAGGCGCGGCCACATCATGGCGAGCCATTGGGTATGTTCGAGATTGTCGTCGTAGTGCTGAAAGGCTGATCGGGTATTGTAGGGCGGGTCGATGTAGATGCACTTCACCTGTCCCGCGTAGAACGGCAGCAGAGCCTTCAAGGCCTCCAGGTTGTCGCCCTGGATCAGCATGTTGGCGGCGTCGGCATCTCCGCAGCTGTGGGAGGGATCCTCCTGCAACAGCCGGTAGGGAACACTCCGCACGGCGCGGGTGTCATCATCCCGCGTGAGCCAGTGCAGGATCGGCATGACTCAGCAAGCCACGCGGATGGCGATTGGCAGAGACCGGAGGGTCGGCTTGGAAGAAACCTCGTGGGGCACAGCAGCGGACGGCATTTTCTACAACGTTATATAGAATCATTTGCATGTTCTACTATCAGTTGCGGAAAATGGGAATCCTGTCGCTGATGAAATTTCCTAATCTTTTCTTGAACGAAGTCGCTTCTGCCCGGCGTCACCGATACCTAGAGCCGGCCTGTGTCAATGAAAAAGCAGCCCCGAAGGGCTGCCGAAGTTTTCGTGTCACTGGGAGAACGGGGCGGAGCTTTCGCTCCGCCCTTGCCGGGATGTGGGGGATCAGCCCGGCAGCAGAACGGTGTCGACCACGTGGATGACGCCGTTCGATTGCATCACGTCGGCGATGCTGACGGTGGAGGTGCCGCCCTTCTTGTCGGTGATGGTGAGCGTGTTGCCCGAAGGCGTGACGGTGAGCATCTCGCCCTGCACGGTCTTCAGCATGGCCTTGCCGCCCCCTTCCTTCACCTTTGCGGCGAGATCCTGCGCGGTCATCTTGCCGGGCACCACGTGATAGGTGAGCACGCCGGTGAGCTGGGCCTTGTTCTCGGGCTTCAGGAGCGTGTCGACCGTGCCGGCCGGCAGCTTCGCGAAGGCCGCGTTGGTGGGGGCGAACACGGTGAACGGTCCCTGGCCCTGGAGGGTATCCGCGAGGCCCGCGGCCTTCACGGCGGCCACGAGAGTCGTGTGGTCCTTCGAATTGACGGCATTCTCGACGATGTTCTTCGATGGGGACATCGGGGCGCCGCCCACCATCTTGGTCTGCTCCTGCGCCGTCACGGACAGCGTGAGAGCCGGAGCCGCGAGGGCGATGGCGGCGGTCATGCAGGCAATGCGAATGTTCATGGATCTGGTCCCTGAATTGGTTTGCATGGGATCCCGGCTCTTGCGCCGGAGACCGAAGGCTCAACCTTCAGGCTGGGTACCCCGCATCGCGGCTTGCGGATGCGGGATCGCGTTTTCGTGAAGAGGGAAAAGTTCTGGGTCAGGCGGTGAACGCCGTCGGGCCCCTCAGGTAAGCCTCGATGCGGTCGGGTTCGGCCTCGACATCCTCCGGCTTTACCGGGTGCGGAGCGTTCGGCTCCGCGCTCGCAAGGGGCTTCGCATCGGCAGGGCCACTGACGAGGGGCTTGTAATTGAGAGAGTCGTGGACGGCCCGAAGCAGCTTCATCTGCTCATCGTCGTCCGGGTTCTCGGACGGGTGGCGCGAGGTCATGACATCCTCCTTCCGGATTAGCCGAAAGTATTGGCGCGATCCGTGTCCTAAATAGGGCGCCGTCACAGGGCCGTGGACGCGGTGCCCTTCATCACCACCGGGCCGGTGGGCTGGCCCGTCGGAGAGCCGGCGAGCGGCTCGACCGAGATCGCGAAGAGCTGGTTCGAGTGCGGCTGCGGAAGGTTTCTCGGATCGAGCTGCACCGTCTTCGCCGCGTGCACCACACCCACCGAGACCGGCGCCCCGTTCGGGTCTGGGAAGGTCCAGACCTGGATGGAGTGGTTGTGCGGGATCTCCATGTCGCCCAGCGGCGTCAGCTCGACGCGCCCGTCCGCGAAGGTGCGCAGCACGGCGCCGGGCTGGTTGGTCTCATTCATCAGGACCGCCACGAGCATCGGCTGGCGGGAGGCCTTGTCGGCAAAGTAGCCCACGCCCATGGCGAGCAGCAGCCCAGCCAGCGCCCCGGCCATGCCGAAGCCGCGCCAGAAGCTGAGGCTGTCCCACAAGGTCCGGAGCGATCCCGTGGCCGGTTTCCGCCGGACCGGCGCGGCAGGCGCCGGCGCCGGCTGGCTGTCCAGATCGGATTCGATCCGCCGCCACAGGGTGTCGTCCGGCGCCACATCGGCGGCCGTGCTGTCCCATTCCGCGAAGCGGGTGCGCCATTGCTCGACACGGGCCTGGAAGCTCTCGTCCGTGGCGAGCAGGCGCTCGGCCAACCCGCGCTCCTCTGCGTCGAGGAGGCCGAGAACATGCTCGGCGGCCAGACGATCCTGATCGTCGCGGGTCATGCCATGCACTCCCGCAGGGAGATCAGGGACCGGCGGATCCAGGACTTGATCGTGCCGAGCGGCACGCCGAGACGCCCGGCGAGCTCTCCGTGAGTGAGCCCGTGGATATAGGCGAGCGTGATGGCCTGGCGGCGTGAGGGCTCCAGGCGTTCCAGGCAGCGCTTGAGGTTTCCCGTATCGGACAGGCGCAGCATCACGGCCTCGGCATTCTCCTCGTCGCTCACGAGACCCATGGGCTCGAAATCCTCGACCAGATCGGTCCGGGTCTCGCCGCGCAGGATGTTGAGCGCCCGGTTGCGCAGGATGGCATAGAGCCAGGAGCGGGCATCGCCGCGAACGGGATCGAAGCTGTCCGCCTTGCGCCAGACCTGGAGAAAGGTGTCGTGCACGGCCTCCTCGGCCAAGGCCCGCCGCCGCAGGAGCCGCATGGCGACCCCCAGCATGCGCGGCGCCTCATTGTCGTAGATGGCACGCAAGGCCGCGCGATCGCCCCGGGCGCATTGGCCGAGGGCGTGGTTCAGGTCCAAGGCCGGGGAGGCCATCTCCCCCAGCACTGCCTTCACGCGAGAACTCCGTTTCCACTTGCTGACGATACACCCGAGCCCTGCTGCCGGATGCAACGGGGGCCGAGAAAACTCACGTCCCCTGCATCCATAGAGGATTCCGGCGGGTATGCGCAATGTCGGCCACGCACGGCCGGCGGTTCAAGCCGGAGGATTATCATGAAGGTCACAACCCTGGTCGCGGCTCTCATCGGGTCGACGCTCGTGGCAGGCGCCGCGCAGGCGCAGAGCGTCGCGGCGCTCGTGGGCGGCGACACGATCGCCATCGTCGATGTGGCGGGCAAGAAGGTCGAGCGCTCCATGAAGGTCTCGGGCGTCTCCGGCGCGCTCGTCGGCATCGATGTGCGCCCGGCCGACGGCATGCTCTATGGCGTTGCAACTGACGAAACGGTGGTGACGATCGACCCGGCCTCCGGCAAGGCGACCATGAAATCCAAGCTCGACACCATGCTGGCGCCCGGCACCATGGCGACCGTCGATTTCAACCCGGTGGCGGACCGGCTGCGCATCATCGGCTCGGACGGCATGAACCTTCGCGCCAACGTGGATGACGGCAAGGTCACGAAGGACGGCCAGCTGAAGTTTGCGGATGCCGACATGCACAAGGGCAAGATGCCCAAGGTGGTGGCCGGCGCCTATACCAATTCCATGAAGGGCGCGAAGGAAACGACGCTCTACGACATCGAGGCGGGCGGCGTGCTGGTCAAGCAGGCGCCTCCGAACGACGGCGTTCTGAACTCGGTCGGCATGCTGGGCATGGACGCCGGCACGGTCGCTTTCGACATCGTGTCCAGCGATGCCGCGAACGAGGGCTGGCTCATGAACGGCAAGACCCTTTACAAGGTCGATCTGGCGACCGGAAAGACATCGGAAGTCGGGACGATTGCAGGCGTGGACGGGACCGTGCGCGACATCGCGGCGATGCTGAAGGCGATGTGACCCTTGCGGCGCGCCAAATGTCTTGGCGCGCCACCCCGCTCAGGCGCAGCTGCGGCCCATGGCGTTGAGGCCCTCGTCGAGCAGGTCGGCGAGGTTCGGGATGCCGATGAGCCAGTCGGCGGTGGACAAGGAGCTCGATGCCTCGCGCTCCCGGGCCAAGCGGACGGCGCCGCCCCATTCCTCGGGCTCCATGTCGCCGCGGCCGATATAGACCAGGGCGATCAGGTCGGCGCGCTCGTCGTCGTTGAGGCCGGCGATCACGTCGCGGATCTCGTCCTCCGTGGCGTCGTCCGGGGAGGCGGTCAGCGCATCGATGCTGCCGTCGTCGATGGGATTCGAGCCCGAGGCCGGATCGGTGAGGCCCTCTTTGACGTCGATGGCCCTGACCCGGAGAATGAGTTCGCAAACCTTGTCGAGCGCGATATCCATAGAATCCCTCTTCGAAATCCCCGTGGGGCAGTCGTTTCGTCACATGGCTGACAGGGAAACCCGGAAGAGGGGATTCGGTTCAGCCCAGGTCCGCAAGGCGCAAGTCCGCTCAGTCCAGGGACGCGTTGGCGTCGGGCGGGCTCTGCGCGTAGGATAGGCGGAGGCTAAAGCATCGGACCCAAAAGTGGATTTGCACTTTTGGGATCGAATCCGATGCTTTCTTCTTGAATGAGAGCATCGTTGAGTGGGGAAAACCGGATCCACTCTTCACTGACGTGGCCCTCTGGGTCCGCACGATGCTCTAGGGATACGACATGCGCCGATTTCTTGCTTTGTGGCTGGCGGGGCTGCTCCTCGCCGCCGTTCCCGTACAGGAATCCCTCGGGCAGACCGCCCGCCGGGCCGATCCCATCAGGCTCCAGCCGCAGCGCGCGGGGCAGACCGACGTCTACATCCTGTCCTTCGGCCTTTGGGGGCCGCAGAGCGTGTTCGAGAGCGAGGCCAGGGGAGCGGCCCGCGTGCTCGAGCAGCAATTCGGCGCGAAGGGGCGCTCCATCGTCCGGTTCAACACCAAGCGCCGCGCCGGTGCCACGCCCGAGACCCTCGCGGCCGCGGCCGAAGCCGCGGGCCGCACGCTCGATCCCGCCGAGGATGTGGTGGTGCTCGTCCTGACCTCCCACGGGGCCCCGGAGGGGATCGGCCTCGTCGCCGGGCGCGACACCCTTCTCGTGACGCCCGGCGACGTGAGAGATCTGCTCGAGAAGACCAGAGCGCAGCATCGGGTGGTGATCGTCTCAGCCTGCTACTCGGGCGTTTTTGCCCAGGAACTGGCCGATGAGCGGACCCTGGTGATCACGGCGGCCGCGGCCGACAAGCCGTCCTTCGGCTGCCGGGACGGGGCGACCTGGACCTATTTCGGCGATGCCTTCTTCAACAAGGCCCTCAGGCGCGAGCCGCGTCTGGACACGGCTTTCGAGACGGCGCGCGGCCTCGTCACCCGTCGGGAGAAGCGGGAGGGCTTCGATCCCTCCAATCCGCAGCTCGCCGGCGGCGCCCAGGTTCTCGAAAAGCTGCAGCAGACCTGCCGGATCAGCCCCGCGCAGCAAGCGTGCCGATGCGAGCGACCCAGCGCTCGATCCGCCGCCTGTTGACGCCGAAATCGGAGCGGCCGATCTGGCTGCGGGAATAGAGGGCGAGGGTCGATTCATCGGGGCCCCGGTCGAACACCTGCACGACCACGGTATCGGGAAAGCGCATGAGCCGCGTGCGCACGAGGTAGCGGTCCTGGTCGGGACCTTTGTCGACAAGGGTCGTACCGGGCTCCGCCAGGGCTACGTCGGACACGAGGCCGCGCAGGCGGTCGCCGGACATGGGAAAGACTGGAGGCTCGGCATCGGGCCGGGCCCGAGGGCAGATGTCGGCTGAGCAGATCAGGGCATCGTTCGGCGTGGAGCGGCGCTCGAGGGTGGAGAACTCCACGGGCCCGAGGTCGGGCGAGCCGAACACGCCCTGCCACGCGCGCTCGACGCCCGATTCCCAGCCGCGCCAGACGCCATAGCCGAGACTGACGCCCACAAGCCCTATCGCTACAGCCTTCTTGCGCATGTTCCGTCCGTTCCCCACCGTCCGCTTGACAGCCCGGCTGAGGAGCATAGGGCAAAGCGCGCCTTTGTCCCACCATTCCGGAACCTCCATGAGCCCGCATACCACGCCCGTCCTGATGCTGATCGCCTCGAACGTGTTCATGACCTTCGCGTGGTACGGGCACCTGAAGTTCAAGACCTCGCCCCTGTGGCTCGCCGTGATGGCCAGCTGGGGCATCGCCTTCATCGAGTACTGGTTCGCCGTGCCGGCCAACCGGATCGGCTCCGCCGTCTACTCCGCGGCCGAACTCAAGACCATCCAGGAGGTCATCACCCTGGTGGTCTTCGCCGGGTTCTCGGTGCTCTATCTCAAGGAGCCGCTCGGCTGGAACCACCTGATCGGCTTCTGCCTGATCGCCGGGGGTGCCGCCTTCATCTTCCAGGGGCGGTGAACGGACCCGTCAGGTGGCCGGCTTCATGCGCAGGATGCGGCCGTTGCTGGAATCCGTGAGCATGTAGACGAAGCCGTCCGGCCCCTGGCGCACGTCGCGGATGCGCTCGCCGAGGTTCTGCAGCATACGCTCCTCGCCCGTGACCCGGTTGCCGTTGGTTTCCAGCCGCGAGACGAGCTTGCCGGACAAGGCGCCGACCAGGATGCTGCCGCGCCAGGCCGGGAACTTGTCGCCCGTGTAGAAGGCCATGCCGGAAGGGGCAATGGAGGGATCCCAGTAATAGACCGGCTGCTCCAGGCCCGGCTTCTTCGTGCCCTCGCCGATCTTCTCGCCCGAGTAGTGGACCCCGTAGGAAATCACCGGCCAACCGTAGTTCTTGCCCTTCTGGGGAATGTTGACCTCGTCGCCGCCGCGCGCGCCGTGCTCGACGGTCCAGAGTTCGCCCGTCGTCGGATGAAGGGCTGCCGATTGTACGTTCCGGTGGCCGAGGGACCAGATCTCGGGCTTGGCACCCTCGCGGTTCAGGAACGGGTTGTTAGGCGCAGGGCTCCCGTCCGGCGTGATGTGGACGATCTTGCCGATGTGGTTTGCCGGGTTCTGGGCCTGGTTGCGCAGGTCGAACCGGTCACCCAGGGTCACGAAGAGATTGCCGTCACGGTCGAAGACCAGCCGCGAGCCGAAGTGATTGCCGCCCGTATAGGACGGCTCCTGGCGGAAGATCACCTGCAGAGATTCGAGCGCCTTTCGGTCCTCTGACAGCCGTGCCTTGGCGACGCTGGTGCCGGCGCGGCCCTCGCCGCGATCCTCGGCGTAGCTGAGATAGACGAGGCGGTTCTGGGCGAAGTTGGGGTCGAGAGCCACATCCAGAAGGCCGCCTTGCCCCCGCACGGCCAGTTTCGGAAGGCCGCTGATCGGGTCGGAGAGGGTGCCGTCGGCCTCGATGATGCGCAGGCGCCCGGCGCGCTCGGTGACGAGCATGCGGTTGTCGGGCAGGAAGGCGAGGCCCCAGGGGTTCTGGAGATTGCGGGCGACCGTCTCGACGATCACCTCGGTCTTGTCGGTGCGGAAGCGCTGGGTGTCCTGGGCCAAGGCGGGGGAAAGGGCGCCAAGGGTCAGGGCGCAGGCCAGGGCAACACGAAGCTTAAGCATACCAGTCTCTCCGTCGTTCCGATGCCGGAGAGCTAGACTCTTGCGGCAGGGCGTCAACCGTGCCGCCGTTCACTCACGCGTTATCGCGGAGAATAGACGTGGATGGTCTTCGTGTCCTGGGCCGAGAGCGTCTGGGTCGTCGCCATGACCGAGAGCGTCGCCAGCCCCATCAGCATGATCAAGGCCAGGGAGCAGCGGCTTTCCTGGCGCCGGTCGAGACGCTGAACGCGGGACGAGACGTGGCAGGTGTTTCTGGCCTGGAAGGTTTTCATCGGTTCTTCCCCTAGCAACCGAAGGACGATCACAGGAGGAAAACTTGTTTGATTCAAGAAAGTTCCAAGGTGCGGCGAAAGTGCTGCTTACGGACTCTTGGCTAAGTCTTTGTTAACTAATTATTAACCATTGTGGCAAGTCGTCAGGCCTCTCTCCGACGCATAACGACGGACTCGGCGGAGCGTTCCGTGGGATCATGAAGGACGGCCTCGATGGTGCTGCATCCTGGTCTCCCCTATCCCACGTCATCCCCGGACTTGGTCCGGGGATCCACGTCTTGCCCCCTAAAACGTGGATGGCCGGGACAAGCCCGGCCATGACGAAGTGCTTTTAGATCGATGTCACTGGGCCTCGATGCCGGCCGTCTTGATGATCTCGGCCCAGGTCTGGATCTCCTTGTCGAGATAGGGCTTGAAGGCTTCCGGCTCGCGGACGTTCAGGGTGAAGCCGATTTTGTTGATCCGGTCCTTCACCTCGGGCTTGTTGAGGATCCCGACGATCGTGGACGAGAGCTTGTCGAGCACGGGCTTGGGCGTGTTCGCCGGAGCGAAGAAGGCGGCCCAGGATTCCGCGTCCGCATTGGTGATGCCCTGCTCGCGCAGGGTCGGCACGTCCGGTGCCTGCGGGTTGCGCTGCGGGCTCGCGATGCCAATGGCGCGCATCTGGCCGGCCTGGAACTGGGAGAGCACGCTCGGCAGGGTCGAGTTCGACACGTCGATGCGGCCGCCCATGAGCTCCGTCACCAGGGGAGCGGCGCCCCGGAAGGGCACATGGGTCATCTTCGTGCCCGTGCGGGTCATGAAGAGCTCGGTCGCCAGATGCGAGCCGGAGCCCACGCCGGTCGAGCCGTAGTTCAGCTTGCCCGGATCCTTCTTGGCCAGCGCGATCAGCTCCTGCATCGACTTCACGGGCAGGTCGTTCTTGACCACGAACACATGCTCGAAGGCGCCGGCGCCGGCGAGCGGCGCGAAGTCCTTCACCGCGTCGTAGCCGGGCTCCTTGAGCAGGAACATGTTGTTCCCGTGGGTCTGGTTGTTACCGAAGATGATGGTGTAGCCGTCGGGATCGGCTTTCGCGACCGCCCGGGTGCCGACCGCCCCGGAGGCGCCGGCGAGGTTCTCGACGATCACGTTCTGGCCGAGCTCCTTGCCCATCTCCTCGGCCACGATGCGGGCGATGACGTCGGTGGGGCCGCCCGCCGGGTAGGGGACCACCATCTTGATCACGCGGTTCGGGAAATCCTGGGCCGAGGCCGCAGAGGCGAAGAGGGCTGCGCCGGCGAAAAGGCCGAGGGCGAGGCGGCGGGTGACGGATTGGGTCATCGGAAAAGGCGTCTCCTCAAAATCCCCTCTGGGAAGGGTTGTTGTTCCTGGCTGTTTTGCTTGCTTGAGCGGCCGGCCCGGATTACGGTCCGCCGCCGTCACAATCCCTTTTTAACGTCCCGCTCGGAGGATTCCCATGGGCTTTTTGTCTGACGCCCTTTCCCGCATCAAGCCGTCTGCCACCATCGTCATCACGCAGAAGGCGCGGGATCTGAAAGCTCAGGGGCGGGACGTGATCAGCCTCTCCGTCGGCGAGCCGGATTTCGACACCCCTGACAACATCAAGGAAGCGGCGATCGCGGCCATCCGCCGGGGCGAAACCAAGTACACGCCCGTCTCGGGCATCGTGCCCCTGCGCGAGGCGATCTCCCGCAAGTTCAAGCGCGAGAACGGCCTCGACTACAAGCCCTCGCAGACCATCGTGTCCACCGGCGGCAAGCACGTGATCTACAACGCGCTGCTCGCCACCCTGAACCCGGGCGACGAGGTGATCATTCCGGCGCCCTACTGGGTGTCGTACCCCGAGATGGTGGTGCTGTGCGGCGGCAAGCCCGTGTTCGTGGATTGCACCATGGAGCACAATTTCAAGCTCCAGCCGGAGCCGCTCGAGCGCGCCATCACGCCGAAGACCAAGTGGATCATCCTCAACTCGCCGTCGAACCCGACGGGCGCCGCCTATTCGCGCGCCGAGATGAAGGCGATCACCGACGTGCTGATGCGCCATCCGCATGTGTGGGTGCTCACCGACGACATGTACGAGCACCTGACCTACGGCGATTTCGAGTTCGTCACGCCGGCCCAGGTGGAGCCGAACCTCTACGAGCGCACGCTCACCATGAACGGCGTGTCGAAGGCCTATGCCATGACCGGCTGGCGCATCGGCTATGCGGGCGGTCCCCAGCACCTGATCAACGCCATGGACTTCGTGCAGGGCCAGCAGACCTCCGGCACGAGCGCGATCTCGCAATGGGCGGCCGTCGAGGCGCTCGACGGTCCGCAGGATCACCTGCCGCGATTCAGGAAGGCTTTCGAGGAGCGCCGCGACCTCGTGGTCTCCATGCTCAACCAGGCGAAGGGCCTGAAGTGCCCGATGCCGGAAGGCGCGTTCTACGTCTATCCGTCCTGCGCCGAGGCCATCGGCAAGACCGCGCCATCGGGCAAGGTACTGGAGACGGACGAGGACTTCGTGTCCGAGCTTCTGGAAGCGGAAGGCGTCGCCGCCGTGCACGGCTCGTCCTTCGGCCTCGGCCCCAACTTCCGCATCTCCTACGCCACGTCCAACGCGGCCCTGGAGGATGCCTGCAACCGCATCCAGCGCTTCTGCGGATCGTTGCGTTGATGAGCCTGCCGCGGACATTCAACCCGGATCCCGCGGCACAGCCCTACCGGGCCGATCCCGCCTCCGCGCACCGCGTGAAGTTCGACGCCCGCGTGGACTTCACCAATGGCGGCTATGTGGAGGCCAAGGACTTCCTGCTCGACATCCAGGGCGACAGCATCAACCCTGAGCGCCTCGCCGAGATGATCGTCTCGGCCATGAATCTGCTGCGCGCCGGCCCCGTGACCATCACCGCCATGCGCGTGGTGCGGCGGGGCGAGCACCAGGACGGGTGAGAGAATCCAACAAAAAGGGCCGCCAAAGCGGCCCTTTTCGATTGAGCTTTCTGCGCCGGTCAGATCACGAAGAAGTCCTTCTCGGTCATCTTAAGGTTCTTCTTGAGAGTGGCGACCTCCACGGCCTTCTTCGAGCCGGAGCCGTCCGCATCGTAGAGCAGCACGCCCTTCTTCTTGTTGTAGATCAGGTAGTCGTTGGCATCCTTGGCCTTGTCGCCCACCGTGAAGAAATCCTTGGCGAGCTTCGCCGGCTTCTTCTCCGAGCCCTTCTTGCCGAGCTTGGTGAACACCCTGTTCTCCAGCCAGATTCCGTCATCCTTCACGTTGAAGTCGGTAATCCTGTCGAGATTAGACTTCTTATTGGGCTTGGTGTCGAACACGAAGATGTCCTTGCCCTTGCCGCCCGTGAGCACGTCCTTGCCGGCGCCACCGATCAGGGTGTCGTTACCGAGCCCAGCATCGATCTGGTCGTCACCGGCAAGACCGGTGAAGTGGTCCTGCCCCGCCCCGCCCTTCATCACGTCGGCACCTGGGCTGCCGGTCGCGCGCTCGTTGAAGACATCCTGAACCAGGATCGTCACGTTCCTGATCGTGCTGGCACCGGACGCATCCGTCACCTGCACGGCGATCGTATGCTGGCTGGCCTGCTCGTAGTCGAGCTTCACGCCGTTGGCGACCTTGAGAATGCCTGTGACGGCATCGATCGTGAAACGGCCCTCCGCGTCGTCGATGAGCGCGTAGCTCAGCGGGCCGCCTGCCTTCGCCGACGCGATGAAGCTGCCGATGGCCGTTCCTGCCGCAGAGTTCTCATCGATCACGTCGCTGGTCAGCAGCCTCTGGGCTCCTGCCGCGACACCGGCGAGACTCAGCTTGCCGTCTGTGAAAGAGAAGATCTCGACATTGGAGATCGTATCGCTCCCGTCACCGTTGGCGCGCTTGTCGGTGAGAGTGATGGAGCCGTCCTGGTTGAGCGTGACGGCGTAGTCGGAAACGGATCCGGTCAGCATCAACGTGTCGGTGCCGGCGCCGCCGTCGAGGCGGTTGGAGTCTTTATTGCCGTGGAGGGTGTTGTTGATCCCGTTGCCGGTGAGGCTGATGTTCCCGGCCTCGGCGCCCGCATGAAGGATTTCGACATCCGCATCCGCTGCGAGAACATAGGACGTGTTGGCGATCAGCGTGTCCCGGCCCTTGCCGGCAGCCTCCACGATGGCATCCGCGCGATCGACAACGTAGGTGTCGTCACCCTCGTCACCATGCAGCTCGTCGCGGCCGGCGCCGCCATCGAGGACATCGTTGCCTCCGGCGCCTTTAAGGGTATCGTCGCCGCCATGGCCGTAGAGCCGATCATTGCCCTCATCGGCCCAAAACGCATCATTGCCGGCGGCGCCCTCCAGGGTGTCATGGTAGCGGGACCCGTCGATGACCTCGATATCGAAGTATTGGTCACCCAGTGCGGATCCGCGGTTCTGCGATACGTCCTGCAGGAACACTCTGACGCCTGCAACGGCATTCCCATAGCTGACGGTATCCTTGCCCTCGCCGCCACGGAAAAGATTGTTGCTGCCCACCACATCGTACAGAGCGTCGTTGCCATCTTCGCCGACGAGCTCGTTATTGCCTCTTCCGCCGGTGATGACGTCGTTGCCCTGGCCGCCCTTGAGGGTCTCGTCGCGGTCGCTGCCCTCCAGCGTATCGCGATGGATGGTGCCCTCGATCACCTCGATGCTGTCGTATCTGTCCCCTGCCGCAGCGTTGGAATTGTCCTGCGGCCACGCAAGGTAAACTGCTACCCCGACCGAGGCGCCGAGATAGCTGACCGTATCGATGCCCGCGCCGCCGTAGAACCTGTCGTTGCCTCCCGACGCTCCGATCAGGCGGTCGTTGCCTCCCATGCCGTACAGAGCATCGTCTCCCGCGCCGCCATCGAGCGTATCGCCGGCAGTGAAATTCGTTCCCCCGAACTGCTCATTGTTGCCCGTTCCGGTCCAGAGAGCCGGATCGGCTCTGGGATCGACGATCTGCGCACGGAGGGATGTGGCCGCGCCCGCGCCCACGTTCTCCCAGCCGACGATGAAGCGGCCGTCGGGCAGGGGCGAGATGGTCGGATCCTGCAGGCCGTGACTGGCTTCGTGAATCACAAAGTCAGCGTTTACCTGTGCGCCGGAGCCGTCATATGTATGCGTCTTGATCTTCCTGTCATCTACGTATGCGAGGGCGAAGGCTCCGTTGGGGAGAGCGGCCACCACCGGTGACTTGATCGCCGAGCCCGAGGTCACCAGGTTTTTAGCAGGCAGGGCTGTCCCATTGGCATTATAGATAACGCCTTTGATTATATATTCGGACGGCTTGGTCGTCGGGGTGCCGTTGTGGCCAAGCCAAGTGACGACGAAGCGCCCACCTCCCAACGCTGTCACCGACAAGTCAGAGGCATTTGCACCCGCTGTTATGCTCCAGCTACCGACCATTGCATTGGGCAGGTAGGAACGAAGTGTGATTGTGCCGGTTGAGGAGGTTTTCTCCAACACACCCACAATCGACATGTTGGCAAATTGAGCTCCGGAAGGGGCGTCAACGATGGCGGCAACCGAGTGAGACTCGATCGTGCTGTTCTGACCGGGGAACTGGCTGTGCAGATTGCCAAAAGTTTCTGTCGTATTGTTGAAGATATGAGTCGAGGTATAGCTTTCGCCTTTGGACGAAACGATGAAGCCGTCGCGGTAGGCCGTTACATGAGGAAGTTTCCAGCTTCCTGAGGCAGACTGAGCGACTCGGAAATCGTTTCTCGCAGCTATGCCGTTCTCATCGTAGGTTCTGGCTCGGATGCTGTTGGCAAAAGCGGAGCCTTCGCTGTAGTCCTCCCACGCGATGGCAAAGCCGCCATTGTTCAGAGCCGAGACGCTTGGGGTGCGTTGGGTGCCCTGATCGGTCGTGTTGACCTGCAGAGGGTCGCTCTTCGGGCTGCCGTCGGCGTTGTAAATCTGAAAGAGGACGTTGGCATCCAGAGTTAGTTCGCCATTGGTATCAATCCAGTCGTACTGGGTCCAGACAGCGACAAAGGTGCCGTTCCTAAGCGCCGTTACCTTCAAGTCGAATCTTTCGCCGCTGTTGCCAACGTCGATTTGGGCTCCGGAAGGTGAGAGCGGCATAGTCTTAGTCCTCGGAAAGATCGGTATTTTATACTTTATAACATATTATAATTCATCCGAGTCAAATATTCAGCTTATGGTTGACGGAATAAGAGGATGATTGGCATTCCGCTGGGGAGCGAATTCAGGGCCCTCCAGCGGATGCACGGGCAGCCTTAGAGGCGGTGGGCGCGATGTCGTTGCAGTCCGATCCGGTCTGCCATGGCGATCAGCACCAGTGAGCCCTCCGCCGCGTGAGGCGGCTTTGGTCCGCAAAAGCTCTTGCCATTCCGCTACGACAGGCAGACCATCATCCTCAACGCGCCCTGGACAAGAGCGCGCCACCAACGGGGGCAGGGAGGATGAAATCCTATGGCACCCAACGGCAGACCAGCTTCGGGCCCGCGATGCATCGCGATCGTCGGCCCGTTTCAGAGCGGCAAGACCACGCTTCTCGAGGCCATCCTGGAGCGGACCGGAACCGTCTCGCGGGCCGGGCGCGTGGCAAATGGGGACAGCGTAGGCGATGCGAGCGCCGAGGCCCGCGCCCATGCCATGAGCATCGAGCCCAATGTGGCCAGCGTGAACTTTCTGGGCGAGAACCTGACCTTCGTCGACTGCCCCGGCTCCACGGAATTCCTGCACGAAATGCGCAACATCACGCCGGTCTGCGACGCGGCGATCGTCGTGTGCGAGGCGGACGAGCGCAAGATCCCGGCGCTCGAGATCATCCTGCGGGAGCTGGAGGAGGCGGACATTCCGCGCTTCCTGTTCATCAACAAGATCGACACGGCCACGCAGCGCATCCGCGAGACGCTCGCGCTGCTGCAGCAGGCCTCCCGCACCCCGCTGCTCCTGCGCCAGATCCCGCTCTGGAAGGACGGGATCGCCGTGGGCTTCATCGATCTCGCCCTGGAGCGCGCCTTCATCTACCGCGAGCATGCGCCGAGCGAGGTCGTGGATCTTCCCGAAGGCGAACTGCCGCGGGAGAAGGAAGCGCGCTTCGCCATGCTGGAACGGCTCGCCGATTACGACGACGAGCTCATGGAGGAGCTGATCTCCGAGATCGAGCCGCCGCGCGACCAGATCTTCGATGATCTTTCCAAAGAGCTGCGGGAGCGGCACGTGGTGCCGGCACTCATCGGTTCGGCCGAGCGCGGCAACGGCATCACGCGGCTTCTCAAGGCGCTGCGCCACGAGGCCCCGACCCTGTCCGAGACCCGGGCACGCCTCGGCATCGCCGAAGAGGGCGCGCCGCTGGCCCAGGCCGTGAAGACCCTGCACCAGGGGCAGGGCGGCAAGCTCTCCATCGCCCGCGTCATGCGCGGCACCTTCCATGAGGGCGACAACGTGGTGGGCTCCCGCGGCGGCGAGGCACGGGTCGGCAGCCTGCTGACGATGATCGGCACCACCACGACCCGCAAGGCGGAGGCCGTTGCCGGCGACACGGTCGGCTTCGGCCGGTTGGAGAACATCGCCACCGGCGACAGCTTCGCGGCCGGCAAGACGAGGCCCGAAGCCATCCTGTCGGTCGCGCCGCCCGAGCCGGTCTATGCCGTGGCCCTCAAGGTCAAGGACCGCAAGGACGACGTGCGCCTCTCGAGCGCGCTTTCGAAGATCACCGAGGAGGATCCCTCGCTGGTGGTCGAGACCCGGCCCGAGATGGGCGAGATCCGGCTGCACGGACAGGGCGAGATGCACCTGCGGGTGGCGGTCGAAAAGCTCGCCTCGCGCTTCCAGGTGGGGGTGGAGACCGCAAAGCCCAAGGTGGCCTATTGCGAGACGATCAAGCTGCCGGCGGCAGCCCGCGGGCGCCACCGCAAGCAGACCGGCGGCCATGGCCAGTTCGGCGACGTGATGATCGAGATCAAGCCGTTGCCGCGCGGGGAGGGCTTCGCCTTCCAAGACCGGATCACCGGCGGCGTGGTGCCGCGCCAGTACATCCCGTCCGTGGAGACCGGGGTGCGGGACGCGCTCAAGTGCGGTCCCCTCGGGTTCCCGGTGGTGGATCTCGCCGTGAGCCTGACGGACGGCTCGTATCATACGGTCGATTCCTCGGATGCGGCCTTCCAGGCCGCCGCCAGGCTGGCGCTGGCCGAGGCTCTGCCGAAGGCCAAGCCCGTGCTGCTGGAGCCGGTGCTGTCGGTGGAGATCACGATTCCGTCCGAGGCGCTGTCCAAGGCCACGGCCCTGGTGACCGGCCGTCGCGGGCAGATCCTCGGTTATGACGAGCGGCCCGGATGGACCGGGTGGCAGGTCCTGAGCGCGACGATCCCCGAGTCTGAGATCGGCGATCTCATCGTGGAGCTGCGCTCCGCCACGGCCGGGGTCGGAACCTTCTCGACCCGGTTCGACCACATGGCCGAACTCAGCGGCCGCCCGGCCGACATGGTGCTGCAGAAGGCCCATTGAGCCCTCTAGGCCTGAACGATCCCACAGGATGGTTCAGGCCTAAACTATTCCCATCGACAAAAGATCTCTTCCGCGCCAAGTTACGCTTTGACGGAGACGCCATCTCCCATGAAGCAAACCTCGCCAAGAAGCGGAGGACGACGATGAACGCCACGAACCCGGCGCCTGCCACCCCAGGCGCTCAGCATTCTTCTGCAGCCCGCCCCTGGCTCAAATCCTATCCGGCCAGCGTTCCGCCCGTGATCGACGAGGCCGGGATCGGCACGGTCAACGACATCTTCCGCAATGCGCTCGCCAAGTACCCGAACCGGCCGGCCGCCGAGAGCTTCGGCAAGCGCGTGACCTATGGCGCTCTCGGGCGCGATGCGGATGCGGTGGCCTCCTGGCTCCAGGGCCAGGGGCTGAAGAAGGGCGACCGGGTTGCCATCATGCTGCCGAACGTCATGGCCTTCCCGGCGATCCTGTTCGGGATCCTGCTGGCCGGCGGCACGGTGGTGAACGTCAACCCGCTCTACACCCCGCGGGAGCTGACCTATCAGCTCAACGATTCCGGCGCCCGCTTCCTGTTCGTGCTCGAAAACTTCGGCACCACGGTCCAGGAATCCCTGCCGGACATCAAGCTGGAGCGGGTCGTCGTGGTGACGCCGGGCGATCTGCTCGGCCTGAAGGGCGCGATCATCAATCTCGTCTCGCGCCGCGTGAAGAAGGCGGTCAAGCCGTTCAGCCTGCCGCAGGCGGTGACCTTCAAGGCCGTCATGGCGGAGGGGGCACGGACGAAGCCGCAGCCGGTCACCGTCTCGCCGGACGACGTGGCCTTCCTGCAGTACACGGGGGGCACGACCGGCGTTGCGAAGGGCGCCACGCTGCTCCACCGCAACGTGGTGGCCAATGTGCTGCAATGCGAGGCCTGGATGCTTCCCTTCTTCGGGACGCGCGAGGATCATCTCATGGTCACCGCGCTGCCGCTCTACCACATCTTCGCCCTCACGGTCTGCGGGCTCCTGATGGCGAGGATCGGCGGCTGCCAGCTGCTGATCGCCAACCCGCGCGACATCCCCGGCTTCGTCAAGACTTTGCAGAAGAGCCGCATCACGCTCATGTCCGGCCTCAACACCCTCTACAACGCCCTGGCGCATGCGCCGGGCATCGAGAAGGTGGACTTCTCCCAGATGGTCTTTGCCGTCTCGGGCGGCATGGCAACCCAGGAAGCCGTGGCCAAGAAGTGGAAGGAGATCACCGGGCGGCCCATCGTCGAAGGATACGGCCTCTCGGAAACATCGCCGGTCGTCTGCGCCAACCGCCTCGATATCGAGGACTTCACCGGCACGATCGGCTATCCCCTGCCGTCGACGGACGTGACCGTGCGCGGCAGCGACGGCGCGGTCCTGCCCAATGGCGAACGGGGCGAGCTGTGCGTGAAGGGTCCGCAGGTGATGGCGGGCTACTGGCAAAGGCCTGACGAGACCGCGAAGGTCATGACCCCGGACGGATGGTTCCGCACCGGCGACGTGGCGATCATCCTGCCCGACGGTCAGATCAAGATCGTGGACCGCATGAAGGACATGGTCCTCGTCTCCGGCTTCAACGTCTATCCGAACGAGGTCGAGGACGTGCTCGCCAACCATCCGGGCGTCATGGAATCCGCCGTCATCGGCTTGCCGGACGAGCATTCGGGTGAGGCGGTGGTGGCCTATGTGGTCCGCAAGGATCCGAACCTCACGGCCGACGAGCTGCGCCAGTTCTGCCGCGAGAACATGACGGGCTACAAGGTGCCGCGCCGTATCGAGTTCCGCGAGACCCTGCCGAAGACCAACGTGGGCAAGGTCCTGCGCCGGGCGCTCAAGGAGGAAGCGGAGCAGTCCCACATCCGCTGGAGCTGACTTCGGTCAGCGCATCGTGTTGACCCAAAGGTGGAAAGCGCCTTTGGGTCTGATGCTCCAGGCCCTAAAAGAAAAAAGCCGGGCCAAAGGCCCGGCAAAAGTAGAGGTCCGACAAATAAGTCAAAACCTTCCAGAGGGAACGGCCGACACGGCAGCGCCGGGAGGAAGAAAGCACTGCCGCGTTGAAATCAGCCACCGCTCATATCGACTGCATCATGCCTCTTTGCAATGCAGCATGCCTCATGAAAGGGCTGCAAATAACGCATGGCTTTCGTCACATGAGTGACAAAGTCCGGGAAGCCATCGAGCTTGGCTTTGGATTCGGGCTTCAGAACGTCCAGCGCTGGGCCTTGGAGATCAGGAAGTCACGGAAGGCCTGAACGCGCGCAACGGAGCGCATCTCCTCCGCATAGACCAGATAGCTGTCGAGGGAGGGCATCTCCACGTCGCGCAGGATCTGGATCAGGTCCGGATTGCCCACCACAGCGTAGTCCGGCAGCACGGCGATGCCGGCGCCGGTCTCGACGGCGAGCTTCAGGGCCGTGATGTTGTTGACCACGTAATGATACTGGCGCGGCTCGCGCCCCTCGCGCCCGGCGGTGGCAAGCCAGTGCACGGCCATGAGATAGGACGGCTGGTGACCGCCGAAGGACACGATCCGGTGCTCGTCCAACTCCTCCAGGGTCTTGGGCTCGCCGAACCGCTTGATGTAGTCGGCCGACGCGTAGACGTGGAAGTGAATGGTGAAGAGGCGGCGCTGGATCAGGTCGGGCTGGGCCGGGCGGCGCAGGCGGATGGCAACGTCCGCCTCGCGCATGGCGAGATCCAGCTCCTCGTTGGAGAGGATCAGTTCGACCCGCACATCCGGGTAGAGGTCGAGAAACTCCGCGATGCGCTGGGCGAGCCAGATGGAGCCTAGGCCGACGGTCGTCGTCACCTTCAGCTCGCCCGACGGGCGCTCGCTGGTCTCGACGAGGCGGGCCTTGGTGGTCTCAAGCCGCATGCGCATGTCGCGGGCGGCCCGGAACAGCAGGTCGCCCTGCTCGGTGAGGATCAGGCCTCTGGCATGGCGGTGGAAGAGGGGCGCCTTCAGTTCGCGCTCGAGGGCGCTGATCTGTCGGCTGACGGCGGACTGGCTCAGGCCCAGATCGTCACCGGCTCGCGTGAAGCTGCCCGCTTCGGCGACGGTGTAGAAAATCCGGATCTTGTCCCAGTCCACGGCATTCCCCTTGCGCCTTGTGCATCGTGCGGAAAAGTGGGTCCGTTTTCCGCTCGAACGATGCGCCGGCCAAGAGAAGGTGCACCGGAATGAATCCCAAGAGTGGTGTCCACTTTTGGGTCCGATGCTCATGCTCCAGACGCAAGGCGACCTTATCTCTTATGAGCCGCGAGCCCGACGCAACAGGAAATCGGCCCGAAGACTAACCAGTTGTTAACAAATCTATTCGGCGGCTTCCTGAGTGGCTTCGAGGGCCGCCAGATAGCGCTCCGCATCGAGAGCCGCCATGCAGCCCATGCCTGCCGATGTGACGGCCTGCCGGTAGATGTCGTCCGTCACGTCGCCGGCGGCTTCTCTTAACCAAGGATCACTGCGCATTCAACCGACTCCGCAACGAGAAGCCAAACTCAGTTAAATATATACAGCCGAATGCCTTTTCGATCCGAGTCAGGCCTTCTTAGCCTTGGTTTCATCGCTGCATAATCAAAGCAACCCGGTGAAGCTACAGTCTCACGGCTCTGCCACCCGCCACGGGATTTCAGGGTTTGAGAGGGATGGGCGTCGTCCGGCCGGCGCGCCCTTCATAGCGCCGTAGCCGGGCGGACGGCGCACAGCCCGTCTTCGTGCCATGTATTACCTGTAACGGTATTCCACCGCTCCGACGGTGCTGTCGGGACCCGTGCACGGCGGGATGGCAGGCACCCAACGCGGAATTGTCTAGTCTGTTTCGGCACTGGGTTCGGGCCGACAGCCATGGCAGGCGGACACGGAGAGGGGTTCGGGGAGAGGGAGGCAGTCCCTCTCACTGATCCTCGACGCGCGGCGAGGGATCTTACCGGGGGGACGCCGGTCGGACTAGGAGATCAAGCGTTCATACCCTCATAGAGCTTTGAGCGGATGACATCTCCGACCCTCCCTAGGGTAGAGTGATCCACGACCGTAATCTCATGGACCCTAGCGATCGCATGACCTGATGGCTCCACCGAGCCATTTGTGACGAGGACCATGGACGGGTTTTTAATCGGGTAGCGCTCTCTGGCCCGCAGCACGTCGATGACCTCTCGTTCGCTGACGCGTCCAAGTTTGCCACTTGAGCGGTGCTTCACTTGGACGATAGCACCACGATCCCTTTGTGTTGGCGAGTGAACGATCATGTCTGCCCCGGCGTCACCGCTGGAGGGTGTCCGATTAGCGACGAAGCCAGCTTCAATAATGCGCTCCAGCGTCCACTCCTCGAAGCGCTTCCAGTCCATGTTCGCGACGTCGTCCTCGATCGGGGACTCACCGAAGACTGAGGTATGGAGGTTAGCCAGCTCCGCTGGATCGAACTGCACAGGGACGATGACGTCCTTGCTCCGGCTCCTCTTGAGTTCCAGCAGGCGGTCCAGGACGGCGTCGTAGGACCGCGCGCTCAGTTCGGGATGTTCGGCGATCGGGATCCAGACCGTGACATCCTTCTCCTGTCCGATACGGTAGGCCCGGTCGGTGCACTGATCCTCGACCGCTGGGTTCCACCATCGGTTCAGGTGGATCACGTGATTAGCCGCATGCAGCGTCAGGCCGAACCCGGCTGCCCTTGGTGCCAGCATCAGGACCTCGAAGCCGCGCCGCTTCTGGAAGCCCCGACGGATGGAGTCGCGCACCTCGCCCTTCGTCTCTCCGTTGATGACGTGCGGGAGGTGTTGGAGCCTGTAGCGGTACTTGATCAGTTCTGCCAGGACGGCTTGCGCCCGCCTCAGGTCGATGAACACCAGCGCTTTCTCGTCACGCGCCCTGATATCGTCTAAGATACGGAAGAGCACCTTGAACCGTGCCGACATGTTGATGAAGTCGTCGACGGATTTCTCGTCCCGGAAGTCGATCGAAGCCTGCAAGTTCGGGTGTAACGAGATGTTTCGGATTGCTTGAAGCGCGACGAGCGCCCCTCCAGCTCCGCGGGCTTGCAACTCCAGCGCCTTCGAATACGCGACCGCCTGTACTTGCGGCATTGTCTCCCTTGCGGACTTGAACCGCTTGGGCGGCAGCTCTGCAACCTCGTCCTTCATCCGCCTCAGCATCAATTGAGGAACGACGATGTTGTTGTCGGTCGTGGGTTCCGTGAGGAGCCGCTTGATCTCCGAAAGGTCGGCGTCCTTGTCTGCCGCGAACTTCTTCTTGAACTCGGCGGCGCTGTACCCAAGCCGTCCGGGCCAGGCAATGTCCATCAGGGTCCAGAGGTCCATCAGGCCGTTCTCGACGGGCGTGCCCGTCATAAGGATGCGCAGCGCGGAGGCCTTTTGCGCCCGGGCTGCCTCCGTCACCATCGCGCCGCTTTCCTTGACTTTCTGGGCCTCGTCGAAGGTGACGACCTCGAAGGTCACGCGAGCCAGAGAGATCTGGTAATCGCGAAGAGTCTCGTAGGTGGTGAGCACCCAGTCGTGCCCCTTGATTTTCTCTAGGTCGAGAGTCGCCACGCCGACCTTGATGTCGCGTTTATCCCCTTGCGCGAGCTTGTGCTCCTTGAGGCTCCGGAACTGCTTGAGGCTCTGGCCATACAGCATGGCGGGCCTGCCCAGCCCGTCCTCGCCGATGTGCATCTCAACCTCTTCGAGCCAGTTGCCGAGAAGAGATTTCGGAGCGACGATCATGAACAGCGGATCGCCGCCGTTCTTGCGCCGCTCCTCCAGTCGGTGGCGGAGCCACTTGAGGAAAGCCAGAACCTGGAACGTCTTCCCGAGGCCCATGTCGTCGGCCATCAGGAGGCCGCGCATGCCGGCGAGATATCCGCGGCGCATCCAGGTGATGCCTTCCGCCTGGTGTTTCTTCGGCTCATTCCTGAGGTCGAGCTCTTCTTTGATCTCCTCGCCGCGCGGCGCAGCTCGGTCCTCGACATAGGTCAACTCCTCCACGTTCCCCTTCGGCTTCACGTAGAAGTAGTGCGGAGGGCGTTTCGGCTCGGGCTTTTTTCCTTCAGGTAAGGGATCATCCGTCGGGGGCTCGACGGGAGATGAATCGGAAGGGTGCTGCACGACCGGGATTCTCATGACCTGGTCAATCATCTGCGGTCCAATGCGGTAGACCTCGCCGCCGATCGTGACCGTCGGCTCCCCGTCGATGATCGCCTGCTTGATCAGGCCGACGATCCTCTCGGCCTCCTTGCCCGGAATAGCGATGTCTCGGCCATCTTCGTCGCGGATGATGAACGTGGACGCCTCGGGATCGGGAAACCATTCGTGATCCCCGTCGCCGCCACCGAGCTTGTTGCCACCCTCCCAGACGCTGACGCCGATCACGCGCTCTGAGAACTCGACGACAGAGCCGTCCGACCCTACAGCCTCGAGTGCTGGCAGGAGGAAGGACATCGTGTCCCCGAAAAATTCCTCCTTGGTCTTCCGGTCGGCTTTTCCAACCTTCCGAACCACCTCAAGCGCCGCCCGGACGCCGGGATCAAGGACGACATAGGTGTTCGAGGACAGGACGTAGCTGGGGCGGGCTTCCTCGTTACCGGACAGCCAGGCCTCGTTCATACGCCTGTTGAACCGCTCCCCCTCGAACTTGCTCAGTAAGGGCACTCTGCGCGGAGCGGTGTCCTCCGTTTCACCAGGGATGTCGCCGAGCAACTCGGGATGGAAGACGTATCCGTCATCGCCCATCTCCGTCCGGATGCCCAGGGCTGTGGCCTGGTAGATGACCATGTTCTTGAGGTTGCCCGGGGCGATGGTTTGGTCGGTCAGTTCCATCAGGAGCCGCTGGACGACGGCGAAGCGCCTCATGCGCTCGTTCACGTCGACGGCGGCGTTCGTCGCGTCGACGGCGCCCGCAAGCGACCGGAGAGGATCGCGCAGCAAGAAGTTCCTCTTGCCCGTTCTGAGGAGCGTGCCGCTCCGCGTGACGGCCGGCACGGCCAGGTAATCGGCGCCGAGCCACTGGAGGTCGATGCTCCCGGAGGGATCGCTGATCGGCTTGGCGGACGAGATGCTCAGTCGGAACGGGCAGACCGCGGGAAGGCCGATGTCTTCGAGTTCCCCGGGGGGCACTTCCCACGACGCGATCACGTCCTCTGACACCACCATTTCTTCGTTGGTCAAGTGCACGCCCTGCTGGCTGAGCAGGCCGCGCAGGAGCCGGACCGCCTCGGCCTCTTCGCCCGTTGCCTCCTCCCAGGTGTCTGGCGGGATAACAGTGCCGGAACCGATGCCGAACTTGGGTGCTTTGATGCATCGGAAGGCCCAATTTCCGTCCCGGTGTGTCGCGGTGATCGTGTATCGCCTAGCCATTCCATCCTCCCGACGGCGTGTAGCGGATTCCCGTCTCGCTCTCGATCAGTTGCGCAAAGCTGGACTGCCAATAGTGAGTGTGAGGCTTCCACTCGTCGCAGGAGTCACGTAAGGCGCTGCGGTCGTATCCATCCTTTCGGAAGAATTCGGGTGCCGAACCGGAACGTGTGGTCCAGAAGAGGGCCGAGGCGTTCTTGTTGACCTCCAGCACGGTGATGCGACTGCCTTCCGGGCCGACAATCTGCATCAGGATCCCGCAGTGGCTCCTGTCCGTGCTCCAGAGCCTTCCGTGTGGCTCCTTCAACCTCTCCGCGATTGGGATCGCCCTGGTCTCGCAGAGCAGATAGGCCCGCTTGATGTACGGCAGATAGCTGCGCCAGAAGTCGCGCCGCGCCTCCCACATGTCCGGACGGTCGGTCTTCAGCTCGTCGATGACCCGGAACAGGTTCTCGAGCGTTCGCGCTGTCAGCCAGGACTCGACCTCCTCGCGGACGTCGTCATCAATGTCCCGCCACAGTGCCAGAGAGATGCGGGGATCGCCCGCGAGTGTCAGCGCGATCTCGAGCGCCGCATCGGTCGACACGCGGGTTCCAGGGAGTGAGTTGCTCCTCACGATCCCCGCTACCATCTGTTTGCGGGCTTGGGTGCGCATGTCCTCCGATCCCCTCGCGCCCGAGAGGCCATGTTCTCCGAGATGGCCCAAGAGGGTCTTCGCGAGCCGATCGCTATCCTGAACCTTTCCAGCGCCGCACAGACGACCCATGGACGCAACGAGGGCGACGAGAAAGCCAGATCCGTTGGTGACCACTTGGCAGCGAACGTCGCTGGCTGCGTCTTGCAGGAAGGAATGGTCGCCGGCCGCGAGGGCAGCGGAGACCCGATCCACGGCTTCCCTCCAGTGTTGCAGGCCGTACGCCCGGATGAACTCGCCGAACGGTCCGGAAATCTCCGATACTCTCGGGACGAGCCAATCGCCCACCTCGCGCGTGGCCTCGCTCGAAGGATCGAAGTTGCGGAGGTAACTCATCGTGATACGGGCGATGCCGACGCGAGATCCCCACTCTAACGCTGCCCAGGCGAGCCACCGCTTCACGTCCTCCAAGCTGGGTTCCCACCCATGCATGCCAACCCAGAACAGTTCAATGGCGGCCTTCCGCTCCCGAGGCGTAAGGATCTCGAGGTCGCCTCCGGCCGCGGCGAGCTTCCGCGCGGCGTCGGCAAGCAGTGAGGCGCCGGGTGGCTTCGGAGGTTGCGGATCACCATGGCGCGCGGTCATCGTGTTCGCCAGCTTATGGAGGTGTCCATTGAGGTTGACGTTCAGCAGCTTCCCCAACCGGAACGTCCCGTCCGGGGAGGGGGCTTGCGATGGGTCTTCAGTCGAGGTCGACATCGAGTTCCTCTAGCCGCTCGTTGAACTCGCGGAGGGTCGATAGAACCTCGTGTTGATCAACTGCCATGATGAGCCGGACCTCGATGCGCCGATCCGTTTCCTTTGCTTGGTCGTCGAGCCTTTGCTCTGTCGAGAGACCCTCTGTCGATGGCCGCGTGTCGGCATACCCGCTGACGCCGACCAGCGCCTTGCCCTCGGCGTTTCGTAGGGCCGATACCCGGGGATCCGACTCGCGGACAATGCGGAAGGCCTCGATCGCACGCGCAGCCGACAGGTCCCAGTTGTTACGGAAGCGGTCGACCGTGTTCCTGAAGGGGGCGGCGTCAGTGTGCCCTTCAATATATACCGCGCTCAGCACCCCGGCCCCGTCCGTCTGGGGGCAGTGCTCCGGCCGGGCGCCGTCCGCAAGGTAACAGGGGACAATGTCGGCTATCGCCACGCCGAGAGACTTGATGACCTCGGTGCCCACTGGAGTGGGATCGGCCTTGGCGGACTCGAACAATTTGGTGCTCGGCAGCCGCAGCGTGCCGTTCTCGGCGTCAATCTCCACCTTGATGTTGCTGGCGAAGAGGCGATCCTTCAGCCGCTCAAGGATTTCAGTGCGGCGCTTGTCTGCCTCGGCAATCTTGCCGAGGATCGGAACGACACCTGTGTCGCGCATGTACCTGACGAACTCGGCGAGCTTCCTGCGGGCGGCTTCCTCCTGCTCGGCCCGCACACGTTCGCGATGAGCAAGCTCTCGTGCCTGGTCTCTGTCGGTCTCAGCCAATTTGCGGGTGGCCTCCTCATGGTTCGCACGTTCGGCCTCCGTACGAGCCTTCTCCTTCTCCACATCGAGCCGCGACACAATCGCATCGTATTCGGATTTAGGCACGGCGTTGTCGAGGTCCTCTCTCATCAGGAGCGACAGTGCGAGCACCATGATGATGAAGATGAAGACCACGCCCACCATCAGGTCGGCGACCGGGGCGAAGACGTCCTTCTTCTCCTCGGCATCCGCCGGTCTGGAGTAGGGGGCGAACATCATAGCTTCGGCCTACCGAACACTTTGGTGCTGCCATTGCCGCTGGGGGCGGCACCAGGAGTTGGGCTGGGCTGCGTGGCGGGGCTCGGAGCAGGCGGGACCTTGATGGGGGCGTTCGTGCCGGCACGTCTGTTGTCCACGATATCCGCGACGTCGAGGATTGCGCTCTCAAGGCTGCCAATCGATCTCGCGATCTCGGCATCGTACGTGTTGATGCAATCGGAGATCTGGTTGCCCAGCCGCACCACACCCTGGACGAGTTCGTTCATGGTGTTGTTGACGTTCGCGTGCAGGTCCGAGAACCGCGTGGCCTGATCCGAGAACGCCGACTGAGCCTTCTCTACCGACAAGTTGAGCAGTTCCGCCATCTGCATGCCCGCCGCTGTGGCGTCACGCACCTGCGTGGAGGCGCCGGTGACCTGCTCAAGGGCGAGGTTGATGGTCCTGACAGCGCCCGAGAGCGGTGTGGTCGCCGTCTCCACGTTGCCCGCCGCGGAGGCGAGGGACGTCGAGGCGCCGACGACGATTTCGCCCGCCCGCGACAGGTGACCCTGCTGGGTCTCGAGGAGCCTGGTTGTTTGGTCGAGCCGGCTTGAGAGGCCGTCCACGACGGAGGCCAGTGCGGCGACAGTCCCGGACAGCTTCGCGCTGGCGTCCTGCGTTGTGTCCGCAATCAACTTTATGCCGTCGCGCACGCCCATCGCCAGATCGTCCCGGGCGCTCTTGAGGCCCTCCGCCGAGTGATCTCCGGCGGCGCGCAGGCTCTCGGCCGACGCCGCGAGGGAGGTCGCGATCTTGGCGACCTCGGCTCCGAGCTGCTCGGCGCTGGACTGCCCAGCCTTCGCGGTTATCGTGGACAGGTTTTCGAGCGAGGACTCCACGGAGCGACCGACAGTCCCCGCCGCCTCGCGGGAGGCTTTCTCGACGATCTTCGGGATCATCGCGATCTGCTCGTTGAAACCAGAGATGGTCGTGATCATCGAGCGCTGGCCCTCCTCGAAGGTAGCGCTCAGCCTCATGGCGGTTTCGTTCAGCTTCTCGGTGACCCGCCCGATCTCACCTCCAAGGCCTGTTTCTGTCTGCTTGACCTTCTCCGGCAAGCTCTCGAGGGCTGCGATGGTCTTCTCCATCTGGGTACCGAAGAGGTCCATATGCTTGCCAATGCCATCCTGCCAGACCTTGGAGAAGACGTCGCCCGCGCCATCGGCCATGTTGCCGCCGGCCTGCTTTATCTGATCGCCAATCCTGTGCAGGTCGTCTCGGACAGGCTCGAAGGCGGTGGCGACCGCCGGCCCGACCATCTCGGCTACGGCTTCGGGCAATCGCTCAAAGCGGGCCTTAAGGGCCATCTCAATCTGGTTGCCGATGGCAACCGCAAGGTCATTGCCGAAGGTCTGGAATTGCTGCCTCTGCTCCTCAATAGCCTTCAACTGCTTCTGGAGAAGCATTTCAGGGGCAACGTAGGAGGACAACTGCCGGACCTCATGCACGAGCCCCTCGACGGCCCTGTCTTGGGCATCGGCTTGGAAGCGGGCGACGAGGCTCCAGAAAATATACGCTCCGATGCCGGCCAGGGAGGTGATGAACTTGACCGAACTGACCCCCAGGATACCTTCCACGGCTCGCCGGAGCTTTTCCGTATCCATCGGGGCGTTGCCGTCGCCTCCGACCTGGAGCAGGGCAGCCGACAGGCCGACGAAGGTGAAGAACAGGCCGACGGTGAGGAATACGCCACCGAGCGTCGTGGACCATTTGACGTAGTTATGCCCAGGTACCCGATCGGCCGCCAAATAGGGTGCAGGGTCCGTGTAGCTGAAAAGGTTGCCGTTCGCGATCTCAAGGGACGAGCGGTACTGGCTCCATCCCGAGGCGAGGGGAGTACCCTCGAACTCGCCTATCGCAGCGGCAAAACGCTCCTCCTGCGATCCGGCAGTTTGCCTGATGGTCCTCAGCGCACGGGTGACTCGCCTGTAGGACCCGAGGAATCTGCGCTCGACGAAGAAGTAGACCAGCAACCATATCAGGACTGCGCTGGCCAGGATGCCAAGTGCGATGCCGACAGCCAATGGCTTGCCAGAGAACATGCCGATGGGCGCGAGTACGATCGCGACTATCTGGTCCATGAATTGTTGCCCCCGAACGGCTCTCGGCCGTAAAATTTTCTACTGTTGCTTTACGACCTTAGTCCTAAAAGGCAGAGAATCGTACTGGGACACAGTGCCTTAGTTAAGCTTATTCTTTCATGCTTTGACGAAAGTTCGAGCAGGGAAAGGGCGGACCGGTTCCATCAACTGAGCTGCGCAGAGCAGGATTGCCGAGCACAGTCGCGGTGATGGGCAGAGGTTCGGATCATGCGCGCCCAGACGTATCGCCTTCTTGGACAAGCAGTCCCTTGAGCATTTCCCTGATCCTCGGATCGACGTCGAGGTCATCGAACACGGCCTGCATCTCCTCCATGAAGACGGATCCGTCCTCCGTCCGGGGAAGTTCGGCCTCCTGGCGGAGCAGGTTCACGAAGCTGCTCTCGGGACGCTCCATAATGAGAGGCGGCTCTGTCGCATCGATCCGCCGTCCCGTGTGGTCGAACACCTCGGCGACATGCTCGATCACGTGCCGCCTCAGTCCGTAGGGAAGGACGTGCGACAGGAACTCGTCGAGGGCGTCCTCGCGGCCCGGGATGAGGGAGAACACGCTCGGAACATGCGTCTCGAGATCGATGGACATGCGGGTGATGTTCCCGGGATTGAAGAACGTCGTCTGCCCGACCGGCACCGGCTTGCGCGTGTCATGGACGTGTCCGTTCACGATCAGATCGATGCCCGTCACCCTTGGCAACGGGATCGCGCCGGGGATGACCCGGCCGGGGAACGAAAGGTCATGATGCGTGGTCAGGAGGCGGATGTCCGCCTTGGTCGTGGTCCACGCATCCCCGGCGACGGAGGGGATCTCACGTCCCCAGCACACGCCTCCGACGAGGATGTCGCCCGTGGGCGTTTCCACCAGAAGGTCCGGATCGCCGTCGCCGCCGAGCAGGCGCAGCGTGCCCGACTCGGCGAGAAGGGTCAGCACATGGCCGTCCGACAGCTCCTTGTGGATTGAGCGGCGTCCGATGGTGAGGGTGTGGTTGCCTACCAGGTACCACGGCGTGCACCAGCAAGAGCGGAGCACGCGCGTGACCTGCGTGAGCATCCGGATGTCGTTGTCGTCCCCGGCATCGAGGAGGTCGCCGAGGATGATCGGGACAAGACGGTTTGCCTCGGCCACCTTCAGAGCGGCGGCCAGCTTGCCCAGCACCGTCTCGACGAAGTCGTCATCGCGGCGCCGTCCTGGCCGCCTCGAACTGACGTGCGGATCGCCGATGAGGAGGATGCCGGAGGCGGAAATCCGCTCAATGGTGCGCATGGAAGGCTCCCGGTGCCAATGGATCGTACCCGTCCCGTCCGCATGTCGGGCAAATGCCCTTGTTCTCGTCC
This sequence comes from Microvirga splendida, assembly GCF_016427565.1. Lineage (GTDB taxonomy): Bacteria > Pseudomonadota > Alphaproteobacteria > Rhizobiales > Beijerinckiaceae > Microvirga > Microvirga splendida. The sequence continues at coordinate 234,998 of NZ_JAELXT010000003.1, forward strand.
CTCCAGGCCCGCAGCCTTTCCTCGACGTCGGCCAGCTCGGCGTCGAGGCGGGAAGCCTCCTGCCGATGTGCCTCGGTCGCCTGGGCGCTTTCCTCGAGCCGGGCCACAATCTCCAGATAGCCATCGGTCTGCAACACGGCAGGGGGGTCCGGCAGCGCCTCGAGCGCGGCAAACCTCGCCTCGATGACGGTCGTCGCCTCGGCGGCCGCCTCAATGCCCGTGGCAGCCTCCTCCAGGTCCATGGCGTCCACAAGCTCGGGCGGCGATGCTAGCCGATCGAGTACGTAGGCCTCGGCCAGCAGCGAGGCCATCTCGTTGTGGGCTGCCTCCAGCCTGTCCGCCATCGGGATGAGCCCGGAACCGTCCTGCAACTCCGGCGGCGGCGGCAGGTCTACCATCGCAGACGAAGCCCCTTCGAGGCGCCAGACCTCGGACGAAGCTTCCTCGACGGAATCGGCCGCCTCCATCAGCCCGTCGACCGGGTGGAGCGTTGGCGGTGGAACCACGGATGCGAGAGCGGCGAGTTCCCGTTCCAACCACGCGCAACGGGCTACGGCCTCGTCCAAGCGCAGAGAGGCTGCCTCAAGTCCATCGTCCTCCTCCAGAGTCGGCAGCTCGGGAACCGCTTCGAGGACAGCCGATACCGCCTCCAGCTCCGCCACGGTCGCGGAGGTGTTCGCCAGATCGCGCGCAGCCTCCAGCAAGCCCGCCGTGTCTTCCAGGGCAGCGAGAGCTGGAATGTCGGCGAGCGCCCGGCTCACGGCATAGAGTACCGTCGCCCGGCTCGAGGCATCCTCGAGGCGTCGCACCATGTCCCCGAGCTGATCCGTCGGCTCCAGGTCCGGTGGGGACCACAGGGCGGCGAGCACGCGCTGCCGGTCCAAGGCAGAAGCGATCTCGGCCTTAGACCTTTCGATCTCGCCGAGAAGCGATGAAAGTGCCTCCGTCTCCTCGAGGATCGGCGGCTCGGACAGCGGCGTGAGCCTTCCTGCCACTTCCTCGAGCTCGGTGCAGCGGGTGATCGCCGCCTCCACTTGGTCCGTCGTCTGGAAAAGCTCGAGCGCGTCCGCACGGGCCGTCCGGACTTTGCCGATGCCGGCCGAGAGATGCTCGGCATCGACCATCAGTCCGGGAACCGCCGACAGAGAGTTGAGGCGATGCTCTATCCTGGCATCCTCGATCTCACCCTTGCGGATCGTGCCGCCGTCGTCCCTGACGTTCCTCTGCCAGGCATCCATAAGTCGGTCGAGGTGAACGGCCTCCCGGCCGACGGAAAGCACCTCGGCCCGCTTTGTGCCCATCCCCGAGTCGTCGTCGAGCAGGAAGTTGGGCTTCGTCTGGCGGGCGATGTGAAGGTTCATGTCCTCCGACAGATGCATGCCGAGGGCATCGGCGATGAAGCCGGGGACGTCGCTGCCCTCGCTCTGCTGGCGCTCCCCGGATGGGAGCCGCAGTTCCCATCGCATCTTTCGCTTCGCCGACTTGCGGACGGATGCGACCCGGCCATCAGCCAGCGTCAGTTCCACCGCGGCCTCCTTCGTGCCGTGCCTGATGTCGGAGTCCTTCAGGTCGCCGTCGACGAGCACGCCCAGCGCTGAGACGACTGCGGACTTGCCGATGTCGTTGCCACCCACGAGGCATGTCATCCCCGGGGAGAGGGGCACCACGGTGTCGGAGTGGGACCGGAAATTGACCAGCCGGATCGACCTGAACAGGTTCGTGGACGCTTCCGTTCCCTCGTCGGCGGTCCCCTCGGGAATCGCGACGAGGCCCGTCTCGGGAGTGCCGTCCAGTCGGACGATGAACGCCCCGTGGAACATCCGCGGGTCATGGTGGCTGATCAGCAGGCACTGGAAGCCGAGGTCGGTCGACAGCCGGACGAGCACGTTGCCGTAGGCCGGGACGTTGTCCGGCGAGATCCAGCACTCGCTCTCGTCGAACGCCACGAACTGCCGGGCGCCCGACTTGCTGAGTGCGCTGACGCGCAATCCGGTCGCGAGCACGTTCATCAGGCTGCCGCCCGAGGCCCTGCTCACGTCGACGCTCCCCCCGTCGCGCTCGGCCACGATGTCGAGTGAAGGCTTTCCGTTCCTTCTGTTTGTGCCGAGGTCGAGGCGGATCCTGATCTTGGAAGGCAGGACGTCATTGGCAATCATCGTGAGCAGTTGCTCGTAGCTTCCGACCGCCTTCGCATGCAGGCGCGCCTGCGCGGCCTCGAAGACCTTCTCGACCGTTGCCTTCTGCTCGACGCGCCATTTGGCGGTGCCCACGACCGCTCGGTTCCTGATCCGCTCCTGCTCTAGTTGCTCGCGCTGGCCCTTCAGCTCGCTCAACCTTTGCCCGATGACTCGGGCGGCCGACATCATGACGTCGAGATCGCTCTCCTGGACGGTCATTGCACCCTCCTGCCGGATCGGCTGCTTATTCTGCCGCGGAGAGGTTCTCCAACTGAGTCTGTATTTCCGTGAGCTGCGCCTGATAGCTCGTTAGCATCTCGTCGTTGGCCTTGGTGCGTCGCGCGAACTCTGCCCGCAGGTCTTCCGGATTGTCCATGCCGAACTTCTTCTTGGATTCGGCGGTGAGCGTTTCCAGCGTCTTCCTTGCCCCCCTCAGTTCGGCCTCGACCGTGACCTTCTTCTCGTTCAGAACCCTGTAGGTATCGGTCAGATCCTTGAGGGTCTTGGCCTGACGATCGGAAACGGACATGGCGGCATCGGACATCGGCATCTACCTCGTGCTCTGATGAGAATCCTTTTCGAAGGTTAACGGTTGTAGCCGTTTTGTTCGCGGCTCGCGACCGCAAATGTCGGTAGGAGCCATGTCCCAGAAGTATGAGGGCATCCGGGTGGCCTCATAGGCAGAACGGGTCCGCAGCATACTCGGCGAAGGGGCGTCATCTCCCCGGACGAGTCGGCTATGTTCATCGTGCCCTCGAACGACACCCTCGCCCTCAAGGCAAAGGTGCAGCCGCAGGATATCGACCAGCTCTCGGTCGGGCACGCAGACGGAGACTTCGTCCAGGGTCAACGAGTGAACGCCGTTCGAGTACCTGATATAGCCCCTCAAGGAGCAGTTCGCTCGCGTGTTCCGCGAGCGCTGAGCCAAGCCGCCGCAAGGATTCGCTCCCTTGCGGCGGCTCCCTTCACGGGCATCGACCGGGCTCAGTCCTGGGCGGAGCACCGGACCGCGCGCCCGAAGTGGTGCCTAGCGTCGTCCAGGTGCCGGAGGAAGGTGCGCTGGTCGCGCTCCCGGTACTCGCACCAGACGTCCACGGTCTGCCTTGCGCACTGGGAGAGGCCCTTCCGCCCGTCCGTCTCTTGGTACTCAAAGTTCCCCATCCGCTTGGCGAAGGATGCCCATGGGATGCCGAGCAGGCGCGCGACCTCGCGCTCGCTGGCGGCGCCGAGGCGCGAGCACCCGTGACGCTTCACGAAGAGAACGATGATGTCGTCGGCCCATGTCCACTCGTGCATGTTGAACTCCTGTTTCTGTCGGGAAGGGAAGGTTTCGGGCAGCGTCACCTGCGGGTCTGCCGGACGGACGTGCGCCCGCGTCGCTGCCACGTGCGCTGGGTCTTCCGCAGCATCCTGCGGGTCCGCCGGGCCACCGTGACGATGGCGCCGTCGTCGCCGAGGACCGCGTACACGTTCAGCCACGGCTCAATCAGCCGCTGGATTCCGCGTCCGTCCGGCGCGCGCTCCATCCGCGAGACAGCGGCCTTGTCAAATATGAGCCGCTCCGCTCCGCGTGATCGGAAGGCCGACCCGTGCTGCTGGAGCATCTCGAGGACGAAGTGAGGTATCGCCCTCTCCCTGCGGCGCTCGGTGGCGTGGGAAGTCATGGCAAATGAAGTGATCATCTGTTCATTCTCCTTTGGGTTTGGAGTTCCGGGCCCGGGCACGTGCAAGCCCTGTCCTGTTCCCGTCGTGCGGGCGCAGAAACGCAGAAACCCGCTGGCGCGGAGCCAGCGGGTTGTGCACCCGCCACAAGTGACGAGTGTTCGCTTAGGGATAATTACGTAAGGCGCACGAAATTCCGCGCGTCATTGCCCTGATATAAGGGGGATTACCCCAATGTACGTGACGTTCGACTATCAATTGACAGCGGATCACATCGATCACTACGTCACGAAAAGCATAATACAGGAACGGCGGCCGATTACTACCTGTTCTGTTGGTGTAATACTTTGAGGAAACAGATGGCTGCAACTCCGTCGTGTGTGGGAAGCCGGACAGTCCCATGGTGCAGCCCTTTTCGAATGCTGCTTCCCCAATGCCTGCTCCAACTTGAGATCGAAAGGCGCAGGGGCCGCGGCTAAGTTCCGGGATGTTCGCGACGTAGGTGGAGCGCGCGGATCACATCTGCACCGAGGGTCTGCGTGTTCTTTGTTTCTCCCTTGGCGTTCAGTAGGCTGATACCAAGGCGGGCAGCGATGGGCCGGAGAACATCCTTGACTACTATTGGCTGGACGGCCCCATCACGCAGGATGCGGATCGCGCCACTCTCATACCGGACGATTTCAAGTTCAGAATGTCTTGCGCGCGCTGTGACACGTAGTTCGTCGACGGGGCGCTTCTCCCGCTGGTTTCCCTGCGCAATGGAGTACACGTACTTGCCGTCACTGAGTCGCATCTTGCCCGTGGCTGCCTCGGCGCTCTCATCGAGCAGTTCCTCGACGGAGATCCCCAGTTCGTCGTCCACGTTGACGCGGAGGACGATGACCCTGTCGACAAACTCGAATGTCGCCGCGTTGAAGGATGCATGGGAGGAGGTCGTCACCGTCTTGACGGAGATCCGCTCGTTCGAGGACGACACGACATCGTACCCCCGCTGGTTGGTTTCCAGCGCCATCTGGCCACGGGTGATCATAGCAGCGTAGAGTTCGCCAATACGGCCGGTGAGGTGGTTCAGTTCCGCCGGAGCCACTCCCCAGCTCAACTCCTTCTCGAACCACGCGAGTGCCTCGGCAAGCGATTGGATAATCTGGACTTGGGTTAATGTAGGCTTGGGTTCACTTGCCTGGGATGTCATTCAAAGTCAGTCGTAGCTGTGGTCCGGACGACATTTGCAGCCGATTCAGCAAGGCACCAGTTCCGCGCGAGCCGGAATTGGTGCCATTTCTAGGTGAGCTCACGGCTGGGTACCGTGGTACAGGTACCTAGCGGCTGATCTTCAGGGCGTCTCTGACGAACGCATCGAGAGAGCGTCCGCCGGGCGCATGAGCGATCGAGGCGTATCGATGGGCGAGGTGGATCGGGATCAGCGCATTCGCGAACAAGTCGGTCTGCATCATCTCAATGAGTGATATCATGCGCGACAGGTCGGCCCCGTAATGCTTGAGGTCCATCTTCGCCTCGCGGAACGCCACACCGTCAACATCCGCCTTTCGGGCGAATGGATAGGCGAGGGTGACATCGAAGATCTTCCCCCGGGACGTCCTAACGATGAAGGTCTGGCCGTAGTACGTTTCATCCCCGAAGTTGTTTGGGTTGTTCGTGACGTTTGCCTCGATGATCGAGTACCGGTAGTCATCATCAATCGGCAGGAGGAAGGTTCCTTCCCGCTCAGTCCCGTCGGGATTGCATTGGAGGATACGTTCGATCATCGTTGCGTGCTCGACGACCTTTCCCGTCTTGGATACGCCTATCACGAGCGGGCCGTTCAATCCCTTCGACCGGCAGTCCGTCCGAACCTCGTCCAACAATGACATGATACCCCGATGGAAACGGGCGGACTCGCCGAAGATTGCAAGCGGGCCGTCAATGATCACGTGCATGTTGCCCGTGGATGTCGGGTCGTTAATATGGGCACACCGAATGATATGGGCGACCAGAATGTGCTCCATCGCCGACATGAGACGGCTGAAGCACTCGGTGTTGGATCCTTCCTCGGAGAAGACGTCCTGCACGCGGAGAGCATCTGTCACGAAGACCCTCTTCGCGGAATCTCCATTAACGTCCACGTAGCCTGGATCAACGGGGACGAAGAGCTTTTCGCCCAAGGGCATCCCGTCAATGGGCGACTTCTTGTCTTTACTTAGAACAATGCCCTCTCGACCCTGTTCCGTTACGATGGACCCGCTCCGCCTTATGAGGTCCACGAGCGTGTCGTAAAGGGTAATGCCCTGACAGGTAAGGCTTTCATCCCGAAAGATGTCGAAGACGGTGCTGCGGAAGAAGGTCTTTGTCTTCGGGATTGCATCCGACGTGATACCAGCCCCAGGCAGCGCGAAACTTAGCGAACCGGCGGCCTTCTTCAGGTTCGCGATATCGACCGGGTCAACGAAAATCTCGTTGCGGTCGCGGAGCCGCTTGTAATCGGGTACCTTGATCAGAACATTCGAGAACTTCAGAAGGCCAACCCTGATGGACGGGAAATCCTTCTTGGCGATCGCCTCGTACGGCGAGGCATCGGAGGCGAGTATGAGACCTTGGTCCATTTCGCGGACGAGTTCCTTGACGTCGATCACCTTCGTCCGAATGGAGTCCCCGCGGTCGGCGAGGTTCACGCCGACTCTCGCCTTGTCCATGAAGGCGAGTACCACCGGTTGCTTCATCACGTCGAAGCCGCCGGTTGGGGAAGACGGCTCGCGATCATACGGCATGCTCAGGCCTCCACGGCTAACGGCTTGAACCAAGCCGCGCCGGAGGCCTTCGCCTTCATGTAGCTTGCGAAGACCTTCTTGGGCTCGAAAAGAAGGATCTGGGTCGGTGTCGTGAAGTTCGAGCTCAACGTCTTTATGCGCGCGAAGCCCACGTCCTGGCAACGTTTCAGGCTCTCCGAGAAATCCTCGAAGTCATAGTAGCGCGACAGTCCCTTGATCTCGTTGTCGTTGTTGAGGTGAGTGACGAAAAAATTCTCTGTGTTGGACAGGATGTTCGGATGGATGGAAGATGGTTCCTGCGTTGCGTAGACAAGGGAGATGCCGTACTTAGCGCCCTCCTTGGCGACGCGTGGCCATGTGGTGTTGAGGTCCGAGTTCTTGCCAATGAGGTTGTGGGCTTCCTCGACGTAGATGACCACCCGCGGAGGAGTCCCACCTTCAGTAAAGATCCGAGAGGACTTGTCGAACACGTGCCTCGCGATTCGTTCGGCCATCGTCTCGCGAACGCTGGGTGGGCCGACCGACAGGTCGACGATCACGATCCGACCTTCCTTGAGCAGCCCGTAAATGTCCTCGGCGACGTTGGCCGACCCGGTTGCAGAGTGGAACTGGATGGCAGCGTTACGAATGGCGTTGGCAGCCCTGATCGGCCCATCATTCTTACTCGACCTACCGACAAGAACACATAGGAGTGCATACTCTTGGATAGAGAGCCACTTTTTCTTCCCGTCCCTCAGCCCCCGGTCGTCGGCGGGACCACCCTTCGCTTTCTCGACGTCCCGTATCGTGGACCAGAATGTAACCGCATCCTCGGGTGACGCTCGATACACGCCGTTGGCTCCGGCTGGTGACAGTGAGAAGAATTTAATGGCGGCTTGGATGCGCTCGTCGTCGCTCGTCGCCGATGGAAATTCGTTTTGGATAGGGGCGTGAGCGCTGTACAGCTCCTTCAGGATTGGCTTCCCGACTGAGAACTCAATCTTGAAGGCTGATGCGTGGGGATAGCCCGCTGCCTTCAAAATGCACTGGTAGATGGCAACCCGGCGCTGCCAACGTGTCTTTGCACTGAAATCCGCTGGATCCGGCTCCTCAAAATCAAGGGAGACGAACGTTTGCAGGTCCTCGCTCATGGACCCACCCTCGTCGCGAAGGTTGTTCGCGATGAATTGGCGTCCCATGTCGAGAGACTCGTAGAAGTTGACCCGGACATCGCGGAAGCCCGTTGCGAACGATGCGCGGTACCGGACTGTGTTGTCGCCGAAGACGTCAGCAATTGAGCTGCCCTCGTCCTGGTTGTTGGCGTTCGAGTACTCGCCGTTGATGTCGAAGATGACTTGGCCAATGGGAAGGTCCGTCTCAAGCGCGGAGAGCGCCACCGCCGAAACCATGGTCTTGGTCGTGTTCGACTTTCCGGTGCGCGTCATGCCGAAGACAGCCGTGCGGCGGGCAAGAAAGTCTCCTGGGAACAACTTCACGGGGACTGAATCCTGCTTCGCCTGGATCCCCATGTGGTTTGCGGAGGTGAAGCGGACGGTCCCGATCTGGAAAGAGGCTGGAGGCTTGCCCATCCCCATGGCCTTCGCGTCGTCATGAGCCTTTTTCAGTCGGATCGGGTCAACAAAGTTCACGATCTCTTCGAGAGCTGCCGGACCGGGCTTCAGAACCTTCATCTGACGTGCGGCGAAGAAGTCCTCCACGTCCGCACCAAAGCGGAGCCTATGGTCGGCATCAAGATAGAAGGTGCCTAGGACCTTACACTGAATGCCGCTCCACTGAAGCATCCCGAAGGAGATCGGCTCCATGCCACGGAAGGCGGGGTCCGTGGTTTTGGGTGAGTCCTGGAAATGCTCCATGATCGCCCGGAGCGCGTCGCGATCGGTCGCGATCTCCGTGCGCCCGACGATCCGAAGGAGCACCGCCCGCCTGTCTATCGGGTCGGTCGAGCCGTATTCCGAAGGGTTGAGGCTGCTCGCGAGCAGGTAGCTATTCATGGGGATGCCGCCTGCCTCCTGCCGCCAGCGGTCGTTCGTCATGACGACCATCTCGCCATAGGATGAGTGGATGGTGAATCCTACGTGGCGGCTGTCGGCGGCCTCATCGACAAGCCTGACCAAAGGATTGGTCACTGCCGACATTTGCTTGATCGTGTTGGCGATCATGAATTTATCCTACCTGAGTTCTGGGAAACATCGGGTTTCGTACGATACCAGCAGAGGGAATCTGCCGGCGGCGAGGAAGTTGGATTACTACTCCTGAATCCTGGAGGTCGCCTGACGCGCGCAGACGGGCGATGATGTTCGAGACAATGACTTCCGAGGCCACGAGGCGTTCATGGGCATCGATCCGAGCGCTGTATTGGAGGTTGACGCGCGCGAAGCCCGGATGCTTCCCGTACTTCTCGCGGGCCTCAGGGTGGTCATCGTAGGACAGGATCCAGTGGCCGGGAATCGACTTTACGTCCTGCGCGAGCACGTCGTGCTGCTCTTCGCTGAAGCTATAGCTATAAAGACGCTCCGCCTTTGCGAAGAAGGGCGGGTCCAGATACCAGAGCACGGTCTCGGGAGTGTCCCTGAAAACTCGCATCGCACGGACGTTGCGAAGCGTCTTGCGGTAAGATTCGTTCCGCACGAAAGCGACCCGATTGGAAAGCTTCTGGAGTTCGAGGATTCGCTCCGCAAGCTTCTCCCGGTTGAAACGGCAGTCGATCTTATAGGCACCGGATTGAGACCTCCCGCCGATCGGCCCGGTTTGCGGCATTAGGGCGCCCGAAAAGCTAGTCCGATTTAGGAAGAAGCATTTGAAGGCTGCCTGAAGCTCTGTCCTAGGCTCCAGTGATTTCTGCCGGTGCCACTCATCCAAAGTGACATCCACGTCATAGATCATGTCTGCCAAGCGCAGCGCCTTCATGGAGAATACCGTTCGCCAGAACGCTGCAACAAGCGGGTCCGCGTCGGCCAGTGCAATCGACTTTACGTAGCCGCCTTCGAGCAGGGATATAGATACCGCGCCCCCCCCGGCAAAGGGTTCCACGAAGAGCTCAATATCGAGTTTCGCTCGGGTGATCACGTCAGCTATGAAGGGGGCGAGCTTTCTCTTGCCGCCCGGATACCGCAACGGGGACACATCCGACCGGGTGCACCATGGGACCGTGTTCCCGTAGATGTCCGGACGAGCGTGTTTCTTTGTTTCCTTCATCGGTTCCGCCCCCAAGCTCCATCCGCCACTCTCGGCAGAACGGCCCAGACGACCTTCGGAACCAGCGATTACCGAATCTTCACGCCTCCATGAGCCCCTGCTGGATTGTTGCCCATAGGGTTCCATTTGACAACGGACCAGGAGTTCGGCGGATCCAAGATCCCCAGGAAGTGCAACTGTGAGCTTGTTGCAGAGAGCTGCTGGATTGTTATGCCAGACCAAGGGTTTCCATGACACCCGCAAGGGGTAGGATGCCCCCTTCCCCGTCCTCGGTCTCCGCCAGGAGGGCCTTGGCCTTCTCGGCCAGCACCTTCGCGTCCTCCTTGTCGACCCTGAACGTCTCGTCCCCGATCTCGATGGCGGGCCTCCTGAACGCCAATTGCGCGAGGCTGCCGTCGATCTTGGTCTTGCAGGGCTTGTCGAAGGTCCGCGCGATCCCGTTGTAGCGGGGCTTCCTGATGACCGAGACGTCGAGCAGCCATGCATTCTTCGGGAAGGGATCCCAGTCGACGAAGTGCCAATAACGATCGGTCTTCGGCTGCTCGCCCAGGTCTCCCTCCGCAACCATCTCGTCGATCTTGTCCCTCGTCGGTTTGGGGACATTCGCCGTCGATACGGTGAAGTAGATCCGCTGGTTGGCGAAGAAGTCGGGCCTCTTCCTGATTGCCTCGAGGAGGCTCCCGCCGGGCGGGGGCGGTGCGGATGCCTGCTTCCGCTTCCAGACCGGGCGGTACTCCTCCACGACGTCCTCGTCCACGTCCCTGGCCTCGCCCCACAGCTCGTTGAACCGCCTGTTCAGGTCGAGCAGGGCCTGCCTGTCGTCGGTCGCCATGTTGATCTCGCGCCAGCCCTTGGTCTCGCCCTCGATGGCAAGCCCGTTGAGGGACGCGTTCGAGGAGCCGACGACCGCCAACCCGGGAACCTTGTAGAGCTTGCCGTGCAGCTTCCCGTGGGTCTTGACCTCGAAGTCTGGAAGTAGCTTCAGGATTTCGTCTGGGTTGGTACAACCGCTCTGGAGGTTGCAGATAATCTTCCCGCCCGTGGCGCCGTCGAGTCCGATGCGCTCGACGGCGCCCTTGCCCCAGAACGCTACCGCGTGCCGGACCTTTTTGCCCGCGCTCATATCTTTTACGTAGCCAGGAGTATCTTTCTCGCTGAGTATCCTGATCATATCCAGTCCTTGATCGTGTATCCCTGTACAGGTCGCATCCGCACCCGGTACCGGAGGTTAGCACGGTAAGGGCACGTGGTGAGCCATGCCGAGTGAGTACCCTAGTATATCTGTCCTCACCCAGAGAGCCGTTGCCCACACTACCTTTACTTTGATGAGGCGATAAGCCGAGGTTGCAGATGACCGACGCAGGAACGTTACTGACAATCGACGTTGCTGCGGTCCTCCGCCTGGAGGATCACCCGCTGCATGCGGCCCGCATTCAGGTTATCATTTATGTAGGACGAGCCGACGTTGGCGGTGATCGCGTTGTTGATGTCGGCAAAGGACACGCCAAAGGTGTTGGCCTCTTCACGGTTGATGACCCGCATCACGTGTGCCGCGTCGGGCATACCCTCCATGCGGAGGCCAGTTACGATCAGCTCGGCACCGGCCTTGAGCGCCGTCTGCCTGGTTGCCCAGTCCGAGGCAACGGGGGATCTGGCAGGTTTATGAGGCGTTCTCTAAAGCTTCCTCATCGCCGTTCTTGTCGATCTCGAAGACATGAAAACGCAGGAGCGCTACGTCGCTTGGATCAGCGCGATTGTAGCCGCCGTCCAGACCCTCGCCGATGTCCTTGAGCTCGAAGACGAGATTTCACTCGACGGGGACGGTGCCGGGAACGCTCTGGATAGTGTGCTTGGTTTCGTACATTCGACCCTCCTCCTCGAGGCTCCATGATCCCAACCCGGGCGGCAAGCGACCACATGAACGGGTGCTTCTCCATGTCGGTCAGTCCCTGGAACGGGCCGAGGGATCCTCCGGGAGTGACCTCGCGCCCATCGGTAGTAGGCGCCCCGGGTATCCGTTAGCGCCAGTTGAGGTCGCGGCTACGGTATCGTACGACCTTTACGGGAATGCGAATGGAGCTCCAATGGACCATGCCGTGCTGGTGACGAGCGACACCGACAAGTTCGACATCGTCGACCTGACCTCGGATCGGCGCACGTCCGCCTACTTCGACATGAGGACGCTCCTGGACCGCTACCGGAGAACCCCTGACAAGGCATCGCAGCGAATTCTCATCCCAGACCTCTCCGACGCGCTGGCCCGCTTCCTCGCCCTCAGCAGGAAGGATCGGGAGGAACTCCACCTGGCGTTCTCCTTCGTCCTCTCGGACGACGAACTGCGCGAGATGAGAGGAGGCTCTGCGGCTACACCGCAGCCGACGGCTTGCGAGTTCTTCTCTGAAGACGACCTTAAGGACGAAACCGCCCTCAAGAACGCATATCGCCGGAATGTCCATCGGCACCATCCCGACAAAGGCGGCAGCCATGACGCGATGGTCCGCCTCAATCGGCGCTATGCGGAGTTGAAGGGTTTCCGGTTCAACGCCCCGCCAGCCCGCTCCTTGTACCGCAAGTCGATGAGTACCGCGAAGAAGTACTATCACTACATGCCATGGCTGGGATCATCGCCGGACAGCTCGTTCGAGGCCGACATGGACCTGGTGCTGGACCTGTACGAACTGCTCGTGGACGACTTCGAGCTGGAGGCTGCCCATCGGCACCTGCACGGAGGGGTTCTGCCGATGTTCGAATCCCTGGAGCGTTCGTACAGGAACAAGAGGAAGACCGGGGCGCTTGAGCATCGGCGGGTTGACCTGTTCGAGACGACCTACAAGTTCTTCCGTTACTGCAAGGCGGTTTCGCTCGACGAATGGGCAGCGGAGCTGGATGCCCTTGCCTCCGCACAGTTGCCGTTGGTCCGCCACCCCGGCATGACCCGGGTGGACTGGGACCGCTATTGGGCAAAGTACGGAGGTCTCATGGAGGGCATCAGGAGCGGTGAAAGGCCCCGCCTGAACCCGCCGGACGCACGGCGAAGGGAGAAGCTCGCACACCTCCGGGGCAACCTGCCCCGGCAGCAGTGACGAAGGGTCTAAAGACGTAGGAAGGCTGGAACCCGTAGGTTCAGCCTCCCGCCGATGGCAGGGAGTCAATTGAAGACCGGGGAGACGTCGATCGATACGAACTTGCCGAGGCACACACTGTCTGGCGGACGGCAGCGGTTCATGTTCGCCCGGGTTCAGCGGCGCCAGAGTGATGATCAATGACGGACATTTCTCACCGGACCGCCGTCAGACAAAGCAGAGAATGGCTGGAATTGGCACATTTGCGAAGTAGACCGAATTTCTGCTGAGGGAAGTGATAGCAGACATTCCTGATGCGTAGGCAATTACCTTGTCTGACCCAGAGCAGCCCTTCCCATGCACTCCGCCTGAGAAGCACACCACTCGACAGGCTCCAACACCGGTTCGGCGTTGCCGCTTGACGATGACGACAGTGGTGATGGGCAGAGGCGGCAATCGCTGCTTGAGCTTCGCTGGGCTCCGAGATCCGGCTTTCAGCGAGGCTTGGCGATCTGGGGGTCAGATTGCCTGAGGATCCCGTCTCTGTTCTGGCACGTCTTCAAGCCAAGCCGCCCGCGCTGAACTGGCTTAGGACGAGAATTGCGTTCCGGCGCGCAAGGAGAATTCAGCGTATCGCTCTGCCTTTCTGCCCAGCCGAAGCCGCGTGGGTATGGAACGGTCTTCCAGACCTTTTCATTGTGTTCGGATCGCAGGAGGTACGAGATGGCAGGCAAGGCAAACTTCACACCGGACGAATGGGCGCGCGTCGTGGCAAGCCCGATGGTAGCCAGCATGGCGATCACGGCAGCCGACCCGAGCGGCCTCTGGGGCTTGCTGAAGGAAGCGATGTCGGGTGGTTGGGCCCTGCTGGAGGCCAGGCAGGGCGCCCAAACCAACCCACTCGCCAAGGCCGTGGCTGAGGACATCACGACCCCGGACACGCGCACCGCAGCCCGCGACCAGGTGCAGACGCAGTTCAAGGGCTTGCAGCTCGGCGAGCTCAAGGGCAAGGCGATCGAGGAGCTGCGATCGGTCGCTGCTCTTGTAGAAGCTAAGGCTCCCGAGGATGCCGCCGGGTTCAAGGCTTGGCTCAACGAGGTGGCCCGCAAGGCAGCGGAAGCTGGCAACGAAGGCGGCTTCCTGGGGTTCGGCGGAGTGCCGGTCAGCGACGCTGAGCGGGCAACGCTGGGCGAGATTGCAGCGGCTCTCGGAACAGCAAGCCCAAGCCAAGCCTGACGGTACCGCAGAAGAGCTTTGCATGCTCTTGGCAGCTCCGGCAACGTGCCGGGCGGTGGGTTCCTGTTCCGCCACTGAACGGACGCGCACCGGCGGCTCCTCGGGCAGGGTCGTGGGGCCGGATAACCCCTTCCACGGCATTGTCCGAATAGCTGGGTCTACAAGGGATCTACTCTCAGACGGGAGGAACGAATGCCCTGCTGCAACATGCCGAGGCGGCTCGCACTTCTTTGCCTCGCGCTCGCGCTCGGCTCATCGGCTGCGATGGCCCAGTCGGGACGTGTGCAGCGCGGGCAAACCTTTGCGCAGACGAACTGCTCCCAGTGCCACGCCATCGGCCGCGTCGGCGACAGCCCCGTCCCTGAGGCGCCGCCGTTCCGGACCCTCCATACCCGCTATCCCATTGAGCACCTGGCGGAGGCGTTCGCGGAAGGCATCACGACGGGGTATCCCTCCATGCCACAATTCCAGCTCGATCCGGCCCAGATCAACGACCTGCTGGCTTATCTCAACTCCATCCAAGGCTAGGGTTCACGCTCTTGTCGGCCTGAACCCGCCCACCCGAAAGAGCCTGTAGATCCGTCATTTCGGATTGGATGAGGCGTGCTAGTTTAACATAGGTTGCATTTGTGTTCCGACTTGGAGAGCTGCTGGATGAGGCCCAGGCCCACGAGATACGCGCTGCCGCTTGCTCCGGCCGTGGTTCTCGCGCTTGGCATCCTGTTGCTGGGAGCGCTGGAACTCCTGCAAAGCCACAAGGAGGCGGCCGGGCGAGGCGAGGAGAACGCCCGCAACCTCGCCGATGTGCTGGCTGAGCAAACCGAACGGACCTTCCAGGCAGTCGACTTCACCCTCCTGGGCATTCGGGATGCATGGACGGCCGCTCCCGACATGCCCGACAACGACCTCCGCTTCAGGGAGTCGCTGACGGAGCGGCTCAAGGCGCTGCCGTATGTTCGTGCCCTCTACGTCATCGGTCCGGACGGGTTCATCGCGCACGATACGGACTACCCCTCGACACCGAGGGTGAGCCTGGCCGATCGGCCCTACTTCAAGGCTCACCAGCAGGACCCCGCCCTCGGCCTGCATGTGGCGCAACCACTCCGCAGCCGCTCGGTCGGGGTCTGGTTCGTCAGCTTCAGCCGCAGGATCAACAGGCCCGACGGCAGCTTCGGCGGCATCGTCGTCGCGGCCGTCGAGCCGCGCTACTTCGAACGATTCTACGGCGCACTCTCGGTCGGGGAGGACGGATTCATCGCGCTTCTGATGCGCGATGGTACCCTTCTGGCCCGCAGCCCTGTCTCGGAGGAGGCCATCGGCAAGTCCTTCGCCGCAGTGGAGCCGCTCAACACCCATCTGTCCCGAAGTCCCCAAGGCGTCTTCTGGGGCGCCAGCCCGATCGACGGCATGACCCGTGTCATCGGGTACCGCGCCCTTGGCACCGTGCCGGCTGTCGTCAACGTCGGGCTGGCACGGCAGACGGTCTTCCGGTCCTGGCGCGAGCATGCCGCTGTGGTCTCCGTGTCGGCGGCCATCCTGCTGGGCCTGGTCATCGTCCTGATCGTCCTCGTCCAGAAAGGCCGACGGCGCGACCAGGCCGAGCAGGTCCGGCTCAGCCGGGCGCAGCGGCTCGAGGGACTGGGGCGCATTGCCGGCGGCATCGCGCACGATCTCGGCAACACCATCAGGATCATGCAGTCCACGTTCCGGCTCCTGCGCCCCTCCCTGGCCGACCGCCCGGACGCATTGTCCCTGCTCGGCGATGCCAGTCAGGCCCTCGGAGGCGCGACGGCGATGATCGAGCGCCTGCTCGCCTTCGCGCGAAGGCAAGATCTCCGGCCGGAGATCACCGTCATCGACGGGCGGATCGACGGCTTTGCCCCGATCCTGAGGCAGGCCGCGGGTCCCCGGATCACGCTCGACCTCCGGCTCTCCGCCACGGGCCGCGCCGCCCGGCTCGATCCGGTGCAACTCGAGGCGACGCTGCTCAACCTGGTCCTGAATGCCCGGGATGCCATGCCGGATGGGGGCACCATCATCGTCGAGACAATGGACGTCGGCCGTCCCCTCGACTCGGGTAAGCATCTCATCCCCGCCGCCGACGGGCGATGGGTCCAGGTCACGGTGGCGGATACGGGCATCGGAATGCCCTCGGCGGTGCTGGAGCGGGCGTTCGATCCCTTCTTCACCACCAAAGGGCAAGGCAATGGCCTCGGCCTCAGCCAGGTCCTGGGTTTCGTCCAGCAGAGTTCCGGGGACGTTGAACTGGACAGCGAGGAGGGGCGCGGCACGACGGTGCGTCTCCTGTTCCCGGCCGTGCCGCTGGGGGGACAGGCTGACGGGTACTCCAAGCCGGAGACGGCGATTTCCGGTGAACCGCACCCTCGGCTCGAAGCGGCCCTCAGGGAAATCCCGAGCCGCCACTCGGGTCCAGACCCGATGGGGCCGAGGCGGCAACGGGGGTAGGGATTGTTGGATCCCATGAGGGTGCCATGACCGTGAAACTCCTCGTCACCGACGACCATGCCATCGTGCGCAGGGGCTTGCAGGCTCTCCTGGAGGCCCAAGGCGGCTGGCATGTCTGCGCCCTTGCCGACAACGGGCGGGCGGCGGTCAACCTTGCCACCGAGCACAGGCCGGACGTGGCCATCCTCGACTACTCCCTGCCGGGGCTGAACGGCCTCGAGGCCACCCGCCAGATGCGCCTCGCCAGCCCGGGCACCGAGGTGCTGATCTACACCATGCACAACAACGAGGACGTGATCCGCGACGTGCTGCGGGCCGGCGCGCGCGGCTACCTGCTCAAGACGGAGGACGACGCCGAGGTCGTTCGAGCGGTTCAGGCGCTGTTGCGCAAGCAACCCTACTTCTCGCCCCAGGTGGCCGAGACCTTGCTCGACACCTTCCTGAGCGGCGGGAAGGTAGTGGCCTCGCAAACCCTGAGCTCGCGCGAGCGCGAGGTGATCCAGCTCGTGGCGGAGGGCAAGAGCAACCGCGACATCGCCGATCGCTGGCAGGTGAGCGTCAAGACCGTCGAGAGCCACCGGACCGCGGCGATGCGCAAGCTCAACCTGCATTCCGGCGTGGAGCTCGCCCTCTACGCCGTGCGCAACAAGCTGATCGAGCCCTGATCCTCCTGCCTCGCGGACTAGGGAAATCCCGACCCTCTCCTCCGGTCCTCACCTGATTCCAATCCGGATGGCGATGCGGTTTCCTGATGGCGCTGATGTCAGGGTTGCAGACAGGACAAGCCTCCTCCTCAACTGGCTGGAGGCACACATCGAGGGATGCCAGTTCGGAGCCACGGGTGCCGGGACCAGCCATCATTGGCTTGGTTGTCGGACACGCCAATGCGGGCGCGGGAGCAAGGGCTTCGGCACGTGCCGCTTAGGAGAGCGCAATGCTTGGGATGACAGGAAATCTCTTGAGCCTGACCAGGACCAAGATCGGCATGAGCCCGGACGAGATCGAACAGCACATCATCCGGGCCTATGTCCATCTCGCCTGGACACCTGAGACGGCCGGCTCCCAGACCTTCACCGTTCTCCGGTTCGGCATGCTGGAGGCGTGGCTGACCGCAATTCAGGAGGAGCATGGGCTTCCTGACCTCCCACGGGTGCGGCTCGAACTCTATTCCCACGCCAGGCATGCCGTCGTCGACAGTTGCGAATGTACCGAACTCGACGTGAACGAGTTGGCGCGGGCGGTGAAGCTCATCGCCCGCGCATGGCAACGGGTACATAGCCTGCACTAGGGCATCCATGCGGCGCGGGAGGTTCCCCGCCGCCATCCGGGAGGGACGCGATGCCAAGCAAGAAGGAGACGGGACTGAGAGTGCCCGTTCACGGATTCGCCAGGCGCGCGGACGACACCGTGGTACGGGCAACGGCCATCCTCCGCACGAAGGAGGATTGCATCCCGAAGGAATCGCCGCCCGTGCCAGCGCAGCCGACCAAGAGCAGGGTGGCGCGTGGCAATGACCATTGATCCTGACGGCGCCTCCCGGTCCGCACCTGGGTTTTCCCGGGCCGCCTCACCGCTTTCGGGACGGGGCTTGGTCCGTCGGCCGAGAATCCGCAACTCCTCGCGGCGAGGGGTCGGGACGTCGATCATGGCACTCGATCCACGCGCGCTTCTCGTGTTGCTGGTCGCCACCTGCTTCAGCGTGATGCTGATGGCGTACGCCCATGCGGACGACGCTGGAGACGCCAGGCTGCCTACCCCGCGAACCCCAACGGATGCGGGTTCCCTGTCTGCCGTCAACGCAATCCCGAAGCCGATCGCAACCCAAAACGGATGGAGTCAGCCTCATGCTTGAGGAGTTCAAGAAGTTCGCCCTGCGGGGCAACGTCGTCGACCTGGCGGTTGGCGTGATCATCGGCGTGGCGTTCGGGGCCATCGTGACCTCGCTGGTCGAGGACATCATCATGCCGGTCATCGGCGCGGTCACGGGCGGCCTGGACTTCTCGAACTACTACATGCCGCTGTCCGCAGCCGTGCAGGATGGCGCCGCCTACGCGGACGCCAAGAAGCAGGGCGCCGTGATCGGCTACGGCCAGTTCCTGACGGTCGCGATCAACTTCGTCATCGTCGCCTGGGTGCTCTTCCTCGTGATCCGGGCGATGAACAAGTTGAAGCGCCAGGAGGATGCCAAGGTCGATGTCCCCCAGGCTCCGGAAATCCCGGCGGACGTGAAGCTGCTGTCGGAGATCAGGGACCTCCTGGCGACAGGGCAGGCGCCAGGTGGCGTTGGCATCAAGCCGGTGAGGGGCCCCTGAGATCGCCGGTCCCGCAGATGAGGGACCATTCGCACGCAAGACTTTCCGGACTTCCTCTGACGGGAGAACAACCATGGATCTTCGTAAATGCCTCGCCGAGGCGATTGGCACCTTCTGGCTCACCTTCGCGGGCTGCGGCAGCGCCGTCATCGCCGCAGGCTTTCCCGAAGTCGGCATCGGCCTGCTCGGCGTGTCGCTCGCCTTCGGCCTGAGCGTGCTCACCATGGCCTATGCCATCGGCCACGTCTCCGGCTGCCACCTCAACCCGGCCGTGACCGTCGGCCTGGCGGCAGGCGGGCGCTTTCCGATGAAGGATGTCGTTCCCTACGTGGTGGCCCAGGTCGTCGGCGCGATGATTGCCGCCGCAGTCCTCTACGCCATCGCCAGTGGGGCACCCGGCTTCGATCTCGCCAAGGGCTTCGCCGCCAACGGCTACGGCGAGCATTCGCCCGGCAAGTACACCATGTTCTCGGGCCTGCTGGCCGAGATCGTGCTCACGATGATGTTCCTGTTCATCATCATGGGATCAACCCATGGCAAGGCCCCGGTCGGGTTTGCCCCGATCGCCATCGGCCTCGGGCTCACCCTGATCCACCTCGTTGGGATCCCGATCACCAACACGTCCGTGAACCCGGCCCGCAGCACCGGCCCGGCCCTGTTCGTCGGCGGCTGGGCCTTGGCGCAGCTCTGGCTGTTCTGGCTCGCACCGCTGATCGGCGGGGTGCTCGGCGGTATCCTGTACCGCTGGCTCAGCGAGGAACCCTCGGCCCAGATCACCGGGATTGCGCCTGCAAGCGGCCTTCCACCCACACGACCGGCGACATGAGTTGCCGTGTTCTCTTGAGGCGTTCAGGTCCGACGGCGGGAGCGCCCTGAACCCTATCGAAGGTCTTGCGTCACTCCCGTCGCATCTACCCAATCAAGGAGCAGAAAAATGAGTCGCGGATTTCCATCGATGACGGCCCTGCTGGGCCTGCTGGCCGTGGCGGGCTTCCAGAACCGGGACAAGATCGCCGGGATGCTGAGGGGCGCAGGGTCGGGCACCCCCGGCGCTCCCGAGCAGGGCGACCAGCCAGGTGGCCTGGGCGGGCTCCTCGGCAGCCTGGGCGGCGGCGGTCCCGGCACTGCGGGCCAGGGCGATCAGCACGCTGGCCTCGGCGGGCTTCTCGGCGGCCTGGGCAGTGGCGGGCTTGGAGGCTTGCTCGGCGGCGGGCTCGGCGAGTTGGTGGAGAACTTCAGGCAGAACGGGCAGGGCGACGTCGCGGAGTCGTGGGTCGGCACCGGACCGAACAAGCCCATCGCTCCCGACCAGCTTGAACAGACCATCGGTCCCGAGGTGCTGGCAACCCTGACCCAGCAGACAGGCCTGTCGCGGGAGGAACTGCTGTCACGGCTCTCGACGACGTTGCCCGAGGTCGTGGACAAGGTCACCCCGGACGGACGCCTGCCCGACACGGCGGACCTGCCGCGTTCCTGATTTATCATCCAAGGAGAGTGCCATGGGCCTGTTCAAGTTCATCAAGGATGCGGGTACCAAACTGTTCGGGGGCAGCGCCCAGGCTGCGACGCCGGATACGCTCAAGCAAACGGTCGAGGGCCATGGCTTCGATGCCAGCAAGCTCGCGATCGACGTGCAGGGCGACAAGGTGAAGCTGTCCGGCCAGGCGATGAGCCAAGAGGAGGCGGAAAAGCTTATCCTGTCGCTGGGCAACACCTACGGCGTGGCCGAGGTGGATACGAGCGGTTTGAAGGTCGAGAAGTCGGCCGAGCAATCGACGATGTACACGGTGCAGAAGGGCGACACGCTCTGGGAGATCGCCGAGAAGCACTACGGCAAGGGCAAGGGCGCCAAGCACACCGAGATCGTCAAGGCCAATTCGCCGCCCGTGAAGAACCCGGACATGATCCAGCCGGGGTGGGTGCTGCGCATCCCGCCCTTGGCAGGCTGATTTGTGTGAGCTTGCGGCCGCCCGTCTGCCAAACGGCAGGCGCTGCGCCGCCGATAGGACCACAGGATACATTCGTCCTTGATTGGCATGGGAGGAAACGATGGCTGAGGACTGGACGCCGGACGTGCAGAAATACTCCCCGGATGCGGACCGGAATGCGATTGCCGGGATTGTCCGTCACTGCGGCATCTCCCTGCAAAAGCGGGACTCGTCCCTGGTCTCGCTGAGCGATAGGGATGAAGTCGTCCGTGTGCGGGAGGGTTTTCTGAAAAGGAAGCTTGGTCTGGCTGATTCCGATGCCGACCTCGACAAGGCGATCATGGCTGTCGGCGAGAAGATGAAGGGCGACCGGACGAAGAACAGGGTCACTCTCTACTATCTGTTGGCCGAGCATTTCGGGAAGCTTTCGATCTTCGGTCGCCCAACCCCTGCTGCGGGGACGGGCTGAGCTCCCGGACGTCCCTTCCGTCCTGGCCGCGGCTGCACCGAATGGACGCGCCGCGGTCCTGATCCAACCTGGAGAACCTTCATGCGCCTGCCGTCCGTGGCATTGATGTCCCTTGCATTGTCTGCATGCGTTTCGTCAGGCGAGCAGCGGGCCGGACCCGTGCCGCCCGCGAACCTGGGGGTGACGCAATCAACCCCGTCCGCCTACCCCGCGCCGACGGCCGCACCGAAGTACACGAGACGCGTGAGCTACAGCGACGGCAGGTACACCATGCCCGATGGCACGACCGTGGCCGCGGAGCCGGGTGGCGGCTTCACGCTGTCGAACGGGATGGTCGTGCCGCCTGACGGCACGGGCGGGATCATCCTCCCCAACGGGGCACGGTGCGTCACGGATGGCAACCGCGGCTATCTCTGTCCCTGACCCGTCCCTGTGGCCAGGAAATCCGAAGGCCCGCCCGAAGGTGGGCCTTTGTCAGTCCGTCGTCCGCTTGACGGGCAACCGGAGAGCCTTCGAGCGACCAGCCCAGCGCCATGGATCAATCCGGAGGTAGAGCCTCATCTGCCGTCTTCGGAGGTTGCGACGGGCCTGGCGCGTCGGGGACGGTCGGCGGACGCCTCCTTCCTTGCAATCCCGACGATGGACTGTGTATTGCAGGACATGGAGCCACCCCTTGAACGAGGCCCTCACAAAAAGCTTGATCACCATGAACGCGAAGGAATGGCCTTCCAGCGGCGACGAGATGGCCGGACGCATCCGCACCCATGACTGGGCGGCCACGCCGCTCGGGCGGCTGGAGACGTGGCCGCAGAGCCTGAGGAGCGCCGTCGACCTGATCCTCCCCAACGGCTTTCCCATGATCGTCCTCTGGGGGCCCCAGCTCATTCAGATCTACAACGAGGGCTATGCCCGGATCATGGGCCTCAAGCATCCGGCCGGACTGGGCCAGCCCACCCGCGAGTGCTGGCCCGAGGTCTGGCACATCAACGAGCCGATCTACGAACGCGTCCGGGCCGGCGAGACCGTCACGTTCGACGATGCCCTTTATCCGCTGGCCCGCAACGGTGTCCTTGAGGACGTCTGGTTGACCTTGTCCTACAGCCCGCTGCGGGACGACAACGGTGTCATCGCCGGCGTGCTCGTCACCCTGTTCGAGACCACGGCCCGGCACGTGGCCCAGCGCCAGCGCGATGAGGCGGCAGGAGCGCTGCAAGCGAGCGAGGAGCGGCTGCGGCGGGTCCTCGAGACCGACGCCGTGGGCATCCTGCTGTTCGACCACGAGGGCACGCTCATCGACGCCAACGAGGTCTTCCTGAAAAAGACCGGCTGGTCGCGCGAGGACATCGGGAGCGGCCGTCTCGACTGGCGCCGCATGACCCCGCCCGAGTGGGTTGCCGCCAGCGAGGCGCAGATGGACGCGCTGCGGCGGACGGGCCATCTCGGCCCATACGAGAAGGAGTACCTGTGCAAGGACGGCAGCCGCTCCTGGATGCTGTTCGCCGGCCGCGACCTCGGGGACGGCACCATCGTCGAGTTCGCGGTCGACGTCAGCGCCCGCAAGGAAGCCGAGCAGGCCGAGCAGCGGCTCGCCGCGATCATCGAGTCGTCCGACGACGCCATCATCAGCAAGAACCTGGATGGCATCATCACGAGCTGGAACCAGAGCGCGGAACGGCTGTTCGGCTACCGGGCCGAGGAGGTGATCGGCCAACCCGTGACGATCCTGATCCCCGAGGGGCGCCAGGATGAGGAGCCGAGGATCCTGGAGCGCCTGCGCCGCGGCGAGCGCGTCGATCATTACGAGACGGTCCGCCGCCGCAAGGACGGCAGTCCGGTCGAGATCTCGCTGACGATCTCCCCCGTGAGGAATCAGCACGGCCGGATCATCGGCGCCTCGAAGATCGCCCGCGACATCACCGAGCGCAAGCGGCTGGAGGAGCAACTGCTGCTGGTCAACCGCGAGCTTCATCACCGGGTCAAGAACACCCTGGCGACGGTCCAGGCGGTGGTCGCCTCGACGGCGCGGCGGGCCCAGACGATAGCCGAGTTCCAGCAGGCCGTGACGGAGCGCATCACCTCTCTGGCGAAAACCCACACGCTGCTGATCGAGAAGGAGCAGGACGGGGCCTCGATCAAGGATATCCTGACCTCCGAGCTGGCGCCGTACGATGACGGCACAGGCCGCAGGGTAAGGCTCGCCGGTCCCGATGTTCCGCTGCCGTCCGAGATCGCGGTGGCATTCGGCATGGCCGTGCACGAGCTGACCACCAACGCGGCCAAGTACGGCGCATTCTCCCTCCCCAGCGGTCGCATCGAGGTGACCTGGGACCTTGAGGCAATGGCCGGCGGGCGCAGGCTGACCTTGGGATGGCAGGAGCGGGACGGACCAGCAGTCGAGGAGCCGACGCGACAGGGCTTCGGCTCGGTGCTGTTGCAGCGGGCTCTCGGGCGCCAGTTGGGCGGCGAGGTCGAGGCGACGTTTGCGCGAGACGGACTTCAGGTCCGGATCAGCGCAGCGCTGCCGCCGCGGTAGTCGAAGCGGGAGCAGGTCACTCCATCGAACACGATGCAGGGCCGCTCCTGTCCGACGTGGGATCCGCGGCGCTCAGCGGGACCGTGACACCTTTCCGGCCTTGGGCCGGTTTACGCTTCCGGTCGTCGCGACGTCGTCGGTGTTGACGGCAAGCTTGCCGCCCGACCTGACCGCATCCGTGCTCCAGGCGATGTTCTCTGCCGGGAGCAGGTGCTTGACCAGCTTTCGTGTCTCACGCGAAAGGAGCTTCCCGGCCTGGGCCACGGGCTTGAAGTCGGTGAGCTTGTGTGGCCCGCCAGTGCGTCCCGCGAAGACCCGCAGCCCGTCAGGGAACATCACCATGTCGCCCCGTCGCAACGTGCTGTCGGCCAGAAGCGCCGGAACGGGATTGGCAATCTCCCCCATAGGTTTGGGCTCGATGGGCTTCCTGACCTCGGGCTGCTCCACGGCAACAGGCTTCGGCCGAGGGCGGGCCTTGCGCCGGGGCCTTTCGACTTCTGGATTGGGTTGATAGCCGAACGGCTGCGGCGCTGGAACCAGGGCTGCTGGCTGGGAGAAGGCCCTGAACAACCCGAAGATACCCTGCGCTCGCGCAGGAGCGGCGCCGATCACAAACGGGAGGATCAGGGCCACGGCGAGCACGCTGCATGATCTCGCCAATGACGCGAGCCGGCGTCGGGGCTTTGACATTCCCGCCTCCCTCGATGAGGAGCAACGTGGCCTAGCTCTCCAGGTTCCTGATCCCTCCGGGGTAGAGGAGACAAACCCGCGCTGCTGGGCATGGCCGTTCGTCCGGATCTGACTGGGGATTTCGTTTTGAACGAGCGCAGGCTGCCCATCGAGCAGGAAGGGGGCAGGAGCCTAGAGGAAGAAGGATGAAGCCTGCCATTGTTTCCTGCCTTCCGACATGCTTGACCAAGGAACCGGCACTGGCGATCGTCGATTGGTCAGTTCAGGGACAACCGGCACAACTCGGGAGAACGGAGCGTTCGTGATGGCAACGCGGGAGAGAACCTACCGGTGTGTAGGAGGTCCATGCGATGACATGCTCCACACTGTGTGCGAGGAGAGGCGGGTCCGCCTGTCACCTCGGCATGACGTAGCTGCAAGACCTCCGCGTGATGAGGAATCCGCTGAATACGACGTGCGACGGCTTTTGGCGCCCGACGGTCGGTGGCACGAGTTCCTGGTGCTGTCGACCTGGACGAGCATGCAAGCAACCGTATGGCTCAACCGCCGCTGATGAGTGGCAACGTGATGCAACGCTCATGGCAGCGGCACCAAAGGGAAGAACGGCCGAGCCAACCTTACGGCAGGGGCACCGGGATGATGTCGGGCGCGATCACCCGTATCGCCTTGCGGGGCCCAGCGGGCGGCGCAGAGTTGCGCCCGATGCTGCCCGTGGCGTCCGGTTCCGAGAGGGCAATTGGCCGGGCTGTCGCTCCACCGATGGCCGTTCCCCCCGCCTTGTCCCGCCTGGCCTTCGGCCGCTTCAGCATCGCGTTTGCCATCTGCTGCGAGATCGCTTCGGTCACCAGGACATCGCCTTTCCTGCGCTTGATCAGGCTTTCGGCCTTGCGCAGGGCATGAGCCCAGCTCTCATCCGGCTTCTTGCACGAACAGCTCGGGTCATAGGCTTTGCGGTAGCGCAGCGCGTTGGGCAGCTTCAGATACGGCTCGCCGGTCTCCGAGACGGCCTCCTCGATCCCGCCCTCCCGCGGCGCCCGGAACACCGTCACTTCGGCATTCGGGCACAGGGCACTGCACAGGGCTGCCACGCTCTCCTTTCCCTTGGGTTGACTGTCCAGGGGGAAGTACCCTCCATCGCACGAGCGCACGCACACGAGGCGCCCATTGCCTGTCAGCTTGGATGTCGGGAGGGATTCAGGTTCGGTTGCATCGCAGGCACGGTTGATGGCGGCCCTGAGCTGACGCCGGCGCTCATCAACGGCGGTCGGGTCCGCAGCCTGACCGACGAGGGACTGGTAGCTTGCCTGAAGGGCACGGATCTGCCCGCCAATCGGACCACACTCGGCGGGAGGACGGAAGAAGAAGCCGCCGCGGTCACAGCCGATGGCACGGTAGTAGCCCGCTAGACGCTCGATCTCGCGGGCATACCGTTGGGCATTGGCTTCGGCTTGGCGAGATGAGGCGCCACTGCGATTTAGGGAGGCGAGTTCGGCCCTGTACCTCTCGCATGCCGGGGCCTGGGCCCAAACCGGGTTGGCTTCAAGGAAGGACAACGCGAGGAGCGCCATCGCGACGATGGAGATGGAATTCCGGACGGGGTAGGACCAAGTCGGCATGTTGTCCTCCGAAGCCGAGGCTCCGTGCATCCAGTGAGGTGCCCGTGCCGATGCAGGGCGGTGCGCTGACGGGAGGGCAGCGGGACAACGGATGCGGGTGCCAAGTGCGAGGTCAAGCGGGCGGACGAGATCGGGGTTCCCGCACTACCGCTTCTGCGCTGTCCGGCAAACCGTCGATGCATCACTCGGCCCTTGGCTCCGAGGAGCCATCGACCAAGGTAACGGGCATGGCGCTCCGGCTCCCATCCACGGCGTTCCGCCCGGCAACGGGATTTGCCCAGCCCGCAGGAGCTGCCACGGCCTCTTGTCACCCCGGCTGCGAGACATAGCCAGTCCGCATAGGATTAGTCCTGCGTTCGACCCGGCCTAGCCATCTCGCGGACAAACGGATCGACTTCTACAAGTAGAACTTTCATCCGCCCGCACTTGCCTGGTTTTCTGGTGTGGAGGCTTGCAGCTCTGATCGATCTCAGCGCAATTCAGGTCCAAGGGTGCGCTTTTGCGAGATCATGGCCATCGACTTGGATGGAGGGAGAGCCGGGCGCCTCGGGCTCTCCAGCGTTCCGGTTTGGGATGAGCTCGCTTGGGAAAGACCAGCCTGACTCGGACTCTTCTTCTGGCAGCCAAGCGGTTAAGTCTGTCTGTGATGATCACGGCGAGGTCCGGACCGATGCTTGGGACTTCGCTGATCCGGGGAGCCAAAGCCTTGAGCTGTTCAAGGCTAGTGATGCGCGCCTCGTCGATGGCCCTCCAGGCCTCCATCGGCAGGAGCAGGCCGGGGAAGGCATCCTCAGACGGCATAGAGCAGGCTTGAGGCATGGGCTTACCTCCAGGCTAGGATCAAGGCTGCGGTACGAACAACCTGCCCAAGGCCCTGGGCATCGTGTTCTATTCCCGATGCGACGAGAGGCTGTGTAGGTAGCTATCCCGCAACCCTGGAAAGCTCCACCGCTTCATGCAGGCGATGGGGTACGGCATCTATTCTAACACTTGTTGGCCAGAGAATCGCTAGAAAGTTAACCTAAGTTAAGACTGATCCTGATTGAACCTCGTTCCATCGATGGACTCCGGGAAATTAGCGTAATCGGTTCGATTGTACGGAATGTCTCAGATTGGCACGAGGCAGACGAAAGCCGAACTTCCGCAGTCATTGAGTAAGCCGACCTTCATAAGGCCACGTCCAACGGCTCAGTTTGACCCACAACAGACATTCCCTTAGTCGGGCGAGAATGATCCGCCGCATCCTGGAAGAAGGCGGGTCCGTTCGGGAGCTGCGGCCGGCTTTGGTGTCGGGGACCGCACCGCCGCAGGCAGGAGCCCCGCGCCATCTTCCTCGGGGACATCGTTGATCGGGGGCCTAGCAGCCGTGGCGCGATAAACCTGGTCGCGTCGACGCTGAGGCGCTGGCCCTCGTCGCGATGCGGCGATCAAGCCTTCGAAATCGCACTCGACAGGATCTCCTTGTACCAGCCGACAAGCTTCGCAGCGTGCCTGTTGGCGGAGCTCGGCTGCGGCCGAGGCGTATGGTATCTATGAACGAGCTAGGCCCGCGAGCATTAACCCAGGGACGCAAACGGGAGCATGTGGAATTGGAGCCTGACCCAGAATCCACCGACGCCGATCAGGGAAGAGCCGAAGATCGGATCAAAGACTTTCAGCGCGGCGGTGGCCCGTTCGTGGCGGCAGTTGAGGCAACCCGCATGCCTATGGTGGTCACCGACCCCACGGTTGATGAAAACCCCATCGTCTATGTGAACCAATCCTTCACCGACCTGTTCGGGTACTCCCGCGAGGAGGCTCTGGGCCAGAACTACTTCTTTCTTGCAGGCCCAGACACCGATCCCGAGGTGGAGCAGCTCATCCGGGCCGCCATGATGGCAGACGAGCCCCTCGACCTTGAGGTCCGGCTGCGCGCCAAGGACGGTCGGGAGGTCTGGGCGGCGCAGTTTGTCAGCCCTGTTCACGACGACCATGGCCGCGTGATCCAGCACTTCGCGTCGTTCCTGGACATCACCCGCCGCGTCAGGGCCGAGCACCGCACCCGGCGCCTGAACGAGGTGCTGGAGAGCCGGGTCAAGGAACGCACTCAGGAACTCCAGAACGAACTGAATCGCCGGCATGCCATGGAGGGGGTCCTCACGGAGAGCGTCCGGGAGAAGGACAAGCTTCTGGGCCAGAGGAGCGTGCTGCTGCACGAGGTCAACCACCGGGCCAAGAACAGCATTGCCATGGCCATCTCAATGCTGCGCCTTCAGATGGCACGCCAGGGCGATCCTGGCGTCTCGGAAGCCCTGGAGAACGCCATCCAGCGGCTCGATCATCTGGCCCGCATCCATGAACTGCTCTACCGGCAAGACAGCAATGACGTGCAGACGGTCGACATGGCCAGCTACCTGACGGAGCTGTGCCTGAACTTCGCCCATCTCCGGAGCCCGGAGGACCATCGCATCGAACTGGTCAGCGACGCCGATGACATCACTCTGGATGTAGACCGTGCCATCAACGTGGCCCTGATTGCCGGCGAAGCGATCACCAACGCGCTCAAGCATGCTTTTCCCGACAAGCGGCGCGGTGCGGTTCGCGTCGGGTTGCACCAGGAAGGGGATGCCGTGCTTCTCTCCATCGAGGACAACGGCGTGGGCCTACCTGCCACTCGGCGGGCAGGGTCCATGGGCATGCGCCTGATCGAGGGCATGGCTCGCAGCCTCAATGGCACCTTGACCGTCGACGGTGATCGCAGGACGCGGATTGCCGTGCGCTTCCCGGCCAAGCCTGGATCGTAGGGCCATCCAGTCG
This sequence comes from Microvirga splendida, assembly GCF_016427565.1. Taxonomy (GTDB): domain Bacteria; phylum Pseudomonadota; class Alphaproteobacteria; order Rhizobiales; family Beijerinckiaceae; genus Microvirga; species Microvirga splendida. The sequence continues at coordinate 263,905 of NZ_JAELXT010000003.1, forward strand.
CAAAGAAGCCTTCCAAGCGCCCTCAGGCAAGGATCAACTCCTGACGGCGGCCCTTCCTGAAGAGGACGATTTGCGATCCAGGCACATCGGCGAAGGAACGGCATCGCACTGTCAGCGGTATCCAATTCCCATCAGATAATCCCGCATGATCGCTTCCTCGTTCTCCGATTCTCTCAGGAGAACCTGGAGCATGTCCCGCGCATTGAGCACTCCCTGGGGCCGCAGATCCCGGTCCACGACCGGAATGTTCTTCAAGCCTCGCTCCTTCATTCGTGCCCAGACATCATGGAGCTCGTCACCCGTTTGGCAGTGTACAACGTCTCGTGTCATCACCAGTGAAGCTGCCGTTGTGCAGCCCGCTCCCTGACATCGGCTGATCTGGCTCACCACGTCCGTCTTGGTGATGACACCCGCCAAAATGCCTGTTGACCCGTGCACGACCACAAGGTCAGTCCCCGGTCGCAGAAGGTTTGCCGCCTGGATCAGCGGGGCATCATCCGCGATCGTGACGAGCCGTTTACGCGCCTGAGGCAACAATCTCTCGACAAACATGGGCCTGGTCTCCTGACTTCTGTGAGATCCGACGGGACCGATGACGCAGCCGTTCCCTCTCAGCCGCCGAAGGCGATGTGCAGCGTGGCGATGATCCCGGCGGTCGCCAGTCCAAAACAGCTCAGCCGCATGATGACCAGCGCCGCGAACTTGGCCCCGGCGTGCCTGTAGTCCTCAATTACGACCTGGAGGCCAAGCGCGGTGTGATGGAACAAGGCTACCAGTAGCAATACCATCATGATGGTGGCAACCGGGGTTCTCAGCCAGGTGATGAAGGTGGCATGGTCACTGCCTGTCTGCGCGATGATCGATGCCACGAACCACAGGGTCAGCGGGATCAGGGCAACGGCCGACACGCGCTCCGCCCACCAGTGCTCAACCCCCTTTTTTGCCGAGCCCAGTCCCATCGCGCGTGCCAGGGGCGAGCGCATGTGCTGACGGTCCATGGCCCTAACCTCCTAGAACCAGGCTGGCGATCCAAGCCAACACGGTGAGCACCACGCTCCCTGCCACGACCGTCCATCCCGACGCGTAGATGGACCCAAGCTCGTAGCCATACCCCATGTCCCAGACCAGATGTCGGATCCCCCCGCACAGATGCAGAAAGAACGCGAAGGTGCATCCGAACAGCACCACCTGACCGAGCCAGGAGGCAAAGGCACCCTGCACGACCGCGTAAGCCTCCGGTCCGGCTGCCGCGGCAAGCAGCCAGATGACCAGCACGACGGCAGCAAGGCTTAAGAGCACGCCGCTGATCCGGTTGGCGATCGAAAGCACCGACGTGAGCTGCGGCCGATAGTTCTGAATGTTGGGCGAAAGCGGCCTTGGGCGCTTTGCCGGGGACGTGGGCATCATGGCGGTCCAGCCCTTTGCAATGGTCAGGTTCGGCGCTCGAGCACCATCTTCTTGATCTCGGCGATGGCCTTCCCCGGGTTCAGGCCCTTCGGACAGGTCCGGGTACAGTTAAGGATGGTGTGGCACCGGTAGAGCCGAAACGGGTCCTCCAGAATGTCGAGCCGTTCGCCGGTCGCTTCGTCACGACTGTCGGCCAGCCAGCGGTAGGCCTGGAGAAGCGCGGCTGGCCCTAGGAAGCGGTCGCCGTTCCACCAATGGCTCGGGCAGCCTGACGTGCAGCAGAAGCAGAGGATGCATTCGTAATAGCCATCGAGCCGGCTACGCTCTTCCGGGGACTGGGGCCGTTCCCTCTCAGGCTCCGGCGTCCTGGTTTGGAGCCAGGGCTCAATCATCGCGTACTGCGCAAAGACATGCGTCAGGTCTGGGACCAGGTCCTTGATGATCCTCATGTTCGCCAAGGGATAGACGGTCGCCGGTGTGGCCAGGTCGGAGATGAACCGCGTGCAGGCCAGCCAGTTCGTGCCGTCCATGGTCATGGCGCAGGACCCGCAGATGCCCTCGCGGCACGAGCGGCGGAAGGCGAGCGTCGAATCGACGTTGTTCTTGATCCAGATGAGCGCGTCCAGAACCATCGGGCCGCAATCGTCGAGATCCACCTCGAAGGTATCGAGGCGCGGACTGTCGTCGGTGTCGGGGTCATAGCGATAGATCTCGAATGCCTTGACGCGCACGGCCCCGGCCGGCGCTGGCCAGGTCTTCCCGCGCCCGATACGGGATTCCGGGGCGACGCCGAGGTTTCGGGGGATCGGAAACCGCTTGAGCAGGGTCGTGCGAGGCACCTGATCGGAGGATCCGATAATCATTATTCACCCTTTCGCCGCCTTCTGTGATTATGGGCCGGGACAAGGGGCTGACCACCCCCGAGCTGTCCCCTGATTCCAAAGGCAGGCGGGCTTGGTACGTGGCCTGCCAGATTTTGGTGCTCCCCGGCTGGGTTCCAGCGTTGTCGGGATGGGCTCGCGTCCTCGCCTGGAATGGCCGATGCAAGCAACTTCGCACCCTTGCTCTTTTGAAAGGTCACCTCATGACCCATGACAAGCCGGAATTTCCAGACCCCTCGGAGCAGCGCCGGATGGCGCTCTCAAGGTGGGACAACGAGGGCGGCGCAGGGCCCAGCCGCCTGCAAGAGGGCCGGACCTCCCCTGATGCGCGACCCGAGGTGCCTGACCTGACGAATGCCGAACTGGTGCAGCTTCGCATTCGGGTGATTGCACTGGAGAACCTGCTGATTGCGTTGCTCGCCAACGTATCCGATCGGCAGCTCGACCTTGCCCGCGAGATGGCGACCTACATCTCTCCAAGGCCAGGCTACACCCCACATTCCCTGACAATTCAGGCAGCATCTCTGATGATTGATCTCATTGAGCGGGCTGATCAGTTCCGAGATGGGAAATCCTCATGAGCGCGTCAGCAGCAGAACCGTATAAGCGAAGCCCTGTCTTCGATGAGAATACCTTGCCCGCCGGACTGCGTCGGGAACATCGCACCAAGCCCGGTGTATGGGGTATCATCCGGGTGCTTGAAGGGCGACTGCGCTATCGGGTGCTCGATCCGGCCTCCGAGACGATCCTTGAACCCGGCCATCCCGGCCTCGTGCGGCCTGATGAGTCACATCTCGTTGAGCTCCTTGGTCCAATGCGGATGCAGGTTGAGTTCTACAATCAGCCACCCGAACTCTGTACCGAGGATTTGGGCCTTTCTCCCAAGTCGGTACCGTCATAAACATGCTGATGCAGTCGTTGGGTGCCAAATTCATGGGAAAAGCCGATGTCTTCTCCTGGCAGATTGCGTTGACAAAGTCGGCATCTAGACGGACTCGGGCAGCGGTGCAGCTTGCCTGTTGAGGTCAGGCCTGCCTGAGGTGAGCGCCTTCAACCCTCCTCAGACTGGGAGCATCACCTGAGGCCCTGGTGAAGTGACCAGCTTGGCGAGCTTTCTCAGGTTCTGAGCCGTTGCCGCCAGCAGGAACTCATCCTGAGCCCCGCACGGACCGCGCAGCCGTAGACGTCCCATCTTCAAGATCCGCTTGAGATGAGCAAACAGCATCTCGATGCGCTTGCGGCCCTGACGCGACCGCTCATAGGCCGGTGTGCCGGCCAGGGCACGGGCGGCCTCCCGGGCATGCTCGTAGATGCTGCGCGGGATCTTGCGCGCCGGCGTGTTGGGACAGCACTGCTCCTTGAGGTGACAGGGGCCGCAATCAAACGTGCTGCCTCGGTAGAGGCGCGTCGTGCCCTCGTTCACAACCGTGCCGCTGGTCGTCAGCGTCTTGCCTTCAGGGCAGGTGTAGGTGTCCGTCTCCGGATCATACGTGAAGTCAGATCGTGAGAAGGTGCCGTCCTGGCGCTCGGATTTGTCGATGACGGGAACATGCGGGGTGATCTTCTGCTCGTCCACGAGCCAGTGCAGCATCTCGGCCGAGCCGTAGGCACTATCCGCCGCCAGCCGCTCCGGCTTGAGGTCAAAGCGCTCGGCGGTGCGCTCCAGCATGGTGCGGGCAGCCCCCACTTCAGCCTGCCGAACGGCTCGGGAAGCCTCCACGTCCACGATCACGGCTGACTTGAGGTCAATCAGGTAGTTGTCCGCGTAGGCAAAGAAGGCTGGGCCGCGCATGGCGCCGGTCCACTGAGCCGCTGGATCAGAGGGTGAGACGAACTTCGGCTCAACGTCAGTAGCCGCACCCCAGGCAGCCTCGTCAAGCGTGGCGAGATACTCACGCACGGCCCGTGGGGCCTCCTGCTTGTGGTCTAGTGCGGCCCAATCGGAACCTGCCAGAGAGCGCTGCTTGTTGGCATCAGCCTGGATCAGGCTGGCATCGACCGCAAAGCCTTCACCACCCACCAACCCCTCGTCCAGGCACCGCTGCACCACCGCTTCGAACAGGTGACGGAACAGGTCACATTCACGAAAGCGCCCGTGCCGGTTCTTGGAGAAGGTGGAGTGGTCGGGCACCTTGCCTTCCAGCCCGAGACGGCAGAACCAGCGGTAGGCCAGGTTGAGGTGCACCTCCTCGCACAGCCGCCGCTCGGAGCGGATGCCCAGGCAGTAGCCAATCAGCAGCATGCGGATCATCAGCTCGGGATCGATAGCGGGCCGGCCTGTGGTGCTGTAGTAGCCGGCGAGATGCTGACGCAGCCCGGAGCAGTCGACGAAGCGGTCGACGCGCCGCAGCAGGTGATCGGACGGAACGTGGTCCTCGAGCCGGAACTCGTAGAACAGGCTCTCCTGCATCACGAGACGCTCGCCCATCATGGCTCGATCCTCCGCTGAGAGTGCCCGATCAGGGAATCACGATCCGCCGCCGATCACGAGGACTTTTTCAACGAAATCGGCACTCCTGAGACGTAAGAGCTTGGTCCGCTTCAGCGCTCTAGAGCCGACATTCGTTAGGTGGCTGGAATGTGAAAGTTTGACCCGGTGCGGACCTTCCTGCGAGGCTGTCCGGAGGCTCGGGACACGCTCTTCTCAGGTTCACCCAAACCCAATCAACTAGCGTGCGCTGGCACGCCACTCCCGAGGCGTCATGCCGAACTTGCTTCGGAAAGCCTTGTTGAAATGGGAAAGGTCGCTGAAACCCCATCGATAGGCGATCTCGGAGATTGCGGAGCCAAGCTGACGCGGCTCCCGAAGGTCCCTCTGGCACGCCTCTAGTCGATTGTCGACCAGCCACCGACCGAAGGTCTGGCCGATCCGCTCGAAGCGCAAGTGGACCGTTCGAACCGAGATCCGACAATGCGCAGCGATCATCCCGGGTGATAGTTCAGGATCCGACAGGTGCCGACGGGAGAATGCGAGCACCTCCTCGAGCTGGACATCCGGATGTGTGGCCTGTGCCTCGGGATCCCGCGCCGTGGCCAATGCAAGAAGATTGCAGAGGTTCTCCGTGAGCAGGGTCGCCTCGCTGACACCCAGCCCCGCCTCAGGGCGCGCAAGCTGGAGCAGGTGCCGCCGGGCAAGGCTGGCGTAGGGGAAACTCGACACGATCTTTCGAACGGATCCTTTCCGGAGCCACGGAGCCCGTGTGTCGAGCGACTTGCGGGGGATCACCGCCAGAACCCGCTGCACGTGGGTCGGGAAGCCCACCCGAAATGGCCGTTGGCCATCGAGAATCGCAATCTCGCCAGCGTCGAGCAGGAACACGGCATCGCCCTGCGAGATCTGGCTTTGCCCACGGTGTTGGAGGCTGATGAGGTAATGCTCGTCAGAGGATCGAGCGATGTGAGCCTTTTTCCGGACGATCTCATGACTGGCCGCGGAAAAGTACGCGAACCGCAGACCGTCGACGCTCTGGCTTGAGATGCTTGCCTGGAAGCCGTCGGACGGGGCCTCGGTTGAGACGTTGAGAACGGCCTGACAGACGGCCTCGTGCCAGAACGAGAACCCCTCGCTGGTTCCAACCGTGTCAGTCGACCAAGTTCTGGCCGCCACCTCCTGCACTCCTTCCGTCCTGAAGAAATAGGGCTTCGTGGGCCATGCGGTTGCCGAGGATACACAGGCTTGCACTCTCAGCCAAATATGTTTGCGCTCTCGACCAAGACGGAGGAGATGACGCCTCCTAACCTCCCCTTGTTCCGTCCCCTCTGCCTGCGGTGGACCGGGTCGGACCCGACAAGGCTTCCTGAGAGGTGACGACCCTCCATGCGGACGAACTTCAGCGAGGCGCAACTAGCGGATCCGGAGATCGCCGAGGCGAACCAGATCCTCGAGACCTGCGTACACTACGGCTTCTGTACCAATACGTGTCCGACATACGTCCTCACCCGCGACGAGAACGACTCGCCTCGGGGCCGGATCGACCTGATCCGGAGGATGCTCGAGAAGGGCGGCCCGCCGGACCCCAAGACCGTGCATCATCTCGACCGCTGCCTTTCATGCCTGTCCTGCATGACGACCTGTGCGGTCAAGGTTGACTACGTGCACCTGATCGACCGTGCCCGCGTCCATATCGAGCATCACCACCGGCGCCCATGGCCTGAGCGCTTCCTCCGGGGTCTGTTGGCCAACGTGCTGCCTTACCCGAGACGCTTCCAATGGGCCCTTCGGGGGGCCCGTGCGGCGAAGGTCCTGCCGTCGATGGTACCTTCCGCGCTGCGGGCCTCCTTGGCCATGGTGCCCGAGCCCAAGCGTCTGGATACGGATATCCTGGCCCCAGGTGTGTACCCGGCCGAAGGACAGCGCCGCAAGAGGGTGGCCGTCCTCGCCGGCTGCGCACAACAGGTCCTGAACGGCAATATCAATCGGGCGGCGATCCGCCTGCTACGGCGTCATGGCTGCGACGTGATCGTATCCGCCGGAGTCGGCTGCTGCGGATCCCTGACGCTTCACATGGGACGTGAATCGGATGCACGGGTGTCGGCCCGCGCAGCGATCGCGGCCTGGACCAGGGAGATCGAGGCGGAGGGCCTCGACGCGATCGTCGTCAATGCCTCGGGCTGCGGGACGACCGTAAAGGATTACGGCCATCTCTTCGCCCGGGATCCCGGGATGGCGGAGCCCGCACGGTGTGTCGCGGCCCTCGCCCGCGACGTCAGCGAAATCCTTGTCGACTTGGGCTTGGCCCCACCCGCGGAGCCCAAGGCCTATCGCGTCGCGTATCATGATCCTTGCTCGATGCAGCACGGGCAACGGGTGACACGTCACCCGCGCGAGCTCCTGAGGGCCGCGGGATTCCAGGTCATGGACATCCCCGAGAAGCACTTCTGCTGCGGCTCGGCAGGTACCTACAACCTGCTTCAACCCGACATGGCAGAGAGGCTAGGCCAGCGGAAGGCGGATCACGTCGCGAGCACGGATCCCGACATCGTCGCCACCGGCAACATCGGCTGCATGATGCAGATCGGGCAGTACCTGGGCCGACCGGTTCTCCATACCGTCGAGCTGCTTGATTGGGCCACCGGTGGTCCGTGCCCGCCCGCCCTGGCGGGGGTCCCGCTGCGGGAGCCGGCAGAGCCAAACCAGGAACCAGCACCAGACATCCCGGTCGTGAACGATGGCGGCGGAGCCGCGAACGACGTCGGGGTTTGGTGATCGGAAAGACCAACCAGTGGAGGAACCCATGCGCATACAGGAAGCCCGGATCGAGCCGTTCTTCGCCGAGATCCAAGCCTCGCTGGGGTCGGAGGGCATCAATCGCGATCCCGAGACCCTGCGGCGCTACGGCGAGAACACGATGCCCGGCGGAGATAGGAGCCCGGTGGGCGTGGTGTACCCGGCATCGACGCAGGACGCCCAGACCATTGTCCGTGCCGCGAATCGCCACGGCGTGCCGCTTTACCCCGTCAGCACGGGCAACAACATCGGCTTGGGAAGCCGATCCGCCGTGCATCCGGGCCAGGTGATCGTCGACTTGGGTTACCGAATGAACCGGATCCTCGAAGTCGACGAGAGACTGGCGTTCGCCGTCGTCGAACCGGGCGTGTCCTACCAGGCGATGTATGACGAGCTCGTCCGTCGCGGCAACAAGCTCATGCTCGACGTCACCTCCGGTCCGCCCCAGGGCGGCATGATCGGGAACGCCTTGGACAAGGGAGCCGGCTACACGCCGTACTTCGACCACTTCGGGTTCGCCTGCGGAATGGAGGTTGTGCTGGGAAACGGGGAGGTGCTGCGCACCGGGGACGGCGCTCTTGATGCCGGCAATCTCATCAACTGGCACACATCGAAATACAGCTTCGGCCCCATCCTCGATGGGCTGTTCACGCAATCCAACTACGGGATCGTGACTCGGATGGGCATCTGGCTGCTGCCGCGTCCGCCCGCGATCCGGTCGTTCCACTTCGCGTTTCCGGACGATGACGACCTCGAGCAGATCATTGAACTCTGCCGTCCCCTGAAGCTGTCGAATTTCGTCCCGACCCTCTTCCGGGTCTGCAATGACCTCTACCTATGCGGCTCAGAAGGCGAAAACCCGGAATACCGTGCCAGCGGCGGCAAGCGTTCGATCTCCGACGAGGGACGCCGCGCCCTGCGGGAGAGCCATGGGGTCGGAGCCTGGACCGTGTCAGGCGCATTCTACGGCCCGAGCGCCGAGGCGCTCGAACCGCAGATCAAGCGCGTCAGGGATCTTTTCTGCCAATCGGGCAAGGCCCGCTACATCGCCCATGAGGAGGCTGAGGGGATTGGCCCGCTACAGGTCGCGATCAACACCTTTTCCGGCATTCCCAGCGTTGGAGAGCTAGGGCTGCTCAAATGGCGGCCGGGCGGTGGCAATACATGGTTCCTTCCCGGCACGCCGATGGACGGGAAGATCGCGAACGAGTTCCAGCGCGTGTGCCGCAAGGTCTACGAGGACCACGGTCTCGATTACACGGTCATGAACGTGTGCGGCCCCCGCTTTGCCCGCGGCCTGCACGTGATCACGTTCAACCGCGAGGATGAGGACGAACGCCGTCGAGCTGACGACTGCTACCGCAGGATGTCCGAGGAGGTCGCCCGTCTCGGCGTCTTCGTCGGCCGGGCACCGCTCGACTATCACGAGTTTCATATGGGACAGGCCATGGCTTCCTTCCGGGAGGCCTGTTCGGGAATCAAGCAGGCTCTCGATCCGAACGGCGTCATCGCCCCGGGTCGGTATGGAATCGGATGATCCCTGGGCGTGCAGGGACAAGCAAGCCGTCCGAGCACATGAACACTCTGCCGGGATGTACCGCCGGCGACACGCAGGAGAGCAAAATGAGTTCAATGGTCAAAACGATTGGCTTCGCAACGGCTCTCGGCCTGACGGCGACGCCCGCACTCGCGCAGGAGAAGCTGAAGGTCGGCTTGCTTCTGACCCTTTCCGGTCCCTCCGCCGTCCTCGGCCAGCACGCGCGGGACGGATTCCAGCTTGCGGTGAAGGATCTCGGCGGCAAGCTCGGCGGACGCGACGTCGAAGTGATCGTCATTGACGACGAATTGAAGCCGGACGTGGCCGTCACCAAGGTCAAGGGCCTGCTCGAGCGCGACAAGGTCGATTTCGTCGTCGGGCCGATCTTCTCCAACGTCGCGGTGGCGGTCCACAAGCCGATCACAGATGCCAAGACCGTCTATATCAGCGTGAATGCCGGCCCCTCAAACCTCGCCGGCAGGAGCTGCAACCCGTACTTCTTCGCGACCTCCTACCAGAACGACCAGAGCCATGAGGTTCTCGGGAAGGTCGCGCAGGACCGCGGCTACAAAAAGGTCTACCTGCTGGCACCGAACTACCAAGCTGGCAAGGATGGGCTCGCCGGCTTCAAGCGCCGCTACAAGGGCGAGATCGTCGAGGAATCCTACACTCCTCTCAACACCCTCGACTTCCAGTCCGAGCTTGCGAAGATCGCCTCCATGCAGCCGGACGCCATCTTCACCTTCATGCCGGGCGGCATGGGCGTGAACCTCGTCAAGCAGTACCGAGCGGCAGGCCTTGCCGACCGTATCCCGTTCCTCTCTGCCTTCACGGTGGACGAGACGACCTTGCCCGCCCAGCAGCATGCCGCCGTCGGCATGCTCAGCGGCTCGAACTGGGCGCCGAACCTCGACACGCCGGAGAACAAGAAGTTCGTCGCGGCCTACGAGGCCGCCTATAATACGGTTCCGGCGACTTATGCCATGCAGTCCTACGACGCAGCGCTAGTGATTGACGCGGCCCTGAAGGCGACCGGCGGCAAGACCGACAACAAGGACGCGCTCCAAAAGGCGATCCAGAAGGCCGAGTTCAAGTCCCTGCGTGGCGACTTCAAGTTCGGCGCCAACGGCTTCCCGATCCAGGACTTTTATCTGGTGAAGGCTGCCAAGCGCCCTGACGGCAAGTTCCAGACCGAGATCGTCGAGAAGGTGTTCGACGACTACACCGATGCCTATGCCAAGGAGTGCGCGGCTACGAATTGACCGGAGTATCGGCAGATGTCGAAACTCCTAAACCGTCGAGTGTTCTGACAACTTTCAAGCAAGGGGGTGGAGGTCTCCAATCATGGGACCTCTCCTACTTGGAACTGGGGGAGAGCCTCGAGGGGCGTCCTCCATATTGGCTGAGGTCAGGAGAAGGTCTGGACCTGGCAGATTTTGTTGAAAAACTCTCGGGCGCTGCTGCGTCGGTCTATTACTAGGGTCTGTTCGCCCGATCAGGCGCAGCATCCTGTATGTCGGGCACTCGAAAAACGGCACTTGTAGAGTTTTTCAACACAATCGGCACGTTCCAGACAGGTGGCGAAATTCCGCTTTGGACAGGAACATCGGACGCTCCTGTCAGTGAAAGAATTTCACTACCTGACCGAGGCCGTGTGGAAACGCGATTTCGAGCGACGTGCGCGGGCCGCTATTTGGGCGTGAAGCCGCGGCGGCAAGAGGGTTCAGGCTGCCAGAGCCTTCAGCAGGGGCCCGACACCCAGGATGTTGATCATCCGCTTCAGGTTGTAGGCCAGCACGTGCAGGCTCATCTCGGTTTTGACCTTCTCCAGGGTCTTCATCAGGAAGTGGGTACTGCCCATCCAAGCCTTGATGGTCCCGAACGGATGCTCCACCGTCTGCCGCCGGATTGTCATGGCTTCAGGCATCCGCTCCAGCCGATCTTGCATCCGGTCGAGCACATCCTCGTGCTGCCAGCGCTTCACCCGCTTGTGCTTGTCAGGCGTGCACCGGGGCTTGAGGGCACAAGCTGAACAGGCGGTCAGGTTGCGGTAGTGGTCGATATTGTCCCGGCGATCTGAACGCACCTTGCCCTTGGTCAGATGCTGACCCGCCGGGCAGGTGTAGTGGTCATGCTCAGCGTCATAGATGAAGTCCTGCCCGGTAAACAGGCCGCGCTTGGTGTTGCCGGAGGTCAGCGTCTTGGGAACGCAGGGCAGCACGCCGGTTCCTTCGCAGGCCAGCACCTCGTCACCATTGAAATAGCCGCGATCGGCCAGCGCAATGAGCTCCTCACACGCCATCACGTCCTGGGCTTGCCGTCCCATCGCGAGCAGTTGGGTGCGGTCGTTGCCGACATTGGTCACCTCGTGCGCCACGATGAGGTGGTGCTCGGCCTCCACCGCCATCTGCACATTGTAGCCGACGATGCCGGTGCCCTTGCCGCTGGTGGCCATGGAGCGGGCATCCGGATCGGTGAGGGAGATCTGCTGGTCGGGCGCGGCCTCCACCTGCTGTCCCATCTCTCTGAGGGCCTGCATCTGCCGGCGCAGGCCTTCGATCTTCTCCTTCAGGCGGGCAGTCTTAGCCTCGGCCACATCGTTGTCCTGCCGGTCGGCCCGATCGAGCGCCGCCAGGTAGCGGGCAATGCTGGCCTCGACCTGCTCGATGCGCTTGGCCACCTTGGCGACCGTGAAGTTCTTGTCCCGATTGTTGACGGCCTTGAATTTGGAGCCGTCGATGGCCACCACCGCCCGGGTGAACAGGTTGAGCTGGCGGCACAGCACGACAAACTGCGCACACGCCGCGCGGATGGCCGGGCCATTGTCGCGGCGGAAGTCAGCGATAGTCTTGAAGTCGGGCATCAAGCGGCCGGTCAGCCACATCAGCTCGAGGTTGCGCTGGGTCTCGCGTTCCAGCCTCCGGCTCGACTGAATGCGGTTGAGATAGCCGTAGACGTAGATCTTGAGCAGGGTGGCGGGATGATACGCTGGGCGGCCCGTCACCTCCGGCACCACGCCGGCAAAGCCCAGAGCTGCCAGGTCGAGCTCGTCAACGAAGGCTTCGATGATGCGCACAGGATTGTCGGGCGCCACGTAGTCGTCCAGGCAATCAGGAAGCAGGGTGGCCTGCCGGCGGTCTTCCCCTTCAACGAAACGCTTCATCTTGCCCTCCGCTGCTCACGATCAGCTTAACAGATGAACACGTTTCCACACAGGCTGGACCCAGAGCGGGCCTTCGTGATCAGCGGGCCACTCCCTCAGCAATCTTGTTGAGACTGACAGGAAGCTGACACCACACAACAGCGGGCGGTCAGGGAGTGTGCGCCATTCTCCTAGTCGATTCAGCGCCGATGCGGCGCGGAGAGACAGGAGACAACACCATGCGCACCATCACAATGATCGCCGCTGCCCTCACTACCCTTGGCGGCGTGTCGGTCGCCCAGGCGAGCAGCCTCGGGCGGCCCTGTACGGCGGCGCCGCAGAGCCAGTGGCTCTCGGTCGAAGCCCTCAAAGCCAAGGCCGAGGCCCAAGGCTACAAGGTCCAGAAGGCCAAGATTTCGAAAGCCTGCGGCGAGATCTACGCTCTCGACCAGAACAACGCCCGCACGGAGCTGTTCGTCGATCCGACCTCGGGCGAGATCGTCGCCAAGGAGTGACACCATGACCGCGAGCAAATCCGCGGTCGAAGCCGCCGGCGCAATGCCGGCGGCCACCGCCTCCTCAGCCCAGGCGAAGACGGTCCGCGTCTGGGATCCCTTCGTCCGGATTTTCCACTGGAGCCTCGTGAGCCTGTTTGCCCTCGCCTTCGTGACCGGAGACGAGAGCGAGTGGCTGCACATCCGCATCGGCTATGCCATTGCCGCTCTCGTGGCGCTGCGGATCGTCTGGGGCTTCGTCGGAACCCGCCACGCCCGGTTCAGGGACTTCGTCCGTTCGCCACGGGAGATCGCGACATACGCCGGTCAGGCGCTTCGGTTCAGGGCTCCGCGGCATCTCGGGCACAATCCGGCGGGCGGCGCCATGGTCGTGGCCCTGCTCGTCATGATCGCGGGCATCGCCGCCACCGGGATCGCCATGACCACCGATGCGTTCTGGGGCTCCAAGTGGGTCGAGGACCTGCACGAGGGATTCGTCTACACGGCCATCGGGCTGATCGTCCTGCACGTGGCGGGCGTTGTTTTCTCCAGTCTTGAGCACGGGGAGAACCTCGTGAGGGCGATGATCACGGGACGGAAGCGGGCGCCCTGAGCCCACGTGTTTTCAGGCCGCGCTCGGCAGCCGGACCTCTGCGAGAAGGCCGCCGAGCGCCGACCGCCTCAGTGACAGTGAACCGCCATGGGCTTCCACCAGATCCCCAACAATGGCAAGCCCCAGCCCCGTTCCGGGGCGGGTTTCGTCCAGACGGCCGCCGCGGGCGAGCACGGCCTCTATCCTGTCTTCTGGCACGCCCGGACCGTCGTCCTCGACCCGAAGCATGATCGTGCTCCCGTCGCACCGGCCTTCGATCCGCACGGTGCCGGCCGCCCAGGTCGCCGCGTTCTCGGCAAGGTTGCCGAGGATCTCGGTCAGGTCCTGGGCGTCCATGTGAACCCTGAGAGCATCGGTGGCATCGATCTCCCATGCCAGCTTCTGTCCGTGCGGGGTTCGCCGGAGCACATCCACCACCTGCTCAGTAACGGGACGGACTGACTGGGCCGACCCCGACCGAACCCGGAGGCCTGTCCGCGCCCGCACCAGCTCACGTTCGACATGACGCCGCATGCCGGCCGTGACGGTCTCGATCTCATCGGCAAGGCGGGTGTCCCCACGGGCGCGGAGTTCCTCCGCATCGGCGCTCAGGACCGTCAGCGGCGTCTTCATGCCGTGAGCCAAATCGGCGGCGCGAGCCCTTGCCCGGGCGATGGCTTTTTCCTGCGCGTCGAGCAGATGGTCGACCTCGGCGGCAAGCGGCCTGACCTCGTCCGGGAAAGCCTCGCCCAGCCGGGCGGCCGCGCCGGAGCGGACCTGCGCCAGGCGCCGGCGCACCGCATCGAGCGGACGCAAGCCGATACTGACCTGGACCCAGGCGGCGGCAATCAGGACGGCTGCGAGAAGAGCTAGCGAAGGGATGAGATCGAAGGCAAACGCCAAGCCGGCGGCATGGACTTCCACACGGTTCACGGCCACCACGGCACGGATCGTCCCGCCCCCGAGGCTTGCCGGCAAAGAGATCCGGCGCTCAATCGCCAGCAGCGAGGCGCCGCCAGGACCGGGGATCGTGTGCTGGTGGACCTCTCCGGCGGCAGGCATATCGGACGGCACGGGCAGCGTCGCATCCCAGAGCGAGCGCGAGCGCAGCACGGTGCTGGTTCCCTCCTCGGCCATCTGCCAGTAGAGCCCGCTCAGGGGTTGGAGGAACCGCGGCTCGGCCGGCGGCACGCCGATGTCGAGCATGCCAGCTCCAGTCCGGGCGAGGCTGCTCACGAGCTGGTTGAGGTGCGAGCCGAGCTCGGCCGCCATGCGCCGCTCCACATGCCGCTCGAACAGCAGCAGCAGGCCGAGGCCTGCCAGGACCAGAGCGAAGATGATGGAGGCCGCGCCCGCAGCGAGAAGGCGCAGCCTGAGCGAGCCGTGCCTCATGTCGGCGCAGGCTCCGGCACGAGATAGCCGAAGCCACGGCGGGTCTCGATCAGATCGACGCCGAGCTTGCGGCGCAGGCGTCCGACGACCACCTCCAGCGCGTTCGGGTCGCGGTCGTGGTCGTGCGCGTAGAGGTGCTCCATCAGTTCCGTCGGCGGGATCACCCGCCCGGCATGGTGCATCAGATAGCTCAGGCAGCGGTATTCGAGCGGCGAAAGATTGAGCGGCACGTCGTCGACCGTGACCCGCATCTTGCGGGTGTCGAGCATGACCGGGCCGGATGCGAAGATGGGCGCGGAGCGACCGGCGGCCCGGCGCAGCAGCGCCCGCACGCGGGCCAGCAGTTCCTCCATCGCAAACGGCTTGGCGAGGTAGTCGTCAGCGCCGGCATCGATGCCCTCGACCCGCTCCGCCCAGGCGCCGCGCGCAGTAAGGATCAGAACCGGCAGATCGCGCCCGGCTGCGCGCCATTTCTTGAGGACAGTGAGGCCGTCCATCTTCGGCAGCCCGAGATCGAGGACGGCGAGATCGTAGTCCTCGGTGTCGCCACGGAACCAGGCTTCCTCGCCATCCTGGACATGATCGACGGCATAGCCTGCGTCCGCCAGAACAGCTTCCACCTTGCGGGCGATGCGGGGATCGTCCTCGACGAGCAGAATGCGCATCAGTGCCCCTCCCGCTTGAGGATCGCGGCCGTGGCGGCATCGACATAGACCTCCCAAAGCCGCCCGCCCGGATCGATCACCTTGAACTCGTAGACCCAGCGCTCGCGCTTGCGCTCGAACTCCACGCCGACGACCTCGCCGCCAAGATCGGTCCGCATCCGCGCCAGGATCTCGGCCAGGGCGAGCGCCTCGCCGCGTTCGACGGCACGACGGGCCTGGTCATAGTCGCGCTCGCGATCCGCCAGGGCGGCAGCCGGCAGCAGGGCTGCGGCGAGGCCGAGGACGACGATGGCGCGGCGGGTCTTGCTCATGGGACGAGAATGCGCCCGCGCACCTGACAATTCGCTGACATGGATCAACAGCAGGCCGAAAGCGGCGCCTCGCTAATGTCGTCCTCATCGATCCGGGCACGCCGTGCGGATCAGGACCACAGGAGACCGACATGCGCACGATCATCATGACGTCAGCCCTTCTCGCGGCAGGCCTTGTGACCCCAGCCCTGGCGGATGGCGCAGACAGCCGCTGCGCTTCCGGCGTCGACGGCCGTATCGTCGCCGCGAGCGCGGTGAGCAAGGGGCTAGAGAACCTCGGCTACCGCGTGGACCGCATTAAGGCCGAGGACGGCTGCTACGAGGTCCGGGCGGTGAATGACAGCGGCTTCCCGATCAAGGCAGTCTACACGCAGGCCACGGGCGAACTCGTCCAGGCGCGGCTTCGCTGAGCGGAACGAAGACAACCAAGAGAACGACGAAACAGGACATCCAATCATGGTCATGAACAAATCCCTTGCCGCCGCTCTGCTCGCACTCGGCTTGGCAGCCGGGTTCGCGGGGACCGTTTTTGCCGCTGCGCCGCACGGACACGACGGGCACGGGGCGCCCGCCGTGGAACTGAGGCTCAACAACGGTCAGAAGTGGCAGACGGACGAGGCCCTGCGGACCGGGATGAGCCGGATCCGCGATGCGCTCGACGCCTCCCTGCCGTTGATCGATGCGGGCCGCTACAGCGCAGCCGACCTGTCCACGCTCGGCGACTGGGTGCAGGAGCAGGTCGACTTCGTGGTGGCGAACTGCAAGCTGCCGGAGGAAGGCGACCTCCAGCTCCATCTGGTGCTGACCCAGGTTCTGGACGGCATCAATGTTATGAGGGAGGAAGGCAGGCAGGAGCAAGGCGCTGGGGCCATCGTTCAGGCCCTGAACGCCTATGGCGACCACTTCGACCACCCCGGATGGAGGCCGCCGGGGGCATTGATGATAGGTGAGGAGGCAGGCGCTGTCTCCAGTAAGGCTCCTGAGCTTCCATGGCGAATGATTGCTCTTGGCACACTTGAGACGTATGAGCTTAGTCCGCTTAACGAGCAATTAGCGGACCTTCATCTGGCCTGCTCAACGTTACAGATTGACCCTGACCTGACTTTAGCTGGTCCGGGATTATATGACTTGTGCACGAACCCGGTCAGGCAACGGAGTTGGCGCGAGCGTTCCCCAAGTGCCCTTCAGTAGTCCGGGTCATATCAGGCTGGGCAAAACGGACGCTTGGACTGGTTCTTTACTGACTCACTGCCCAAGAGTGCCGATGGAATTTTCCAAATACGCTCAGACGACAGCATATCCGGCTCCATAAAAGGGGTTCTGCGAAATTCGTGGCTCTTCCGTGTGATGAGGCGCATGCTTGCCGTTGCCATGCCCGACTTGCAACAGGAACTCCGCCCCCTCGCCCAAGCGGACCGTCACCTCGCCGATGGTGCGGGGCATGTGGCCGAGCAAATCGCCCTGATCGAGTGGATGACCAAGAAGGGCCAGGACACGACCGAAGCCGAGAAGCTGCTTCGGAACTTCAAGCAGATCCTTGAGCAGTTTCGCGTTCATCGGCGGCTGATCCTGGACGCCATCACCCGAAGTTAAGTGGCTTGGGTTATTCCTCACGCGTGCGTGAAGATCCGGCTTCCCCTTTGCTGATCTGATTGATAGCGCGAGCAAGATCGGCTTCGGATTGGCTCAGGGCCTTCGAGCGAGCGACTTCGGCGCGTGACTGCTCGATTGCCCGGTTGGACTGGTCGAGCAGGTCATCAAGTGCGGATGGGTTCTGGTCTGGCTTATTGCCCGGAGAGTCAGAGTGACTCATGGTCAAGAGATCACAAAGGGAGGGGACAGGCCGGAAGCATGACGTGCGGCAGAAACCTTGACGTCAACTTATGTTAAGGCCTTCTTCAACTCACGATGCGGCATGTTTCCCGGGCTGAATTTCGAGCCGCTCCATAAAGGAGCTACGCCAAATTACGCTTCAGATGTGTGTTGCGAATGGGAGGCTGGCTGCTGAGCCTTGCGCTCCTCTTCCTCTGCCAACAGCTCCAGATGCCTGGCAGTATCGAGGAGTTGGTTCTTGGCCTTGTTCAAGGTGAGTTGTCGGGCCATAGCTCGGATCGTCCTGGCCTCCTGACGATACTCAGCCACCTTATTGGATCGAGGGTGACGCACGGGCTGCAACCTTGGGCCTTCGGACACTCGAAGCGATGTCCATCAATTTCCTTCGGCATCCCCGGCGACATTCCCGACCTGCAAAGCCTGCACCTGAAGGTTCTGGACATCAGCATCGGCACCATCACCACCTGCCGGCTGGGGTTCGTCACCCACGAGGTCCTGTACGACCTCTGCACCCGCTATCCGCGTATCGCCGCCACCTTCTGGCGTGAGACTTTGATCGAGGGGGCGATCTTCCGGGAATGGGTGGCCAATGTCGGACGCCGCGAGGCCCTGAGGGCCGTTGGCTTGGCCAAGGACTACTCGTGCGACCTGCCGATCACCCAGGGCGAGTTCGCCGATGCGCTCGGCATCACGCCGGTTCACGTCAACCGGGTTCTCCAGCAGATGCGGGCCGACGGCCTGATCAAGCTGAATGGCGAGCGGCTGAACATTCCCGACTGGGAGAAGTTGAAGCAAGTGGGCGAGTTCGACCCGACTTACCTGCACCTGGAGAGCCATCAGGCCGCCGCATGAGTTTCACCTTTCAACCTATACGCGTTGCGACAGGCTTCGACGAGGAAGGCACGATGGTCCTTGACGGGGAGCAGCGGCTGGTGGCAGTGCTGGTTCGCCTCTCAGACGCCAACGAGGTGGCTCCAGGGCAATGGTACCTGGAAGCAGGCTTTGGCCGCATCGACGGAGGAAGTCACCCGACCTTCTCCAATCTGGATCTCGCCCAGGATTGGATCGGTGAGCGGGTCGCCCATCGATCCTCAAACTAGGCAGCTTGTCCCGATAAGGTGATTGCCAGCGTGAGGGCGTCCAGCAGCACCTTCCCTCAGGCAGGCTTCACCACACCCAAGGTGCTCCCGCAACCTCAGGCACATACAGGACAGGCAGCCCGGGATGCTCGCTATGCCGCCCGAAAGGCGCGCAAGCGAGATGAGCCGGAACCCTGCCGAACACTTCAAGTTCCCTCATCGCACCCACATCATACCGGATAGGCCATGAACGAGTTTGAGGAGAACAAGTCGGACACCCCTGAACGAACCGTGTCTGAGCACCACATCGAAGCGGTTCGGCAGCAAGGCGGGATGTTCGTCGAGGCGGTTCGACGAACCCGTATGCCGATGCTCGTGACCGACGCCACCCTGCCCGGCAATCCGATTGTTTTTGCCAACCAATCCTTCGTCGACCTGTCGGGCTATAGCATGGACGAGCTGCTTGGGCAGGATCCGCACTTCATGAACGGCGAAGGCACCGACCCTGAGGCCATCCGGCGCTATGAGGCCGCGATCCTGGCGGGGCGGGACGAGACCCTGGAGATCCTCCAGTACCGCAAGGACGGTAGCCCGTTTCGAGCTATGCTGTTCGCCAGTCCAGTGGACGACGGCCAAGGCACCGTCACCAATCATTTCCTCTCCTACCTCGACATCACCCGACGCTACGACGCCGAAGAGGACCTTCGGACCCTTGCTTCTGAGCTGGAGGCCCGCGTAGCGGCCAGGACCCAAGAGTTGGAAGCCATCAACGCCAGGCTGTCAGCTCTAGTCACGGAGCGGGCGATGCTGCTGGTCGAGGTCAACCACCGCGCCAAGAACAGCCTTGCCATTGCGGCCTCCCTCCTGGCCATCCAAGGTAGGCGGCAGCCGGACCCGACCGTCCGGGCCCTGTTCGAGGAGGCTCATGATCGTCTCAACGCCATGGCGCGGGTGCACGATCTCCTGAGCAAGTCGGAGAAGGCTCAGCGCGTCGACGTTTCTGTGTACGTGGCAGACCTGTGCGAGGCATTGAAGCCAATTACGGAAAACGATGATCGCATCCGTTTTGACGCGACAATGGAGGATGGGATGCTGGTGGACGCCGATACGGCAGTTCCGCTGGGCATTGTGCTGACTGAATTGATCACCAACGCTGTCAAGTACGCTTTCCCGGCACCACGGTCAGGGATGATCCTCGTTCAGGTGCGCCGCAGCCAGCCGGGATGGATCGAACTCGTCGTCCGGGACGATGGGGTTGGAATGTCGAGCCTGCGGGAAGGATCGCTCGGCTATGGCCTTGTCCGGTCTCTCGTCCAGCAGATCCGGGGTGAGATCGACGTGCGCAGCGATGAAGGCCTGACGGTCACGATCTCGTTCCCGGAGGCGTCCCAGTAGCGACATCACACAGCCCAGATGGCGCAAAGAGGCCGTGCGTCGCGCCAGCCGAATATCACCGTGGCCTTTGGAACGAAGAGGATTGATCCCCATTCCATCCGATATGCTTGAGAAGAAACCTGATATTCGCGCACTCATTCTCGTTGTCGAGGACGAGGCACTCGTCCGCATGATGCTGGTGGACGTGCTGGATGATGCTGGCTTCAAGGTCATGGAGGCGGCTCACGCGGACGAGGCGCTTCATATTCTCGCGGCCGTTCCCGACGTCCAGGTGGTCGTCACGGACGTGGAAATGCCACGCGGGAGCATCAACGGCTTCGAGCTGGCCCGCAGAGTGCGGGATGATCGCCAGGATATCGGTGTTGTGATCGCATCCGGACGTGTGGCCCCCACACCCGGGGACTTGCCGGAGGGAGCCTATTTCGTCGGAAAGCCCGTTCGCCCTGAAAGACTAATTGAGCTGATCCGGGCGCTGCTCCTTCAGGACTGAGAGTGCCACGAACGAGCGCTCGTGGCACTGAAGCACGTGCGCATGCCTGCGCCTTGGTTACGGACGACCCTCAAAGAGCGCGTCGTTCCGGGTGCGCCATGCGTCGTCCGACAGCCACTTGTAATCCTGATCGGGCATGTGCGGGATAATCTTCACCTGCGCCTCAGCCATGGGAAGAAAGAAGCTATCGCGCTCCTGCGAGACCTTGAGGGAGCGGATCGGGACGACGATGCTGTCCTTGCCAGGGGTAAAGAACCCTCCTGATGCCACAATTGCATAATCCCGGCGGTCTTTGGTGCCGAACACGACGTTCCTGACTTCTCCCACGATCTTATCATCGGCACTGCGCACCTCTGCGCCGATGATCTGGTCCGCCCTCAGGCCCGGGGCAAGCTCGTCAATGTGGATCAGCGGCTTGGCATCCTTGTCAGCGCGACGACCTTGGACAGCGCCGCGCTGGACCTTTGGCTCTCGCGCGCTCATCTGGGCCTCCGCATCCTCCTCGTCGTTTCCGCCCAGGGAATTCATTGGGGGACCGGCGAGGAGTTCACGGATGTTGCCCAGGAGGCGCTCGCAATCGTCATGACGCCCGTAGGACCAGAGGGTGATCGCGGCGTCGCGCAAGGTGCGCAGGTCACGAACCGTCTGGCGGTTAGCCTTCCCGCGAAGCTCGGGCTTTTGCAGGATGGCTTCTTCGAGTTTGGCGTCCCCAATCTGGCAGTCGGCCAAGGCTGGTGTGACACCGAGCACGCTGAGGAGGGCGACCGCAAGGAGAATTGCCGGCGGTTTCATAGGTGGTCCGTTCTGTAGGAAAGGCAGGTTGCCAGATAAAATCCGTCCGCTGCCGCCTGCAATACGAACCTGGAACGATGAATGTCGCCGCCCATACCTATGGCATGTCAAAGATATGTGCTTGAACAAAACGAGTGTTCATTGGGATTAGGACTTCGTCTGAGAAGTGCTGACAGTCAATTATACACATATGAACACGCAATAATACCTATAAATATTGCAGTAATATCGTTAATGCATCAAAACCACCATCGATAAGCCATCATGTGGATCGTATTCTTCTGGGAGAAAACGCAGGAAGGACAGTGATATGGAACAGCATGCCAATGAGACACAGGACCGGGTCAGACGGCGCGCCTACGAGCTTTGGGAGCAACACGGCCGCTCTGAAAGACATGAGGCGGAGTTTTGGCACCAAGCCGAGCGTGAGCTGAAGGGTGAAGCGAGCCTTCGCGACACCCGCAAAGGCGTCACCGCGAATGCTGCTTCAGCCAGAAGCGGTTCCGGCTCCGACGGGCCGGGCTAGAGAGCGGTAAGCCCACCGAAGCTCATGCTCGGCGGATCGGTCCGGAGTATCCTTCGCGATCTTCACGGCTGGACAATCGATCATGGTTGATCCTCGCCCGGGTTGCGTCGGCAGACGCCCCGGGTGTGCTTCTCGATGGCCGCTAAAGCGGCATCAAGGGATGCGAAGGGTCCACGCTCAATGCCGGCCATGGTCTCCAGGGCATGGCCGGCCGGGTGAACGGTGAACTGCTGTGCATATGCTTCCTCAATCCGGCCCATCGGACGGCCGAGCAGGTCCGTCAGGTTCCATGCCCTGCCTTCGCTGGTCGGTGTCACGATCACATCCAAGCTTGCCCCCGTACTGCGCATGAATCCATATGGGTCGTCAGTCTCATACCTAAATCTCGCAAACACAGCGTGTTCCCGTGCGTTTCCGGCCGGCCGGTATAGGTCGGATCGGCTGCGCCTCAGAACTGCTCTGTGCTACGGGAAGGCTGCTCCCGCAGTGAGGGGCGTCTTTGCTCTGGCAAGATGGACGCATTGACGTAAAACGCTGCGCGTGCGGAGCGTTGCGTCTGCCTCATGGTTGCTGGGCGCACTCCGCAGCGCCGGCCGAGTGTCATTATCAAGCCTTGGAGGTGCGAAGGTCATCCTATGAGGCTGGTTGTCCAATCAGGCATCGTGGGATCCCGAAGCATCCCGCGCCAGTGCGGCGTCGAGAGCTTCCGGAGTGACCGAGATTGCTTGGAAGGACCCTGGTCCACCCTGACCGAGGGGTAGAAAGATCACGGTGGCAACACGGCGGTAGGCCAAGAACGACAAACCCTCGATAGGCTCCTCGTCAGTCTGGATCGTGTAGGTCCCGGCTGGTTGGCTCTCCTCCAGTCCAGCCAGCGAGAACGGCCGTGCAAACGTGATCGTCTTCGATGTGGTGCGCAGGTTCATGGCCGTTCTCCTTGTCTCACTAGGGTTGGGCCTAGACCCCAACCTTGTCAGCGCACGCAATGGCGACAAGGCGATTGCCTTCGGTCGTTCCGGGCATGGTCCCCCAGCCATTCTTCATCACGAGATCACCCCGCTCGTAGGATGAGGCCGCTTTCAGAAGTATAATCCGCTCGGCAAGCTGCGGATCCCGCTTGGACTGATCGAGGCAGATCGAGGTCAGCGCCGTGACCACTTCGGTTCGCGTCTGGTCCGTGGCCATCTGCTGAGCTGTGCCGCCTGTCACCCACCCGCCCCAGTTGAAGCCAATCACCGTCACGGCAATTGCGCCGCAGGCCACGCCGTATAGACCTGGTTTCAGCCATTCTGCGGCTGTCATGGTAATTATCCTCTGGAAAGCGAAGAAAAAAGTGTCGCTTCCGTAAATAAGAACTTAGCACATATAAATATAATGCCCTAGAATTGTTATCATCTGTGGGCTCTGGTTACTGGGTACATACGACCCTATATCTTATGGACGGCTACAGACAATTTCCCCATGTGAGGGCGATGCATAATATCACAAGCAGCCCGGGGCGTTTTGCTCGGAGCCTTAGGCTCTCATTTGAGAAGCCCGTATGAAGGAGGCTGCCATGAAATTCCTGGTCCAGTTCAAGAGGTATCGACGCGGTGTCCTCGAGGTCATCCAGACACTTCCCATCGCCGCGATCAACGGTACTGCGGCTTTGGCGTTCGCCAGGAGCCCTACCGGGATGAGACACTGGCCAACCCGGACCGATGCTCTGCGTGTGATGGACGAGGGTGGCCGTACGCTGCTCGACTGGGCAGTCCCGGCAGTGATCGCACAACCTGCCACCAACTCACCCCTCCCTGTTCCAAGGAAACCCGCTGGCAAAGAGGCGCGCCCAGCGCCTCTCATGACGGCGGCGCAGCCGGAAGAGGGCCCAACAACGCGCCCCTCAGGCCGCCACCGTTTTGCCGTGGGACAGGCCGTCTCCTACGCGGAGGATGGTCAGCCCGAGATCTGGAAGGGCGGCTATGAGATCGTCAGGCTCGATGATCCGCATCGTGAGCCGCAATATGCGATCAGAAGCGCGGATCAGTCGTATGACCGGATCGTCCATGAGCACGAACTCCGCGAGGATCTGGGCGCCCGCGCCCGTGGCCGTTGAGCCTCCACCTCCGGTTCGCGTACGAGCCAGTCAAGAGCCTGCACCAAGCTACCGTGGAAGTGCGGCGAGCCCGAGCCGTTGACTGCACGAAGGAAAGTGAGCGAGACATGGCACAAAACATCCTCAGTTTGGCGACATCGATCATGCGCAAGGTTTGGAGCGCGTTAACGCCTGCCCCAGTTCCCGCCTTACAACCACGGCCGCAGCTCGATGGAAGGCGAGGTTATGGAGACGACAGCATCAAACCGTTCGACTGAGGTTTGAGAGCGCAGCCGCCCGGAAGGAAGGCTCTTCATCTACGCCTCGCGCAGGTGAGAGAAAGCCGCAAGAGGCGAAACACGTCAGTGACAGTTGCCGCGCCCACGCAGTCCGCGACCCTGCGCCAGGTCGCTCTGTCCCGGCTCAGACCAGCTCTAAGAGCCAAGGACCGTACTATTGCGCTCGGGGCTGCCTCGCTTCGCGGCGGATGTTTTCCAGCTCGTTGCGGGTATGTTCCATTTCCCGCCGGACTGTTCCAATATCGCGGCGCAAGTCCTCAATCGAGCGCGTAATCTGCTGCGTCAGGTCCCGCAGGTCACCGCGGGTGATGGATGCGTCATTGCTGTCCTGCTGAACGCTCGCACAATCCGGCGTACCGTCGCGGCGGTAGCGCAGGCTCAGGGCGTCTCCCACCTTGAGATACACGCACCGTGTATCCGGATCGCGCCACGTCGCTGGCGGGGCTTCTTGTGCCGTTGCCGAGGTGGCGAGGACCAACAGCCCCGCCATGATTGCAATCTTGATCATCAAGCCTCCTTCTGAGGAGGTGGGGCTGTGTGCTGGAAAGTCCATGTGGGTCCAGGAGATACCGCCTCAATAAGAGAGCACGGCGTCCGCTGTGGAGACGAGGCTCCTGTTCGTTGAACGGCGGGCCGGATGACGGACTTATCCCTGATCTTGCCAGAGACCTCAGCGCTCCTGGTCTGGAGGTGGGCTTTCCGGAACAGGGCGGGACTGGTGGTGTTAGCCTTAGGGCAGTCTCGGAGGTTGATATGAAGGACCAGGATATGGTGCTCTCTATCATCGTCAACGCCATCCAATTTGCCCTCCAGCAGGCGCGAAAGGATTCCGGCGGCCCCGGAGACGTCATACCGCCCGAGGAGCGGGTGGATCTCGCAAGAGCAATATTGGCGGCCCTTTCTGAACAAGGTTTCGAGGTCACACGAGCGCCATCGGAGCCACGCTAGTCCACCACCAGACGACAGGGTTCGGCAAAGAGTGCTCCTTGAGAAGGATACGATCCAATGACCACGAAAACTCGCCCAAGCCTGCCTAAGGGCAAGCGCAACAACGGCATCTCACAGTGGGACAACGAGGGAGGCGCTCCTTCGTCCGGCGACCGGTCACGCAAGCAAGGCGGCAGGCCCCAAAAACCCGACAAGCCGGCCAAGAAGGCGTCCTGACCTCCCACCGAATCCGACACGAATTCCTGACCTGCCGGTCTAGCACCAAGGCTCGACGTCGCTGGGGCCGGCTCATGAGAGAGATCGCACCCGTCCTCGACTCTTCTCATGAGTTCGGACGTGGTTCGAAGCCCTGACAGCTCTCCCGCCGTCAGCCGCAGCCCGGGTGCCGATGCTACTTGCACCGAGTAAGGGGAGAGACAGGACCATCATGATCCTGAGAACGCAGGTGGCTTCCTCCCGCAGCCACAATCTGGAGTGGGGCACCCGGGCGGCGTTTGCGGTCCTGCGAATGAGCGTTGTCTCTGGGTGCAATATCAAGCGTGTGGGGCCCCGACATGATCCGCCATGTTGGCGCCGCGAGATCCGAGCAGCTTGGGTGAGCCTTCCGTGCTGTCCATGGCGGTCTGGTGCTCCATCTCGGCATTGAGCGCGGCCCCGAACAGGACAATCACCACCGACAGCCAGATCCACACCATGAAGCCGATGCCGGCGCCGAGGGACCCATAGGTTTTATTGTAGCTGTCGAAGTTGGCCACGTACCAGGAGAACAACATCGAGGCCACGAGCCAGAGGATGGCCGCCATGGCGCTGCCCCAGGTCACCCAACGCCACTTGGCATCTTGGCGGCTCGGGCCGTAGCGGTAGATGACGGCAAGCCAGGCAAAGAGGACAACGAATAGGGTGGGCCAACGCAGAATGCTCAAGAGCCGTCCGGTCGGGGTCACGAAGCCCATAAAGGTGAAAACGACAGGCGCCACCACCACCGCGCCGATGGCCAGGAGAACAATGCCAACCATGCCGAGCGTGAGCAGGAACGTCGTGGCGTAGAAGCGCAGCAGGCTGCGCTTCTCCCTCTCGCCGTAAACCACGTTGAGCGCATCGAAGAGGGCCGCTACGCCCGAGTTCGCGCTCCAGAGCGCCACCAGAAAACCCACCACGAAGGCAAGGCTGAGCGTGTCGCTGTCCTAGGCGATGATCAGGCTGATCTGCTCGCCGATCAGCTCCAGCACGCCGCCGGGCAGGATCCCGGTCAAAAGCGACAGGTGATCCCTGATCATGCTGGTATCGGCAAAGAGTCCGTACAGCGACACGATTGTGGCGACGGCCGGGAACACTGCTAGCAGGGCAAAGAACGCGACCCCACCCGAGGTGGACAGGATCCGGTTTTCCGGGATCGACCACAGCGTACGCCAGAGGATGTCTTTCCAGCCCCGCGCCGGGATCTCCCCGGGGGTATCGGCGTCGCGTCCCCGGCCAAGCTCACGGGCGCGGGCCAGATCGTCCGATGGCTCGCCGTGGGCCGCCGTCTCGCCGACGCTGGAGCGCCAATCCTCTGCCTGTTCATTCATCGGAGCCATGGCTTCTTGATCCAATTTCGGCAGAGTATCAGGTTCGGAAACTCTTCGCCGCACGAACACGACGCGGCTGAGGGGAAACCAGCCGAGGGAAGTGCAGGCAGGACTGGAACCACCGTAACTCGGGGAGGGCCTCTCATGGAACTCACGCTTTGCATCGTCGGTCTTTCCCCGGATGGGGTTGGATACCGCTGGAAACAGTTGAATGGAACAGATTGAGCATTTGTTAGAGGCGCTGCGGGTACTGCCTCACGTCGCCGCCCTGGCCTTTGCCTATGTGCTTGCCTTACCTATCGGATGGGATCGTGAGCGAAGCGAACGAAGTGCTGGCTTGCGGACCTTCCCGCTTGTGGCGGTTGCAAGTTGCGGCTTCGTTCAGGCGACCGAAGGCATTACCGGGAACTCGCCGGAGGCGCAGGCGCGGATCATCGAAGGCCTGATCACCGGCATCGGCTTCATCGGCGGCGGCGCCATCATCAAGCAATCCGGTGCCGTGCAGGGAACGGCCACAGCGGCCGGTCTATGGGCAACAGGGGCGGTAGGAGCCGCGGTTGGCCTTGGCAGCTACGATGTCGCCATCGTGGTCACCCTGTTCACGATCTTCACCTTCCGCGTCCTGTCCCCAGCGAAACAGCAGAAGACGCCCGACGACGATATTGGCCCGCCATCGGGCTCGCAGTGAAACGGGAGTTCCTCGGATATCAGGCTCTGGGACTAGATCACGTGTGAGAGGATGGCTCGAGCGGGGGCGCTCCAGCACCAGTCCCAGGCTTGGCACCGGATGAGGCGGCTGTGCGTTAGCCGACCATGGCAAAGTCCCTCAGGCTTGTATCGGCTCAGCCAGAAGACAAACCCGGCGTCGTCGCCTCGGCCGTGTATTCGGAAGGCCGACGCGTGGCCGAGGTTCCGATCGCGGAGGTTGGCGAATGGTCACGGAGGCCGGGGCATGTCGTCTGGATCGGTCTACATGAGCCCGGCCTAGCTCTCCTGCGCCAGCTTCAGGCGGAGTTCGGTTTGCATGACCTCGCCATTGAGGATGCGCTCAAGGCCCACCAACGGCCGAAGCTCGAACAGTACGGCGAGGCCTTGTTCGTGGTGGCACGGACCGCCCAGATGCTGGACGGGCGCATCGCCTTCGGCGAGACCCATCTGTTCGTCGGGCATGGCTACGTCGTGTCCGTCCGCCATGGCGCCTCGACAACCTACACCCCAGTGCGTGAGCGCTGCGAAGCCGATCCGGGGACACTCTCGGGCGGGGAGGACTATATCCTCTATGCCATTCTCGACTTCATCGTCGATAACTACATGCCGGTGATCGAAGCAATCCAGTCCGAGGTCGAAGAGATCGAGGATTGCATTCTGGCGGTGACCTCATCCCAAGACCAAGTGGCCCGCCTCTACCAACTCCGCCGGGATCTGCTGCGTCTGCGCAATGCCGTGGTTCCGCTGGTGGAGGTCTGCCGGCGGCTCGAACAACCTGGGCTGCCGGGGATCGATCCTTCAATGGTCCCGCTCTTCCGCGATGTCTCTGACCATATCCGCCGGGTGCAGGAGGAGATCGAGTCCTTGCGCGAGGTGCTGGCCTTCGCGTTCGAGACCAGCCTGATGACGGGACAGGCACAGCAGACCGAGATCACCCGCAAGCTCGCGGCCTGGGCCGCCATCTTGGCCGTGCCGACAGCGGTGGCTGGGATCTACGGCATGAACTTCGAGCATATGCCTGAGCTGAACTGGAGGTACGGGTACGCCCTGGTGCTGACGATTGTCGCGACGGTCTGTGGCTGGCTCTACTGGCGCTTTCGCCAGAACCGATGGCTTTGAGCGGCCGTAACGAAATCAGCTTATTCATCTTCGACTGGGACAGACTCTCAACCTGATAGCTTCGCATCAACAGCGTTCCATTTCTAAGGTCCGGTAATGGGATGGTCCGGCCGTGCTTCTGCCCCGCTTGTTCGTAAGCTGTGGGGTTTCGAGCCACGCAAGGAGCACG
>NZ_JAELXT010000040.1 GCF_016427565.1 Microvirga splendida
TTCGAGGCGATGAGCGCCAAGGCCATCGGCCGCCACTCGGCCATGCACAAGACGAAGGTGAGCCGGGCAGTGCGGGCCCTGGAGGAGCGGCGCTGGCTCCGGCGCCGCCCGAGCGAGGAGGACCGCCGTGAGGAGATCCTAGCCCTGACATCGCTGGGGCGGAGGGTGTACATAGATATTATTCCGCGGGCAGTCGCATTCGAGAAGCGTATTCTGGGCACCCTTGGCTCCGATGCATCTCCCCTCCTTGCCTCCTTGTGCCGACTTGAGGAAGTTCTCAAGATCCGCTGAGGAAGGGCTGAGGGGAGATATTACTGTGCTGCCTCCCTGTAATGCCGTCGGTACAGCCTTATGGAGGAAGTCGACGAAGGACTTCACCCTCATTGGAACGAACTCCGCTTGGGGTAGACACCATAAACACCGGCCCTCGCCGACATGTGAGACGCTCAGGTAGAATAGCTCTCATTCAATACCGCCAATAATCGCGGCAGAGCGAGTGTAAATCGGCCCCTCTCCCTATGTGTGAGGAGTGGTCAACTTCATCGATGGGCGCTCGCTGAACTTCTGATACCAAGCTGTAAGTGCAGGATGGCTGTTCCGCCAAGAATAATCGGGGAAGCGGAAATCCAGGTACCCGAGTGCGCAACCGACCGCAACGGTCCCTAGATCTACCACACCGTCCAGATCACCGATATCGCGCTCCAGGAGATCTAGTGACCGCTCGATCTTGCGCATCAAGCTATCGTCCCAGGCGTCCCAGCGATACTCCGGCGGTCGGGCAACGCGCTCGTAGCGTGCTAAGAGCGCGGCATCGAGGATGCCGTCCGCCACCGAGTGCCGCACCGCGACGCTCCAGCGTGTGTCGTCGGTCGGGAGCAAGCCGCCGCCAGTGACGGCGTCGAGATACTCGCAGATCACACGGCTGTCGAAGAGCACCTGTCCGGTGTCGGTGTAGAAGGTTGGGACCTGTCCCAGCGGATTGTCGGCGGCGATGCTCATGTCGGTTCTGATCGGGTCCGCCTTGCTGGACAGGATCTCAATGCGGTCCGCGCATCTTTTCTCGTGAGCCACAACGAGCACCTTGCGGACGAAGGGAGAGGCGGGCGAGTAGTAGAGCTTCATGATCGTCTCCAGTTGAACAATATCAGGTCCGGGAGGTCGCGATCGCCTGCCCGGCAATGTAACCGAAGGTCAGAGCAGGACCGAGCGTGATCCCGGCAGCGGGATAGGTACCGGCCATAACCGAGTTCATGTCGTTTCCGGCGACATAAAGGCCGGGGATCGGGCGGCCTTCGGTGTCCAGGACTCGGGCAGAAGCGTCGGCACGCAGTCCCTTGGCTGTGCCGATGTCTCCGGGCCACACGGCAACCGCGTAGAAGGGCGGACGCTCGATAGCGCCGAGGCAAGGGTTCGGGCTGTGTTCGGGATCGCCGAGATAGCGGTCGTAAGCGGACGCTCCACGGCCGAAGTCCGGATCCTCGCCCGTACGGGCAGCGCGGTTCATCGATGCCACTGTTTGCTCCAGGGCTGCGGCTGGCACCCCTATCTTGGACGCGAGGTCCGGGATAGCTTGCGCCTCGAACAGGTAGCCGTCCCGCACGAGGCGCCGGACCAATGGCGCTCCAGCGATTCCAGGCCGCACCAGGCCCAGCCCGTACCGCTTGAGGAAAGTGCGGTCGCAGATCAGGTAGGCTGGCACAGAAGGACTTTCCCCTTCGGCCTTTAGCATCCCCGCCACGAAGTCGTGGTAGGAACTGGCCTCGTTCGTGAAGCGTCGGCCTGTCGAATTCACGGCGATGAGTCCCGGCTTCTGTCGGTCAGTCACGAGGTGGGGGAAGAGACTCTCCGATCCGTCCGCCCGCCTCCACACCGAGACCGGCGCCCACAGCGCAGGGCCGGCATTGTCGTCCTCCAGAGCGGCGCCGGCCGAAAGGGCGAGATCAAGTCCGTCGCCGGTATTCCCCTTCGGAACCACGGAACGATGGACATCCGGGGTAGGCAACTCGACCAGGCGCCGGGCAGCGCTGTGGGGAAAACCGCCGGTTGCCAGAACGACTCCGAGGCGCGCCTCGATGGCACGCTCTCCGGATGGGGTGCCGACGGCGACACCGATCACGTGCCCGCCACGCATGATCAGGCGCTGAACCGGGACGTTCCGCCGCAGAACCACGCCGGCATCGTCAGCCGATTTCAGCAGCATTCCCGCGAGCGCGTTGCCCAGCAAGAGCCGCGTGCCGCGCCCCCAGGGGCCCACCTTATCTCGTGCATAGCGCGAGAGGATCGCAGCTCCATGCCGGACATTCGCCACACTCTTGGTCAACCCCAGCAAAGCGTTGATGTCGCTGCGCCCCACCATCATCCCGCCGAAAACGAGGAAGTTCCGGATCGGAGGGCGCAGATGCTTAAACAGTGGTCCCAACCGGCGCCCATCGAACTCGACCGGATCGAGCGTCCGTCCTCCGAAAGATGCGCCCCCCAGTTCCGGTTTGTAGTCGGGTGAATAGGCGCGTGCCGTGAAGCGGACGGCGGTCCGCTCCTCGAGGAAGCGGACCATCCTCGGGCCATTGTCTAGATAGGCATCGACAATCTCGCGCCGCATCCGGTTGCCAACAGTCTGCGAGAGATAAGTTATCACGGCGTCCCGGCTGTCGCTGTGCCCGACTTCCGCCATGTGTGGATTGTCCGGGATCCACACGGCCCCACCAGACACGGCTGTCGAGCCGCCGAAGAATTCAGTTTTCTCGACCACCAGAACCGTCAGCCCAGCGTCGCGGGCGGTCAAGGCGGCGGCCATGCCGCCTGCACCCGAGCCAACGACAACCACATCGAACGTTTCAACGAACTCCAGGTCCGCCATGTTTTGTCTTCCGATCTCAATCATGGGAGGAACGGCATCTCAGATGCCAAGGCCACCTCCGAGCGTCTTGCCTCCGTCGACGAACAGCACCTGCCCGGTAATGAAATCGGTCCGGTGAGCGGCAAGAAACGCGACTGCATTGGCGACGTCCTCCGGCCTGCCGGCGGCTCCGGTCGGCTGAAGGGCGAGTTGCTGCGCCAGACGCTCAGGCGAAAGGGCCTGCAACAGGGGGGTCTCGATCAAGCCCGGGGCAATGGCGTTGACGAGGATGCCGCTAGGCGCCAGTTCCATGGCCATCGCCCGCGTCAAGCCGACCACGGCGGCCTTGGCGGCAACATAGTGGGCGTGATTGCGTGCGCCCAGAAAGGCGCGCGAGGCGATGTTGACGATCTTTCCGCCCTTCTGCATCCGTGGGATCGCCGCCTTGCACAGAGCAAAGACGGCGATCAGGTTGACCTCATAATGCCTGCGGAAGTCCTCGGCTGCGAGGTCCAGGAGCGCCCGCTCGTCGAAGATGCCGGCGTTGTTCACGACGGCATCAATCCGCGGCAGCCGAAGGACAAGATCGGAAAGCGCGACCTCGTCCCGCAAGTCGAGCACCGCAGCCTCGGCCCGACCGCCCGCCTCGGCAATCTGGTCGACAGTTGCCTCCGCACGCTCCTTGGCGAGGTCGGCGACTACAACATGGTAGCCGTCGTCGGCGAGGCGTACGGCGATCGCACGGCCAATGCCGCCACCCGATCCCGTGACGATTGCAACCGGGTGTTCACTGCTCTGGGTCAAGTGTCCGTCTTCCCTTTTTGATGTATCGCGAAATGAGCCCCGCGCTGGTGCGTCAGGTATCCGGCGGTCAGGCCTCCATCGACCTCTAGGACGGTGCCCGTGACGTAGCTTGCCTGCCGCGACAGGAGATAAAGAATGCTGTCGGTGATCTCGTCGGGTTCGGCGAACCGCCCCATTGGAGTCCGGTCCAGCATGACGCCTTCACGGAAATCCTCCGGCACGCCGCCGAGGAGCATCGGCGTGTTCACTCCGTTGGGGGCCACCGCGTTGACCCGGATGCCGAACCGGCCCCACTCGACCGCTAGGGACTTGGTCAAGCCGACGACACCCCATTTCGAGGCGGCATAGTTCACCCGTCCCGGCTGCCCTCCCTTAGCGGTGATGGACGCGAGGTTGACGATTGCTCCGCCGCGGCCGCCCGCGATCATCGCCTGACCGACGGCGCGGCATGTGTTGAAGACACCCGTGAGATTGACACCGATAACGGCATCCCAGGCCGAATCAGTCATTTCGGCCGCGGGGGCGGAACGGGTAATCCCGGCTGCCGGCACCGCCCCCGTGACGGGTCCGAGCTCCCGCTCGACACGGCCGACGAAGGCATCGAGCGCACCGGCGTCCCGGGTGTCGAGACCGGTTGCGATGCTCCTGCCACCTTCGGCCACAATCTGGTCGGCCATTGACTGCGCCGCCTCCTGATCGAGGTCGCAGACCGCAACGGCGGCCCCCTCCCCTGCTAGTCGCCGCGCGACGGAGGCGCCGATTCCGCGGCCGGCGCCGGTCACGAGAAATACGGAATTGTCTGGAATCAGCATTGCAGACCTCACGCATGATCTGGATCGGGCAGGAACTTCGCCATGCTCCAACCGCCGTCGACCGGCAGGACGACGCCCGTCAAGAAGCCAGCCATCGGACTCGCCAGGAAGAGTGCTGCGGATGCTACGTCGGCGGAGGAACCTGGTCTCCCGAGCGGGCAGCCTTCGATCATCATGCGGCGAAACCAGGGGTTCTCAGCAAGACGCCTCTCTGTGAGCGGTGTCTCAATCAGTCCGGGCGCGATCGCGTTCACCCGGATGCCGTCGCGCCCATATTCCGTTGCAAGTTGGCGCGTCAGCCCGATGACGGCGGCTTTCGTCGCCGAATATGGTGCGCTCCTTGCCGCGCCAACCATGCCGAAGACCGAGGCAATGTTGACGATGGCGCCGCCGCTCCCCCGCATCGCACGGACCGCTGCGCGGCACAGGCGGAAGACGGCGGTTTGGTTGACTGCGACATACCGTTCGTAGGCATCGTCGTCGGTGTCGAGAATAGGCGCCGCATTCCCGATGCCCGCGTTATTCACGAGGACGTCGCAGGTTCCGAACCGCTCCATCGCCGCGGCGATGATCTTGTCTCCGGCGGCGGGTTCCGTCAGATCGAGGGCAAGTTCGGCGAATGAGGACGAGTGAAGGGAATGCGGAGCACGGCTCCGGTCGACCCCGAGCACTGATCCTCCGGCGTCGAGGAAAGCCTGTGCGATGGCGAGCCCGATGCCGGACGATGAGCCCGTCACCACAATGGTCTTCTGTTCAAAGGTCAGCATTGTTTTCATCAGGATTTAGTCACTTCCGCCGTTCGGTGGCCGGAGGCGGAGCCTCCGGCCGGAAGCGCCTCAGTTGAGGCCGTACTTGCTGGCGTCCAACTTGTCGTAGATCTCGCGGCGCAGCAGCTGGGTGAGTTCGTCCTCGCTCTTGCGGTTGGCCTTAGCGAGCAAGCCCTCCCACTTCTGCATCAGGGACGACAGCTCCTGAACCGACTTATCGAACGTCTGAATGCCCGCCCGCTTCCCGATGTCGGCCATGCCGCCGATCCCGTCTGCGACAAACTTATCGTAGGATTGCTGCAGGTCAGCCGGAGGCGGAATGATCGCCTTTCCGGCGGCTTTCGCGGCGTCGAGATTCTTCTGCACTAGTTCGTCATAAGAGATCTGCAGGCGAGCGAGCGCACGCGCTGATTCCTCGAAGATGATCTTGCGCTGGTCGGGCTTGAGTTCAGACCAGAAGTCCTTGTTGAAGATCCAGGTCGCGCCGGCGAAGAACGGGCCCATCGTCAGCGTGTTAATGGATTTCGTGACGCCCATTAGCGTTGCGCCGGCAGTCAGGTGCGTCACGTCGGACGCGGTGCAATCGACGGTTCCGCGCTCGAACGCGGTATAAATTTCCGAGGACGGGACGTTGACGGACACTGTACCAATAGTCTCGCCAAAGCGGGCCCATGCGCCGCCGGGCATACGCACGCGCTTCCCACGCAGATCTGCGAGGGTCTTCACTTCCTCCCGGCAGATGAAATGATAGACAGGTGTCGAATAGGATCCCAAATAGATGACGTCATTCTTCGCCCAATCGCTGTTGCCCGCCGGATTCATCAGGCCGAACTCGGTCGCCGCGAAAGCGGCAACCATAGGGTCGGGATGCTTGAAGGACAGGTCGCCGATGGCGTTCCAGAGCGGCAGCTCGGAAGGAGTGTACGTTGCTGTGTGGAACCCTCCCTGAGCGACGCCATCCGCAACTCCCTGCATCGTTCCTTTCGCCGGAAGTAGCGCGCCCGCCATGTAAATTTCGAAGTTGACGGCGCCGCCTGTGCGCTCGCTTACCGCCTTAGCCCACGGCACGTGAGCCGCCAGCGTGATGGGGTGATTGGGCTCAAGCCAGGTCGAGAAGCTGTAGTTCTCGGCGAGCGCGGCCGAGCTGAATAATCCGACACCGGCGGCAAGTGCAACCCCTCGCGTTGCATTCCGACTGAACTTCGTAGGCATTGTCTTCCTCCTTAGGATTGTGTCCATCTCTCCAGTTTGATCTCATCGCAACATCAGGCTTGGCAGCAGGAGAGAAATTGTTGGGAACGCGATGAGAATGAGCAGAACAATAATGTCGGTGAGAATGAACCAGGATGCGCCCCGGAAGATCGACGGCAGGTCGACCATGCCTCCGAGTGAAGTCTTGATGACATATACGTTTAGTCCAACGGGCGGCGTGATGAGCCCGATTTCAAGCAGCTTAATCGTGATAATCCCGAACCAGATCATGTCGATCTCGAGCCGCTGCAGCAACGGCATTAGGATCGGGAGCGTGAGCAGCATGATGCCGATGGAGTCGATGAACATGCCGAGAAAGATGAAGATGACGGAGATCATCATAAGCACGACATATTTGTTGTCGCTCATGTTCAGCACCATGTCGGCTACGAAGGCTGGAACCTGACTAAGCCCCATCAAGCGGACGAACATGGCGGCTCCGACCGCAATGATGAACATCACAGAGGTAGCGATGGCCGCGTCGATCACCGCTCCCCAAAGCATCTTCAACGACAAAGAGCGGTAGAACGCGGCAATGACAATGGCGAACAGTGCGCCAACGGCACCAGCCTCGGTTGGCGTGAAGACACCCGCGAAGATTCCGCCGAGGACGCCGATGATGAGCGTCGGAAGCGGCCAAACCGTGCGCAGTGCCGTCTGCCTTTCTTCAGCAGAGAACTCGACTTGGCCGCGCGGCGCGAGCTTCGGATTCAGCAGAACCCGGATTGTAATCATCGTGATAAAGGCGACGGCGGTTAGGACTCCGGGGATGAACCCTGCCATGAACAGGGCACCGATCGACGTGCCGGTGAAGACGCCATAGATCACCATGAGAATGGACGGTGGTATCAGCGAGCCGAGAGTGCCCGCAGCGGCCACGGTTCCGGTGGCCAGGCCCTTCTCGTACCCTGCGCGCAGCATCTCCGGAACCGCGATGCGCGACAGAGCGGCGGACGTGGCGACCGAGGAACCCGAAGCCGCAGCGAACATTGCGCTGGCTGCGACCGAGGCGGACGCGAGGCTGCCAGGCACCCGTGCTAAGAGGATTTGCATACTTTGGAACAGGCCCTTGGTTACGCCGCTCCTTGCCGCAATGTACCCCATCATCAGGAACATCGGGACGGCGCTGAATTCCCAGGTGGCGACGAAATTGTAGGGTATCGCACTGACGATGCCCCACGCCGCCCTCATGTTGGTGAGGAATCCGATACCAACGAAGGACACACCCGCCAACGCGATGCCGATCGGCATGCGGATAGCGATCAGGACGAGCGTTATCGCAATGCAGAGGAAACCTACCTCGACACGTTCGAGTCCCATGGCATCACTCTCCAGTATGTTCGATGTCAAGGGCGCCGAGCCACGACTCGCGTTCGAACCCGATGAGCACGCCCATGAAGTGCCAGAGCCCGATCACACTTGCGAGGCCGAAGCCGATCGGCAGTACGAACCGGGCCGGCCAGATCACGGTCTGGGCAGGCCCCATGGCGATTTCGTTCCGCCCATAGGCACGCATGGCGTCGAGCCATGTCTGCCAGGCGAAGGCGCCGTAAACGGCAACCAGCGATGCAAGTACGATGAGCACACAAGCGATTTTCATCGCGCGCGGCATTCGAATGAAAACGACGTCAACGACGATCGCCTGCCGTAGCCACTCGACGAGAGGCAGCGGCAGATACACGGCAATTACCATGTAGTAGCCGGAAACGATCTCGAGAGTTCCCTGAACGGGCGAATTGAAGACGTACTTCATGAAGACGTCTGCACAGATGTGCAGCATCATCAGAACGAGAGCGACTCCGGCGATTGTGGTCAGCGCCTGGAGCAGGCGGGTGACTCCGGGCAATGTTGGGTTCGGTTCAGCCATCGTGATGCCCTCCTCTTGATAGCCGTTACTGCATGCGATAGCCGCCGTTGACGTCGATCGTCGTCCCGGTCACGTAGCCCGCCTGCGGTGAGACGAGGAAGCTCACAGCCGAAGCCACATCGTCCGGCCGGCCAAGCCGACCGAGTGGGATGGTGGCGGAGGCGGCGGCATCATTGGAAGGGTCCAGGGACAGACGCAACATCGGCGCATCGATGAGACCAGGAGCCACGGAATTTGCCGTGATGCCACGGTCGGCCAGTTCGCGTGCGAGCGCTTTCGTCAGGCCGAGAACGGCCGCTTTGCTGGCGATATAGCTGGCGCTCGAGCGATACCCGCCCAACTGGGCGGCGACGGAGGAGATCGTCACAATGCGACCGAGTTCGTCGCGATCTGGCGCTCGACGGGCGTATTCGCGGGTGCAGAGAAAGCAGCCGGCTGCATTAACGGCCATGGTGCGGTTCCAGTGGTCGAAGTCGGTTTCCACAACGAGTGGCCGCGACCCGTCCTCTTTGAATAGGAGGATGCCTGCGCACGTGACGAGGACCGAAGGGCGTCCGAGCTTCGCGGACACCGCGTCGAAGAGCGAGACAACCGAAGCCTCGTCGGTGACGTCCGCATAAAAACCGTCGTGGCCGTCACGGGGCAGGGCTGAAGCGGTTTGTCGAGCAGCGTCGCTGTCGATGTCGGCAACGGCTACGATGAGGCCATCCGCGGCCAGAGCTTCGCTGATACTGGCGCCGATTCCGCGCGCGCCGCCGGTTACGAGAGCAATCCGCCTCGTCTCTGTCATGACGTTTCTTCCCATGTGCGCAGTCTTAGAGCCGCGTTTTATCCAAAATTTGACTTTCCCAGCAGCGCCGTCGGTTCACAACGAGTGGAAAGCCGCGTTTGGATAAAATTTTCACGACTAGTTGCGCATGTCAACGTGAATGTGGATTTTGAGACAAGCTTTGGATAAAATTCTGGATCCATAACGTAGGAAATGATGTTGCATGTCAAAGATGACAAGTGCTGCCGAGGTCGCTGATCTTTTGCGCGAGCGCATCCTGTCAGGGGAAATCCCCCCGGGGCGCCGGCTTCAGCAGATCCCTTTGTCTGAGGAACTTGCCGTCTCCCGAACCCCTCTGCGGGAGGCTCTTGCACTTCTCGCAAGGGACGGGTTGCTCGACTACGAACCAAACCGCGGCTACGCAGTTCGGGAATTCAGACTCACCGATGTTATCCAAGCCTTCGAAGCGCGAGGCAGATTGGAGGCGTTGGCAGCAAGCCTTTGTGCCCGAAACGGTTTGCAAGGCGGGGTGTTGGACCGACTGAGCGCCGTTCTCGCAGACGGCGATAAGATTCTTTCAAAGGGTATGCTGGACCCCGATGACCTTCCCGCCTACCGCATGATGAACGTGGAATTCCACGAAACAATCCTGGAACAGTCCGGCAACCGATGGGTGGTGGACTTCGTGCGGCAGTGTCAAAACGTTCCCCTCGCCTCTAATCGCGTTTTCAT
The DNA here is from genome assembly GCF_016427565.1 of Microvirga splendida. Classification (GTDB taxonomy): domain Bacteria; phylum Pseudomonadota; class Alphaproteobacteria; order Rhizobiales; family Beijerinckiaceae; genus Microvirga; species Microvirga splendida. The sequence continues at coordinate 9,839 of NZ_JAELXT010000040.1, forward strand.
TTGGGATGACTTTGAGACGATCAAGCGCTCTCATGATGATCACCACCGCATCCTCGCCGCCATTCGCGAGCGTGATGCGGAGCGCGCCGATTACATCATGCGGGAGCATATTCTGTATGCTGGGCGTATTTTACGAAATGCGGCCCAAGATTTTGGTAATTGGTCCCGGATAGATCGGCGCCGTTCCGTCGCTGCAGGCTTTTAGACTCTAGGCTAGGAGCGCGTGCAGGTGAAGCAACCTGGATGAAAACCTTCTCCCACCGACGCGACACTCGGGACCAGGCCCTCTCAGTGCGCCCACCTTGACGCGTTCGCAGGAACTGGGAAAAATTGAATTCAGATCAAGGAAGTTGAGGCGATATGGGGAGAAGATCTCCTACTCAAGGGCTCGATTCCGTTATCCTTCTGGATCCAGTTTCCTGGGAAGAAAGGACCAAACCGGATCAGCATCTAAGTTCTTGATATTGTTCCGTGAGCGATCTGGGACTCGAACCAGAGCCCTTCTCACTAAAGGGAGACGTTACCGACCGGTGAGTGAGCAGTCCGGCGCAGTCCCAACCACTGCCGCAACTCGCCTGCTACCAGCGGCTCTCGCGACAACCTTGAAAATCTTTCCTTGCTCCCTGACAAACGACGCCGTGGTCCCCGCGATCACAATGCGGGGCTAGTGTACTGTCGTATTGGTTAGCGTCAGGAGTTGTGGGAGGGGCGCTGGCTATGAGCACGGCGTCCAGTCCTTACGGGGGCTTCCGCTATTCGGCTAGGGTGATTAACCGCGCCGTCTGGATATATCACTGCTTCAGCCTGAGCTTGCGAGAGGTCGACTGATCGTCGCTGCTCAGGGTCTCGTGTTCAGCGGCAGGGCCTGTCCCATTGCATTCAGAACAGACCCTTGCGAGGAACGTCGCGACAGCCGGACCTCGTAGGTCACAACATGAGCGACAGCCCCTCATCGATTGTGCAAGAGGTCGGAGCCATCATCTGGCTCATCTCGTTACAGGCAGCCTACATGCGCTGCCAGCTGTCGAGCATGCGTGATCTGAAGAAGGCGCTGGTCCATCCGGCAGCCGTGTTCGCAGATCCGCATGATGTTGTGTGCCATCCCTTGCTGTCACTCGGCTGCAAGCGCGAAGTCCTCTGACGCTGGGCCTGGGTCGAGTATCTCGTCGACCTCGCCGCTGCTGAGGGTATGGCTGACGGCCCGCCCCCTCGCCTGGATGAAGTCAGGACTGCGTTGGTTCGTCTCTGTTATGACTGGCGCCCTCATCCGTCGGCACCAGCAGCGTCTGTGAGTCGCTATACAGTCCATGAGAATGCCCAGGCGGCATGAGGAGGTGACGAAGGCATGAACATCGGCATGCTCCGGATTAACAGACCTCCTTTCCTCGCCGATGATGCACTGCTGTACTTTCTAGGTCAGGCAACAAGTTCCCTTGTCCTTCGGGAACGTCTGGTTCGTCATCCCATAGGAGACATTCGGTATTCTTCTGCAGTGTGCCGATACCGTTGAAAACGTCTGCAAGTGCCCTTTCCCGCGCAGTCAGCATACAGGCTGTTGTGTCTGCTCTGGCACACTGACGCTAGAATTAGATCGACGAAGTAGCACCCGCGAGTTTTTCAACAAGATCTGCCATGAGCCGACATCAAACTGTCCATACTGAATAGCTGAGGGCCAATCACGAGAGACATCAGCTTTGCGGTCTTCCGAAGATCCCACTCAGGCAAATCCGACCACGGCGTGCGGCACATACGGCTCTTCCAGATCCGCAACCCCCTCAGGCGTCAGCTTGAGGGATAGGGCGGTCACTGCATCCTCTAGGTGCTGCGGCTTTGAGGCGCCAATGATGGGTGCGGTTACCACCGGCTTGTGCAGCAACAAAGCCAATGCAACCTGCGCTCGAGGAACTCCGCGTCGGCTTGCGACTTCGGCCACACGTTCCACAACCTTGCGGTCCGCCTCCGCTGTCTTGGCATACAGCGTCTTGCCGAACTCGTTCGTCTCTGAGCGGGCGCTGCTCTCATCCCAGTCACGGGTGAGACGGCCGCGGGCCAGCGGACTCCAGGGGATGACGTCGGTGGGGCTCTATATCGTCGTGCCGGTGGTCGCTGCCTACGCGGTGCGCCGCCGCCTGCTCGCCTCGGGCGGCGAGCCCGCGCTCCAGGCGCTGCTCGCGCGCATCCAGCCCCTGTCGCTTGCTGCGCTGCTCGCGACCCTCGTATTGCTCTTTGCCTTCCAGGGCGGGCAGATCCTGACGCAGCCGCTCATCATCGCGGTCCTGGCCGTGCCGATCATGTTGCAGGCCTACCTGACCTTCGGCTTTGCCTACTGGCTCAACCGGGTCAGCGGAGAGGCCCACTGCGTTGCCGGACCTTCGGCCCTGATCGGAGCGAGCAACTTCTTCGAGCTCGCGGTGACGATCGCCATCAGCCTGTTCGGCTTCGAGTCGGGCGCGGCCCTGGTGACCGTCGTCGGCGTACTGGTCGAAGTGCCCGTGATGCTTTCGCTCGTGAAGATCGTGAACCGGAGCCAGGTCTGGTACGAGCAGCGGAACAAGCTCCCGGAGCGGAAGGTCGCGGCCGGTGAGTGACCTTCCCAACATCGACTTCACGGCCCTCGACGTGCCGGACCTCGGCAAGCTGGAGCCGAAGCATATGTCGACGCACCCTCCCCGCTCCTCCTGCTCTACGGCTCGCTGCGGGAGCGCTCCTACAGCCGCTTCCTGACCCTCGAGGCCGAGCGCCTGCTCCGGCACTTCGGCGCCGAGACCTGCGTCTTCGACCCGCATGGGTTGCCGCTCCCGGACGCCACCGCCAGCGATCATCCCAAGGTGAAGGAGCTGCGGGAGCTGTCGCTCTGGTCCGAGGGCCACGTCTGGTGCAGCCCGGAGCGGCACGGCGCCATGAGCGCGGTGATGAAGGCCCAGATCGACTGGATTCCGCTGTCGACGGGTGCCGTGCGGCCGACACAGGGCAGGACGCTAGCCGTGATGCAGGTATCGGGCGGCTCGCAGTCTTTCAACGCGGTCAACCAGATGCGGGTGCTCGGGCGCTGGATGCGGATGGTGACGATCCCGAACCAATCCTCGGTTGCCAAGGCGTTCCAGGAGTTCGACGAGGCCGGAAGGATGAAGCCGTCCTCCTACTACGACCGGGTGGTCGACGTGATGGAGGAACTGGTGAAGTTCACGCTCCTGACCCGTGACCGCTCGGACTACCTCACCGACCGCTACAGCGAACGCTAGGAGGCGGCCGAGAAGGAAGCCAGGCGTCTCGCCGCGGAAGCCATGAACCACGAGGTTAAGGCGGCCGAGTAGGCGAACCCGAACCGGGGTTCAACCCGTGACGCCAGACCTTGACGGCCGAGACCAGCAGGATTGCCGCGAGCAGCGGCAGCAGGACCGCATCTGGGATGACGCCCAGCAGCAGACCGCCGAGGAACGTGCCGACGATGGACCCCGCCGCCATGACCAGCAGGAAGCCACGGTTGCGGCCGAGAACGGAAAAGCTCCGGTCCCGGCTGTAGCGGGTGAAGCCCACGAGCATGGTCGGCAGGCTGACGGCCAGGGACAGGCTCCCGGCCAGCTTGATGTCGGCCCCGAACAGCAGCACCAGGGTTGGGATCAGGAGCTCGCCCCCGGCCACGCCAAGCAAGGAGGCGACAATGCCGATCACGAACCCGGCGACGATGCCTACGACGAGTTGTACCGATCCGGTCAGGAGCGGTTGGCCAGCGGTCGCATCATGGCCGAACACCAGTCCCCCCGCGATGGCGACCAGGAGGACCGCGATCACCCGGTAGAGAGTTTCGGACTTGAGGCGTATGGCCCATCCGGCACCGATCCAGGCTCCCAGGAGGCTTCCGGGCAGTAGATTGAGCACGATCAGCCAATGGGCAGCGATCAGCCCGAAGGGTACCGTTGCCGCCCGGAACGGCAGCGCGGATGCAACCACGACTAGGCTCGTGGCCTTGTTCAGGATCACCGCTTCCAGGGCTGCGAAGCGGAACATCCCGATGAGCAGCGGCAGGCGGAACTCGGCGCCCCCAAGTCCGATCAGACCCCCAAGCGTCCCGATGACGGTGCCTCCCACGAAGGCGGCGGGCATGCTCCGGCGGACAGTCGGTGGATCGGGATCGGGTTTCACGGCGCATCACGATCCTTGGCCCCGGACGCAACTTCGATGATCCTAGAAGTATCGCTTGACGGCCGGCCCGTGCAGGTTCATGGTATTTCCATGAACATCGAACAAGCAGCCAAGCAGCTCGAAGCGCTCGGGCACGTCAGCCGACTCCAGGTCTACCGCACGCTGGTGCGGGCCGGAGAGGCGGGCCTGCCCGTCGGTCAGATCCAGGAGCGTCTCGGCATCCCGCCGTCGACGCTCTCGCATCACCTCCAGCGGCTCCTGCTGACGGGACTGGTGACACAGGAACGGCAGGCCACGACGCTGATCTGCCGGGCCAGCTATCCGGCGATGAACGGCCTGATCGGCTTCCTGGCCGATGAGTGCTGTGCCGACGCCGGATGTTTGACCCAGGCGGAGAACGCCGCCTGATTCTATTTTGCCCACTATTTCCATATTACCGGAAATATCAAAAGGAGAGACAGATGCCCGGCTTCCTTCCCTTCGTCCTCCATCTCGCCCGCGCCGCCCGGAACCGACGGCAGGTCTCTGCTCTAAGCGAGCTGGACGACCATCTCCTGCGCGACATCGGCCGCGAGCGGGCGGACGTCCTCGCCGTCCTGGCCCAGCCCCTCCACCGCGATCCCTCGCGGATGCTCAAGATCCTTTGCTGCCACGCACGCGTCCTCGTCGAGCGCGTGCGCACCGGTTTCGCTCCCAGCCCCGCCTCCTGCTGCTGACCAAGGAGTCCCCCATGACCTCGCTCGAAACTCTCCCCATTGCCGTCATCGGCGCAGGCCCCGTCGGCCTGGCCGCCGCTGCTCACCTGATCCGGCGCGGCCTGCCCGTGAGGGTCTACGAGGCCGGAGCCACCGTTGCCACCAGCGTCAAGGATTGGGGCCACGTCCGCCTGTTCTCGCCGTGGGAGTACAACACCGACACGGCGGCCCGCGCGCTGCTCCAGTCCCATGGGTGGCGGGAGCCTCCGGGGAAGGCCATGCCGACGGGATTGGACCTGTGCGAGGCCTACCTCAAGCCGCTCGCCGAGACGCCCGAGATGGCGGCGGTGATTGAGACGGGTGCCAAGGTGACGGCGATCACCCGGCAGGGCGCCGACAAGGTGCTCAGCAAGGGCCGCGAGACCAAGCCGTTCGTCCTCGCCGTGTCGAACGGGAACGGCACGATCCGGCGTGACCTGGCGCGGGCGGTGATCGATGCCTCCGGGACGTGGACGACTCCGAATCCTTTGGGTTCGGGCGGAATCCTCGCCGAGGGCGAGGCGGAGAACGCAGGGAACATCGCCTACGGCATCCCGGACGTGCTCGGACGCGACCGCGCTGCCTACGAGGGCAAAACGACCCTCGTGGTCGGCGCCGGCCATTCGGCCGCGAACGTCCTCCTCGACCTCGCCCGGCTGGCGGAGCGCGATCCCCGGACCTCCATCGTGTGGGCAACCCGCGGCGAGAACCTGATGCGGGTCTATGGCGGGGGCACCGCCGACCAGCTCCCGGCCCGGGGTGAGCTCGGCTCGGCCCTCAAGGCGCTCGTCGACAGTGGACAGGTCACCCTCGTGGCTGGCTTCTCCGTCACCCGCGTCAATGCCGTCGACGGGCAGGTCATGGTCGAGGGCGAGACGGCGCAGGGCATCCGCGAGGTCGGCCCCGTTGACCGGATCGTGGTCTCCACCGGACAGCGCCCTGACCTGAACCTCACCCGCGAGCTGCGGCTCGACCTCGACCCGTGGCTGGAAAGCTCGAAGGCGCTCGGGCCGCTGATCGACCCGAACCTGCACTCGTGCGGATCGGTGCCGCCGCATGGCCACGGCGAGCTCGCCCATCCGGAGCCGGGCTTCTATACGGTCGGCATCAAGAGCTACGGCCGTGCCCCGACCTTCCTGATGCTCACGGGCTACGAGCAGGTCCGCTCGGTCGTGGCGGCCATTGCCGGAGACCTCGTGGAAGCGGCCGACATCCACCTGGTCCTGCCGGAGACGGGCGTGTGCTCGACCAACCTTCCCGTCGACGGTGTACCTGCGTCTTCGGGATGCTGCGGCGGTCCCGCCCCGGCGAAGGCCGACGCCTGCTGCGTCGCGGATGCCGAGGCCAAGGCCGAGGGCAAGTCCGGCTGCGGATGCGACCCCGCCAAGGCGCCGGAGAAGGTTGCGGAACCTGCGGGCTGCTGCTGAGATCCACCCGTGTCGAATCCGGTGAGTGAGTCCCTGGCGAGCGATCCCGCCATGCCGAAGCCGAGCCCGAGGGTGGTCATCTCCGCCCTCGGCATCACCCAGATCCTCGCCTGGGGATCGTCCTTCTACCTGCCGGCCGTGCTCGCGCAGCCGATCGCCGCCGACACCGGATGGTCGCTCGGTTGGGTCGTGGGCGGGCTCTCCGTCGGCCTCCTCGCGGCCGGGCTGGTCGCGCCGCGGGTCGGCCGCACCATCGATGCGAAAGGGGGCCGCCCGGTCCTCGTCGCCAGCTCGGTCCTGCTCGCCGCCGGGCTCGCGACCCTCGCGCTCGCCCACAGCCTTCCCGTTTACCTGATGGCTTGGCTCGTGATGGGCGTCGGCATGGGGTCTGGTCTCTACGACGCGGGCTTCGCGACGCTGGGCCGCCTGTACGGTAGGGATGCCCGGCGTGCGATCACCACCCTAACCCTGTGGGGTGGTTTCGCGAGCACCGTCTGCTGGCCCCTCAGTGCTTGGTTCGTCGAGCACTTCGGCTGGCGCGGTGCCTGCGCGGCCTACGCCGCAATTCACGTCCTCGTATGCCTTCCGCTGCACGCCTTCGCCGTGCCCGGCGTCGGCTCGGTTTCGCGCGATGGTAGGTCGGCCGGCGCGAGACCCGGGATGCCCTCACCGCCCCCTCTGATCGGGACCAGGCGGATGCGGGCATTCGCGCTGCTCGCCACGATCCTCACCCTCGGGGCGGTGACCGCCTCCATGATCGGGGTGCATCTGCTCACCTTCCTCCAGGCACGGGGCCTCGGCTTCGCGGCGGCCGTTGGCCTCGGGGCGCTCGTCGGACCGTCGCAGGTCGGCGCCCGCGTCATCGAGATGGCCTTCGGCCGCCACTATCATCCGATCTGGACCATGGCGGCCTCCGTCACCTTGGTCGCGAGCGGGGTCATCCTGCTGCTCCTAGGATTCCCGATCCTGGCGCTTGCCCTGGCGCTGTACGGTGCGGGAAACGGCATCGGCTCGATCGCCAAGGGCACCCTCCCCCTCGCCTTGTTCGGTCCCGACGGCTACGCCTCGCTCCTGGGGCGGCTGGCGATGCCCAGCCTGCTCGCCCAGGCATTGTCCCCGTCACTCGGTGCGATCCTGATCGAACGGGGCGGCACGGATGCCGCGCTTGGCGTTCTCTCCGGTTTGGCCTGCCTGAACCTCGGGCTCGTCGGGCTGCTGTGGGTGACTGCCCGCAGGAGGTGATCCACGGGCACGGCCAATCCCCATTGGGGATCAGCCGGCTTCCCCCGCGTCGGGCTGCCAGGTCCGCAGGAGTTCCGGGTCAGGCTCCGGCGGTGGCCCCTTGACCTTCGCGGGCATCCCGATCCCGACGAAGCACAGAAGCCCCTCGTTGTTGGCAAGGCGGAAGGCGCGGTGCATCGCCTTCGTCGCGACCTTGCGGCCGCTCACGGCCATCGCGCCGTAGCCCAGGAGGTCGGCGGCCAGAACCACATAGCCCAGGGCGGCGCCCGCGGACGCGCGCTGCTCGATCTCGGGAACCTCCATGTTCTCCTGCACGCGGGAGATCACCGCCAGAAGCATCGGCGCATGGGAGGCCTTCTCGCGGGCGCGCTCGAGCTTCTCGCCCGCGATGTCGGGATCGAGTTCCCGCTCGGCGGCCTCGAACGCGTCCGCCAGGGCATCGCGTCGGTCGGGCGGGATGACGATGAAGCGGAATGGCTTGAGGCCCATGTGATCCGGCGCCCGGCAGGCGGCCTGCACGATCATGCGGATCTCGTCCTCGGACGGACCAGGGGCCGCCAGATGCCGAGGTGGCGTCGATCGTCTTGTGCAGATGCGATGCAGCAACTTCAGTCCGTCCGCCTTCGCGTCAGGGAATTCCGACGGGGCCGATCCGGTGTTTGCCATGGTGCATGATCTCCTGCGTCACGTGGGAGCCGGCAACCGACGCGTCCCGGCGCCCCCGATGGATGGAGGCCCAGGATGCCACATCTCCTGCCGACGTTCGAACGCTCCGGAATGGGGTCGTCTCGGAGCTGCCACCGGATTATGATCGCCCCGACATGTCGCCGTGCGCCAATCAACCGGGAGGAGCCCGACGATGTCCCGCCGCAAGCGCCAAAGACGCCTGGAAGAGCACTACAAGGCACAGCTCGCCCCATGGGTGGCGGGCACCCTGGGAGCCTGTGTCCTGCTGATGCTCGCGATCTACGTCGCCAGGATGCCTCTTTGAATTCGGACGGCATCGACCATCGGGCCGGAAGGGATCAAGGATCCGCTGCTCAGCCCCGGGTCATGCTCATGTGCCGCCCCACCGCCGGACGGGTGTGGCGACGGTCGATGATGAAGTCGTGTCCCTTGGGCTTGCGGCTGATCGCCTCCTCGATCGCCTGCACCAGCAAACCTCAAGCGGCTCAACGGTGAAATCAAGCGCCGGACGGATGTGGTGGGCATCTTCCCGAACGAGGCGGCGATCCGGCGGCTGGTCGGCGCGATCCTGCTGGAGCAGAACGATGAGTGGGCGGTGCAGCGCGCTCGCTATCTGACACTGGAAACCATGGCGCCGATGAGCGATGATCTCTTGGTCAGCTTGCCTGCCGTGGCAATCTGATCATCCCGGCTCTGGCCGGTGATCGTGGTGATCCGCCGTCAGTTACACCACGCCGAGGGACACGATCCGATCTAAACGATGCTCAAAACTCGCTGGCCTCGTCTTTGCCGCTGTGAAGGACCTGATTCCAGCCCCAGTGCAGGAGCGACGGATCATCGCTGTCGACGCCGCGGGTCAGTAAAATATCGTGAATTTCCCTGAGACTATTGATCATAGTTGGGCCGCGCTTGAGGCCGATGATCACCATCAGAATTTCAATCATGAGCAGTTGGACCACATAGGCGTCTGTGCCCACCCGCATCGTCGCATCATGAGGGACGTCGATGCTCAGCACGATGTCCGCTATCGCGGCGAGAGGTGTGTTCGTCTGCGTCAGAGCGATCACTGTGGCGCCATGCTCCTTGCCGACGGCCACGGCCTCCACAAGAGTGGGCATGCGGCCGACATAGGAGATGGCAAACAGCACGTCCTCTTCGGTCTGCGTAGCCGCCGCGACGAGTTGGAGGTGAGCGTCGGAGAATGCGTTCGTGGTAATGCCGAGCCGGAACAGGCGGGCCTGCATGTCCATGGCGAGAAAGTTAGAGGTTGCCCCGGTTCCAAAGCAGTCGACACGCCGCGCACGGTGCATGATCTCAGCGGCCTGTTCTATATCTGCAGGTATCAGCTGATGCTGCCAATCCGACAGAACCGATGTAATGCTGCCAACGATGTTGCGAACGACCTCGGCGGTGCTGTCGCCCGGCGTCACGCTGCGGTGCAGATAAGGTGCGCCGACAGCGAGAGCAGCAGCGAGCCTGAGTTTTAGGTCGCGCAGGCCGTCGCACCCGACCGTGCGGGCAAAGCGGACGATGGTCGGGGCGCTAACACCCGCCCTCAAGGCGAGATCCTCGACATTGGCCTGCATGGCCCAATGCGGGTTTTCGAGAATCATTGCGGCAATGCGCTGCTGTCCCGCCGACATGGACGCGAGGCCGGCGCTGATCGATCGCAGAATATCCGAACCGGGATCCGGTGAGAGGTTCGGTAGGGGAGCTTTCTTGATCATGCTGCCGCAGGTTCTTCGTCGTATGCCAAGTCATAGTGACAGGCGAACCTATGCCCTCCACCGGCAGAGCGCAACTTCGGAACGTTGCGGGAGCATTCCTCCGTTGCCGCCGGGCACCGGGTGCGGAACACGCAGCCGGAAGGAGGCGCCATGGGAGACGGGATGTCGCCCGTGAGCATTCGGCGGATTTTTGGTGCGTCCGGGTCAGCCTTCGGGGAGGCTGCAAGCAGGGCTCGCGTGTAAGGATGGCGCGGCCTCTTCGAAACATCCTCCGACGAGCCAATCTCCATAACGCGGCCGAGATAGAGCACTGCGATGCGGTCGCACATCAGCTCGACCACATCAAGGTCGTGGGATATGAAGAGCATCGCAAGTCCGAAGCGCTGGCGCAGGTCCTGTAAGAGGTTGATTACCTGCGCCTGGACGGAGACGTCCAGCGCCGAGACCGGCTCGTCTGCGACGATCAGCTTCGGTTCGACCGCAAGAGCACGGGCTATTCCGATGCGCTGGCGCTGTCCGCCGGAGAACTCGTGCGGAAAGCGGGACATGTGGGCGGCCTGCAGTCCGACAGTTTCCAGGAGTTCTCCAATCCTCTGGACGCGGCGGGTCCCACTTGCGAGCCGGTGGGCATCGAGTGCCTCCCCAACAATCTCGCGCACCCGCAACCGGGGGTTCAGGCTTGCATAAGGATCCTGAAAGATCATCTGCGCGTTACGGCGAAGGAGTTTCAGGTGCCGCTCAGGAAATTTTGTGACGTCCTGACCTTCGAAGCGGATGGCACCCGCGGTCGAATCGATCAGTCGCAGAACGAGTCTGCCGATCGTGCTTTTTCCCGAACCGGATTCTCCGACCAAGCCCAGGACCTCACCTGGCGTAATGTCAAAGCTCACATCTTCGACGGCGCGAACGAGGTGCGGTGCCCGTCCAAAATACTTCGTCAGCCCTTCGACTGCCAAGAGCGGAGCAGCATTCATGCGAGGATCTCCCTCCACCTCAGACAGCGGACGCTGCGTTCAGTTTCGTCATCCAGTGTGACTGCGCCCGTACGGCAGATATCCGCAGCCAGCGTGCAGCGCGGAGCAAAGCTGCACCCTTCCTTGCCGAACTCGACGGAACCGGGAATGGACTGTACAACCCTGCGACCATCCTCCCGATGCCGAGCGCGAGCCGGCAGGCAGTTCAGCAGAGCACTTGTGTATGGATGCCGCGGCGCCCGGAAGATTTCCCTGACGGAACCGGTTTCCACCACTTGACCCGCATACATCACAGTTACCCGGTCGGCAATCTCCGCAACGACGCCGAGGTTATGTGTGATGAACAGAACTCCCATGCCGAGGTCCCGCTGCAGGCGCCCGATCAATGCCAGGATCTGAGCCTGGATCGTCACGTCGAGCGCCGTGGTCGGTTCGTCGGCAATCAGCAGGGAAGGATTGCAGGACATCGCCAATGCAATCATCACTCGCTGCCGCATGCCGCCCGACATCTGGTGCGGATACTCGTGAATACGATGTCGTGCGTTTGGTATTTCCACCAGGCCGAGCATCTCTTCCGCCCGGCGCAGCGCAGCCCCATGGCCGAGTCCCATATGCAGGCGTACAGACTCGGCGATCTGTTCACCGACGGTCATAACCGGGTTCAGGCTGGTCATGGGCTCCTGGAAGATCATCGCGATTTCGGAGCCCCGCAGCTTGCGCAGTTCCGGCAGAGGCAGGGTTACGAGATCGGTTATTTCTCCCGACCTCCTGTGGAACAGGATCTGCCCTCCCGAAACCCGTCCGGCGGGGCGCGGCAGCAGCCCCATCGTGGCGAGGCTTGTCACGGATTTCCCGGAACCCGACTCGCCCACGAGAGCCACAGTCTCACCGGCGCCGACGGAGAGTGTGACACCTCTTACCGGAGTTACTTCGCCGTCCTCGGTTCGAAAGCGGACTTCGAGGTCTTTGATCGCGAGAAGGTGCTGGTTGCCCATCATCACAGCGTCTTCCGCAGTTTGGGGTCGAGCATGTCTCGCAAGCCGTCGCCGACGACCTGCAGCGAAAGAGCCGCGAGAACTATGGCGAGGCCGGGGAAGAGCACCACCCAGAAGGAACTGTCGGCATATTGCTGGCCGGACGCGATCATGGTTCCCCAGGTCGGCACCTCCGGCGGAACCCCGGCCCCAAGAAAGGACAGCCCAGCCTCGGCCAAGACCGCGTAAGCGAAAATGAATGTTGCCTGGACAAGCACCGGCGAAGCGACATTCAAGAGGATGTGCACGGACAGAATCCGGCGCGTCGAAACCCCCAACGCACGGGCCGCCTCGACGAACGGCAACTCGCGAACAACGAGGGTGGAGGCGCGGACTACCCTAATCACCCGCGGCGTATAGACGATCGAGAGTGCCAGCACGACGTTGAAGGCGGAAGCACCGAGGACAGCCACCAGGAAAATAGCCAGCAGGATATCGGGGAGCGCCATCATGGCATCCACGAACCGCATGATGAGGCCATCGAGCGACCTGAAGTAGCCGGCCAGTAAGCCGAACAGAGTTCCAACGGTCATCGATACGAGCACAACGGCGAAGCCGATGCCGAGCGACGCGCGGGCCCCGTAGATGATGCGCGAGAGAATGTCTCGTCCGAACTCGTCAGTTCCAAGCCAGTTAAGCTCGCTCGGAGGCTTGAGGCGGCGGATAATCTTGATGGAGGTTGGCTCGTAGGGAGAGACCCACGGTGCAAGCAGCGCCATCAGCACGATGACGAAGAGGACTATGAAAGCCGCTAACACGAGTTTCCTTCGAAACATGCGTCGGAAGAACAGGATGGCAGGTGACTGGACCATGATCAGTAACGGACCCGAGGATCAGCGAATGTGTAAATGATATCGGTCAGCAGGTTGATGAGCACGTAGACCGCTGCCACGACCATGAGAGCTCCCTGGATGACCGGGTAGTCTCGTCGCAGCACGGCGGAGACCACAAGATTGCCGATGCCGGGAAGCCCAAAAACGGTCTCGGTCACGATAGCGCCGCCGACCAGCAGGGCTGCCGTAAGGGCGACCACGGTGACGATGGGAACAAGGGCGTTGCCGAAGGCGTGCCGGAGCACCACACGGGCCTCGGAGAGGCCTTTCGAGCGCGCCGTTCTGACATAATCGTCGCTTAGCACGTCAAGTAAGCTCGCTCGCGTGAAGCGGACGATCAGGGCCGAATTGACGATCCCGAGAACGGTGGCAGGCAGGGCGAGATGCGTAAGGCGCTCGACGAATGGCGCACCCGGTTCCCCATACCCTGCCACCGGGAACCAACCCAGTCGGACGGCAAACAGCTGGATGAAGATGAGGCCGAGCCAAAAGCTCGGAATGTTGGCTGCCAGCATTGCGAGGCCGCTGACGATCTGGTCCACGAGACGCCCGCGCCACACCGCCGATACGATGCCGGCCGGGATGCCCACCAGAGCCGCAATGGCAACGGAAAAGAGTGCCAGAAAGAAGGTAGGCTCGGCTCGTTCCGCGATCGCCTGGATGACGGGGCGCTGGAGGAAGATCGAGTGCCCGAGGTTGCCGCTGGCGACCTCCTTGAGCCACAGCACGAATTGTATGAGGATCGGTTTGTCGAGGCCGTAGACCTGCCGCAACTGGGCGATGTCTTCAGCGGTAGCCTGATCTCCGAGCATGAGTGCCGCCGGATCTCCCGGAGCGAGCCGCGTCAGAAAGAAGACCATCGTGGCTACCAGAAACATGACGATCGTGAGGCTGACGAGGCGCTGGCCGAGCTTGAGCCACATTGCTCCAGTCTCCAGAAGGAGCAGAGGCGAAAGGTTCACCTCTGCGGGTGTTCAACAAGAACGAAGGACTCATATCCGTCTCCGGCGCCTTTGCGTCAGAAACGAGCGGGGCAGCGGCACCCGGGGCTTTCGCTCGGGGTGTCGCTGCCAGAGTGTTACTTGCTGAGTTCTACGTTCCAGAAAGCCGGCATCATCATGGGTGTATAGCCCTTCATCTTGCCCGAGAGGCCGCTCAGCGCGGCGAAGTTGCCGACACGGATGTATGGCACTTCGTCATAGATGACCTTCTGGACCTTGCCCCACAGAGGCCCGCGCTTCGCGGGATCGGACTCGCCGTTGAAGGCTGCCAGGGCCGCGTCCTTTGCGGGCGTCTTCCACCAGCCCGGAGCGCCGTCGCCGAGTTGTGGCGGGGAGAGCATCGGATCTGGCATGAAGGCCGAGTGGGTGATGTACACGTCCCAGAGTGCCGGATCACCGCGACGTTGGACCAGCGTGGACCAGTCAACCACGTCGAGGGCAACTTTGAACCCCGCCGCTTTCAGTTGCTCTGCCATCATGAGTGCCATGCGGTGGTGGAAATCATACTGCTTGGAATGGATCTGTCGCAACAATTTGTTTCAGAGTTTCAGCTAGTCCTCTGGGCTCAGCGACGGAGGGTAGCGTGTTCAAGGGCAGGCATTTTGATCGGTCAGTGATCCTGCTCTGCGTGCGCTGGTATCTGGCGTACAGTCTCAGCTTGCGGAACCTGGAGGAGATGATGGCCGAGCGCGGCATCTCGGTTGACCACGCCACGATCCATAGGTGGGTCGTCCGCTACTCCCCCGAACTGCTGGAGCGCTTCAATGCACGCAAGCGAGCCGTCACTGGCAAGTGGCACATCGATGAAACATACATCAAGGTCCGCGGGCAGTGGCGATATCTCTACCGCGCGATCGACAGCAATGGCGGCACCGTCGAGTTCTGGTTCAGCGACCGCCGCGACCTGGCAGCTGCCAAGCGTTTCCTCTCTCGAGCGCTGAAGCGGCACGGCCGGCCTGAGCGGATTGTGATTGACGGAAGCCAGACGAACCGGGAAGCTATCCTGTCCTGCGATAGTTCGGACCGGCTCCGGGATCGATCGAGACGTCCTCTGAAGCCTATTCGCATCCGGCAAAGTGCCTATTTGAACAATCGTATTGAGCAGGATCATCGTGCCATCAAGCGACGGGTGCGCCCGATGCTTGGGTTCAAGTCCATGGACAGCGCCCGTGCGATCTTGGGCGGCATCGAAATGGTTCACATGATGCGCAAAGGACAGGGCAAATATGCCCACAATCGGCACCTTCGGCACCTATCGCTCGCTGATCAGTTCGAGCGGCTCGCCGCATAAGCAGCAACAAGCTGCTCAGGCATCTTTCTGTCCTCAGCTAAAACTTGCGACAAAACCGCTCCTCAGGGCACCTGCGCATCCCTATATCCTGCCTTGCAACAAGAGCAATGATCGCTGGTCACGGTGACCAGCCACCTGCTGGGGAAATTCCATGTTCGTCACCTACATCCTGTCCAAGATCCGCGCCTACAAGCTCTACCGTCAGACTGTGCGGGAACTGTCGGAACTCTCCGACCGTGAACTGGCCGATCTCGGCGTTGCCCGCTTTGACATCGCCGCTGTGGCCCGCAAGGCCAGCGTCGCGTAAGCAGCCGCCCAATTCAGGATCATGCACTCGCCCGCCCCTCTGGCGGGCGTTCGCTGTCTAAATGAGTACTCGTCCAACCGCGTAAAGCTCCAAATCGCTCTGTCAGAGGCAACGTTAATGCCAGCCCCGAGGAAGAAGCCGTCCAGCGTCCGGACATCGCTTCGCATTGATCCGCCTACCCTGGAGGAAGCAATCTTCGCCGCGCAGGGGCTGACCGATGATGTTGATGAGCAGGCCTAGATTGCTGCAAGCCTGATGGGATTGCCCGAGGCAGAGGTCAGAGCCGCAATCCCTAAGACAGTACCCGTCAGGCCGCGTGTTGCCGTCCATTCGCCAACACAAGCTCGGTTTGCGCCCAGCCGGCCGCCGGTTGTTGTCGAGCGCAGAGCGCCACGCGTTCTGATCCGCTGAGGGGTGCACTGCCATCACGGTTGCCAAGTGTGTACGGGCAGAGCGCTGACATGCTCGCGAGATCTAGGCGAGACTATCATCGGGCAGATCTACTGCCGCCGCAAACAGCGGCATTCTTAAGAGATTTTTTGAGGACGAGCGCTGCGCGTCGAGAGCGCGAAGCCTGCTTCCTTGTTAGCAGGATCTCTATCGCACCCATCAGCTAAACCCTCGCCTAAAGTCGAAAAGCCTTTCAGCCGGCTTTCCGCTAAGACGCGTCAACGGCCAACATGGACCAGACAAGAAAAAGCCGGGCGCGAAGCCCGGCAAAAGTTAAGGTCCGACAAAAGTCAAAACCTTCCAGAGGGAACGGCCGATACAGCAGCGCCGGGAGGAAAAAGGCGATGCCGCGTTGAAATCAGCCGCTGCTGATATCGGCGGCATCGCGCCTCGTTGCAATGCAGAATGCCTCATGAAGGGGCTGCACTGAGAACATGGCTTGGCTACGGGTCTTGGATGCCGCTCCCGATGATGAGCATCTTAGCCTATCCGCCCGGTCCCTGCTCACCTCACCAGGACGCAGGATGGAGGCGCCGCTTCCAACGCTCGTGCCGCGGCAATTGGCTAGCGGCAGACTGGCGCTTGGTCAGTCGGCGCTCGACCGGGTCCATGAGGCTTAACGTTGGCGACCACCTCATCTCGGGCTCCGGCATTTGCTCGATCCCAATCAGGGGTTGGAGCACTTATCTCTGTTCCACATCGCTGGAAGTCTTTGTCCGCGTCTTACGCGCATTGGCGTTCACTCTCTGACGCTGCGCAGGCTGAACATCAAGGACGCGGCGTGCGTCCTGTTTAGCAGTGGCAACGGGTGAATCAGGCACAGCGGATTGCGCTTCCGTCAAGTCCTCAGAGGTGCTCCAGACTGGCTCGATAATGCTCTGCAGGATGCGTGGGGCCGAAGCCAGTACGGAGGCGCCTTGAGGATCCCCTGTCTCGACGATCTTGGTGGCCTTACCCGGTGGGGCCTCAAACAGGGGCCGTGGCGGAAGGTGCTGACGCTGACCGTGAACACGGGATTTCTTGATCTCGACAGAGAAGGTCTTGGTGTTCCGCTTCATTTCATCTGCTGGCTAACAACTGGAAAAGATAGTGACCTAAGTTGTCGCGGGCATGACGTCAACACTGACGGCACATACGATGCTGCACCTGAAATCTGCCGGAAATTGACTAACTCGAGAATAGGTTCTGCGCGACGACTTCTTCAGGCATCAACTTCCGGCGAGCGATTGATCTTCACAACGGCGGCCTTCATCACCGCCTGCCCTGATGCACCACCCGTTCGATCTCCTCGCCGCCAGCCCCGACTGCTGCTGCCGGATCAACCGCTACTTCCAGTTCCTCCGGGGCTGCAGCAAACCGTTTACTCTTCCGCTTTGAAGGGAGAGCAAAGTGCGCCAGCACCGCGAGCAGAGCCATGCTGGGCATCACGGTCGCAAGCGCCGTCAAGGGATCGCTGAAGAGCAGCGCTGCGACCGCAGTGCCAGAGAGCCCAACCCCAATCTGCAGAAAGCCGGCCAAAGCCGAGTCCGCACCGGCAACCTTCGGAAAGCCCGCCAGAGCTGCCGTAGTGGCCCCCCGGATCACCAGCGCGGCGCCGAAGGCCCAGATCAACACAGGACCCATGGCGGTGTACAAGGAAAGCGGCAGTAGGCGCAGGCCAAGGCCAAACCCCAGTGCGGAGATAGCGACAAGTGTCAGTCCGATCGGGACCAGGTGCCTGGCCTCAACCCGACGCAGCAGCCGACCCGTGACCGCCGCTCCAAGAGCATAGGAGCCAGTCTGCATCAGCATCACCAGACCGAACTGGGTTGGTGTCAGACCGATCTTCTCCATCAGGACGAAGGGCAGGATGACGGCCATGGTATAGAACGCGCCAACCGCACACCCGAGGACGAGACTTCCCCGCATGAACCCTGTGTCCTTGAGGAGCATCCCGTAATTCCGCAGGACCTGGCCCGGATAGGCCTGTGCGGGATCAGGAGCGGCATTGGTCTCGACACACCACAATCCAATCACCAGCAGCGCGACGATGCCGTAGACCACCATAACGAGAAAGATTGAATGCCAGCCAAGGGTGCTCAGGAGCACGCCACCAATGGTCGGCGACACCGCTGGTCCCACGGCAAGCATCAGGCCAATCAGGTTCATGATGCGCGCTGAACTCTGACCGGTGAACTGGTCGCGCACGATCGCCCGCGAGATCGCCACCCCTGCAGCCACACCGATGCCCTGGAGGACTCGCCCGATCAGAAGCCAAGTGATCGAGGGCGAGAAGACGGCGATGACACTGCCCAGGACGTAGATGGAGAAGAAACCAAGGGCAACCGGCCGCCGGCCGAAGGCATCAGACAGAGGCCCGCAGACGAGCTGGGCAAAGGCAAAGCCGAACAGATAGACGGGCAAGGACATCTTGACTGCCGCTGGCGTGGTCTGAAGCACCTCAACGAGCGTGGGGATCGCCGGTGTGTAGAGCGCCATGCTGACAGAGCCGAGGGCCACGATGAGAGCCCCGATCACGGCGGTGCGGGTCTCGGACATAAGAGGCTTCATGCCTGCCCCCTCCCCAATTCGCTGCGGGCAATGTTCGACCGCATGCGCTTCAGCAGGGTGCGGAGCCCCTCAACCTCTTCGGGAGCAAAGTCCTGCAGAGTCACCTCCTGAACTGTGTTGGTGATCCCCAGAACCTGCTCGAGGGTCGGCTGTGCGTCAGGGGCAAGCTGCACGGTCTTGGCGCGCCGATCCGTTGGGTCTGTCTCCCGGGTGACAAGGCCCCGGTTTTCCAATCTGTCGAGGAAAGTGACGAGTGTCATGGGCTCGACATTCATCTGCGCCGCGAGTGCGGTCTGGCGGGAGGCTGGATAGAGGCTGACATAGGCCAAGGTGCGGGCTTCGCCCGCCGTCAGTCCGAGGCCCGCACCGTCAAGGGCGCGGTCGATCTGAATGCGCAGGAGCCGTGCGGCATCGACCAGAAGGAGGCCGATGGTTTCATCAGGCGCTTTAGTAAGCATGACTTATTATTGTACACACTTACTAAACTGGGAGGGCTGTAGGAGGACAATCCTGATCTGCGCCAACAGCATGCTGGGACAGCAGAAAAATCCGGAGACATATGAGCAGGTTCTGCGTATCGGAAAGGCACCTGATGACGTGTCCGAAGACTAGCAGGCCCTGAGTGGTGCTCTATGTGCCCGCAGGGTAATGAGCAGGAGCACGCGATGTCGGATCATGTCTACAAGATGGTTGAACTTGTTGGTTCCTCTGAGACCAGCATCGAGGATGCCATCCAGACCGCGATCAAGCGGGCCAGCCAGACGTTGAGAAATCTGCACTGGTTCGAGGTTGTCCAGACCCGCGGCCACATCGAGAACGGCGAGGTTCGGCACTATCAGGTTGTGCTCAAAGCTGGCTTTACCCTGGACGACGGGGCTCAGTAGTGTGGGACGCCGAGAACCATCCTGACGTGCAGGCACCGATGACAACTAAAGACACGGAAAGAACAGCATAGACATGGCCTACAGACTCTCCCGGCTTGCTCCTGGCAGCTATGATGTCCTGCTCAATGGGGTGATTATCGCCAGCCTGGTGCGCAGTGGCGACACTGACAACGCAACCTGGATGGCAGAGCTTCTGGTCGAATTGCCTTCAGAGGAAAGGCCTATTCCCTTTGCGGAGACGGAGCACACATTCGGCAGCCTGGAGGAGGCTCGGGAGTGGCTTGGCCATCCTGAGATCCGTGATGCACAAATCAGAGCATGATCTGAGGACCCTCATCGATGCTGATCCATCCAGGCAAACGGGCATCTCTGACCAGGGGGCGGCAAGACGATTGGGATGAGGCTCGCGAGGCCTATCTCCTCGAACATGCCCCTGGATTGAAGGAGCACTATGCCGCTCAGCAAAGAGCGTTCCGTCAGATTGAGGTGGACGCACAAGCCCGCCATCCAGACCCAACGCCGCACGACATAGCCGCAGCCCTCTCTGCAGAGGCCACCCTTCCGTACCGGAAGAGAACCGAAGCCCAGCTGCGTCGGAACTTTGAGCCTTTGGCCGTGCATCTTCCTCAGGACATCAGGAGCAAGCGCAAGCGGTTCGTCCAGCGGGAGCAGCGGGCGTGGAACAGAGCCAATCCCACTCCCCTGACTGACGAGAGGCAGCGCGCGCTCACAGCAGCGTTCGTGAAGGCATACGCCAAGGCTGCCCGTTCATAGGCGGCTCTACGACCTTCTCTTGCTGATCCCCACAGAGATAACTCTGTGGGGATCACACCGTCGTTGAGGATTTACACGCCGCTCTCGACTCCGCGCATCCTACTGCTAAGATTCCCTCTCGGCTGGGTGGGCTCCAACAGAGGGAAGAGTTTCGTGGCAACAGGAACGGTGAAGTGGTTCAACGAGCAGAAGGGCTACGGCTTCATTCAGCCGGACAGCGGCGGCAAGGACGTATTCGTCCACATCAGCGCCGTGGAGCGGGCTGGCCTGCGTGGATTGGCTGAGGGCCAGAAGATCTCCTATGAGGTTGAGGCGGACCGCCGCTCCGGCAAAGAATCCGCTGTGGATCTGAAGACAACTTAGTCAGATCTGTAGGCGCTCAATCGGGCGGCTCCGCAGGGGCGGTAGCCCCCACGCAACGGTATTGAGCGTTCGTCGGGCGTATCAGCGCTGGCGAGGGCTCAAGGAGCGGGCGAGATCGCGGATGACGCTGTCCTCGATCTCAAGATCACGCTGATCGTCCTCGTCTTCTGCTTCTGCTGTTCGCGAAGCAGCAATCGGCTGAGGAACCGTCGCTTGCGGCTGATGTGCTCCAAAGCGGCCCTCCAGAGCATCGAGCAGACTATTGAGTGCCGCGTCTGTGACCTCCAGATCCCGTGCATCCGGAACACCCGCGAGAGCCACGCGCCGGCGCTGGTAGGCCGGCTTGGCGCTGACCTCCGGGCCAAACCAGGGCAGCGGAGGGAAATCCTGCTCGTCCTCGGGTGCACCCCGTATTGCAACCAGTTCAAGCGGACCGGGACTGAGGACGTGAAGAACCTGGATCTCGTGTGAGTCGATCGAGAGGCTGGTGCGCAGGTACTCCACTTGTCCCTGGCTGACGGCGAGCAGGGCCTGGGCATGAGCCGGCGGGATGTCGGCCCGCTCCTCGGACCTCCCATCCGCGCCAGCCTCCAGGATCAGGCCGCTGCGGTTCTCCTCAATCTGCACATACGTGCTGCGCTGGGGCTGGTCAGGGAAGTAGCCCTCGAGCACGCGCTCGCCTCCCCGCTCCTTCCGGATCAGGCGCGCCACAGACGGGGCGATGACGAACAGGCGCTGGATGGGCACGCGGCAGGCCTCTCATAGATGGGTGACGGGCGTCCGCCCTGCCCTTAACCTAGGGCGCAGCCTTGCGATAAAAAGCAAAAGTTGCTTCAAGCAACCGTCTGCACTCCTGGCAAAGAGAAGCGCCCCGCATGGCAGAGGCGCTCAAGTTCCAGGGAGGACCAGCCCCCCAGCCGCTCCATTATGGACCCCATCAGAATGGCTGAAGGATGAAGTTCTGGCTGTACCGGAAAGAGCACAGGAGCCAGAAGATCGCCCTCAGAGGCTGGCCAGCAGCAGGCTCAAGCCGATCAGCATGCCCAGGGAGGCGATAAATCTGATCATGGCAGAGGTGAATGTTGGCGCCGGCACAGGAGCAAAAGGAGGCACTGCGACATCGGTCTGGCGCATGGTGAAGACCTTCAGGAAATCAGCTGGTTCTGGAAAAGCGCCAAAGGGACGAGCAATCACGCCGCTTGGCGGGTGTTTCTCTGCTCGATTTGTCCGCCAATGTCTGTAGCCGGCGGGACACATCGCTGGACTTGATGCTGGAGCGCGGATTTGGAGTGAGGCCGCGCCATGCGGAACGGCTGTGATCCCGAGCCTGTCCTGTTTGGCACCTTGCCAGCCGGCTCCAGAGGAGAGTGCGGGATTGTCGATCCCCCTCAGCAGCCTACATCCCAGGTGTGCGTCATTCCCTTGGCACACCAGCGCCTTGGTTGAGGTTTTGACAGCGCCTCGGCCAGGGCGCTTCCCACAGGGCTTGACCTGCCGGGCAGTGCGCTACGCTGCCGCGCCCCTGTTGGGCGGCTTGTGCCCTTCAGCAAATCAGCTCACTCTGACCTCAGCTGCCTGACACCGACAGCTGTCGACGAGCCCCGGGACGGGCACGGATGTACTGCCCTCCCGGGCTCCTCGTCGGACCTCAGCGCTCGCTTGCTCACGTCGCCTGACGCTTTGCTGCATCAAGCCTTTCGATCAGCGCTATCAGATTCCGTACCTCGGACTTTAAGGACGCTGGATCCCAGCGGCAGCAAGCCGTGCCCGGGCTCTGATGCGTTCCCGATGGGCCGTGTAGAGGCCGCTCGCTGCGATCACGAGACCTCCGACGAGGGTCATGGTTCCCGGGACAGTGCCGAACACGCTAAAGCCGAGCAGCCCGGCGAACAGGAGCTGCACGTAGGAGAACGGGGCAATGGTGGACGCGGCGGCCTTGCGGTAGGCCAGGATGATGAGCCAGTGCCCTACGGTCGAGAAGCCGCCCATCAGCACGGCCAAGCCGATCTCCCCGGCAATCGGTGTCCGCCAGTGGAATGGCACGAAGGCTGTCAGGGCGATCAGCCCGATCACAGCCGACCACGCCAAGGTGGCCTCAGGTCGTTCAGAGCTCATCAGGCGGGTGGCGATGGCAGCCACGGCCCAGGAGAGCGCCGCGCCGATCGGCAGCAAGGCGGCGACCTGGAAGGCCGAGCCTCCGGGCTGCACCACGAGCATCACACCAAGGAAGCCCACTCCCGCCGCGGCCCAGCGTCGGATGCCTACCTTCTCGCCGAGAAGCGGGATCGAGAGGGCGGTGATGAAGATCGGCGAGATGAAGTTGATCGCTGTTGCCTCGGCTACCTGGAGATGCCCCAGCCCCAGGATGAAGAGAACCGATGAGCCGGCTACCGCCAGCGCTCGGATGATCTGAAGGCGCAGGCGCGGTGTGTGCATTGCCTTCGCCCCGCGTGTGACGAAGACCGCTGGAACGACAACCAGACAGAAGACGACGTAGCGCAGCCAGGTGACTTCGATCGCGGGCAACGTGTCCGTCAGGAGCTTCGCGGTGACGTCGCCCATGGCGAAGAAGACCGTCGATAGGAGAGCCAGGCCAATCGCAGCGAAGGTCGCGTCCTTTGCAGGAGCGCCACTCCTTGCGCTTGGCCGTGCAGGGGCGCCGTCTGTGATGGAGGAACAATCCGCTACGGCGGAAATGGGAGGAGGGCTCATGGGTGCTGGGAGGATCTCGGCGAGAGCATGGGGCTTCACGCGCTCTGGTCAGCCAGCACGATTACGCGATACCGCTGAATCATGCGTGAACTGGGCTCGTACCGGCGCGCGGGGCACCCCCGCGCCAGGCGCATGGAAAGTTATCACGCGGCTGCGGCGATGTCTGCCATCTGCGCACACCGCACAAGTGCTGAAATAACCTCAGCCCTCCTCTATGCGACTTGGGCGCTTGCAGCGAAACCGCTGCCTTACTCTCGCAAGCCTCGGGTGGCCCGCTCATATAGTCTACTCGGTGCGGCGCAACGGCTTGATCTCAGGGTCACCCAACCAGGCGCACACCTCCTCCAGGGATGAGAAGTCATGCTCGATGTCCTGGAAGGGAGAAGGCCTCCTGGTCTGCGGCAGGTCTTCCAGCAGCTCGGCCGTCCAGATGTAGGGCTGGCGCGAGCCGTGCCTGACCACACTGGCTATGACGTTGCCGTGCAGGATGAGATCATAGGCGCCGGGCGCCAGCTGGATCAGGTGGTAGGTCATAGTACTTGCTTCTCAGAGGTCCGCTGTCCCTCGATCCACTCATAAGCCTTGGCGAGGGCGGCTTCACGATCGGGGGCCAGGATCAGGGTCGGGCGCTGCTTGGGACGCGCTACGAAGGCCAGCCACTCCAGGCCGCTCGGGCTGAGACGGATCTGGTAGCCCTGGTGCTCCACCAGTTCAGTGTCCGGAAGAGAATGAGGATCAGTCATGGTCGCAATGGCGGTCTTGAGCTTGTGCTGGCATGAGCCGGTGTGTGGTGGGCCTGGAGGGACTTGAACCCCCAACCAGACCGGTAGGATGGGCCGCCGTTTCCACGTGGGATTTACAACGGCCTTCCTCCGAACCGTACGTGCAGCTT
>NZ_JAELXT010000041.1 GCF_016427565.1 Microvirga splendida
CAGGAGCTGTCGCGCCACTCCAACGACCTCTCCCGCGAGGTCGCAGACTTCCTCCAGGGCGTGAAGGCCGCTTAAGGATTGGGAGCTTTCCGAGCTCGCATCCGGGTCAGCCCCACGCAGCTCGTGTTCTGAGTGACGGACATCCTCTCAAGCAGAAGCCGCTGGAAACAGCGGCTTCTTTGCGTTTGGCAGCAAGGTCCCGGATGCCCCGCAGGATCACCGCTCCGTCAGCTTCAGCTCGATGCGGCGGTTGCGGGCATAGGCTTCTTCCGTCGTGCCGTTGTCGAGCGGCTGGTATTCGCCGAAGCCGGCGGCGAGGAGATGCTGCGGCTGGACGCCGCGGGCGACGAGGGCCTGCACCACGGCGATGGCGCGGGCGGCCGAAAGGGCCCAGTTCGATGGGAACTGCGCGTTGCTGATGGGCCTCTGGTCGGTGTGGCCATCGACCCGGATCACCCAGGGGATGTCGGGCGGCACCTGACGTTCGAGCTCGACCAGGGCGCTGGCGATGCGGTCGATCTCGCCCGAGGCTTCGGGGCGCAGGGTGGCCTGGCCGGCCGGGAAGAGAACCTCCGACTGGAACACGAAGCGGTCGCCGACGATGCGCACGTCCGGGCGGTTGCCGAGGATCTGGCGCAGGCGGCCGAAGAAGTCGGAGCGATAGCGGGCGAGTTCCTGCACCCGCTGGGCCAGCGCCACGTTGAGGCGGCTGCCCAGATCCGCGATGCGGGCCTGGCTTTCCCGGTCCCGGTTCTCGGACGCGGCAAGAGCCTCCTCCAGGGCCGCGAGCTGGCGGCGCATGGCGGCGATCTGCTGGTTGAGGATCTCGACTTGGCTTAAGGCGCGCCCCGTGGCCTGGCGCTCGGTTTCCAGCTGGGAGTTCAGCTGCTGGGCCTCAGCCTGCGCGGCGCCGCCGCTGTCGAGAAGGCTCTGAAGGCGCGCGCGTTCGGCCTCGTTGGCCTGCAGGGTCGTCTGGAGCGAGGTGACCGTCTCCTCGATGGTGCGCCGGTTCGAGCGCTCGAGGGAGAGGAGATCGGTCAATTCGGCAATCTGGCGGTTCAGCCGGTCGAGCACCGTGTCGCGGCCCGACAGCTCTCGCGACAGGAAGAACTGGCCCACGGTGAAGACGGAGATCAGGAAGATGATGGCGAGCAGCAGCGTGGACAGGGCGTCCACGAAACCCGGCCAGTAGTTGATCTGGCCGCCGCGCCCGCGCCGCCGTCCGCCTGCGCTCGAGACCGGCATCAGGGCAGCCTTTCATGGGAGAGCCGGTCGAGCACCTGCTTCAGCTCCTTCTCGCGGGCGGCCTGAGCCTCCACCCAGTCGCGGATCATCTGCTGCTCCGCCCGCATGTGCTGGACGAGGCCCTGGACGCCCTCGGCCAGGTTGGCCATGGCCTGCGTGGCCGACCGGCCGCCTGCGCCGTCGTTGACGGCGGTGGTCAGCCGATTGAGAGCGATCGTCAGCTCCTGCGGGGAGCCGGCGCGCAGGGAGGTGTCGGCGGGAGCGTCCGTGGTGGAGATGGCGAGCCAATCCTCCAGCTCCGTGTAGAAGCGGTTCTGTGCCTGGCCGGCCTGAAGGTCGAGGAAGCCGAGGACCAGCGAGCCTGCGAGGCCGAACAGGGAGGCCGAGAAGGCGAGCCCCATGCCCTGCAGCGGGCCGGCCAGGGCGGTTTTGAGCTCGTCGAAGAGAACGGCCGAATCCTGCCCGGTTCTCAGAGAGCCGATGATGCGCCCGACCGACCCCACCGTGTCGATGAGGCCCCAGAAGGTGCCGAGCAGTCCGAGGAAGACCAGGAGGCCGGCGAGATAGCGCAGGATCTCGCGGCTCTCGTCGAGGCGGGCGCCGATGGAATCGAGGACTGAGCGGGTCGCCGCGACCGAGAAGCCGGACTGGCCCGGCCGGCTGCCCAGAAGGGCCGCCAGGGGGGCGAGAAGTATCGGCGGGTTCAGAGCGACCTCCTCTTCCTCGCTCTGCCGGAGGGAGTTGACCCAGTTCACCTCGCGGAACAGGCGCACGACCTGACGAATGGCCAGCACGATACCGATGAACATGACGCCCAGGATCAGGGCGTTCAGGCCAGGATTAGCCTGAAATGCTTCCCAGATCTGCCGGTAGAGGATGAAGGCAATGAAGGCTGCCAGAAGCAGAAAGACCCCCATGCGGATGAGGTAGATCCACGGTGGGGTAAGAGGGCGGTCTGCCATCGCTATCCTGTGCATTCGGGCTTCGGGACTGCCCCAATGTGACCGCGCCTGTCCGAAGGATCAAGCGCGACCGTGGGTTCCCTGTCCAGCACGAACAGAAATATCAGCCGTGGAACTAGCCCTTAGCCTTTTTCAGAAGCTTGAGCAGTTCCCGCTGCATCCCCTCGTTGCCGCAGGCGATGGAGCCCTTGGCCATCGGGTCGCTGCCGCCGTCCGCGTCGGACACGAAGCCGCCCGCCTCGCGGACCATGAGGATGCCGGCGGCGATATCCCAGGAATTCAGGCCCCGTTCCCAATAGGCGTCGAAGCGCCCGCAGGCCACGTAGGCGAGGTCGAGGGAAGCGGCGCCCCAGCGGCGCATGCCGCCCACATAGCCCATGACGGTCGCGGTCTCGCGCAGGAAGAGGCCGTGGTCGCCGCGGCCGATATGGGGCAGGCCGCAGGCCACCACCGCATCGGCGAGGTCGCCGCGGGCCGCCACGCGGATGCGGCGGTTGTTGAGATAGGCGCCCTTGCCGCGCTCGGCGATGAAGAGTTCGTCCTTGGCCGGGTCGTAGATCACGCCGGCGACGATCTGACCGTCGCGCTCGAGGCCGACCGAGATGGCGAATTGCGGCAGGCCGTGCAGGAAGTTCGTGGTGCCGTCGAGCGGGTCGATGTGCCAGCGGTGGCTGGTGTCGGTCCCCTGGATGACGCCTTCCTCCTCCATGACGAAGCCGTAGCCGGGACGGGCCTTTTCCAGGGATTCGCGCAGGATCTTCTCCGCCTTGCGGTCGGCGGCGGACACGAAGTCGCCCGGGCCCTTGCGGGAGACCTGCAGGTTCTCGACCTCGCCGAAATCGCGCTTGAGCGAGCGTGAGGCCTTCATCACGGCATCGGTCATAACGGTCATGAGGGGCGAGCGGATCATCGTGCAGGTCCTGACAAAGAGCGGTTTTCAAAGAGAAGGTGGTCGATGGACCACCCAAGGGTTGGCGTCAAGCGGTGGATAACCGGACGGGCGGCCGAATTGATCCACCAACTTGCGATTTTATGCGGGTGTCATCCCCGGCGAGCGGAGCGAGGGAAGGGGATCCATGGCGTTGCGCATGCGGGTGGTTCCCTTCCCCTCCG
Source organism: Microvirga splendida (assembly GCF_016427565.1). Classification (GTDB taxonomy): domain Bacteria; phylum Pseudomonadota; class Alphaproteobacteria; order Rhizobiales; family Beijerinckiaceae; genus Microvirga; species Microvirga splendida. The sequence continues at coordinate 3,321 of NZ_JAELXT010000041.1, forward strand.
CTGACGCTCCGGCCGGGAATGACACCGAAGGAGTTCAGCGCATGCCGAGACGCTCGGCCGCCAGCTTCTCGGACCGGGTGCGCTCGTCGGCGGTGAGATCCTTGAGGGCGTTGTCGAGCCAAGGGTCGCTGAGCCCCTGGGCTGCCGCCAGGAGATGCCAGGCCGCCGCGTCGACCTTGTTGGCCGGCACGCCCCGGCCCGCGACGAGGAGGCGGGCGAGGCGGTTCTGGGCGATGGCGTTGCCTTTGGCGGCGGCACGGCGGAAATGGCGAGCGGCCTGGGATTCGCTGGCCGGAACCCCATCGCCGTTGAAGAGCAGGATCGCGTATTCCACCTCGCCGACCGAGCTGCCGTTGCGGGCGGCTCGCTCGAACAGGCGCGCGGCCTCCGCCGGGTTGCGCTCGACGCCGCGGCCCTTGAGGTAGAGCACGCCCAACGCGTGCTGCGCATCCGGGATCTCCGCCTCGGAAGCCCGCTTCAGCAATTGGACCGCCTTCTGCAGGTCGGCGTTCGCCTCGCTCGTGAGCAGGAGCAGGGCGAGGTTGTGGCTGGCGAGCGGGTTGCCCTTGGCGGCGGCTTCCTCAAGCCAGGCCCGGCCCTGGACCGGGTTCTTCGGCATGCCGCGGCCGTCGAGGGCCATGAGCCCCAGGGCCGCCAGCGCGTGGGCATCGCCCCGCTGCGCCGCGAGCCGGTACCATTCGGACGCCTTCTTGGGATCGATCGTGACGCCGAGGCCCTGGTTGTAGAGTTCGCCCAGCAGGGTCATGGCGGCGGCGTCGTTGCTGTTCTTCTCCAGCCGCAGGGTCGCCTCGCGGAAGGCCGTCTGGTACAGGCCGCGCTGGTAGGCGCCATAGGCGAGATCGGGCTGCGCCGCATGGCTGGCGGTGGCCGTCGCCGCCAGGAACACGCCGCCGATGACCCAGGAGAGACGCATCAGCGCGACGCCTCCTGCCGCTCAAGGATCGCGGCTGCCGCCTTCACCGCGGCGGCAGGCCCGTCCGGATGGGACCACACCGCATCGCCCAGGGCCACGAACTCGGCATTGGTGGCGGCGAGAGACTCGACCGCATCCAGGCTCGGGGCATAGGCCGCGCAGGGCGTCTCGAAGATCTCGGCCCACCAGGCGGCGCGCTCCACCACGCTCTCCAGGGAGGGGAGGGACCCGTCCGGGCGCGGCTCGCCGAAGAGCAGGTAATCGACACCGGCTTCCCCGAAGGTCATGGCGTCGTCCTTGCTGCGGATCGCCCCGACCCCGAGGGCACGCTCGGATTTCAGGCGGTCGCGCATTTCCCGGACGATGGCAGGGTCGGCGCCGTTCACGTGAACCCCATCCGCCCCGCCGCGGGCTGCGACGGTGGCGAGATCGGCCTTGGCCTCGCTGGTGACGATCACGGCCGCTCCATGCTCCTGGGCAGCGGGAGCCAGAGTCTTCACCTGATTGGTCAGGGTGCGCTCGTCGGCGGGCGCCAGCCGCAGCAGCACGGCGGCCACGGCTCCGGTCGCGCAAGCCTCGGCGAGGCGCGGCGCGAAGGAGGAATCCTCCAGAACGGGGGTGATGAGGTAGAGGCGGGCGGCGGTATCGGCCATGGGTCACAAACGATGAGAAAAAGGAAGACACCGTTCCCATAACGAAAACGGGGCCATCATGCGAGGCCCCGCTTGTCGATCATGATTAAGGCGAAAGACAGATCAAGAACTTCTACCCCGTAGCCTCACCCTGAGGAGCGCAGCGTCTCGAAGGGCGAGGCGTCTCCAGTGCTCTCTGGAGCCTCCTTCGAGACGCCTGCTGCGCAGGCTCCTCAGGATGAGGGTGTGGGATAAACTCTCTTTATCTTACTCAACCGCCTGGCGGGTGGTTCCGAAGGTCGGGTCGAGCTCGCCGGAGGCGTAGCGCTTGGCCATCTCGGCCAGCGTATAGACCCGCTTGATCTTCGAGGCCTGGCCGGCGGTGTTGAACTCCTGCAGGCGCTGCTTGCAGAGCTTGGTCATCGCCTCCATGGCAGGCTTGAGATACTTGCGCGGGTCGAACTCGCCCGGGTTCTCGGTGAGAACCTTGCGGATCTGGCCCGTCATGGCCATGCGGTTGTCGGTGTCGATGTTGATCTTGCGCACGCCGTGCTTGATGCCGCGCTGGATCTCCTCCACCGGCACGCCCCAGGTCGGCTTCATCTGGCCGCCGTATTGGTTGATGATGTCCTGCAGGTCCTGCGGCACCGAGGACGAGCCGTGCATGACCAGGTGGGTGTTCGGGAGCTTCTTGTGGATCTCCTCGATCACGTGCATGGCCAGGATCGCGCCGTCTGGCTTGCGGGTGAACTTGTAGGCGCCGTGCGAGGTGCCCATGGCGATGGCGAGCGCATCGACCTTGGTCTCGGCCACGAACTTCACGGCCTCGTCGGGATTCGTCAGCAACTGGTCGTGGGAGAGCTTGCCCTCGGCGCCGTGGCCGTCCTCGGCCTCGCCTTCGCCGGTTTCGAGAGAACCGAGCACGCCGAGCTCGCCTTCCACCGAGATGCCGCCGAGATGGGCCATCTCGACCACCTTCCTGGTGACGGCCACATTGTAGTCCCAGTCGCCCGGGGTCTTGCCGTCCGCTTTCAGCGAGCCGTCCATCATCACCGAGGTGAAGCCGGCCTGGATCGCCGTCATGCAGGTGGCGGCCTCGTTGCCGTGGTCGAGATGCACGCAGACCGGGATCTGCGGATAGATCTCGGTCACCGCGTCCATCATGTGCTTGAGCATGACGTCGTTGGCATAGGAGCGTGCGCCGCGGGACGCCTGGATGATCACCGGGGCATCGACCTCGCTGGCCGCCGCCATGATCGCCAGCGCCTGCTCCATGTTGTTGATGTTGAAGGCAGGCACGCCGTAGCCTTGCTCGGCCGCGTGATCCAGAAGCTGCCTCATCGTAATGCGGGCCATTGGGTCCTCCGTATTGGTTTTGCTTTTAAACAGCGCAGAAGCTGAACCTCAGCTTAAGCATCTAGGCCACTTTTTGCCCTGGCAAAGTGGGTTAACCACTTTGCCGGCATGGACTTAAGCCCGCAGGGCCTCGACGCCGGGGAGCGACTTGCCTTCCAGCCATTCGAGGAAGGCGCCGCCGGCCGTCGACACATAGGTGAAGCTGTCGGCCACGCCAGCATGGTTGAGGGCCGCCACCGTGTCGCCGCCGCCCGCGACGGACACGAGCTTGCCGTCCTTGGTGCGCTGGGCCGCGTGGCGGGCCGCCGCGACCGTGCCTTGGTCGAACGGGGCAATTTCGAAGGCGCCGAGCGGGCCGTTCCACACCAGTGTCGCCGCATCGTTGATGGCGGAATTGACGCGCTCCACCGACTGGGAGCCGACATCGAGGATCATCTGATCCTCGGGGATCGCGTCGATGCCGTAGGTGTGGTTCTGGGCTCCCGCCTTGAACTCGTAGGCGCAGACGCCGTCCACGGGCAGGATGATGGCGCAGTTCGCGTCGCGCGCCTTCTCGATGATGCGCATGGCGGTGGCCGCCAGATCCTTCTCGGCGAGCGACTTGCCGATGCCGAGGCCGGTGGCATGCACGAAGGTGTTGGCCATGCCGCCGCCGATCACCAGCGCGTCGACCTTGGTCACGAGGTTTTCGAGCAGGTCGATCTTGGTGGACACCTTGGCGCCGCCCACGATGGCGACGACCGGACGCTTGGGAGCCTCCAGGCCCTTGGTCAGGGCGTCGAGCTCCGCCTGCATGGTGCGGCCGGCATAGCCCGGCAGCGCGCGGGCCAGGCCCTCGGTGGAGGCGTGGGCGCGATGCGCCGCCGAGAAGGCGTCGTTGACATAGAGGTCGCCGAGCTTGGCCAGTTCCTGGACGAAGGCCGGATCGTTCTTCTCCTCGCCCGCATGGAAGCGGGTGTTCTCGAGGAGGAGCACGTCCCCGTCCTTCATGGCGCTGACGGCTTGGCTGGCGGCTTCGCCGATGCAGTCATCGGCGAAGGCCACAGGCTTGCCGAGGTGCTGCGAGACCGCTTCCGCAACCGGCTTCAGGGACTCCTTGGGGTCACGTCCCTTCGGGCGGCCGAAATGGGCGAGGAGGATGACCCTCCCGCCCTTGTCGGCGATTTCCCGGATGGTGGGCAGGACGCGCTCGATGCGCGTCGCGTCCGTGATCCGGCCGTTCTCCATGGGGACATTGAGGTCCACCCGGACGAGAACGCGTTTTCCCCTGACGTCGGCCTGGTCGAGCGTGCGGAAGGCGGTCATCGGCAGCCTCCCTTAGATGAGCTTCGCCATGGCGATGGCGGTGTCCGCCATGCGGTTCGAGAAGCCCCACTCGTTGTCGTACCAGGACAGCACGCGCACGAAGTTGCCTTCCATGACCTTGGTCTGGTCCATGTGGAACACGGAGGAATGCGGGTCGTGGTTGAAGTCCGACGAGACGTTCGGGGCGTTCGTGTAGCCGAGGATGCCCTTGAGCGGGCCGTCGGCGGCCGCCTTGATCGCCGCGTTGATCTCTTCCTTCGTGGTGTTCTTCTTGGCCACGAACTTGAAGTCGACCACGGAGACGTTCGGGGTCGGCACGCGGATCGACGAGCCGTCGAGCTTGCCGTTGAGGTCGGGCAGCACGAGGCCAACGGCCTTGGCGGCGCCGGTCGAGGTCGGGATCATGTTCAGGGCCGCCGCGCGGGCGCGGTAGAGGTCCTTGTGCATCTGATCCAGCGTGGGCTGGTCGTTGGTGTACGAGTGGATGGTGGTCATGAAGCCCTTCTCGATACCCACCGCGTCATGAAGCACCTTCGCCACGGGGGCGAGGCAGTTCGTGGTGCAGGAGGCGTTCGAGATGACCACGTGGTCCTTGGTCAGCTTGTCGTGGTTGACGCCGTAGACGACAGTCAGGTCGGCGCCGTCGGCGGGAGCCGACACGATGACGCGCTTGGCGCCGGCGGTCAGGTGGGCCGAGGCCTTGTCCTTCGAGGTGAAGATGCCGGTGCATTCCATGGCGATGTCGACGCCGAGCTCCCGGTGCGGCAGGGTCGCCGGGTCCTTGATCGCCGTAACGCGGATCTTCTGGCCGTTGATGACGAGGAACTCGCCGTCGACCTGCACGTCCGCCGGGAAGCGGCCGTGGACGGAATCGAAGCGGAGAAGGTGAGCGTTCGTCTCGACCGGGCCGAGATCGTTGATGGCAACCACCTCGATGTCCTTGCGGCCGCTCTCCACGATGCCGCGGAGAATGTTGCGTCCGATGCGACCGAATCCGTTGATCGCGACCTTCACCGTCATAGCTTTAGCTCCCTTGCGTAACGAGGCCTCGGTTCTTGTCGAGCCTCAGAGATTATGTGTCCGGAGAACCTTCTCCGCGATCGCCTCGGCGGTGATGCCGAAGTGCTTGTAAAGGTCCTTGTAGGGCGCGCTGGCGCCAAACCCATGCATGCCGACGAAAATTCCATCCGGTCCGATGACCGAATCCCAGCCGAAGCGCACGGCAGCCTCGACCGCAACCTTGATCGGCGCATCCCCGATGATCTGGGCGCGAACTTTTTCGGGCTGGGCGAGGAACAGGTCGAGCGAGGGCACCGACACAACGCGTACGGCGAAGCTTTGTTCATCCAGAAGCTTCTGGGCCGCCAGGGCGATCTCCACCTCGGAGCCCGAGGCGAAGAGGGTGGCGCGGGCCTTTCCGTTGGCGGGCGACAGCTCATAAGCGCCTGTGGCTGAAAGGTTTTCAGCCCCGCCTACTTTCCGCACCTGCGGCAGGTTCTGGCGGGTCAGCGCCAAGGTCGAGGGGCCGTCGGTGCGCTCGAGCGCCATCTGCCAGCACTCGGCGGTCTCGATGGCATCCGCCGGGCGGAACACCCGCATCTTCGGCATGGCGCGAAGCGCCGCCAGATGCTCCACCGGCTGGTGGGTCGGGCCGTCCTCGCCAAGGCCGATGGAGTCGTGGGTCATCACGTAGACGGCCGGAATGCCGGCCAGCGCCGCGATGCGCATGGCAGGCCGCGCATAGTCGGTGAAGACCAGGAAGGTCGCGCCGGCCGGCACATAGCCGCCGTGGAGCGCAATGCCGTTTATGGCCGCCGCCATGCCGTGCTCGCGGATGCCGTAATGGATGTAGCGGCCTGCATAATTGCCGGGCGAGATGGCGTTCAGGTTCTTGGTCTTGGTGTTGTTGGAGGGCGTCAGGTCCGCCGAGCCCAGCACCAGCTCCGGCACGGCCTCGGTGATGACCTCGAGGGCGATCTCGCTGGCCTTGCGGGTGGCCACATTCTGCGGCTCGGCCACGAGCCGGTCCTTCAGCTTGGCGACGGCGTCAGCCAGCGCCTTCGGGCGCTCGCCCTTCACCCGGCGCTCGAACTCGGCGCGCTTTTCCTGCGGCAGGGCCTTTAGGCGCTCGGCCCAGGCCTTGCGCAGGCGGCGGCCCTTCTTGCCGGCCTTGGCCCAGGCGTCGCGGATGTTGTCCGGGATCTCGAACGGGGCATGGCTCCAGCCCAGCGCCGTCTTGGCGCCGGCCAGCTCCTCAGCGCCGAGCGGCTCGCCATGGGCCTTGGAGGTGCCGGCCTTCTTCGGGGCGCCGTAGCCGATGACGGTCTTGCAGGCGATGAGGGTCGGGCGGTCCGACTTCTGGGCCTTGGAGATCGCGCGCTGGATCGCCTTCGGGTCATGGCCGTCTACGCGCACGGCGTTCCAGCCGCAGGCCTGGAAGCGCTTCACCTGATCGACGGAATCGGAGAGCGACAGGGGCCCGTCGATGGAGATCTCGTTGTCGTCCCACAGGACGATCATGCGGTTCAGCTTCAGGTGACCGGCGAGCGCAATGGCCTCCTGGCTGATGCCCTCCATCAGGTCGCCGTCGGAGGCGAGCACGTAGGTGTGGTGGTCGACGAGGTCGTTGCCGTATTCGGCGTTCAGCATGCGCTCGGCGAGCGCGAAGCCCACGGCCGTGGCGATGCCCTGGCCGAGCGGCCCGGTGGTGGTCTCGACGCCCGGCGTCATGAAGTTCTCGGGGTGGCCCGGGGTCTTGGAATCGAGCTTGCGGAAGTTCTTCAACTCGTCGACCGTCATGCCCTTCACGCCGGTGAGGTGCAGGAGCGAGTAGAGCAGCATCGAGCCGTGGCCGGCCGACAGGATGAACCGGTCGCGGTCGGGCCAGGTCGGGTCGGCGGCATCGTATTTCAGGAACTTGGTGAACAGCACCGTGGCGATGTCGGCGGCGCCCATGGGCAGGCCCGGATGGCCGGATTTGGCTGTTTCGACGGCGTCCATGGCGAGGACGCGCACGGCGTTCGCCAGATCGGAATGGGTGACGCGATCGGCGGAGACGGTATCTTGCACGGCGAGATCCACAAATCTTGAGGGCCCCGCAACGGGGCGGTCTGTCTGGGAAAGGTGCGGGCTCCTTAACACGGGGCAGGGGGGAGTCAAAGGCTCGAAGGGGCGTAATCCCCTTGAGGATCGTTGCTCTCCAAGGCCCGATGCTCCTTCTTTGACGAGCCCGCCGTGCGGAATACCGGGTCCACTTTTCCGCGCGATGCGCTAGTCTCGTGCCCGATTCCCGGAGGAATGATGGCGCCCACACTCGACGAAGCGATGAAGCGGCTGGACATTGCCCTCGGGCTGCTCGAGGCATCGGTCTCCCGCCGCCTGGATGCGGACCGCCGCCGCGGCGGCTTGGAGACCGAGCTCCAGCTCATGCAGGACGACCGCGCCCGCCTTGCGGTGGAGCTCGACGGCGCGCTCACGCGCCTGCACCGCTATGAGGTCGCCACCGACGACGTGAGCCGGCGGGTCCGCCAGGCCATCGGAGCCGTCGAGACCGTTCTGGCCCAGGCCGGGCAACTGGCTCCAGCCGGACAGCTCGAGCCCGAGGAAGGCTGAAGGCATGTCCCAGGTGACCGTGACCATTGCCGGCAAGACCTACCGGATTGCCTGCGCCGAGGGCGAGGAGCGGCACCTCGAAGGCCTGGCGGCCTCCTACGACGCCCGGATCGAGGAGATGCGGGCCACCTTCGGCCAGGTCGACGACCTGCGTCTCCACGTCATGGCGGCCATCGCCCAGGCGGACGAGTTGCACGAGATGAAGAGGCGGGTCTCTGCCCTTGCCGAGGAGGTGGCGATGCTCAACAGCATCAATGTCTCCCGGGACGAGCGCCTCGAGCGGATCGAGGCAAGGCTCGCCGAGGGGCTCCAGCGGGCCGCCGAGCGCATCGAGGAACTGGCCCGCGGCCTGAACGGGGCAGGGCAGGTTGAGGGGAGCCTCAACGCGTCATCCCGGACGTAGCGCAGCGAAGATCCGGGATCGGATGCAGAACAGAGCCTGTCCTGTCCGGCGATCCCGGGTTCTGCTGCGCAGCCCCGGGATGACGGGAGTCCGCAATCAACCCCGATGGGACAGCCGGTGCTGGCGCTGCCGGAGGGTGGCGAGAAGCTCCACATAGGGCTCGCGCCTCTCGTGATGGGCGGCCCTGATCCTGCGCATGATGCGGCTCTTGAATTCCTGGTCGGCGGCGCTCCTTTCGAGCTTGTCCACCTCGACTTGGTATTCGAAATCGATGTTGCCGAGCCGGTGCAGGACTTCCCGCATCATGGCGTCGATGCTCGGTGTGTCCGCCTCGTGGCGATAAAGTTCTTGGTAATTGTTCTGTTTCAGATGAGCCATGTTTCCTCCGCTTGATGGATGGCGCATCCCCTACGGGGCCATTTGGCGGAGTTCCGGCGATCTTGGCCATTCCGTAATGTTACGGAGGCGGTGCTTTTGCCGGACAGCTGAAAGATATCGGGATCCGGCACTTTTCCCCTTCCCCCGGCGCGTCCCGATCCCTACATAGGAAACGCGGGGCTGCGGGGTGCGTTAGGAGTTCATATTCCCCGGGGCCTTATCGATCCCAACGGGAGCTGTCCCTGCCCGGTCCGTGGACCGGAACATACGGCGCCCACCTACTTTGTAGGTTCCCGGGATCGCTTCTCCGACGGCTTTCGTGGCTCCGCACCTGATGACATCTCTCTCCTCTCCCGAACTGAAAGAGCGGCTTCGCGGCGAAGGGTTCGCCCGTCGCGACGGGCTCGAAAAAGAGTTCCGGCACGATGCGGCGCAGCGCATCATGGCCCAGGCCGTCGACCTCCCCGATCTCCAGGGCGTGACGCCGGTGGGCGGCTACTGGCCGATCCGCACCGAGGTCGATCCGCGTCCGCTCATGGAGGCGCTGCTCGAACGCGGGCAGGACGTGGCCCTATCCCAGATCCTCCACCCCCATTTGAGCTGGCGCCTCTGGCAGCCCGACGACGTGCTGGTCAAAGGCGGCTTCGGCGTGCGCGAGCCGGGGCCCGACGCACCCGAGGTCTTCCCCAAGGCGCTGCTCGTGCCGCTGGTCGCCTTCGACCGCCGGGGAGGGCGCATCGGCTACGGCAAGGGCCATTTCGACCGGGCCATCGCGGCGCTGGAAGAGCAGCATCCCACCTTGACCATTGGCCTCGCTTATGCGGTTCAGGAGATCGACGAGGTCCCGGTCGAGCCCCACGACCGGCTTCTCGACATCATCATCACCGAAGCCGAACTCATTCGGACGAAATCCGCTTAAAGGTTGCATCATGCGTCTTCTCTTCCTCGGCGACATCGTAGGGCGGCCCGGCCGCAACGCGGTGATCGAGCGCCTGCCGGGCCTTCGCGACCGCTGGCGGCTCGATTGCGTGGTCATCAACGGCGAGAACTCCGCCGGGGGCTTCGGCATCAACGAGGCGATCTGCGACGAGATCTTAGGTGCAGGCGCCGACGCCATCACGCTGGGCAACCATTCCTGGGACCAGCGCGAGACGCTCGTGTTCATCGAGCGCCAGCCGCGGCTCCTGCGCCCCGTCAACTACCCGCCCGGCACGCCGGGGCGGGGCGCCAATCTCATCGATACCCGCTCAGGCCACCGGGTTCTCGTGGTCAACGTCATGGGCCGCCTCTACATGGACCCGCTCGACGATCCGTTCGCGGCCGTCGACCGGGAGCTTGAGACCTGCCCCCTCGGGCAAGTGGCCGATGCGGTGATCGTCGACGTGCACGCGGAGGCGACGAGCGAGAAGGAGGCCATGGGCCATCATCTCGACGGGCGGGCGAGCCTGGTCGTCGGCACCCACACCCATGTGCCCACCGCCGATCACCGGGTGCTGCCCGGCGGCACCGCCTACATGTCCGATGCGGGCATGTGCGGCGACTACGATTCCGTTCTGGGCATGCAGAAGGAGGAATCGATTCGCCGCTTCCTCCAGAAGACCCCGGGCCCGCGCATGGAGCCGGCCCTGGGCGAGGGCACACTGTCGGGGATCGCGGTTGAGACCGACGACCGCACGGGCCTGGCCGTTCGCGTGGCGGCGGTGCGCCTGGGGCCGAACCTGGAGGAGACCTGGCCGCGCTTCTGGGACTAGGCGCATCTCTCCCTCTCCCCTTCAGCGGGAGAGGGTGCCCTGCGAAGCAGGGTGGGAGAGGGGCCGTGCTCGACCGGACTTCCCCTCTCCCGGCTCACTCCGTTCGCCACCCTCTCCCGCAGAGGGGAGAGGGGATCATTCCCGCCTGTCCCTTGGCGTGGAGCATTGCCGCTCCCATCTGTCCCGTCACGGAGGCGACTTGTGGACTCGGATACAAAGACGGCTGGCCCGAAAAAGAGCACCTATCGCGAGGAAAGCGAGTTCCACCGGGCGCATGAGCACCAGAGCGCGTCGGCCGTCCTGCGCGCTGTGATCGACGAGGCCGAGGGCGAGACGATCTCCATTCGCCAGATCATCGAGGCCTTCGGAGAGCGCGCCTTCGGGTTCGTGCTGATCCTGTTCTCCCTGCCCAATTGCGTGCCGAACGTGCCCGGCATCGCCGGCATCGTCGGCACCCCCGTGCTCATCTTCGGCCTTCAGATGATGCTCGGCCACAAGCGCCCCTGGCTGCCGGGCTTCATCCTGCGCCAGACCGTCTCCGTGGCGAAGTTCAAGCGGCTCATCGACATCGCGGAGCCCAAGCTCCAGAAGCTGGAGAGCTTCTGCAAGCCCCGGCTTCTCCAACTCTTCGGCCCCATCGGGGACCGGATGGTCGGGCTTTTCGCCTTCCTGGTCGCGCTGTCGGTCCTGATCCCGTTTCCGGGCACCAACTTCCCGCCCTCCATCGCCCTCGTCATCGCGTCCATCGCCGTGATGGAGGAGGACGGCTATCTGCTCATCGCTGGCTATCTTATCGGCCTGGCGGGGCTCGCCTATACGGTGACGATCCTCGGCGCCTCCTATCACCTGATCCTGGCGGCCATTCAGAACCTGCCCGGATGGCTCGGGTTCTAGGCACGATCTCTTAAGCGGCTTCGTTCTATTGTGCCCTTAGGGAAGCCGGGGGCAGCAGGTGGGTGTACAATCACTCGAATGGATGGGCGATGTGGCCGAGGCCCCTCGGGCCGTTCGCCTGTCGGAGGTGCTGGGGGCCCTGAGCCATGCCCTGGACCTCACGGAGGGCCAGCCCGCCGGGCATTGCGTGCGGGTCTGCTGGATCGGGGTTCACGTGGGGCGGGAGCTGGGCCTTGCCGATGCCGACCTGTGGGAGCTCTATTACACGCTCCTCCTCAAGGACCTCGGCTGCAGCAGCAACGCGGCCCGCATCTGCCAGCTCTATCTCACCGACGATCTCTCCTTCAAACGGGACTTCAAGACGGTTGGCGATCGGCTCCCGCAGGTCTTGGGCTTCGTGCTGTCCCACACCGGACTCAGGGCCGGGCTGGCGGAGCGCTTCCGGGCGGTCATCAACATCGTCCAGAACGGCGGCGAGATCGCCCGCGACCTGATCGAGACCCGATGCCAGCGCGGCGCCGAGATCGCCCGGCAGCTGCGCTTTCCCGAAGGCGTCGCGAAGGGCATCCAATCGCTCGACGAGCACTGGAACGGCGGCGGCAAGCCGCTCGGGATCGCCGGGGCCGAGATCCCGGTCTATTCGCGCATCGCGCTTCTCGCCCAGGTGGTGGACATCTTCCACACCAGCGCCGGGGAGGCGGCTTCCCGGCGGGAGGCGCAGGCGCGGTCGGGCACCTGGTTCGATCCCCGGATCGTCGAGGCTTTCGAGCGCGTCGCTGGGAACCGCTCCTTCTGGGAGGTTCTGGGCTCCGACGAGGTGGAGACCGCGATCTTCGCCCTGGAACCGGCCCAGCGCATCGAGATCGCCGACGAGGACTACCTCGACGACATCGCCGCGGCCTTCGCCCGGGTCGTGGATTCCAAGAGCCCCTATACCAGCGGCCACAGCGACCGGGTCGCGTTCTTCGCGGACCTCATAGCAGGGGAGATGGAGTTCGACGAAGCGGGACGGCGGCGCCTGCGGCGGGCGGCCCTGCTCCACGACATCGGCAAGCTCGGGGTCAGCAACGAGATCCTCGACAAGCCCGGCCGGCTCGACGAGGCGGAAATGTCCGCCATGCGCCATCACGCCCTCTACAGCGAGACCATCCTGTCCCGGATCGGCGCCTTCGAGGACCTGGCCCGCATCGGCGGCGCCCATCACGAGCGCCTCGACGGCAAGGGCTATCCCAGGGGGCTCGCCGGGGAGGAGATCGGCCGGGAGACCCGGATCATCTCGGTCGCCGACGTTTTCGACGCCTTGACGGCGGATCGGCCCTACCGCGCCGCCATGCCGGTCGCGAAGGCCATGGGCATTCTGGAGGCGGAGACCGGAACGGCCTTCGATCCGGCCTGCGTCGCGGCGCTCCGGCGGGCGCTGGACCGGATCGAGGGCGGGCAAGACCAAAGGGGCTTTGCCTGAAGCCCTCCGCCGCCTTATAAGCGGGCCATCGTCAACTTCTCCGGCCTGACGGGCGCCTCCCCATGAGGCGGCTCTCGGCCGAATATTCCGGAGGCCCCCATGGCCGGGCATTCACAGTTCAAGAATATCATGCACCGCAAGGGCAAGGTGGACGCGGTGCGGTCCAAGGTGTTTTCCAAGCTCGCCCGCGAAATCACCGTGGCGGCCAAGATGGGCCTGCCCGATCCCGCCATGAACCCGCGCCTGCGCGCCGCGATCCTGGCCGCCCGCGCCGAGAACATGCCCAAGGACAACATCCAGCGGGCCATCAACAAGGCCTCGGGCGGCGATGCGGAGAACTACGACGAGATCCGCTACGAGGGCTACGGTCCCGGGGGTGCCGCCATCATCGTCGAGGCCATGACCGACAACCGCAACCGCACGGCCTCGGACATCCGCTCCTATTTCACCAAGAGCGGCGGCAACCTCGCCGAGACCGGCGCCGTCTCCTTCATGTTCGACCGCGTGGGCTACATCGAGTTCGGCCCTGAGGTGGCGGATGCCGACGCCATGCTGGAAGCCGCCATCGAGGCGGGCGCGGACGACGTGGCTTCTGGCGAGAACGGCCATGAGGTCTATTGCGACCAGGGCAATCTCAACGAGGTGACCAAGGCGCTGGAGGACAAGTTCGGCGAGCCCAAGGCTTCCAAGCTGGTCTGGAAGCCCCAGACCCCGGTGGCCGTCGACGACGAGACCGGCGAGAAGCTGATGAAGCTGATGGAATCCCTCGAGGAGCACGACGACGTCCAGAACGTCTTCGGCAACTTCGAGCTCTCCGACGCGCTCATGCAGAAGATGGCGGGCTGATTTTCCCTCTCCCCTTCGCGGGAGAGGGTGGCGAACGAAGTGAGCCGGGAGAGGGGAGGTGAGGGCCAAGAACAGCCCCTCTCCCGACCCTCGCAATGCGAGGGTCACCCTCTCCCGCTACGGGGAGAGGGTTATTTAAGTGACTGAACGCGTCCGCATCCTCGGCCTCGATCCCGGCCTGCGCAACACGGGCTGGGGCGTCATCACGGTCGAGGGGACGAAGCTCTCTTACGTCGCCTGCGGGGTCGTGACCTCGGACGGCGATCTCGACCTGGCGCTTCGCCTCAAGCAGCTCCACGACCGGCTCACCGACGTGATCCGCACCTGGACGCCCGACGAGGTGTCGGTGGAGGAGACCTTCGTCAACAAGGACGCCCAGGCGACCCTCAAGCTCGGCCAAGCCCGCGCCATGTCCCTGCTGGTGCCGGCGCTCCATGGCCTGCCGGTGGCGGAATACGGCGCCAACCAGGTGAAGAAGACCGTGGTGGGCGTCGGCCATGCCGACAAGAACCAGGTGCAGGCCATGATCAAGATCCTCCTGCCCAAGGCCGACTTCAAGAAGGCCGACGCCGCCGACGCGCTCGCCATCGCCATCGCCCACGCCCACCAGCGGAAGGCGCGTGCTTTGGCGGCGATGTATTAGGGTGTTACAGAGACACAACCGTCATCCCGGACGGCGGTAGCCAATCCGGGATCGTGGCCCGGATTGAACGCCTCTTCCCTCCCCCTTGCGGGGAGGGGTAGGGGTGGGGGTGGTTCGACCGGGTGGGGACCGATCCCGTCGGATGCTGCAGCAAACTCGTGCATTCACTGCGGAGTGCAACATCCCGACTTTCCGACCCCCACCCTCAATCCCTCCCCGCAAGGGGGGAGGGAAGCAGGAGCAAAGACTGACGTGATCGGAAAACTCAAAGGCACGGTGGATTCCTACGGCGAGGATTTCGTGATCCTCGACGTGCACGGGGTCGGCTACGTGGTCCACTGCTCCTCCCGCACCCTCCAGAATTTGCCGCCCACCGGCGAGGCGGCTACTCTGTCCATCGAGACCCATGTGCGCGAGGACATGATCCGCCTGTTCGGTTTCCGGTCGGATTCCGAGCGCGAGTGGTTCCGCCTGCTGCAATCGGTTCAAGGCGTGGGTTCCAAGGTGGCGCTGGGCATCCTCTCGGTGCTCGACCCCGGCAGCCTCGCGACCGCCATCGCCACCGGCGACAAGGCCTCCGTGGCGCGCGGCCCCGGCGTTGGCCCCAAGCTCGCCCAGCGCATCGTGTCCGAGCTCAAGGACAAGGCTCCGGCCTTCGCCGCAATCGATCCCGCCCTCATCCGCCTCACCGGCGCCGTCGAGGACAACAGCGCCCCGGTTCCCGTTGCGGATGCCATCTCGGCCCTGGTCAATCTCGGCTATCCCCAGGCCCAGGCCTCCGCGGCCGTCGCCGCCGCCATGAAGCAGGCCGGCGACGAGGCCGAGGCGAAGACGCTCATTCGGCTGGGCTTGCGGGAATTGGCGCGATAGCAGTGCGAGACCCTCTGTCATCCCCGGCGGCCCATGGGGCCGGGAAGGGGATCCATGTTGCTGAGCGTGAGAGTGGATTCCCTTCCCTCGCTTCGCTCGCCGGGAATGACAATAAAGTTCTCGATCGTCCCGCGGACGTTCCTGTTTTGATCCTGTTAAAGATGGCGTATGACACCGGAAACGCCTATATGAAGCCTTTGGAAGGTAAGCCTCTTTGACCGATTCTCGCCGCCTGCTCAGCCCGGAAAAGCGCGAGGACGATGCCGATGCGTCGATCCGGCCGCTGTCGCTCGACGATTTCACGGGCCAGAAGGCCGCGCGGGCCAACCTCCAGATCTTCATCAATGCCGCCAAGGCGCGTGGCGATGCCCTCGATCACGTGCTCTTCGTCGGCCCTCCGGGTCTCGGCAAGACCACGCTGGCCCAGATCGTCGCCCGCGAGCTCGGGGTCAATTTCCGCTCGACCTCCGGCCCGGTGATCGCCAAGGCCGGCGATCTGGCGGCGCAGCTCACCAACCTCGAAGAGCGCGACGTGCTCTTCATCGACGAGATCCACCGCCTCAACCCGGCTGTCGAGGAAATCCTCTATCCGGCCATGGAGGATTACCAGCTCGACCTGATCATCGGCGAGGGCCCGGCCGCCCGCTCGGTGAAGATCGAGCTGCCGAAATTCACGCTGGTCGGCGCCACCACCCGGGCAGGCCTGCTCACCACGCCGCTCCGCGACCGTTTCGGCATTCCGATCCGGCTCGAGTTCTACACCGTGGATGAGCTTGAGCTGATCGTGCGCCGCGGCGCCCGGGTGCTGGGTCTCGGCATGAGCGAGGAGGGGGCCAACGAAATCGCCCGCCGCTCCCGCGGCACGCCGCGCATCGCCGGCCGCCTCCTGCGCCGGGTGCGTGACTTCGCCATCGTCGAGGGCGTGCAGACCGTGTCCCGCGACCTCGCCGACAAGTCCCTGCGCCTCCTCGACGTGGACCCCATCGGCCTCGACCTCATGGACCGCAAGTACCTGACCATGATCGCCAATTCGTTCGGCGGCGGCCCGGTGGGCATCGAGACGATTGCTGCGGCCCTGTCCGAGCCGCGCGATGCCATCGAGGACATCATCGAGCCTTATCTGATCCAGAAGGGCTTCGTACAGCGCACCCCGCGCGGGCGCATCCTGACCCCCCACGCCTTCAAGCACCTCGGTATTCCCGAGCCGACCCGCGAGACCGCGGCACAGTTCGGGCTGTTCGGCGGGGATTCGGATGAGTGAGCGGCGCGACCCCACCACCTCCCCCTTGAGGGGGGAGGTCGCGCCGGAGGCGCGGGAGGGGGTGGAAACACGACCTTCGTCGGCGCTGCCACCCCACCCCAGCCTGCCGGCTGACCCTCCCCCACCCAAGTCGGATGTTTCCGACTTGGGAAAGCAAAAACGGATCTCGGGAACACCCGAGATCCGAGGGGAGGGTGGAGGCTGGCCCCATCTCTCCGGCTTCATGCGGGACGGCGCGCATATCCTCCCTATCCGCGTCTATTACGAGGACACGGATTTCTCGGCCCGAGTCTATCACGCGAGCTATCTCCGCTTCATGGAGCGCGGCCGCACGGAGCTGCTGCGGGCCGTCGAGGTGGCGCAGTCCGATCTTCACGCCAGCATGGACGGCCTCGCCTTCGTGGTGCGCAAGATGAATATCGATTTCCTCGGCGGCGCCGTCATGGACGATGTGCTCACCATCCTGACCCGCCCGAAGGAGATGCGTGGCGCATCGATGACGCTCGCCCAGGAGGTCCGGCGCGGCGGCGAGGTGCTGGTGACCGCCGACGTCATGGTCGCGGCCGTCCGGGGCGGGCGGGCCGTGCGGATTCCGGACGAATTGCGGGCGGCGCTGAGCGCGAGCCAATAAGCCTGCGATCTGCCCTAAGGGCAGCGTCGGCATGAGCTTTGCTCCGGAAGCATAGCAGCCAGAATTTCATATCAATTTCAGGCAATTCCGCCTTGCGGAGGCCGCACTTAAACCAGACCTTAACCTTACTCTGTGCCTAACAGGGTACGGTCCGGGACGATCTGAGGCTCTTCGCCCTCCTGCCCTTATTTTCGACAGATTCGGGGGCGAACGAGCAGTAATACAAGAACAGATTTTCCTAGAACCAATCTGCGGTGGGCCCTGAGGCGACTCGGGGCTGCTCGAAGAGCGAGGACGAGAGAGCATGAATCCGGCTGATGTGGCCCAGGCCGCTCCTGTGGCCCACGACCTGTCCTTCTTTGGCCTGTTCTGGCAGGCCCATTTCATCGTCAAGCTCGTGATGGTCGGCCTGCTGGCGGCCTCGGTCTGGTGCTGGGCCATCATCGTGGACAAGACCCTGCTCTATGGCCGCACCAAGCGCGCCATGGACCGGTTCGAGGACGTGTTCTGGTCCGGCCAGTCCCTGGAGGAGCTCTATCGCAACCTCCAGAGCCGCCCGGCCGCGGGGCTTGCCGCCGTGTTCGTCGCCGCCATGCGCGAGTGGAAGCGCTCCTTCGAGGGCTCGGGCCGTTCGTTCCAGTCCCTGCCGCAGCGCATCGATAAGGTGCTCGACGTCACCATCCAGCGCGAGGTGGAGCGGCTCAATTCCCGCCTGACGGTGCTGGCCTCCATCGGCTCGGCCGGTCCCTATATCGGCCTCTTCGGCACGGTGGTGGGCATCATGAATTCCTTCACGTCGATCGCCGCCTCCAAGAACACCAGCCTTGCGGTCGTGGCCCCCGGCATCGCCGAGGCGCTGTTCGCCACCGCCATCGGCCTCTTCGCCGCGATCCCTGCGGTGCTGGCCTACAACAAGCTGAACTCGGAAGTCGGCAAGCTGCAGTCGCGGCTCGAAGGCTTCGCCGACGAGTTCTCGGCCATCCTGTCGCGTCAGGTGGATGAGCGCATCGCCCATGCGGGCCGCTCTCCCGCCAATGCGGCCTAAGGGAGACCGGGCATGGCCATGATGGCAGGATCGGCAGGAGGCGGACGCCGCCGCAGGCGCTCCCGGCAGGCAGGCGTGATCAACGAGATCAACATGACGCCGTTCATCGACGTCATGCTCGTGCTGCTCATCATCTTCATGGTGGCGGCCCCCATGATGACGGCGGGCGTGCCGCTCGATCTTCCGCAGACAAAGGCCGCGCCGCTCAACTCCGACGCGACGCCGGTGACCCTGTCGATCAAGGCCAACGGCCAGGTGTTTCTCGGCGAGACGGAGCTGACGGACGAGGCCATCGTCGGCAAGCTCGCGGAGGTGTCGAAGGCCGGCTTCGACGAGAGGGTCTTCGTGCGCGGCGACAAGAAGGTGGATTACGGGCGCGTCGCCCAGGTGATGTCGATCGTGACCACGGCCGGCTACAAGCGCGTCGCCCTCGTGACCGAGATCGACCAGCGCTGAGCTAATTTAAGAGCAGGGGGCAAGCACACGTGGCGTTGAAGCTGAAATTCAGCACTTCCGAGCCGGGCTTCTGGGTCTCGGGCGTCGCGCATGCGGCGCTGCTGACGGCCGCCATGATCGGTCTGTCGTCGGTGGCCGAATTTCCCGAGGCGCAGGAAGGCATCCCGGTCGAGGTCATCACCGATGCCCAGCTCTCGCAGATCACCAAGGGCGAGACCAACGCCAAGGCGCCGCAGCCGAAGCCCCGCGCCGAACGCGTCGCGGACAAGACCGAGCTGAAGGATCCCGGCGAGGACAAGCGCGATGCACCGGCCCCTCCGAAGCGCCCGGCCGAGATGAAGGTCGCCGACAAGGAGGAGCCGGTCGCCGCAGCCCCTCCGCCGCCCGCGCCGCCGACTCGCTCGCAGGAAGAGAAAGCCGCCGAGGCCAAGGCCGAGGAAGAAAAGCAGCTGCGGGAAAAAGCGGAAGCCGAGGCCATCGAGAAGGCCAAGGCCGCCGAGCAGGCCAAGATCGAAGCTGAGGCGAAGGCAAAGGCTCAAGCGGAGGCGAAAGCCAAGGCTGAGGCCGAAGCCAAGAAGGTCGCCGAAGCGAAGGCGAAGGCCGAGGCCGAAGCGAAGGCCAAGGCGGAAGCCGAGGCGAAGAAGATCGCGGAAGCCAAGGCCAAGGAAGAGGCCGAGGCCAAGGCACGCAAGGAGGCGCAGGTCGCCAAGAAGCTCGACATGGGCGACCTGAAGCAGTTCCTCGACAGCAAGGAAAAGAGCCAGTCCACCGGCGCGACAGGCGCGGAGGTCCAGAAGACCGCCTCGCTCGGCACCGCGACGGGCTCGGCCGCGAAGCTCTCGCCCAGTCTGCGCGATGCGCTCATCGGCATTCTCGTGTCGCAGATCGAGCGATGCTACAGCGCACCGATCGCAGCATCGGGCGGGCAGGTCACGGCGCCCATCCTCGACATCCGCCTGAACCAGGACGGCTCGCTCAGCACCGAGCCGCGGGTCCTTCAGGCCGGCAACTCATCGACGGATCGCGCGGTGGCCGATGCGGCCGTCAGGGCCATCCGCAAGTGCCGCCAGTTCGAGATCCCGGCGAAATTCGTCCCCTATTACGCGGACTGGAAGATCCTGAACGTCCAGTTCGATCCTCCTCTCTCTTAAAGCCCTTCAAGCTTGAGATAGCATCCCATGATCACTCGTATCGTTTCCCGTCTTCTCGTCGCGCTCGCCGTTGTCCTGCCGATGGTGGCGCTCGCGCCAGCCGCCCAGGCGCAGCTCTCGTTCCGCGTCGGACCCGGCGGGCAGTTCCAGCCCATGCCCATCGCCGTCGCCGATTTCTCCGGCGAGGGCGACATGGGGCAGCGGGTGTCGGGCATCATCGCCAACAACCTGCAGCGCTCGGGCTATTTCGCGCCCCTCGACAAGGCGCGCTTCCCCGAGCGTCCGTCGTTCGATGCGGCGCCGCGCTTCGATGCCTGGAAGGCGGCGGGCGCCCAGGCGCTCGTCACGGGCCGCGTCTCGCGCGATCCGTCAGGGCGCCTGCGCGCCGAGTTCCGCCTGTGGGACATCGAGACGGGCCAGCAACTCGCCGGCCAGCAATATGTGACGGACGCCAATTTCTGGCGCCGCGTCGGCCACATCATCTCGGATGCGGTCTACACCAAGATCACCGGATTCGGCGGCTTCTTCGACACGCGCATCGTGTTCGTCGATGAATCGGGCCCGAAGGAGAACCGCCGCAAGCGCCTTGCTATCATGGACCAGGACGGCGCCAACGTGCGCTACCTGACTCAAGGCGACACGTCGGTGGTGGCGCCGCGCTACTCGCCGGCCACGCAGGACATCACCTACATGTCCCAGACCGAGGGCCAGCAGCCGCGCGTGCAGGTGATCAACCTCGAGACCGGCGCGCGCCAGGTGCTCGGCAACTTCCCCGACATGGCGTCATCGCCGCGCTTCGGACCCGAGGGAAATCGCATCGTCATGAGCCTGCAGCAGGGCGGAAACGCCAACATCTTCATGATGAACCTGGGCTCGCAGGCCACCACGCGCCTCACCTCGACGCCCGCCATCGACACCTCGCCGTCCTTCTCGCCGGACGGCAAGCAGATCGTGTTCGAAAGCGACCGCGGCGGCAAGCAGCAGATCTACGTGATGAACGTGGACGGCTCGGACCAGCGCCGCATCTCCTTCGGAGAAGGCTCCTACTCGCAGCCGGCCTGGTCGCCGCGGGGCGACTACATCGCCTTCACCAAGCAGCGCGCGGGCGGTTTCGCCATCGGCATCATGAAGCCCGACGGTTCGGGCGAGCGGATCCTCACGGAAGGCTTCCACAACGAGAGTCCGACCTGGGCGCCGAACGGCCAGTACATCCTGTTCTTCCGCGATCCCGGCGGGCAGGCCGGCGGCAAGCTCTACATGGTCGACATCACCGGCCGCGTGGAGCAGCCCGTCCCGACCCCGTCCTTCGCGTCCGACCCGACCTGGTCGCCGCTGTTGAGCGAGAGCCGGCAGAGCAACTGATCGAGAGACACAAAAGGGCGCTTCGAGCGCCCTTTTCATTCAGGCCTTCAGCGCGCCGGTGCTGTCGTCCCTCCACCGCCGAAGCTTGAAGGCGAGCACCAGGAGGCCGATGCCGAAGATGAGCGCGTAGGCGCCGAGCCACCAGGTCAGCACCACGGCGCCGACGAGCGGGGCGATCAGCAGCGCGATGCCGAACAGCACCGACACGATGCCGCTGAAGATGAGCCAGCCGCGGCCGTATTCGGGATTGAGCTTGAAGGCGGCGACGATCATCAGGACGCCCGTGATCAGCGACCACACGGCCACCAGGGTGACGAAGAACAGCACCGTCAGCACCGGCATGGCGAAGGCGATGACGCCCACCAGGATGTTGAGGATGCCCTCCAGGATCAGCAGGCCCCAGCGCTGGTGGTTGGACGCGGCCCTGATGCCCGACACGATGGCGAAGACGCCGTCGACCAGCATGTAGGCCGAGAAGAACAGCACGAACGAGAGGAGCGTCGCGCCGGGCCAGAAGAAGGCGATGAGCGCGAACACGATGGCGAAGACGCCGCGCAGGGCCACGGCCCACCAGTTCTGCGCCAGGAGCGAACTCATGGCGTGAATGCGGTCGAGCGGGTCTGAAGAGGCGGAGGTGCCTGATGCCATGGGAATCTCCTCGGATAAGGAACGCGTCTGCCCCATTGTTGCGACAACGCCAAGCTTGGTTGCCGGTTTCCTTTTATTCTCCTGCGGAGGTCTGCCCGTCCCTGGTCTTGGCCAGCTTGCGCCGCAGGGCGAGCTTGCGGCGCCTCAGGCGCACGCGCCGCTTGAGCCGGAAGGCGCGGATGAGCAGCGCGAGGCCGAGCCACACGAGGGCGATGACCACCGGCGAGATGATGAGAACCGGAAAGAACGTCACCAGCGCGGCCAGGGCCAGGAGCGCAAATCCGATGATGGTGATGCTGCGCGCTTCCGTCGCCGTGAGCGAGCGCGACCCGGACCCGACTGCCCGGCCCACCGCGCTCGACAGCGCCAGGGCGCCGGCGGCGAGCCTGCGCACGCCGCCCTTTGTGTAGCGGTGACCGCGGCGGGAGCGCATGTTGCGCGCCTGCCGCCGGCGGGACTGCCAGCCGGGGACGATCTCCGTGGCGTTGGTGAGATCCTCCAGGTACATCGCCTCCATGGCCTCGGCGAAGCCCGTATCCTCGACCACCACGTCGAGCTCCCAGTTGGTGGCCCAGCTCGCCAGGTTGAGGTTGGTGGAGCCCACCCTGGCCCAGCGCCCGTCCGCCACGGCGGTCTTGGCGTGGAGCATGGTGCCGTTCCATTCGAACACCCGGACTCCGACCTCGATCAGCGAGCGGTAGCCCGCCCGCACCACGGGCTGCAGCGCCGGCACGTCGCTCGATCCGGGCACCAGGATGCGCACGTCGACGCCGTCGCGTGCGGCCTCGCCCAAAGCCTGCACATAGGAGGTGGTGGCGACGAAGTACGCGTCCGTGAGCCAGAGGGTGCGCTGCGCCGTGGCGGCGATGAACTGGTCGACCCGGTAGGTGCGGAACATGCCGGGCTCGCCGCTGATGAGACGGGCCGCCACGGAGCCTGCCGGCGGGATCAGGTCGGCATTGGGCAACTCCGATTTCGGGATCGCCCGCATGCCGGCGAGCGACCAGCTTTCGGCGAAGGCGGCATCGAGATCCGCCACCAGCGGGCCTTCCACGGAGATCCCCGTGTCGCGCCACGGCTCATGGCCGTCCTTGCCGACCCAGTTATCCGACACGCACAGGCCCGAGACGAAGCCGAGGCGCCCGTCGACGGTGATCAGCTTGCGGTGGTTGCGGCGGATCCAGAACGGGTCCGTCAGCCGGGGCGGGTTGAAGACCTTGGCCTGCACCCCGGCCTCGCGCAGGCGCCGCCAGTAGGCGGGCAGGGCGCGGGCGGAGGAGCCGAGCCAGTCGTAGAGCACCCGCACCCGCACGCCGGCGAGCGCCCGCTCCATGAGCGCCTCGGCGAATTCCCGGCCGGTGTCGTCGTCGGCGATGATGAAGTTCTCGAAATGGATCACCGACTGCGCCGAGCGGATCGCCTCGAGCCAGGCCGGGTAGTTCTCCCGCGAATCCTTCAGCAGCGCCACCGCATTGCCGTGGCGCAGGTCGCTGTCGGCGATGCGCGCGAAGGCTCGCTCCAGGCGCAGGTCGTCGAGGGCCTTGCGGTAGGGCTGTCCAAGGGTGCCGGGCTGGGTCGTCACGATGTTCATGACCTCTCAACGCGCGAGTCGAGCAATCGGCAGCAGCCTAGCTTCGCGCGGCTTCCTTGATGTTAGATATGGCGCGTGCATCCGGAATTCTTTCACAGTTGATTTACCATGACCTCAACTTCCACAACTTGGCCATAATTCACCTTGATCGGGAGCCTCTCCTCAAGGTTGACGGAACCCTCCCTTAACCATCCTCCCGATATGAAAGACACAACGTTCGGCAAACGTATGTGTAAGGAGTATTGCCAATGATGACGCTGCGCGCCGTCAAGTTCGCCGCTGCACTCGTCCTCGCCCTCGGGGCGGCGGCGTGTTCGTCCAACAAAGATGAGATGGCTGGCGGAGCCGGCGGCTTCGGCGCCGGTGGCGCCGCCACCCCGGGCAGCGCCCAGGATTTCGTCGTCAACGTGGGCGACCGCGTGTTCTTCGAGACCGACTCGACGGACCTGACCCCCACGGCGGTCGCGACCCTCGACAAGCAGGCCCAGTGGCTGCAGCGCTATCCGCAATACACCTTCATCCTCGAAGGCCATGCGGACGAGCGGGGCACCCGCGAGTACAACTTCTCGCTCTCCGCCCGCCGCGCCCAGGTGGTCCGCGACTACCTCGTCTCCCGCGGCATCCCGGGCAACCGCTTCCGCACCGTGTCCTACGGCAAGGAGCGCCCGGTGGCGGTCTGCAACGACATCTCCTGCTGGTCGCAGAACCGCCGCGCCGTGACGGTGCTCGGCAACGGCGCCGGGGCATAAGGCCTCACCGACCAAGAACTCCCGTGAAATCGCAGAGCGCCGCCACATTCTCGCCGTGGCGGCGCTTTTGTGTTATCGGCCCCTCCATCGAGAATCCTTACGGTATTCCCAGCATGTTGCGACGCCTGTTTGTCTTTTTCACCCTGGTCCTGGCTCTGGCCGCGACTTCGGTTCTTCCTGCCGCCGCGCAGGATGCGGCCGACGCGATCGTGCGCCTGAACCGGCTCGAGAGCCAGTTCCGGCAGCTCTCCGGCCAGATGGAGCAGCTCCAGTACGAGAACCGCCAGCTCAAGGAGCAGCTGCGCAAGTTCCAGGAGGACGTGGAGTTCCGCTTCCAGGAGGGACGCGGCGGCAGCGCCGCCAGGCCTGCTCCCGCGCCGTCCACGGCAACGCCCGCCCGTCCTGCCCCGCCTCAGGCCCAGCCGGCGCCGGCCCAGCCGCAGCGCCGCAGCGACGTGTTCGACCCCTCGGAGGCGCCGGACGCCCCCGGGGCACCCCGTCCGCTCGGCTCGACCCCGCAATCCGCGCCGCTCGATCAAGCCGATGCAGGCCGTCCGATGCCGCTTCCGGGCGGCCAGCTTGCCGGGATCGGCGAGCTGATCGAGCAGGATAACGCCGAGGGCGCGCCCCTCGACTACCATGCCGACGACCAGCCGGCCCTGCCCCAGGGCGCCATCACCGAGCGCGCCAACCCCAGCGTGGCGGCGACCAGCGTCGGCAATCCCCGGGCGGATTTCGACGCCGCCTATGCGTCCTTTTCTCAGAAGCAGTACGACCAGGCCGAGATGGGCTTTCGCCGCTTCCTGCAGTCCAATCCGCGCGACAAGCTCGTGCCGGAGGCCACCTTCTGGCTGGGCGAGACCTATCTCATGCGCAGCCGCTACCGCGAGGCTGCGGAGCAGTTCCTGAACGTCTCGGCCGAGCATCCCGACGCGGCCAAGGCGCCCGATGCCCTGCTGCGCCTCGGCATCTCCCTGAACGGCCTCGGCGCCAAGGACCGCGCCTGCGCCGTCCTCTCCGAACTCGACCGCAAGTACCCGCAGGCCTCCGCACCGGTCCGCCAGGCCTCCGAACGCGAGCAGAAGCGGATCAAGTGCAGCTGATCCGCTGACCTGCAAGGCCCGCTCCGATGGCCCCGACCTCGCCCTCCGACGATCCGCTCTCGGATGAAGGGCTTGAGCGTCTTTTTCTCCCCCTGAACCAAGCCTCCGGCATTCTCGCCGCCGTTTCGGGCGGGCCGGACTCCGTGGCTCTCATGCATGCCCTCGCACGATGGGCTGCCCTCGGCCGGCGCCCTCCCGTTCACGTGGCGACCGTCGATCATGGCCTGCGGCCCGAGGCTGCCACTGAGGCCGCCTTCGTGGCGCGCGAGGCCGCTCTTTTGAACCTGCCGCACCGGATTCTCGTCTGGACGGGGAGCAAACCCGCGAGCGGAATCCAGGAGGCCGCCCGCGAGGCGCGCTACCGCCTCCTGGTCGAGCAGGCCCGCCAGGCGGGGGCCTCCCATCTCGTCACCGCCCACACCCTCGACGACCAGGCCGAGACGGTGATGATGCGCCTTGCGCGCGGCTCCGGCCTGCAGGGCCTTGCGGGCATGCGCCGGGAGACAGACCGGCAGGGCATCCGCCATGTGCGGCCGCTGCTGGGCCTGCCGAAATCACATCTTCTCGACCGATGCCGGCTCCAGGGCTGGCGCTTCGTCACCGACCCGTCCAACGCGGACGAGCGCTACGCCCGGGTTCGCTGGCGCAGGCTCATGCCCCTGCTCGCCGAGGAGGGGCTCACCGCCGAGCGCCTGGTCCGCCTCGCGGAGCGGGCCGCCCAAGCCGATGAGGCCCTCGACCTCAAGGCCGGGGAGGCCCTGGGCCGCGGCGCGCCTCGCCTGGAGGCAGGGGCCCTGTCGTTTGAGGCCACGAGCCTCACGGACGAGCCCTTCGCCATCGCCCTGCGGGTGCTGGAGCTGGCCCTGGAACAGGCAGGTCTCGATCTCGACAACAGCCGCCTCTACCGGCTGGAGGCCTGCACGGAGCGCCTGCGGCAGGCGGCAGGCGCCGGGGAGGCGCTGAGCCTCACCGTGGCGGGAGCCCATCTGCGCCTCACCCCGGCCGGACGGGTATCCGTAGGGCCGGAACCGCCTCGCCAGCGAGGCCGTTAGCCAACATTCTGGATAGAGCATCGTGCAGTCCGCTGCGTCCGCACGATGCTCTCATCCAAGAAGAATGCATCGGATCCAATCCCAAAAGTGCAAGTCCACTTTTGGGTCCGAGGCTTTAAGGCTATCGGAAGATGTCGCATCGGCGCCGCATTCCCTTGGCAAGGCGAGACGGTGTGCCTACATTGAGTTTAGCCGCGCGGGGAGACCTCCTCTCGCTTTCTCTCCCTCTGGGGCAGAACCTGATCAGATGAATTCAAATTTCCGCAACTTCGCCCTCTGGGTGGTGATCTTCCTCCTAGTGCTGGCGCTCGTGACCCTGTTCCAGAGCCCCGGCCAACGCGGCGGCGGCAGCGACATCGCCTATAGCCAGCTTCTCAGCGAGGCCGAGGCCGGCCGCATCACCAGCGTGGTCATCTCCGGCCCCGAGATCAGCGGCACCTATACGGATGGCCGCACCTTCACCACCTACGCGCCGAGCGACCCGATGCTGGTCTCGAAGCTGCAGCAGAAGGGCGTGCAGATCACGGCCCGTCCGCAGTCGGATTCGACCCCGTGGTTCATCGCGGTGCTCATGAACATCCTGCCCATCGCGCTCTTCATCGGCGCCTGGGTGTTCCTGTCGCGGCAGATGCAGAGCGGCGCCGGCCGGGCCATGGGCTTCGGCAAGTCCAAGGCGAAGCTGCTCACCGAGGCCCATGGCCGCGTGACCTTCGATGACGTGGCCGGCATCGACGAG
>NZ_JAELXT010000042.1 GCF_016427565.1 Microvirga splendida
CAGCGAGCTCGCGACCCGCTGGCGGTGTCCTCATCTTGCTCGATCAGGACGGGAAAATCATAAGACAAGCATCGGACCCAAAAGTGGAACCCACTTTTGGGATTCATCCGATGCTTATGCTGTATGATGGCGCATCGTTGAACGCGGAAAACCGGTTCCCACTTTTCCGCACGATGCGCTATCGAGGCATCCGCATTAAATCAAGCACAGCGTTTATAAGGCACAGCGAAACCCATGGCCGACACCAAGCCCGACAAGCCCGGATTCCTCTCCCGTCTGTTCGGGCGCAAGGCTGACACACCCCCGGCGCCGCCCCCTGTGCAGGAAACCCCGCAGGCCGGCGGCGAGCCGGAGGCGATGCCCTCCCCGCCCACGACGGGCGCGGACGATCTCGCGGCCGCTCCCTCGACCGTGACCACCGCCTCTCCCGACACGCCCGAGGAGAACAAGACCCCGCCGGAGCTGGCCGGGGCCGACCTTCAGCCCATCGAGGGCCTCGATCCGGAAGGCACCAACCCGCAGGAGCCGCTGCCGCGCATCGTCACCGAGACGGGTCCCGAGCTGCGCCCGGACATCACGGCCGCGGACATCGGCTCTCCTGAACCCGCTCCCGCGGAAGTCACTCCTGCGCCTGAGACTAAGCCCGCTGCGGCTCCGAACTGGTGGCAGCGCCTGACGGACGGCATGCGGCGCACCTCCTCGTCCCTGTCCGACAGCGTCACCGGCCTCTTCACCAAGCGCCGACTCGATGCGGCGACCCTGGAGGAGCTGGAGGATGCGCTGGTCCAGGCCGATCTCGGCGTGCCCACCGCCATGCGGATCACGGAGGCGATCTCCGCCGGCCGCTACAACAAGGAGATCTCGCCCCAGGAGGTGAAGACCATTCTAGCGGGCGAAGTGGAGAAGACTCTCCAGCCCGTAGCCCAGCCGCTGATCGTCGACAGGTCGCACAAGCCCTTCGTCATTCTCATGATCGGCGTGAATGGAGCCGGCAAGACCACCACCATCGGCAAGCTCTCCCAGAAATTCCGCAGCCAGGGCCTCAAAGTCATGCTGGCGGCCGGCGACACCTTCCGGGCCGCCGCCATCGAGCAGCTGAAGGTGTGGGGCGAGCGCG
The DNA here is from genome assembly GCF_016427565.1 of Microvirga splendida. Taxonomy (GTDB): domain Bacteria; phylum Pseudomonadota; class Alphaproteobacteria; order Rhizobiales; family Beijerinckiaceae; genus Microvirga; species Microvirga splendida. Next base: position 1,118 of record NZ_JAELXT010000042.1, read on the forward strand.
TCGGCGCGCCGGTGCTGTCCCGCGAGCAGGGAGCCGATGCGGCGGGCCTCGCCTATGACGCCCTGCAGGAGGCGAAGGCCAATGGCAGCGACGTGCTGCTCATCGACACGGCGGGCCGCCTTCAGAACAAGGCCGGGCTCATGGCCGAGCTCGAAAAGATCGTGCGCGTGGTCAAGAAGTTCGACCCGAGCGCTCCCCACGCCACGCTCCTCGTGCTCGACGCGACGGTCGGCCAGAACGCCATGAGCCAGGTGGAGCTGTTTCAGAAGGCAGCAGGCGTCACGGGCCTCGTGATGACCAAGCTCGACGGCACCGCGCGGGGCGGCATCCTGGTAGCGCTTGCCGAGAAGTTTCGCTTGCCCGTGCACTTCATCGGCGTCGGCGAGGGGGTGGAGGACCTGGAGCCTTTCACCGCACGGGATTTCGCGAAAGCCATTGCCGGGTTAGAAGCAACCTCATGACCGACGAAAAACGCCTCCCCCCTCTTCTCAAGCTCGCCCTGGAACTCGGGCCCCTGGCCCTGTTCTTCATCGGCAACGCCTATGGCGACCGCTTCGGCTTCGCACAGGACCAGCGTATCTTCGCCGCCACGGGAATCTTCATCGTGGCGACGGTGATCGCGCTCGGCATCAGCTACGCGCTCACCCGCAAGCTGCCGATCATGCCGGTGGTGTCGGCCATCGTCGTGGTGGTCTTCGGCGGGCTGACGCTCTTCCTGCAGGACGAGATCTTCATCAAGCTCAAGCCCACCATCGTGAACACCCTGTTCGGGCTCGTGCTGCTGGGCGGTCTGTATTTCCGCAAGCCCCTGCTCCAGATCGTCCTCGACAGCGTGTTCGACCTCGACGAGGAGGGCTGGCGCAAGCTCACCTTACGCTGGGCCCTGTTCTTCTTCGCGCTCGCCGCGATCAACGAGATCGTCTGGCGCACGCAGACGACGGATTTCTGGGTCAGCTTCAAGGTCTTCGGCATCATGCCGCTCACCATCGCGTTCGCGCTGGCCCAGACGCCGCTGCTGTTGAAGCACGAGATCAAGAAGGCGGAAGAGGTTTAAGCCTTCTACCCAAGCACCACCCTCATCCTGAGGAGCAGCGAAGCTGCGTCTCGAAGGAGCCTCCAGAGAGCACTGGATCCTCCTTCGAGACGGTCGCTGACGCGCCCTCCTCAGGATGAGGTTGAGTATAGGATGACTGGGCTTGAGGAGATGGATGGCCGGAACAAGTCCGGCCATGACGATGGAGTGATGGGAACCCTCACCCTACAGGCTTCATCAGCACCATCCGGCGCGTGACCCCCGGCAGCGGATCGCACTCGACCTCCGTCCAGAGATCCTCCTCGCCCGCCGCCGCTACGGTCTCCTGCGAAGCCAGAAGCTCGCAGCCGGCGCCCTTCGTCGCCTGCTCGATGCGGGACGCGATGTTGACGGTCTCGCCGACGACGGTGAACTCCAGCCGGCTCTCGTCGCCCACCACGCCGCAGAACACGTCGCCCGTATGGATGCCGATGCCGAGCCGCACCGGCGGGTCGAAGCGGCGCTTGGCGTTCCAGCGTTCGATCAGGCTGAGCAGGGTGCGCCCGCAGGCGAGCGCCCGCCCTGCATCCCCGTCCTGCGCGCCCGGAACCCCGAAGAGGATGAGCGCCCCGTCGCCGGTGAACTTGTCGATGACGCCGCCGTGGCGGGAGGCTGCCCGCAGCACGCGCCGGCGGAAGGACGTGATGAACACGGCAAGCTGCGCCGGCTCCATGGTCTCGCCGAAGGTGGTCGAGGCGCGGATGTCCACGAACATCACCGTCACGGGAATGCGCCGTCCCTGACGCAGGGACGCAAAGGCCTGATCGGTGAGGATGGGCGCGAGTTCGCGCGGCAGGTAGCGGGTGAGGTTGACCCGAAGCGTCGTCTCCCGCACGGCCCGCTCCAGCATCAGCCGCCCCTGGCGCGCCACGAGGATCAGGATCAGGCCGGCGGCGAAGACCATGACGATGCGGACCATGTTGGTCTGCATGGAGAACAGGCCCGCGATGGCGGCGAGATCTTGCTGCCGCTCCTCGAGGGTGACAAAGCCGCCGCCGAAGGCGATCAGCGTGAGGCCCACCACATAGATGGCGGCCACGAAGGCCTGGAGCCGCGGCTGGTAGTGAATCGCCGCCGCCGCCATGGTGATCGGCACCACCCAGGATACCGGAAAGGCCGCAAAGAGGCTGCCGGGGATGCCTAAGCCCCAGTGACTGTAGGCGAGGTTCCCGAGGACCAGCAAAGCGTCGGTCACCGCCGTGACCACAGGCAGCTGCGCAATGGCGATCCGCCGCGAGGCGAGCCAACCGCCGAACCAGCCCGAGGCCCCGAACAGCACGAGGGTCAGCTCCGCGGCGGCGATCTGCTTGCGGGCCACGGGATTGTCGAGCTCGACCCCGGCCGTGGCGATCACGACCGCCAGCAGCAGAAGCCCTGCCGTCACCATGCGCGCCATGCCCGCCCGCTGCAGGGCGCCGGTATCCGCCTCGCGAATCAGCCGCTGGGTCGCGTCGCTTAAAGTCGGCGTCGTCCGCAGGGTGTTGAGCCGGGCCAAGGCAGCGCGGGTGCGGGATCGAGGGGTCACGAGCTTCCTTTTGCTCCCCAGAGGGTTGATGCGTTATGTCACTGGACTGCGCCAGCACCCATGGCGAAACCGTTGCGCCGGCATGAACGGCCGTTGAGGCTCGGCAGCATCCCCGCATCCCACAGGAATATATAGTTCATGAGCGAGACCTTCCAGCCGATCACCCTCTATGTGGATGCGGATGCCTGTCCGGTGAAGCCTGAAATCTACAAGGTCGCCGAGCGCCACCGGGTCAAGGTCTTCGTGGTGTCGAATTCCTTCATGCAGGTGCCGCAGAGCCCGCTGGTCGAGCGCGTGGTGGTGAGCGCAGGGTTCGATGCCGCCGACGACTGGATCGCCGAGCGTGCCAGGCGCGGCGCCATCGTGATCACCGCCGACATTCCGCTCGCCCACCGCTGCGTGACCGCCGGCGCCGACGTAATCGGGCCAACGGGAAAGCCGTTCACCGAAGCCTCCATCGGCATGGCACTCGCCACCCGCAACCTGATGGAGGACCTGCGCGCCATGGGGGACGTGACCGGGGGGCCGAAGCCATTTTCGGCGAAGGACCGCTCGGCCTTCCTCTCGGCGCTTGATATCGCGATTAACCGGCTCAAGCGCGCGGGATTTGGCGCAGGCGCTCCTTGAACGCAGAAAAATTCTCCGGCGTCAGCGGGCCGATATGCTTGTGGCGGATGGTGCCGTCGGGGCCGACGATGAAGGTCTCGGGCACGCCATAGACGCCCCAGTCGATGGAGGCACGGCCGTTCGGGTCGACGCCGACGGCGCTGTACGGGTTGCCGAGCGCGCCGAGGAAGCGGCGGGCATTGTCGGGGTTGTCGCGCTGGTTGATGCCGACCACCCGGATCGACGGGTCCTTGGCGAGATCGACGAGCAGCGGGTGCTCCTGGCGGCAGGGGCCGCACCAGGACGCCCAGACATTCACCACCGTGACGCGGCCCTTGAGATCCTCGTTGGAAAAGCCCGGCACGGGCTTGCCGTCGGCCACGAGGCCCTCCAGGGGCGCGAGGCTGAAGGTCGGCACGGGCTTGTTGATGAGGACGGACGGCAGCTCGGCCGGGTTGCGGCCGGAGAACAGCTGCACGGCAAACAGCCCTGCAAGCGCGAGGAAGACGAGTCCGGGCAGGATGAAGATCAGGCGCGACCGGGGGCGCTCGGTTGCTTCAGCCACGGCGGGACCTCCGGCCGACGCCGCGGGACTCGAGGTCGGCCAGCGTGCGCACCTGGATGCGGTGATCGATCGCCGCGCGCAGGATCAGGCCTGCGATCACCAGGGCGGTCACGATGTAGGAGAAAGCGATGAAGAACGTGTGCGACATCGGTTCAGGCCGCCTGTGCGTCGAGGCGCTCGGCCTCGAGGATCGTGAGGGTGCGCACGCGACGGCGCAGGATCTCGGTGCGCATGCCGGCAAGGTGCAGGGCGATGCCTAAGAGCGAGAAGGCCACCGCCATGATCAGGAGCGGCACGAGCATGGAGGAATGGATCGTCGGCCCGTCGATGCGGAACACGGAAGCCGGCTGGTGCAGGGTGTTCCACCAATCGACCGAGAACTTCACGATCGGCACGTTCACGGCGCCGACGAGCGTGAGGATCGACACGGCGCGGGCGGCGCGGTTCGGCTCCTCGATGGCGCGCCAGAGCGCGAGAATCCCGAGATAGATCAGCAGCATCACCAGCATGGAGGTGAGGCGTGCGTCCCACTGCCAGTAGGTGCCCCACATGGGCTTGCCCCAGAGGGAGCCGGTGACGAGGCAGATCAGCGTGAACGCGGCGCCTATCGGCGCTGCCGCCTTCTGCGACACATCCGCCAGCGGGTGGCGCCACACCAGGGTGCCGAGCGCCGAGCTTGCCATGATCATGTAGAAGAACAGGGACAGCCAGGCGGCCGGCACGTGGAGATACATGATCTTGACCGTCTCGCCCTGCTGGTAGTCGGCCGGCGCGGCAAACCAGACCATGTAGAGCCCGATGCCCATCAGGACCGCGGCCAGGCCTCCCACCCACGGCAGCAGCGTGCCGCTGAGGCTCATGAAGCGGGTCGGGTTGGCAAGCTCACGGATCATGGGCTGGATGTAGCGGTCTAAAGGCATGCCTGCAACGTGGAGATCAACACGGAGCGAATAACGATTTCGCCAGAGATGGGGCTTTTACGGATTTCGAGAACGGTTGGGCATTCAGGAAATGTGCGTAGGACCTTGGCTTTATCATTTCGGCGAACCGATACTGCCTCGTCATCCCCGGGCTTGTCCCGGGGATCCACATCTTGACGCCGCTGTGCTTCCAAAGACGTGGATGGCCGGCACAAGGCCGGCCATGACGCGGTTGGCGTCATCCCCGGCGGGCGGAGCGAGGGAAGGGGATCCATGGCGCAGAGGGTGTGAGTGGATTCCCTTCCCCTCCGCTGCGCTCCGGCCGGGAATGACACAGGGGCGTGAAACCTCACGCCTTTCATTCGCCACTTGAACCCGCATATAGTTTCGCATCTCTGTTGCGGAGCGATCATGCGCGTCGGATTGTCCAGCCTCGTCGGCCTCACCCTGCTTGCGCTTCCGGCCCAGGCGCAGGAGATCACCCTGCGCCTGCCGGTCGCCTGCGAGATCGGGCGCACCTGCTTCCTCCAGAAGTACCTGGATCACGACCCATCCCCGGTGATGCGCGACTATCAGTGCGGTGCCGTCGGGGAGGACGGGCATGACGGCACCGATATCCGCCTGCCGTCGATGGTGGAGCAGCGGGCGGGCGTCGATGTGGTTGCGGCCGCGGACGGCAAGGTCGCCAACACCCGCGAAGGGGTTCCCGACGCCTTCGTGACCGAGCAAACCCGCGACAAGATCAGCCAGATCGGCTGCGGCAATGCCGTGGTGATCGATCACGGCAACGGCTGGCGCACCGCCTACTGCCACATGGCAAAGGGCAGCCTTACCGTGCGCTCCGGCCGCGAGGTGAAAGCGGGCGAGAAGATCGGGCAGATCGGATTGTCGGGCCTGACCGAATTTCCGCATCTGCACTTCACCGTCATCAAGGACGGCAAGCCGGTCGATCCCTTCGCCTATGGCGCGCCGGAGAAATCCTGCGGCGGCGGCAAGTCGTTATGGGAGGCCTCGCTCCAGCCGGCGCTCGCCTACCAGACGGGCACCGTGCTCAACAAGGGGTTTGCCCCTGGCCCGGTCACGATGGCAGCCATCGAGGCAGGGACGGCCGGGCAGGAGCCGCCCACCACGCGCTCGCCAGCTCTCGTAGCCTTTGTCCGCGCCATCGGCCTGAAAGGCGGCGATGTGCAGACGCTCACCCTGTTCGATCCGGACGGCAAGCCTCTGGCCCAGAACAAGGCCCCGCCGCTCGATCGCGACAAGGCGCAATGGATGGCGTTTTCCGGCGTGAAACAGCCTGAAGGCGGCTTCCGCCCCGGGCTCTACCGGGCGATCTACCGGGTCGAGCGGGACGGGAGACCTGCCATCGAGCAGGCCTTCGGCATCAATCTTCGGCCCTGATGCCCTCGTGCGCCGCGCGGCTGTCGGCGGGTGCCTCGTCGCGCTTGTTCAGACCGTAATCTCGGATCACGCTCGCCACCCGCAGGCGGTAATCGCGGAAAACGCCGTCACGGCCTGCTCCCTGCGTGGTGCGGTGCGAGGGCAGGCTGCGCCAGGCCCGCACCGCCTCCTCGTCACGCCAGAACGACAGCGACAGGAGCTTTCCCGGCTCGCTGAGGCTCTGGAAGCGCTCGACGGAGATGAAGCCGTCCATCGCCATGAGGTCGGAGCGGAGCGCCGCCGCGAGGCCGAGATAATCCCGCTTGCCCGCATCGCCGTCCGGCCAGACCTCGAAGATCACCGCAATCATGGCTTGATCAACTCCCCATGGGGCGCTGAGGCAAGGCGCAGGAACACCCTGTCCTCCCGGCGGATGAACTGCTCCCGCCTGGCGAATTCATAATTGGCGCGGCCTTGCGGGTCGTTGCGCAGGCGCTCGCGATAGGCCTCGTACTCGGCCAGATTTTGAATATTGTACACGCCGTAAGCCAATGTGCTGGAGCCCTCGTGCGGGGCATAATAGCCGATCAGGTCCGCGCCGCAGCGGGGAATCGCCTGGCCCCAGGCGCGGGCGTATTCGGTGAAGGCGTCTGCCTTGAAGGGATCGATCTCGTAGCGGATGAAGCAGGTGATCATGGGTCAGCATCCTGTTGTCGAAGACAGTTCGGTCTTAGCCGATTGATCGACGCGGATGCTTCGGCTATCGTCGAAGTATGAAGGAAGGTCCCGTCATCGCGTCCGTTGCCGCGCTCCTGGGTGATCCGGCCCGCGCCAACATCCTCACCGCTCTCATGGACGGGCGGGCGCTCACCGTGAGCGAACTCGCGCAGGCCGCGGGCGTCACGCTCCAGACCGCGAGCGGCCACTTGGCCAAGCTCGACGCCGCCAACCTGCTCACCGCCGAGAAACAGGGACGCCACCGCTATTTCCGGCTCTCGGGCCCCGACGTGGCCCAGGTGCTGGAAGCCCTGATGGGCCTGGCCCAACGCACGGGCGCCACCCGCGTGCGCACCGGCCCCAAGGATGCGGCGCTGCGATCCGCCCGTGTCTGCTACGACCATCTCGCCGGAGAGCGGGGCGTCCTGCTGCTCAAGGGCGCCCAGCGGCAGGGCTTGATCGCGGGCGAGGGAGACTTGGCCCTGACTGACAGAGGCCGCACCTTCTTCGCCGAATTCGGGATCGATCTCGCGGCGCTGGAAAAGGGCCGCCGTCCGGTCTGCCGCGCCTGCCTCGACTGGAGCGAACGCCACAGCCATCTCGGCGGCGCGCTGGGCGCCGCCCTCCTGTCCCGCATGATCGACCGGGGCTGGGTGCGGCGCGATACCGGGCGCGTTCTCACGTTCACCTGCGAGGGTGTGGAGGGCTTTGAAGCTGCGTTCAAGCCGATCCAGGACAACGCGCAAGCGGCCTGAGGCTCAGGCGAGCCTGTAGGACTCGACCTCCTCGAAGCCCAGCGAGCGGTAGAGCCGCAAGGCACCGGAGGGATTGTCCGCGTGCACCTTCAGCTCGATGGACGGGGATCCGCGCTCGCGGAAGGCACGAAACGCCTGATGCAGCAGCGACGAGCCCAAGCCGTTGCGGCGCATCGATGGGGCAACGGCGAGGTCCTTCACGAAGGCACCTGTCCAGCACTGCGCCACGCCCACGATGCTGCCCCGTTCGTTAGCTGCAACGAAGACCAGCGCGGGATCGTATTCCGAATCGCCCTGCAGGCTCGGCCACCAGATCGCGAACGGCTCCACGTAGCCGCCTCCCCGCGCATAGGCTTCCACGAGCAGCGCATGAAGCGTCTCGGCGTGCCGGCCCGGCTCGAAGGTCACCGGCCGGATCCCGGCCGGCCAGACGGGATCCGGGACGGGCTCCGTCAGGGAGCGGCGCATGCAGATGACGAGACGTTCAGTCATGGTGTCCTACTCCCCGGAGCGCAGGGCGGCCGCGGCGCCGACCGTGCCGACCACCGCCGCGATCAGCGACAGCGCCATCAGCACGAGGAAGGGCGTCACGAACGGAATGGTCCCGCCCACGGCCGCGTTGGCGGCCGAGACGCCGAAGATCAGGGTCGGGATCATGAAGGGCAGCACCAGGATTGCGAGAATCAGCCCGCCACGCCGCAGCGACGAGGTGAGCGCTGCGCCCACCGCCCCGATGAAGGTGAGCGCCGGCGTGCCCACGAGCAGGGTCGCCACCATGGCGAGCATGGCCTCGGGCGAGAGCGCCACGAGGAAGCCCAGGAAAGGCGCCGCAAGGGCCAGCGGCAGGCCGGTCACGAGCCAGTAGGCGATGACCTTGGCCAGCACCACGATCTCCATCGGCGCATGCGACAGGCGCAGGAGGTCCAGCGATCCATCCTCCTGATCGGCCTGGAACAGCCGGTCGAGTCCGATCAGGGTGGCGAGCAGGGCGGCGATCCAGAGGATGGCCGGTCCGATGCGCGAGAGCAGGTTGAGGTCGGGCCCGAGTGCGAACGGAATCAGCGTCACGATCATCAGGAAGAAGATGAGCCCCATGACGCCGGAGCCGCCGACGCGGGCGGCGAGCTTCAGGTCGCGGATCAGGAGGGCGTTGAAGGAGCGGATCATAACGGCTCCCCCGTTTCGCCCTCTCCCCTCTGCGGGAGAGGGTGGCCCTCGCGTGAGCGAGGGGCGGGAGAGGGGCTGTGCTCCATCGAACCCGCCCCCTCTCCCGCCTCGCTCCGCTCGGCACCCTCCCCCGCAACGGGGGGAGGGATTTTGGTGCGCTCGATCCTGATCTCCTTGGCGTCTTTCAGGAACAGCGGCGAATGGGTCGAGGCCACGATCATGCCGCCCTGCTCCCGGTGGCCTTCGAGAATCAGCCGTAGGGTCTCCTGGGAGGTGGTGTCGAGGGCGGAAGTCGGCTCGTCGAGGAGCCAGAGCGGTCGGTGGGCCACGAGCAGCCGGGCCAGTGCCACCCGGCGGCGCTGGCCAGCCGAGAGATAGGCCACCGGCAGGCGGGCCGCGTGGGCGAGCCCCACCGCTTCGAGCGCTTCGCGGGGCTTCAGGGCCGGATGCCCGAGGAAGTCGCGGGCGAAGGTGAGGTTTTCCTCGGCGGTGAGGGCGGCTTTGAGGGCATCGCGGTGGCCCACATAGTGCAGGCATTCGGCCAGGGTGCGCTCGCCTGCTTCATCCAAAAGAATCGCCCCACCCGCGGGGTGCAGGCGCCCGGCCAGGATGTCCAGGAGAGAGGACTTGCCGGCCCCGTTGCGGCCGGTGATCACCAGGGCCTCGCCGGCTGAGAGCGTGAAGGAGACGCCCTCGAAGATGCGCCGCTCCCCCCGCTCGCAGGCCAAATTGTTAACGCTCAGACGCAAACCCCGCACCCCTGCCCTCTTTGCACCCCAGAACCGTTCTAAACCGTGTAGCGGGATGGTTGGAAATGATCTATAGCACCCCTGGCTGCGCCGCGCGCCAAGGCGTCCAATCCGCCTCGCGCGCTTACTCCCCTGTCCGGGCACCCCCGGAGCGGCGCGCGCTTATCGCGCTTTCGGCCGAACACATGTTCGTAACCCAAATGCACGCGAGGATTCGCCGTGACGCTCAACAACAGCTTCAATGCCCGCCAGACCCTCCAGGTCGGTGACAAGTCCTACACCTACTACTCGCTCAAGGAGGCCGAGAAGAACGGCCTGACCGGCGCCTCGAAGCTGCCCTTCTCCATGAAGGTGCTGCTCGAGAACCTGCTCCGCTACGAGGACGGCCGCACGGTCACCAAGGACGACATCCTGGCCGTGGCCGCCTGGCTCGACAACAAGGGCAAGGCCGAGAAGGAAATCGCCTATCGCCCCGCCCGCGTCCTGATGCAGGACTTCACGGGCGTTCCGGCCGTGGTGGATCTCGCCGCCATGCGCGACGCCATGAAGAACCTCGGCGGCGACCCGCGCAAGATCAACCCGCTGGTGCCCGTCGACCTCGTGATCGACCACTCGGTGATCGTGGACGAGTTCGGCACGCCCAAGGCCTTCGATCGCAACGTGGAGCTGGAATACCAGCGCAACGGCGAGCGCTACCGCTTCCTCAAGTGGGGCCAGACCGCCTTCGAGAACTTCTCCGTCGTGCCCCCGGGCACCGGCATCTGCCATCAGGTGAACCTGGAATTCCTCTCCCAGACCGTCTGGACCCGCAAGGACCAGGCCGACGGCACCGAGGTCGCCTATCCGGACACCCTGGTCGGCACCGATTCGCACACCACCATGGTCAACGGCCTCGCCGTCCTCGGCTGGGGCGTGGGCGGCATCGAGGCGGAGGCCGCCATGCTCGGCCAGCCGGTTTCCATGCTGATCCCCGAGGTCATCGGCTTCAAGCTCACCGGCAAGCTCCGTGAGGGCGTCACCGCCACCGACCTGGTGCTCACCGTCACCCAGATGCTGCGCAAGAAGGGCGTGGTCGGCAAGTTCGTGGAATTCTACGGCCCCGGCCTCACCGACATGTCGGTGGCCGACCGCTCCACCATCGGCAACATGGCGCCCGAATACGGCGCCACCTGCGGGTTCTTCCCCATCGACGCTAAGACCATCGACTACCTGCGCACCACCAGCCGCACGGATGACCGCGTTGCCCTCGTCGAGGCCTACGCCAAGGCGCAGGGCATGTGGCTCACGCCCGAGACCCCGGACCCGGTCTTCACCGACACCCTGGAGCTCGACCTCGGCGACGTGGTTCCCTCGCTCGCCGGCCCCAAGCGCCCGCAGGACCGCGTGACGCTCGACACCGCCAAGCCCGAATTCCTCGGCGCCATGGAAAAGGAATTCCGCAAGGCGCAGGAAATCGGCAAGCGGGTGAAGGTGGAGAACGCCAATTACGATCTCGGCCACGGCGACGTGGTGATTGCGGCGATCACCTCCTGCACCAACACCTCGAACCCGAGCGTGATGATCGGCGCAGGGCTGCTCGCCCGCAACGCCGTCGCCAAGGGCCTGAAGTCCAAGCCGTGGGTGAAGACCTCGCTCGCGCCCGGATCGCAGATCGTCGAGGAGTACTTCAAGAAGGCCGGCCTCCAGGGCGACCTGGACGCGCTCGGCTTCAATCTCGTGGGCTTCGGCTGCACCACCTGCATCGGCAACTCGGGTCCCCTGCCGGAGAACGTCTCGAAGGCGATCAACGACAACGACCTGGTGGCCGTGTCGGTGCTCTCGGGCAACCGCAACTTCGAGGGCCGCGTGAACCCGGACGTGCGCGCGAACTATCTCGCTTCGCCGCCGCTGGTGGTGGCCTATGCGCTCGCCGGCTCCATGCTGATCGATCTTGCGAAGGATCCGCTCGGCACGGGCTCGGACGGGCAGCCGGTGTACCTGAAGGACATCTGGCCTTCGTCCGCCGAGGTGCAGGACTTCATCGACCGCACGATCACGAGCGAGCTGTTCAAGAGCCGCTACGCGGACGTGTTCTCGGGCGACGCCAACTGGAAGAAGGTCACCTTCGAGCCGGGCCTCACCTATGAATGGGACATGGGCTCGACCTATGTGCAGAACCCGCCCTATTTCGAGGGCATGACCAAGGAGCCGAAGCCGGTCACGGACATCCTGAACGCCAGGATTCTCGGCCTCTTCCAGGACTCGATCACCACCGACCACATCTCGCCCGCAGGCAACATCCGCGCCGCGTCGCCGGCCGGTGAATACCTGCAGTCGCATCAGGTGCGGGTGGCCGACTTCAACCAGTACGGCACCCGCCGCGGCAACCACGAGGTCATGATGCGCGGCACCTTCGCCAATATCCGCATCAAGAACCAGATGGTTCGGGACGACAGCGGCCACGTGGTCGAGGGCGGCTACACCATCCACCAGCCCTCCGGCGAGCGGATGTTCATCTACGACGCCGCCATGCGCTACAAGGACGAGGGCGTTCCGCTCGTGGTTCTCGCCGGCAAGGAATACGGCACCGGCTCCTCCCGCGACTGGGCGGCCAAGGGCACGAACCTCCTCGGCGTGCGCGCCGTGATCGCCGAGAGCTTCGAGCGCATCCACCGCTCGAACCTAGTCGGCATGGGCGTGGCCCCCTTCGTGTTCGAGCAGGGCACGTCCTGGGAGACGCTCGGGCTGAAGGGCGACGAGACCATCACCATCAAGGGCCTGGCCGGCGACCTGAAGCCGCGCATGCGCCTGGAGATGGAAGTCACGTCCGCCGACGGCTCGGTGCGCAAGGTGCCCGTGCATTGCCGCATCGATACGCTGGAGGAGGTCGAGTACTTCCGCAACGGCGGCATCCTGCACTACGTCCTGCGCCAGCTCGCAGCGTAAGGCACGACGACAAATGCCCGCTCTTCACGTGAGAGCGGGCGCCAGAGGCAAGCGGGGCGCTCCAGTGATGGAGCGCCCCGTCTTCGTTGGCTCGGATAATGAGGAAGCCATTGCGCGCGAAGCCCGAACGAGCGATTTGGCTGAATGCGGAAACGCTTGCTTCAGGGCTTCGTCAGGTCAGCGACCGGGAACGCGGCCGACCCGTCGCAGGCGCTGGAAGGCCCGAACCAGGAGAGAGCGGCCTGTTGCATACCTCACATAGACCTCCGCAAGGCGGTGTGCGCGGGAGTTGGCGATCCTGTCATGGGCTTTCTTGAGGGACTTGAGCTGTGCCTTTGTGACAGCCAGCTCCCTCTTGAACCTCTTGGAATCCTCTACGGCGCGGTCTGAGTTGACCTTGAGACGCTCACGGGAGCTGCGGAGGTGCTCCAACTCCTCAGCACGGACTATGAGAGTAGTCTATTGTTCAAGAAGGCGCTCCTCAAACTCGCGAAGACGCTCCTCGAGCTCAAGCAGGCGCTCCTCAAGGCGGGCTCTTTCGAGCGCTGCGATCCGTCGGATCTCACGGGCACGTTCCTCGGTAAGGCGGGCAAGCGTCTTGTAGTGTTCGAGGTCTGGATGCTCAGAGGACGTTGGCAGGACATCACGTGTCTTATGCATACTGAAGATGTCTTTCCTTGAGGTTGAAAAGCTCAGCGACACGCTCGGTATGCGCTTGCGGCGAGTGGTTCTTGCAGACGTAGGCTCTAGCCTGCTTGCCGAGCTTCGCACCTAGATCGGGATTGCTCACGAGGGTCAGAAGAACCCGTGCGTAGGAGGCAGCCATGTCGTCATCATCGGGGAGGGAGCGCAGCAGGATCCCTGTTTCACCGTCGATCACGACTTCCGAGATCCCGCCGACATCGGGTGCCACGACGGCAAGGCCGTAGCTCATCGCCTCGAGAATGGCGTTCGGTATCCCGTCATGCAGGCTCGTGTAGAGAAAGATCGAGAACCTGGAGAGCGGCAGCGCATCGAAGCCCTGGAAACGATCATGGTATCGAAGATTCGGCAGCCCCTCCAGACGGGTGCGATCAAACCCACTGAAGACGGATCCACCGAACACATCGATGCTGAGATCGGAGCCAAGGCTGCCGAGTTTCGACGCGATCAAGGGGAGGAGAGAAGGTCTCTTCTCAATGTCGAGGCGGGAGGCCCAAAGAATGCGTCGCCTTGCATCGGCATCACGCACGGGCAAAACGGCCTGAGCTTCGACCGGCGGAGGAAGAAACTGCCATTTTTGAGCTTGCACACCGAACCGATGGAGATCCTTCGCGATGATCGTTTTGCTGTCGCAGACGATCTTTGAAAGGTAATTGAGATTCTCGGAAAGAAGTCTAGTCTGGGAATAGACGGTCATCGCGTGACCGTCTTCCGTACGCTCGACATCGGCGAAGCGATAGTAGATGCACTCCCGCTCCTGTAGGACGATGCCGTACAGCGAAAGAAGCCGATCGGCAAAAGCGGACTGCCTCAGGTGAACGCGCGTGTCGGGCGCAGATGTTTCGATGATCTTCAACGCAAGCAGGCACCGCTGATCGATCGAAAGGGAAGGACAATGCAGGTTCATGTCGACAACGGTCGCGTTGGGCGGCAACCGATCCATCCACTGCACCGCCTTCAACTCCTCGCCGAGGATCACGAGAAAGTCCTTGACGGGGGCGATCCTGTACATCGCCTCTATCAGTGACAGGAGATACTTTTCCGCGCCGCCCCGGGAGAAAAATGGAACGATGAAGATGTCGCTGAAGGACCTGTCCCTGACGATATCGCATAAGGTGTAATAGGCCACGCCAAGCGGAGGAATCCCCATGCTATTCCCCATCGCCGGAACGCCCCGGTAGGTATGGAGGGAAATGGCCGGCTCTATGGCATTGGCCGACCGGATCATGGCCCGGACATGATCGCTGTCGAGTGGATCCTGCGGCGCTGCCCCGGCTTCTGCGGAGACAGCGGCTTCTGCGAACAGGCGCTGATGAGAAGATTCCGAGATCTCCAGGTAAGTCAGAGGCTTGAACAGCCGCGCAGGCGGGATTTGCCGGATCGAGAGAGCATCGGCCGACTTCAGGAGGCTGCCGGGCCTCTGGCGGTAGAACAGGATCGTATCCTTGACGGTATGGATGTTCAGTCCGGCACCGACGGCTTCAGCATTGAAATGCCAGTCTTCGTAAGCATAGCCTCGCGAAAGCCGGACATCCCTGTAGGGTATTTTGCGCAAGGCATCCCGATGCGCGCACACGCGAGAAATGTAGGGTTGCTTGTCGACAAAGGTCATCGGACTGACTTCGTCGAGCCCCGAATACCGGCATATAAATGCGCTTTCCCCGAAGGTGAAGACATACTCAGGAAAGTAGAGCGCCCTGGGGCCGAGCCTCTCGGCCTCCACATGAATATCATGGAAGTAATTACATGATAGCAGGTCGTCGGCATCTGCGGTGAAGACATATTCGCCGCGGGCTCGCTCGATGCCGGCATTGCGGGCAAGACCGAGCGAGCCATGATCGACGTCGATGAACTGCAGTCCGTTATAGGCACTGAAGTCGAACGACGATGCGACCTGGCGCGTGTCAGGATCCGTTCGGTCGAAGACGACGACGAGTTCGAGCCTGAGGCCTCTCGATCGCGCGTATTGCACAGCCTCGTCGAGGGACAGCAGCGTGCGCCTCAGGAAGACGGCTTCGCGGTGGACGTTCAGGACAATCGACGCGTGGAAATGGTGCTCGACCATTGAGGGGCCCTGACGGTATCCGATTCCGCGAATAGCGGCGCATTAAGCAATGTTCTTAAATGTGCCGGTACCCGTAACACAATCATATAGCATGTCGAGGTCGCAGAAGCCTTTTTCCAGGCGGGAGCTGGCGCGCAGGAGCCGGGCGGCGGGATGAGCGGCCATGAGAGCCCCTCCGGAACCTTGAGGCCTCTCGGCCGAAGCCTTGCGGCAATTTGGCCTAGCCTCCGGCCCAGCGATTGCCCTTACAACGCCACGCTTTCATCAGCCGGCTTCCGGGTTGTTAAGGCCCCATTAACCCTTTCACCCGGAAACTGTATTCATTGCCTCTCCTGCCTTTCCGGCCATAGCCATGAGCGACCTTCTCGTCAGTATCCGTCATGCCAAGCCCGAGGATGCGGCTTGCCTGTCCAAGGTCTTCGATACGGCCTGGCGAGAGGCCTACAGTGGCATCATTCCGGGCGTGACCCTCGAGAAGATGTTTTCCCGGCGCAGCGAACGCTGGTGGCGCTCCACCGTGTCCCGCGGGCGCCCGCTCGTGGTGCTGGATCTCGGCCAGGGGGCCGTGGGCTATGCGTCCTACGGCCGCTGCCGCGACCGGTCCCTGCCGGCGAACGGGGAAATCGACGAGCTCTACCTGCTGCCGGAATACCAGGGCATCGGCTTCGGGCGGCGCCTGTTCAAGGCCGTGCGCAACGACCTCCGCCACCGGGAACTCGACAGAACCGTGGTCTGGGCCCTGGAGGACAATGAACGCGCCTGCGCCTTCTACGAAGGCATGGGCGGGCAAAGCGTGGCCCGGGTGGAGGAGCGCGTCGGGGGAACGCCTCTTGCCAAGGTAGCCTATCTCTTCCGCTGACGGCATGTGCGCCCGGGCAGAGGCTTCTTTCGGCTAAAAGCCTTTAAATTTGGGCCCTCGGTCCTTGTTGCCGGAGCCTGCTCCGGCTAGTGAAGCGTCCAGCTTCGGGGGCGGCCGTCCGGCAATCGGGCGCAGCGCCGTTCCCAAGTCCAGCTTCTGCCGCATTTTCACCGGCGTCACGGCGTTCCCTTTCTGCACGGGGCGCCATGCCTGCGAGGATGCTCAGGCCTTGTTCCGGAGAACAGCTCTATGCGCCTTGACGCGATCAAGATTGGAAAGAACCCGCCGGACGACGTGAACGTCGTGATCGAAGTGCCGATCGGCGGCGAGCCCATCAAGTACGAGATGGACAAGGAATCCGGTGCCCTCGTGGTGGACCGCTTCCTCTACACCGCCATGCGGTATCCCGGAAACTACGGCTTCATCCCCCACACGCTCTCGGGCGACGGCGACCCCTGCGACGTGCTGGTGGCCAACACCCGCGCCATCGCGCCCGGCGCCGTCATCAATGTGCGCCCCGTAGGCGTTCTGGTGATGGAGGACGACGGCGGCCAGGACGAGAAGATCATCGCCGTGCCGTCAAGCAAGCTCACCCAGCGCTACGACCGGGTGGCGAACTACACCGACCTGCCCGAGATCACCATCAAGCAGATCGAGCACTTCTTCGAGCACTACAAGGATCTCGAGCCCGGAAAATGGGCCAAGATCATCCGCTGGGGCGATGCCCAGGAGGCCCGGCGCCTGATCGTCGAAGCCATCGAACGGGCCAAGAAGTAAGCTTCGCTCCATTCTGAAAAAGGAAGGCCGGGCGCTCTGCCCGGCCTTTTCGTTTAGGTTACTCGGCCGGAACCGGCGCCGCCGTGGCGGTGCTGCGGTATTCGCCCCAGGCCTGGCGCAGGATCTGCACCGCAGAGGACAGGAACAGCCCCGCCATGAGGCCCGCCACGATCAGGTCGGGCCAGGCGCTTGCCGTCAGCCAGACCGCGCCCGCTGCCCCGGTGACCACGATGTTGCCGATGGCGTCATTGCGTGAGCAGAGCCAGACCGAGCGCACATTGGCGTCGCCGTCCTTGTAGCGCATCAGCAGGAGCACGCTGGTGACGTTGGCAGCCAGCGCCAGAACCCCGATCACGCCCATGATTTCGGCCCGCGGCAGGCCGAGGATCAGCACATGGTAGAGGGTCGAGCCCAGCACCCAGGCGGCCATCAGCGACAGGCTCACCCCCTTGAACAGGGCCGCGGTGGCGCGGGTGCGCAGGGAGGCGCCGATCACTGCGAGGCTCAACCCGTAGGTGACCGTGTCGCCGAGGAAGTCGAGGGCGTCGGCCTGCAGGGCCTGCGAGCGGGCGAGGTGGCCGGCCACGATCTCGGTCACGAACATCGCCGCATTGATGAGGATCACGGTCCAGAGCACCCGCTTGTAGCGCGGATCGACCCCGTCGAAGACCGGCACGCCGCCATGGCAGCCGCAGGCCTCCTCCGCAGGGCCGCAGGAGGCCGGAGCGGCCTGCACCGTTTGGGGCGCCTGGATGTGATGCTCATCGTGGGAGCAGCACGCCCCGGACTGGTGGCCGCACGATCCGCTCATTCGATTCTCCCTTTTCTCCATCGCGAGAGGACCCTACAACCTCCAGCGACTAGAGGTTCAAGAGGAAAAATGACGAATCTGTCGATCGGGGAATTGTCGCGGCAGGTGGCCGTGAAGGTGCCGACCATCCGCTATTACGAGCAGATCGGCCTTCTCCCCTCGCCGCCGCGCACGGAGGGCCGCCAGCGCCGCTACGGGGCCGAGGACGTCTCGCGCCTCAGCTTCATCCGCCATGCGCGGGATCTCGGCTTCGAGGTCGAGGCGATCCGCGAGCTCCTGAGCCTGACGGCTCAGCCGGACCAGCCCTGCGAGCCGGCGGACCGGATCGTGCTGCGGCATCTCGAGAGCGTCGAGCGCCGCATCGCCCAGTTGGAGCTCCTGCGCACCGAGCTGCGGCACATGCTGGAGGATTGCCGGCACGGACCTGTGCGGGAATGTCGGATCATCCAGGTCCTGGCCGATCACGACGAGTGCCGCCACGAGCATGGGCGGGTGAGCTAGGGCGCCGGCAAGCCGGTCAGATCACGAAGAAGTCCTTGTGGCTGATCTTCAGGTTCTTGGACAGATTCGCGAACTGAATCGCCTTGGCCGAGCCCGACCCGTCCGGATCGTAGAACAGGGCGCCGCCCTGCTTGTAATAGAGGATCCGGTCGTCCTTGTCCTTGAACTGGTTGCCGGTGACGAAGGTCTTGCTCGACAGAGCTCCCTTCTCGATCTTGGTGAAGATCTTCCGGGACAGGTGGATGACGTCATCCTTCGGGCTGAAGTCCTGAATGTAGTCGAGATTCGTTCTTGCATGGGGCTTCTTGTCGAACACGAACACATCCTTGCCGGCGCCGCCGGCGAGAACGTCGTTGCCCAGCCCGCCGGCCATCGTGTCGTTGCCGATCTGACCGAAGATCTGATCGTTCCCGCTCAAGCCGAAGAACCGGTCGTTGCCGGACTCGCCGACCATCTGTTCGCCCTTCGCGGTGCCGTGGCGAACCAGCGGGGTCGTCTCGACGACGTTGCGCACGGAAATCGCGAAGGTCTCGGTGAAGACGCCGCCGTACTTGTCCTCGGCCTTGATCGCGATGGTGTGCCGCGGCGCCGTCTCGTAATCGAGCGCCTTCAACAGGACGAGTTCGCCGCTGCCGTTCAAGCCGAAGACGCCGTTCGAATCCAGGGCGAGGCTGTAGGTCAGAGCATCGCCGTCCGGGTCGGTCCCGCGGAGAGTTCCCACGGTAGAACTCGCCGCCCTGTCCTCGGACACGACAGCGCTCGACAGCGCAATATTGGTCGGGTTGCCGTTCGCAAGGGCGACGACCTTGTCCGAGAACTTCACCAGACGCACATCCTTGAGCGTGTCGGTGCCGTCCCGCCCTGCCTGCTTGTCCGTGAAGGAAACGGTCCCGTCGGGGTTGTTTGTTCTCGTGTAGTCCGTACTCGCACCGGAGAACACGGCCATGTCGTGGCCCGCGCCGCCATCGAGCGTGTCATTACCTCCGCCACCCTGGAGGGTGTCGTTTCCGCCATTGCCGACCAGCCGGTTGGCGGCGGTGTTGCCGATGAAGAAATCGGCGCCGGAGCCCCCCTCCAGGTGCGTGATCCCGATCAGGATGTCGACGCCGGCCCCGACGGTGATCTGGCCGTCGTCTCTCGTGAGATCGGCCTTCACCCCGGCAGAGCCGGAATAGCGAACCGTGTTGATGCCGCCGCCGCCATCGAGACGGTCGTTGCCGGCGCCACCCTCCAGCGTGTCGTCGCCATCGCCGCCCCCGAGCGTGTCGTTGCCCGCCCCACCCTGGAGGCTGTCGTTGCCGTGGCCGCCCACCAGGCTGTCGTTGCCGCTGCCGCCGTCGAGCGTGTCGGCCCCCTCGCCACCCGTGAGGGTGTTGTCGGCCGCATTGCCGGTGATCAGGTCCTTGAAGGCGCTTCCGGTCACGTTCTCGAAGGCGATGAGGGTATCGATGCCCTGCCCGCCGCCGATGGCCTGCGCGATAATCTTGCTGAGGTCGACCGTCACACCGGCGGTCGCATCGGCGTAATCCGCCGTGTCGATCCCGTCGCCGCCATTGAGGTAGTCATCGCCCAATCCGGCAGCAAAAATCTCGGAACCCGCTCCGCCCAGGGCGATGTCGTTGCCGCTTCCGAGCTTGATGATCCCGCCGGTCGCAGCCCCCTTGATGCCGTTGTAGAAATCGTCCCCGGCATCGAGATCCATGAGGACCGCCCCAGTCGCCCCGGACGTGGTCTTGAGCGTGCCCGTATTGGTGACCTGCTCGCTGCTGGCATTGCCCCGGATGGCGATGCCGGTGACGGCGATCGTGCCCTCGTTGACGACGGCGCGCGCCGTGCCCAGCAATTCGAGCCCGATGGCTTGGCCGGTGACGGTCCTGTTCTTCCGGATCAGGATGTGGTCCGTGTCCGTCGCCCTGATGGCCGCTCCGCTGCCGCCGGTTACGTCGACGTCGATCACGACCAGCTCGAACCCGGTCAGTTCGCCACTCGCGGGAAGAGGGTTGGCGGCATCGTAGACGACATTGGACATGGAGCACCCGCAGCTTGACGGTGGAGGACGCTCGAACCCTACATTATCACATACCTAAAAGGAATTACTCCAAGCCTTGGATTCGGAGGTACCTCTAAAGGGACTGGCCCTTC
Organism: Microvirga splendida; assembly: GCF_016427565.1. GTDB lineage: Bacteria > Pseudomonadota > Alphaproteobacteria > Rhizobiales > Beijerinckiaceae > Microvirga > Microvirga splendida. Next base: position 21,356 of record NZ_JAELXT010000042.1, read on the forward strand.
AGCAGGCGTGGCGGTTCGCGTCCGGTGAGGCCTGCCGCCTCGCGGATGAAGAAGCGCTTCAGGCCTGGCATCCGGTCGACGAGGCCGAGCCCCAGGTCGCGCACGAGGCGCACAGGCAGCACGTCGTTGGAGAACAGCCGGTTGAGCCCGTCCGTCACCACGCCCATGGCGGTGATGTCGGTGCGCCGGGCGCGCTCGTAATCGTCGAGCACATCGGCCGCGCCCGGATCCATGCCGAGCCGCATGGCATCCGTGACGATCTCGGCGAGGGCGGCGGCGTCATGCAGGCCGAGATTGAGCCCCTGGCCGGCGATGGGGTGGATCACATGGGCGGCGTCGCCGAGCAGCGCGAGACGCTCGGCCACGAAGGAGCGCGCCACCCCGAAGGACAGGGGAAAGGCCTGCGGCTTGGTCTCGAAGGCGAGCTTGCCGAGCTGCAGGCCGAAGCGGCGCTCCAGTTCGACGAGCAGATCCTCCGGGTTCGACTCCAGCAGGGCCGGCACGTTCTCGGCCCGCTCGGTCCAGACGATGGAGGAGCGATGCTGCACGGTGCCGTCTCCCTGCGGCTCGGGCTTCAGCGGCAGGATCGCGAACGGGCCGGAGGGCAGGAAATGCTCCACGGCCTTGCCTTCGTGGTCGCGCTCATGGGCGATGGTCGCGACGATGCCGGATTGCTTGTAAGGCCAGGAGATCCAGCCGATGCCCGCCTGCTCGCGCAGGCGCGAGCGCCCGCCATCCGCGGCCACCAGCAGGGCGGCGGGCAGAACCTCGCCGCCGGTCAGGGCCACGTCGGTGCGGGGCCCCTGGACGGCGAAACCCTTGACGCCTTCCGGCCTGAGATCGACACCGGCCCCGCGGCAGGCCTCGAGCAGCGCAGCCGTCAGGTCGCCGGCTGTCACCATGTGAGCGAAGGGCTCGTTCCCGTTCACCTCGCCCGCGAAGGTCAGGAAGGTGGGGCGCACCGGATCCTGCAGGCGGCTGTCGGTGATCACCATGTCGAGGATGGGCTGTGCCTTCTCCGCAACGCTGTTCCACACGCCCAGCGCCGTCAGCATCCGCCGCGCCGCCGCCGCGATGGCATAGGAGCGCTTGTCGCCGTGCGGATCGCGCTTGAGGGCCGGATCGCACACGACCACGTCGATGCCCTCGGCGAGCGCCTCCTTCAGCGCCAGGGCCAGGGACAATCCGGCGAGGCCCCCGCCGGCAATGACGATGCGCGGTTGCGCCGAACCCGTTGCTGCGCTCATCGCGTTTTCTCCCAAGGCGGCTCCGGGCAACGCTACCCTCGGCGGCCGACAATGCGTGGATCGAGGAAACTCTCCGACCCTGAACGTTATAGGTGGGTGTCAGCCAATCATTGACCAGCGTCAAGCTTGACGTGTCGCGGCTGCTCCCCGATGGATGACCTTTCGTGATCACAGGATTTTTGAGGCCCATGTCCCGCGCTGTCACCGATCTCCTCTCCATCCTCGACCTCGAACAGATCGAGGTGAACCTGTTTCGCGGGCAGAGCCCCAAGAGCGGCTGGCAGCGGGTGTTCGGCGGGCAGGTGATCGGGCAGGCGCTGGTAGCCGCCACGCGCACGGTGGACGGGCGTCATCCCCATTCGCTGCATTGCTATTTCATGCTGCCGGGCGATCCCAAGGTTCCGATCATCTATGAGGTCGACCGCATCCGCGACGGCAAGAGCTTCACCACCCGCCGGGTGCTGGCGATCCAGCACGGCCAGGCGATCTTCTCCATGTCGGCTTCGTTCCATGTGGAGGAGGACGGCTTCGCCCATCAGGCCGAAATGCCGAAGGTGCCCGGGCCCGATGAGCTTCCGAGCGAGGAGGAGGTGAAGGGCGGCCTGATCCTCAAGATGCCGGAGCCCATGCGCACCTATTACGAGCGCGAGCGCCCGCTGGAGATCCGGCCGGTCGAGATCAACCGCTACCTGTCCCGCGAGCCCGGCGAGCCGCGCTTCCATGTGTGGATCAAGGCCACGGGGCGCCTGCCGGACGACCCCGCGATCCATCAGAGCGTACTCGCCTACGCGTCCGACATGACGCTCCTCGACACGTCGCTCATCCCTCATGGGAGGACCGTGTTCGAGCCTGAGATCCAGCCGGCGAGCCTGGACCACGCCATGTGGTTCCACCGGCCGTTCCGGGCCGACGAGTGGCTGCTCTACGCACAGGACACGCCGAGCGCCGGCGGCGCCCGCGGCCTCTCGCGCGGGCTCATCTTCAGGCAGGACGGAACCCTGATTGCATCGGTGGCCCAGGAAGGCCTGATCCGCGAGCGACGCCGCTGACTTCGGCTGCCTAGAATTTCATCACACAGGCCACTTTCCAGCCAAATCCCCGCTGCCTCTTTTCGAGGCAGCGTTCTTTCGCCATGGCCGGCTAGGCTTGGCATGATCCTTGCATAAAGACCCCCGACACCCGGACCTGGAGCCGGGTTCACGTTGGAGCCGTCGCCCGCATTGTTCGGGAAGACGCAACAAAAGGGGGCCTGACCCATGAAGATTGTGATGGCGGTCATCAAGCCGTTCAAGCTGGAGGAAGTGCGCGATGCGCTCACCACCCTCGGCGTGCACGGCCTCACCGTGACCGAGGTGAAGGGATACGGGCGGCAGAAGGGCCACACGGAAATCTACCGCGGGGCCGAATACGCCGTGAGCTTCCTGCCGAAGCTGAAGATCGAGGTAGCCGTGCCGACCGAGCTGGTCGATCCGGTGATCGACGCGATCACGGCATCCGCGCGCACGGGCCAGATCGGCGACGGCAAGATCTTCGTCACCTCGCTCGAGAAGGCGGTCCGCATCCGCACGGGCGAGACCGACGGCGACGCCCTTTGATCCTCCATTCTTTGATTTTCCGAGGTTTTATCCGATGACGTTCCGTCCTCTTCTCCTGCCGGCGCTCGGTGCGCTGGGTTTAAGTCTCGCAGTCCTCGATCCTGCCCTGGCGCAGGACGCCGCGGCAGCCGCTCCCACGGTCAACAAGGGCGACACCACCTGGATGCTCGTCTCGACGATCCTCGTGATCCTCATGACGATCCCGGGCCTCGCCCTGTTCTACGGCGGCCTCGTGCGCACCAAGAACATGCTCTCCGTGCTCATGCAGGTCTTCGCGGTGTTTTCCCTCGTGTCGATCCTGTGGGTAACTTACGGCTATTCGCTCGCCTTCACGTCCGGCGGCGAGGGCCTGCTGGGCGCCATCATCGGCGGCTTCGGCAAGGCGTTCCTGGCCGGCGTGACCACGGATTCCACCGCCGACACCTTCACCAAGGGCGTGGCGATTCCGGAATTCACCTTCATCGCCTTCCAGCTCACTTTCGCCTGCATCACGCCGGCCCTGATCGTCGGCGCCTTCGCCGAGCGCATCAAGTTCTCGGCCGTGATGCTGTTCACCGGCCTGTGGCTGACCGTCGTGTACCTGCCCATCGCCCACATGGTGTGGTTCTCGGAAGGCTATCTCTTCGGCCTCGGGGCGCTGGACTTCGCGGGCGGCACCGTCGTTCACATCAACTCGGGCGTGGCGGGCCTCATCGGCGCTCTGCTCATCGGCAAGCGCATCGGCTACGGCCGCGACCTGCTCGCCCCGCATTCGCTGACGCTCACCTTCGTCGGCGCCTGCCTCCTGTGGGTGGGCTGGTTCGGCTTCAATGCCGGCTCGAACCTGGAGGCCACGGGCGGCGCGGCGCTTGCGCTGATCAACACGATCCTCGCCCCGGCGGCCGCAGGCCTCGCCTGGATGAGCGTGGAAGCCATGGCCAAGGGCAAGGCCTCCCTGCTCGGCATCGCATCCGGCGCTGTGGCCGGCCTTGTCGCCATCACGCCGGCCGCCGGCCTCTCCGGCCCGATGGGCGCCATCGTGCTCGGCCTCGTGGCCGGCGCGGTCTGCTACTACGCGGTCACCGGCGTGAAGAACGCGCTCGGCTATGACGACGCGCTGGACGTGTTCGGCATCCACGGGGTCGGCGGCATCCTCGGCGCCATCGGCACCGGCATCGTGGCGGCTCCGTCGCTCGGTGGCTACGGCGTCGGCGAGTACGCGATCGGCGGCCAGGTCTGGACGCAGACCATCGCCGTGCTGATCACCCTGGTCTGGACCGGCATCGGCTCCCTGGTGCTCTACAAGATCGTCGACGCCATCGTCGGCCTGCGCGTCACGCATGACGCCGAGCGCGAAGGCCTCGACCTCGCGGACCACGGCGAGCGCGCCTACAACTACTGAAGACCCCGCATCACCTGGAGCGATGCGGCAACGAAGCCTTCCAGAGGCTCCCACGGAAAAGCCCCGGCCGCACGCCGGGGCTTTTTTCTTCAGTGTCATTCCCGGCCGGAGTGAAGCGGAGGGGAAGGGAATCCATAGCGCTGAGCATGCGAGTGGATCCCCTTCCCTCGCCTGCGGCTCGCCGGAGATGACACCCGCGCCGTCATGGCCGCACTTGTTGCGGCCACCCACGTCTTCGACCCGCGGCAAAGACGTGGATCCCCGGGAAAGCCCAGGGATGACGCGGGGAGTCTCAGGGAAGTTAAATCTTACCCGTTCTTCACCAGCTGCCGCAGCTTCGCGCGGCGCGTTTCCTCCGGCTCCTGGAAATTGGACGTGCCGTAGAACTCGCCCTTGCTGTCCATCAGGAACAGGGTGGCCGAGTGGTCCATGGTGTAGCCGCCGTCGGTGGGCACCTTGCGGAAATAGATCTTGTAGGCGCGGGCGGCCGCCGCGATCTCCTCCTCCATGCCGGTGAGGCCGACGATGCGCGGATCGAAGGACGACAGGTACGTCTTCATCAGCTCCGGCGTGTCGCGCTCGGGATCGACCGTGATGAACGCCGCCTGCAGCTTTTCGCCATCTTTGCCTAAGGCGGCCATGTCCTGGGTCAGGTCGTAGAGCGTCGTCGGGCAGACTTCCGGGCAATGGGTGAAGCCGAAGAAGACCACGAAGGGCCGGCCCTTCAGGTCCTCCGCCGTGAACGGCTTGCCCTCGTGGCTCGTGAGGCGGAACGGGCCGCCGATCGGCACCTTGCCGGCGCTCTGCTGCTGGCCGGATGGAACGAGAAGCAGGCCCGCCGTGACGACGAGCACCAGGAGCCCCGTGGTGAAGACGAGGAAGGGTACGAGAAGGCGTTTCATGTTCATGGCTCGTCCTTTCCGCATCAGTGCTTGTGCTCGGCGGGAGCAGCCCCGCCCATGCCGCGCACGGTGTATTCCACCTCGACGGAGCCCGCCTTCTCGAAGGTCAGCGTTCCTTTCACGGTCTGCCCCTCCTTCAGCGGCTCCTTCAGGTCCACGAACATGAGATGGAGCCCGCCCGGCTTCAGCTCCACGGTAGCGCCGGGCTTGATCTCGAGCCCGCCCTCCACCGGCTTCATGCGCATGATGTCGCCGTCGAGACGCATCTCGTGCACCTCGACTTTCGACGCCAGCGGGAACGACCCGCCGGTGAGGCGGTCGGGAGCCGTGCCTGTGTTGGTGATGCGCAGGTATCCGCCGCCCACCTTGGCGCCGCCGGGGGTGGCGCGCGACCAGGGCTGATCGAGGGTCAGGGACCCGGCCTTCATGGCGGCCGGTGCAGCCCCTGGCGCGGCCGCGATCCTCACGCCGGGCGCGGGCGATTTCAGGCTGTGCGGGTCCTCGCCGGCGGCGGGCACTTGGGTCCATTCCTCCACGGCGCCGCCGCATTCCTGCACCACCGGGAAATACACCGTCGCGCCCGGCTGGTAGGCATCGGTGAAGCGCGCCTGGAACACGAACTCGTCGTAATGGGCATCGTCGAGGGAGCCGGTCCACACGATGTCGGTGACGCCCTCGGACACCGCCTCGCCATGGACCTCATAGGCGCGCACATAAGCCCCCTTGGCGGTCTCGAGCTTCCAGCCGGCCTTCGGCATGGGCTTGACGGCGACGATCCCCTCCGGGATCCGCACGCGCACCTTCAGGGTCGGCTTGCCTGCGCATCCATGCGGGATGCGTAAGATAGCCTTGTAGGTGGAATTGGGCGTCGTCTGCCCGGTCTCGAAGGTGACATGGGCGAGAGCGGGCGAGGAAAAGGCAACGAGGGCGGCAGCGAGCGCGCCGAGGCGGGAAGACGTCATGGATGGAAGTCCTTGCAGAACTGAAATCGAAAACCGGCGGTCAGCCGAGGCGCGGCGGCGCGCGCGATCCCAGGGGCAGGACGTTGGAGGTGAGGCGCAGGCGCGGCTGGTCGGCCGGACGGTCGCCCATGACGGCGACGGGGACGATCCGCTCGAGCACCACGGCCCCGGGAAGCGGCCCCGCCGGCCCCGAGCCGTGGCAGCTCAGGGTGCAGCAGAGATTCCCGTGAGCCTTCGCGGGCGAATGATCGGGCGCGGACGAGCCGTCCTGCAGGCAGATGATTCCCTGCGGCTCGGCAGCGGCAGCGGCAGCATGGACGGCGCCGCTGGCGGACAGAAGGAGGGCCTGCAGGACGAACGCATAGGCCATCACCACCGCAATCGCGGCGCGTGTCCAGCCCTGTGCGGAGGTCCTGCGTCTCATGCCGGGACACTGATCTTTCGCCGGTCGGACGTCAACCGCGCAAAAAGCCACTCCACGGTCCCCTCTCCCGTGTGGGAGAGGGGCAGGGGTGAGGGAATGACACTTCCCCAGCAAAGCGCTGATGTCTCAGCTGCAGATTGGACTTGGAGCGCGTTATCCGGCACCGGCCTGCCCTCACCCCGACCCTCTCCCAACCGGGAGAGGGAGGATGGACGGACGAGGCGCTTTTTCCCCAGCCGATGCACTTACGGTTAAAGGACCCTTAACCCGCCCGCGCTAGCATCCAGGCAATAGTGTCTCGTCCTGTTGCTTTTCAGAGTGGTTTGATGCGCGCGGCCCGCCGTTCTTCTTCCGCCTATGATGGCCTCTTCAGCGCCTTGAGAGCCTTCCTGGCCCGTCGGGCCCAGGAGCTGACGGGCCTGTGCCTGATCGCTGGGGCCGGCGCCGTCGCGGTGGCGCTCGCCACCTGGTCGGTCGACGACCCGAGCCTGAACAACGCCACGGATCTGCCCGTCCGCAACTTCATCGGATGGCCGGGCGCCATCGTGGCCGACCTGCTCATGCAGCTTCTGGGGCTCGGCGCCATCGCGGCCGTGCTGCCCCTGGCGCTGTGGGGATGGCGGCTCATGAAATCGGGCGCGCTCGGCCGCCTGCAGCTGCGCCTCGCCCTCTGGGTCATCGGCGCGGGCGCCGCGACGGCGCTCGCCAGCGCCCTGCCGCCGACCCAGAGCTGGCCCCTGCCCACGGGTCTCGGCGGCGTGGTCGGCGATGCGATTCTCGCCGGCGCGAAGGCCATCACGGGCCTGTCCAGCGGTTCGGCCAGCGCGGTTCTCGGCTTCCTGTTCGCCGGCATCGCCATCCTGAGTCTTTCCGCCGCCTGCGGCCTCGGCTCGGCGGACGAGAAGAGCCACGAGGAGCCGGAGGAGATCGAGGACCCCGTGCCGGTCCGGCGCCGCAAGCTCCAGGACTGGGACGAGGCCGAGGAAATCGGCCACGACGAGCCGGGCTGGGGCATCGTGTCCCTCGGAGCGCTGGCCCATGGGGCCATGAGCCTGCGCGCCGCCGCCCGCCGCTGGCGGGAGGGCCGGAACTCCGTTCCCGACGAGGAATACGAGGACGCCCCCGCGCCGCCCAGGCGCGCCGCCCGGCAGCCGGGTGTCCGCCGCGAGCCCGTTTTCGACGGCGCGCCCGCGCGGTCGCGGCCAGCACCGGCCGCCGTGCCCATGCACGATGACGACGAGGCCCCTTGGGACGAGGACGAGGCGCTCCCTCCCCTGGCCCGTCCGGCCGCCCGGCCCGAGCCTGCCCCGACCCGGGTTGCGCCGGCGCACACGGCGCCGAAACCCGGCAAGCGCATGGCGCGCGAGGCGCAGCCTTCGCTGCTGGATGAAGAGAACTATCAGCTGCCCCAGCTCGGCCTGCTCGCCGAGCCCAAGCGCCCGGCCGGTCCCACAATCTCGGCCGAGGCCCTGGAGCAGAACGCTGCCCTGCTCGAAGGCACGCTGGAGGATTTCGGTGTTCGTGGTGCCATCACCAAGGTCAATCCCGGCCCTGTTGTGACGTTGTATGAGCTTGAGCCTGCGCCTGGGACGAAGTCGTCGCGGGTGATCTCGCTCGCCGACGACAT
>NZ_JAELXT010000043.1 GCF_016427565.1 Microvirga splendida
GGCTGTCCGGCCGGCGCGTCCTTCGGCTTCTCATCAAAGCTCACGTCTGCGCTGGCCGGCACCGGCAGGTAATCCCGGCCGTCCTCGGTCTTCTTCGGCGAGATCGAGTAGGCCGGCTGGCCGTCGGGGTGGCGGTAGTAGGCGACCGGCTCCCCCGCGGCCGGCGCAGGGCCGTTCAGGATCGCTACGGCCGGAGCCGGGATCCAGCCCGGCAACGGCCAATTGGTCCGGCCGCCGTGGAACCCCGCCGCGAACCCGCCCGCCAGCGCCGTGGCCGCCAGCACGGTGAGCGCGAGCCGCTTCAGGGTTCGTCCGCGGCGCGGCGGCTGGGCCCTCTCGGGAGCCGTGCCGGGCTCGAAGGGGTCATGGCTCGCGAAGGGATCCTGGCGTTCCAGTGAGTGGAGGGGGGAGATCTGGTCCATTACTGCACCGCCTTGAGAATAAGCTTGCCTTGCACGGTGCCGGCCTCGCCGGGCACCTTCGCGGCGAGCGATACTTGCCAGCCGCCCTCCATCGCGAGATTGGTCTTGAACAGGTAGGTGCCGGGCTTGTCGACCGGCTGCGGCTCCAGAGGCGCCGTCATCATCGCCATGTCCTCGGGGGCCATGTCGATGCGGCGAGCGAAGATCACCGCATCAGGCACGGGCTTGCCGGTCGGCTTATGGACGAGCTCGACAGCGACCAGAGCCTCACCCGAGCGGGCCTGCGGACTAACCAGCCGAAATTCGTAGTCGTTCAGAGCCTCGGTCGAGACCGGGGTGACGGCACGGGCGGGGAGCGCTGCCGTGACCTGTGGCGGCACCCAGGCCGGCAGGGCGAGCTCGCCCCTGCCGACACGGTAGCCGGCCGCGGTGGCCGCGCCGAGCACGACGAGGAACAGGAGCGTGATGACAGCTTTCTTCATGATTGCAGCCTCGTAGGTTCTCGTATGGGCCGTCCAGCGGGAAGCATCACGGCACCGCCGTTACGATGAGCTTGCCGCGGACGTAGCCGTCAGCATCCGGCACCTTCGCCATGAGCACGAGCGACCAATCGCCTTCCATGACGAGGTCGGTCTCGAAGCGGAAGTAACCCGGCAGCACGTCGGGCACGGGCTCCAGCGGCGCTGTCATCTCGCCCATGCCGTCCGGCGACATGTCCAACCGGCTGATGAAAACCACCGCGCCGGGGACCACTTTCCCGGTCGCCCGGTGCACCAGCCGCACGGTCAGCACGGCACCGTAGCCCTGCTTGAGCTCCCGCTCGACGAGCTCGAATTGGTAATCGGATGAACCGGCGCCCTGCGCCAGGCTCGGGCCGGCGAGAATAGAAACCGCCATCATGGCCGCGGCGGTGCCCTGGGCAACCGCACGAGCGGCCCGGCCCCAAACGGTACAGGCGGCGCGGCTATGCGGCAGATTTGGCCATGCGACCCTCAAAACTCTCATGGAAAAGCCCCCATTTGCAGGTGAGTTCGCTGCCGCCGCCGAAACGGTTACAGCCTCATGGCAAAATGGCGGGAGCAGACCGAACAACCTCAGGGCCCACGCCTTGGTCAGCGCCGCTCGCCCTCGGGACAGCTGCACGACGCAAGGCTTTCGGTGGTCGGGCAGAGCCGACCGGATCCTCAGAGGCATCGCACCATCTTCTAGGGCAGGGTTGGCGGACGGGACGCGGGTCACAGCGGGTCGTGCCGGCGGGCAAGTGCGCGGTGTTGATGGTCAAGTCCTGCGCAGAGTTCTCGCGCGGCAGCCGCCGCATAAAATCGAGGCGGGATGTAACCAAGTCGGCAGTTCCCGCGAACTACCTGGGAGAATGGCGGTTGGTTCCCTATAAGCCCGCCGCGCTCGCGACAGGGCGAGCGGCCAGCTAACGACGGAGAGGACTTCAATGCAACCGTATGAGCAAAACCAACACGCCTATGGCACCGGCTTTGCCCGGACGGCGGCTCAGGTCGATCAGGGCCTGCGCGCCTTCATGCTCGGCGTCTACAACAACATGGTCCTGGGCCTTGCCATCTCGGCCCTGGTCGCGCTCGGCATCAACATGCTGGCCACCACGAGCGATCCGTCGCAAGCGGTTGCCCGGATGGGTGGTGTTGGCCTGACCCAGTTCGGCGCGACCCTGTATGGCTCGCCCCTGATGTGGGTTGTGGCGCTGGCGCCTCTGGCCTTCATCTTCTTCTTCTCGTTCCGGATGGACCGGATGTCGGCTGCGACTGCTCGCATGACCTTCTTCGCCTTCGCGGCGGTGATGGGTGCTTCGCTCTCGACGCTTCTCATCCGCTATACCGGCGCGAGCGTCGTGCAGGTGTTCTTCATCACGGCGGCGGCCTTCGGTTCGCTGTCGCTCTGGGGCTACACCACGAACCGCAGCCTGTCCGGCATGGGCTCGTTCCTGATGATGGGCCTCGTCGGCCTGATCCTGGCCTCGATCGTGAACATCTTCGTGGCCTCGAGCATGCTGCAGTTCGGCATCTCGGTGATCGGCGTTCTGATCTTCGCAGGCCTGACCGCCTACGACACGCAGAAGCTGAAGGAGATGTACCTGTACGGCAACTTCGACTCCGAGGCCGCCGCCAAGGTCTCCGTGTTCGGCGCCCTGACGCTGTACCTGGACTTCATCAACATGTTCCAGTTCCTCCTGGCTCTCGTGGGCAACCGCAACGAGTAGCCTGCCGCGGGATCGACGCCCGGGCGCCGCCCCGACCGATGTAACCAAAACCCTGCGCCCTGCGAACTGATCCTGCGAGCCTCCGGTGGTACCCGCCACCGGAGGCTCGGGATTGTATGCACCCCTTGGCGGGCTCGACGCCCATGACACGAAGGAGCTGCGCCCATGGGTTCAACAGCGCACCTCGCCGTCGCATCGCTGCTTCTGATAATCGGCGTGAAACCTGCCGGCACCCAGACGGCAGAAAGGGCGAAGCCCGACCCGGAGGCGGCCCGGCGCGGGGCGTATCTCGCCACGGCCGGCAACTGCGCCAACTGCCAGACGAACGGCGCAAGCAGCGGGGCGGCCTTCGCCGGAGGGCGAGCGCTGCCGACCCTGTTCAGGGTCTTCTTCGCACCGAACATCACGCCCGATCCGACGCACGGCATCGGCACGTGGGGCTGGAGGATTTCGGCCGGGCCCTGCGCCGCGGCGTGTCCCCGCGCAACGAGCGTTAATATCCTGTCTTTCCCTATACCTCGTATATGGGGATGACCGACCGCGACATCGCCGATCTGTGGGCCTTTCTGCCCAGGTTCCGTCCGTTCCCCAGCCGGACCGCCCCACGAGCTGGGATTCCCTTTCAACGTGCGGCTCGCGATGGCACCGTGGAAGATCCTGTTCCTGGATTGCGGCCCGCTGGCGCCGGAGCCGGGCCGCAGCCCGGAATGGAACCGGGGGCGCTAGCTCGTCAACGCGGTCGCCCACTGCGCCGATTGCCACGCGCCCCGCAATCCCTCGGCGCTGTCGACAGGCCCGGTATATGTCGGGGACGCGCGAGCGGCTCGGAGGCAACGAGGTGCCCAACATCACCCCGACGTCGAGACCGGCATCGGGCGATGGACCGTGCAGGACCTCGCCGGCCTGCTGGCCGGGCGCGGAATGCGCGCGATGCATGTCGGCGGGCCCATGCGGGAGGTGGTCTCCAACACGGCGCGCCTCACGGAGACCGACCCGCTCGCGATGGCGACCTACTTGAAGTCGCTGCCGCCCCGCTACGGCGAGGTCAGACCCAGTGGCAGGATGTGTGGCGGCATGATGGGCATGTGCCGATGATGGGCCGGGGAGGGTTGAGATGCTGAGGTTGGCGGCCATGATCGCGACGGCAGCCGTCGCGCTCGGACCGTTGGCGTTCACTGGGGTGATCAGGCCCGGCGCGCGGCTGTTCAGGGTTCTCTTCGCCCTGCTGCTTGCGGCCGCGGCGGCGACCTGCCTTTTGGCCGGGGAGGCGTTGTTTCGAGAGCGGAAGGGTCCGGACCGGCGGTTGCGGCCCTGCCGAGGTCGGTTGGCCGGGGTCCGTTCGCAAAGCGCGCGCCGGGCTGTGCCACTCGACAAACAGGTCCGAATCCGCTCCCTTCCGAACAGCGCCGGCCTGGCCCAACGCCGACGCGAGCTTGAACAGGGGATCGGGTCTTCCATGAGGATCGTCAGGACGTCGACTGTGCGCCGTGCCGTGCTCATGGCAGCGCCCGCGCTGCCTGTCGCGGGACTCGCGCAAACCGCGCCCTTCAGCCCCGGCCAGCCCCACGCCATCAGGAGGGTTGTCCGCGAATGCCTCCTGCAACGCCCGGAGCCGCTGCGGCAGGTGACCGCGACCATGCGCCAATGCGGCATGGCCCAATGCCGAGCGCCCCAGTTGGCAATGGGCATTCCGGCGGAGCGAAGCTGGAAACGCGGGGTTTGCCATGGCCGGTACACGGATTCCCGCGCCGACGGACATTCGGACACACCGGCCTTGCGCCCTCACCATGGGCTGCTATCTTGAATTCGATGACCTGGGCTTCCCTCCGCCGCCTGTGTGCGCTCGTGCTGGCCCTCACCCTGGCGGTGGGGCTGGCGACGCATGGGGCCACGGCGGCGCAGATGAGCGCCCAGATGGTCGCCGCGGCAATGAGCGCGCCGATGCCTGACGGCTGTGACGCATGCGATCAGGACGGCGACACAATGCCGGCCTGCGGCGCCCTGTGCGCCACAATGATGGCGATTCTCCCGATCCCGCTCGCCGTTGTGTCGGTCGCGCAAGCGCCCGCGCATCCCACCCCGGTCCTCCGGACGGCGGAGTTGCGCGGCCCACCCGACCCCTTTCCGCCGAAACCCGGCATCCTGAGCTGAGGCGCGCCGCTCGCGGCCGTGCCTGAACCCGCGCCGGGCGCCCGTGTTCGCCCGGGCCGCCCCCACACGTTTCAGGATGAAGACCATGTCAGATCGCTCCGGGCCGGCGCTCAGCCGCCGCGCCCTTCTGGCCGGCGGTGCGGGCCTCGCGCTTGCCGCCAGCCTTCCGCCCGGCGCCCGGGCCCATGAGGGCCCCCATAGCGCAGAGTTCCGGCTGCTCGCCGCACCCGGCGAGGCGGCGCTCGCCGGCGCCTCCCGTCCCGCAACCCCGGTTTGGACATATAACGGCGCGGTGCCCGGCCCCGAGATCCGGGTCCGCCAGGGCGAGCGCGTGCGCGTCCTCGTGGAAAACCGGCTGCCCGAGGAGACCACGGTGCACTGGCACGGGCTGCGGGTGCCGAACCCGATGGACGGCGTCCCCCATCTCACTCAGGCGCCCATCCGCCCCGGCGAGAGCTTTACCTATGAGTTTGCCTGCGAGGACGCGGGCACGTTCTGGTACCACCCGCACCAGAGGAGCCATGCCCAGGTCGGGCGGGGGCTCTCCGGCCCGTTGATCGTGCAGGAGCGCGAGCCCTATCTGGTCGACCGCGATGTCACCTGGATGCTGGGGGACTGGCGCCTTTTCAAGGACGGGTCGATCAGCGACGACTTCGGCAACCTGCACGATGTCAGCCACGCCGGTCGCATCGGCAACACGGTGACGGTCAACGGGGCCGTGGCCCAAGCCTTCGAGGTTCGCCGCGGCGAACGCATCCGGCTCCGTCTCGTCAACGCCGCCAACGCCCGCATCTTCGGCCTGGAGTTCGAAGGTCACGCCCCCTGGATCGTGGCTCTCGACGGCCATCCGGTCGAGCCGCACGCGCCCGAAGGTGGGCGGGTGGTGATCGGGCCGGCCATGCGCGTCGACCTGGTGATCGACATGACGGGCCAGCGCGGCGGCCGGTTCAAGGTCACGGACGCCTTCTACAAGGGTCTCGAATACCGGCTGCTCGATCTTGTCTATGCCGGCGAACGCCTGCGCGAGCCTCGGGAGACCGCTGTCGTGCCACTGCCCGCGATCCCGGTGCGGGAGCCGGACCTGTCCTCCGCCCAGCGCCATAACGTGGTTCTCGCCGGCGGCATGATGGGGACGATGGCCGGGGCGATGGTGCACGGCGAGATGACCGACGTCCGCGCCATGCTGCGCCAGGGCCTGTTGTGGGCGATGAACGGCGTCGCCGCCACGGGGCACGTCCACGAGCCGATGGCCACGCTCGCCCACGGCAGCTCCCACATCCTCGCGATCAAAAACGAGACGGAGTGGTGGCACCCGATGCATCTGCATGGCCACACCTTCCGGGTGCTCGGCCGCGGCGGCGTGCCCACCCGCCGTCGCGAATGGCAGGACACGGTGCTGGTCGCGCCGCGCGAGCGGGTCGAGATCGCCTTCCTGGCCGACAACCCCGGCGACTGGATGTTCCACTGCCACGTCCTGGAGCACCAGGCGGGCGGGATGATGGGCTCCATCCGCGTCGCCTGACACCCCGATCTTCAAGGAGAAATCACATGCGCATCCTCAACACCGCCGCTCTCGCCCTTGTCCTGACCCTCGCCGGTCCCGTCCTTGCGCAGAGCGCAAAGCAGGCCATCCTCTACAAGAACCCGCAATGCAGCTGCTGCGAGGAGTACGTGAAGTACCTTCGCGAGAGCGGCTTCGAGGTGAAGGTCGTAACCACCCACGACCTGCCGCTGGTCAAGAAGGAGCACGGCGTCCCCACCGACCTTGAAGGCTGCCACACCACCCTTGTCGACGACTACGTCGTCGAGGGGCACGTGCCGCTGAAATCCCTCAACAAGCTCCTCACGGAGCGCCCGGCGATCAAGGGCATCTCGCTCCCGGGCATGCCGATGGGCTCCCCCGGGATGGCCGGGCGGAAGATGGAGCCGTTCACGATGTACGAGATCTCGGGTGATCCTACGCCCAAGATCTTCGCGGTCGAATGAAGGAACGAGCCATGATGCATGACATGATGAGCGGCCCGATGGGCTGGATGATGGGGGGCATGGGCCTCGTCGGGCTCCTGCTTGGCGTCGCGCTGGTCCTCGCGATCATCGCACTGGTCAAGGTCATCGTTGGGAGCGGGCCATGATGTCGCTTTTCCTCGCCCTCCTCGCCCTTGCGGCGGCGCCCGCCGCCGCGACGGAGCGGCCCGCCTCCTTCGTTCTCCACCGCGAGCCGCGGCCCGTGCCCGATCTGCGCTTCGTCGACGGCGAGGGGGGCACGCGGACCCTTGCGGACTTCCGCGGCAAGGTCGTGCTTCTGAACGTGTGGGCGACCTGGTGCCCGCCGTGCCGCCAGGAGATGCCGGCGCTGGACCGCCTGCAGGCGATGCTTGGCGGCCCGGGCTTCGAGGTGGTCGCCCTGTCCGTCGACCGTGCCGGGGCGGGGCCGGTGCGCCGGTTCTACGGCGAGACCGGGGTCGGCCGCATCGCGCTCTATCTCGATGCGTCGGGGCGGGCCCTGCGCGACCTCAACGCGGTCGGCCTGCCGACCACGCTCCTTCTCGACCGGGAGGGGCGGGAGATCGGCCGGCTGATCGGACCGACGGTCTGGGATGCGCCCGAGATGGTCCGGATCCTGCGTGAACGCATCGGTCCCGCTTCGGATGGAGGGGCGTCATGAGAACGCCACCGATCCCGCGCGGGCGCCGCGCATTGATGAATGCGCGGCGGTGTAACCGAACACCCATGTGGCACGAACTAAGGGGTGAACGCTCATGATTGCGAACGAAGCCGAGCTGCGGGCGCTCATGACGGCTGGCCTGAACGGCGATGCGGCGGCCCACCGCGCGCTCCTGGACAGGCTCAGCCGCCACCTGCGGGCCTACTACAAGAACAAGCTCGCGCGGATCGGGCGGAGCGCGGACGAGGCGGAGGATCTGGTGCAGGACGCACTGATGGCGATCCATACCCGGCGGCATACCTACAACCCGGGCGAGCTCTTCACCCCGTGGGTACATGCCATCACGCGCTATAAGCTCATCGACCACCTGCGCCACACCAAGGCCGCCATGACAAATGTGCCTATCGAGGACGCCGCCGACTTCGAGGCGCAGGACGACCATGCCGGGGCGGAGAGCGCTCTCGACATCAACCGCCTGCTCGCGCGGCTGCCTGAGAAGATGCGACGTGCGATCCGACACGTTAAGATCGACGGCCTGAGCGTCGCCGAGACCGCCGCTCGTTGCGGTATGTCGGAATCGGCGGTCAAGGTGAGCGTGCATCGGGGCCTCAAGGCCATGGCGGCGGCAATCGCCCAGGGAAGGACCACATGAAGACCGACGACCTGATCAACATGCTCAGCACGAACGTCGAGCCGGTGGACCGCGGCCAGCTCAGGCGCAGCCTCGGCCTTGCGGTGGCGCTCGGGGCAGGGGGCGCGCTCGTCACGGCCCTGCTGACGCTCGGGGTCCGTCCGGACCTGCACGAGCCCGGCGCCTTGGCTTTCCTCGGCCTGAAGCTCGCCTTCACGGCCGGCATCGTCCTGATGGCCTCGCTGCTACTGACGCGCCTCGCCCGCCCGGGCGGAGAGCGCAGAACCCGTCCCATCCTAGCGCTGCTGCCATTCGCCGCAATCGTGCTGCTTGCGGGCCTGAGCCTCGCCAATGCACCGAGCACCCATTGGGAGGCGATGATCGTGGGCGACATGTGGCTTGAGTGCCTCGTGTCGATCCCGACCATCGCCATCGTGCCCTTTGCGGTGATTGTCTGGGCTGTGCGCCGGTTTGCGGCGCCCACGGACCTAGCACGGACAGGAGCTTTCGCCGGCCTCGCGGCGGGCGGCGTGAGCGCGATGGGCTATGCGCTGCACTGCATGGACGACTCCCTGCCGTTCATCGCGCTCTGGTACGGCGGCACGATCGTCCTGTGCACCGTGGCCGGGGCGCTGCTCGGTCCGCGTCTGTTGCGCTGGTGATCGGAGGCACCCGACACCGACCGTCCACTCAGCGGCCAGACTCCTATCCCCGGCCGGATCGGGGGCATCGTGCAAACGACGATCGGGTCAAGCATGCGCTCCCGCGTACTCGCTGCGCCGTCGGGCCGGTCAGTTGACCTGTGACCCGCCGGCCCAGTCTTGCGAACTCCTGATGACGTATAGGCAGCGTCCGGCTGGGCACGGGAGCCCTGATACAAAGCGTTGGGCCGGAGGGTCCATGGCACGACAGTGCACAGTTCGGGCGCAACGGTCCGACATCACCTGGCACAAGGGCCGGCATCCGAGGCGGCGCATCCGGTCGAGCCAAGCCAAGGCCGGCGTGCGTGCCTTGCGCAGGCTCGTCTGGCTGATGCTGGGGGGCATGGCCGTGTTCATGGTGCTGTCATTTCAAGGCATCGGCCAGGGCATGCGTCCGGACCCATCCTCGCGGGCTTTCCTGGACCGTGCGCGCTCGACTTCCACGCTCTCAAGATCGCCTGCAGCCGCGGGAGCATCACAGGACCAAGGCTTGGCCGACATATCCGGGGCGCAAATGCCTTGACGATATCGGGACCGGCCGTTCACGACCGCGTGAGCATGTAACCGATCCGCGGCTGCCTCCGAACTTATGGTCAGAAGTGCATGGAGCACATCAACGGAGGTCTCCACATGAATGCAAGCAACGGTTCCGTCATGACGAAGTCGAGCCGCCTGCCGCAGCCATTCAGCCGGCTCGGACGGGGCGGGCGGCGTACCTGGATCGCCCTGGCGGCGATCCTGTTGGTCGGCGGCGCCGCTCTGAACTGGGGCTGGCTCGTGGCCGCGGGCATTGCCCCGTTGCTGTTGGCCCTGGCGCCGTGCGCGGCCATGTGTGCGCTCGGCCTGTGCATGAAGGGCGGCAACGCCTGCAAGAGCGAGAGCAATGGCGCAGTCCCGATGCGGGCGGCCAACGCTGGCCAAGGGGGCGCGGAACCGGCCTGACCGCAACTGAACCTACTCACGACATACACTACGACATCCAAGGAGATGCAGACATGAACACCTTCACGAAGACAACTCTCGCCCTCGCCGCGCTTGGTGCGACCGTGGCAATGGCCCCGGCGCTCCACGCCCAGGGTGCCCCCGCCCCGGCCGCACCGCAAGGCCAGGGCATGGGCAACATGGGCAACATGGGCGGTATGGGGAACATGGGCGGCAGCATGAGCGGCGGTGACATGGGCGGCATGATGAAAATGATGGAGGACTGCAATCGCATGATGCAGTCGATGAACAATCAGAATCCGTCGCGCGAGACCCCGCCGGCCACCCCCGAACAGAAGGGGTAGGCGGCGCGACGGGCGGCCGCCGCGTCATGACCTCCCCCTGCGGCGGCCGCATCCCCCATTACGGACAGGGGCGGAGGCCGGTGAAGTCCGTCGTCCGTGGGCGGAGAAGGATCGGTCGCCGCCGCCTGCGAGGCGGCAGCAAGCCAAAGGAGTACCATCATGCCCCGTAGTTTCGATGCGCTTGAGCGCCAGGTGTTCCTGGCCTTCGAGCAGGCTGTTGCGGACAAGCGCTTGGACGTGGCAGACCATCTGCTTTACGCCCTTGAGGCACTCGATCCGGAGTTCGAGGGACCCGCGATCCGTCGCGCCTGCCGTTCGATCCTGGAACCAGCCTCAGGGGCCGAGGACGCCGACACCGCTCCCCCAAGCCGGCACTGACCCTAGCCGATCACGAGCCCTGCGGAGCGGTGTCGCGCCGGCCGGGCCCATCAGAAATGAAAGAGCGCCGCGATGAGATCTTCACGAGGACCCTGTTGGCTCGCCCTTGCAATGATCGGCCCGTTGGTGGTCATCGGCGCGACTGCGTCGAAGGCATCGGAGACCGTGCGCGTGGCGGAGTTGCCGCGCCAGACGCATATCCACGGGCTTGCCGTGGACCGTCAGGACCCGTCGCGGCTCCTGATCGCGACCCATCACGGCCTTTTCCGCGCTGGCCCGGACGGACGCGCGGAGCGAATTTCGGAGGTTCAGGACTTCATGGGGTTCACCCCGCATCCGACAGACCCGAAGACGCTGTTCGCGAGCGGGCACCCCGCACGCGGAGGCAACCTGGGTTTCATCGCCTCCACTGACGGCGGTGCCACCTGGCGGCAGGTCTCGCCGGGCGTAAAGGGACCCGTCGATTTCCACCAGATGAGCGTGAGCAGCGCGGACCCCGCGACGATCTATGGCGCGTACGGTGGGCTCCAGGTGAGCCGGGACGCCGGCCGGACCTGGACGGTCGTCGGCCCAATCCCGGACAAGCTGATCGACCTCGCCGCTTCCGCCAAGACATCCGACACGCTCTACGCCGCCACGGAGAATGGCCTCCTTGTGAGCAGTGACGGCGGCAAGGGCTGGACGACCGTCCTCGCCGGGGCGCCCGTGAGTCTGGTCGAGGTGACCCCGGACGGTTCGCTCTACGCATACGTCGTCGGGCGTGGCCTCCTGCGCTCCGACGCCGAGTCGCTGGCGTTCGCAACCGTCGGCGACGACTTTGGCGGGGGCGTTCCTCTGCATCTTACGGGAGATCCCGCCAATCCGGCCCGCCTCTTGGTCGCAACGGCGCGCGGCCGCGTGCTCACCAGCACGGACCGGGGACAGACATGGTCAGAGATGGGAGCCGGTGGCTCTTAGATGGCTCCGGGCGCAGACCATCCCCGGGCGCAACGCGTTCTCACCCCGAGGAGCCGGTGCTCCGGCGGGGCTGTCTCGGCACGGGGTTTGAGGAACGGGCACCAATGATCCGAGGAGGCGAATTGACCACCCGCGCAACCCACGCGGCCCCGGGCCGGCCTTCTGGGATCGCCCGATCCTGGCACGCGGCGCTGCGCCGTTACTTGATTGCCATAGCCCTGGGCAATCTCGCTTGGGAATTCGCCCACATGCCGCTCTACACGCTCTGGACGACCGGATCCTGGGCTGAAATCGCGTTTGCGGCCGTCCATTGCACGGGCGGGGACATCCTCATTGCCCTTTCCAGCCTGACCATCGCCTTGCTGACCGTCGGCACCGGCGCCTGGCCGGCCGAGCGGTTTCGCACTGTGGCTGCGCTGACCGTTGCCTTCGGGCTCGCCTATACGACCTTCAGCGAGTGGCTCAACATCGTGGTCCGGGCGGCGTGGGCCTATTCCGACCTGATGCCCGTGTTCCCGGTGCTCGGCTTCCATGTGGGACTGTCTCCGCTGCTGCAGTGGATTGTCGTCCCGCTCGCCGCCTTCGCATGGGCCGCCCGGAACGGGAACGAACGCCACCCTGTCGAGCCTCTCCGTGCGGTCTGACCGGACGGTCAGGCTGAGCCCCCACCGGCCCTGGCTCGCGGTGGGTGCCGTCACCGTCGCAGGAGCCGCGACGGCTTGGTTTGGTCTTCGTCTCTGGGCCGCGGACCCGACGGTGGCCCATGGTCGGCAGCTCTACGACGCCCACTGCGCCTCCTGCCATGGCCTGAAGCTCGAAGGCCAGCCGGACTGGCAGACGCCGAAGGTGAACGGCCGCCTGCCGGCACCTCCCCACGACGAGAACGGGCACACCTGGCATCACAGCGACCGCGAGCTCTTCCTGATCACCAAGAAGGGCATGGGAGCGGTTGTGCCAGGGCATGAAAGCGACATGCCGGCGTTCGAGGGAATGCTGGCCGATCAGGAGATTGAGGCGGTGCTTGCCTACATCCGGAGCACATGGCCGGAGCGGGCTCGCCGCTACCAGGACGAACGCAGCCGGGCGGACGCCGCTCGCCAGAAGTAATGGCGGCATCGTAGAGGCCCGCCGCCACAAGGGAGAAAGGCGAGGAATTATGCACGGCGCCTCGGCTCGGGCGAGAGGATGTCGAGCACCGGGCACTCGGGGGCCGTGCCGCCCTCGCACCGGTCAATGGTCTGCCCGAGCAGCCGCTCAAGTTTCCTGAGGTCGGTGATCTTCGCGCGGATATCGTCCAAGTGTCTTGCGGCAATCTCACGAACGTCGCCGCACGGGGCCCGCTCCGGCCCGCCCAGCGCCAGAAGCGCCTTGATCTCGTCCAGCGTGAACCCGAGCTCGCGGCCGCGTCGGATGAAGGCCAGTACGCGTGTATGGTGGTGATCATAGACCCTTCGGCCCCCCTCACTTCGGGGTGGCGCGGGCAGCATCCCGATCCTCTCGTAGTAGCGGATGGTCTCGATGTTCACCCCTGTGAGCCGTGACAGCTCGCCGATGGGGAACGTGTCACCTCGCGAATGCGTGATCGCCTCCATCAAAAATCCCCTTGCTCCTGTAGTCACTACAGGATGCACGGTGGCTCCATCGACGTAAAGGAGATTGTTTGATGCGTTCATTGACCCGTGCAGAGGCACGTCACCTGGAGAGCCGGCCAGCGAGCGAGAGCGCTCCCCGTGACAGCCAAGGTCTGCTGGCGGTGGGAGGCCTTCTGGCCGCGCTCGGAGCCTCGTCCTGCTGCGTCCTGCCACTCGCGCTCTTCGGTTTCGGGGTGGGTGGAGCATGGATTGGCAACCTGACCGCGCTGGCGCCCTACCAGCCTGCCTTCGTGGCCGTGGCGGTGGCCTTCCTGACGTTTGGCTTCTGGCGGATCTATCGTCAGCCCAAGGCTGCCTGTGCGCCGGGAAGCTCCTGTGCGCGGCCGGGATCGAGCCGCATCGCCAAAATCGGCCTCTGGACGGCTGCCGTGCTCGTCCTGGCGGCCGTCACCTTCCCTTACACCGCCCCGCTGTTGATCAGCCTGTGAGGAGACCTCAGATGAAGACCCTGTTTCGTATCGCCCTGACCGCCTCCGCCCTGATGCTCGCGGTTGGAGCCATAGCCGCGCCACAGACCGTCACGCTTGAGGTTGAGAACGTGAGCTGCGTGAGCTGCGCCCCGATTGTGAAGAAGGCGCTCTCCCGCGTTCCGGGCGTCAGCCAAGTCACAGTCATTGAAGCTGACGGCATGGCGACGGCGACCGTCACCTTCGACGATGAAAAGGTCACGCCCGAGGCGCTGACCCAGGCAACGACCAATGCCGGTTTTCCCTCGACCGTGAAAGGCTCTTCATGAACCACGTCCCGACCGAAACACACGAAAGTTGAGATCATGAGTGACTGCTGCGCCACAGGCGCGAAGAACGGCAACGACCACTACGATCTGGTGGTGGTTGGGGCCGGGTCGGCCGGGTTTTCCGCCGCCATCACGGCTGCCGAGCAGGGAGCGCAGGTCGCCCTCGTCGGCCACGGCACGATGGGCGGCACCTGCGTCAACGTCGGCTGCGTGCCCTCCAAGGCCCTGATCCGGGCCACCGAGGCGGTGCACCACGCCAAGGCGGCCTCGCGCTTTGCCGGGGTTGAAGGAACCGCGCGGGTCGCCGACTGGCAGGCCTTGGTCGCCCAGAAGGACGACCTCGTCACGAGCCTGCGCCAAGCCAAGTACGCCGACCTCCTGCCGGCCTACAACAACGTCGCCTACCATGAGGGCCAGGCCCGCCTCGTCGACGGCGGCGTGGAGGCCGGCGGCAAGCGCCTCGCCTCCGACCGCATCATCATCGCGACCGGGACGCGGCCGGCCCTGCCGGCCATCCCGGGCATGGCCGACGTGTCCGCGCTCGACAGCACGGCGGCGCTGTCCCTGACCGAGCTGCCCCGCTCGATGATCGTGGTCGGCGGCGGCTATATTGGAGCCGAGCTCGCGCAGACCTTCGTGCGCTCTAGGATCGAGGTGACGCTGGTCTTCCGCAGCCGCCTTCTGCCCGAGGCCGAGCCTGAGATCGGGACGGCCCTTGCCGGCCACCTGGCAAACGAGGGCATCACGGTCATGGGCGGTTTGGCCTACGACTCAGTTCGCAGGACGGAGGATGGGGTCGCGCTCACGGTCGTCAGGGATGGGCTTGCGCAGACCATCCGCGCCGAGCGCATTCTGGTCGCGACCGGACGCGCGCCCAACACCGAAGGCCTCGGACTGGCAGAGGCGGGTGTCGCCCAGACCGCCACGGGCGCGATCGTCGTCGACGACCGTATGCGCACCAGCAAGGCCGGCGTCTATGCCGCCGGTGATGTCACGGGCAAGGACCAGTTCGTCTACATGGCGGCCTACGGGGCGAAGCTCGCGGCCAAGAACGCGCTCAATGGCAACAGCCTGCGCTACGACAACTCGGCCATGCCGGCGGTGGTCTTCACCGACCCGCAGGTCGCGAGCGTCGGGTTGACGGAGGCGCAGGCCCGCGCCGCCGGACATGACGTGCGGACCTCGGTGCTGTCGCTGGACAACGTGCCCCGGGCGCTGGCCGCCCGCGACACACGGGGCCTGATCAAGCTCGTGGCGGACCGGGGCTCCCGCAAGCTGCTCGGGGCCCACATCCTGGCGCCCGAAGGTGCGGACAGCATCCAGACGGCGGCCATGGCGATCCGCGGCGGGCTCACGATTGATGATCTCGCGGAGGCGATCTTCCCGTACCTGACCACCGTCGAAGGGCTCAAGCTCGCCGCCCAGACCTTCGACAAGGACGTCAAGAAGCTGTCCTGCTGCGCAGGATAGCGCCGGCCAACTCCATGGAGGATTGAGCCATGAACATCACCGTGAACCCCGCACGGGAGCGTGCAGCGGAGATCAGGCCGGGCGTGTTGCGCCCGGACTGGTCGGCCGCGACGACGCCGGCTGTCCGACAGGCCCTCGCCGGACGCATGACAGCCCGTTCGGGCCTGCTCGACAAGTGGTCGCACGCGCTCGAAGCGAGCGAGGACATCGTCTGGCGGACCGTCCTGCGGCTCTACGCGGCCAAGGGGCGGCCTCCAAACATCGACGAGATCGCTGCCACGACGGGGATCGACGGAGGCCGTGTCGGCGCGCTCCTGCGCAAGCTGCAACTGCGGGATCTCGTCGGCCTCGACGCCGGGGCGGAGACCATCTGGCTGGCCTATCCCTTCACGGAGCGGGCGACCGAACACCGAGTCGAGCTTGACGGCCATGTCCTGAATGCCCTGTGCGCCATCGACGCCCTCGGCGTCGCCGCGATGTACGGCACCGATGTCACCGTCGAGTCGCAATGCCGTTCCTGCGGCGGGACGATCCGCGTCACGACCGCCGACGCGGGCCGGGTGCTGCGGAGCGTGTCCCATCCTGGGGCGGTCGTCTGGTACGACTTCGCCTACGCCGACAACGCGGCCTCATCGTGCTGTCCGGCCATCGCGTTCTTCTGCTCCGACGGGCACCTGCAACGCTGGCTCGGCAGCCAGGCAAGCCCGCGCGCGGGAGCCCGCCTGAACATGAACGAGGCCCTGGAGGTCGGCCGCGCGATCTTCGGGCCTGTCCTCGCCGCCGCAAGGCAAGACGACGGGTCGGAGGATCTGCCGTGAATGACAAACTGGTCGCGATGCTTGTCACCTTCGTCGTCGTGCTTCCCCTCTACGCCATGTGCTGCCTCGGGCCGGCTGCGGTTGTCGGATCGGTCGGAGGCCTGCTTGGGTGGCTCAGCGGATCCGTTAGCCTGGGCGTTGTCAGCTTTGCCGCAACCACGGCTCTGCTGGCGTCCTGGCGGATGCACCAGAGAAAGGCTGCTTCCGCCGCCTCTCCGGGTACCTCGCGCGAATTGCCGGGCAGCCCATGTTGCACGACGGAATCCCGTGCCCTGCAGTTTCCCGACCGGATTGTGGTGAAAGTCGGGATCAGGAGGCAGGATGTCGAAGCGAGACGTTGAGGAGGGCTCCGTCCTGGCGGTGGCGTTCAACGGCGATGGCCTTGTCCCGGCAGTCGCTACGGACGTGGTGACGGGGGAGGTCCTGATGCTGGCGTGGATGAACGCGGAGGCGCTGGCGCGGACCATCGCGACCGGCGAGGCCTGGTACTGGAGCCGCTCCCGCCGGGAGCTCTGGCACAAGGGCGCGACCAGCGGCCAGATCCAGCATGTCCAGGAGCTGCGGGTCGACTGCGACCAGGACACCGTCTGGCTCAAGGTCCGGATCGACGGCGATGGCGGCTGTTGCCACACCGGACGGACAAGCTGCTTCTACCGCATGGTCGTGAACGGACCGGAGGGGCCGGTTCTCCGCCGGGCGAACCCGCAGCTCCCTCCGCATTCTTGAGGAATCTCGGGCTGGCGCCGGGTCGGCGCAAAGCCATGCAACCGTCACACGCGACTGGGAGAGCCCCATGACCAAGAACTACGACCTCGTTGTCATCGGATCGGGAACCGCCGCGATGGTGGCCAGCCACCGGATGGCCTCCGCCGGCCGGAAGGTCGCGGTGGCCGACTACCGCCCGTTCGGCGGCACCTGCGCACTGCGCGGTTGCGACCCCAAGAAGATGCTGGTGACCGGGGCGCAGGCGATCGACGACGTGCGGCGCATGACCGGACGCGGGGTGGTGGCCGAGGATGCCCAAATTCTTTGGCGCGACCTCATCGCCTTCAAGCGGACCTTCACCGGTCCGGTCCCGGAAAAGCAGGAACGGCGTTATGCCGACCACGGCATCGATGCGTACCACGCCCAGGCCCGCTTCGTCGGCCCGAACGCGATCGAGCTGGATGGCGGGGACCGGCTCGAAGCGCAGCACATCCTGATTGCCGCCGGAGCGCGGCCGGCGCCGCTCGGCTTCCCGGGCGAGGAGTTCCTCATCACCAACGCGGAATTCCTCGAACTGGAGGAGCTGCCGGAGCGCATCGTCCTAGTCGGCGGCGGATACATCGCCGCCGAGTTCTCGCACATTGCCGCCCGCGCCTGCGCGAAGGTCACGATCCTCCAGCGTGGCGGACACATGCTGCCCCACTTCGACGCCGACCTCGTTGGTTGGCTGATGGAGAAGTTCCGCGAGATCGGCATCGACGTGCGCACCCGGACCTCAGTCGAGGGCGTGGAGAAGACCGACCGAGGCTTCCTGGTCCGGGCGCGGGCGGACGGGGCCCAGTCCGTGACAGTCGAGGCCGACCTGGTGGTTCATGCCGCCGGGCGCATTCCGGATCTCGACTCTCTCAACCTTCAGGCGGCGGGCGTCAAACAGGATGGAAACGGGCACCTGAAGCTCAACGAATTCCTCCAGAGCATCTCCAACCCGGCCGTCTATGCCGCCGGCGATGCCGCCCGAATGGGGTCGCCGCTCACCCCTGTGTCGAGCCACGATGCCAAGGTCGTCGTGCGCAACCTCCTGGAGGGCAATCGGCATCGGCCTGACTACCGGGGTGTCCCGAGCGTCGCCTTCACGATCCCACCGATCGCCAGCGTCGGCTTGAGCGAGCAGGAGGCACGCGAGAAGGGCCTGAAGTTCCGCATGAAGAGCCAACTTGTGCCAGACTGGTACACGGCGCGTCGGGTTGCCGAAACCGTGTACGGCTTCAAGGTTCTGGTCGACGAAGAGACGGACTTGGTCATTGGAGCCCATCTCGTCGGACCCCACGTGGACGAGGTGATCAACCTCTTCGGTCTGGCAATCCGCCACGGGCTCACCGCCGAGGACCTGAAGACGACGATGTTCGCATACCCGACCGGGGCATCCGACATCAGCTACATGCTGTAAATCCATCGCCCGGAAGCAGCGGCCGGCTACTCGGCGGCCTTGACCTCGTGGCTCATGGCTTCTGCCGCGAGGCGCTTGGCTTCCTTCTCGGCCATCTCCTTGCGCTCGCTGTAGCGGTCGGTAAGATAGTCTGAGCGGTCGCGGGTCAGCAGCGTGAACTTCACCAGCTCCTCCATCACGTCCACGACACGGTCGTAGTAGGAGGACGGCTTCATCCGTCCGGCCTCGTCGAACTCCTGGAACGCCTTGGCCACCGAGGACTGGTTCGGGATTGTCACCATGCGCATCCAGCGCCCGAGCACGCGCAGTTGGTTGACGGCATTGAACGACTGCGAGCCGCCGCAGACCTGCATCACGGCCAGCGTGCGCCCCTGCGTCGGGCGCACCGAACCCGTCGCGAGCGGGATCCAGTCGATCTGGGCCTTCATCACCGCGCTCATGGCGCCATGGCGTTCCGGGCTGCACCAGACCTGGCCCTCGGACCAGAGCGACAGCTCCCGCAGCTCCTGCACCTTGGGATGGTCACTGGCGGTAGCGTCCGGCAGCGGCAGGCCATGCGGATCAAAGACCCGGGTCTCGGCGCCGAAGTGCCGGAGCAGGCGCTCCGCCTCGAGCATGAGAAAGCGGCTGTAGGAGCGTTCCCGCAGGGAACCGTAGAGCAGGAGGATGCGGGGAGGGTGCGTGGACAGCTTCCCCAGCTCCAGCCTGCCGAGGTTGGGTACGTCGAGGACCGAGAAGTCGATGTTGGGAAGATCACTCACCGGGCTGGACTCCCCGCTTGGGGCCAGCCGCAGGCAGCCTGTGACGCACGGCACCGCGCTCGTACCAGCTCTGGCTGCGGTTCACGATCCAGACGACGGACAGCATCACGGGCACCTCGATCAGCACGCCGACGACGGTCGCCAGCGCCGCTCCGGAGTTGAAGCCGAACAGGCTGATGGCCGCCGCCACCGCGAGCTCGAAGAAGTTGGATGCACCGATCAGGGCGGAGGGGCCGGCAACGCAGTGCTGCTCGCCCGCGACCCGGTTGAGCAGGTACGCGAGACCGGAGTTGAAGTAGACCTGGATCAGGATCGGCACCGCCAGCATGGCGATGATGAGCGGTTGCGCCAGAATCTGCTCGCCCTGGAAGCCGAACAGCAACACGAGCGTGGCGAGCAGGGACACCAGCGACAGCGGCTGCAAGACCCGGAGCAATCCGGTCAGGGACGCCTCGCCACCGCTTGCCAACAGGCGCGAGCGCAGGAACTGGGCCAGCACCACCGGGATCACGATGTAGAGCACCACCGAGAGCAGGAGCGTGTCCCACGGCACCGTGATCGCGGACAGCCCGAGCAGCAGTCCGACGATGGGTGCGAAGGCCACCACCATGATCACGTCGTTGAGCGCCACCTGCGACAGGGTAAAGTGCGGCTCACCCTTGGTGAGATGGCTCCACACGAACACCATTGCCGTGCACGGTGCCGCTGCCAGGATGATCAGGCCGGCGATGTACGAGTTGATCTGGTCGGCGGGCAGGTAGGGCTTGAACAGGTATCCAATGAACAGCCAGCCGAGCGCCGCCATCGAGAACGGCTTCACGGCCCAGTTGATGAACAGTGTCACGCCAATGCCGCGCCAGTGCTCGCGCACCCGCCCGAGCGAAGCGAAGTCGATCTTGATCAGCATCGGGATGACCATCAACCAGATCAGGGCCGCGACGGGCAGGTTGACCTTGGCGACCTCCAGGGCACCGACGGCCTGGAAGACCTCGGGGAAGACGTGCCCGAGCGCGATGCCCGCGACGATGCACAGCGCGACCCAGAGGGTCAGGTAGCGTTCGAAGATGGACATGTGGAATCCTTCAGGCGGTGGTCGCGCGGCGTCCGGAGGCATCTACGACGATCCCGCCGTCCTCCTTGCGGAACTCGCCGAGCTGCGGCGGCAGGAGGTCGAGCACAGCCTCTGACGGACGGCACAGGCGAACGCCCTTGGGGGTGACCACGATGGGGCGGTTGATCAGGATCGGGTGCGCCATCATAGCGTCGAGGAGCTGGTCGTCGGTCAGGTCAGGGTTGTCGAGGCCGAGCTCGTGGTACGGTGTGCCCTTTTCTCGGATGACCTCCCGCACGCTTACGCCCATGCGGGCGATGAGCTGGCGCAGCAGGAGCCGCGTCGGCGGGGTCTTCAGGTACTCGATGACGTGCGGCTCGATCCCGGCGTTGCGGATCAGGCCGAGCGTGTTGCGGGACGTGCCGCAGTCCGGGTTGTGGTAGATGATGACGTCCATGGGGAACCTCAGGCTGAGCGGCGGTCGAAGGGAAGCACGGCGCCGGAGGTGGCGCCCTCGAGGCGGCCGATCTCCCGCAGGTGATGGGTCAGCGCAACCTGGTCGAGACTTGCCATCGGCAGGGCCAGGAAGGCGGAGATCCGGTTCTTGAGGTACTTGGCGGCCTGGACGAAGGCCCGTTCCTTCTCGATGTCGGTGCCCTCGACGGACGCTGGGTCCTCGATGCCCCAGTGGGCGGTCGCCGGATGGCCCAGCCACACGGGGCAGGCCTCGCCCGCGGCGCTGTCGCAAACGGTGAAGATGAAGTCCATCACGGGCGCATCCGGTCCGGCGAACTCGTCCCAACTCTTTGAGCGGAAACCGTCGGCCGGGTAGCCGAGGCTGTCGAGTACCTTCAGGGCGAACGGATTGACCGTTCCCTTGGGTTGGCTGCCGGCCGAGAAGGCGTTGAAGCGGCCGGCACCGTCCTTGCGCAGGATGCCCTCGGCCAAGACGGATCGGGCGGTGTTGCCCGTGCACAGGAACAGCACGTTGTAGGGGCGGTCAGCCATCGAGGGTCTCCTTCGGGGAACAGCAGGGAGCGAGGGCATCGATCAAGGGAGCGCACACGCCGGGATGCCCGCCGCAGCAGTCCTTGAGCAGGAAGGTCACGACCTCGCGGAGCCGATCGAGGTCGGCGCGATAGATGATCGAGCGGCTGCGGCGTTCGGAACGGACCAGTCCCGCTCGGGAGAGGATGCCGAGGTGCGAGGACATGGTGTTGTGCGGGACGGCCAGCTCCCGGGCGATGTCCCCTGCGGGCAAGCCCTCCGGCTCATGTTTCACCAGCAGCCGGAACACGTCGAGGCGCGTGCACTGGGCCAAAGCCGCAAGGGCGAGGATTACGTCATCTGCTTCCATATGTCGAGATGTATAGACACGTTGGGCCCTTTGCAAGCCTGCCTCTGCGTCCGTCACATACAACAGGCGAACGGTCCCCGCGTTCGGATCGCAGTGGGCCGGGCATTGCGGGTCGCCCGACCAACGGGCATGCTGAGCGGCAGAAGAGGATGACGTGCCCTGAGCCGAGGAACCCCGGCTGCCGGGGTGCGTTCGTCGAATGTCAGGTTTTCGGCGCACCCGTGGACATGACCATAAGCAGGGACTATATTTCGCGTATGCCAGTCAGGAACGCCCATAAGGCCGTCGTGCCTGCCGAGTTCCCCGAGCTTGCGATGCTCGCCTGGAACCGCAACCCGGAACGTCCGATTCCGGGGGAGGAGGCGCTTGCCCTGTACGAGCGCAATTGGCGGCACGTCGACAAGGACCACCTGACGCTGCGGGAAGCCGAACTCATCCATGAACTCGCCGAGGAGTTCGGGAACGGCTACCTGCTGGCCTCCTGAACTCCGGCACCTTCCCACACCTGATCGACTTCTTTCCAGGAACCAGCGAGGAGGTTGCCGTGGCTTTCGTACGCCCCCAGCATAACGTGATCGCTGAGGCGCTCCGGTCGATGGATGCCCCGTTTCTCGAGCGGGCGCGGTGCTACTTCGGCGGCGGAACGGCAATCGTGCTCCAGAACGGCGAATACCGCCTCTCCTTGGACGTCGACTTCCTTTGCGCCGATCCCGATGGGTACCGCGAGCTTCGCATCGCCGCCCTCGAGCGGGGCGCCCGGGCGTTCTTCGGTCCGGATGTTGAGACGGTCAGGCCGTTCATCGCCGACCAGTACGGCATCCGCGGACGCTTCTCGCTTCGTGGCCAGCCCATCAAGTTCGAGGTCGTTCGCGAGGGGCGCGTCACGCTCGAAGGGGCAATCTACCCCGCGCTCGGGGTTCCCATCCTTGCGGTCGCGGATCAGTTCACCGAAAAGCTGCTGGCCAATGCAGACCGCTGTGCGGATCGGTCCGTTGCCTATCGTGATGCCATCGATCTCGGTTATCTCATCCTGTCGAACGGTTCGATCCCACCCGAGGCCGTGCAGAAGGCGGAAAGGGCCTATGGCTCCGACGTTCCCCGAAAAATCGCAGCCGTCCTGGGCTATCTCGCCAGCCCCGAGGAGGCTCGGCGGGCGGCGGAAACGCTTGAGATGTCCTTGGACGCGGTCCATCAGGCCGCCGCACGTCTCCATGGCGCAGCCACCGCGGCCTGGCCGGAGATGTCCTTCGGATCGTTCGTGACGGAAGAGACGAGTCCGGCGGAGACGCGATTTCCCGAACCCTGACGCAAGTGGTCACGGCTTGCCCGTGGATTCCGGGAGGAGGCGCGACCGGACGCGAAGGCAGCAAGGATGTCTGCGGTGGAGGTGATCAATTCCGTTCGACCCCGGCACTTGGTCTAGTGCTCAAGATGCTGGCACTGCCCGTGATCCGCGAGGACCTCGATGATCCGGCACTCGGAAATCCGGCGGTGGTCGCACGTGACCATGGTCTCGAGTTCGTCGCGCAGGGCCGTGAGCCGGGCGATCTTGTCCTTCACCTCCTCAAGATGGGCCTTGGTGATGTCGTGCACCTCGCCGCAGGAGCGGTCGGGGTCGCCCGCGAGTCCCAGGAGCTGCCGGATCGCCTCGACCTCGAACCCGAGCTCACGGGCATGGCGGATGAAGTTCAGCCGACGGACGTCCTCGGGTCGGTACCGCCGCTGCTGCCCTTCCGTCCGGGTTGGCTCGGCCAGAAGGCCGATCTGCTCGTAGTATCGGATGGTCGGTACCTTCACCTGGGTCTGCCGGGACAGCTCGCCGATCGTCAGGGACATCGAAAAAAACCTCTTGAACCTCTAGCCACTAGAGGATGTAGGGTCGCCCCGAGTCGAAATGCAAGGCCCGGACGATGACGGCAAATGTTGCTCCCCAGAAGATTAGGTATCGCGTTCAGGGCATGGATTGCGCCTCCTGCGCCCGCAAGATCGAGACCGCGCTCACCCGCGTGCCCGGCGTCTCAGACATCAGCATTACCACGACGACCGAGACCCTGCGCCTTCGGTTCGCCGGGGATGGCACGGGCGAGCAGGTCGAGAAGGTCATCCGCAGCCTCGGCTATGGCATCGCGCCTGTGACCGAGGAGGCGGGGCATCACCATGACCACGGGACTGACGATGGTCCCTGGTGGCGCTCGGCCAAGGGGTGGCTCACGCTCTTCTGCGGCATCGCCCTCGCCGCCGCCTGGGGACTGGCCGCGCTCCTGCCGGGCTATGAGGCCTGGCTCTACACTGCCGCCATGGCCATCGGGCTGGTGCCGATCGCCCGCCGAGCCGTGTCCGCGGCCCTGGCCGGGGCACCCTTCACCATCGAGACCCTGATGACCATCGCCGCCGTCGGTGCCGTGATCATCGGCGAGACCGAGGAAGCCGCCATCGTGGTGCTCCTCTTCCTGGTCGGCGAGCTGCTGGAAGGCGTCGCCGCAGGCCGGGCCCGGGCCAGCATCCGCTCCCTGACCAGCCTCGTGCCGAAGACCGCCTTCATCGAGCGCGATGGTGCCCTGCAAGAGGTCCAGGCCGAGACCCTCGCCGTGGGCGACGTCATCGCCGTCCGTCCGGGTGACCGCGTCCCGGCCGACGGCGTCATCGTCTCGGGCGAGAGCGCCATCGACGAGGCTCCCGTCACCGGCGAGAGCACGCCGAAGCGCAAGGGCGAGGGCGAGACCGTCTTCGCCGGCACCATCAACACCGACGGCACCCTGCGGGTCCGGGTGACCGCCGAGGCGCAGGACAACACCATCGCGCGGGTGGTCCGCCTCGTGGAGGAGGCGCAGGAGGCCAAGGCCCCGACCGAGCGCTTCATCGACCGCTTCTCGCGCTACTACACGCCCGCCGTCCTCGTCGTCGGCGCCCTCGTGGCCATCCTGCCGCCGCTGCTGGCGGGCGAGCCGTGGGGCGAGTGGGTGTACAAGGGGCTGGCCGTCCTGCTCATCGGCTGCCCCTGCGCCCTCGTCATCTCGACTCCGGCCGCCATCGCGGCAGGTCTGGCGGCCGGTGCCCGCCGGGGGCTCCTGATCAAGGGCGGCGCGGTGCTGGAGATCCTCGGCAAGGTCACGGCAGTTGCCCTCGACAAGACCGGAACCCTCACGGAGGGGCGGCCTAAGGTGACGGATGTCGTTGCCCTCGGCGAGGCCAGCGACCGCGACGTCCTGGAGGATGCGGCCGCCCTCGACGCCACCTCGTCCCACCCCATCGCCAAGGCCATCGTGGCGCGGGCGCAGGCCGAGGGCATCGAGGTCGCTCCCGCCGTCGGTGTCATGGCGCTCGGCGGCAAGGGCGTGAAGGGGCGGTTCAAGCGACGCGGCCTGTTCCTGGGCTCGCCCAAGGCCGCCGCGGCCATCGCGCTGCTCCCGCCGGAGGCCGAGACCCGGATCGGCGCCTTGCAGGAGGAGAGCAAGACCGTGTCAGTGCTCCTGGTGAACGACGTGCCCGTCGGGCTCATCGCGGTTCGGGACGAGCCCCGTGAGGACGCCCTGGAGGGACTGAAGGCCTTGAAGGCCCGCGGGATCAAGCCAATCATGCTCACGGGCGACAACGCCAAGACGGCGGCGGCCATCGCCGACAGCTTGGGTGTCGAGCCTCGGGCTGATCTGCTGCCGCAGGACAAGCTCCGGATCGTCAACGAGCTCAAGGCGCAGGGGCAGGTGGTGGCCAAGGTCGGCGACGGCATCAACGACGCCCCGGCGCTGGCGGCGGCGGATGTCGGCATCGCCATGGGCGGCGGCACCGACGTGGCGCTGGAGACGGCGGACGGCGCCGTGCTGCACGGCCGTGTCCTCGACATCGCCCGCATGATTGCGCTCTCTAAGGCCACCATGGGCAACATCCGCCAGAACATCGTCGTTGCCCTCGGTCTCAAGGCGGTGTTCCTCGTGACGACCATCGTCGGCATCACGGGCCTGTGGCCTGCCATCCTCGCCGACACGGGCGCGACGGTGCTGGTCACCGCCAACGCCATGCGCCTGCTCGGCTTCCGCGGCAATGCGTGAGGGTATCATGAAGTCCACCCCGCGCCCGTTCGTGCCCGCGCTCGGGCTCCATGGCCTCACAGGGTTCTACGACGGCCTCATCGCCCGCTTCCTGGCCGAGGAGGCCTGGAAGGCCCGACTCGTGGCGAGCGTCGCGCCGAGGCCCGGCGAAGTCATCGTCGATCTAGGATGCGGCACCGGCACGCTTGGATCGATGCTGAAGGCAGCCTGTCCCGAAGCCTCCCTCATCGGGATCGACCCCGATCCGGTGATGCTCGGCCGTGCCAGGGCCAAGGCCGCCGAAGCACACCTGGACGTCCGGTTCGAGCAGGCGTTCGCGGACGCCCTGCCCCTGGACGAGGGGTCCGCGGCGGCAGTGGTGTCGAGCCTCGTCTTCCACCACCTGGAGCAGCCCGCCAAGCGGGCCGCGTTCGCGGAGGCCTTCAGGGCCCTGCGCCCGGGAGGCCGCATCGTGATCGCGGACTGGGCTGACCCTGACGACCTCCTGATGCGGCTGGCCTACGTCCCGGTGCAGGTCTTCGACGGCTTCCCGAACACGCGCGACAATCTCCAGGGACTCCTGCCCGGGCTGATGCGGCAGGCTGGGTTCGAGGATGTCCGCGAGGTGTATCGCCGCAGGACGATCTTCGGAAACCTGGCCTTCCTGCACGGGACGAAGCCCGTTCGGGGAGGTGCGCTATGAACGCCCGCCCGGCTGTCATCGTCCTCGGCCTGATCGCGCTCGCGGCCGCTGTCGACCTCGGGACCAAGCTCCTCGCCTCTGTGCATCTGGCCGACGGGGTGGAGCCCCTCTTCCCCTTCCTGAGCCTCTCGCTGGCGTTCAACCGTGGCGTCAGCTTCAGCATGTTCTCGGCGGGTACCGAGACCGGGGTCACGATCCTGTTGATCGTGCAGGCGCTGGCGACCACCATCGTGACCTGGTTCGCGCTGCGGGCACGGACTCCGGGTGAGCGCACCGGGTATGGCCTGATCGCCGGAGGCGCGCTCGGGAACCTAATCGACAGGGCGGCCGACGGGGCCGTGACCGACTTCCTCGACCTCCATCCCATGGCCTGGCGGCTCTTCACGTTCAACGTCGCCGACGTCTTCATTTCCGCGGGCGTCGTCCTGCTCGTGATCGACGCCCTCCTGAACTCTCGCGGACCGGCGGTCCGTCCCGAAACGGCCGTGCACGGAAGGCGCCCCGGATGAGTGACGACGATGACGACGACAGGATACAGGACTACTCCCACGCCACCCCGGGCTACCGCCGCGCCCTGTGGACCGTCGTGGTGCTCAACGTCGGCTACGGGCTCGCCGAGGTCGTGGCGGGGTTCGTCTCCGGGTCGCAGGCCCTGAAGGCGGACGCCCTCGACTTCCTGGGCGACGGCACGATCACGCTGCTCGGCCTTCTCGCCATCGGGTGGAGCCTGGTCTGGCGGGCGCGGTCCGCGCTGCTCCAGGGTGTCTTCCTCGGACTTCTCGGTCTCGGCATTATTGTCACCTCCGCCTACCGGGTGTTGGTCCTGCAACAGCCCGAGGCCGAGATCATGGGCCTGTTCGGGGTGATCGCGCTCGTGGTCAATGTCGCCTCGGCCTGGGTGCTGCTGCCGCATCGCTCCGGGGATGCCAATGTCAGGGCCGTGTGGCTGTTCAGCCGGAACGATGCGATCGGCAACGTGGCGGTGATCATCGCCGCAGGCCTCGTCGCCTGGACCGCGACGCCGTGGCCCGACCTCGTCGTTGCCGTCGTGATCGCGGGGCTGTTCCTCCAGTCGTCATGGGCCATCATCAAGGATGCCCGCGGCGACCTCAAGGTCGCCCAATCACCAGCCTGAGCACCTCGGGCGTGGCGGCGACATCTACCTCCAAAGGGCCTTGTTTACGATCAGACAGCTTTCTTGCGGTAAGGCAGGGTTAAAGCTACCCATTTACACAATCGGGGAAGTGCCCGGCCTCGACGCCGCGGCAGATCAGAATGCGGGGATCCCCATGATGAAGCGTTTTGCCTTGGTCGCGAGCCTGACGCTCGCGCTCGCCGCCTGCCAGAGTGAGGGCGTCTCCACAAGCTCGACGAAGCACCTCGCGCCGATCCCGTCGGCCACCATGGCGCTGATGGCCAGCAAGGGGATGTCGCAGAACGATCCGATCCTGATGCGGTCTTACAAGAAGGAATCAGAGATCGAGGTCTGGAAACGCGGCCGTGACGGCAAGTACGCGTTGCTCAAGACCTATCCGATGTGCCGCTGGTCGGGCCAGCTCGGCCCGAAGGTCCGCGAGGGCGACCGCCAGGCACCCGAAGGCTTCTACACGGTCACCCCGGCCGCCATGAACCCAAACTCGCAGCTCTACCTGTCGTTCAACCTCGGCTATCCGAACGCGTATGACCGTGCCCATGGCCGCACGGGATCGCACCTGATGGTGCACGGCTCGTGCTCGTCGCGCGGCTGCTTCGCCATGACGGACGAGGCCATCTCCGAAGTCTACGCGCTCGCCCGCGAGTCCTTCGCCAGCGGCCAGCGCGGCTTCCAGTTCCAGTCCTATCCGTTCCGGATGACGGCCGAGAACCTGGCCAAGCACCGCTACGACCCGAACATCGCGTTCTGGAAGAACCTCAAGGAAGGCTCGGACATCTTCGAGGTCGCCAGGGAGGAGCCGCAGGTCTCGGTTGCCAACCGGCAATACGCGTTCGGGGGCGACGCCTCGATCATGGCGGCCGTCGCCAGGAAACGCCAGGAGGACGAGCGGGAGGTGGCGGAGCTGGTGGCGAAGGGCGTGCAGCCGATCAGGCTGGTCTACGACGACGGCGGGCAGCACCAGACCTTCCGGCAGGCGCTTGCAGGTGACACCTCGGCAGACAGTAGCTCGCTTGCCGTCGACGCCAGCGCCCGGAACCGCCTTGGCGACGTGAGCCGGCCCGAGGCCTTGGCCGCGGGGCCGCAGGAGATCATCCTCGCCGCGAATGGCAAGCCGAGGCAGCCCCCCCCGTCGGCGCTGGCCTACGCCTCGCAGAAGCCCGCCGCGGGTCAGGTCCGCGCCGGCGGATCGGTCCGGCAGGCGGCATCGACACCGACGCCCGAGGCAGCGCCTGAGCCGGTGGCCCAGGCAGCAGGTGGTGAAGGGCGCTCCGTACTTGGACGGATGCTGGCGTTCTTCGGCGGCTAGGCTCACCGTCGCCAGGACCATCCTCTGAGCAAGCCGGTAACACCAGAGGGCACCTCGGCAGGTCCACGTTGGGATCATTGAGCGCTCAAGATATTCACCCTCGCCGCGCGCCGGCTCCTGTCCCGAGATGCAGCCGACTAACGGCGGCCTCCTTTGGCCCGAAGCTAGAGCATCGGACTGTTAAGTGGACGCACCACCATCGGCCTTGAGATGAGTCCAAGATTGCTGTGATGCAGAACTCATCTGATCCGACATCTCGTCCGATGCTTGTCTTATGATTTTCCCGTCCTGATCGAGCAAGATGAGGACACCGCCAGCGGGTCGCGAGCTCGCTG
>NZ_JAELXT010000044.1 GCF_016427565.1 Microvirga splendida
AGCACTGCTCCATGAAGGGCCGGATACATTAGCGCAAGACCAACCTCGCCATCTCCAAAGCCTCTTGCGACGCACGGCCGGTCCATACATTGGGGTCAACCTTTCACCTTCCAGCCACCCAATAAACGTCGGCTCATGACCTCCGAAGCGGACCAAGTGCTTGCGTCTCAGGCGTGCCGATTGCGTTGACAAAGTCGGCATCCAGACGGGCTGGGACAGCGATGCAGCTTGCCTTGTTGAAGTTGAGCCTGAGGTAAGATGTAGCCTTTAGACCTTCTCAGGCTGCTTGGATCATCTGAGGCCCTGGTGAAGCGACCAGCTCGGCGAGTTTTCTCAGGTTCTGAGCCGTTGCCGCCAGCAGGAACTCGTCCTGAGCCCCGTACGGACCCCGTAGCCGCAGACGTCCCATCTTGAGGATCCGCTTGAGATGGGCAAACAGCATCTCGATGCGCTTGCGGCCCTGACGTGACCGCTCATAGGCCGGTGTGCCAGCCAAAGAGCGGGCGACCTCCCGGGCATGCTCGTAGATGCTGCGCGGGATCTTGCGGGCCGGCGTGTTGGGACAGCACCGCTCCTTCAGCGGACAGGGACCGCAATCGAACGTGCTGCCCAGGTAAATGCGCGTCGTACCATCGTTCACGATCCGGCCGCTGGTGGTCAGGGTCTTGCCCTCAGGACAGGTGTAGGCGTCCGCCTCAGGATCATAGCTGAAGTCTGATCGCGAGAAGGTGCCGTCCTGACGCTCGGATTTGTCGATCACCGGAACATGCGGCTCGATCTTCTGCTCCTCGACCAGCCAGTGCAGCATCTCGGCTGAACCATAGGCACTGTCCGCCGCCAGCCGCTCGGGCTTGAGGCCAAAGCGCTCAGCCGTGCGCTCCAGCATGGTGCGGGCAGCACTCACCTCGGCCTGGCGCACGGCCCGGGAGGCTTCCACGTCCACGATCACGGCTGCCTTGAGGTCGATGAGGTAATTGT
The DNA here is from genome assembly GCF_016427565.1 of Microvirga splendida. Classification (GTDB taxonomy): domain Bacteria; phylum Pseudomonadota; class Alphaproteobacteria; order Rhizobiales; family Beijerinckiaceae; genus Microvirga; species Microvirga splendida. The sequence goes on from NZ_JAELXT010000044.1 coordinate 979, forward strand.
CCGCATAGGCAAAGAACGCCGGGCCGCGCATGGCGCCGGTCCACTGAGCGGCTGGATCGGAGGGCGAGACGAACTTCGGCTCAACGTCAGTCGCAGCGCCCCAGGCGGCCTCGTCCAGAGTAGCGAGATACTTGCGCACGGCTCGCGGCGCTGCCTCGGTGTGATCCTGCTCCTGCCAGTCGGCGCCTGCCAAAGAGCGCTGCTTGTTAGCATCGGCCTGGATCAGGCTGGCATTGACCGCAAACCCTTCGCCGCCCACCAGCCCCTCATCCAGGCAGCGCTGCACCACCGCCTCGAACAGGTGACGGAAGAGATCGCTCTCGCGAAAGCGGCCGTGCCGGTTCTTGGAGAAGGTGGAGTGGTCCGGCACCTTGCCCTCCAAGCCGAGGCGGCAGAACCAGCGATACGCCAGATTGAGATGCACCTCCTCGCATAGACGCCGCTCGGAGCGGATGCCCAGGCAGTAGCCGATCAGCAGCATACGGATCATCAGTTCGGGATCGACAGAGGGTCGGCCGGTGGCACTGTAGTAGCCGGCCAGACGCTGGCGCAGCCCGGAGCAGTCGACGAAGCGGTCGATGCGCCGCAGGAGGTGATTGGACGGAATGTGATCCTCAAGCCGGAACTCGTAGAACAGGCTCTCCTGCATCACCAGACGCTCGCCCATCATGGCCCGATCCTCCGCTGAGAATGCCTCAATAGGGAATCACTATCCAGCGCCGTTCACGAGGACTTTTTCAACGAAATCTGCCAGAAGCGGACCTGTGATCATCTCAGCTATGATCCTGAGGCGGACGCCTACACCTGTCCTGAGGGCAAGACCCTGACCACCAGCGGCCGGATCGTGAACGATGGTACGACGCGCATTTACCTGGGCAGCACGTTCGATTGCGGTCCCTGTCCGCTGAAGGAGCGGTGCTGTCCCAACACGCCGGCCCGCAAGATCCCGCACAGCATCTATGAGCACGCGAGAGAGGTTGCCCGAGCGCTGGCCGGGACGCCGGCCTATGAGCGGTCGCGCCAAGGCCGCAAGCGCATCGAGATGCTGTTTGCCCATCTCAAGCGGATCCTCAAGATGGGACGTCTGCGGCTGCGGGGTCCGTACGGGGCTCAGGACGAGTTCCTGCTGGCAGCAACGGCTCAGAACCTGCGAAAGCTTGCCAAATTGGTTCTGCCTACAGAGCCCCAGATGACCCACGAGGCCTAAAGGGGGGCAAGGAGCACACCTCACCTTAGACCCAACTTCAACAGGGCAAGCTTCATCGCTGCCCCAGCCCGTCTGGATGCCGACTTTATCAACGCAATCTGCCAAAAGCAGCCATTCGCAATCATCCGGTTCCGCGCACCCGGTCGGTCAAAGGCATTATTTGTCGGTGAGCTCTACGATAACGGGCTGGTGATCCGACACCTTCGTCTCAGTGTCATATTCAATTTGTCGCACGCGCGGGATCAGATCCTGAGTGACGAAAATGTAATCACAGCAATGCGGAGGGCCATAGGTCTGATCGTACAGACAAAAGGATGGCGGGTGAGGCTTCTCAGGATGCAAGGTGGCCCAGGCGTCGATAAGTGTAAACTTACTTGAACTTATGGGATCCGAAAGACGTCTTTTCGTGGGATCATCCGGCTTCATGTTGAAGTCACCCGTGAGGATCGCCGAGCGCGTGCTCGGACCCCGCACATATGTGCCGGGCCCGTCCTCTCGTTGCATCTCTTCCCGGTCACATGCGCTGCGATGGACATCGAGGATCCCCTCGACCTGCGCGCTGCGCAGTTTGGCAGATGAATATTCAAGGTGCGTCGTCATAATCCTTAAGGGGCCAAACGGCGCCATGACCACCGCCTCGATCAGGAGGCGAGGCATGTTGCGCGTCGTATCCCCCTCCCAAGGTAAAAGGTGCCTGAGGATCATAGCCACCGGGTAGCGTGACAGGATTATATTACCGAAGCGCTTCCGGCGTTTGCCTGCTCCTGGAATATCGAGCGCTACCCCGTCGACTGCAGTGTAGTCCGGCAGAAGCCGTGCAAAAGTTGCAAACTGATCATCATCGTCATTTCCTGTAAGCTCCGGGAAATTGTCAGCAACCTCCTGCAGACAAAGGACGTCGAAGTCACCCATCTCGCGCGCGTGGCGGATGACTCGTGATGGATCCACTCGCCCGTCCATCCCAAGAGCCCACTGAATATTCCAGGTAATAAGCTTCATCAGCGGATCCCTGCCCGCATAAAGCTTTGCACGAACTGACGCTGGAAGAGCAAGAATCCGATCAGGAGGGGGGCTGATGTCATCAGGGTTGCCGCGCAGATGATTGCCCAGTCGACGCCTTGGTCGGAGGACGAGAAAACCTGCAGGCCAACCGTCAGGGGTCTGGCCTCAACCGAATTGGTAATGATGAGGGGCCAGAGGAAATTGTTCCAGTGGTAGCTCACCGAGACGAGACCATAGGCGACATAGATCGGCCGTGCCAGCGGAACGTAGACTTTGAGCAGGATCTGCAACCCGCTCGCTCCTTCGACCCGCGCGGCATCATCCAATTCTTTCGGCACGGTCTTGAATGTCTGCCGCAACAAGAAGATACCGAAGGCCGAGGCAATATAGGGCAACGCGATGGCCGGGATCGTATCAACGATCCCAAGCCAGCTCATGGTCCGGTAGTTCTCGACGATCAGAACATCGGGCATGATCATCAGCTGCGCAAGAATGAGCGCAAACGCGACGTTGCGTCCCCGAAACTCGTACCGGGCAAGGGCATAGGCTGCGAGTGTGCCGAGAACCATTTGGAACGATAAAATAAGCGAGACCAGCACGAACGTGTTGAGGAAGTATCTGGCGAAGGGGGCAGCGACCCAGGCCCGGTGGAAATTCTCCAACGTCAAGGGCGCGAGCAGCTCAAAACGCGTGGTAAATTCGCTCGAATGAAAGGCCGCCCAGGTTGCATAGGCGAGAGGCAGGATCCAGAGAATGGCAAGGAGCGCCGCCCCAACGCTCTCGAGCATGAGCCATACCCCTGTCGGGGCGTAGGGGTCAGCCCGTTGCGGCGCTGCCGTTTGGGCCAGAGAAAACCAGCGTGCCTTCTGCGGAAGGGGAGCGAGGCGGGCAGATGCGGGGGGATCAAGGGTGCTCATCGATAGTGGATCCTGCGCTCCAGCCAGCCATATTGAACTGCGGCAATGACGGCAAGCAAGGTGAGGAGGACCACGGTGAGCGCCGCTGCGTAGGTCGTGTCCCAGAAATTGAAGCCAACTTGATAGATGTAGAACAGAAGAAGCGTCGTCGCGTTATCGGGCCCGCCGCGTGTCATGACTATGATATGGTCAACCATACGGAAGGCATTGATGATGGCATTGATCAGGACGAAGAGGGTCGTCGGCATGAGCAGGGGGAACTGTACGCGCCGGAAATAAGTCCACCGGGAAGCCCCCTCGAGGGCTGCAGCCTCGGCCAGCGTTGGGGAAATGGTCTGAAGCGCCGCTAGATAAAAGATCATGAAGAAACCTGCCTCTTTCCACACCGCAACGATGATTGTGGCAAATAGGGCCGTATCCTTGGAGCCGAGCCAGTTTTGCGGGGGAGCGCCGATCAATGCGGAAAACTGCTCCAGGAGGCCGTATTGGGGCGTGAAAAAGAAGAGCCAGATATTGGCGACGGCGATCATCGGCAAAATGGTTGGCGTGAAATAGGCCATCCGGATCCAGGTGCGGCCGGCAATCCGGTCATTGACCCACACCGCCATCAGCAAGGCGAGGGCAATCGAGATTGGGATTGTGCCAAACGCAAACCAGAAATTATTGACGAGCGCCTGCCAGAAGATGGGGTCCTCTGCCAGCAGGACATAATTATCCAGGCCAACAAATCGGGCTGGCCGCCTCGGCCGGGGGGTCGAGTAGAAACTCTCGATGATACTGGCCACGGCTGGCCAATGGGTAAATACGGCCAAGCACGCCATGGCTGGTAAGAGCAGGAGCCAACCATGGACGGCGGCAGTCAGGCGGCTGTTCATTGGACGCTTCAACCTAGCTCATCGGGGGCAGTCTGCGCCCGATGAGCTGCAAGAGGACGGGTTTAGCGATAGGGTCTCAGAATTCGCTCAGCCTCAGCCTGAGCGTCGTTGAGAGCCTGCGCTGGCTGCTTTGTGCCGGTCAGCGCCGCCTGCAGCCCGTCATTCAGTGCCTTCGTGACCCGCTGGTTCTCATGGGTCGAAAGTTCAGCCACAGCATATTCCAACTGGTCCCGAGCCACGGCCGCTGGAGGAAACTCCGACACATATTTCTGCATGACCGGCATCTGATAGGCCGCCGGCGTGACCGCGACGTAGCCTGTCTCGATGCTCCACTGCGCGGCGCGCTCGGGAGTTGTAATCCACCTGATGAACTCGAACGCAGCCTGCTGCTGGGCTGGATCGGCCTTGTTGGAAATGTAGAAATTCCCTCCGCCCGTGGGACTACCGGGCTTTTTGTGGGAGGGCAGCATGCCGACGCCGAACGGAAACTTGGCGTTCGTGCGCACATTGGTTAGATTGCCTGTCGTGGTCCAGATCATGGCAACCTTCCGCTCAAAGAAGTCGCGAGGCGTTGTTCCCCACTCCACAATGCCGGGCGGCTGGACCTTGTGCTTGGTTGAGAGGTCGACCCAATACTGAAGCGCTTCAACTGCTTCTGGGGCATTGAACGCGGTGCGGGTGCCCTCCGGGTTGGCCAGGATGACACCCGCCTGGGTGGTGAGGGCCTGGAACAGCCAATAGGGGAAGCCTGAGGAGGGGATCTGAATGCCCCACTGCGTCACGTTCCCGGAGGCATCCCGTTTGGTCAGTTTCTGGGCGAACTCGACCTGCTCCTGCCAGGTGGTTGGGGGCTTCTCCGGATCAAGGCCCGCCTCCCTGAACAGGTCCTTATTCCAATACAAGACTATGGTGGAGCGCTGGAAGGGAACGCCCCAAGTCTTGCCACCGGTTTGGCTGTTCTGCATGAAGCCCGGGAAGAAGCCCGACAGCCATTTCCTATCCTCATCTGTCTTGACGAAGTTGTCGATGGGAACGATCGCATCCTCGTCGATGAGGGTGAACATGTCGGTTGAGAGAAGCACTGACGTGACCGGCGGCGTACCGCTCTTGTGCGCCGTGAGGGCCTTGACGATGGTTTCCTGATAGGTGCCCGCATAGATCGGGTTCACCTTGATGGTCGAGTTGGCCTTTTCGAAATCGGCCGCATATGTGTCGATGAGCTTTGTAATCGGCCCGCCGACCGCGACCGGATAAAAGAAGGAGATCTCTGTTCGAGCCCCTTGTGCAAGGGCCGGCATCGAAACCGATGCCGATGCAAGCGCGGCCACGCCGCCTATGAATTGTCGCCTGTCCATGTGTGTCTTCCCTAGCCTGTTACTGAGAGGCAATGTGCACTCGGTTATCGTCCCGGCCTAACCCCGCGAAGCCTTTATTGTTAATGGATCCGACGATCTGATGACAGATCGAACCAATGCAAATCCGTCGCGCTCCATGATATGGTGACATTCTCTCCCGCCTGCGTCGGCACGCGGCCAGGGCGCCGAATGATGAAGGGGTGGCCGTCGATGCGTGCTTCAATTAAGGTGTCGGCGCCGAGATACTCAACAGCCACGACGCGGGCTTGAATGCCCGGCCCGTTGAGCCTGACGACCTCAGGCCGGATGCCTACCCCGAGCTGGCTGGGATCATGACTGACGGGCGGAGGGGCCAAACCCTCGCTCCCGGGCCCCGCGACTGCACTCAGAGGCAGCACATTCATGGGCGGCGTTCCGATAAAGCGGGCAACAAAGGGAGTCGCGGGGCGCTCGTACAATTCGGCCGGAGGCGCGTCCTGTTCGATGCGCCCGCCCCGCATGAGCACCACCTGATCGGCCATGGTCATGGCCTCAACCTGGTCGTGCGTCACATAGAGCATAGTAATCCCGAGCCGACGCTGCAAGTCGCGAATTTCCCGCCGCATCTCGACCCGAAGCTGCGCGTCGAGGTTGGAGAGAGGCTCGTCCATCAGGCACACAGGCGAGCGGGCGACAATGGCCCGACCCAGGGCGACCCGCTGTTGCTGCCCTCCGGAGAGTTGTGACGGTTTACGGTCCAGAAGCGCGCCAAGTCCGAGGATCGCCGCCGCCTCCTTGAGCCGCTCATCCCGCTCGGCGCGTCCTACGTTACGAACCTTGAGCCCAAAGATGATATTCTCTCCAACCGTCAAATGAGGAAAGAGAGCATAGCTCTGAAAGACCATTGAGATGCCGCGTTTTGCCGGCGGCAAGCGGGTCACGTCACGGTCTGCGATCATGATGCGGCCTGAGGTGGTCTCCTCCAAGCCGGCAACAAGGCGCAAAGTTGTCGACTTGCCGCAGCCTGATGGGCCCAAGATGGCCACAAGGCTTCCTTGGCTCACCCCAAAGCTGATGTCATCAACCGCGAGGGTTCCGCCCCACCCTTTCGACACGCGAGAGAGTTCCACATCCGCCATTGTCAGGCCCCAGCCGTCTGGAGGGCAGATCTCCAGCGGGTGTTCATCACACGTTTAATCCTCATCAATTCCTCAGTGACCTTAAGACAGCAGTGTCACGCCAGGCGGAACGCTAGATTGCCTGCCCTTTGGATCCGGATCCAGTCGATGGGCCGGCTCAGCCAAACATGCCGAGGGCGAGAAGTCGTGTCCAGTGCCCCTGTGGGCTTCCGCACAATCGGAGCAAACTGCCCTTATGGAGAGCAACCAAGGCCGGGGGCAGAACGTGTCCCGGCGGGGGATGTCACATTAATCGGGAATTCTGCCCTGTACTCGTCAAGGAAGAATTCTCCTTCCCAAGAAAGTCAGTGACTTAGGTTGTGCAAAAGCTGGCCTCTAGTGTCAGTTCACCGGCCATACTCGATTAATGTGACATCCCCAGGAGAACAGCACCAGTCGACCTGGTCTGAAGTCCGAAATGGGTCAAACCAAGAAATTGAGCAGACGGAATGAACGTCTGCTCACTACGGAAAGGCAGACATTCGAGTTACTTCCGCCTCGTGCCACGAGCCGACCTGCAGTGATTTGCGCCGTCTACTCGACAGCCGCCACCTGCTCAGGCGTCGCGAAGGTTGCGGCGCATGGCTTATGCAAGCGGCTCCTGCCAGTGCGGGTGTGTGACGTAGGCGGTGATCGCTCCCTGATCATGCGACCGTATGGTGACCACCTTGCCCTTGGGCATATAGACGATCTCGCCCGGACCAGCAGTGACCGTGCCGTCACTCGATGTCACCGACAGGCTTCCCTCCAGAACCACCATCACGTCGTGCACGGCGAGCGTCTCATCAATGCTCTGGTTGGGCCCGTAGCGACCGTAGCCAATGGTGATGGGTCCACCGTGGTGTTGGTCTATCAGATTGCCTGCCCACACCTCCCCGTCCTGGCCAGGCGAGCGCTCGAACGGTGCATCGGCGACAGAAAACTTGCGAACCTTCACGGGCATAGCTCCAGTTTCCGCTAAGATCTAAATATTATACGGTAATCGATTGCAGAAGCACGCTCTTGGGTTAAGAGCATGATCAGGTCTGGTGGCGGTTCAGACGGCCGCTGGAATCCGCGCGATTGCCTTGATCTCGAAATCGAAGCCGGCGAGCCAATTCACTCCAACAGCAGTCCAGTTGGGATAAGGCTCTTTAGAAAATACCTTGTCCTTGACGGACATGACGGTCCCGAACTGTGCCTCCGGATCGGTATGAAATGTCGTCACATCAATGATGTCATCGAACGTGCTGCCAGCCGCTTTCAGAACCTCGCTGAGGTTGTCGAAAGCAAGCTCAACCTGCTTTGCGAAGTCAGGTTCAGGCGAGCCGTCCTCGCGGCTGCCGACCTGCCCTGAGACAAAGAGCAGATCGCCGGATCGGACGGCAGCAGAGTAGCGGTGCATCTCGTAGAGTGCCTGCCGGCCGGCAGGGAAGACGGTGTTGCGCTTGGACACTTATGTCTCCTTATTCAGATCGAAAGAAACCTCAGAACAAGGGCTTGTCCTAATGAGAGTATTGGGATCTGCCTTGCTGGAGTAGGAGATAGCAGCCCTCGACTTGCGCGATTAGACATTGAAATCGGCATAGGTTGATGCAAAATCGCCACCAATGACGCGCCCTTCCCTCAACGATCTCACCGCCTTTATGGCAGTAGCGACTCACCGCAGCTTCCGCCGTGCCGCGGATGAACTCGGCACAGCACCCTCCACACTGAGCCACGCAATGCGAGGCCTTGAGGAACGCCTGGGCGTGCGCCTTCTCAACCGCACGACCCGCAGCGTCTCGCCGACCGAAGCCGGACTTGAGCTGCTTAGCCGGCTGCAGGTGGCACTCACGTCCTTGGATGAGGCACTGGACGCCGTCACTACCTTTCGGGGCCAGGTGGCAGGCAAGGTCCGGATCAATGCACCGCGAGTGGCCGCGGCCGCTCTCGTCCGCGAGGTCCTCCCGCGCATGGCCGAACGGTTCCCTGATGTGACGGTGGATCTCGTCGTCGAGGGACGCTTGGTTGACATCGTGTCGGGGGGCTTCGATGCCGGTGTGCGCCTGATTGAGTCCATTCCGAAGGACATGATCGCGGTGCCCCTCGCCCGCCCGATCGGGTTCGTCTGCGTTGCATCGCCAGCCTATCTCAAGCGCGCCGGTGAGCCGACAACTCCGGACGACCTCAAGCATCATCGCTGCATCGGCCACCGCACGCCGAGCGGCAAACTGTACCGGTGGGAATTCGAGCGGGCTGGGCAGGAACTGACGATCGATACAGACGGATCCATCATTCTCGATGACGAGGGCCTGATGGCGGACGCGGCCGCACAGGGCTTGGGGATCGCCTACGTGGCAAGCTGGGCTGCCGAAGCCGCCATTGCAGAGGGTCGATTGCGGACGGTGCTGTCCGCCTGGATGCACGAACAGGGGCCAGTGGCCGTCTACTACCCGGGACACCGAGCCGTGCCGCCGGCCCTACGGGCCTTCCTCGACGTCATCAGGGATGTGAGGCAAGTGAATAGTGGATCATTGCTGTAGGTCTGCATTGAGTCATACAGCGACGATCTCCAGCTTTCAGGGACGTCCGCTGTTCCTGCCCTAAGCCGACCTTCGGCTTACTTCCGAGAAATGCCAAACCCAGGCACTCGCAGTTGGGTACGCAAGAGGAACAGGGGCCGCATACGCTTGAATCGCCCTTACCTTGATCCACATGGCTCGCTTTGAGGAGGCGGATGCGAAGACATGCGTGCGATGGTAATCACGCGGTTCGGCGGCCCAGATGTGTTCGAGCATCATGAAATCGAACGGCCAGCGCCTGGCCCAGGCGAAGTTCTTGTGCGGGTGATCGCCTCCGGGACCAATCCAGTCGATGCCAAGATCCGGGAGGCGGGGACCTGGGCCCAAATCCCGTTTCCTGCCGTGCTCGGCTATGACGTGTCCGGTATCATCGAGGCGCGCGGACCGGGTGTGGTCGAGTTCAACATGGGCGACGAGGTGTTCTACACGCCTGAGATCTTCGGCAACCGACACGGAAGCTATGCGGAGTACACCATCGCCTCCGCAAGCATTGTGGCGTCCAAGCCGACCAACCTCAGCCATGTCGAGGCGGCCGGTATTCCCCTCGCCGGCGGCACGGCCTGGGAGGCGATTGTCCGGCGCCTGAATGTCCGTCCGGGTGAGACGGTGCTGATCCACGGCGGCGCCGGCGGTGTCGGCTCTTTTGCCATCCAGTTTGCCAAGGCCGCAGGTGCGCGGGTCATCGCAACGGCCAGCAAGGTCAACCACTCAGCCGTGCAGGAGTTAGGGGCGGACGTGGCAGTGGATTACCGTGATGCCGATGTGGCTGGGCGGATCCTGGAAGCCACGAGCGGACACGGTGTCGATGCATCATTCGATACAGCGGGCGGAAATGTCTCCCTCAGCACTCTTGTGACGCGGCCCTTTGGCCGGATCGCCACTATTCTCCCACCCGATGGCGACCTGAGCGCCCTCTACACCAAGAACCAAACCCTATTCGGGACCTTCCTGACCCGAGAAGGCGCACGGCTACGTGAGATGACCCCACTATTCGAGCGTGGCCAAGCCAAGGTCGTGATCGATGCCGTGCTCCCCCTTGAGCAGGTCGGCAAGGCTCACGAGCGGCTCGATTCAGGCCATGGCCGGGGCAAGGTCATCCTTCAGGTCGAGCAATAATCGAGGTCAGTTCGGCTGTTCGTGCTCAGAAGACAAGCCACAGGTGGCTGGAGTGCGAAAATACTCGCACGAGCTTACTACATTTGGCTTGACGAATACCACTGATCCGCCGGGCTCATACGGCCCACACCCGCTTGGATTGCTGCGCGGTGCGGTCAATTGCGTCAGCAACAGCGTCTGGCATCAGGTGATGGATCATATGGCCAAGACCGGGAAGCACGATGAGATCGCTGTGCGGCAATTCCTGATGCAGCCGCGCGGACTGGCGGCCTACATCGGCAATCTGATCGTCAGCACCAGTGATGATGGTGACCGGCATCGTCAACTCGCGGTAGTGCCCTTCCAGTGCCATTGCTGACGGAGTCATGAGCGCCGCATCCTCCGCCGCCGCGCGAAGCTGCAACGGCCGCAGCATCAGCGCCTTCGGGAACTCTCGCTCGAAGCGCTCCGGCACCGGCGCCGGCTGGAACACGCGCTTGATCATGCCAGGCAGGATCGCACGGGCCACAAGCGGCGAGACGGTGTAGCGCAAGGTATCGCCGATCACCGGAATAGCTGGCGGCGATAGCAGGAACGTGTCGGCCCGCAGGGTCGGATAGTAGTAGCCCGAGCCCAGCACGAGCCCGCGCACGAGCGATGAAGCCTCAAGTGCGAGAGCCACCGCTACCAGGGCGCCCCAGGAGTGGCCGTAGACGGTGGCCTGCTCGACCCCAAGCTGCTCCAGAGCGCTTTGGAACAGCCGGGCATGAGCCCGCGGCGTCCAGAGCTGGCGCGGTCGCGCGCTGTAGCCGTAGCCGGGGCGGTCGATCACGATCACCCGGTAGCGCTCCGCCAACCTGTCCACGAGGCCGCTGACGGTGAAGTCCTGGATCATGGTGCCGTTGCCGTGGATCAGCACCAAGGGCTCGCCCTGGCCTTGCTCAATGTAATGCAGACGCACCCCATCCACCTTGATGAACCGACCGATGGGCGGATACCTGCGCTCGGCATCCTGAGCCTGCTTGCGGTTGTACAGCGCTGCCGCCCCCAGAGCGGCGGCCGCGCCCACCAGAACGGGCGCAAGCCATTGGCGCGGCCCAGAACGGCTGGCTCCTCCATGTCTCCGGAGGTTTGCGGGGCTCCGATCACGCTCCTCGCCGGCCGCATGATCTCGCGCGACACTACCGGCTCCCGCCGCGCCAGCGGCCGAGGACAGTCTCGGACCGGCGTCTGTTGCCAGGTTGCGCATGCACCTTCTCCTTTAGGGATCCAGGAGAAACAACGCCTGGAATCCCGACGGGTTGCTGCATCGCACAAAGACAGGTTGCCGCTCTTGAGCGACAATTGGTTACTAAGAGTAACGTACAGCTCAAGCGGATCCAGGTGTCCCGACAGTCTTCTCCGGATGCTGAAGGTCGGAACAGGTCAGACTCTGAGATCCACCGCTTTATGGGAGTGACTGGTGTGCCCGTTTGCAGCGGACATCCGACGCATTGCGTGGCACGGCCATGCGTCAAGGGCATGAACATGCCGCTGCTTTAGGGACTATATCTTACCTGGTGTCGCGCTGAGCATGAGCCGGAGGATGGAATGGAAGGATCGATCGGGAAGAAGGAGCTTCACCCGATGACCCGGGAGGCTCTCCAGAACGGGTTTGTGAGTGAGATGATCGCTCGCTCGGGCACTGACCTTCGGGTGCTGAGTGACGAGGAGCGGCGCCAATCCTTGGAAGCAACGCTCGCGGCTCAACCTGTCCCGGGTGATGTGTGGCTGTTTGCCTATGGCTCGCTGATCTGGAACCCGGCCTTCCACTATGCCGAGCGGCAACCGGTGTTGATCCGAGGCTGGCATCGACAGTTCTGCTTGGCCACCCCGATTGGCCGCGGGACGCCGGAACAGCCCGGTCTAGTTCTGGGACTGGATCGCGGCGGCTCCTGCCGGGGCGTAGCCTTTCGCATCCCGCGTTCCCAGGCAGAGGCTGAACTCGAGCTGGTCTGGCGGCGTGAGATGGTCACAGGAGCGTATGTCCCGCGTTGGGTCAGACTGCACGGATCAGATCTTCCCCACGGCATGTCTGGCATTGCCTTCACGATCAACCGCGCAGCACCGAACTATGTGCGTCCTATCTCGGAGGCCGCCACGGCCCAGACGATCGCGACGGCTTGTGGGGTGCTCGGCTACTGCCGGGATTATCTCTTCGACACGACTCACGGTCTGGCAAGTTTCGAGATCCACGATCACCATCTCAACCGGATCGCGCGCTTGGTCGGAGAGCATCGCGACTGAGCAATCGGCAGCCTGACCAAGGCAGGGTGAACTCCCAGATGCACACAGGTAGGGCTGAGACAACGATGGAGATCAGCCTCGCGGCCGTGCTTGGTCCGCCTCCCCTTAAGCAAAACCAGCTAGCCCGTGCGGCACATAGGCCTCTTCCAGTTCCACTATCTCCTCCGGTGACAACTTGAGGGACAAGGCAGCCACCGCGTCCTCCAGGTGCTGCGGTTTCGAGGCCCCGACAATCGGTGCGGTCACGACCGGCTTGTGCAGCAGCCACGCCATTGCAACCTGCGCTCGGGGAACTCCACGCCGGTTCGCGATCTCAGCCACCCGTTCCACGATCTTGCGATCGGCCTCTGCTGTCTTGGCATACAGCGACTTGCCGAACTCATCCGTTTCCGACCGGGCACTGGTCTCATCCCAGTCCCGGGTCAGGCGACCGCGGGCCAGCGGGCTCCAGGGGATCACCCCAATCCCCTCCGCTTGGCACAGACGCAGCATCTCCCGCTCCTCCTCGCGATAGAGAAGGTTGTAGTAGTTCTGCATCGACACAAACCGGGTCCAGCCGTTCAGGTCCGCGGTATGGAGCGCCTTGGCGAACTGCCACGCATACATGGACGATGCTCCGATGTACCGGGCCTTGCCGGCCTTGACGACAGCATGCAGGGCTTCGAGCGTTTCCTCGATGGGCGTCGCGTAGTCCCAGCGATGGATCTGGTAGAGATCGACATAGTCGGTGCCGAGCCGGCGCAGACTGTTGTCGATCTCCGTCACGATCGCAAGGCGTGACAGACCGGCGCCGTTGGGACCAGGGCGCATGCGCCCATGCACTTTTGTGGCAATAACAACTTCCTCGCGCCTGGCGAAATCCTTGAGTGCGCGACCGACGATCTCTTCGCTCGTGCCGTCGGAATAGACGTTGGCCGTATCGAAGAACGTGATGCCAAGCTCCAAGGCCCGCTTGATGAAGGGACGGCTCTGGTCCTCGTCGAGCGTCCAGGGATGGTTGCCGCGATCGGGAGTTCCGTACGTCATGCAGCCGAGACAGAGGCGGGAGACCTCAAGGCCGGAGTGACCAAGCCTCACGTAATCCATGACTGTGTTCTCCTCGCATCCGTTTTGGTTGCGCCAGCCTCGTATTCGCCCAGTACGAACCGAAGATAGGGGTGAGGCTACGGGCTAATGTTCGATCCGGTGGAAGAGTTATATGGCTCACTTGTCGATGGACCAGCAGGTGATCGGCTGTCACCAAACCATGACAGAGATGCGGGAGTGATAGGATGGAAGGTCAGGTATCGCCTGGAAGGCTTAACGGTGGCGAGAAAATGTTGTATGTATCAACGGCAAGCCCGCCGCTGATACCGGTGAGCTTGAGCCTCGTTGTCGCCCTTCAGTCGAGCGCGCGGCACGCAACCTACGTCTTACTAAGTACGATATCCCTGAGTGATCCTTCCTAGCTCGAGTAGGAGCGATCCTGACTGCTCCCCACCTTGTTGAGCAGTTCGTCCGAGCGACAAATTGCCAAGCAAGACCCGACTCCCCCTCCGGGTTAAAAAGAAGAGACACGGTGATGCGAACACCGAGATCGTCATGAGGAAAGCGGCTTAGCGGATCATTGTAGTCAGGCTGGCATCAGGAAAGCAGATCTCGGCGCGCTGGTTCCTTGTCTGCCAATGGCCGATGGCCGTGCGCGTTGCAAAGCCGATCAGGCCGTTGACCTTGCCGACATCATAACCTTGGGCCTGTAGGCGCTCCTGCATAAGCCATATATCGCCTCGCTGCATAGGATCTATTGGCCTCCACCCTGTCAGAAATCCGGAGCCGCCGCGCAGCCGATCGGCGAGGTGGCCAATGAACAGCGCATAGATATCGGACTCGTTGTACTGCTTGAGCACGTAGAAGTTTTCCGACACCAGAAAAGCCGGCCCCAGTCGCCCCGCCGGCATCAGCAAGAACGCGGTTGCGCCACTGTGCTCCCCGGGCAGAGATGTGTGATCGGCCCGAGTGAGGCCAAGATGGGCCCAATCCCGCAGCGGCTTGCCCTGCCGCGGCCCCTCCAGGGTGCAGGAGACGCTCGTCGGTACGCGCACCTCTGTCCCCCAGCCCTGCTCCGGCTTCCAGTCGTGCTCACGCAGATAGTTCGCAATAGACGCGAGGCTGTCTGGCACCGAGCGCCAGATGTCACGCTGTCCATCTCCGTCCGCGTCAGCGGCATAGCGCAGGAACTTTGAGGGTAGGAGCTGCGGCTGTCCCATGGCTCCAGCCCACGAGGATCGCAAGGTGTCCTCCGGCCACTGATCCTGCTCCAGGATCAGCAGCGCTGCCAAGAACTCGGGATAGTACAGGGCACGCCGTCGACCCATATAGGGGAGCGCGCAAGGTTTGTGCAATAAACCTCGGCAAACCGGACAAAGCGGGAACATAGAAGATATGGGCAGGGGTGGCCGCCGCCCTCCCCGCTCACTCTGTGGACAGCGGCCAAACAGGATTCGGCACGCCGCATTAATCAATCCCATAATCCCGGCCCGGACCCCGGCCTCCCATTAATCATCAAGCCGGGGCCGTGTAGGGGCGTACAATGGCACAACGTGGCTTGCTGGCTGAGGATGAACGCCAACTCGTGTTCGGTATACCTCGGCAGGAACACCCAATCATCAAGCACTACACTTTCAGCCAAGGCGACCTTGACCTGGTGTTGCGCAAGCGCGGTGCCCGCAACCAGCTCGGGTTTGCAGTGCAACTCTGTCTTCTGCGGTATCCCGGGTTTGGGCTGCGCCTCAACGAGACTCCTCCGCGAGAGATGCTCACCTTCCTGGCGCGCCAGCTTCAGGTGTCACCTCACGTCTTCGAGGATTACAGCCGGCGGCCGCAAACCCGGCTCGACCATGCCGCCGAACTGATGGCTCGCTTGAACTTGCGGCCCGCAATGTGGGAGGACTGGCCGCTCATGCTGAGTGTTGCTGCGGAAGCAGCCTGGGCGACGAACAATGGGGTCGAGATCGTTCAGGCGGTCCTCGACTGGTTGCGTACTCATCGGATCATCCTGCCAGCGCCCAACAGGCTGGAGCGGGTCGCCCGTGCCGGCCGGGCCCTGGCCCGCAGGCGTGCTGCCGAGGCGCTTCTTGATCCTTTGACAGAGGATCAGCTCAAGGCGATCGATGCCCTGCTGGTGAATGACACCACACTCAAGCGCACTCCCCTCGCCTGGCTACGTGATATCGCCGAAGCACCTAATTCCTCCAACATGACGGCGCTTCTCGAGCGACTGTCCTACGTTCGGTCCCTCCAAATCAGCCCTGAGATCGTAGACCGGGTCCACGAACGACGGTTCCAGCAGTTCGTGCGCGAGGGAGCCGTTGCTCCAGCCTTCCTGCTCGACGAATACGGCGTGCGCCGGCGTCGGGCGACGCTCGTGGCGCAGATCATCGTACTCGAGGCTAAACTGGCCGACGCTGCCATCGCGATGTTCGATCGGCTGGTGGGTAGCCTCTTCACCCGTGCTCGCCGACGCCAGGAGCGCGCCTATCAGACCACAGGTCGCGAAGTCAGCCGCCTGATGCGCCTGTTCCATTCAACCATCACGGCCCTGAGCACCGCCCGCGCTACACGGGGAGATCCATTCGAGATCATCGATGAGGAGATCGGCTGGAGCGGGTTGATCAAAGTCCAGCCGCAGGTTGAGGAGTTGGCCCAACTCGCTGATGGCGACACACTGGTCATGGCGGCCGCGAAGTTCATGACGGTACGCCGCTTTGCCCTGCCCTTTCTGGAAGCCTTCACCTTCCGCAGCACCGGCCGGCTCAACCCTGTTCTTGCGGCGCTCAACATGGTCCGGGACAGCCTTCGCTCCCGTCGCCGGGACTTGCCCCAGAAGCCTCCCATGTCATTCCTTCCGAAGACGTGGCAGCAGTTGATTATGGAAACGGGTCAACCGGACCGGCGGCTGTATGAGACGGCCGTGTTCGCCGTGCTGCGGGATCGCCTGCGCTCCGGCGACATTTGGGTCGAAGGCACCCGCAACTACCAGCGCTTCGATACCTATCTGCTGCCTCCGGCCTCTGCCCCGTCAGCGATCGCCGCCTTGAAAGCCCCGGATGATGCGGACGCGTATTTGGCGGAGCGGAGCCAGCTTCTCGAGTGGCGGCTGAAGCGGTTCGCCCAGGCGCTGAGCAAGAATGCCGTTCCGGGTGTCTCCCTTCGTGGCGAGGAGCTCCATGTGTCCCCGCTGCGGGCCCTCACGCCACCAGAGGCTGATCGGCTTGATCGCGATCTCGACCTGCTGATGCCCAACATCCGCATTACCGAGCTGTTGAGTGAAGTTGCGCAGGCGACCGGCTTTGCGGGTTGCTTTATCGATCTGCGCGACGGCAGGCCGGCCGATGATGCGACGGCTGTTCTGGCGGCGGTGCTCGCCGATGCGACTAATCTCGGTATCGAAAGAATGGCGTATGCCTCTCAGGGCGTGACCAAGGCTCAACTGACTTGGGTGCACTCCTGGTACCTGCGGGACGAAACCTACAAGGCAGCGCTTGGCGCCATCGTCGATGCGCACCAACGTTTCCCGCTGGCAGCGCTCTGGGGCGACGGGAGCACGTCGTCCTCAGACGGGCAGTTCTTCCGCACCGGGTGCAGGAGCGCCGGGGTTGGCGAGGTCAACGCGAAGTATGGCTCTGATCCTGGTGTGAAATTCTACACGCACCTGTCGGATCAGTACGGCCCTTTCCACACCAAGGTGATCTCGGCCACCACGAGCGAGGCGCCGCATGTTCTGGATGGCCTGCTGCACCATGGAACGGGATTGTCGATCCACGATCACTACACCGACACGGGCGGCGCCACCGACCACGTCTTTGGCCTGTGCCATCTCCTTGGCTTCCGGTTTGTGCCCCGACTGCGGGATCTGAAGGATAGGCGGCTGGCCACCTTGGCGGGCCTGGAGGTGCCGAGTAGCCTCCAGTCATTGATGGGCCGCCCGATCCGCGCCGACGTGGTTGGACAGGGCTGGGATGAGGTGCTGCATCTGGCCGCCTCCCTCGCAGCTGGGACTGTCGCCCCTTCCGTGATGCTGAAGAAGCTGAGTGCTTACAAGCGTCAGAACCGGGTGGATCTCGCCCTCCAGGAGATCGGGAGGATCGAGCGGAGCCTGTTCACACTCGACTGGCTCGAAAGCCCGGATTTGCGGCGGCGCTGCCATGTTGGCCTCAACAAGGGCGAGGCCCGCAATTCCATGGCTCAGGCAATCTTTGCCCATAAGCAGGGCCGGATCACGGATCGAACGTTCGAGAACCAGAGCTACCGGGCCTCAGGCCTCAACCTGGTGATCGCTGCAATCGTGTATTGGAACACGCTCTACATGGGTCGCGCGGTGGAGCATCTGCGGTCCCAAGGCCGGATTGTGCCGGATGAGCTTCTCACGCATGTCGCGCCGCTGGGCTGGCGACACATCAGCCTGACCGGCGATTACCTCTGGCAGCATGCAGCCTCAGGAGCCGGGCAGCAGGGTCCGCTGCGCAATGTCCGCCACCGAAACGCCGCCTGAGGGGTGCTCCCCAGAGGAATGTTCATGCTTCGTCCAAGTTGCCGAGGTTTATTGCACAAACCTTGCGCGCTCCCCCATCTGGCAAGAGAAGGGCTCCGCGGCGGCGTAACTCGTTCACGACCGCGGTCATGATGGGCAGACCGCTTTCGGTCGCGCTGGCGGCCTCGGCAGCTGCGAGAAGGGCTGCTCGACGATCTTCTCGCGTTGCGGTCCGGACGCCGAGGTATTTCGCCAAGCGGTGACTGTGCTCAAAGCGTGTCGGGATGCGCCGCGCATAGGACGCAAAGGCACCAGGATTGATCCCAAGTTGCTCGGCCACATAGGAGACCAGCGCAGCGGGCGGATCCTCGCCCATACCCAAGACCCGGCCCGGATAGCGCATGATGCAGAGCTGGACTGCATAACCGAGTTGATTGTGAGGACGTCGGCGGACGTCGGCTTGGAGACGATCCTGCGGAGACAGACTGTAGTGCCTGATCAGGCTTTCCTCATCGTCTGGAATACCGAGCAGGGCCTGGCGTTCGTCAGGGGTTAAGAGTTTCCGGCGCGCCATCGATCACCTCGCAGATTGTCGGCTCAATCGCTCCTGAGGAGCCAGACATTGGTGCGAGATCGACGAACCCCGTACAGCTGCTATCCTGCGTATCCACACGTTACGTTCTGGGTATCGTTACCAGCAGGGTTCCGGCTAATCGCCGAGCGTGCCGGGCCGCTAACTCCCAGTGAGTACCCTCGGCGCCGGACATGGATCGTCAAGGAAAGGCGAGTTCCTGATCCGTTCTATCTTAGCGTATAATCAGGAACAGATCTTGCGCTGGCCCCAACCGCTCGCGCAGGCCCTCAGCCAAGGCGCCAATGGCGGCGGGTTCGGTGGTCTCCTGTCGTTCTTCCGCCCCGGCGGCGGCGACAACCTGTTCGGCAACGGCGGTCCTCTCACTGGTCGAGCGGTATGCAGGATGTTGGCTTTGGTGTCGGCGGCATGCACGACGGTGGTGTGGTCGGCCGGGATTGGTCTTTCACCCGCTATGTCCACTCGAAAAGTCCCAAGGGCCTGAGCATTGACGCGCCGCGCCTCTGAAGCATTTCCTCTGTCGCTCAGGGAGGGACCTCGTGGGAGGAGATGACTTTGACCAGCTCATTGCCAGCCTGGGCGAGATACTCTCGTTTACGGATGACGGAAAAGCCCCCGGCGCCAGCCCGAAGCTCCCTCCCCTCATTGATGTCGCTGCTATCCGCAGAAAGACTGGCCTTTCACAGACGGCTTTCGCGCTTCAAGTCGGTGTCGCGGTGGGGACGATCCGCAATTGGGAGCATGGCCGACGGCTCCCTCAAGGACCAGCGCGCATTCTACTAGCCCTCTTGGATCGCAATCCTAAGGTCATCGAGGACACTCTCGGGGCCGAATGACCCGCCCGGAGTACGGCAATTGCCCTGCGGCGGCGCACTCGAAAGCTGGCTATGGTTTGGATGTCTGAGGATGCATCTGCACTTGGCCGTTTGGATGCACAAGGCGGGAGGCCGGAAATGGTGCCGTTTTCGGCCTCTCTTCTCGTGATCTGACCGGCCGTTAAACCTTAGTCTTTCTGGCAGGGCTCGAAAGCTCCAAGGCTGTAGTTCCTCCCGCAGCTGGACGAGAGCTCGACGACATGGTGACACCCATGTGGATCTGTCCTCCAGTTGTCGATGGCTCTCTGCGAGATGAAGACATCGATCTTTAGCTTGGTCACCCAATGCATGCCTGTTCTCTCCGTACGGCCTACGTCATCCCAAGAGATCTGCATCTGAAAAAGGCTCCATCACGAGACCAGTAGGGAGCAGGATGCAGAGGAGTGGTGAAGGGCAGGTTGCCAAGGGTACAAGGATGAGCAAGCGGCTCTATTGGCGCCTCGAAGCGTGACGAATTCGCGCGTCGTGGAGGAAAATTGTCGCTACTAATCGAGCGGCAGCCGTGAGGCTTGCTGGGGCCACTTTTTTTGAATAGGTGCGGCGGCGTTCCATACTGGCGATTATGCGAAATTGCTGGGCAGATTTATGGTCCCCGTTTCGGTGGTGGATAGCTGCTAGGCAACACGCGCTGGTAGATGCGGCAGATCCGGCCGTAGCACTCGCACACCGTCTCCTCCAGACCGGCCCGGTCCGTCACCGTGATGCTCCCACGGCCCTGTTGGATCAGCCCTGCCGTTTGCAATGTGCGGGTCACCACACTCACGGTTGAGCGTTGCACACCCAGCATCTCAGCCAGGAACTCGTGCGTGAGCGGCAGGGTATCCTGCTCCGCCCGGTCATGCATCATGAGGATCCAGCGGCAGCAGCGGGCCTCCACCGGATGAACGGCGTTGCAGGTGAGGATCTGGAATGTCTGTCCGAGCAGGACCTCGCCGTAGCCGGCGATTAACCGCCGCAGCTTGGGGTGAGCGCTGCGCACCTCATCCAGGCGCTCGACCGCAATGCGCGAGGCGGAGCCGGCCATTTGTACCACATACCGCCCAAAAGCCTCCCGGGTCACGAGAGCGCTCAGCAGGCCCACGACGCCGCCGCGCCCGAACAGGGCGACCTCGACCGTGTGGCCATCCTCCAGCACATTCACCAACGATACGACAGCGTGATGAGGGAAGTAGGCGTAGCGGATGGGATCACCGGCTTCGTAGAGCACCTGCTTATGGGTCAGCTGGACCCCCTCAAGGTAAGGCTCCAGAGCAGCAAAGTCCTCCGGCTCCAGAGCAGTCAGCAGCCAGTTCGTACGGTGGTCGGTTCGATCCTCGACCATAGCGACCTCGTCACCCGCGATTATACAACGCGGATGCAGGTGGTTTGTCTCAGCAAGGCCGGATTTTACCCACTGTGGCGCTCGATCTTCATTGACGCGGTCACGGTGCAGACCCGTTGGTTCCGCTTGTCTCTGACTTCGATAATAACATCCCTGGTATCACCTTTCGCCAGCCAACCAGCTCCAATCTCAGCCGCCGAGCGGGTTGCCGCGTGCACAGCAGCGTCGAGGCTGTCGAACTCGGCGCCGTCATCATCGTACACGCTGTCCATCCCATTCAGGATGTCGAAGTAGTAGCGCAGCACGGGAAGCTCCTGCCCTGCTCTGACTACTCGTGATCATATCATTCATTCTGCTTTTGAACTGTCATGCACCCGACAGAGAACAGGAGTGTGGCCGGTTTGTTCGCTGTTCCATGCTGACAATTGTGCCAAATCGCGGCCACTTCCGCGCATGCGTGGGAGCCAGCCAGAGCGCTCGTGAAAAAGGGCCGCGCCCGATCTTGTGACCGTGTTCGCGACCCTTTGAGCCCGTATTTGCCCCTACGGTGCAGCCTGCATATCTACCTCGTCCGAGGTATGCAATGAGTACAAATCCCTACCTCTGGAGCGGACGGTGTCACAATGGCGCACATATCCCTCATCGCGGGCAGTGACAAAGGGCACCTGATCAGAGTAGATGATGATCAATCGGCCCAATTCTTTGCCCCTATGGGTTCGACACCTCAAGCGCCCTCTTCGGACGGGCGCTTTTTTCTTGGCTGCTGACCTTTCTACTTACATTCTATGCAGAGCCCTTTCGGAATACCGTGGTATTCTTTCCAGCCACACGCGAGGCCAAGAGGGTTCGTTCTTTGAGGGGCAGGCGTCATGACAAAAGACGACGCAAAAGTACAAAGGGAATTGGCCGAGATCAACACTCGGTTTGAGCGGCACGAGAGAATGACCCGCTGAGTTCTGGCTTTGGTTATCGTCTTGGTGGCGCTGGCTCTCGTGGTGGTGGCCAGTGCCCTTCTTGAGGCGGAGGGTCGCTATAGGACTCCCTCCAGTCTTGTCGGGACATTGTGCCGGAATCCAGCGGGCGATGTCACTTTAACCAAACCCGGACCTATTGAGGCAGATTTCGCCGCTTGAGCCGGTCAGGCAGCGAGGTTGGCCGCACCTGTCCATTCCGCTATGGCGGTGAGGCGATGAAGATGGGTGGCAAGGGCGGAGCGGCGGGTGCGGGGAGGAACGAAGAGGTTGCGCACAGCGGAGAACACACTGACGTACTGCTGCAGGCCTCCCGCGATCGAAAGCCCTGCATCATCCACTCCCGCTTTCGCAACGGGACATGCGAATTCTCGGCCCGGTTATTCAGGCCCTTGTGAGCGCGGTGCTCAACTGAGGGCATGATCTGACGCCGGGCCGACGCGTAGGAGCTCAACTTTTCAGTGATCAGCCGCCGGGGTGGACAGCCCTGCTTCTTCAACAGCCGCTTCGGCAAGCGCTTGGCTGCCTTGGTGTCGCGCCGGCTCGGTCTCTTGCGTTTGAGGCGGGGGCGTATTCGGGTCCGAGCTTCAGAGCCCATCGCCGGACGGTCTCATAGGAGACGAGGATGCCGCGCTCCAGCAGCATCTCCTCAATCAGGCGCAGGCTCAATGGGAACCCGAAGTAGAGCCAGACCGCATTGGCGATGATCTGGGGTGGAAAGCGATGACGCTTGTAACTGACGGGCTTGGTCATGCCAGCCCGTCTACACGGCTCACACTCATGCCCAGTTAACGTGACGAGCCCGTCTTAAGATCGTAGCGGGATCCATGCCAAGGGCATCCGAGACCGCCCCGCAGAAGCCAGCCTTCGTCCAGGGGGCCACCCATGTGCGAGCAGCGCGCGCCCATGGCGAAGATGCGTCCGTGCTGCCGCACGAGGGCGACGGGAATGTGCGCCCGCTCCACCTCATCCCAGACCTCTACTTTGCGCGGCTGCCCCTCCTTGAGATCCGCCGCAGGCAGAACGGGCTCGAAGCCGCGCGGCTCGACGCTGCGGTCGGCCTGATCGACCCCTTGCCGGAGGCGATAGACGAGGTGACCGCCCAGATAGGCCCCCACGAACATCACGCCCCAGGCTGTCGCGCTTGCAAGGCGTCCCTCGCGGCGTCGGCCGCGCCGGCGCAGGGCGGTCGAGGTGAGCTGAAGGCCGAGCGCCGCGCTGTTCACGAGCGCATGGGCGAGGCCCACCCGGCGCGGGCGTCCGTG
The DNA here is from genome assembly GCF_016427565.1 of Microvirga splendida. GTDB lineage: Bacteria > Pseudomonadota > Alphaproteobacteria > Rhizobiales > Beijerinckiaceae > Microvirga > Microvirga splendida. The sequence goes on from NZ_JAELXT010000044.1 coordinate 23,949, forward strand.
CGTCTGCTGCCAGTCCACTAACCCAGTGGCCGCCGCCGCAACCGCGCCGGCGGCGCCAGCCTGCACGGCGATATCGGCGGCCCTGCCATAGGCACGGCCATGTTCTGTTCCGAGCGCCTCAATGGCGTCGCGCCCAGTCCGCTAGGGTACGATCGCTGACGCCGACGATCTACTCTGCTGCTGGAACACTGCTGCTCCTCTCTGGTTGACGGAGAAGCTTTTTCACTCACAGAGGCACATCATGCGCCAGGGACGTGGCCGCTTCGGCGCGACAGGCAAGGCCCTCCGGCAGACCCGGGACAGCATCGCCGATATCTGGGGGGAGCGCACCGGGTTCCACGGGGAGGATCAGTGGCCTGCCCGGGTCGACGAGGCCCTGATCGAGGAGCCGGATCGCTGGGTGCAGTCGGCCTGCGTGCTGTGCTCCAATGGCTGCGCTCTCGATATCGGCGTCAAGGATGGCCGCATCGTCGGCGTGCGCGGCCGCGAGGTCGACCGCGTCAACCGCGGGCGTCTCGGTCCCAAGGGGCTACATGGCTGGCGGGCGAACAACAGCCCGGACCGCCTCACGAAGCCGCTCATCCGCTCCGGCACAGGCTTCCGCGAAGCGAGCTGGGACGAAGCGATGGATCTCATCGTGTCCAAGTCGAAAGAGCTGATCGAGCAATATTCGGGCTCGTCCATCGGCTTCTACACGTCGGGCCAGCTGATGCTGGAAGAGTACTATACCCTCGGCGTCATCGGCAAAGCCGGCATCGGCACGCCGCACATGGACGGCAACACCCGCCTGTGCACTGCAACCGCCGCGGCAGCCCTGAAGGAGACCTTCGGCTCGGACGGCCAGCCAGGAAGTTACTCCGACATCGACACCACGGATTGCATCCTGCATGTGGGTCACAACATCGCCGAAACCGACACCGTCCTTTGGATGAAGGTGCTCGACCGCCGTCGCGGCCCCAATCCGCCCAAGCTGATCACCATCGACATCCGGGAGGCTCCCACAGCCAAGGAGGCCGACATCCACCTCTCGCCGAAGCCCGGCACCAATCTGCCCGTGCTCAACGGCCTTCTCAACCTCATCATCGAAGGCGGAGGCGTCGATCGGGCATTCGTCGAGAAGCACACAATCGGCTTCGACAAACTAAAGGAAACGGTCTCCCGGTACACGCCGGAGAGGGTGGAGGAACTGTCGGAAGTGCCGGCGGAGAAGCTTCGGGCGGCCGGGCGCATGCTCTGCGAGGCCAAGAGCCTCGTCTCCACCGTGCTCCAGGGCGTCTATCAATCGATGCAGGCCACGGCGGCGGCCGTGCAGGTCAACAACATCAACCTGATCCGCGGCTTCATCGGCAGACCGGGTTGCGGCATCCTGCAGATGAACGGCCAGCCCACGGCCCAGAACACCCGCGAATGTGGGGCCGACGGCGATCTGCCGGCCTTCCGCAACTGGGACAATCCGGAGCACATCAGGGAACTGGCCGCGCTCTGGAACGTGGAGGTAGACAAGATCCCGCATTGGGCGCCTCCGACCCACGCAATGGAGATCTTCAACTATGCCGATAAGGGCTCGATCCGCATGCTGTGGATCCAGGCCACCAATCCGGCGGTCTCGCTGCCCGATCTCGGTCGCGTCCGGTCGATTCTGCAGAATCCCAACCTGTTCGTTGTCGTGCAGGACATGTTCCCAACGGAGACCACGGAGCTCGCGGATGTGATCCTGCCCGCGGCCGGCTGGGGCGAGAAGACCGGCACCTTCACCAATGTCGACCGCACGGTGCACATCGCCCACAAGGCGGTCGAGCCGCCGGGCGAGGCTAAGTCGGACCTGGATATCTTCCTCGATTACGCTAAGCGCATGGACTTCCGCGACAAGGACGGCCAGCCGCTGATCAAGTGGCACGATCCGGAGAGCACCTTCGAGGCTTGGAAGGCCTGCACACGGGGGCGCCCCTGCGACTACACCGGCCTGTCACACGCCAAGCTCACGGGCGGCTCCGGCATTCCGTGGCCGTGCAACGAGCAACAGCCCGACGGCACGAAGCGGCTCTACGAGGATCATCACTTCCCGACGGAGCACGAGTACTGCGAGTCCTTCGGGCATGACCTTGTAACCGGCGGCGTTGTCACGCCGACCGAACACAAGGCCATGCACGCGAACGGAAGGGCCATCCTGAAAGCGGCCGAATACCACGCGCCGCACGAGGAGCCGGACGACGAGTATCCGTTCTGGCTCTCGACCGGCCGCCTCGTCTATCACTTCCACACCCGCACGAAGACAGGGCGCTCCGAGGAATTGCACGAGGCTGCGCCCGATGCCTTTGTGCAGATGAGCGCGGCAGACGTGCTGAGGAACAGCCTGCGGGACGGCGACTGGGTCCGTGTGTCCTCCCGGCGCGGCAAGCTCGAGGCCCGGATCAAGATCGGCGACATCGAACCGGGACGCGCCTTCATTCCGTTCCACTACGGCTACTGGGACGACCCGGAGCACATGCGTGCGGCAAACGAGCTGACCCTCTTCGAGTGGGATGCTGTGAGCAAGCAACCGCATTATAAATACGCCGCTGTCTCCATCAGCAAGATCGACGCGCCTGAGACAGGCCAGCCCGATACAGCGCTGACCATTGCGTCCGAGGTGGTGGACCGGCTCAAGCACATGGCGGATGCCGCCATCAAGACCGTGAAACCAGAGCACACGCATGTCCGTGAGTATCTCGGCCTGCTCCATGGCAGCGAACAGGCGCTCGCCGACGCGCTGAAAAAGGTTGCCGAGGCGCACTCCCGCGAACCTGACATCCGCAACGAATGCCACCTGCTGGCGCACTGGTCCCGCAAGGAACTCGACGAGTTGCGTACTCTCATTGAGCGCTATGGCGAGGCGCGGAAGGCCGAGGCCAAGCGCCTCGGGAAAGCTCTGGAGCCGCAGCAGAAGGCGACAGGGTTCGGGCTCGTGCGCGACCTGCACGATTGCTGGCTGCTCGCCAACGAGTCCCATGTCTCCCTGGTGATCCTGGCCCAGGCCGCGAGAGGCCTGCGGGATGAGCAGATGAAAGGCCTCATCGAGCGGATGGACGAGCAGAACCATCGCCAGCGCACTTGGCTCATGACCCGGATGAAGCGCGCCGCGCCTCAGGCGCTCACGGTTCCATCATAAGGTCGGTGATGAAGGGCGTTCCGGAATGGATCTGGGCACCGGTCTCGGCGGCGCTCCTGACCGCCATCGCCGGTGCGATGGGGCTCTGGGCCGGCCTGCCGTGGCTGTTTCCGAGCCTTGGGCCGACAATCTTTCTGCAGGTGCACAAGCCTGAACAGAAATCAGCCCGTCCCTATAATGTGATCGTGGGGCATGCCGCCGGCATCATTGCTGCGGTCATTGGGGTTTTTACCCTGGGAGCAGGCAGCGCTCCGCCTGTGCTGTCGTCAAACGAGCTGACATGGCCTCGGATTTGGGCATCCGCTATCGCCATGGGGCTGACGCTCTTGTTGCAGGTGCCATTGAAGGCTTCGCACCCTCCGGCTGCGGCTACTGCCATGCTGATTGCACTTGGCGGGTTTTCGCTGACGTGGCGCGACATGGGTGTGCTCGCCGCTGGCATCCTGCTCGTGGCCCTGCTCGGGGAGGGGCTGCGGCGTCTGCGTCAGCCGGGCGCCTGAGCTTTTACATCTGCTCGCAGCCCCGGCAGTGGTTCTGTCGCAATTTCTGTCTGCAAGCGGAAGAATTCCGTAACAGTTCGTATTGGCTTATGCGGCGAGCTGCTCGAACTGCTCTGCAAGCGAGAGGTTCGAATTGCGGGCATACTTCGCCTGTCCTTTCCGCATCATATGAACCATCTCAAGGCCGCCCATGATCGCACCAGCGCTCCCTACGGCCTTGAAACCCAGCATCGGGTGAATCCGGCGTTTGATCGCACGGTGATCCTGCTCAATGCGATTGTTCAGGTAGCGACTTTGCCGGATGCCGATCGGTTTGAGCTTCCGTCGTGATCGGTCCTGCAGCCGATCTGTCGTGTCGCAGGACAGGATGGCTTCCCGGTTGGTCTGACTGCCATCGATCACAATCCGCTCAGGCCGGCCATGCCGCTTCAGCGCCTTGCGCAAGAACCGCTTGGCAGCCGTCAAGTTGCGCCGCTCACTGAACCAGAACTCGACGGTGTCCCCATTGCTGTCAATGGCACGGTAGAGATAGGTCCAACGACCCCGGACCTTGATGTATGTCTCATCGACATGCCACTTGGCAGTGACGATTCGCTTTCGCAGATTGAACCGCTTCAGCAATTCAGGAGCGTAGCGCACGACCCACCTGTGGACCGTCGCATGGTCGACGGAGATGCCCCGCTCGGCCATCATCTCTTCCAAGTTCCGGAGGCTGAGATTGTAGGCCAGGTACCACCGGACGCAGAGCAGGATCACGGATCGATCAAAATGCCTGCCCTTGAACACGCTATCCTCCACCACTGAGACGCAAGTCAGGATAGCTGAAACTCTGAAACAAACCGTTTGCGACAAAACCGGGACTAGAACATCGGACTGGAAATGAGACCCCTGAAGTTTTGGGTTTTCGTGATTTGTGATCCGTCTATGTACACTGGACAATTCGCGAGGCGGTGACTTGATGCAGTCAAGAGAATCCGCGAAGCAAAAGCGCCTGCGAGACCAGGTACATTTTGGGCTCCACTCAGCGTCCGTTCATTTATCAGGAACTATACCAGCAAACACGTGTTGCCAAAGCAGCTGTAATGCGCGTGAATTGGAGTGGAAAGATGCTGAAGAAGAGCGCCGCAGTCATGGCCATAACTTCTGGCCTCATGTTGCCTGGGACTG
>NZ_JAELXT010000045.1 GCF_016427565.1 Microvirga splendida
CCAGGCAAATGCGGTGCATGGCGGCCTCCCGGCTCCCACACCCCAGCATACCACACAACTTCCGACGTTGTACTTAGAGCCAGGACTCAAAGGTTCGCCGCTGCCCTTTGCCCGACCATGTCCATTCGCGTCTGCAAGCTCTCCAGGTAGGGATCGACGACGCCGGCATCGCGGAAGGCCCGGACGGTTTCGTCCAGATAGGCCCGGTTGGTGCCCGCCGGCCCTGAGCGCGTGGCGATGATGCCGGCTGTCTGCGCGGCATCGGTCTCGGGACGGTAGAAGGGCCCGGCCCGGTTCGTGTCGAATGTCAGGATCGTGCGGCGGCCCTGCGGGAGCGCGGCCTCGCGCCAGATCGGCTCGTAGCAGGGAAAGCGCATCTCCTGACGCCAGACGGCGCTCAGGCCCTCGCGCAGATTCGTCTCGGCGATCCGGTAGGCGAGCCCGTCGCAACCGTCCGCCGGCTCCAGCCCGAGCACCAGGCCGGGAGCCTGGGCCGTGCCCCGGTTGAAGCTGTCGCGGAGGCAGAACGAACGCCGGAACCCGGGCAGCCTCGCCCTGGCGCGTTCATCGCAGGCGAAGGGAGGATCGGCCGCGAGAATCCCGTAGACGAAGAGCCAGACGCCGCCTTCGCCGTCGGGACGCGAATCGAGAGCCGCGTCGATGGAAGCCTGCAGAGCCGCTTCGTCGCGGGCCTGAACGGGAAGTGCCATGGAGAACCTGGAAAGCATAGGGATTATGTGGGGAGGGCCGAAGACCGTGTGGCAACGCGGGGTTATCTGCGCCGTTCCGGCGCCCGGTTCACGTTTCCGAGGGGGCCGGGGAGGCAGAAAACGCGACAACGCAGCCGTTGCGGGACGCCGACGAGCGGCTACCCTGGATCCATGTCCGATTCGCCTGCAGCCCTTTCCCGTCCCATCGTCCTGCCCGCCGACGGGCGCCAGTCGCCCGTGGCGGCCGGGGTTCAGCGCGGGGTGCGCCGCCTGTTCTCGCAACTGGGCCACGTCAGCCTGCCGGAATTCACCCTCGCCAATGGCCGCCGCGCCGACCTCATCGCGCTCGCGCCCGACGGGGCGCTCACCATCGTCGAGATCAAATCGAGCGTGGCCGATTTCCGCGCCGACCGGAAATGGCCCGACTACGAGGATTTCTGCGACCGGTTCTACTTCGCCGTGCCGGAAACCGTGCCCTTCGACATCCTGCCGGAGGATCGCGGTCTGATCATCGCCGACAGCTTCGGGGCGGCGATCCTGCGCGAGGCCTCGCACCACCCGCTGGCCGGCGCGCGCCGCAAGGCCGTGACCCTGCGCTTCGCGCACGCGGCCGCATCCCTGCTGCACGCGCTGGCCGATCCGGACAGGATCGCGGACGGACGGCTTTGATCGCTTGCACCGTCATTCCGGCTTGTGTCTCGCGAGCCGACCCGGAACGAGAGTGCAAGGGGGATTTACTTCAGGCCATGCTTCGCCCTAATTCCTAGGCCAGACGGATTGCAGCGAGGCGACCATGGAGCAGGCCATCAGGTTTCTGTTCAGCAACTTCACGCTGACGCTTTTCGTGGCCGGGCTCTTGGCATCGCTTGTCGCCTTGTTGCGCCGCCCGCGCCCCTGGGGCGGCGCCACCGTCCTTGAGGCCCTGCTGTCCTGGTTCCTGTTCTTCTCGCTCGGGGTCAGCTTCCTCTACAACTTCGTCATGCACGTCTTCTTTTCCGACGTGGCCGCCTCATTCATCGGATGGCAGACCAGCCCGTTCCAGAAGGAAGTCGGGTTCGCGAGCCTCGGCTTTTCCGTCGTAGGGTTCCTGGCCTTCAAGGGCAGCGAGGGTATGCGCCTCGCCGCGCTTGTTGGCCCGGCATGCTTCCTGTGGGGTGCCGCGGCCGGGCACGTGGTGCAGATGGTGGAGGCACACAACTACGCGCCCGGCAATGCGGGAGCCATCTTCTACACGGACATTCTGCTGCCGGTCTTCGGGTTAGCCTTGCTCTGGCTGCGGCACCGCGCCGTCGCACTTCCGCAGGCGGGCATGCGAAGTCCCGCTTTCTCCCGCTGATCGGAGCTGTCGAGATTAGCGCGGCGCGCGCTTGGCGAGGATGCGCTGCAGGGTCCGGCGGTGCATGTTGAGACGCCGGGCCGTCTCCGAGACGTTGCGGCCGCACAGCTCGTAGACCCGCTGAATGTGCTCCCAACGCACCCGGTCGGCCGACATGGGATTTTCCGGCGGAAGCGCCCGCTCGCCCGGCTGGGCCATGAGAGCGGCGTGGATCTCGTCCGCGTCGGCGGGCTTCGCGAGGTAGTCGAACGCACCCATCTTCACCGCCGTCACGGCGGTGGCGATGTTGCCGTAGCCGGTGAGGATGACGCCGCGGGCGTCGGGGCGGCGGTTCTTCAGGCGCTCGATCACGTCGAGGCCATTGCCGTCGCCGAGGCGCATGTCGATCACCGCGAAGGCCGGCGGTTCGTTTTCGATGGCTGCAATGCCGTCCGCCACGCTTTCGGCCACGCGAACCTGATAGCCGCGGCCTTCCATGGCGCGCGCCAGACGGGTCGAGAACGGCCGGTCGTCGTCGACGATCAAGAGACTCTTGTCGGCGCGATCTTCGAATGCGGCAGGCGCATCGGCCATCAGAACATCTCCTTGCATCTTAAGGATTTTCCCCTCTTGAAGCGAGCCTGATCGGCTCCCCTCTCATATGGGAATTGATCCCCTAATCTTTGAGAGGCTCCACCGAACCTCCCTGCGGCGAAATTGCCGCACCTCGTTCAAACGCCTGACGCGGCCAAACGATCCGCGCGATGGCGCCCGAAGCCGGCGGGGCGGCGTTCGTGAGGGTCAGTTCGGCCCCCGACCGCTCCACCAAGGTCTTGGCGATGAACAGGCCGAGACCCAGTCCTCCGCCCTCCTCGCTGTCCTCCGTCCGCTCGGCGGCGCTGCGCGTCGTGACGTAGGGCTCGCCGACCCTGAGCAGGATATCGGGCGCGTAACCGGGGCCGTCATCCCGGATCTCGATGAAAACCTCGTGAGGAGACCAGCAGGCCTCGATCGTCACCTGGCTCTCGGCAAAGTCCGTGGCGTTGTCGAGGATGTTGGAGAGGCCGTAGATTACCCCCGGGTTGCGGCGGCCCATGGGTTCCGGGCCGTCGCCCTTGGTGATCACCTTCACGTCGAAGCCCACCGCCCGCTGGGGCTCGACGATGTCCTCCACCAGGTGGCTGAGCGAAACGGTCTCCAGAAATTCTCCCCCGTCTTCCTCGTCCATGGAGGTGAGCTTCGTGAGGATCGTGCGGCAGCGCTCCACCTGCTCCTGCAGGAGCCTCAGGTCCTCGCCCACCGGGCCGTCCTTGGGCAGGGCATGGCCAAGCTCTTTGGTGACCAGCGCGATGGTGGCGAGCGGCGTGCCGAGCTCGTGGGCGGCCGCCGCCGCCAGACCGTCGAGCTGGGACAGGTGCTGCTCGCGGGCCAGCACCAGCTCGGTGGCGGCGAGCGCCTGGGCGAGCTGGCGGGCCTCCTCGGCCACCCGCCAGGCATAGATGCCGGTAAAGGCCGTGCCGAGCAGGATCGCGGTCCAGATCCCCGTCACATAGAGGAAGGGCAGCGAGAAGGTCTGCCCGGGAAACCAGGGCAGGGGCCGATGGGCCAGCACGAGAAAGGTCGCGCAGCCCACAGCCAGGAGCCCGAGCCCCAGGGTCCGCTCCGGCGTGAGCGCCGTGGCTGAGATGAGCACGGGCGCCAGGAACAGCATGGCGAAGGGATTTTCGAGCCCGCCGGTCAGGTAGAGAAGGCCTGCGAGCTGCAGGATGTCGAAGGCGAGGAGCGCCGTGGCGACGTTGTCGCTGAGCCGGTGGCTTGCCGGATACTGGATGCGCAGCAGCAGGTTGACCCAGACCGAGGCGAAGATCACCAGGAGGCACAGGGCGAAGGGCAGGGGGAAGCCGAGGCCGAAGCGCACCCCGATCACCGCCGCGGACTGCCCCGCGACGGCCAGCCACCGGAGGCGGACCAGGGTGTCGAGGCGCAGGTGCCGGGCGTGGTGGGTCAGGGTCTTCGGTTCGATCCGGGACATCCCCGAACAGAATAGGGCCGTCCCCCGGTTCGCCAAGCAGCCGGTTTCAGCCTATTTTCCTATTTCTCGATTTCCGCCTCGCCCCGCAACCTCCGGGCAATGCTCCGGAACCAAAGTATGGTGCCCCTTTTTGCAGTGGACCGACAAGTTTGTTGCAATAGGCTCAAGGAACTTTAATCTTAAAATTACGGTTGAGGATAAAGCCTACTGCATTGTGCGAGAACCAGGCGCCCGGCCGTTGGGGACTGTTAGATGAATTTTTCTTATGTTTGGTACGATACCGCGCACTGGCTTTTGAGCCCCGCCCGCGCAGCCTCCGATTTGACGAAGCATTTCTTTGATAATCCTGGCAATCCGCTCACCAACACCCCTTACGGCCGCACCGTTTCCGCCGCCTGCGAGTTGTTCGAACGCACCACCCGCCGCTACGGCAAGCCCGCCTTCGGCCTGCCCACCACCGTGATCGACGGCGAGGAGGTGGCGGTGACGGAGCGAATCGTCTGGGAACGCCCCTTCTGCCGAATCATCTCCTTCGTGCGGGACCACCCCGAAGCCAAGAGCCAGCCCAAGCTCCTGATCGTGGCGCCCATGTCCGGCCACTACGCCACGCTCCTGCGCGGCACGGTGGAGACCTTCCTGCCGACCCATCAGGTGATGATCACCGACTGGACCGATGCCCGCATGGTGCCGCTGGCCGAAGGGCGCTTTGATCTCGACGACTACATCGACTACGTCAAAGACCTGTGCCGCGCCTTCGGCCCGGACCTGCACCTGATGGCCGTGTGCCAGCCGGCGGTTCCGGTGATCGCTGCGGTGGCCCGCCTCGAGGCCGAGAACGACCCCTGCATTCCCCGCTCCATGACCCTCATGGGCGGCCCCATCGACACCCGCCGCTCCCCCACGGCCGTGAACAGGCTGGCCGAGGAGCGCGGCATCGAATGGTTCGAGCGCCACTGCATCACCAAGGTGCCGCCGTCCCATCCGGGCTTCTGGCGCGATGTCTATCCGGGTTTCCAGCAGCTCTCCGGCTTCATGGCCATGAACATCGACCGGCACCTGACCGCCCATTGGGACATGTTCAACCACCTGGTGGAGGGCGACGGCGATTCCGCCGAGAAGCACCGGGAGTTCTATGACGAGTATCTCGCCGTCATGGACCTGACCGCGGAGTTCTACCTCCAGACCGTCGAGAAGGTGTTCGTGAACCACGAACTGCCCAAGGGCGAGATGATGCACCGGGACCAGCCGGTGGACCTCATGTCCATCCGCCGCTGCGCCATCATGGCGGTCGAAGGCGAGCGGGACGACATTTCGGGCGTGGGCCAGACCCTCGCCGCCCTCGAGTTGACCCCCAACCTGTCCTCCGACAAGAAGCTCTATCATCTGCAGGCCAAGGTCGGTCACTATGGCGTCTTCAACGGTTCTCGGTTCCGGTCTCAGATCGCTCCTCGAATCGCTGAATTCATTGAGACTCACGATCGAGAACCAGCCCGGACAAAGGCGTCAAGAGCCTGAGCCTGTTCTTGATACGTTCTTAGGAGCGGCAAACGGCTGCGCTGACAGAATCGGCGTGACAGGGCAGATTGCGGACATGAAATCCGCCCTGTTTCGCCGCGTCCCTGCGGACCCGCCACATCTCAAGGTTCTGCACGAGGGCCAAGCCTTCAAGGTGGCCCTCAAGCGCCGTCCCACGGCCAAGCGGATCACCCTGCGTGTCTCCAACGCGACCGGCGAGGTCGTGCTGTCGATCCCCGAGCGCACCGACGTGGGGCTGGCCCAGAAATTCGCCGACAGCCACAGCCAGTGGATCGCCACCCGGCTTGCCAAGGTGCCGGAGCGGGTGATCTTCGAGCCGGGCGCGGTGGTGCCCGTTCGCGGCGTCCTCCACCGGATCGTCCACTGGTCCTCGATCCGCGGTGTGACCCAGGCCGGCCGCGGCAGCGCGGGCGAGCCGATCATCGCCGTGGCCGGAGAGGCCTCCCATGTGGCCCGCCGGGTGCGGGACTTCCTCGAGGCGGAGGCCAGGAAGGATTTTGCCGCCGCAGTGAGGAAGCATACGGCCCAGCTTGGCGTCTCGGCCAAGCGCATCACCGTGCGCGACACCAAGAGCCGCTGGGGCTCCTGCTCGGCCAACGGGGCGCTCAACTTCTCCTGGCGCCTGATCATGGCCCCGCCCTTCGTGCTCGATTACCTCGCCGCCCACGAGGTCGCGCACCTGCGCGAGCTCAACCACTCGCACCGCTTCTGGAAGATCACGCACCAGCTCTGCCCGCGCACCGACGAGGCGGAAGCCTGGCTCAAGACCTACGGCAGCGCCCTGCACCGGATCGGGTGAAGGGTTCTCCCTCTCCCGCACGGGAGAGGGGATGACGCGAGCAGCTATTTCTGAAGGTGACACACCCGTCGTTTCGGCTTAGTCCCACCTGTCACCATCGCTGCTGTCCCAAAGAAATGCTCAAGCCCGACACGCTCGCCCTCACCGTCGTCCTGGCGCTGCTCACCGCGCTCGGGCCCCTCTCGACGGACATGTACCTGCCGTCGCTGCCGGCCATCGCGTCGGGGCTCGGAGCGACCACCGGCCAGACGCAGCTCACGCTGTCGGCCTTCCTTCTCGGCTTTGCGGCCGGCCAGTTCTTCTACGGGCCGATCTCCGACCGGATCGGGAGGAAGCCCGTGCTGCTCTTCGGGCTCGGGCTCTTCACCCTGGCGAGCCTGATCTGCGCCTTCGCGCCCAACATCGAGACCCTGATCGGCGCGCGCTTCCTTCAGGCGCTGGGCGCATCAGGACCCATCGTGCTCGGGCGCGCCATCGTGCGCGACTTCTACGAGGGGCCGCGGGCCGGGCGGGAATTATCGCGCATGGGCACGATCATGGGCGTGGTGCCGGCGGCCGCCCCGATCCTCGGCGGCGTGATCGAGCGCGTCTCCGGGTGGCGTGTGACCTTCGCGGTCATGATCCTGTTCGGCATCGCCATGGCGGCCGTCATCAGCCTGCGCATGCCCGAGAGCATTCGGAAGAAATCGGACGTGCCCGTCTCCTTCGGGGCGATCCTGCGCGGCTTCCACGTGCTGCTCGGCCATCCGGGCTACCGCACCTATGTGGGCCTCTCCATGCTCACCTATGGCGGGCTCTTCGCCTTCATCTCCGGCTCGTCTTTCGTGCTGCAGCAGATCTACGGCCTCGACGAGTTGTCCTACGCTTTCTCCTTCACCTTCGTGGTGATGGGCTTCATCGGCGGAACGTACCTCGCGCAGCATCTCGTGGGCCGGCGCGGCCTCGACGGCACGATCCAACTCGGCGTCACGTGCCTTGCCATCGGCGGCGCCGCCATGCTGGCCCTGGTGCTCTCCGGCGTGCCCTCGTCGCTCAGCATCAGCGCCCCGATGGCGATCTACGGCATCGGGGTCGGGCTCACCATGCCGCAATCCATGGCCTCGGCGCTGATGCCCTTCCCGGAGCGTGCCGGTGCGGCCTCGTCGCTGCTCGGCATCTGCCAGATGACTTTTGCTGCCGTCGTGGGAATCCTGCTCGGGCGCAATCTCGACGCTTCGGCGATCCCGCTTCCCGCCACCATCGCCACCACGGGCGTGCTGGCGCTCGGCCTCTTTCTGGCAACGGGCCGGGCGCGGAGCAAGGCCGCCTAAACCGTCGGCAGGCCGGCGAGCACGTCGGTGGCCTTGTGGTCGTCCGTGACGCCATCGATGAGGAAGACGTCGCCTCGTGAATTCCGGGTGCGCAGAGGCAGGATCCGCCGATAGGCCGGAGAGGCGTACCACGCGTGGGCGCTCGCCTTGTCCGGAAAAGCGATCACGATCAGGTCGCCCGACCAGGAGCCTTCCAGCACATCCACGGGGCCGCCATGGACGATGAAGCGGCCGCCGAAGGGTTCGAGCGTCGCGTCGATGCGGTTGAGATATTCGACGATGTCGGGACCGACATTCACATCGTGCAGGTGACCGACGGCATAGGCAGGCATGACAGGCTCCTTCTTTCGATGAAGGGAGCATGCCGTGTGGGGAGAGGGCTGGCGATTACGTGCGGGGTAATGGTCTGCGAATTTGTCTGAACCGATCCGTTGTCATTCTGGGGCGCCGCAGCGGAGCCCGGAATGACAATGTGGAGAATTGGAGACCTGGCGCCTCAAAGCCCGAACAGCTTCTCGAAGAAGTTCTTTTCGCGGCTGGCGCGCCGCTGGGGCGCGGGCTGAACCCAGCTGCTTTCGGTGCCCGCATTGGCGTAGCGCGGCGCGCCACCGGCGCCGGCGACGGGAACGTCCGACGGGGTGCGCATGCGCTCGAGGCCGGGCAGCGGCACGGGCTGCTGGTCCTTGAGGGCAACCGTCATGAAGTTGTGCCAGACTTCCGTCGGCAGGTTGCCGCCGGTCACGCGCTTGGTGAGCGCGCCGTCGTCGTTGCCGAGCCAGACGCCGGCCACGAGATTGCCGGAGAAGCCCACGAACCAGGCATCCTTGTAGTCGTCGGTGGTTCCGGTCTTGCCCGCGAGGGTCCAGCCGGGAATCTGCGCCTTCTGGGCGGTGCCGATGACGAAGGTGTTGTGCATCATGTCGTTCATCATCGCGACGATTCCGGGATCGATGACGCGCCCGAGGCCGCCCGAGCCCGGGCGCTTGTAGATGAGCTTGCCGTCGGCGGTCTTCACCTGGGTGATCACGTAAGGCGTGACGCCGATGCCGCCATTGGCGAAGGCCGCGTAGGCGCTGACCAGTTCGAGCGGGGTCACCTCGGACGTGCCCAGCGCCAGCGAGCCGTTGGCCTGGAGCGGCGAGGCGACGCCGAGGCGCTGCGCGGTCTGCGCCACGGCCTTGGGCCCGACCTCCATGTTGAGCTTGACCGCGATGGTGTTGAGCGAGAGCGCCAGCGCATCGCGGATCGTGACCGGCCCACGATATTTGCGGTCGTAGTTCTTGGGCGCCCAGCCCTTGTAGGCCACGGGGGCGTCCTCCATCACCATGTCGGGCGTGTAGCCCCGCTCCATGGCGGCGAGATAGACGAAGGGTTTGAAGGATGAGCCGGGCTGCCGGCGGGCCGCGATGGCCCGGTTGAACTGGCTCGTCTCGTAATTGCGGCCGCCGACCAGGGCCTTCACGGCCCCGTCCGGCTGCATGGCCACGACGGCGCCCTGGCTCACGTTGAATTTCTGGCCCTTGGCGTTGAGCTCTTCCACCAGCACGCGCTCGGCCGCGGATTGCAGCGCAGGCTCCACGGTGGTCGACACCACGATGTCGGACTCGACGGTGCCGACGAAATCGTCGAGCACGTCCATCACGTAATCGGCCGCGTAGTTGGCCGAGCCGGCACCGTGCGGGCGCACGGACTCGGCGGGTGCGCCGAGCGCCGTCTTGGTCATGCCCGGGGTGATGAAGCCGAGGTCGTTCATGGCCGCGATCACGAGCTCCGCGCGGGCCTGCGCCCGCTCCGGGTAGCGGTTGGGCGCAAGGCGCGACGGAGACTGGACGAGGCCTGCGAGCACCGCGGCTTCCGAGAGGGAGACGTTGCGCGCCGACTTGCCGTAATAGCGCTGGGCGGCGGCCTCGACTCCGTAGGCGCCGGCGCCGAAATACACCCGGTTGAGATAGAGCTCGAGGAGCTGGTCCTTCGAGTAGTTGCGCTCGAGCCAGAGCGCCAGGATGGCCTCCTGGATCTTGCGCGAGGCGGTGCGCTCCTGGGTCAGGAACAGGTTCTTGGCGAGCTGCTGCGTCAGGGTCGAGCCGCCCTGCAGGCCGCCGCTGTTGCTCAGGTTGCGGTAGACCGCGCGGGCGATGCCGATGGGGTCGATGCCGAAATGGTCGTAGAAGCGCCGGTCCTCGATGGCGACGAAGGCCTTGGGCAGGTAGGGCGGCAGCTCCTTGAGCACCACCGTGCGCCCGCCCGTCTCGCCGCGATTCGCGAGAAACGAGCCGTCGCTGGCCAGGATGGCGATATTCGGCGGGCGCTTGGGCACCGCGAGCTGGTCGATGGGCGGAAGCTGCGAGGCGTAATAGGCCACGATGCCGCCGACGCCGATCACGCCCCACAGGCAGAGCACGAGCCCGGCATAGACCAGCTTGCTGAACAGCGAGCGTCCGCCGCGGCGTTTGGCTTTCTTGGGCCGCGAAGGCCTGCCGCCGCCCTGTCCAGAAGCTCGCCTGCGCGCCATCGTTCCCCCTGCCCGATCCTCGGGCGAGAGGCGAAAATCCAGCTCCCCCGCTTGCCCAGCGGGCGCATCGAACACCGGCTCGCGCCGGTCACGTCCGTTCGCCACGTCTTTCAAACCCCGCACTGAGATGGCCGGTACGATCCGGCCTTTCATGCTCTGAGGCACCCTAAATGTGGCGGTTTAAGGGGCGGTTAACGGGGATTAACCCCTGGCTGGCTGGAACTGCCGAGTCTGGCCCGCGTTCGCTGCCTTATGAGCGCTTACATCCTCGTCCTGACCGGGTTCGGAGCCCTTGTGCTTCTGACCGCATGGCTCCCCATGCTCCTGAAGGAGCTGCCGCTGTCCCTGCCGATCTTCTGCGTCGGCCTGGGGGCGGCGATCTTCTCCATTCCGTACGTGCCCGGCATCGCTCCGCATCCCCAGGAGCATCTGGCGCTCACCGAACGGCTGACGGAGTTCATCGTGATCATCGCGCTCATGGGCGCGGGGCTGAAGCTCGACCGGCCCCTGGCCTGGGCCACATGCGCCCTGACCTGGCGCCTGCTCGGCATTGCCATGCCGCTCACCATCGCGGCCCTGGCGATCCTCGGTCACACCCTGCTCGGGCTCGGGGCCGCCACGGCGATCCTGCTGGCGGCTTCGCTCGCCCCCACCGATCCGGTTCTGGCGAGCGACGTGCAGGTCGGGCCGCCGCGGGAGGGCATGGAGGACGAGGTCCGCTTCACCCTGACGTCAGAGGCCGGCCTCAACGACGGGCTGGCCTTTCCCTTCGTGAATCTTGCCGTCGCCCTCGCGCTTGCGAGCCAGACCGGCGAGCCCTGGCTCGTCAACTGGCTGAGCGTGGACGTGGTCTGGAAGCTCGCCGCGGGACTGGCCATGGGCTGGGTCGTGGGGCGGATCCTCGGATGGCTGACCTTCCGGCTTCCCAATCGCGCCAAGCTCTCCCGCACCGGCGACGGCTTCCTGGCCCTGGGCATCACCTGCCTGGCCTATGGCCTGACCGAAATCATTCACGGCTACGGCTTTCTCGCCGTCTTCGTGGCGGCGCTCGGCCTGCGGTCTATGGAACGCAACCACGAATACCACGAGAAGCTGCACGACTTCGTGGAGCAGCTCGAGCGACTGCTCATGATGGTGCTTCTCGTCATCTTCGGCGGCGCCCTAGCGGATGGCGGCCTCCTCATCCTGAACTGGCAGGTCGTCCTCTATGCCTTCCTGACGATCTTTCTGGTGCGGCCCCTGATCGGATGGATCAGCCTTCTTGGGCGCGACCAGAAATGGGACGAGAAGGCGGTGATCAGCTTCTTCGGCATCCGCGGCCTCGGCTCGGCCTATTACCTCGCCTACGGGCTCAATCACGCCTCGTTCGAGGAGCCGAATCTGCTGTGGGGCACCATGGGGATGATCGTGCTGATCTCCATCGTGCTGCACGGAACCACCGTGACACCCATCATGCGGCACCTCGACCGGCAGCGGCAGAGGAGCGGCAATGCGGTGGATCCTACAGGCCCGAGCGGGCGGGAAGCGGCGCCTGCTCCCGCCGTGTCGAGCCACCGCACCGGATAGATCCTCTGCCGGCGCCGCTGACGGGCCGCCAGCCTAATCCGCCGTCGTCGGGTCGATCATCGTGCGGACCTGCGAGATGCTGTCCGCCGGAAATCCCGCCTTCCGGGCGTGCTCGCGGATCATCCCCTCATCTGGCGCCCTGTAGACGCAGTAGATCTTGTCGTCCGTAACGTAGCTGTGGACCCATTGGATCTCGGGTCCCAGCTCGCGCAGGGTATCGCACGAAGTTCTGGAGGCCTGCTGCAGGTCCGCAGCAGACAGATTGCCCACGTTCGGCATGTTTCGCTCGATCACGAATTGCGGCATGACCCTTTCGCCGGCGGCCCGGCGCCTCCCTTGGCCGAACCAAAGCGGCTCCGGCGCCGGTCAGGGTCTGCTCATGGGGAAGGCGTGGCAACTCCCCAAGAGGGGTAGGTCGAGCCTCTGCCTATTCGGCTGCCAGCGGCAACTCGCCCGTTTCCAGATTGGCCTGAGCCAGATCGTGGATGCGGCGCAGGTCGCCCAAGAACGCCTCGTAGGCCTCGCGCTTCGTGGCCTCGTCCGGCAGGCGCAGCAGATAGCTCGGATGCACGGTGATGTAGCCCTCGTAAGGGCCGAACTTTGCACGACCGCGTGAGCGGGTGATCGGCGTCGCCTTGCCGGAGAGCGCTAGGGCGGCTGTCGCGCCGAGCGCCACCACGAGCTTGGGCCGGACCAGCTCCAGCTCCTTCATCAGCCAGGGCCGGTAGTGCTTCACCTCGCCTGTGGTGGGCTTTGCGTGGATGCGCCGGTGGCCGCGCTGCTCGAACTTGAAATGCTTCACCGCATTGGTGAGATAGGCCTGTTCGCGCTCGATCCCTGCTTCCCGCATGGCCTTGGCGAGAAGCTTGCCGGCCGGTCCCACGAAGGGCCGCCCTTGCAGATCTTCCTGGTCGCCCGGCTGTTCGCCGACGAACACGATCTCCGCATGATGCGGGCCTTCGCCGAAGACGGCCTGCGTGGCGCCGGGCACCAGCGGCCCCGCCTTGGCGATGATGGCGTTGAGCTCTTCAAGTGTCTTCGGTTCCTGATCCCACATGGCCTCAATGGCGCGTTCAGGCGTGCGTTTGGCAGGCATCGTCGCCTCCTGTTCGATCATCCTTTCAACGCGCTGGGCGGCGGTTTGGATCAGGCCGGGAATGGCGGCCGTCTCGGGCATGTTGCGCCAGTACTTCTTCGGCATCTCGGCCCGCATGGCCGTGGGGTTCACCCGCGCCGGGTTGAACACGCTCTCGTAGTAGCCGCGCCAGCCCTCCTCGAAGCTGTCCTCCTCGGGAGCATCCTCGCGCTGCGCCGGCGGGCCGAAGGCGAGCTGATGCCGGTCCCAGCGTGCGGAGCCGATGGGCGTGAGGATCGTCCAGTCCATGGAGCGGAAGCGGTCGACGAAGAAGGGCGCGGCCGCCTCGAGAATATAGTGCTCCGGCTCGAACCAAGCGGCGAAGCGTTCAAGCTCTCCCTGCATCCGGCGGAAGCGCACGAAGGCGTGCATCTTGTGCAGGTCGCGCCGCACGGAGCGGGCCATCAGGTCGATGCGGTGGACCAGCGGGTCGCTCGCGACCTCCAACAGATCGCGCTCGCCGTTCAGCACGCGCCAGACGAGCCCATAGAGCAGGGCGTAGCGCTCGGGATCTTGGTGGCAGACCACCTGCTCGATCAGCCGCGACACGCCTTTCGGAATCGACACCGGCGGCGCGTCTGTGACCGTCTCGTCGCCGAAGAGACCCGGTGCATCGTCGATGGCGAACACCACATGCTGCGGCGCCAGCTCCTCGGCGATCAGCCAGCGCACAGCTTTGCGGAAGCCGTGGAGATCCGCGCCGTTTTTCAGGGTGATGCGGTGGAAGGTCATCAATTCTCTCCGGTGTCATTCCCGGCCGGAGCGCAGCGGAGGGGAAGGGAATCCATCGCACTGAGCATGGTCGTGGATCCCCTTCCCGGTCCTGCGGACCGCCGGGGATGACAAAGGGCAGGCATGCTCATACGAACAGGCTCAGCTGCTCGGGCTTCTCGATCAGCCGCTCGCGCAGGTCGAGCTTGTCGAGCCTGGCTCTCGGGTGATGATCGGCCGTGATGAGGAAGGGCTTGGCGCGCTTGAGCCCGGAGGTGAGGCGGGCGACATCCTCCAGGCGCAGAGTCGTGTGCTTGCGCGCCACCACGATCTTGTCGACGGCCCGGGCGCCGAGGCCCGGCACGCGCAGCAGCAACTCGCGCTCGGCCCGGTTCACGTCGACCGGGAAGCGGTGGCGGTTCTTGAGCGCCCAGGCGAGCTTCGGGTCGACGTCGAGATCAAGCATGCCCTTCTCGGCCGAGGATGCGATCTCGTCCACGTCGAAGCCGTAATAGCGCAGCAGCCAATCGGCCTGATAGAGCCTGCTCTCGCGCATGAGCGGCGGCGATTTCAGGGGCAGGATCGCGCTCGAGTCCGGGATCGGGCTGAAGGCGGAGTAATAGACGCGCTTCATGGCATAATGGCCGTAGAGCTTGGCCGATGTGCGCAACACATCCGCGTCCGTCGTCTCGTCCGCGCCCACGATCATCTGCGTGGTCTGGCCGGCGGGTGAGAAATGGCGCCGCTCCTCGCGCGCCTCCTCGATGCGCTCGAACATCTGCGCCATGGCGGTCTCGATGGAGGCACCGTCCTTCTCGGGCGCCAGTTGCTCCAGGCTGCGTTCGGTGGGCAGTTCGAGGTTGATCGACAGGCGGTCGGCCCACAACCCCGCCTCCTCGATGAGCCAGGGGCTCGCCTCGGGAATGGTCTTCAGGTGGATGTAGCCGCGAAAGCCGTGATCGCGCCGCAGCTTCTTCGCCACCAGGATCATCTGCTCCATGGTGTAATCGGGCGAGCGGATGATGCCCGACGAGAGAAACAGGCCCTCGATGTAGTTGCGCTTGTAGAACTCGACCGTGAGCGTCACCACCTCGTCGACCGAGAACTTCGCCCGCTTCACGTTGGACGAGCGCCGGTTCACGCAATAGGCGCAGTCGAACAGGCAATAGTTCGTCAGCAGGATCTTGAGCAGCGATACGCAGCGCCCGTCCGGCGTGTAGGCGTGGCAGATGCCGGCGCCGACCGTCGAGCCCAGGCCCCCCACATCGGCCTTGCGCTTGGGCGCGCCGGAGGAGGAGCAGGAGGCGTCGTACTTGGCCGCGTCCGCCAGGATGCGCAGCTTCTTCGAAAGCTTCTCGTCCATGGGATCTTTCGGGGTCTTCCGCAGAATTGTTCGTGTTTTGTTCTAGCATGAAGATGGGGCGCTGGCGAGGGTTCAGGGAGGGGGCGGGAGGTCGCATGAGGGGAAAGTTTGCCGTCATGCCGGACGAAGCGCAGCGAAGATCCGGGATCGGGTGCAGGATGAAACGCGGGTGACCCTCCCCCATCCAGATCGGGTGTTCCCGATCTGGACATTCCTCGTGCTCAAGTCGGAAACATCCGACTTGAGTGCAGGGGAGGGTGGCGAACGGAGTGAGCCGGGAGAGGGCAGGTGGCACTATCCGCGAGCAGAAACGGTGCAAGCTTGTGCATTCAATCCCAGACAGGCCCTTGCCCTTACCCGCCGTGACGGTAAGCTCAGCCTGCGCATGACGACCGGGAGAGAACGCTTCGCATGATCAGAACCTTGCTCGACGGTCTCTATCTGTTCGCCGGATATCTGGCAGGCCTTTTCCTGATCGTGATTTTTCTCCTGATGATGACCCTCTCGCTCGGGCGCGAGTTCGGGATCAACGTCCCGGCGGGCGACGACTACGCGGCCTGGTCCATGGCCGCGATGGCTTTCCTGGGCCTCGCCCACACCTTCCGATCCGGCGAGCTGATCCGCATCGGGCTGGTGCTCGAACGGCTGCCTGCCGGCGCACGGCGCGGCGTCGAGATCCTGTGCCTTCTCGTTGGTACGGCGGTGATCGGGTTCTTCGCCTGGTACGCGGTGCACATGACCTATGACAGCTGGCGCTTCAACGACATGTCCCAAGGCGCTGTCGCGGTGCCGCTCTGGTTTCCCCAGCTCGGCTACGCGATCGGCCTGACGATCCTCGCGGTCGCGTTCATCGACGAACTCGTGCACGTCCTGAAGGGGCGTGCCCCGCGCTACGAGAAGCCGCGGGCGGAAACGCCGGAGGAGATCGTCACCCGTGCAGCCGAGAGCGGGCTCTAAGCGATGTTTCCAGATCTCGGCCTCGTCACCACCGCCGTCATCCTCTTAGGCTTGCTCATCGGTCTCCTGGCCTTCGGCATCTGGATCGGCATCGCGCTGCTCATCGTGGGCTTTGCCGCCATCGTCATGGTCACGCCCGTGCCGATCGGGCCGGTGCTCGCCACCACGGTCTGGTCGAGTTCCGCCTCCTGGTCGCTCGCGGCGCTTCCGCTCTTCATCTGGATGGGCGAGATTCTCTTCCGCACGCGTCTGTCCGAGCAGATGTTTTTGGGCCTCGCCCCCTGGCTCAACTGGCTGCCCGGGCGCCTGCTGCACGTGAACGTGGTGGGCTGCGGCGTGTTCGCGGCGGTGTCGGGCTCGTCGGCCGCCACTTGCGCGACCATCGGCAAGATCGCGCTGCCGGAATTGAAGAAGCGCGGCTACGACGACCTGATGAGCCTCGGGAGCCTCGCCGGCTCCGGCACCCTCGGGCTTCTGATCCCGCCGTCGATTCCCATGGTGGTCTATGCCATCGCGGCGAACGTCTCGGTGATTCAGGTCTTCCTCGCCGGCTTCCTGCCGGGCCTTCTCGTGATGGCGCTCTATTCCGGCTACATCCTGCTCTGGTCGGCCCTCAACCCGAGGAAGTCGCCGCCGCCCGAGCCGAGGACGAGCTTCGGCTTCAAGCTGCGGAGTTCGGCGAAGCTGATGCCGGTCCTGCTGCTGATCGCCTTCATCTTCTGCGCGCTCATCTTCGGCTGGGCGACGGCCACCGAATGCGCCGCCTGGGGCGTGACCGGCGCCCTCATTCTCGCCTGGTGGTCGGGCACGCTCACCTGGGCGACGTTCCGCGAAAGTCTGTTGAGCGCCACGCGGCTGACCGTCACGATCATGCTGATCCTGGCGGGCGCCGCCTTCACCACGGCCGCCATGGCCTATACGGGCATTCCCGCAGCGCTCGCCGCCTGGGTCGAGTCGCTGCAGCTCTCGCCCTATGTGCTGATCGCGGCGCTCACGGTCATGTATATCCTGCTCGGCTGCCTCATCGACGGCATCTCGATGATCGTGCTCACCACCGTGGTGGTGCTGCCCATGATCAAGCAGGCCGGGTTCGACCTGATCTGGTTCGGCGTCTTCCTCATCATCCTGGTGGAGATGGCGCAGATCACCCCGCCGGTCGGCTTCAACCTCTTCGTGCTGCAGAACATGAGCGGGCGCGACAGCTTCACCGTCGCACGGTCGGCGCTGCCCTTCTTTTTCCTGCTCGTTGCAGCAGTTGTCATCATCACGGCTTTTCCGGACATCGCGCTGTGGCTGCCACGGCTTGCCTTTCCGGGATAGGATCCAACATAACGAGAGGGAGAAGGATCACATGAAGCATATGACACGACTGGGTCTCAGCCTCGCCGGCGCGCTGCTGATGGCGGCCCCCGCCATGGCGCAGACCAAGTGGAACCTGCCGGCCGCCTATCCGGCCGACAACTTCCACACCGAGAACCTCACCCAGTTCTCCAAGGACGTGGCGGACGCGACCGGCGGCAAGCTGCAGATCACCGTTCACCCCAACGCCTCGCTCTTCAAGGCGCCGGAGATCAAGCGCGCGGTGCAGACCGGCCAGGCGCAGGCCGGCGAGGTGCTGATGTCCCTGCACGAGAACGAGGATCCGCTCTACGGCCTCGACGTTGTGCCTTTCCTCGCCACCTCCTTCGACCAGTCGAAGAAGCTGTGGGACGTTCAGCGCCCGGCCATCGACAAGAAGCTCGAAAGCCAGGGCCTCAAGCTGCTCTTCGCCGTGCCGTGGCCGCCTCAAGGAATTTTCGCCAAGCAGGAGATCAACAAGGTCGAGGACCTGAAGGGCGTGAAGTGGCGCGCCTACAACGTGGGCACCGCGCGCATCGCCGAGATCGTCGGCGCGCAGCCCGTGACCGTGCAGGCCGCTGAACTGCCGCAGGCGCTCGCCACCGGCGTGGTCACCACCTTCATGACCTCCGGCGCGACCGGCTACGACGCGAAGGTGTGGGAATCGCTCTCCCACTTCTACGACACGCAGGCCTGGATCCCGAAGAACATGACCTTCGTCAACAAGGCCGCGTTCGACGCCCTCGACAAGCCCACCCAGGAGGCCATCCTCAAGGCCGCCAAGACGGCCGAGGAGCGCGGCTGGCAGACGGCTCAGGAGAAGACCAAGTGGTATCTCGAGCAGCTGGCCAAGAACGGCATGAAGGTGCAGCCGCCGAGCCCGGAACTGAAGACCGGGCTTCAGAAGGTCGGCGAGCAGCTCACCGCGGACTGGCTGAAGAAGGCCGGCAACGAGGGGCAGGCCATCGTCGATGCCTACAAGAAGGCCGGTTCGTAGGGTGAAAGACGCTCCGTGTCATTCCCGGCCGGAGCGCAGCGGAGGGGAAGGGAATCCACACTACCCCTCCGCGCTATGGATCCCCTTCCCGGCCTGCGGCCGCCGGGGATGACACCCACCACGTCATGGCCGGGCTTGTCCCGGCCATCTCGCTTGTATGGAGCGTCGCGCCTCATGCAATCGAGATCACCGGCACAAAGCCGGTGATGCCGACACTGAAACTCAAGCCAGCGTGAAATCCATCGTGATCTCGGCGTTGAGCACCTTCGACACCGGGCAGTTCTTCTCCGCCGCGCGCGCGAGTTCCTCGAACTTGGCCCGGTCGATCCCCGGCACGTTGGCGTTGAGGGTCAGGGCCGATTTCTTGATCGCGAAGCCGCTGCCTTCCTGCTCGAGGGAAACCACCGCTTCCGTCGCGAGCTCGTTCGGCGTGAAGCCTGCGCCCTGGAGCTGGAAGGCGAGCGCCATGGTGAAGCAGCCCGCATGCGCCGCGGCGATCAGCTCCTCCGGGTTCGTGCCCTTCTCGTTCTCGAAACGGGTCTTGAAGGAATAGGGCGTCGAGGACAGGACGCCGGAATCCGAGGTGAGATGGCCGGTGCCTTCCTTGCCCGTGCCCTGCCAGACGGCTCTTGCCTTGCGGTTCATGCTGGTCTCCTCTTTGTGCGTGGGGTTGGTGATCTAGGACAGGAGGCACCAGCCTCCAGACCTTGCCCCTGCAAAGCCGGCTTGTACCTTGCATGACTGCCTTGTATGCCGTGACCTGTATATCGTTGCGACCAGAGAAGCTCATGTCACATTCCACCCCCGTTGGAACCGTCCCTCTCCTCGATACGGAACGTCTCACCCTGCGCGAGCACCGCCTCGGCGATTTCAATGACTATTTCGCCCTCTGGACGAATCCGGAGGTGATCCGCTTCATCGGCGGCAGGCCTTCGTCCCGAGAGGAGGTATGGGCTCGCCTGCTGCGCAATATTGGGCATTGGGCGTCGCTCGGTTTCGGCTACTGGGCCATTGTCGAGAAGGAGACCGGCCGCTTCCTCGGTGAAGCGGGCTTCGCCGATTACAGGCGTGAGATCGAGCCGTCGCTCGACGACATGCCGGAGATCGGCTGGGCGCTCGCGCCCCATGCTCACGGCAAGGGCTACGCGACGGAAGCCGTGCGCGCCGCCATCGCCTGGGGCAGTGTGCACGGCTTCCGTCGCACGGCCTGCATCATCGCTCCTGAAAACGGGCCGTCCATTCGCGTGGCGGAAAAATGCGGCTACCGCGAGTTCTGCCGCACGACCTACAAGGACAAGCCGACGATCATGTTCACGCGCTAGAGGCCGCTTCGTTCGCCCAAGCGGTTCTATGCGTCGCTCGCGAAGGCGGAGGCGGCAAGCCTCTCGGCATGATCGCGGACATCCTTGGGCCAGAGCCGGATCAGAGCCATGAACAGTTTCCGGTCCCCGGCGAAGAGCGCGCGCGAGGCCTCCTCGAAGCCCGCTTCGTCACCGGCAAGCGTCGACATGAACCGGTAGAGAACCTCCTGAGCCTGCCGCACCCGGTCCTTCGACTCGTTGCTGCGCCGGGCCTCCTCGACCAGCTTGCGCAGGGCCACGGAGGCGCCTCCGGGCTGGGCATTGAGCCATTCCCAGTGCCGCGGGAGCAGGGTGACTTCGCGGGCCACGACACCGAGCTTGGGCCGGCCCGGTCCCCGGGCTTCCTGCTTGCCGGACGGTTGCTCCAGCCGCTTCACCACATCCTCAGCCGTTCCGCGCCAGTCGATATCGACGACCCGACAGGTTCCGTCGTCGAGGATCAGAATCGAGGTGCCTTCGTCCTCGTCGAGGGAGGCCTTGGCCTTTGCCGCGACCGTCGCGAGATCGCCCGACGCGATCCGGCGCATTCCCGCGAAGGCCGTGTAGGTTTGGTTTTCGTCAGCCATGGTCATCCCTTGCAGCAACAAGCACGGCAGGGTTTTACCCGGGTTAAATGACCGCGTCAATAATACCCGGATAAAATCGGCAGGCGATCCGGATCAGTCCTGTTCCCCGTCACGCTCGCCATCGACGATGGCTTTGGCGACATCGAAGCGAAAACCCGCCCGGGCCAAGGCGGCCAGGTCCTTGTCGCGGTAGGGCGCCCGCTCGCCGGGGCGGAAGGGGCCCAGCCTGCGGCGGCGGGCGAAGGCGCGGGCGGCCTGCTCCTCGTCCCCCTCCTCGCCTTCGAGCGCCGCCGCGATGGTGCCCCGGTCGATGCCCTTGGCGGAGAGCTTCGCCTGGATGGCGCGCGCCGAACCGCCCCGCCGGCGCAGGGTCGCGACGCGGGCTTCCGCATAGCGGGTGTCGTCGATGAGGCCGATCTTCAGGCTCTTCGCCACCACCTCGTCGATCATGTCGTGGAACTCGGCCGGATCCTCGCCGCGAAGGCGGCAGCGCTTGTCGACCTTGCGCCGCAGCACCCGGCGCAGGTTCTCGGCCGAGGAGGCGTAGCGCTCGAGATAGGACATGGCCGCCCGCTGCAGGTAGGCCGCCGTCACCTTTCGTGGCAGCTTGCGGAGGGGCTTGTCGGTTGTATCTGTCATTCGGGTTTGGGATCGGGCGAGGGCGAGGTCTCGCCGGGCTTCTCCACCTGGCCCCGCCGCTGCAGTTGCAGGGCCACGAACCAGCACAGGGATGCCCAGGCCGCGCCCACAGCCCAGCCGGCGACCACATCGGTCGGCCAGTGGACGCCGAGATAGACCCGGCTCATGCCGACGAGCAGGGTCATGACGATAGCGAGCCCCATGACGAAGGTGCTGACGCGTCGGCTCTTCTCCACCCGGGCGAGCAGGGCGCCCAGGGTGAGATAGGTGATCGCCGACATCATGGCATGGCCGCTGGGGAAGCTGGCCGTGTAAACCCGGGTGGCATGGGGCACGAGATCGGGTCGCGGCCGTTCGAAGCCAAGTTTCAGGCCGGTCGAGATGAGGGTGCCGCCCACGATGGCGACCAGCACCAGAAGGGCCGCGCCGCGCTTTCCCGCCATGAGCAGATAGATCACCGTCGCGGCTGTAAGAAGCGTGAGGATCGCGTAGCCGCCGAGCCCGGTGAAGTCCCTGGCCGATTCCTCCAGCCAGGAGGGCCCGAGGGGATTGGCCGGGTTCTGCGGATCGCGCAGCGCCAGCAGGAGCCGGCTGTCGAGCGCGTGGGTCTCGCCCTCCTGCACCTCGCCGGCAAGCTCCATGAAGGCCCAGGCGAAGAAACCGCAGGTGGACAGGGACAGAAGCGGCCCGACCTCATTGAGCCGCAGGCGCAGCCACAGGCGGGTGGCGGGGGTGAGAAGCGTGTTCATGGGTTCATGACATAGGAAGATCGGGGCGTCTGGCGAGACTTCGTCATCGCTTTGAAAGCTTCAAACCTGCAGCCGCTTGCGCCACGCCTTCGGCGCGGTGATGGAGCCGAGATTGAGCCACTCGGCCATGAGGCGCAGCTCCTCCCCCAGGGCAGGCGCGATCTCCTCCGGCTGCACCGCAGCCTCCGGGTGGATGGAGTGGACGATGAGATTGCCCGCGGCGCGGTCGGCCTTCAGATCCACGCGGGCGACGATGCGCTCGCCCAGCACGAAGGGCAGGCAGTAATAGCCGAATTCCCGCTTCTCGGCCGGGGTGTAGATCTCGATCCGGTAGCGGAAGTCGAACAGGCGCTCCGTGCGCGTGCGCTCCCAGACGATAGGATCGAAGGGCGACACCAGCGCCCGCGCCTCGACCCGGCGCGGAATTTTGGCCTGCGGGTCGAGATAAACCGGCCCCCAGCCTTCCACGGTGACGGGAACGAGGTCGCCCGCCTCGACGAGCTCGGGAATGCGTGCCTTGGCGTCCTTGGGCTCCAGGCGGAAATAGTCGCGCAGGCAGCGCTCGGACGCGATGCCGAGCGCCCGGATGGACAGCCGCAGGAGTTCCCGCTGCGCCTCCTCGGCCGAGGGCGTCGGCACGCTCAGGATTTCGGAGGGCAGCACCCGCTCCGGCAGGTCGTAGAGGCGCTCGAAGCCGCGCCGCGTCGCGGTGGTGACCCCTCCCGCCCAGAACAGCCATTCAAGGGCACGCTTGCCGTCGCTCCAGCCCCACCAGGAGCCCTGCCCCTTGCCGCCGATGGAGAGCTCGCCCGCCCCGATGGGTCCACGCGCCTCGATCTCGCGGCGCACCTCCTCGATGAAGGCGCGCTTCTCGCGCCCGAACCGGGCCAGACCGCCATAGGTGCCTTCACCCCGCGCGGCGCGCTCCATGCGCCAGCGAAAGAGCGGCTGCAGGTCGAGACGGATCAGCGAGGCCTCGTGCCCCCAGTACTCGAAGGCCTCCCGCTTCTTCGGGTGATAGGCGATCTTTTCCAGAAGCCCCCGGTCATAGGAGCCGATGCGCGAGAAGAGCGGCATGTAATGGGCGCGCACCAGCACGTTGACCGAATCGATCTGCAGCAGGTGCGATCGCTGAAGGACGCGGCTCACATGACGCTTCGTTGCCGCATCGGGGCGGCCCTCGTGGAAGCCCTGGGCGGCCAGGGCGATCCGCCGGGCCTGGGCGGGCGTGATATGGGTGCGGGCAGTCATGATGAAACGAATGCGGTGGGAGGCCCAGCTAGCGTCATGTTGGCGTCGCTGGCAAGGCCCCTCGGCTTGGCGTGATGACCGACAAGGCCGTCACCATGAAGCCGAGGAGCTTGAAGCCCGCGACGGCCATGTGCCCGGTCTCCCAGCGGTTTCGGACCGACTGGAAATCCTCCGGGATCGGACCCGGCTCCCAAGTGGCGAGGATGCTGTTGGCAGGGGCCACCCAGGCAAACCAGACGGCAAGGCTCAGGGCAAAGAGCAGGCATCCCGCAAGGGCCAGACGGAACCTCTGGCGTTCGCTGCGCAGCATGTAAGCGAGGAAGGCGGTGCCGAGGATGGCCGAGATGTCGAGCGGCCCGCCGATGAAGGCGAAAAGCCGGAACTGCCCGTTGAAGACCGTCGCCTCCCGCCACAGCTCCGGCGACCAGATCGCAAGACGCGGCGGCGCCTCGAGCACATGGGCAAATGAGGGGCCGAGGCTCAGGGCCGAAACAGTCAGGACCAGAAGACTCAAGATTCGGAGCATGGTCTCTCCTTTTTGTGGAGCCGCACGATAGAGTTTGTGGGAGGAGCCGCTCTTCCCTGCCTGTCAGACATCCTTCCCACTCGGGAGCCCAATTCAACTCTTTGTGCGAGCGAATGCATACCAGCCCTGCAGGCGGAGGTTCGACACAGCTCCCGTTTGCCCTCTAGATGAGCCTGCCGAACATGATGGACACGATGGATCAATCCCCCGCAGCACAGCTTCACAGCGGCCAGGGCAAGGCTCTCAGCCAAGCCGAAATCCGCACCATCATCGTCGGCGTTCTGCTCGCCATGTTCCTGGCGGCGCTCGACCAGACCATCATCGCGACGGCCCTGCCGACCATCGGCCACGAACTCGGCGACCTGGAGCACCTGTCCTGGATCGTGACGGTCTATCTCCTGACCTCCACGGCCGTGACGCCGCTATACGGCAAACTCAGCGATGCTTACGGACGGCGCAGCATCATGCTGGTTGGCATCGTGATCTTCATCATCGGGTCCATCGCCTGCGCGCTCGCTCCCACCATGTTCGCGCTCATCCTCGCCCGCGGCCTGCAGGGCGTCGGCGGCGGCGGGCTGATCGCGCTCGCCCAGACCATCATCGCCGACCTCGTGCCGCCGAAGGAGCGTGGGCGCTATCAGGTTTACTTTGCCAGCGTGTTCATGACTTCGAGCCTGTTGGGCCCCGTGCTGGGCGGCCTGTTCGCCGAGCACCTGCACTGGTCGGTGATCTTCTGGATCAACCTGCCGCTCGGCCTTGTCGCCTTCGCCATCGCGTTCCGGAGCCTGAAGAAGCTGCCCCGGTTCGAACGCCCGCACCGGCTGGACCTGCTCGGCGCCGTTCTTCTTGTCACCGCCACGGTCGCGCTGCTTCTGGCCCTGAGCTGGGGCGGGATCCGCTTTCCCTGGAACTCTCTGCCGATCCTCGGACTCTTTGTCGGTTCGGTTGCACTCTGGATCCTGTTCGCCCTGCGCATGCGGCTGGCGCCCGAGCCCCTGATCCCGTCCGGCGTGCTGCACAACCCGGTCGTCCGCATGGCGACCCTCTCGGCCTGCTTCGGCATGGGCACCTATATCGGGCTCACCATCTATCTGCCGGTCTATTTCGAGGCGGTGCGCGGCCTCTCGGCCAGCCTCTCGGGCCTCGCCCTCATTCCCCTCATGGCCGGCACCGTCGTGGGGGCGACGCTCTCCGGCCGCACCATGGCGAAGGTGAAGCACTACAAGCGTCTTCCCACCATCGGCCTTCTGGTGGCGATGGCCGCCACGGGCGTGCTCGTTCTCCACGGGCCATCCCTGTCCATCCTGGCCGTGGAGATTCTTCTCGGCATCATCAGCATCGGCTTAGGCACCGTCCTGCCCGTCACCATGGTGACGACCCAGAACGCGGTGGCGCCGCACCAGATGGGCACCGCCACGGGCACGGCCAATTTCTTCCGCTCGCTGGGCGGCGCCTTCATCGTGGCGATCTTCGGCGCCATCGTGCTCAGCGGCTCAGGGGTGACGGGAGCGGCCAGCTTCGAGGCCCTGGGCCAAGCGGCGGCCCAAAGCGGCGTCAATCTGGCGGATGTCTTCAGCTACGTGTTTCTGGCGGCCATCGTCGGGTTCGGCCTGTCGCTGGCGTTTCTGCTCGCCCTGGAGGAGAGGCCCCTGCGCGGCGCCGCCGTGAAGGCCGCGGAAGCGGCGGTCGCAGACTGATCAGCGCCTGCTCCGAAAGCGCATGTAGAGCAGCACGATGGCGAAGATGATGATCAGGCCCGAGATCATCATCCCGAAGATGCCGAACGCTCCCTCCGTCTCCGCTGCGCCGGGCGGCGTGGTCTGTGCACCCGGCGTCTCCGTGCCGGGTGCAGTGCTCTGGGCGCGGACAATCGGGGCGCTATCGGTGATTCGGTGGGCGGGGATCGGCATCGTCCATCCTGGGCAGGCATTGGCTGGGAA
Source organism: Microvirga splendida (assembly GCF_016427565.1). GTDB lineage: Bacteria > Pseudomonadota > Alphaproteobacteria > Rhizobiales > Beijerinckiaceae > Microvirga > Microvirga splendida. The sequence goes on from NZ_JAELXT010000045.1 coordinate 25,314, forward strand.
TAATGCTTCCCGGCATCCCGGTGTTTCCTTGTCCTGCGGCGTCGTGACTGGGGAAAGGGAATCTCGCCTGTGGAGAGAGTCGACTCGCCCGGCACTTCCTTAAGCCTTGACGTGTTAGGACCGTGCCGGGTTTCGGAATCGCACGAGGGAGGCTGATGAAGGCTGGCATCGACATGGGAATGACGTCCTCCGCCCCCGGAGGACAATCGGCCTTGCTCGATCTCGAGGAGCTCCTGGCGACGCGTCTGCTCGTCCAGGGCAATTCGGGTTCCGGCAAGTCGCATCTCCTGCGCCGCCTTCTTGAGCAGAGCGCCAACCTCGTCCAGCAGGCCATCATCGATCCCGAGGGCGATTTCGTCACGCTCGCCGACAAGTTCGGCCACGTGGTGGTGGATGCCTCCCGGTCCGAAGGCGACCTCCAGCGCATCGCCGCCCGCGTGCGTCAGCACCGGGTCTCGGTGGTGTTGAGCCTGGAGGGCCTCGACACCGAGGCGCAGATGCGCTGCGCGGCGGCCTTCCTGGGCGGTCTCTTCGATGCGGAGCGCGACTACTGGTATCCGATGCTGGTGGTCGTCGACGAGGCGCAGCTCTTCGCCCCCGCCGCCGCCGGCGAGGTGTCGGACGAAGCGCGCAAAGTCTCGCTCGGCGCCATGACCAACCTCATGTGCCGCGGCCGCAAGCGTGGACTGGCCGGCATCATCGCCACCCAGCGCCTCGCCAAGCTCGCCAAGAACGTGGCGGCGGAAGCCTCGAACTTCCTCATGGGCCGCACCTTCCTCGACATCGACATGGCCCGCGCCGCCGACCTGTTGGGCATGGAGCGCCGCCAGGCCGAGATGTTCCGCGACCTGGAGCGCGGCCATTTCGTGGCCCTCGGCCCAGCCCTCTCGCGCCGTCCGCTGCCGATCCGCATCGGGGCGGTGGAAACCTCCACCCGCACGGGCACCTTCAAGCTCATGCCGCTCCCCGAGCAGCCGAAGGAGGACGCCCGCGACCTCATCTTCAAGGCCGGCGAGGACGAGGTAGCGGCCCGCCCGGTCATGCCGCGCCGCGCTCCTCCGCCGCCGCCTGCTCCCTCGACCAACGATCTCCTCGCCCAGCTCGCCCGCACAAGGCCTGCCGCAGCACCCGAGCCTCAGGCGGAGGAGACCGAGCAGTCCAAAGCCGAGCGCGACGCCACCCTCGACGCGATCCTGCGCGAGATCCTCGACGACCCGGAGGCCGCCTTCCGGTCCGTGGCCGTGCTCTATCAGGATTTTCTCGTCCGCTGCCGCATCCGTCGGGTTGCCGGCGAACCGCTGAACCTCAACGCGTTCCGCCGCCGCCTCGCGGTCGCCCGCGCCGGCGTCGACATGGCCACCGCCGAGGGCACCGAGTGGGACCGCGCCGTGACCTTCGCGGCCGATCTCACGGAGGACATCCAGGGCATCTACCTGCTCATCGCCCGCGCGGCCATGGAGGCCTCGCCCTGCCCGCCGGACGGCGAGATCGCCCGCGCCTGCGGCAGCCGCTCGCCCGGCCGGGCCCGGCGCCTCATCGCCTATATGGAAAGCCGCAACATCGTCGTGACCCGCAACGACCCACGCGGCCTGCGCATCATCGCGCTCCCCGATCTCGGCTGGGAAACCGCCCCCGGCGACCCGAACGCCTTCGAGGAGCCGCAAGGGCCAGAGACGCGGGATTTGTTCGCGGTGGGGTAGGGAATGCTCCCTACATCGCTCGATAGTGCAGTAGCACTGCGAAATTGCACTGAAGCGCTTCCAGTATCGAGAATGATAATAGCCTAGCCGTCATGATATATAGGATGAGGCCCCCACAGCCGGCGAGACTGCCTTATCCATCAGCCTGACTAACAGGACCTATTTTATGAATGAGCCTTCAAAGCGGGATAATCAGGCATTAACAATCCATGCTACTGACGACAATGTAGTCGTTCTCCCATGTGAGCCTTCTCAATTTCGCGACTTCATCTCGGGACTACTAGGAAGACCACAAACTATTGAGCGGATCGTTCGCGGACCATTTGAAGTCAGAAAATCTGACATTGAGAACCTGCACCACTTGATTTCTCAGCGTCTCACGTCTCAAAATGATGCAACTTTTATGAGCTTTCAGGCTCGAGTAATTTACGACGACGACTCGTCGGTCTCACTGAACTCCATTGAGGAATTTGTTTCATATGCAGAGGTGAAACCTCTGCTTTCTCAAGCAGTGCATGTAAGTTGGATCTACTTGCTGAAATTTCCCAGCAAGAGTGCTCCCGAAAAGCAAGAGATTAGTATTAGCTTCCAGGGTGGGCACAGTCCATTCGAGCTTGAAATTGGTAGCATCTCTCCAATGACAAGAGTTTATAGAAGTGCCCCTGGAACTATGAGAGTCAGAATAAATCACACTGACCGAACTTGGGGATCTGACATAGATGCACTCATTGCAGGTCATTTAGGCACTTTAGTCCAATCTGAGTCTGGCATTAGGAAATTTGCTTCAGAATATTCAGGCTGGATTGGCTTCTTATTCTCAGCTTTGATAATTCTAGCCAGTCTCTCTGGAGTTTATTCAATAACTAGCAAGCTAGTTGATGAGTACTTGGAGAAGGCTCAAACGATTGCATCGGTTGGCAGTGAGTCCTTTGCTGTCCTGCAGCAAAAAATAGACTTCCTAATAGATATTGTGGCCTCTGGTATGTGGACAAAATATGCCTTCTACACCACGGGATTCCTAATTATTTCTCTAGTCGCTGCCATTTTTATAGGAATGTTCATAGGTTCTATGGCTGATATAAAAAGAGGAAGCTTTGTTTTGCTGACTGTTAAAGCGGAGAAGCACCGGGAATCAAGCTTGAGAAAATTAGAAAGGAACTGGCTTACATTCTGCGGCTCTGTGATTGGTGCGATAATCATTGGCATTTAGGGAACTACGCTTTTGCTAAAATTATACAGTTCTGGCCTTTATAGGCCATTTATCTGCGATAAAAAATAATCTTTATCTTAGTTTGGGTATATGCTCATACTGCGGCACTGGACCATAATTCCTTACGGTGACTGTGTTGAAGAAGCTGTGCCTTAGGTTCGTGGACTAGGCTCAGGACTCGTTAATTGAGGTAGAAGGCCACTGAGGCAGCGATGCAGATGGCCGAGAAGAAGGTGTGG
>NZ_JAELXT010000046.1 GCF_016427565.1 Microvirga splendida
AGGTTCTGGCAGGCTCGTCACCCGCCTCGATACGCCGCCTTTCTCAATCCAGCATCACCCACTTTCCGCCATAGCTCCTCGGCCTCGCCAGCGCGCCGCTGTACGCGGCTGTCCGGGCGGGAACATCTGACCACGTACCATCCTCCCAGGCGGTGCAGACCGCACATGCGTCCCCTGGCCAGCCCGATCACCACCACAGCGGTGCTTCCAAGCCCTATGCGGCCGGCCAGTTCTGCTGCCATCCCGGCTGCATCATGGCCGTCTTCCCCATCCCTGCGAACCTGACGCAGGGCGTGCCACTGTCCGAGGTGGTCCCGATCCCGCCGGACCTGACGCCCGTGCCGGCCATGCTGTTCGGCATCGACCGCCCACCGAAACGCGCCTGATCAGAGTGAAGCGGCCATGCCGCTTGCGATGAAAGCCGGCCCGGTGGCGCGTCAGGCGCCGCGTCTGCATGGGCTGAAGACTTCACCGCGCCTGAATCAGGAGAACACCATGCACCAGATGTCCGACATGCAGTCCTGCATCGACGAATGCCTGCGCTGCTACCAGACCTGCCTCGGCATGGCGATGAACCATTGCCTGGAGCAGGGAGGCAAGCACGTCGAGCCCGGCCACATGCGCATCATGATGGCCTGCGCCGAGATCTGCCGGACCTCGGCCCATTTCATGCTGATCGGAACGCCTCACCACAAGCACACTTGCCGCGAGTGCGCGGAGATCTGCGAGGAGTGCGCCCGGTCCTGCGAACAGGTCGGCGACATGCAGGATTGCGTCGACCAATGCCGCCGCTGCGCGGAAAGCTGCCGCAGGATGGCAGCCTGATCCGCACATACAATCGAAAGGAACCCCTATGACTATACGAAGGATTGCCATCGCCACCGCCGTTCTCTCCGTCAGCGTTTGGGGCGCCGCGGCCCAGCAGAACCAAGGCCAGATGCAGCATCCCTCAGGCGGCCAAATGGCCATGTCCGCCGAGGGGCTGCCGGAGGAGTGCCGGACCGCGGCTCAGGCCGGCGGGCCGATGCCAAACATGCAAGGCATGGACATGTCAGGCATGATGCAAAGCATGCAGGGCATGATGGCCAACATGAACGAGGCTCAAAAGGGCTACATGGACACCATGATGAAGATGCACGGTCCCATGATGGCCGCCCACATGATCAAGGACCCCGACGTCGCCTTCGTCTGCGGGATGATCCCCCACCACCAGGGTGCCATTGACATGGCGCGCGTCGTCCTCAAGACCGGCGACAATGCCGAGGCCAAGAAGATGGCGGAGACGGTGATCAAGGCGCAGGAGCAGGAGATCGCCGAGATGAAGGACTGGCTGAAGAAAAACGCCAAGAAGGAAGGAAGCAACTGACGTCGGGCACTTTGAGCCGGCAGTGAAAGGGTGGTGCCCGCTGGCCCGAGGTGGTCAGCGGGCACTTGGAGCATCCAGGCTTGACCTTCCCATGATGGGAGGGTCTAGACCGCCTGTCGAACATCGAATCCGTGGTCTCAAGGAGACAAGCGATGGCCGACGACAAGCAGCACGTTCACCACGATGGGCACAGCGAACCCACCCATGGGCACAAACGCGGGCATGGCGCTCACGTCCATGCGGCCGGTCCGGCGGGCCATGAGCACCACCATCACGGTCATTCTGAGCCGGCGGCCGATGGCCATAAGGTGAAGGACGCGGTCTGCGGGATGTGGGTCGATCCCCACAGCGCCCGGCACAAGGCAGACCACAACGGCCATCCCTACTATTTCTGCTCCTCTGGCTGTAAGTCGAAGTTCGTGGCCGAGCCCGCGAAGTACGTTGAGCCAGCAGCGGCCAGGAAGGCCGAGCCCGTTCCCGAGGGCACGATCTACACCTGCCCGATGCACCCCGAGATCCGCCAAGTCGGCCCCGGCTCCTGCCCGATCTGCGGCATGGCTTTGGAGCCGGTTCTTGTGAGCGCCGAGGCAACGCCCAACGCCGAGCTCATCGACATGACCCGGCGGTTCTGGGTCGGCCTGGCCATGACCGTGCCCGTGTTCGCGCTGGAGATGGGAGCTCACCTCACCGGCCTGGATCATCTCATTCCGCGCGGCACGTCCAACTGGATCCAGCTCGCCTTCGCCACGCCGGTCGTGCTCTGGGCCGGCTGGCCGTTCTTCGTGCGGGGCTGGCAGTCGCTTGTGAACCGCAGCCTCAACATGTTTACCCTGATCGCCATGGGCACTGGGGTGGCCTGGGTCTACAGCGTGATCGCGACGCTGATGCCAGACATCTTCCCGGCCGCCTTCCGCGGGCACGACGGCTCGGTCGCCGTGTACTTCGAAGCAGCGGCGGTGATCACCGTCCTCGTCCTGCTCGGGCAGGTGCTCGAACTTCGCGCCCGGGAGAACACCAGCGGCGCCATCCGGGCGCTCCTCGATTTGGCGCCCAAGACCGCAAGGCTCATTCGCGCCGATGGCTCCGAGGAGGAGGTCCAGCTTGATGCTGTGCATGTCGGCGACCGCCTGCGGGTGCGCCCGGGTGAGAAGGTCCCGGTGGACGGCGCTGTCGTCGATGGCCGCAGCTCCATCGATGAGTCGATGGTCACAGGCGAGTCCATGCCTGTCACGAAATCCGTCGGTGACACGGTGATCGGCGGCACGATGAACCAGTCCGGCGGCGTCGTCATCGAGGCCCGGAAGGTTGGCCGAGATACGATGCTGTCGCAGATCGTCCAGCTCGTGGCCGAGGCTCAGCGCAGCCGCGCTCCGATCCAGCGCCTTGCTGACCAAGTCTCCGGCTACTTCGTGCCCGCAGTGATTGTGGTGGCGCTCCTAGCCTTTGCCGCTTGGGCGATCTGGGGACCCGATCCCCGTCTCGCGTTCGGCCTCGTGGCTGCGGTTTCGGTGCTCATCATCGCCTGTCCCTGTGCCCTTGGCCTAGCCACGCCGATGTCGATCATGGTCGGCGTCGGGCGCGGCGCCCAGGCTGGCGTCCTCATCAAGAATGCCGAGGCGTTGGAGCACATGGAGAAGGTCGACACCTTAGTTGTCGACAAGACCGGCACGCTCACCGAGGGCAAGCCTGCCGTCACGGCCATCGTTCCCGGTGAAGGGTTTAGCGAGACGGAGATCCTGCGTCTGGCCGCCAGTGTTGAGCGTGCGAGCGAGCACCCGCTGGCTATCGCCATCGTGGCTGCGGCCGAAACCAGGAAGGTCGCCACCGCCCCGGTGGGCGAATTCGACTCCCCGACCGGCAAGGGGGCCTTGGGAACCGTTGAAGGACGGCGCGTCGTGCTCGGCAACGCCAAGTTCCTTGCTGAGCATGGTGTCGATGTGGCTCCGCTGGCCAAGGCGGCTGACGACCTGAGGCGGGATGGCGCCACGGCAATCTTCGCTGGAGTCGATGGCCGGCCTGCCGGCATTCTGGCCATTGCCGACCCGGTGAAGGCCTCGACGCCGGAGGCCCTGGCGGCATTGAAGAAGGAAGGCATCCGGGTCGTCATGCTCACGGGCGACAACCGCACGACGGCTGAGGCCGTGGCCCGCCGGCTTGGGATCCCCGAGATTGAGGCGGAGGTCCTGCCCGAGCAGAAGAGCGCCGTTGTCGAGAAGTTCAAAAGCGAGGGCCGGGTGGTGGCCATGGCCGGCGATGGAGTAAACGATGCTCCGGCTCTGGCTGCTGCGGACGTCGGCATCGCCATGGGATCGGGAACGGACGTGGCCATTCAGAGTGCGGGCGTGACCCTGCTCAAGGGTGACCTGACAGGGATCATCCGGGCACGGCGGCTGTCACAGGCCGTGATGGGCAACATCCGCCAGAACCTGTTCTTCGCCTTCATCTACAACGCGCTCGGCGTGCCGGTGGCGGCGGGCGTGCTCTACCCGGTGTTCGGGATCCTGCTGTCGCCAGTCATCGCCGCAGCGGCCATGGCCTTATCTTCGGTGAGCGTCATCGCGAATGCCCTGCGCCTGCGCGCCGCGCGGCTGTGAAACGGCGTTGCCGCCCCCTGTTACGCAGTGCCCGGCCATTGCAGGTCGAGCACTGCGTCATGAGGCGCCAGGTGGAGCGAAGAAGCAGATGATGCGCCTGTCCGGGAGCTCGCACAGGTGAAACAGGCGGTCGGGCGACAGCTTGGCCGTGCCCCGTGGCACGATCCGGCCGTCCCACAGCTGCCACCCGCCCGGGATTTCGAGCACCGTCTCGCCGTCAGCCTCTTCCAAGTGCCTACAATCGCGCTGGCTGCAGCATGCGGCCGGGTACCAATCATGCGCCAATGCCGGGGGAGCGGAGAAGGCGGTCAGCGCCGCCACGATGATCATCAGCCCACGCGACTTCATGGCCGCCTCCTGTCTGATGGCAGTCGGCTAGCCCATTGCCGAATGCTCCCGGACCCTGTGACGACAACTCCCAAAGCGTCGCAATGGGAGCCTAGAACCACCCGAATGTCAGCGCCGCCACGGCGAAATACCGCGCCATCTTCGCCACCGCCACGATGGCGAGAAAGATGGGGAACGGCTCCCGCAGCACGCCGGCGACAATCGTGAGCGGATCGCCAATGAACGGCACCCAGCTGAGAAGCAGCGACCAGCGTCCGTAGCGATGATACCAAGCCTCGGCCCGCTTGATTGACTCGCGCTTGAGCGGGAACCAGGGCCGGTCCTCGAAGGTGGCGAGCAGGCGCCCCAGCAGCCAGTTCGCCGCCGAGCCGAGGGTGTTGCCGATGCTCGCCACGATCACGAGCAGCCACCACGTGTAGTGCTCCGAGACCAGGAGCCCGAACAGCACGACCTCGGACTGGAACGGCAGGACCGTCGCGGACAGGAACGCCGCCGCGAACAAACCGCCGTATTCAAGGACATGGTTCAATGCACGGTTCCTTCCTGGACAGTGGCCCCGGCTTCAGTGAACCGGACGGACAGGATGTCTGGCACGTCCTCATCGCCAGGGCGCCGCTCGACCGGACGGGCATCGAGCCGGGCGCGTCGGGAGGGCGTCAGCAGCCGCAGGAACCGCTTTGAGGCAACGACGCCCAAGTTGGCCTGCTTGGATCGCCGCTCCATCCGCGGCAGTGCGTTCATCGCGGGTCCGAGCACCGTGAACTCGGCGCGCCGCCCGTCATCGAAGACGCCGGCGAGGACAAAGCCGCAGTGGAGCGTGGCAATGACGTGGGTGCCAGACGGCATCTCGTCATGGCTTCTCCAGGTGTTCAGGGGGCGCAGGATCTCGTTGGCTGCGTCGAAAGCCCGGGCCGCCTGTTCCTCGGGCGAGCCGTCGAGGAACACGGCGAGCACGCCGTCCCCCAGGTACTTGTCAACGATGCCGCCGTGGCGTGAGACCGCGTCGTGGACGAAGCGCCGGAACGCCATCAAATCATCGATGACCTCGCGGCCCGGCCGTTCCCGGGTCAGCGCGGAGAAGCCGCGGATGTCGACGGCCAGCAGACAGGCATGGCGCTCGGTGACCTCCGCCGTCTCCTCGCTGGCCACCACCTCGGCGGCGATCCCCTCGGGCAGGAAGCGCGACAGGAGCATCCGGTCCCATCGCGCCTTCAGCACGGCCGCCCAGGCCAGCCGCGTGCGGTGCACCGCGTAGAGGACGAAGCCCGCTGCAACGGCGAACGACAGAAACCCGAGCGTCTGCCGGAACGCGAAGGCGGGCGTGGGCCCGGTCGCGGGAAGCGACGCGGAATGCGTGAGCAGGGCGAGCGCCGTGAGCCAACCTCCAGCCACGATCCCGGCAAAGGCGGCGACAAGATCACGGCGCAAGCGCATTCCCGTCTGGATGAGGAGGAGAATGGCCGGTAGCAGGCTGACCGCGTCCGTCGCGAGGAAGAGATCGTGCGCATCGCGCGGCAGATGGTCGGCAATGACATAGACCGCCAGCGCCGCATCGGTCACCGTGGCAGCCCACGGCAGCCATGACCGGCCGACGCCAAACCGCGACGACAACGCCAGCACGACCGTTGTCAGCCCGTAGACCACCAGCACGATCCAATGACCTTCCCGGTGGCCATGGCCGTATTCGAGGAGGGCGCCGGCCCCGAGGATCGCCAGGACCAGAAGCCGTGGCACCAGGGCTCGGCGGTCGAAGTCGTTCTCCAGGTATTCGGGTAGCCCGCTGGCCGGATGCCGACCGAGGAGGGGCCTGTTCGGGCCATCGCTCTCCGGTGGGCGCGGATCCCGGCGGCGGATCAGGCTCAGCATCCGGTGCGGTTGCGTGGCTGCGCCGGACCCCCATCGGCGATCTTTGCGGTGTCCGGACCGGCACTCCGGGTCGAGCCGGTGGCGAGGGGACCGACATGGAGCGTCAGCGGGCTCTCATAGGAGCCGAGAACCAGGCGCGCCGGAACCGTCGTATCCGGCTCAAGGTCCCGGGCGAGGGGGCCGACCTCGATCCAGACCTTGCGGCCATCCAGGCTCTCCGTGGCGCCCGACCGGACCGGCAGCGTCCCGATCTCGCCGGTGTGGCCCTGGCCGAAGGATCCCATGATCCGCGATGGCTCCCCATCCGGCAGACGCAACCCCGTGATCAGTACGCGGTCCTCTCCGGAGTTCTCGACCGAGAGGGTGACGATGGCCATTTCTCCGGCCCGAGCCGGGGTGGCGGCGACCTGCGTGACCGTGACATCGCCGAAGACGGCTCCCTCGTCGTCAGCCTTGGCGGAGCAAGGCTGCAGGATGGAATAGGCTGCCATCGTGGCAACAGCCGCCCCGACGGCAACGAACCGCTTCATCGAATGCATAGAGGTTTCCTTGTTGTTGTTCTTGGTTGTTGTTCTTGGATGCCGCTGGCTGCCGCGGCGGCTCTGAAAGCGCGGCGACCGGCGACGGTCCGCCCGGGGTTGGGACCGGACGGAGTCTCGTGGCTACCTGCCCTTGCGAATACTGACGACGGAGATCTGGCCGTTCACGCGGTCAGCCTGGAACTGAACCTTGTCCCCTGCCTTCACGCCCTTGAGCACCGCCGGATCCTGCGCCCGGAACACCATGGTCATGGCATCCATGTTCAGGTTCGGGATCGGCCCATGATCGATGGTGACCTTGCCTTGGGCAGAGTCGACCTTCTCGACCGTGCCGGACACCGTGGGGAGGTTCGTCGCGGCGGCCGGCTGAGCCGCAGGCCGGGTCAGGGCCGCCTGGGCCCTGCCGGTCTCGATCCTGACGACGGAGATCTGGCCGTTCACACGGTCGGCCTGGAACTGGATCTTGTCGCCTTCCTTCACACCCTGGAGGATGGCAGGGTCCTGAGCACGGAAAACCATCGTCATGGCGTCCATGTTGAGGTTCGGAATCGCGCCGTGGTCGATGGTGACCTTGCCGCCACCGGCATCCACCTTCTCAACCGTGCCGGAGACCATCGGGAGATTGGGTGCGGCGGGCTGCGCGGCGGGTTCCGTCGGAGCGGCGGCCTGGGCCTGCGAGGCCGGGGCGGCCTGCGCGCGCTGGTCCAAAGGCCCCGATCCATGAGGCGGCTGGTCCGGCTGCGCGCGGTAGTCAGCCTGGCGACTGCGGACCTGCCACTCCTTCAGTTCGGCAATCTGCTTCTGCTGCTCGTCCAGGATCTTCTGGGCCAACTGGCGCAACTGCCGGTCGCCGCCGTGCTCCAGCTGCGTTCTTGCCAGGAAGATCAGGTCCTCGTGGTGGGCGACGACGAGCGTAGCGAAGTCCTTGTCGGGGTCCCCGACGAGCTTCGTGCCCTTGAAGCGGCCGTTCATGACTTCGAGCACCCGCTCGAAGGCGGCCACCGCCCCCTTGGCGGGCTGCGCCTGAGCGATGCGATCCGGTCCGATGGCGACGACGGCCAGCGCGGCTCCGATGGCGGTGAGGGTGACGGTCAGGCGTTTCATGCGGATTCTCTCTGTTGCGGCGGAAAGGCCGCCCCGCGGCGGCAAACCCGCGGGGCGGATGGGCCTTACGAGCCCTTCTTGATCGACGTGACGCTGATCTGGCCGTTCACGCGGTCGGCGGTGAACTGCACCTTGTCGCCGGCCTTCACGCCTTTGAGCAGAGCCGGGTCCTGGGCGCGGAACACCATCGTCATGGCGTCCATGTCGAGGTTCTTGATCGGACCGTGGTCGATGGTGATCTTGCCCTGCGCGGTGTCGACTTTCTCGACGGTGCCGGACACGACCGGCAGGTCCTGCGCGAGGGCGGCGCCCGACAAGGTGAGGCCGGCGATCAGGGCCGTGGCGGCCAGGTTGATGCGCTTCATCGGAAGCTCCTTTGTGGGTTTGGTTGAAGGTTGGGAGCCCACGCCATTACTTGACAACGACGGTGCCGTGCATGCCGGACTCGTAGTGTCCGGGGATTAGGCAGGCGAATTCGAAGGTGCCGGGCTTGGTGAACTGCCACACGATCTCTCCGCCCTTGCTCACAGCCAGGCGCCGCGCGTTCGGGTCGTCATGCTCCATGTCGGGGTTTTTCTGCATTTCGGCCTTGTGCTTGGCGTTGCTCTCTATGGTATCGAGAACGAACTCGTGATCGACCTTGCCATTGTTCTTCAGGACGAATTTGACCTGCTCTCCGGTGCGTACTTCCACCTTGTCGGGGAAGTACACCATCTTGCCGTCATCGGTTTCCTTCATGCTGATCGGGACGACGCGGGCTGCCTTCTTCGGATCGCCAGGCTTGCCGTAGGCCGCTTCCTTGTCGTGGTGGCCTGCCGCTCCGGGACCGGCAAAGGCCAGACCGGTCGTGAGAAGGAGGGCCGCAAGGCCCGTCGTCAGGGTTAGGGTCGGTTTCATCGCTTGTGAGCTCCTTGTCGCTGCGATTGGTCAGTGGTTGCCGTGTCCGCCGCCCTGGGCGGTTCGGGTGGGGCGCTTGCGCGGATCCTTGGCGCGGAACTCCGTCGCCGTGACGCCGCTGTCGGGGGATGTGGCCCGAGCGGGCTCGGCGAGCTGCTCGCCGGTCCATTCGTAGGCGACCGTCCCCTCCGGGTGCTTGTACCAACCCGGATCCTTGTAATCGTTTGCGTCGAGACCCGGCCGCACCTTCACGACCGAAAACATGCCGCCCATCTCGATGGGCCCGAACTGGCCGTAGCCCGTCATCATCGGCAGCGTGTTGTCGGGCAGCGGCATCTCCATCGATCCCATCTCGCCCATACCGTTCGAGCCCATCGGCATGTAGCCCGGCGCGATCTTCTTCAGTGCCGGTGTGGTCTTCTTCATGTTGACGCCGATGTAGTTGCGCACGTCATGGCCCATGGCGTTCATGGTGTGGTGCGACTTGTGGCAGTGGATCGCCCAGTCGCCGGGCACGTCGGCCACGAACTCGAAGGCCCGCATCTGCCCAACCGCCACGTCAACCGAAACCTCCGGCCAGGCCGCTCCTTCCGGCACCCAGCCGCCGTCCGTGCCCGTGACCTTGAAGTCGTAGCCGTGCATATGGATCGGGTGGTTGGTCATGGTCAGGTTGCCAAAGCGAACCCGCACCTTGTCGCCCTGACGGGCCACGAGGTGATCGATTCCCGGGAAAACCCGTGAGTTCCAGCACCAGAGGTTGAAGTCGGTCATCTCATTGACGTTCGGCACGTAGCTTCCGGCCTCGATGTCGAACGCGTTGAGCAGAAACACGAAGTCGCGGTCGACGCGGCGCTCGGCCGGATCGCGCGGGTGCACGACGAAGAAGCCCATCATGCCCATCGCCATCTGCACCATCTCGTCCGAGTGCGGGTGGTACATGAAGGTGCCGGACTTGCGCAGGATGAACTCGTAGACGAACGTCCTGCCCGGAGGGATGTGGGGCTGGGTCAGTCCGCCGACACCGTCCATGCCGTTGGGCAGGAGCTGGCCGTGCCAGTGCACCGCCGTGTTCTCCGGCAGCTTGTTGGTGACGAAGATGCGCACCCTGTCGCCCTCGACGGCTTCGATGGTCGGTCCTGGCGACTGGCCGTTGTAGCCCCACAGGTGCGCCTTCATGCCGGGCGCGAGTTCGCGCACGACGGGCTCGGCCACGAGATGGAACTCCTTCCAGTCGCCGTTCTGCCGCCACGGCAGGGTCCAGCCGTTCAGCGTGACTACGGGCTGGTAGTCCGGCCCGCTCTTCGGGTAGAGCGGCGGCTGCATTGTGGCCTCGGTCATGGTGGGCGCCTCGGGCAGGCTCGCGGCCTGCGTGCGCCCGCTGATCATGCTGGCTCCGGCGAGGGCCAATCCCCCTGCGCCGAGAAAACCTCTTCGCGATACGGTCATTGGGTGTCTCCTCTAAGATTTCAGTGTCCGCCAGCGGCGGCCCCGCCGCCGGCCGCGGCCGTGGTGGTCTCGCCGCCTTCGCCGCCGCCGACCCCGCCGCCGATCAGGGCAGCCTTGAGGTCAGTGTCGGCGATCCAGAAGTCGCGGCGGGCGTTAATGGCGTCGACGTTGCTGAGGATGCGGGCCCGGGCGTCGAGGATGAGTTGGCTCACGTCGACGAGCATGCCGCTGTACTGGAGCAGGGCCTCGTCCTGGATCCGCTTCTGCAGCGGCAGGACACGGCCCTGGTAGTGGCGGGCCAGGTCGTAGTTGCCGCGGTAGCGCAGATAGGCCTCGCGGGCCTCGGAGCGGACGTTGACGGCCCGCTCGGCCAAGCGGTTTGCGGCGGCCATGTAGGTTTCCTGTGCGCCGCGCGTCGCCGTGGCTCCGAAGTCGAAGATCGGGATCGTGAACTCGATCTCCAGCCCGCGCCGGTTGATCTTCTCTTTCTCGATTTCACCGTCGTCCGTGACAGACTTCACCCGCTCGTAGCTGGACAGACCGGCGAGCTCGATGTCGGTCACGAAACGCGTGGCGTTGGTCAGCCCAAACTGACCCGCCACGCCGGTCAGATCGTTGCGCAATGCCTGCAGGTCGACACGTTTCTCCAAGGCCCTGCGCTCGATGTCCTTGGCCGAGGCGATGCGGGCCGGCAGCGGCGGCAACGAGTTCGGCAGACGGAATTCGATGTCCCGCCCCCACAGCCCGAGCTGCCGGATCAGGCGTTCGCGGGCGACCTTCTGCTCGATCCGGGCGCGGGCGAGCTGGGCTCCGAGCTCCTGGTAGAAGGCATGCTCGCGGGCCTGCTCCAGCTTGTTGAGAGAGCCGCTCTCGCCGAGCTGCTTGGCGAGTTCAGAGGCGGTCTCCGCTGTCCCGAGCGCCTGCTGCGTGAAGGCGACCTGCTGGTTGGCCGCAATGGCGCGGTAGTATTCTCGGCGCGTCTCAGCCGCGAGCCGCAGCACGGCTTCCGCAGTGCGGAACTGGGCCGCCCGGAACTGCTGCTGGGCGATGGCCGCGCGTGCCGGCAGGGTGGCGAGCTCGAACAGTCCGATGACGATCTGGCGTTCGATCTCCAGTTCCAGGCTGCCCCCGAGCCGCGACAGGGCCACCGTCGGGTTCGGAGGCAACGTCGCCTGGACGTACTCGGCCTCCGAGACGCCAAGCTCGTTGAAGTCCGCCTGCAAACCCCGGTTCTTGAGCAGCGCGATCTGCACAGCGCTGTCCGCCGTGAGCGGGCGGTGGAGCAACTCCTCGGCCCGCTGCTGGGCGGCAAGCGCTTCGGCCTCGTTCGTGACCTTGACCACATCCTTGTTGAGTTCGGTGTAGGCGACGTTCTGCGCCACCGAGAGCCCCGCGTCGGGCGAGAACGAGACGCAGCCGCCCAGGAGAAGGGTAACGGCCACCCCTCCAAGCAGCTTCAGGCGCTGGCCGGATGTCCCCTTGCCGTTTTGTTTGTTCATTGTCTTGCCTTCCTCAGCGCGTGCGTTGGCGCGCCGCCCCCTGGCGGCTGATGTGCCTGTTGGTCCAGTCATGGGTCACCGCCCGCGCCGGGCGGCGTCGTCGGAGTCGCCCCGCTCCGGGTCGCCCTCTGGTGCCACACGCCGGTTGAGCTCACGCCAGTCGCCGGGCTCGACGACGTCGTAGCTGCGCACGCCCGCGGTGACGGAGGCATAGCCCGGGCTGCGGGTGCCGACGGAAGGATCGGCGGGCGCGGCCAGATAAGTGGGAAGGGTGGTGGGCACGCATGCGCCAAGGCCGAGGCCAAGCGCGACAAAGGGGATTAGCTTCATCATGGGGTCCGTCTCTGGGGGGACCTCCACAGAGCGGATCAAAATCGCGGCCCAGTGCTGGCGGACCATGGGTCCATCCATCACGGGCTTTTGGCGTTCTGATCGCGTTCTGGGAAGGGTGACCGGTTCGAGCTTCAGGACGGTCGCAGCCGGCTCTCAGGAGCAGGCACGCCGGTTCGTGCGGGCCTGATGGCCCGCGCCTGGCTCAGACGGTTCGTGGGGGGCGGTCGAGACCGCCCGTGGTGATGCCGCCGACCTGCTCGTCACCGGCCACAATCATGGGAGCACGGGAGACGGTGGGGGAGTAGACGTTGGGGGCCGCACTCTCCTGGAAAGCGTGGCATGTGCTCATGCTGCAGCAAACGGGGCCAGAGCATTCCTGGGAGCCCTGGTGGTGATCGGCCGAAGCATCCAGGGCAGTGTCGCGAGACGCCGCCAGTTCATCGGCGTGCTCGTGATCCCCGTCAACGGCGGCATTCTCGTGCCCGGCGTCGACCCTGACGGCGTGGTGGTTCCCAGCCGACGCGGCCGCCTGCGGCATGGAGATCGGAATGATCGCCATGGTGATCGCAAGTAGAGCAACAATGATGGTGCCCATCAGCCGCAAGGGGAAAACGCTCCAGTTCGTCGAAAGTGGATATGTGTCACGAAAGATTAGATTCGACAAGGCGTGGCTGGGCAGAACACCTGCGGCATTCGTCGTCGGGAGTGCGTGACGGTAGAGCATCAGGATCCCTTCCTCAGGTGCGATCCCAGCGTCTCTGCACCTTGCTATGGTGGCAAGGTCAATACCCTGTGGGGCCGGTGCGGAGGTGGGTTGCGGCGAAGGGGCCTTGGTCCAGAGAGGAATCTGAACAGAGCCTGACGATCAGGAGGCTTGCCGCGGATGCCGCCGCCTCCGCGGCCGGGCAACGCGCAGATAGGCATCCCCCAGCGACGAGCCGCGCCCCGGCTCGTCGTCAAGAGCTTCGAGTGCCTGGAGCAGGTGCTCCGCGATATCCAGCCGGTCTTGGGCCACGGCCTCCCCAAGCACGGCGAGGATCTTTTGATCAAATGGGTGCCAGGCGGCCATGTTCTTTCCATCATCAATCGAACCCGATGATGCACCCTGCCAGGGTTGCAAGGTCAAGCGCCACATCAGGCCAATCGCCACCGAAGCCGAGCGGATGCGGGCCATGGAGGGCACCGCCGCCCAGGCCACAGCCCTCGACCTAAAATCATTCCTCGCTTGATGCGGCAGACGTCCGTACGAAGGCAGAACGCATCCATGCCCACAGCACGGCCTCTTGGCCATGTTCCCGCCTGGCAGCCTCCCCGCGTGTGTGCATCGGTGATCCGACCGCACTGACAGCAGGCTAGTCGGGCGGCGGGACGGGATCCAATGCCGGAAGGCTCCCGAGTCCAGGGCCACTAGCTAGGAAGGTGTGCGAGCGTGCGATGCGCCCTTGGAGGCGGGCTAGAACCGCGTCACGCCAACACCAGATCGTGCGTGACATGCTGATTTCGGTTCGCGGACGACGTGCATCCCGCCCTGGTTCCAACCCTGACCCCGTGGTCGCAATCAGTTCGGCCGCTGGGTCTCCGGGCTCTGCGCCGCCGGCGGGTTGCCCGGCATGCCAGGCATGTCTTGCATCCCTGGCATGGAGCCCATGCCGCCCGGCTGGCCCGGCTGAGGCTGCGTCATCGCCATATTGCGGCAGCAGGAGCACCCGCCGGCCGCCGACTGGCCAGGCTGGGCCGGTTGGGCCGTCTGACCAGGCGCCTGAGCCTGCGCGGCGGTCGGCTGCGCAGCGCACATCATCGGTCTGGCGGCGGCCGTGGTTTCGGTCGTCTGAGCGGCGGCCCGGCTCATCATCGGACAGGCCAGGGCGGGCGTCGCCGCCAATCCGGCAGCGAAAGCGAGGGCAACGGCTGTCTTCCTCATGGCTTCGTCTCTCCATGTCGAGCGATCAGGCTCGGACGTGAGCATCACTCCCACGTCCGGCGGCGGTACCATACCACTTGGCGAGCGGCGACGCGAACGGGGGCAAGGGGCGACAGGGCACCCCTGCCCCCGTTCGCGTCCGGCGCCTCTTCCCATCGAAGCTCGGAGAGTCGAACGCGATCTTGATCCTCTCGTGGCCTGGAGCGAGGTTCCCGACAGGAGCGTCGCAAGGGGTATCGACACCTGTCGATGATGACGTGCATTTCGTCGATGGAGACCATGGCCTTCTCTCACAGGAGGCCGAGCGGCGCACCAGGGCCTGTATCACCATGGTCAAAGACCGCGGGATGTTTCGGCATGCGCATCCAGAGGCCGCAGCCGGGACCGGCTTGCTGCCCATGATGACATTCTGCGAGAGCGTACAAGATGCCGCGCTGGCGCAAGAGGTCCGTGCGCCTGAGGCCGAGCGGGACGTCTTGCGGGCAAATGGCCTGAGGCTTTGGGATCAGAATGCGCAACCCAGGGGCGGACAGGAGCAGCTGCGTGAGAACCTGCGGAAAGCCTACGACGGAACTGAACGCCAACCCATGCGATCAGCAAGCCGTTGAAAAGACCCGCGCCGCATCAATGCCAGACCTCACATCGGAAGTCGATGACGCAAGGGCTCGCCGCATGACCATGGAGGCCCACCCAGGCCCTTGGATGCAGCAGGTCGCAAGCGCACCTGAAAGGCTCCGGCGCGGAATGCCGGCCCTCCGCCAGCAGACATTCGGTCGGCGCAGGGTCTTGTGCTTTGCGCGTCGCCGGGCGTGTTGGAATGCATGCGTATGGTTTTCACAGTGATCTTCAAGCTCGATGTCCGCTGACGGTGCCTCCATGCCGATGGCTCGAAGAGGCACACGTCCGGTCAACATGGGCACCGCGCGGGCGTATGAGCGCTAGTTGTTGCGCTTGAGCCAGCTGTTGTAGTGCTGGGTGTCGACTGCCGCGGCTCCGTTCCGGGCCAACGTCTCTTGCAGCGGCGTCGGCCGGTGTCCCGGGGGAAAGCTCCCCTCCGGAAACTGTCGGGTAAGCTTGCGATCCAGGTGGTGCGTGCCCCGGTAGGCCAGTCCGAAGCCGTTGTCGCCAGCCGTGGTCGGCTGGGCTTGGGCGGCGCCTGAGATGATCGCTGCAGCGATGGACGCGAGGAGAAGGCGTTTCATGGTAATGAGGCTCCGATCTTGTTGGGAGCGCAAGCTTGGCGCTCCTATATTCAAGTTCGGCGCGAAAGGCCTTTTGGTTACAGCGCCTTGCACACGACGTTTCAGGCATTCCAGCGCATCCGATGGTCGCGACACCGACACCCGGAAGGGCAACCTGAGACCGGGATACTGGACTTCGCGCCTGACAGCAGGGCCTCAGCATCCGACGGCGCGATCACTGCGCGGCAGTGATTTGGGAAGCTGGGCATGATGCGTTTCATCTCTCATCACAGTTTGCCGATCAGCGCCATCGGACCGAGGCGCATCCGGGGGCGGCCTGTTCGTTGTAAGTTTCTGCGGGGCAGAGCACGGGCAGGTTCTGCCTTGCCGGCTCCGGCTGCGGAATAAGCGCTAGATCCATCGGTCTTTCCCGAATGGCGCCAGAAGCGGCCGGATCCAAGTGAGTGAGCACGGCAGTGCGGAGCCAATCGATCACGCCTTCGGGAAATGCGGGCGACGCAATCCGGGCCAGCCCGCTTGCCTGCGGAGGAGCCCCATGCACCGTCACCCGGGCTCGCCCTTCGCCTCAGCCGATCCCCAGGCAAAGGCTCTCGGCGGGCAGGATCTCGCGCCATTCCGCCACGAGTTGCCGGTAGGCCTCCCCCACGGGCCTGATCCGGCGGTCGAGGTCGAAGAGCCCGAGCGGGTTCACGCGCCCGTTGTCCTCGCGCAGCGCCGTGTCCCAATCGATCTGGTCGATCAGGCTGTACCAGGTAAAGCCGATGATCGGGACACCGTCCTGGCGCAGGCGCACCATGTTGGCCCACTCCTTCATCAGCCAGCCCGGCGCGCGCGTCGCGTCGGCCAGGTTCGTCTCGGTGTGCATCACCGGCAGGTGGTAGCGGTCGTAGTACTGCTTGGTGATGATGTAGTAGCCGAAGATTTCGCCGGATGCGGTGATCGGCCCATCCTGTGCCGGCACCAAGTGCTCGTTCGTGACATAGTAGTCGTTGCCCATGATGCAGAACGGCTTCACCGCCCGGCCCGCGCGCATGAACCAGTGGTACTCCCCGCGGGTCATCCCGTGGTCCTGGAGGTACTCGTACATGCAGGCGCGCACGTCGACGCCGTAGCACAGGTCGAGGGACAGGAAGCGCTTCTGGTTGTGGAAGTCGGCGCGCTCCTCGGCCACCGGCTTCTCGGCGTGGAAGTATTCCGTCGACTCGCTCTGAATGAAAAACGTGCCTTGCGGCCCCCGGGCCTGCAGGATTGCCTCCTCCGCCAGGAGATTGGCCTGAACCAGGTGCTTGAGCGCCGTGACGAAGCCGCGGTCTGAAGCGAGGCGCTCGTTCCACCAGCCGATCTGGCCGGAAAAGGTCGCCGTGATGAAAATCTCATTCACGGGCGTGTAGAACCGGACCCACGGATAACGCGCCGCGAAGGCGCCGGCATAGGCCGCGAAGAGCTCCGGCCAGTCCGGGTTCTGGAAATCGCCGATCCAGTCCGGCACGCCAAAATGGCACAGGTCGACGATGGGCACGATGCCGAGCCGCCGCAGCTCGGCGAGCGCCGCGTCGGCGTAAGACCAGTCGTAGCGGTCCGGCCCCGCGTGGACCCGGTAATAGGGCGGCCCCCAGCGCAGGTACTCCAGGCCGAGATCTCGCACCAGGGCGAAGTCTTCTCGCCAGCGCCCGTAATGCCCTGTCTTCTCCATCTCGTCGACCCGCTGCGTGGCGCCATCGCGCCCGAGGATCGTCGGGTAGCTGTTCTCGATGCCAGTCGCGAACATGAACGGGTGGGCGGCCCCGGGCAGCCGGCGGGCCGGCGAGACGGAAGCATGACGCTCATGGATCAGCATTCCGGTTCTCCCAACCGTTCGGCCCAGGGGCCGTTGTCTGCCGAGAGAGCGGCTCCGTTGAAGGAGGATGTCTTGTCCCCGGCCGCGATCTGCTCCGCCACTATCCAACCGACGCCGTTGGTCGCGCCGGTGAGGATCACCATACTGTTCGTCAGCCGCATCTGCGCCTCCCGCACCCCCGCCTCACAGCACAAAGCGATCCCAGCTCGCATAATGCTCCCCGCTGCGCCGGCCCCGCGGCAGGCTCAAGCCCATGAGCGCCAACCCGAGGGCGACACTCACCCACGCGGCGGTCGCATCGGCACCGTCCAGGGCCCAGGGCGCCGCGGCGAGCCACGCCCCGAACAGCAGGTTGATGAAGCGCAGACCGCGCGCAACCTCCGCGGTCGCGATGATCGCCACCGTGATCGTCAGGGCGCCGACGACGTGGTCGCTGTTCGCCATCGCACCCGAGGTGCCGAGGACCAGGCGGGTCAGCATCAGGAACGCGCCGATGGCCATCGCGCCGGCCAGGGTCCATGGCAGCGTGATGCCACGGGTCGTGTCCGCCCAGAACTTGGCCGGGCTCGCGAGGGCGTCAGAGGTATCCTCGCGGCCGCCCTCCACGGCATCGCCTTGGAAAAACGTGCGCAGCAGCGGCTTGCCCCGGCGATGGGCCCAGGAGAGGAACTGTCCCATCGCGATCACCTCGTCGAGGGCGAATGGGATCATGATCAGCATCGCCAGCGCGGCGATGAGCGCCGGCGTGCTCCAGGTGCCGATCATGATGGGCTGGATGACGATGAAGTAGATGCTCACCACTCCGAGTGGGATCACGAGAATGCCGAAGAACGTCACCATCCAGGGCATGGTCCGCCAGCGGTCACGGGTCCCCATCACCGCCATCAGGATCTCCAGCATGTAGGCCACCGCGCCCAGGCCTGCGTCGGGGATCGGCCACGCCTTCGACACGGCGGAGGTTATGATCTCCTCGGTTCCGTTCCTCGGGTCTGCCGGGTCGCCGGCAAAGAACGGCTCCCAGGCGTAATCGACGTGGCCGAGTTGATAGGCGGTGAGCATGCGCGCGATGATGAGGCCGATGAGCCCCATCGCCGCGATGGGCAGCCGCTGCGCCCCGGTCGACGGGCCGAACGTCCAGCCGGGTGGAACCGACTTCGGGTCCATCATGCCGGCCATGCTCATCCCCGGCATCATCGGCACGATCACGGAGAATGCGATGACCAACCCGCCCACGATGAGGTCGTTCTGGTACTGCGCCGCGCTCGGGCTCCAGAACAGAAGCGGCGCGAACAGAAGCCAGAGGCCAATAAAGGTGTTGGCCCATGGCGCGAACCAAGCCGTCCGCCGGTGCAGCGACAGTGCGGCGAAGACGGTGATGAGCAGGCCGCTGACCAGGTCGCTCGCCATCAGCACGCCTGCCCGCCACTCGACCGACGGCAGCCCGCGCTCGACTGTCACCGCCCGCACCGCTGCGCCGACTGTTTCGCTCGTCACCGCGTCGTAGACGAGGGGGCTCGCCGCGAGCCACAGGCCCAAGCCCATGTTGGCGAAATGCGCCCAGCGTGTCTGGCGGGCATCCTCCTCCATCATCGCCATGTGATCGTGACCGCCCATGCCGGGCCTCGCGCAGGCCTCCGCCGCGACACCGATCCCGTCGGCATGGCTCATCCCGGCATGGCCGGTTCCTTGCTCGCCTGCATGATGACCCTGGGCCGGCGGGCCTTGCCAGGCGACCAGCGCCGGGTTGAGCTTGTTCGTCTTGTACCAGCCGACCGGGTCCCGTTTCAGCGCGGCCACGATGCGCGGGAGCGTGCCGCGGAGGGAATGCTTCGGCTCCCAGTCGAGCAGGCGCTGGGCCTGCGAGATGTCGAGGATGTAGTGGTCGTTGGACTGCTCGACCATCCACGGCTTGATGAAGTCGTCGTCGCCCAACACCTCGTTCTGGATCCAGGAGCCTGCCAGGGCGAGCGATTTGGGCATCCGGATTGTCGCCCAGTCTTCTCCATGCAGGCTGCGGCCGACAAGGTTCTGCACCTCGGCATAGCCGAGCGCGTCGGGTTCGCCCACCAGCAGCGGCAGTTCGGGCGCGAGCGCGCGCCGGCGGTCAACAACCCGGAGCACGGCCTCGGCGAGGTCGTCAATGTGGAGAAAGGACTGTCCGGCGCAAAGCATGCCCGGATACAGGTGCGCCGTCACCCGTTGCTCGTAGATGCGCGCCACCTGCTCGGCGATGAATGGCGAGTGGCCGACGTCGTCGTAGACGCCCGCGATGCGCAGGAAGACGACCGGAATGCGGCCGCGCCGCTCGCGCAGCATCGCCTCGGTACGGACCTTCGACTCCGGATAAGCCCAGGTGGGCTCGACGGGAGAGCGCTCGTTGATGGTCTCGTCGGGCCGCCCCGTGGGCTTGTGGACCAGCATGGTGCTGGCGAACACGAACTGCCCGACATCGAAAGCCTGGAGACCGTCGATCAGCCTGCGCGTGCCCTGGACCGTGATCTGGTCGTAGAGCGGGTTGGGCTCGCCCGAGACGTCATAATAGGCGGCAAGATGGATGACTGACGCGATGCGCGCCCCGAACCGGCGGCGCACCTCGTCGAGCGCCGCCTTCACCTTGTCGTCTGAACTCAGGTCGAAGCCGACGGCGTGCGCCGGTGCGGGGGGATCCGGGGGACCGGCGCGGTCGAGGCCGACGAGGGTATAGCGGTCGGCCAAGCGCCTGATGAGCGCTCGACCAATGAACCCGCTGGCGCCCGTGATGAAGACAACGTCCCGTTCCGCGCCCATGCTGTGCTCCTCCCTGGCATCCGGTGGCCCGCCGCCGGCCCGGGCCGAAAATCATGATCGGCCGGGGCGGGAGGAGGCGTCTTGTGCAAGTTCGACAGCAGGAGCCGATTGGTTACACCCCATGCCCGGATCGATGACGCTCTGCCGGCTGCGTGAGGATGGCGTGTGCAATCAAGGCGGGCATCATGGCGGCTCGGCCCAGCGGCCGACACGGCTCGTCGGGAAGCTCCAGGCCCAGGCCGGCACCAGTCCAGCACCTTCACGGCGAGCCCGCCGTTCACAGGCGCGTGAGGCGTGTAACCACCGTGCCGCCGCCTCCGAATGATAGGGAGAATGCGCCGCCTCCCGCGGCGAGAAGGCAAGGCAATGTTCCTCATGTCAGCACTGGCAGCGCTCCTGCTCCTCCTCGCAGCCATCACGCGGTCGCGCGTCCCGACCGTCGCGCCGGCTCCCGTCCGGGTCCGGCGTCCAGGATCCCATACGCCGGACCCGGGCGCCTGAGGGCGGTGTCGAAGCCCTGGGGCTTCATCGTCAGACAAGTCGCTCCCACAAACCCCGACAGCCTGAACAAGGAACAGCACATGGGTTCGAGCTCCGATCACGATCCGAAAACCGCCGTCAGGACGGGTGGCCGGCCTGGCCACAGCCAACGGCCAGTGACGAGCGGCTTCCCGTGGGCGATGGCCCTGTGCCTGGGGGTTGGCCTGCTGATCGTGCTGTTCGCCGTGGCCCGTCTTTTCGGGTGAGGCCGGGGCACCATCGCCGCCGCCCCTTTGTGCGCCTGCGCGGCACAGGGGCTGCACCATCAAGGATCGAAGCCCAGAACCGGGCGTTTGTTCACCGGGCGCGCGGGTTCGTGCCCACGGCCGACAAGGAAACCGCACATGACCCACGACCGAGCCAAGGCGGCCTCGTGTTGCAACCACGATGCTCCGGGCCATGCCCACCGGGGCGGCCCGGCTGACACGGGCATGCACCCGGTCGGCCCCGATGCGGAGCAGCGCGTGAAGGACCCGGTCTGCGGCATGATGGTCGACCCGCACACCACGCCCCATCGGGCGCAGCACGGCGGACGCCCGTTCTATTTCTGCTCGGCCGGATGCCGGGACAAGTTCGAAAAGGATCCGGCCCGCTACCTGTCCCCGCAGGCCGTCAAAACGACCGACGAGCCCGTCCCGGAGGGCACGATCTACACCTGCCCGATGCATCCCGAGGTCAGGCAGATCGGACCAGGGTCCTGCCCCATCTGCGGCATGGCGCTCGAACCCGACATCGTCACCGCGGATGCCGGTCCGAACCCGGAACTCGTCGACATGACGCGCCGGTTCTGGATCGGCACGGCCCTGACCGTTCCCGTCGTGGTCCTGTCCATGGGCGGCGATCTGACGGGGCTCACCCACGTGATCGGCCAGCAGGCCTCCAACTGGCTGCAACTCGCCCTGGCCACCCCGGTGGTGCTCTGGGCCGGCTGGTCGTTCTTCGTGCGCGGCTGGCAATCCGTGGTGGCGCGCAGCCTCAACATGTTCACGCTGATCGCCCTCGGCGTCGGCGCGGCCTGGGGCTACAGCACCGTCGCGACCCTCGCGCCCGGCCTGTTCCCGGCGGCCCTGCGGGGGCCCGACGGCGCCATCCCGGCCTACTTCGAGGCAGCGGCCGTGATCACCGTCCTGGTTCTCCTCGGGCAGGTGCTGGAGCTCAAGGCCCGCGACCAGACCTCCGGCGCCATCCGGGCCCTGCTCGACCTCACGCCCAAGACAGCGCGGCGCCTCGGTGCGGACGGCGTCGACGAGGAGATCGCCCTGGACGCGGTCGGTGTCGGCGACCGGCTGCGGGTCCGTCCGGGCGAAAAGGTGCCGGTCGACGGCGAGGTCCTGGAAGGACGCTGCTCGGTCGACGAATCCATGGTCACGGGCGAGTCGATGCCGGTCACCAAGGAGCCCGGATCCAAGGTGACGGCGGGCACCCTCAACCAGACCGGCAGCTTCGTCATGCGCGCCGAGAGGGTCGGGCGCGACACCATGCTCGCCCGCATCGTGCAGATGGTCGCCGACGCCCAGCGCTCCCGCGCCCCGATCCAACGGCTCGTCGACCAGGTCGCCGGATGGTTCGTGCCCGCGGTGATCGTGATCGCGGCGCTCGCCTTCCTCGCGTGGTTCTTCTTCGGCCCCGAGCCGCGGCTCTCCTTCGCCCTCATCGCCGCGGTCGCGGTGCTCATCATCGCGTGCCCATGCGCGCTCGGGCTCGCCACGCCCATGTCAATCATGGTCGGCGTCGGTCGGGGCGCCCAAGGTGGGGTTCTCATCAGGAACGCCGAGGCGCTGGAGCGGATGGAAAAGGTCGACACCCTCGTCGTCGACAAGACCGGCACCCTCACCGAGGGCAAGCCCGCCGTGACCGCGGTGGTGCCGGCGCCAGGCTTCGGGGAGGACGAGATCCTGCGCCTCGCCGCCAGCGTCGAGCGTGCCAGCGAGCACCCGCTCGCCACGGCCATCGTCGCTGCGGCCACGCAGCGGCGCCTCGCCCTGGCCGACCCGGAGGGGTTCGATTCCCCCACCGGCAAGGGCGCCCTCGGGACGGTGGACGGCAGGGCCGTGGTGCTGGGCAACGCCCGCTTCCTCGCCGAGCGGGGCGTCGACGTCGCGCCCCTGTCGCAAGCCGCAAACGAGCTCCGGCGCGAGGGCGCCACTGCGATCTTCGTCGGCATCGACGGACGCGCCGCGGGCACCATCGCCATCGCAGACCCGGTGAAGGCCACGACCCCCGAGGCGCTGGCCGGGCTCAAGGCCGAAGGCATCCGCGTCGTGATGCTCACCGGCGACAACCGGACCACCGCGCAGGCCGTCGCCCGCCGGCTCGGCATCACCGAGGTCGAGGCGGAGGTGCTGCCGGAGGAGAAGAGTGCCGTGGTCAACCGCCACAAGGCCGCGGGCCGGGTGGTGGCCATGGCCGGCGACGGGGTCAACGACGCCCCGGCGCTGGCGGCCGCCGACGTTGGGATTGCCATGGGCACCGGCACCGACGTGGCCATCGAAAGCGCCGGCGTCACGCTGCTCAAGGGCGACCTCAATGGCATCGTGCGGGCACGGCGGCTGTCGCAGGCCACCATGCGCAACATCCGCCAGAACCTGTTCTGGGCTTTCATCTACAACGCCCTGGGCGTGCCCGTGGCGGCCGGGGTGCTCTTCCCGATCCTCGGCGTCCTGCTGTCGCCGATCATCGCCGCCGCGGCCATGGCCTTGTCGTCCGTCAGCGTGATCGCCAACGCGCTGCGGCTCCGCGTCGCCCGGATCTGACGTCCGAACGCGGGCGCGGGCGTCGGCGGGCGGGAGCCGGCCAGGGTTCACCCCGCTGCCGATGCCGCGGGTAGCGCTTTGCGTCCGTCCGGACCTCGGCGCCACCTCAAGCGCACCCCGGAAACTTCAAAGTGGAGATCATAATCGTGACCATGCCTTCGCTCCTCGCTGTCGCCGCCGCCGTCGCGCTCGCCAGCCTGACAGCCAACCCTGCGTCGGCGCACTCGCTCGACAGCCTCCAAGGCGAGATGCACAAAAAGGAGAGGTACTTCGAGGTGAAGGACCGGCCCGCTCCAGAATTCACGCTGCGGGACGCCAAGGGAAACGATCATCGTCTCTCCGCGCTGCGCGGCAAGGTCGTCATCGTCAACTTCATTTACTTGGGCTGCACGGACGTGTGCCCGCTCCACACTGAAAAGATCGCCGAGATCCAGGGCATGGTGAACAGCACGCCGATGCGCGATCAGGTGCAGTTCCTGACCATCACCACCGACCCGGACCGTGACAAGCCGGAGGTCTTGAGCGACTTCGGTGCGGAGCGCGGACTCGATTTGCGGAATTGGTCGTTCCTGACGACCACGCCCGGAATGCCCGAAGATGCGACCCGCAAGCTGGCGGAACAGTTCGGGCACAAATTCACCAAGACTGCCGACGGCATGCAGATGCATGGCATCGTCACCCACGTCATTGACCGCGAGGGACGCTGGCGCGCGAACTTCCATGGCCTGCAGTTCGAACCCACGAACCTCGTCGTCTACATCAACGCCCTGGTGAACGACCGCGACCGCCACGACGTGGAGCGAAGCCCGTCGTTGTGGGAGCGCCTTCGGTCCTTTTTCTGACCGCGGCTGCCGTGCCCCGCCGCACGTGCGGCTATTG
Organism: Microvirga splendida; assembly: GCF_016427565.1. Taxonomy (GTDB): domain Bacteria; phylum Pseudomonadota; class Alphaproteobacteria; order Rhizobiales; family Beijerinckiaceae; genus Microvirga; species Microvirga splendida. The sequence goes on from NZ_JAELXT010000046.1 coordinate 23,912, forward strand.
CTGCCGCACGTGGAGGCGCGACAATGCAGGCACCCCTTACACGCAGTGGATGGTTGCCGTCCCACGAATCCCCGACCGGGTCCAAGTACCGCTTTGGCCAGTCCTCGCGGGTGGGACAGCCCCTGCCGCAGCACCGACAGGCCGCCGACGGCCACGCTCGGCGGATACCAGCCTCGCTTCCTGACGCGCGGGCTTACGCCTCGTCGCCTTGGTAGATTGAGACGATGAAGCGCGAGACCCTGGCGCTCACGGCACCGGGGGGCGCGAGCGCGCGCGCCGGCCGGTCCGGGAGCGAGCGATGGCGCCCCCCATCCAACATGCTGACATTGCTGCTCTGGAGGCTGAGAAGGGCGATGATTTGGAGAACGCCCATGTCGGTCATGCGCTGTGCATGAGGATGGCCTGCGCAGTGTGGCGCGGGTTTCCCGCGCGGTGAGCCCCTGGGCCCGATCATGCGAACGCTGTTCACGGACCCGTGCCGTCCGCGTTCCGCATTCAGCTGTGGGTTCGCCGCGTTGGCACACGCGCGGGAGCCTGCCAGCGGAAGCCTTGCACCGCAGCAGGGAGAAAGTCTCTGCCGCGGCGAAGAAGGCGCGGCCCCTGGCCGCTGCCGGTCGGGACGGGGGAAGGGCCGGAGACGCCACTGCGCCTCCGGCGGGACGGCTTATTGCGCCGGGCTGAGCGCCTGAACGGTGTAGCTGCCGTCCGTGCCCTTGCTCAGGGTGAACTTCACCTTGGCCCCGGGCTTCACCTGGGTGAGGTCGACAGCCGGCGCGGCCGCCATCTCCATCGACATGGCCGGCCAGCCGAACGCCGGGATGGGCTCGTGGTTGAGCTTGATCTTGCGCTGCTGGGCGCTGACCGACTCGACGGTGCCGGTCGCCGAGGCGCTCGTCGCCGCCGGCGCCTTGCCGCCGCCCATGCCGGGCATGTTCTGCATATTCTGCATGTTGCCCATGTTGCCGCCGGAGTTGCTCTGGGCGTGCGCCGGCAGGGCCAGGGCCGCGGCGGCGAGGCCGCCCAGGACCAGGGCCTTCAGGGCCGGGCCGCGCAGGCGCGGTGCGAGGATGAGGTTGGACATCGGGATCTCCTGTTGTGGTCGAATGCGGTTCTTCACGTCGCGTGAAGGCTGTGTCGCGGGCGCGGAAAGGCTCGATGCCAAACGCAGCCGGCGCGCGCCCACGATGGCGCCGGCCCCGACCGTCGGGTCGGGTCGAAACGGGGTGAAGGGAGGCACGCCGCTCATGACGCCGCCACGGCCACGTCGGGCCGGGCCTGGTGCGGCTCGGCGGGGGTCTTTTGCCGCAGCAGGCGCAGGGGTTGGCGCCGGCCGCGCAGGGCCTGGTCCGGCACGGGCTCCCACATGGCACCGTTCCCGAGCTGCCCTGCCGCCCGCAGGGCGGGCTCGGACACGAGAAGGCGAACGCCGAGCGCGCCGGCGAGCTCCTCGATCCGGTTGGCGGCGTTGACGGTGTCGCCGATCACCGTGAACTCCAGTCGCTCCTCGTCGCCGAGCGCACCTGCGGTGACCTCGCCGTAGTGGATGCCAATCCCCACCTCGACAGGCCCGAGTCCCGCCGCGGCGCGCTCGGCGTTCCAGCGGTCTGTCGCATCGAGGATGTCCAGGCCGCATTGGACGGCATTGCCGGCGTCCGCCTCGGTCGGATGCGGCACGCCGAACACGGCCATGATCCCGTCGCCGATGAACTTGTCGATGACGCCGCCCCGCCGCGTCACGGGCGCCGCCATCCGGCGGCGGTACTCGCTGAGGAACAGGGCGAGCGCGTCTGCGGTCATCCGCTCGGCCATCGGGGTGAAGCCGCGCACGTCGATGAACATCACGGCGGCCTGCTGCGGCCGGAAGGACGCGGTCACCGGCTCAGACCGCGCGAGCTGGTCGGCGATGCCCGCGCTGAAGAAGCGGGACAGGTTGGATCGCAGCCGCGCCTCGCGGATGGCGTCCGCAAGCGCCCGGCGCGTCCGGACCACCGCCACGAACAGCACGACGGCCGTGAGCGCCACGACGGAGAGGCGGGTGATCTCCCCTGGCAAGACGAAAGCGGCGTCCGGCGCCTGCGCCCCGACCGTGATCCACAGCACCGCCCAGCCCGCCAGGAACAGGCCGGCGGTGTAGAGGACCAGATAAGGCCGGTGCCGGACGGCGGCAATTGCCAGGAGGAGGAAGATGAGCGAGGTGCCCGGGGCGGCCGAGATGCCGGACGCCGGCGATCCGAACGCCATGGCCAGGGGGCCGATGCAGTGAAGGAGGAGGCCAACGTCGAGGGTGGCGAACACCCAGGGCAGCCAGGGCCGAAAAAGGCCGATCCAGGCCAGTACCAAACTCACGGTCGCGAACGCTCCCAAGGCGACAAAGGAGAACATGGCCATGTGCGCATGCTCCAGCGCGCCTCCGGCCCAGAACACGGCCGTGATGGCGGAGAACACCAGGAGCCGCAGGACGGCGAGGAGAGCCTCGGTGTCCTTCTCCGCGTCCGCCAGGCTCCGGTCGATGTGCGACCTCATCACAGAACTCCTCGGGCGGCGAGGGCCCCGCGGGCAGAGCACCAGCACCCGTGGGGTAGGCGGCCTTGTCGGCGGCTTTGATCCATGGTGGTCACTTGCATGACGGGCACATTCATGAGTCTCACTCGGCCGCCCGCGGCAACGCGTTTCCGGGGCGTGCGGACAGGGTCTCGGGGCTGCCGTCGCGGCTCGGGATCGTGTCCTTCCGCCGCGGGAGCCTGCGCCCTTTCACGAGGGCGTAGATCGCCGGGATGACCACGAGTGTCAGCACCGTCGACGAGACCATGCCGCCGATCATGGGCACGGCGATGCGCTGCATGATCTCCGATCCGGCGCCCGTGCTCCACAGGATCGGAATCAGGCCCGCCATGATGGCGACGACCGTCATCATCTTCGGCCGCACCCGCTCCACGGCGCCGACCATGATCGACGCGTAAAGGTCCTCGCGGCTGAAGGCGCGGCCCTGGGCAGCACGCTCCGCCTGTACCTCCTTCATCGCGTGATCGAGGTAGATCAGCATGATGACGCCGGTCTCGGCCGCCACACCGGCAAGCGCGATAAAGCCGACCGCCACGGCCACTGACATGTTGAAGCCGAGCCACCACATCAGCCACAGCCCGCCGACCAGCGCGAACGGCAGCGACAGCATCACAATCAACGTCTCGGTGAGCCGCTTGAAGTTGAGGTAAAGCAGCAGAAAGATGATCAGGAGCGTAACGGGAACCACAATCTTGAGGCGCGCTTCGGCGCGTTCCAGGTACTCGAACTGGCCGCTCCATTGGACGTAGTAGCCCGGCGGAAACTTGACCTCGTTGGCAACTGCCTGCCGGGCCTCGGCGACATAGCCGCCGAGATCGCGTCCGGTGATGTCGACGAAGATGTAGACCGCAAGCTGGCCGTTCTCCGTGCGGATCGAGGTCGCGCCCCGATTGAGCTTCACCTCAGCGACCTCGCCCAAGGGCACGGCGCCCCCGTTTGACATCGGCACCTGCACTTCGGTGGCGATGGCCTGCGGGTTCGAGCGCAGCTCACGCGGATAGCGCACGTTGACGCTGTAACGCTCCCGCCCTTCGACCGTGTTGGTCACCGTCTCACCGCCGAGCGCCATGGCGATCACGTCCTGCACGTCCCCGACCGTCAGCCCGTAGCGCCCGAGCGCCTCCCGGTTCGGCGTGATGTCAAGGTAGTAGCCGCCGATCACCCGCTCAGCAAATGCACTCGATGTGCCGGGAACCGCCTTGACCACGGCCTCGACCTGGCGCGAGATCTTCTCCATCTCGGCAAGGTCGGTGCCGAACACCTTGATGCCGACAGGGGTGCGGATGCCGGTCGAGAGCATGTCGATGCGCGCCCGGATCGGCATGGTCCAGGCGTTCGACACCCCGGGGAACTGCAGCGCCTTGTCCATCTCGGCCTTGAGGCTGTCGATGGTGACGCCGGGCCGCCACTCGCTCTTTGGCTTCAGGTTGATGATCGTCTCGAACATCTCCGTTGGCGCAGGGTCGGTGGCTGTCGA
>NZ_JAELXT010000047.1 GCF_016427565.1 Microvirga splendida
GTTCGGGCTCACCGTGGCCAAAGGTCCGGCTCACGTTCCTCACCTCGTGCGGGCTGTCGAGGATCCGGACGAGCCAACTCCGGAGATTGCCCGTCCAATCCTTCAGATGCTGGCTGACACGCTCCATCGGCTGGACGAACAAATTGCCCATCTGGACCGCGAGGTGGGCCAAGCGAGCAAGAGAGAACGAGACGGCGCGGCGGCTGATGACCATTCCCGGCGTTGGCCCGGTCACCGCAGTGGCCCTGGCGACGCTTGCACCGCCAGCCGAGACCTTCAAGCGCGGACGGGACTTTGCCGCCTGGGTGGGGCTCACGCCGCTGCAGCATTCGACCGGCGGCAGGCAGAAGCTCGGCGCCACCTCCAAGATGGGCGAGCGAACCTTATGCCGCCTGCTGATCATTGGAGCCAGTGCCGTTGTGCGCTGGGCGGCGCGCAACGGAGCCCCGGCAGGCTCGTGGATGGCGCGCATGATAGCACGCAAGCCCCCGATGCTGGTGCGGGTAGCACTAGCCAACAAGATGGCCCGCATCGTCTGGGCTGTGATGGCGAAAGGTGGGGTTTATCAGGCTCCAGTCGCGGCGGCATAAGTCGGGGCTGAGAGGCTGTTGGGGCGCGGGAAGGTCAAAGGAGAGAGATTGCGCAACGGTCAATGAGACGGGACCAGGAAAACAAGCTTTGCGACGAGCGCCGTGAGCGTGTGGTTCCGAATTGGACCTGATCTGCGAACTCCCTCCGGGCCCGCGGCATGTGAGCCGCATTCGAGGCCGCACACATGTCAGCCCTGACCACGCGCTGCACCAATCCGAAGATCCTTCTTGCGTTTTGCCGGGCGTCCACACACGTCGCAACAGTTTACTTCAGAGTTACAGCTACTGTGCCCAGAGTTACAGCTGCGGAGGCCAATGTGTTTAAGGGCAGGCATTTTGATCGATCCGTGATCCTGCTCTGCGTCCGCTGGTATCTCGCCTACAACCTGAGCCGGCACCATCAAGTTATTGGAGATGGAGAGATTTATTGTGGGACAGGTCTGGCTCAGACGACACTCGCGAAGCCATTCACCTCAGCCCAGGCCGTGAAGGCCCGAGCACGGGCGCAGCGATGATCTGAGGCGGTGGTGTTAGCAGGACGGCGAAAGAGATTGGCAATCTGATCGTGAACTGAGAGGAAGCGCTGGGCCTGCCCGGCTGATTTGAAGCGCTTCATGATACGTTCGCGGCGTCGCGTCGGCTGGTGACTGTTCTCCGCCCTGTTGTTCAAGCCCTTATGCTACCGACGCTCCACGCCCGGCATCACAATCCGCTTCACGGCGGCTTAGCCGGCCAGCTTGTCCGTTATCATCACCCGAGGAGCGATACGCTGCTTCTTGAGCAGCTTGCGCAACAGGCGCTTGGCGGCATTCGCGTTGCGTCGGCTCTGGATCAAAATATCGATTACGACGCCGTGCTGGTCGAGCGCGCGCCAAAGCCAATGCTTCTGGCCCGCGATGCTGATCACGATCTCATCGAGGTGCCCCTTATCCCCCGGCGCGGGCAGACGCCGCCAGACTTGGTTGGCATAGCCCTGCCCGAACTTCAGTGCCCATTGCCGCACTGTCTCGTGGCTGACCTTGATGTCTCGGGCCGCGAGCATCTCCTCCACCATACGCAGGTTCAAGGGAAACCTGAAGTACAGCCACACGGCACGGCTGATCACTTCAACTCGTAACCGTTGGCGGGCGTCGCGAGGTTTGCGTGGCGGTTTTATCCCTCACCTATGGCCCCAGTCTCGTCCCCCTGGTTAGTTTGACGGTGCCTGTGAGGACCATGCCCGGGCAAATGGAGGGGCCACGTAAACCCGAGCAGAACCCGACAAGACGCTCCCTCTGACCAGGCTTCGAACGGCCTCAAAAGGATCATCGTCCTGAATTGCCAATGATGATGCATGGGGAAGCCACAATGCAGGTTTGTAATGGGTATCTGATTGCGTGTGGCACTCGAAGTTGCGCGCTTTCCATTTCGTTATGGCTACGCATTACGCATCTTGAGCGTCGGCCACCGCCGCAATCGATGTAAGACCACTAAGGACTAGACATGATTTGGCAAATGACTTGGCACTCCGCTGCTGCACGCCCGAGGTGGGTCTCACCCGCGTTCGGCCGTGCAGCATGGTGGAGCATGCTTAGCCCACTGGTTGTCGCGGGATCCACAGCATATCTCTTGTCCAACTTTGCAGATGGCAGCCCTGCAATAGACCTCTCCCGTACTGAGACAGGCGTTCGACCCTTCAGGTCTGATGCCCAGACGCCCGACCCAGATCGGCTTGCTTGGTCCTCTCCATTCGCTGACAGGTGGCAGAGTCTGCCTCTGCTCGCGTCACATAATTCTAATGATCTCGGCTTGGGCGGCGAGGTCAAGGTCCTCTCGCTTCAAGCCGCCCTTGAGCGGGAGTCGAACCGTGCCGACGCCGCGCAACGGAAGATAACAGTTCTACAAGGGCAGCTTGCCCGAGTGGAGGCAAACGAGGGGCTGGTCGCCGAGTACCGATTTGCAGCCACCGAGGAGAAGGAGCGGACAGATAATGCAATGTTGAAGGTGGCCGCACTGCACGAGGAATTGGCGAGCCTGAGAGCAAGCTTTACTGAAGCCCAGAGAGCAGTTGAAATCGAGAGGGAAAAGGTTGCTTCCGCCCTCGAGCAACTGGAGGTCGTACAAGGTCAGCTTGCCCGCACCTCGCTAGAAAAGGATAGTGCAGAAACCAAGGGCCACCTGAACGAAAATCCGAACGAGTCTATTGCCCCTTATCTCGATGATCGCAGAGAACTGATTCCAGCAGCCCAGATTTTCCAGGTCCCATTGCATCTGGAGACGTATGCACCACTACCAGACGACCAAGGAAATGGTGAACTGCGAGATACTCTGCAGGACAAAAATAAGAGAGCAACTAGCGACAAGGACGTGCAAGTTTCCCGTTCGCTCAGAGCAAAAGCGCTGGCTCGACGAGACAAGTATGTAGCGACCACACCTATGCGCAACCGCAAACCTCGAACTGAGTTCGGAGTAGCTAGCGCACCCGAACCCAGGCGGGAAGCTCGACACCAGAGCGTCCGACCAGGTGAAAAATCCTCAACTAAAGCAAGCCACCGACCGCGACTACTCGCCCAGGATGGTCGTGATCTGGGCAGACCTGGCGCTCTTAGCCTACCAACTGCCTTGCTCCCTGACCGCCGGCTTTGGTGAGCTCTGATCATCGCACCGTCTCGATGACGACATCAGCGACTCCTGAGGCATAGGTCAAACTAGAACTAAGGCACAGTGATTTGCGCAAGCGCGCCTGACCGGCGCAATTACTAGGAGAAACCATGCAACGGGTAGCACTTGTTTCCATCATCACCATTGTATTGCTGGCAACTCAGCCTGTCTTCGCCAAAGGCGGTGGTGGTGGAGGGAACAGCGAGGGTAATGCCGGTGGTGGCCAAGGAAATGAGAACAGCGGAGGCAACGGCAACGGAAACAGCGGCGGTAGTGGAAATGGCGGGCGAGGTGGCGGGCAGGGCAGTGGAGGTAGTGAAGGCGGGAGAGGCAGCGGGAACAACAGCGACGGTGATAGGGGCGGTGGGAATAGCGGTGGCAGTACCGGCGGTGCCAGCGGCGGTCTGGGCAATGGAAATGGCGGGGGTAAAGGAGGTGCGGGCGCTGGAGGCGGCGGTAGTAGTCAGGGTGCTGGGAACGGTGGCAGTGCCAGCCCAGGCAACGGAGGCAGCGGTGCAAATGCCGGGGGTGGCGGCAGAGGAAATGGGGGAGCCGGCGGTGGCGCCAGCCAAGGATCTGGGAAAGGCAGCAGTGCTGGTAGCGCTGGAGGAGGCAATAATCAGAGCGCCGGGGCCAGTGGCAGTGCCAGCCAAGGCAATGCAAGCGGAGGCAGTGCTGGTGCCAGAGGAGTCGGGAGCGCTGGAAACATAAGCGGGCAGACAAGCAACAACAGCAGCGGAAAACCCGGGGGAGCGTCGGTTCCAGCATCCACGTCCGCAGCACCAAATACGACCGGCACTGCGAGCCCGCGAGCAGCGCCCGTCGCTGCAGGTTCACAACCGACGCCAACAGCGCCCAGTGCACGAGCAACGCGAGCTATTTCGGCTCCAACAACTGTGACGCCAACATCGACATCGCTCGCGGTCCGAGGAAGTAGTGCCAGATTGGCCTTGCCGACTTCCCTCGTGCCGCATCTTGACTCATCAGACTCAGCAACTACGGCTTTTGTGGAGCCGCTTGGCCGGCAAGCCGGCGTACCAAGTCTGATTGTCCAGGCTTGCCGTACCTCCATTGTGACAGCAGCGCTTCCGTATGGAGCTGTGCAGGTGGACGCCGCCAGTGTTGGGCAGGCGAGCCGCACATCGGACGGGGGGCTCACGGCTTCGATCATGGTGAGAGTTGTTTACGTCAGGGCGAGTGCACGCCAGGTTCGCCAATCTCGCGTGGCATGTCGGCTCAACGCTGCCGGTACGGTTGTGGCTCTCCGCTGATGAGATGCCAGCCGGGCAGGCACAGGCCCGGTCTCAGGGTATATCTTCCGAACCATAGAGGCAGAATTTAAGTCTGCCCACGATAGTAGGCCAAGTTTTGGGGTGAGAGCCAACCGGCTGATTCTCAGTCCGAATCGTAAATTGCAGCTGATAGATGCAATCCCAAACGTCTGCTCCTGGCATGCCCGAGACCTAAGGTCTAAGGCAGCAATTCTTGTTGAAGCACTAAGTACAGCGTCGGAACTTATGTTGGATGTGCACCGATGATGGTGCGCACTCTGTCTGGACTGTGGTTGCAGCGGTCGAAGAATGCTCTGGTGGCTGTGAGCAGGTCCTGCACGGTGTCGAACAGCTCACAGTGCGTGACCTCGCGGCGGAACTGACGCCAGAGAATCTCGATTGGGTTGAGCCACGGACTGTAGGTCGGCAGATACAGCAGCGCGAGACGGCCAGCCGCGCCGCGCAGCACCGCCTCGACCTCATGCGTGCTGGCGTTGTCCCAGTCCACATACACAGTCTTGTCGGGATGATCCTCCCTCGCTTTGACGGACACCTCTGATACGCTCCTGCGGGAGCGGGAAGGTGTTTGATGACGAAGACAAGGCGAGAATTCACACCCGAGTTCAAACGAGAGGCCATCGCACTGCTGGAGAGCAGTGGCCGACCAACCATGCAGATCGCGACCGAGCTGGGGATCTCCCCCTCTATGCTGCGCAACTGGCGGGCTCTTGCCCATGGGGCTGCGCCCCGGTCCAGGGCCGCTCCCGCGCCGTCGCTGGCTAACACCACATCCCCGGCCGATCAGGCGGCGGAGATCGCCCGTCTGCGCCGTGAACTCGATCGCACCCGCATGGAGCGGGACATCTTAAAAAAGCCATCGGCATCTTCGCGGAGGTGCCGAAATGAGGTTTGGCTTCATTGAGCAGCATGCCCGTACCTTTCCGGTGCGGCTCATGTGCCGCGTGCTCGGCGTCTCGCCCAGCGGCTATTACGCCTGGCGCTCCCGGCCGGAGAGCCAAAGGGCTCAAGCGAACGGGCGCCTGCTCCAGGAGGTACGGCGGCTCCATACCCAGCATCAGGGTCGCTATGGTAGCCCGCGCATGCACGCAGCCTTACGCTCCCAAGGCCATCGGGTCAGCCGCGGCCGGGTCGAGCGGCTGATGCGCCGGCATGGCATTCGTGCCCTGGCCCGCCGTCGCTTTCGGCCGACCACGACCGACAGTCGCCACACGTTGCCCATTGCGCCCAACCTGCTGCAGCAGAAGTTCACTGTCTTCGAGCCGAACCGGGTCTGGCTGGCCGACATCACGTACATTCCAACTGGTGAGGGCTGGCTCTACCTGGCAGCCGTTCTGGACCTGGCCACCCGCAAGGTGGTGGGTTGGGCCATGCGCGATCACATGCGCACCGAGCTAACCCTTGGCGCTCTCATCATGGCCGCCCAGCGGCAGCGGCCGGGTCCCGGGCTCATTCACCATAGCAAACGCGGGAGCCAATATGCGGCCGAGGCCTATGCCCAACAACTGGCTCTGATGAAGGCGAAGGCGTCAATGAGTCGGACGGGCTGTTGTTACGACAATGCCCCGATGGAGTCGTTCTTCCACTCCTTGAAGGTAGAGCTGGTCCATCAGCGGAGCTGGGCGAGCCGCGAAGAGGCGCGGCAGGACCTGTTCGGGTACATCGAGGGCTACTACAATCGGCAGCGCATTCACTCGGCGCTCGGGTATCTCACGCCCGAACAGGCCGAGCGGGAAGCGAGCTAACCCGGTGTCCACATAATCGAGGGAAGATCACCCAATGGCTGATCCATCGGCGGATACGGACACTACGGCAAGTGAGCGTAACTTGCCTTCACGAGCCAGACGCAGATGCTCCTGTAGCAGGTCGATCATCGATACCATGCTCTCGTCAACCGGCGGTGCCGGGACCGCATGGAGATTGGTCACGCGGCTCCGCTGATTAGCCATTGTCTCGCTCATGCTGAACCCTTCTCGGCCGGCCCAATATTCCTGTAGCCATGTGGTTGATAAAGGGTGGCTACTAGACATGAACTGAGTGTCAACTCCAGGCCGGACCAGCAGAAATATCGGCTGTGTCGCGTTGCTACAACAGAAGCTGATCAAGCTGACGAACGGCTTGTGAGGTAGGCATCGGCGCAGCATCCTCAAGAGGGGTCTGACCCAAACCCGAGCAAGCGATCTCTCCTTAGATCTGAGGGCTACATCTGAGTACCTGCCTAGGCAAATGGCTCAAGTGTGCCCATCAGGTTCATGCATCGTGAAGACCATCTGCTCGCCCAAAACACCTTTCTGAGGAAACGTACCGAGAATCTCCGCCGCTTCTGTTGGAAGAAGCGCGGCGGCCTCCCGTGAGCAGGTCGCCACGTTGTCTGTGCTCTATGTGAGTGCTTCCAGCCGGCTGACCAGTGGCACGGCCGAAACTGCTGATCATCGATGAGCTCGGCCCGTCCGTTTGAGGCAGATGCAGCGCATCTGCTCTTCCAACTGGTGTCGCGCCGCTACGAGCGCGGCTCGATCCTGATGACCTCCAACCGCGCCGTGGGCGAATGGGAATTGGTTGCTGAGGATGCTGTGGTTGCGACGGAGATTCTAGATCGCCTTCTTCATTCGACAGTGATCACCATCCGTGGGGACGGCTACCGGCTGCGCGAAAAGAGCCGTTCCGGCCTTCTGCAGAAGGCCGGAACGGCGCTCGAACTGGAGGGAAACGCAAAGCAATCAGCGGAGGCAGATCCTCAGCTCGCATAAAGGGTTGATTTTTCGGTTCGCTTGACAGCTTTAAAACGCTCTCTAGCGAGGTCAGGAACTACGAAGAAGGTGCGACCGGCGGTTCCTCTATGGGTAAGATGAGCGGCACTCCCAGCTTTCTACTGCGGCTTAGAGGTATCCGCTTGGATGGTTGCCAGAACGATTGCAGAGGCTTGAGCAAGTGCGCGTCTCTCGCCAGGTGTGAATGTCGAAATGTCCATGCCGCCGACCTTAGTCGCACCTTGGATAGCCTGTGTTGCGAACTCAACAAGGGCTTTCTTGGCGAACCTTTGACCTTCTGCGGAGCCCATCTCAACAAGCATCTGGGAGACACTCTGCGTTAGGTCGTCAGCTACAAGGTCAACGAGCTCGCTATGATCCATCGTGCTTGCCCTTATTATGCTTTCAGGTTGACCAGGCCGGTCTCATCGAAAGCAAGGCGAGGATAAGGCGCGCCTCCTTGAGGGGAAGTTAATAGATAAGGACATTTCTGAACAGACGCTTGGTACCAGTTGGCAGCAAGTGCGTTGTCACGGGATTGTTTCCGCGTGGGGTGCCCCTTGTTCAAGCGGCTATCCTCAGCCATCGATTTCGGGCCCTTTAAGACCACTATCACAGCCGCGAGTGTCGCCCTGACAATATGCGTAGAACTGCCGTAGCCGTTATATTCAAAGGTTCCGCCTGGGAACTCTACGGGGATAGAACCCGCTCAGCTTTACATCAGAAACGGGGCGAATGTAATCAATTACACCGAGATAGGCCACGAGAGCGACAAGCACTGACCCGATAGTGACAACTAGTAACGACAGGCTATCCATAGCACGCCCCTAAACCATGCCGCCTGGGACCTTCAAGATTGTTGTCTCTTAGGCGGCGCTTATCAACGCATCTGAAGGGGTACTCCGCCCGTGCCTTACGGCTCAGTGCTGCAGATGAATACCAATAAGGCTCGTGAGCGGCATCAGCAGGGCCATTCAACGTGTTGATGATCAGAAATTGACTACTGCAATAGCAGGAACCATGGCCGCGAACCTTGACGGTAATATGGCGATCGCCTGATACCTAGACATAATGCCTAGATTAACCGCGTCAGCCCCTACTTCAATCAACCTTAGTTGTAGGAAGGGTTGATGCCTTTCCTGTTCATCCTGACCTGCAGCATGGTGTCCTTCAGCAGTCAGGAGATCAAACCCCGGACACCCACAGATCCGCCGATATTTGTAACTAGGTCGAACACCTGCGTGAATAAGCCGCGCAACCCTTCAGCGTCAGCCAAGCAGACTGGTACGATAGAGGATTAGGCACACTTCGTCCGGCTCCCGGCCTTCTGCACTGTCACCTGCTGGAAGGCATGCAGAACCATGCTCATGTCTGGGGTTAGGTAGGTTCTGCTCCCGATGAGACAGGACTGCCGACGAGCAGCCATATCGAGTCCAGCCGTGTGTCCCGCCGGCTACAGACATTGACGGGTAGATCGGACAGAGAAACACCCGCCAAACGGCGCGATTGCTCGTGCCTTCTTTGGCGCTTTTCCAGAACCAGCTGATTTCCTGAAGGTATTCCAATGTGCCAGACTGATGTCGCAGTGCCGGATTCGTCTCCTGTGCCGACGCCAACGTTCACCTCTGCCATGATCAGGTTTACTGCCTCTCTCGGCATGCTGATCAGCGTTAGCCTGCTGCTGGCCAGCCTCTGAGGGCGATCTTCTGGCGCCTGTGCTCTTTTCGGTACAGCCAGACTCTCATCTTTCAGCCATTCTGACGTGGTCCATGATGGAGCGGCTGGGGGCTGGTCCTCCCTCGAACTCAAGCGCCTCCGCAACGCGGGGCGCTTCTCTTTGCCGGGAGTGCAGACGGCCGCCTGAAGCGACTTTTGCTTTTTCTCTTAAGGTTGTGTCCTAGGTTAAGGGCAGGGCGGACGCCCGTCAGATGTCCCTGAGAGAGGCCCCACCGCGTGCCCATACGGCGCCTGCTCATCATCGCTCCGTCTGTGGTGCACCTGATCCGGCAGGAGCGAGGAGGCGAACGTGTGCTGGAGGGCTACCTTCCTGAGCAACCCCAACGCAGCACCTTCGTCCAGACTGAGGAGGCCCACAGTAGCCTGATCCTGGAGGCGGGGGCTGATAAGGCCTCTGAGGAGCAAGCCGACTTGCCTCCGGCCCATGCGCAGGCCCTGCTCACCGTCATCTAGGGTCAGGTAGAGTACGTGCGCACCCGGCTTTCGATTGACCCTTACACGATCCAGGTTCTTCACTTCCGCACGCCCGCTCCCCTCGATTTGGTGGCAGTGACCGTTCCATCGCAGGACGAGAGGGCTTTCCACCCTTTGTCCTGGTTCGGCCCGGAGGTCAGCGCCGAGCTGGCCTACCAGCGCCAGCGCCTAGCGCTCAAGGGTATTCCGGATGCACGGGATGTGGAAGTCACAAACGGGGCTCTCAATCATCTACTCGACATGCTGGAGGATCGGTTCTCCACGTGGCCAAGGCCGCACCGGGCTTCAGTCTCAGACGCCTCGGCAGCTGATGTCACTCCGCGCTCCAAGGCTCCTGTCCCGGAATTTGAACCTCAGGTGGACGAGGATTCTCCATCGCGCACCTCCTCACAAGGAGCGACACCGCCCTATGTTACACCACCTGCGTGAAGGTCATTAGAAGGTACCGAAATTGATGGCATTTCACCTAACGCACCACCACGGATGTGCGGGTGTTGGCTCTTGCCATGTCGGCCGCAAGACCCGACCAGCCCCGCAGCTCCTGCAGGGCACTGCGGTAGCTCTCGACAATACGGCCGGCGAGAGGCGAGGTGGCGGCGATCTCCTCAAGAAGCTCCGTCGAGGCTCGATGAGTCGCATCCATGATGGAGCGGGGGAAGGCCTCGAGGCTGACCGGGTACCGGCCGAGGATCTCCGTCAGCGCGGCGGCATTGGTCTGGTAGGCATCGGCAAGGCCCAGGGTATGCTCGGCCCGACAGGCTTCGATCACGATGCTGCGCAGGTCCGGAGAGAGAAGATCCCATGCCGCCAGCGAGATCAGAAGCTCGCTGGCGCCGTTCGGCTTGTTGAACCCCGGTGCATAATAGAACGGCGCATACTTCGGCAGCCCCGTCTCCAAGTCCGTCGCCGGAGCCAGAAACTCAGCAGCGTCGATGGAGCCTTTCTCCAGTGCGGGGAGCAGATCACCGGCGGACAACGTCATCGGCACAGCACCAAGCTTGGCGTAAATCTCGGCGCCCAGGCCCTGTACGCGCAGGCGCATGCCCTTCAGATCCTCGACACCGTCCAGCTTGCGTCGGAACCAGCCGCCCATTGAGGGGCCGGTATTGCCGGCGAGAATCGCGCGAACGCTGTGAGGCTTGTAAAGCTCCTCCCAAAGCGCTTGGCCACCCCGCAGATCTATCCAAGCTTGGTGCTCGATCGGGCCGAGCCCAAAGGGAACGCTAGTGAAGAAACCGGCAGCCGGCATCTTGCCCTGCCAGTACATCGCTGCCGTGTGGCCCATCTCGACAGTGCTATTAGAGACTGCATCAAGCACGGCAAAAGGCGGCACAATCTCCCCGGCGGCAAAGAGATTGATCTGCAGCCGACCACCGCTCATGGCATTGACGCGCTTGACAATCCGCTGCGCGGAAATGCTAGGACCGGTGCGGCCTTTCGGCCACGAGGTGACCATGCGCCAGCGCAGAGTTTGGGCGCGAGCAACGGCGGGCGCCGCGAATGCCGAGGCACCGATGCCGAGCGCCGCACGGCGGGATAGCTTAGGACCAGAAGGCATGGAAATGATGCACGGGTCCGCGCCCTTGTCCGATCTGGAGTCCATTGGAAGCCTTAATCGCGGCGCTGATGAAGTCCTTCCCGGCTGCAACAGCGTCCGCCAACGGCAAGCCCTTGGCGAGCCCCGCCGTGATGGCTGAAGACAGGGTGCAGCCTGTGCCGTGCGTGTTGCGCGTGTCGATGCGAGGAGCCACGAAGCGCCGCATGCCCTGCGCATCCATGAGGATGTCGGTGCTCTCCACGCCCGTGGCGTGACCACCCTTCACCAGAACTGCCTTGGGGCCCAGAGCGAGGATCCGCTCGGCCTGTTGGCACATGGCCTGCTCGTCCTGGGCCAGCGGCTCGTCGAGCAGGGCCGCGGCTTCCGGAAGGTTCGGCGTGACGAGGAACGTCATGGGAAGCAACACGCGGCGCAATGCATCGACGGCCTCCGGTGCGAGCAGCTGGTCGCCGCTTGCCGCTACCATCACCGGGTCGAGCACCACCTGCGTTGCACCGTGCCGCTCCAGACCTTGCGCCACCGCTTCGATCGCGGCCGGCTGGGACAACATGCCGATCTTGACCGCATCGACAGCCAAGTCGCAGAAAACGCTGTCGATCTGCTGCGCGACGAAGGCCGGTGGGACATCGTGAATACCCTGAACACCGAGGGTATTCTGGGCCGTGAGCGCCGCAATCACGCTGGCGCCGTAGACCCCAAGGGCCGAGAAGGTCTTGAGGTCCGCCTGAATGCCGGCCCCACCTCCAGAGTCGGAACCCGCGATGCTGACCGCAATGGCCGTCATGCAACAGCCCTCCGGGATGTTAACTGTTGATCCACGATCTGCCGCAATTGCTGCGCTTGGGCTCTCGGGTCAGGAGCCATGAAGAGGGCCGAGATGACAGCGAGGCCATCGACGCCTGCGCTCATCACAGCCCCTGCATTCGAGGCGTCAATGCCAGCAATCGCGCCGACGGGCAGACCTCCAGAATGTCTTACGCGTGTCAGAATTCCCGCAAGCCCCTCGATGCCGATGGGCGGGGAGGGGTTGTTCTTGCTGAACGTCGCGAAGACGCCGCCGATGCAGCTGTAATCCACCGGCAGTCCCGCTAGCTCATCGGCTTGTTCCAGCGTCTTGAGTGTCAGCCCGATGATTGCACTGGATCCAAGCAGACGACGGGCATCGGCAGGATGCATATCGTCCTGTCCGAGATGAACACCATCTGCTCCTGAGGCTAATGCCACATCCACGCGGTCGTTGATCAGGAGCGGCACACCCGTGTCCTTGAGTGCTTCCTGGAGAGCCCGGGCCAGTTCCACCAAACGATGGCCCTCGGCATGTTTGTCCCTGTATTGGATGAGGGTTGCGCCACCAGCGACAGCTTGCCGGACGAGTGCAACAGGGTCGCGGCCGCTTGTTCGTTCCGGGTCGATGATGCCGTAGAGCCTGAGATCGACAGGGTTCATGAGATCTTCCCGTGGACGACGAGGGTTGCGGGATTGAGGTTGAAAAGCGCGTCAAGGAAGGCGGGTTGAAACATGCCCGGTCCGTTTGCACCACAGGCGGCGATCTCGCCCGCGATCCCGACGACCAGCAGAGCCGCGGCCGTTGCTTCAAGCGCGTTGTCGTGCAGAGCCGTGAAGGCTGCGACGAGGGCCGTTCCGGCGCATCCCATGGCTGTCACGTAGCCCATCAGCGGATGACCGCTCTCAATGCGGATGAGGCGTGTGCCGTCGGTGACCAGATCCACCGCACCAGTCAGAGCCACGACTGTCCCGTGACTGTTTGCAAATGTCTGAACCGAGCCGGGCGTCGCATCTTCTCCGGCGATTGCTGCAAACTCGCTTGCATTGCAGCGCAGGACACAAGGTTCGCCAGCAAGGCACGAGTGGGCGAACTCCAGACGGGGAGGGGAGACCTCGACGAATACGGGATCGAGCACCCAAGGCTTGGCATGATCCCGGGCAGTCGCGATGGCCTGAGGAATTGCCTCACGACGGTTACGGTTGAGGGTACCGAGATTGACGAGGAGCGCACTGGAGCGGCTTGTAAACGAAGTCACTTCCTCCGGCGCGACGGTGAGGGATGGAATGCCGCCGGCGGCGAGCAGAAGATTGGCCGTGAAGGTCTGCGCCGCTGCGTTCGTGATTGCATGCACGCGGTTGCGTTCGGCACGAAGACGCTCAAGCAGGGAGCCCGCCAGTTCTGGAAGATCGATTGTGTCCCGTGAGGACGCTGGTGCGCTCGTCATCTCGCAATCCCTCCGCCGGTACGACCCGGATCAGGTTCGATGGGTTGGTCTCACGAAAAGACCTCTCAGCCCGGACGGGCACCCCAAGGAGATACGGATCAGATAATCCGTCGGCCTTCGCAAAGCAAGGACCAATCTCACCTGTTTGCTGAGCCAATTGACAGCGGCGAGGGTGTCGAACAGTATCGGCGCTGTTCCGAGGGGAGCCCTGTGAGGGGCTGAGAGTCGGCTGATCTGCCGTGACCCTTGAACCTGATCCGGGTCATACCGGCGGAGGGACTGGAACTTTCGAGCGTAGAATCCCTCGGCTCGCTTTACCCGGATCTCCCTTTGTTACAGAGGAGAGATCCATTGACCGTCCACGTCGACAAGCCCAAAGACCTTCCCCAATCCGTCACCATCGGTCCCATTCACGGGTCACACAAGGTTTATGCCGCGCCGAAAGATCGGGCGGATATCCGCGTGCCGTTTCGGGAAATCGTTTTGACTGACGCTAACGAGCCGCCGGTCCGGGTCTATGATCCGTCCGGTCCGTATACGGAGACGGATGCCGCCATCGATCTCGGCCGGGGTCTGCCGCTCGTGCGGGAGGCGTGGATTGCGTCACGCGGATACGCATCGACCGAGGCAAGGCCCGTAAAGCCGGAGGGCAATGGGCATGTCTCCGCCGACAAGCTCGTCGCGCCATGCCCGGCGGACCGCGTATTGCGCCGGGCCGCGCAGGACCAGATGGTGACGCAATATGAATTCGCGCGGGCCGGGATCATCACGGAGGAGATGATCTACGTCGCGCATCGCGAGAACCTGTGCCGGGAGGCCATTCTGGCCCAAGCCGGGGCGAAGATCGCTGACGGCGAGAGCTTCGGGGCCTCTATCCCGCCGTTCATCACACCGGAGTTCGTGCGCCAGGAGGTGGCCCGTGGGCGCGCCATTATCCCGGCTAACATCAACCATCCTGAGCTTGAGCCCATGGTGATCGGGCGCAACTTCCTGGTCAAGATCAACGCCAATATCGGCAACTCGGCGGTGGTCTCGACAGCGGCAGACGAGGTGGAAAAGCTCGTCTGGGCGATCCGCTGGGGCGCCGACACGGTGATGGATCTCTCCACCGGCCGCAACATCCACAACATTCGCTCCTGGATCATGCGCAACTCGCCTGTCCCTATCGGAACGGTTCCAATCTACCAAGCATTGGAGAAGGTGGGCGGCGACCCGACCAAACTCGACTGGGAGGTATTCAAGGATACGCTCATTGAGCAGGCCGAGCAGGGAGTCGATTACTTCACTATCCATGCAGGCGTGCGTCTTCCCTACGTGCCGCTCACAGCCAACCGAGTCACCGGCATCGTCTCCCGCGGCGGCTCAATTATGGCGCGCTGGTGCCTGGCACATCACAAGGAGAGCTTCCTCTACGAGCGCTTCGATGTGATCTGCGACATCATGCGGGCCTATGATGTGTCGTTTTCGTTGGGCGACGGTCTGCGGCCCGGCTCCATTGCCGATGCGAACGATGCCGCGCAGTTTGCAGAGCTCGAGACGCTGGGCGAGCTCACCAAAGTCGCGTGGAGCAAGGGCTGCCAAGTGATGATCGAGGGCCCCGGTCATGTGCCGATGCATAAGATCAAGGTGAACATGGACAAGCAACTGCGCGAGTGCGGCGAGGCACCGTTCTATACCCTCGGCCCGCTGACCACCGATATCGCACCCGGCTACGACCACATCACCTCCGGCATCGGGGCGGCGATGATCGGCTGGTTCGGCACCGCGATGCTCTGCTACGTGACACCCAAGGAGCACCTGGGGCTCCCGAACCGAGATGATGTCAAGACAGGCGTCATCACCTACAAGATTGCCGCCCATGCGGCGGACCTTGCCAAGGGGCACCCCGCGGCACAGATACGGGACGATGCCCTGTCCCGGGCACGCTTCGACTTCCGCTGGGAGGATCAGTTCAACCTCTCCCTCGATCCAGACACGGCTCGCGCCTATCACGACGAGACCCTGCCGAAAGACGCGCACAAGCTGGCGCACTTCTGCTCGATGTGCGGGCCGAAGTTCTGCTCGATGAAGATCACGCAGGATCTGCGGGCGGAGGTTGCAGCGATGAGCCCTGAGGCTCAGGAGCAATTGGCAGGCATGCGCGCCAAAAGCCACGAGTTCCTCGCTAGTGGCGGCAAGCTCTACGTCGATCAACCCTGAAGTCAAGCAGGTGACGGACACGGCCTCCTCGGGCCGTGCCCGCACAACGGCATCAGCTCAATCGCAGGTTTCTTTCACAGATTGCCAAGGCACTTTCTTCGAGAGGAACGTGCAGAGGCGGGCAAGCTACTCTGAATATTAGATACTGGCAGTCTTGGTTGGAAAGCTCCTCCTGACTGGCGGCGGACCGCAACGCCCTGAGAAGGCATTCTCAGCGGAGGATCAGGCATTGAGGGGTGAGCGGTTCATGATGCAGGAAAGCCTGCCCTACGAGTTCCAGCTCGCGGGTCATGCACGCTCCAACCCATTTCCTGCAGAGAATCGACCTTTTGCAGGTTGCTCAGGTCTGTTCTGCGTCTGGCTGAGTTCGGCAGCGCATCGCTCCCAAGGAAGCCATTTTCTCGTCTATCTCGGCCTCCCTATGAGGTACAAGGATCAGAAAAAGCCGCTCTGTCAGGAGCGGCTTGACGAGTCAGCACTGGGCCGACGCGATGACAGGCTCTATCAAGCCTTTTGCAGATTGGTTGCAGACTCTTTGCCGGTACGACGGTCAGACTCGACCTCGTAGGAGATCTTCTGGCCTTCAGCGAGGCCGCGCATGCCGGCACGCTCAAGGGCTGTGGCATGCACGAACACATCCTTGCCGCCAGTGTCCGGCTGAATGAAGCCATAGCCCTTAGTTTCATTATAC
Source organism: Microvirga splendida (assembly GCF_016427565.1). Taxonomy (GTDB): domain Bacteria; phylum Pseudomonadota; class Alphaproteobacteria; order Rhizobiales; family Beijerinckiaceae; genus Microvirga; species Microvirga splendida. The sequence continues at coordinate 16,160 of NZ_JAELXT010000047.1, forward strand.
CATTTCACAGTACCAGTCGCCATGATTATCCCTTAAATTCCGTCAGGTGCGCTTTCGCGGAACCATCCTGCCGCGTCTGGCACAGAGGTCAAGCATCTGGCTGATTCTTGAGCCTTGTCCAGGATCGATGCAGGCCTGGGGCCGTTACCGCCTGTCACGACATTTCAAGCTGCAGCATGGTCGATACAGTTCTGGAATGAGCGTAAACTTACACTTGGCAGTCTGCGCGAAGTCTAATGCAAGGGAGCCGGTTCCATGCGGACGCTGGATACACCCGAATCCAGGACTAGGAACGCTGTCTTGATCCGGCGTGAGGCTCACGGCCCAAGGGGGCTCCCGGTCCTCGGGCATCTTATTCACCTGGCGCGTGATCCCCTTGGCTTCCTCTCAGACTGCGCGCGGGAGTATGGTGACGTTGTTGCCCTGCGCTTAGGAACTTGGCCCACGCTCCTCATCAGCGACCCGGAACTCATCGAGGCCGTTCTCGTCAAGAACCACCGCAGCTTCGTCAAGAACAGCTTCTTCTGGCGTCAGGTGACCGCCGTGTTTGGCTCTGGCCTGCTCACAAGTGAGGGAGAGTTCTGGCAGCGGCAACGCCGTCTCGCTGCGCCCGCCTTTGCCGGGCAGCGTCTCGCCATGTACGGCGATGTCATGGTCCATCACACACAGCGCATGCTCGACGGGTGGAGGACCGGAGTTGGTCGCGATCTCCATGCCGACATGATGGGGCTTACTCTGAGAATTGCGGCCAAGACTCTGTTTGGCTCGGATGTGCATGAGGATGTGGTCGAGATCGACCACGCCGTGAACGACCTCGCCGACGAAATGGCTTCACGGATGGCACGGCCATTCGTGATTCCCGATGGTGTGCCGCTTCCCGGGCACATCCGGTATCGCCGAGGTTTGCGTAAGATCGAGCAAGTCATTGCACGCATTGTGAATGAGCGTCGAGCCAGGAATGAGGATGGCGGTGATCTGCTCTCTATGCTCATGTTGGCGCGTGACGAGCACGGCCATCCAATGTCGGACCGGCAGCTTCGGGACGAGGCGATCACCATTCTCCTCGCGGGGCACGAGACGACGGCACTTGCGCTCTCGTGGGCATGGGTTCTCATAGCCGACCATCCCGATGTGCAGGCGGAGCTTGCCGGCGAGGTGAGCGACGTTTTGAGGGACAGGGCAGCGACGGTCGAGGATCTCCCACGTCTGCGCTATGCGGAGCACATCGTTATGGAGGCGATGCGGCTCTACCCGCCAGCATGGCTCATAGGGCGTGAGGCGTTGCGTGATTGTGAGATTGGAGGATACCCGGTTCATGCCGGTACGACGATCTATATGAGCCCATGGATAGTTCACCGGAATGGGCGCTACTTTGAGCAGCCTGAGGAGTTCCGGCCTGGGCGTTGGGCGGGTGGCTTGGGCCGGAAAATTCCCCGTTTTGCCTATTTCCCGTTTGGCGGCGGGCCGCGCATTTGCATTGGCAATCGATTCGCGATGATGGAGGCCGTACTGATCCTGGCCACGATAGTGCAGCGCTTTAGGATTGAACGGCAGAAAGATCGTCCTGTCATCCCACTGCCGTCAATCACTCTCCGTCCGAAGACTGGCGTTTGGATCGTTCCCGCCACTGAGCGTTCGAGTCGGGCCGATAGGCTGTGAGCCGAGACAGTGGGGCCCCAAGAGGTCTGCCGCAAGGATCGGGAGGGCAGGGCCACTAGGCCTCGCGGGGAGGGCTTCTATGCAGGTGATACGCAGGGAACAAGGATGACAGTGAGCCGGTTTCCGAGGAACCGGAACGAGCCATCTCAAAGGCAGGGCATGACAACGAGAAATATGGCACGCCCTGACGGGCTCTCGACCGCAAGCATCAAAGATACGCTCGCCGTTCTCGGTGATGTGATCATCCCCACCCTTGGCAAGGGCGTCCTCATCCGCCGGCCGCGCATTGTCGCACTCGCGGAACGGTTAAACCTCGACGAGCGGGCGGTGCGGCGCTTGCAGTCTCTGAGCCGCAAGTACGGGACCGGGCCGCTGCTGCTCCCAATCCCAGGGCGTACCCAGGCGGTGATCCTGTCACCTGAGCATGTGCATCGGGTGCTACAGGGGGCACCCGAACCCTTTGCCCCTTCGACCCTGGAGAAGCACGCCGCCTTGGCGCATTTCGAGCCGAACGTTTCGCTGATCTCCCACCCGCCTGAGCGGGCGGAGCGCCGCTACTTCAACGACGAGGTGCTGGAGAGCCAATGCCCGGTCCACTCGATGGCTGATGGGTTCAGCGCGGTGGTTGGGGATGAGGCCCGGGTGATGCTCGCTCAAGCGGGCAGCGAGCTGAGTTGGGACGCCTTTATCACAGCTTGGTATCGCATGGTGCGGCGGGTAATCCTAGGCGACGCGGCGCGGGACGACCACGAGCTGACAGCTATGCTGGCCAAGCTCCGTAGGGCAGGCAACTGGGCCTTCCTCCATCCGGGCCGGAAAGGGCTCAAGCGCCGGTTTCATGAGCGCCTGAAGGAGCACCTCAACCGTACCGAGCCCGGTAGCCTGGCGGCGCGGATCAAGGCGAGACCCAACACGGATGCCACCGCGCCTACAGATCAGGTGGCGCACTGGCTGTTCGCCTTCGACCCTGGAGGCATGGCGACCTTTCGGGCGCTGGCCCTCATCGTGTCTCATCCGGACGCAGGGCGGCGCGCCAGCGAGGAAATCTCCGCAAACAGGACGATCGGCCACACGCCGTTGCCGTTCGTGCGGGCCTGCATTCTTGAGTCGCTGAGACTGTGGCCGACAACGCCGGCGATCCTGCGCGAGACGACCGAGGACGTGCAGTGGCCCGGCGGCGTTATGCGCAAGCACACCCACGTCCTGATTTATACTCCGTACTTCCATCGCAACGATGAGAGCCTGCCTGAGGCGCATCAGTTCGCCCCGGACCTGTGGCTTGGAGCTGCTCCGGGTGGACACTGGCCGCTGATCCCCTTCAGTGAGGGACCCGGTATCTGCCCTGCACACAACCTGGTGCCAACGCTCGGGAGCATGATGCTTGCGGCAATCCTAGGAAGGCACAAGATCGAATTGAAGGATCCAGACAGGTTGCATTCCGATCGTCCCCTCCCGGGCACGCTCGACAACTACACGCTGCGTTTCAGCCTGACGGGTTAACAGCGTATATAAAGAGCCCGACCGTCCAAGTTGCAGGCTCGAGGCGGCTTTACACTTGTTCCCAAGTCGGCAGTTCGGGAATCTCGTTCCGAGCATAAGCACTGCATCAGGATCGGCACGAGGAACGAGGCGACGCCGCCCCATTCCCCTTTTGAGGTTTGGCCGAGTACTACTCGTCCAGCACGGGCATTATCAGCCGGGTTGCGGGATTGTTAAAGAGAAAATCTCGACCGGAACTGGCGGGCTCCGCCTGATCCGCGTCCGTGTACCGGGCTTTCGTTGGGTTCTGCGGCCGTCGCAAGCTCTGATCGTCTTGCTGTGTAGTCTTCCCAGGTCTGAAGGATCGTCATGGCACGAGCAACGGTGTTGTCGACGCGCTTGGCAAAACCATAGACAGGCAGTCTCAGCATAGAGCGGTTCCTCTGGTTGAAGTGAAGAGGGAACACAGACGCTACACAACAGAGGCAAGAGCACAGTCCTAAAGGGAGATTTCCCCCCTGTTCCACCACATCAGCCCGCATCATGCGGATCTCTACTTCAACGAGATTGGCTTTCGCTGGTCGCAGCGGGTCGTCACAGGTTAGGCGCCCCGACGCACGCGCAAGGGACAGCCGATGACCAAGACCTTGTGGGCGGGAATACCACCTGCCCTACAGCTCCCAGCGGTGTTTCGCTTTCCTCGCCAAGCCTTACCGCCTCGCGGAGGTGGTGGAGACGGTCGAGCGCGCCCTGAAGGCGGTCACGAGGCAGTGACGCGTCCTCAAGCCTGATCATACTCCACGATCTTGGCAAGGCTCAAACCCTTAGGAGCCCTACTGCGATCCGGTTGCATGATCCCGTTGCGAACTGATGCTGCGCGTCGCCACACATCGGCTTCTAATATAGGCATCTACATGGATTATGCGATGCCGGAACACATCGCACGCGCCCTGGTGAGAGGTCTGGTACTCAGCCTCCCGCCGGGCGCTTCGTCCTTGTGCACAGCGGTCGGTTGCATTCCAGGGGTTTATAGCGCATTGTGATGGCGTGGTGTTGCAACCGGCATCACAATGCGCCCTGACAGTGAGCTCACTACTGCTAACTCTGTCGGGGCGTTGTCGCTTGTAAAAGCTCGTCTCTCACTGGTGGGGAGCCAGTACTTCGAGTATGGCGCCCTTAGACGACAATGCATCTTTGTAGCTTCCGCTCAGGCTAGAGTAGGTCGGGTACATCTCACTCCGTCGTCATACGTCGAGTGCGGAGCTCGGCAAGCGGGCGCTGAACTCCCGTTCCTCAAAAATCGAACATGCCAGATCCCGCTGCAGATCAGCGAGAAGAAGTCGTATACGCAAGGCTGGCGCTGAGCGGAAACCATACTGCCGAGTTCCGGGTTGCCCTGTCTCTTCTGCGCCGTATACCTTGGAAACGCTCCTCAACTCCTTTCATCCCTTGGATTCCATGACCGTTCGCCGCCGATTTCTACTCGCCTCGTCCTTGGCCCGACTCATCCAGCGCGAAAGGGGTGGTCTGCGCCAGATCGAAGGCTTCTTCCCGGAACAGCGGGACCGCAGCTCCTGGGTTCGCCTGGAGGAGAACAGAGCGCTGCTGATCTTGAAGACGGCGGGCCCGAACGGGGAGGCCGAGGAACAGACCGAAGTGCCTGTGGGCCACGCCCACGCGCTGCTCGACGTCTGCGCCGGTGAGATCGACTACACCCGCACAAAGCTCCGGATCGGCGACCGGGAAGTCCTCATCGACCAGTTCAACCGGCCTCGTGATCTGCATTTCATCACAGTGGAATTCGACAGTGAGGCTGAGGGCAGGGGGTTCCATCCACTTCCGTGGTTTGGCCCTGAGATCACAGCTGAGGCCCGCTATAGCAACCAAGCAATTGCCCTGAGAGGCGTCGAACAATACCAGGATGCTCCCCTGTCCGATGAGGCGCTCAACGGTCTGCTCGACACCCTGGAGAACCGTTTCCCGGATCAGCCGCGGTCGGCCATCAACCGTCCAGCCAAGCAGCGAGCGGTCAGCAAGGCTCCGGCTGGCCCAGCATCAGGGGATGGACGAACTGCCCAGGTCAACCTTGACGATATCGAGGCGGCGATGATGGCTGAGATGGAGCGTACATTGCAGAAGGGCAGACCTGATTAAAGATCTGCCGGTCGGATTCCAGACCCTCGTCTCCTATCCAGCTGGCACGATCCTTGGTGCGTTATCATTGGACGGCACCGGCGGCATCGGCCGCCTGTCGATCTGTCGCTTGCACATGCTATCCCCCTGGGCCCTGCAGGAAGATTACCAGGCCTGCATTGCGTGAGGATGTCATCGCCTGCTGCGACCGCAATATGGGACACCTGTGACCGTCAGGGTCGCTCCGCCGGATTAAGCTTCAGAAACAGATGAGCTGCCAGAAGAGCATCGTTCAACGCATCGTGCGCGTCACGCAGGTGAGCAATGTTGATACCTGCCTTTAAACAAGCATGACGGAGTTTGCCGGGCAGACCGGAGCGCTTCGCCAGAGCCATGGTGCAGAAGAAGCGCTCCCGTGGGTACGTTGGCTGTGATGCGCGCTCGAACTCCCGTTTGAGAGTGTTGTACTCATAGGCGTAGTTGTGAGCGATGATCGGGTCGTCGCCCACGAAGTCGATCAGGTCATGGACGACCTGATCAAAGTACGGCTCCTGCTCCAAGTCGGCCAGTGAGATGCGGTGCACTGTATAGCAGAATGGGCTCATGGCTGAGCGTGGCTTGACCCTGCGAACAAATGACCGAGGGGAGACCGTCCTGCCGACGACTTCTACAGCAGCGATTTCGATGACGTGATCGTAGGACTGAGCAGTTTCGACGTCGATGACGACGTACCGGTTTGATTGATTCATTGTTAAAAATCGTATGCAGTTCTTGGATGATTGGGATTGAGCACTCAGCCCCATAGGTGATTTGTCGGCAATGCTAGTTCATGGCTGGCTCGGGCGCCAGCCCATGACTGCCCCTGCAAGCCTCACGCAAGCTTAACCTGCTATCAAGATCCTCAGCGCACTGTGTCTGCTCCAACCAGGAGACGCCACATGAGCGAATGGCATCAGCGCGACCACGGCCCGATTACCGAGGATAAGCTCGTCCGGGCAGTGCACATTCTCGCCGACATCGTGGAGACAAACGGCCCAGCTTTCCGCCCACTGTACCAGGACCTGCGGCAGCAACTCGCCGATCTTCGCCTGCAGCAGCAGGCGGAAGCTGCCGCCAAGGCCAGAGCCGACCAGGACACCACCAAGGTTGCTTGAGCCTCAAGAGCGTGAGCAGCTTGTACGGGAGCTGATGATTACGTGCCAGAAAGTCCGTAGCGCTGAGAACGACTTCGGGGCCTGAGCCAGAGTACGTGGTCAGGTCGACGCTGCAAAGAGAGCTCTCGGTGAACCTGGTCCAGTGTAGTGGAGCGATGGTACGCCGGGTTGCGACCGTCAGTTGGTAAGAGACATGCCGCATACCGAATGATTTTCCTCGCTCGGCTCGAACTCAGATACCGGTCACTCGGCGAGAACCTACTGATTGGTGCACGCATTTAAGTTCCAGAGCAGTTTTCCCGTGGCCGCTCGAAAGAACTGCGGCATCCATATTTGGACTGATCGCTCCTGGCACCGAGGCATCAGCTCGTAGTTGACGTTAACCTGTCCGGCATGGATTCCACCGCCTTCGCCATCACCTGCGCGAGCCGGGCAGGTCCTCGAAAGTGGACAGGTCCCCAGTCTAACCCTCTGTTTACGGTTTGCTCTCAGAGTCACGCCACCGCTGGAATCAGCTTGGCCAATCATCTTTCAATTGCGTAAAAGATCATGCATTCAACCCGTAAGCCACCCTTCGCCCCGCCACCTCTGTCTGGAGAGGAAAATGCCCGCGAGAACGCCAACGTTGTCCGGTTGCGGCAGGGTCGAAGGGATAACGAAGGCGTCCCGGCCCAGGACGGTGACGAGCCCCCGTGGAGACAGGCCTTTGTTCTGGCCGAGGGCGTGAAGGCCACGCGCACCCCGGATAACGTCATTCGAGCCCGCAACGGCCATATAGAACTCCCGTCCACGCAGCCGGGGCACCCAGCTCCCGCTGTCAACTCAACGCGTGAGCACATCCGCCCCGTCATCGACGAGGAGCGCGTTGGGGCATCCGAGCCAGTTGTCAGAAGTCAGATTGCAGAATTGCGGTCGGCGTTGGCCTCCGAGTATCCGGTTTCTGAACGACTAGCATCACTCGCCGACAGGGAAGCTGCCCTGTCTAGCGCTGGCTGCGGAGAGATGGCCGGTTCCGCGCGCCAAATGATCGAAACGGCGACACGGCTTCCGTCGTCACAACAGGCTCCTGCTGCCGATGAGATTCCGTCCCCGAAACAATGCCTGGAGGCCGAACCTGAGCTGGGCGCCACTCCCTTCAGCTTGACGTCAGGAGCCGTCTCGTTCTCGTGGCAGGGACTGTCGTACGGAATGACTGGCATCGGTTCAGCGGGGAATCTGGACGCCCTGTCAGCGGCCCCTGCCGACGGGCAGATCGTGGTGACCACCGACGTGGTCGTCGAGGTCACCAACGACAGCCAAGAGGCTCCGGATGGAACTTCCGAGATGGAGTATTTCGCCGCTATTGAAGCAGCGCTGCCATTCGAGCAACCCCAGGAAACGACCGTCGAGGCTGGGATCGCCGTTGTGGGAGGAGAAGCGGCTTCTACGGTTCTAAGTGCTAGCGTGTCGGATCCTAACGAAGAGGAGGTCGATCTCGGATACCTCGCTCTCTACGAGGATCTCCAGCTGGCGGCGAGCAAGAAATCGCAGATGAAGAAGGTTGCCCTTGAGCTCCAACCGGCACCAGAGGTCGGCTCTGCTCCTGTCCCGATGCCTGATGCGTCAGCCGGTTCGGTTCGGGAGCGGAGTGAGGAGCTTCCCGCACCCGACGCTGTGACAGGCCTGGGCCAGGCAGAGGCTACCTTGCAGCCGCTTCAGGAGGCTGGATTGGTCGTGGATCTCCCCAAAATCGCTCCGTCAGCGTGGGGGCATCCGATCTCTCGCCCACAGACACCTGAGGATTGGTCATACCAGAAGCCGGACATCGAATTCCTGGCCGAGCCGCCCGAACGCGAAGGACCGGAGCTGACCGAGGACATCCTGGAAGAGACGGCAGGGCGATTGGAGAAGGTCATCCGCGACTTCGGCGTGAAGGGCGAAGTTATCCATGTTCATCCGGGCCCGGTGGTCACGCTCTACGAATTCGAGCCTGCCCCCGGCATCAAGTCGTCTCGCGTCATTGCGCTTTCAGAGGATATCGCGCGCTCAATGAGTGCCGTCTCCGCGCGCGTGGCGGTGATCCCAGGCCGCAACGCCATCGGCATTGAGTTGCCGAATGAGACCCGCGAAACGGTATACCTGCGCGAACTGCTTGCCTCAGGCGACTTCGAGATCTCGAAACACAAACTTCCCCTCTGCCTCGGCAAGACCATCGGGGGCGAGCCGGTGATCGCCGACCTCGCCCGCATGCCCCACCTGCTGGTGGCCGGCACCACCGGCTCGGGCAAGTCGGTGGCGATCAACACCATGATCCTGTCGCTGGTCTACCGCTTCACGCCGGAAGAATGCCGGCTAATCATGGTCGATCCCAAGATGCTGGAGCTCTCCGTCTATGACGGCATCCCGCACCTGCTCACGCCCGTCGTCACGGATCCGAAGAAGGCGATCATCGCCTTACGCTGGGCCGTGCGCGAGATGGAGGACAGGTATAAGAAGATGGCGAAGTTGGGCGTGCGCAACATCGATGGCTTCAACGCCCGAGTCTGCGAGGCCAAGGCCAAGGGGGAGGTCATCACACGGACCATCCAGACGGGTTTCGACAAGGCCACGGGGGAGCTGACGTATACCGAAGAGGTGATGGACCTTACATCGCTGCCCTACATCGTGGTAATCGTCGACGAGATGGCCGACCTGATGATGGTGGCCGGCAAGGAGATCGAGGGCGCAATCCAGCGCCTGGCCCAGATGGCCAGAGCTGCCGGCATTCACGTGATCCTGGCGACGCAGCGGCCTTCGGTAGACGTGATCACCGGCACGATCAAGGCGAACTTCCCCACGCGCATCTCGTTCCAGGTCACGTCCAAGATCGACAGCCGCACGATCCTGGGCGAAATGGGCGCGGAGCAGCTCTTAGGCCAGGGCGACATGCTTCATATGCAAGGAGGAGGCCGCATTGCTCGCGTTCACGGGCCCTTTGTTTCTGACGTGGAGGTCGAACGTGTCGTTGCTCACCTCAAGCGACAGGCCAAGCCCGTCTATGTGGAGGCGGTCACGGCCGAGGATGATGAGGAAATGGAGCCGGAGCAGATCCCGGTCTTCGATGAGAGCGAAATGGGGCTTGGGTCGGGCGAACTGTTCGACCAGGCGGTCTCGATCGTACTGCGGCACAAGAAGGCCTCGACCTCGTACATCCAGCGGCGGCTGCAGATCGGCTACAACCGGGCGGCCTCAATCATGGAGCGGATGGAGAAGGAAGGGATAGTCGGACCTGCCAACCATGCAGGCAAGCGCGAAATCCTCATCGGAACGGGTGGAGCGGACGAGGACTGAGGCTGGAAGCAGACCGGACTGGCACACGCGAACGAGCATCGGCTCAGCCTCTAGCAGTCGGTGTAGCTGGCTGGCCTCACTCGTCTCCACACAGAGCCCTCGGGATTACTTTGGTGCTCCCGAGGGCTCTTACTTTTAGATATACCCTTCCAAGACATCAAAAGTGTTTGTGTCGCATGCATCCTGCGCAATGCTGGATCCCTGGAAGATAAGGCTCCGTTGCATTAACTTGGAAAGGGCACGACGAACCCAGGCGGAATGGATTGCTCAGGCGGCAAGACCGAAGAGCTGGTTCACAAGACGGATTTCGCCTGTCACACCGGGCTGCGGCAGGTTGCAGTGGCCACGACGGATCATGCGCATGACCTCAAACCCTCTCAGGTTTGCGGCGGCGGCTTTCATCCTCTGGAAGCCGCGCGTCGGCCGGATCACGCGCTTGAGCGCGCCATGATCCGCCTCAAGGATGTTATTCAGATACTTCGAGGTGCGGTGCACCACATCGTTCGGCAGCAGCCCTTCGTTCTGCAGGCGCAGGATTGCCTTGGGATACGACGCCAGTTTGTCGGTCCTGATGGATGAAGGAGGATAGTCGCTCACCGCGCTCTCCTTGTGTCTCTTTGACAACTGGCAGATCCTGAACCTCGGATCATCTATCTAAGCGTAAGGCCCTCGATCAGACTGTCAAGTTATAGCGGCTTCCTGTGGAGCTCAGGGGGGAGGATGATTCAAAAGGTGTCGTCTGGGATGCGGGTCCTTAAGATTGGACCGCCTGAGAATGGCTCCGAAGGATTGAAAAATTTACACCTGAGAGAAGTGCCAGATACGTCACTGGAGCCGGCACGGGCGCTAATACCGGCTCAGGTCATGGAAAGAGCCGGCTTGGAAGGCGTTACCGCCTAATCCGATAGTACCGCGTTGAGATGATAGGCTTCGACCCGGTCTGTGCCTGACCAATCTAGGCCTGCAACGGCCGCGTGTGTAACACTGGTGAGCGGCGTCTAATGGCACACCCCGGAATGACACCATTGTCGGTTGATGGTCGTAACCCCGAACATTTCTGAAGGCAGAGAATCTTCACACAGTCTTAATCCGCGGACGTTTGGCACACTGCCGAAAAGTAGTGGAATGCAGGGTCAGACGATGTGAAGGCGCGTGTGTCCGGAGCACACGCGCATCGGTGAGGTGATCCCTCAGTTCTGAGGCTGCGGGACAAGTCCCCCGTCGCTCTCCCGGGGCCGGCCCGGGCGGGTCGTCGGAACGGCCGAACCGCGCACGGGCGGGGCCGTGTCGCC
>NZ_JAELXT010000048.1 GCF_016427565.1 Microvirga splendida
TCGTAAAGCGTGTCTGGGGCATGGAGATCCTCCTGCTTCATACAAGAAGTGCTCTCCATTTTTCCGAAACAAGACCAGGCTATGGGCGGGAATCTTGTAACCCGCGGGGGTTTTCAGCCGGGCCGTGAATGGACCCGCCTTATTGAGATTTCCGGATAGCACCGTGATCTGTGCCCCTTTTGGCAGCACCGGTGGAGCCGCCTCCCATTGGAGTTGGTCTGCCCTCATGGCGTGACCTGCTTTCTGACCTTGCGCTATCACGGTGCCCGTGGCGGCAAGAAGCAACGCAGTGGTGAGCATGAGTGACCGCATGGCAAAGCTCGCTCTTAGAGTGTGCTGAACCGGATAGGTCTATTCGACCTGGGCCAACCATCAAGGCCGGGAGAGGCTAGATGGGACCATGCCTTGCTGATGCGGCCCCTGAAGCCGCTCCCGGTCTGCCGTTCGTGGGTAAACCGCTACGCTGAGGCCCGTCCGGATGCCGCAGCGATCATCGCGGCCAAGTTCGGAGGTGGCTCCATGCTGAACCTCCTTTCCGAGAGATGTACCAACCTTGTTAGGACCAGTACGCTGCCAAGGGCAGCACAGAAATGCTCTGCCTTTCCGGATGCGCTGTCAAGAACGACAATGCCGTGCCAGCGGGCCGGGTGCAGGTCCTCTGGAAAGGAATTACTTGATGGTGTTCCAGATATCTGTGGCGAGTTTCCAGTCGGCGCCGACCTTCTCCCAGACGACGACGTACTTGCCAGCGATCTCCTGTGATTGCGACCCTTTTGTTCGCAGGGAGAAGGTCCCGATCTCACGAGCAGCGTTGCTTCCGAGCGGCTTCACATCCACCGCTGTCAGCTTGATGTCGCCAATCTGCTCGGCGGCGGATTTCCAGAATGCCAGGATCGCATCCCTGCCCATTACCATCTCGGCTCCGGGTGGCAGCACGGTCGCATCCTCAGTGTAGTGAGCGGCGACTGCCGGGATATCGCCAGTGTTGAAGGCTCTGGCGAATTGATCGTTCAAGCTCTGAATGGTTGCCTTGTCCTGCGCCATGGCAGAAACCGGCAGACACAGACAGGTGGCAGTAAAAAGAACGTGGGTGCGCATGATGTCCCTCCGCGCAGTCAGGAGCGAGATCACGATATCACTCCAAGCCCACACTTTCATCGAAGCCCTGTTTCTATTCAGGTTGAGTGGCTCGCTGAAAAGAGAAGAACCCGATGAGGGGAAGGCTCGTATGAGACGGTCGAAGAAGGCAGATCGCCTTGATGCAAGCTTGATGGATCGGGCGGGCTCAATCACCGCCTGCACCCGACCCTGGGCCCATTAGGCGGATGGCTCCGTGCCGGAATCGGCCCTCCGCGTGTCAGGCAGGACGACCACCGGGGTTCCGACCGGGACGCGGCTATACAGGTCGAGGATGTCCTGATTAAGCATGCGGATGCAGCCGCTCGACACCGCCTCACCGATCGTGTCGGGCTCAGTCGTGCCGTGGATCCTGTACAGTGTGTCGCGGCCGTCTTGGAACAGGTAAAGCGCCCGCGGTCCCAGGGGATTGTTCAGGCCCGCAGGCATGCCGCTCGCCCAGCGCCGGTTGCGCTCGGGATCGCGCTTGATCATCGCCGCGGTGGGCGTCCACCGGGGCCATTGCGCCTTGCGGCCCACCTGTGCTCGTCCGGCCCACTTCATGCCGTCGGCGCCGACGCCGATGCCGTATCGCATGGCACGCCCGTTCTCCCGCACGAGGTAGAGATAGCGGTTGGCCGTATCGACCACGATAGTGCCGGGCTTTTCCGAGGTGTCGTAGGCGACCTCCTGCCGGAGAAACTGCGGATCGACGGTCGAGATGTCGGTGGCCGGGAGCGGGAATTTCTCTTCCGGCTGCGGCCCGTACATGGCGACGTAGATCGGATGCGGCGCCTTGAGAGCGGCGTCCTGAGGCGTCTGCGTCGAAACGCAGCCCGCCAGGGTCAGCGCCAACAGCGTGATCCCGATCAGCGCAAGGTGCATAGACGGGTTCTGGCGGGAAGGGAGACGGAAAGGAGACATGGGATGAGCTTGCTTTTTGGCAGGAGGTTATGGGGATGGCACCGCGCGCCCATACCCGCCCGTTGCACCGCACGGATCCCTGACGGTATGCCGTTGCGGTTCACGATCGCGGATAGGCGCAGCCGGAGCGGCGCGCACGTCAGGTGGAGGCGAGGTTCAGTCCGGTGGCCGTGTGCCCTTGGCTTACAGGGCGTGCTGGCTGCCACCGGACGGGGGTGCGCAGACCGGGAAGGCCTGGCGTCGGTGCGCACGAGGATGGCGTGGGGAAGGCATGATCAGGCTCCGAAAAGGCTCCGCACGCGGATAGCGCGCGAGCCCCCTCTGTCATTGGCCTGAGAGCTTCATCGCAGCCGACTCGATCGGCGGCGACTTACACCGTGGGCGGGAGCAGGACGCTCCGCTTTTCAGAGTGTTGCACTGGCAAGCGGTCCTCGGTGCCTGAGAGTTTCCGGGGCGGTTGCTCCTTCGGCGGCCAGCACGCTGGCTCTCTCCCGCTTGCAGTGGTTCGAACCTAAGCCAGTTTAGGGCAGAATTGTGAAGCTTAGACGCGCCCCTCACCTCTTCCTGCCGATCCGAGCAACATAGCGCCGCCCTGTTGCGGGAAGGGCACAGATTGCAAGGCCGTTGCGATGTCATCAGGGAGATCGTCAGAGGTCGATCTCGTCACGCGTGCGCCCAGCTCGTGGCCGATAACGCGGCAGGGACCAATCCCAGCGTAGCGCCGCTGCTCGGATCGCGAAGGCAGCCAGGAAGCCGCCGGCCAGCGCGTATTCCCGCGCGATCCCAGCCAAAGCTAGGGCGACGAAGATCGCCGCTCCGCCGAGCGCCGCCGACACATAGATCTCGCGGCTGAGAATGATCGGGCTCTCGCCACCGAGCACGTCCCTGACAATGCCGCCGAACGTGGCCGTGATCACGCCCATGGCAACGGCAACGATAGCACCGGCCTCGACCAGCAGCGCCTTCTCGGCCCCGGTCACAGCAAACAAAGCCATGCCAACCGCGTCGCACCACAAGAGGAGCTTGAGGCGGGATTGTGGAATATGGGCGAGGAAGAACGTCGCGCAGGAGACCAGCACGCAGGTGACCAGATAGACTGGCTCCCGCACCCAGAACACCGGCAGCGCATTGATGAGGGTGTCGCGGATCGTTCCGCCGCCGATCCCAGTGGCGGTGCCAAGCAGCACGAAGCCGACCAGGTCCATCTGCTTGCGCGAGGCGACGAGCGCCCCAGTGATCGCGAAGACCACGATCCCGAACCAGTCGAGCAGCGCAGCGAAGGTGTCGAACATCTCAGGTTTCCGTCAAGAAGGGCGCCATCAAGGGCAGACGTCCAGATGGACCCGTTAGCAAAGCCGGTCCTCGCCTGGAACGAGCCGCCTGACCGGCGCCGCATTCTGCCCGAAGGCGCAAAAAGCCAAACGTCGTCATCAGGCTGCGGGACTCGTCGAGGGTCGTCCGAAAACAGCGAGCATCCAGCTTAGCGGGAAGCGCCGACGATGAGAAAACCATCATGACAACTTCCCTGGAGCAGGCGCGGCGAACCACCTGTTCCAGTGCCCGTCCAGTCGCCGATTTGGTACGGTCGTCCCTCCGGCCGCTCGCCTCATGAACAGCGGTGCAGTCGGGGAACACTGAACCTTTTTGGAAGCCCAGCAGAGTTCGTTGCCGAACGTGATCGCCGGCGTTGGATTTGACGGCGGCCCCGACCTGTTCACGATCCCATAGAAGAGTGCCGCCTGATGAGACTTTCCCGACACTTCATCACGGCTCGAGAGGGCATTGGCTCAAGTCTCGCGCGGCAGGGCCGTGTAGACCCGCACGATGAACTGATGGAACGCGGCCATGTACGAGCGCAGGAACTCGGCCGTGGACTCGTTGGTGACCTCGCCCTCGTCCGTGATCAGCCCGGGCTTGAACTGGATGTAGGCCTCCGGCGCATTCATCTGCGGCGAGTTGCAGAAGCTGAGCACGCTGCGCAGGTGCTGCTGCCCGACCGCCGTGCCGATGGCGCCCGGCGAGGTGCCGATTACCGCCGAGGGCTTGCGGGTGAAGGAGTTCTGGCCGTAGGGGCGGCTGGCCCAGTCAATGGCGTTCTTCAAGGCACCCGGGATCGAGCGGTTGTATTCGGGCGTGATGAACAGCACAGCATCAACAGAGGCGATGGCGTCCTTGAACGCGCGGGCGACCGGCGGGAAGTCGGCGTCGTAGTCGTAGCTATAGAGCGGCAGGTCCTTGATCGGGATCTCGGTGAATGAGAGATGCTCTGGGGCGAGACGGATCAGCGCCTTCGAGAGCTTGCGGTTGATCGACTCCTTGGCGAGGCTGCCGATCAGATAGCCAACCTTGAACGTGGTCATGGCATGCTCCTGGGTTTATCGAACTGGGATTGGATCCGGCATGGGGTGAGCCCTGATGACAACCTCTTTCAACGGGACGTGGTTGTGTCTGGTCGCCAGGTTGACGGACTCTACTGATCTCACGCGGCCTCCTTCCGAGGATCAGCCAGAAAGCGCCCGAAGGGCAGCGCCGGCCCGAGCGGCACGATTCCAGTCGGGTTCAGGCTCTTGATCGAGTAGTAGCCGCGCTTGATGTGATCGATATTGACGGTGCCGGCCACGCTGGGGATGGTGAGCATCCGCTCCAGATGCGCGCTCAGGTTCTTGTAGTCGGCGATCCGGCGCAGGTTGCACTTGAACAGGCCATGATAGGCCGCATCGAAGCGCACCAGCGTGACGAACAGGCGGATGTCGGTTTCGGTGAGCCGGTCGCCAAACAGGAATGCCTTGCCGTCGAGCCGCTCCTCCAACTCGTCAAGCATGCCAAACACCTCCCTGAACGCCTCCTCGTAGGCCTCCTGCGTCGTGGCGAAACCAGCACGATAGACCCCGTTGTTAAGGCGCGGATAGATTCGGTCGTTCAGTGCATCGATGTCAGAGCGCAGATCCTCCGGATAGAGATCGAAAGTGTCATCGGCGAGATCACCGAAGCCGGAGTTGAACATGCGCACGATGTCGGCGGACTCGTTGTTGACGATGGTCTGGCGCTGTTTGTCCCAGAGCACGGGAACCGTGGCGCGGCCGCTGATGGCCGGATCCGTTTTGGTGTAGATCTCGTGCAGGTAGGTGGCGCCGTTGAGTTCATCTTGGTTCGAGCCGGGATAGTCGCCGAAACGCCAGCCCTGGTCAGTCAGGGCTGGCTCGACCACCGAGACCGAGATCACCTGCTCGAGCCCCTTGAGCCTGCGGGCGATCAGCGTACGCGAGGCCCAGGGGCAGATGAGGGCGACATAGAGATGGTAGCGACCGGACTCGGCCTCGAAGCCACTATTCCCGGTCGGGCCAGGGCTGCCGTCCGGTGTGATCCAGTGGCGGAAGCTCGACATCTGCCGGACGAAGCCGCCCTTGGCGTCCTTGGCTTGTACCGGCTGCCAATCGGCCGTCCATTTGCCATTCACGAGCATGGCGTCGTCTCCTCGGACATGTCGCACCCGGCGATCAATTCCGTCTGTCTGTGCGTGTTAACGTGCAAGGCTGTCTTCCGCTGCCAGCGAGGCTGCAATGAAGGCCTGCGCCATTGCGGCTCCCTCGGCCGAGATCGTATGTCCCAGGCCGGGAAAGAGCTGGCTGTCGATATCGAGACCGTAGGCCTGCAGGGTGGCGCGGGCTTGACCCATCTCCGTGGCCGGAACGACGCCATCGGCCGCGCCGTGAAGGAGCAGCAGCTTGGTGCCATGAGCTGGCTGGATCGGCGGCGGTGAGGCAAGGCGGCCTGAGAACGCGACGCCGGCGGCGACGGGCCAACGGCCCGAGGCGACCGCATCGAGCAGCATCATCGAGCCTTGGGAGAAGCCAACGAACACGACCCGGTCGAGCCGGTGCTCGAAGTCATGGTGTTCAAGCTGGGTGCGGATGATCTGATCGAAGGCCGGGCGTGCCGCCGCAATCCGTTCGGGACGGTTTTCGTCCGTAACACCCGCAATGGAGAACCACTGTCGGCCTGGGCCATGCTCGAAAGCGAACGCCCCATCCGGCGCAGCAAACACTGCCCCTGGCAGCAATGGACGCCAGGCGTCGGCCAACCCCATCATGTTCTGGCCATCGCTGCCGACGCCGTGCAGCAGGATGACAAGGGCGTCGGCGTGAGTGCGCGAGTCCATCTCGCTCTCCTTATCGTTGATCGCAGGTCAGCGGCTGACCAAGGTAATCGGCGTGCCCCAGGGATCGCGCAGCGGCAGCCGCGAGCGGCCGGCCTCGGTAGCCTGCTCCGGCGACAGGCGGGAGCGCACGGCGTCGAATATGTCTGCATTGGTGACGAGTTCGACCTCCGCCAGTCCGGTCGTCGGCTCCGAGCGCACGGGTGCGCCCCGGCTGTTCCAGATGTTGGTACCAATGTGATGGTGATAGCCCCCCGACGAGAGGAAGGTTGCCCCAGGATAGCGGCATACCACGTCGAGCCCGAGCAGGCCCGCATAGAAGCGATCAGACAGATCCAGCGCCCCGACTTGGAGATGAACGTGGCCGATCAGCGAACCGTCCGGCAGGCCAGCCCAGTCGCGGGTCTTGGCTGTGGCCGCCAGGCCGTTGAGGTCGAGCTGCAGGGTAGCCATTTCAACCATGCCGTCGCGCCAAGCCCAGGTCTCGCTTGGCCGGTCCCAATAAACCTCGATCCCGTTACCCTCCGGATCCGCCAGATAGATCGCCTCACTGACGAGGTGGTCCGAGGCACCTTGGAGGGGCGCACGCTGCTCGGCCGCGTGAAGCAGCCATTGCGCGAGATCGATGCGGGACGGCAGCAGGAAGGCCGTGTGGAACAGGCCTGCAGCCCGCGGACTGGCGAGTGGAGCGGCCGGGTTGTGGCGCAGCTCCAGCAGCACCGTTTCGCCCACGCCCAGGCGGGCGAAGCCAGCCCCGGTCTCGATGGGGGCGAGACCGATGACCTGCTGGTAGAAACGGCTGACGGTGTCGAGATCACGCACGGTCAGGGCAACCGTGCCGATCCGCACCGGCGCACCCGCCGATGTGACGCCGGCGGTTGTGGTGCGGGAGGCGGCGGGGCGGCCGGCAAGGCTCCCCGCCAGGAAGGCTCCGGATGTGGTCATGAGCGTGCGCCTCGTGAGCATGCAGTTACGGAATCAGCGGGCGAAGGCAGCGCGGGCAGCAGCGCCAGGGGTCGGCTTCAGTGCATAGGCGCCATCGCCGAGCAGAGCCACTGCGAGCAGGCCGACGATCCACAGCGCCAGGAATTCCCAGCCGCCGTTGGCATTGGTGAAGAAGAAGCCGGCAGGACCGTGCACGGTGACAATCGCGCCGAGCAGGACCGGGATCAGGCCTAAGGCCACGATGCGGCTGTAGACGCCGGCGATCAGGGCAAGGCCGCCGACGACCTCCGTGAGGATCACGAGATAAGCGAGAGCGCCGGGCAGGCCGAGGCTGCCGAAGAACTGCACAGTGCCGGCGGGCGTGAAGACGAACAGCTTCAGGCCGGCATGGGCGAGGAAGAGGATACCGAGGGCCACACGGAGCGCGGTGGCGGCATAGGGAGCGGTGCGGGTGTCAATCATGGGTGGTCTCCTGGTGGAAAGGACATCCCCGATATGCCTCTGTCTATCGGGTTTGATAATCCGGTCGCCTGGGTTAACACTTCATACCAGTGGGGTGAGATCGATGCTGGACCAAGTGACCGGAATGCAGGTGTTCGCGCGGGTGGCCGCACTCGGCAGCCTGTCGGGTGCGGCCCGCATGCTGGGGATGTCCCAAACCATGGCCACCAAGCACATGGCGGCCCTGGAGGAGAAGCTCGGGGTCAAGCTGCTGCACCGGACAACCCGCAAGGTCACTCTCACCGAAGCAGGGCGGCGCTACCTGGAGAGTGTCGAGCGAATCCTCGCGGAATTGGCAGAAGCGGAAGCGGCTGCGGCAGCCGAGCGGGTCGAGGTGACGGGCACCCTGCGCGTGAACACCCCTGTGTCCTTTGGGGTGCGCGAACTCGCGCCGCTCATGACGGAGTTCTCCCGGCTGCATCCGGCGCTCACCGTTGACATGGGGCTCAACGACCGTGTGGTCGACCTCGTCGAGGAGGGCTGGGATGTCGCGGTGCGGATCGGGCGCATTCACGACCAGACCCTGATCGCCCGTAAGCTTGCCCGCTGTCGCCTCCTGGTCGCCGGTTCGCCCAGCTATCTGGCCGAGCGGGGCACGCCTCGTAGGGTCGCAGACCTCTCCTCGCACAACTGCCTGGGCTACACCCTCTCGACAGCGCTGGGACCCCATCATTGGTCGTTCGGCCCAGATGGCTCAGTGACTGTTCCGATCAAAGGAAACTTTCAAGCCAGCAATGGCGATGCGCTGGTGGCGGCAGCCCTGGCCGGCCAGGGCCTGATCTACGAGCCGACCTTCCTGCTCGGCGACGAGATTCGAACCGGCCGGCTCGTGGCGCTGACCTTGGATCATCCGACGATGGAACTGCCAGGGGTATTCGCCGTCTATGCCAGCAACCGGCGTCCCCCCGCCAAGGTGCGCGCCTTCATTGATTTCCTGGTGCAACGACTTGGTCCTGCTCCTCCGTGGGACCGTGACTTGGGTCTTCCTGGCTGATGACGGCAGGGACCGAAGCAGTCTTGTGGCGCCACAGACCGATTCTGCCCGACATCCGCAGCATCTGAACTTTCCCTCCGGCATTTGGCCAGCGTCTACTCTCGCGCTGCCCAGTGAGGCGCTCTTGTCACAGGCACACCTTGTGTTTTGGGATCCGCTCACTGGGCGCTCAAAGAGATCCTTGGTCCTCGAAGTTGGTCTCGACGACGCCCGGCAATCCGACCATGCTGCTGGCGTATCCAACAGCGGGGGAAGGCTCTTGCGATGATGGCGGTGATCTTTGAGGTGTGGCCCGCTTATGGGCGTAAGGACGACTATCTCACGCTGGCTGCTGCCCTGCGGGCCGAAGTTGAGAAGATCGATGGCTTCATCTCAGTCGAGCGCTTCGAAAGCCTGTACGAGGAAGGCAAGCTCCTGTCGCTGCAGTTCTGGCGCGATGAGGAGGCCATCCAACAATGGCGCAACCATCTCCAGCATCGAAAGGCCCAGGCGCTCGGCCGGCAAGAGATGTTTGCCGATTACCGCCTGCGCATTGCCGAGGTTGTGCGCGATTATGGGCCAAAGGATCGAGCCCAGGCCCCGGCTGGGTTCGATTCATTGTGATGAGGGCTGGCGCGAATAGTCGACAGGCCCATCGTCAGCGAAGCAACATGGGATCCACTGAAACCGCTCGCTTGAGCGACCGCAGCGCGAAGGTGGAGCGGGAGTGGCGAATGCCCGGGATCCGGTAGAGGCTCTCGCGCAGGAACCTCTCGTAATGCTCGGTCCCGGCAACCGCCACCTTGACGAGATAGTCGTAGTCTCCAGTCACAAGATGCGCCTCGATGATCTCCGGGATTTCGGCAAGAGCCTGGCCGAACTGCTCCAGCACCTTCTCGTCATGCCGGTCGAGCGTGACCTCGACAAAGACCACGTTCGGCACACCGATGATCTTATGGTCGAGGACGGCCACATAACCTTCGATCGCGCCGCAGGCTTCGAGGCGCTTGACTCGGGTCCAGCAGGGTGATTGGGACAGCCCGACCTTTTCGGCCAGTTCACTCATGGTGAGCCGCCCATCGGCCCGCAGCGCCGACAGGATTTTCCGGTCCATCCGGTCGAGAGCAGGGGCCCTATCATTGGCCTGATTTTCAGAATGCTTGTTCTGTCTCATCGTTCATTTGCCAGATTTTATTCTGCGATATAACCGAAGCGCTTCAATTGCAGCAAAATTTACTCGCCAAATTCAGCTAATATTTTCTCCCAGAGATTGACGTTCCGGAGGGAGATATGTCGGGAGAGCCCATGCGCACTGTCATGGTTGATGCTGCGCTGAATGACACGCACGATGGTCTGATCCGCCTTCTCGGCGATACGCAACGCTTCGGGTTCGGGCTTGAGGCCTTGACGCTCAGGAGCGGAACGGAGCCCACAGCCGTGGTGGCGATCACCCTCTCCGTCCCCGCCCGAATTGACCCACAGCTTGTGGCCGCGCGCTTGGCGCGTCACCCTGCGGTGCGGAGCATCCATGTCCAGGAGATTGAACAGGTCAGCCCAGCTGACCTCAGTCCGATGGCCGCGTGAGGGAATGCATCGGCCGTTCCCGCCGGCAGATTGTACGGAGGCCGCCCCTGCACAATGGTGCTGGAGACCGCATGATCGGCAGGAGTTCCCAGGAAGTCCTGCTGCACCAGGGTAGCCTTGACGAGCGAGGCGACTGCCGCACACTCCAGCCTGTCTCCCCCAGAATAGGAAGAGACCACAGATGAGCGTCCAACCGGAAGCCTTCAGTCTTCATGTGCCTGAGACGGCGCTCACGGATCTGCGGGAGCGCCTGTCACGCACGAGGCTTCCGGACCAGTCGCCAGGAGAGCCCTGGGCGTACGGCACTGATGTGGCCTACATGAGCACCCTCGTGGAATACTGGCGCGATCACTTCGACTGGCGCGCTCAGGAGGCGAGGCTCAACACGTTTCCACAATACAAGGTCCGGCTCCACGCCATCGATCTGCACTTCCTGCACGTGCCGGGCAAGGGTCCTGATCCCCACCCTCTCCTCCTTTCCCATGGCTGGCCCGGATCCGTGTTTGAGTTCCTCGAGTTGATTCCACGCCTCACCGACCCGGAGCGATTTGGAGGCGACCCCGCCGATGCGTTCACGGTCGTTGCCCCTTCCCTACCCGGCTATGGTCTGTCGTTCACGCCCGGGCAGCCGCGGTTTGGGGTTGAGGCGATTGCGGATTGCTTTGCCGAGTTGATGAGTGGGGTGCTGGGCTATGAGCGCTTTGCAGCCCAGGGCGGCGACTGGGGCTCGTTTGTTACCGCCCGTCTTGGCTACGCCTACCCGGAGCGCCTGTCTGGCATTCATCTCAACATGATGCCGGTCCGGCGCGACCCACAGATGCTGTCCAATCCGACACCCGAGGAGAGCCGTTATCTGGAGGAGCTTCAAGTCTGGCTGAAAGAGGAGACCGGCTATCAGTGGATCCAGGGCACTCGGCCCCAGACGCTGGCGTTTGCCCTGACGGACTCCCCCACCGGGCTGGCAGCCTGGATCGTGGAGAAATTCCGGGCGTGGTCGGACTGCGGCGGAGACATCGAAGCGGTGTTCTCCCGGGATCACCTCCTGGCGAATATCAGCCTCTATTGGTTCACGGGCGCGATCGGCTCGTCCTTCTGGCCCTACTATGCCCGTATGCACGGGCCTTGGCCGATCCCGTCAGGAGAGACTGTAACGATCCCGACCGGCTACTGTGAGTTCCCGCGCGAGATCCTGCGGCCGCCCCGCTCCGTTGCCGAGCGGACGTTCACAAATATTCAGCGCTGGAGCATGATGAAAAGGGGAGGACATTTCGCTGCCATGGAGCAGCCGGATGCTTTGGCAGCTGAAGTCCGGGAATTTTTCAGGCCTTTGCGTCGAGCCTGACAGAATTGTGCGTAGGCTCAATAGGTCATGAACTGCGGGGGCTCTGACAATGTAATGAAGGCATTGAGCAATAGTCAGGCATGGGAGGGAGAACCCCTGAGCGCACGTGCGAAGCTACGCGCCGGATTCAGTGTGACCGAGTTCCAGCCGATGCCGAATCGACGAGACTCGATGTTGTTGATCTCCGAGCAAGGGCTCGAATGCCACTTCGCAAATCGGGTTCTTGAGAACTACACTGGCGCACTCGCGTCGGCCCGGAGAGCTCTGATCATGCTACGCGTATTGTCGGCTCTTTAGCAATTAGGTCTTAAATGGCTGAACCACCGTCCGCAAACACTCCTGATGTGATCACAATTGACGGGAGGATGGTTGAACGGATCATACAACAGACCAACCACCCCGGATCCGTTCGAGTAACTCTGGACGAGATCGCGGACCAGCTTCAGTGGATGCGTGAACACTATCTCTACGTGTCACGACTCCGCGCGACCGTGCCGATGAATGAGCTTCAGCAGTCCTTGAGGGCACTCGATCGTGCCCTCCATGAGGTGCTCAGGACGATACCGCCCACGGGCAGTCCTCATCTCGAAGCAATCATTGCTGCATTCGAGGCGGCCGATTTGGAGGGTTTCGAACAGGGAGGCCAACTTCAGGTCTTGCAGGCTCTCGCCACGGCCGTCCAGCGAAACACCCGTCATGTTCACACACGTAGCAGGGAATTTGTTGCGCTTGACGCGCATGACAGAGACAGATGGTCAGTAGGTACGCCGGCTCAACGCAAGTTTTACCACCTGTTTCGGACCGGTAAGCCACTCTCGCCAGTTCAAGATACATTGCTCCTCTTTGTGCCGGATCTGTACGAGAAGGTTTATGGCGAGGTGTTCGCCTACAGCGGCCGCACTGGACCAAGCATCCGCTTTGCCTATGCGATATCCCGTGAGCTCGATTTTCGAAAAGACACCAAAGGGCAGCGTATCCTCCTTACCACCCAGCAGATCTCGAGCCTGTTCATCAATCATCTCCGCCCCACTCCGGCTCGACCCAGCGGATCCGCCAAGAAGCCTACGTTGTAGTTTGGCTCCGCTGACACGGATATTTACCATCTGGCTCAATTGATCAAACGGCAGCCAATCTCCTGTTTCGAAACCAAACGGGAGATATGGCATGGCAGGAGGCATAATCGAGCTCAAATTGGCCGCTCACTGCGCGCCGAATTTGCGCAATGCTGCAGCGACCCGCACTTTCTGGCCAGCGCTTCACAACCGAGGTCTCCGACAGCCTGGAACATGTTTTGTAGTTCCACCGAATGGTGGCCGATGGGCTGATTGGTGCTCCCTCGAACTCTCCGCACGGGGAGTGCAGGCATGAAACTACGAATGTCACCGCCTGAAGAGCTGCCACCAGGCATCAGCCCCGACTACCCGTTCTTTGCCGAAGACGGCTTGGCTGCGTATGAGAACGGCTACTCGATAATACCTGTTCGGCCCGGTACCAAGCAGCCCCTCAAAAGGGATTGGACGCGTGCCTGCCGCCAGCGCCTAGCGCCAAGCCGCATAGCCGATTGGGTATCCGAGAAGGCTGGGATGCTCAGCGTCGGCTTAGCCTGCGGTTGGATAACGGCTGCGATCGACATCGATCATCCTGATCAGGCCATGGTCGACCAGATCGAGGCTCTTGCCACAACGGTTCTCGGAGAGTCCCTCCTCGTGCGAACGGGCCAGGCACCGAAACGCGCCCTGATCTATCAGGTGCGAGGCGGACCAGTTGCAAGTCGATCCGTCCGGGGTGTCCTTGATGTCATCGGCAAGGGCAAGATGCTGGTGATCTACGGCTTCCATCCATTGACAGGC
Source organism: Microvirga splendida (assembly GCF_016427565.1). Classification (GTDB taxonomy): domain Bacteria; phylum Pseudomonadota; class Alphaproteobacteria; order Rhizobiales; family Beijerinckiaceae; genus Microvirga; species Microvirga splendida. The sequence goes on from NZ_JAELXT010000048.1 coordinate 13,392, forward strand.
AAGCCTTACACCTACCGCGGCCCGAGCCCCTCGCGCTTGCCGGTCGGCCAGCTCCCAGCCGTTGATCAAGAGCAGGTGGACGAGTTCGTGAGTCTCGTAATCACGTTCCTTGGCCAGCAGGCTGCGCCATCGACACCAGCGGGCCGTCATTTGAGGCCTTCGGGAGCTCCGCCCCATGATAGGCGCAAGCAAGAAGCCGACAGAGATGATCATGAGGATGCTGGACTGGTGATCGACGGTCGAGAGCGCCTGCTCCGCGATCTCGTCTGGCGGATCTATCTCTACGGAGAACGTCGTCCGACCGTCATCGCTGAGAAGGCGTGGGCGGAATTCGAGCGCCGTGCGGACCAGATCAGGGGCAAGCGCGATGGTCCGGATCCATGGACCTATGACGACGCACTCACGAAGGCCGAGGAGGTCGTTCGCCGCCAGAAGCTGCCCGACCATTACCAGCCGCTCCCTCATGAAGCCGACGGCTTCTGGACACCTGAGCGCAAGACCGCGTTCGACACCCTTGTCGCCGCCACAGCCGCTTTAGGACAGCTTTCACCCACTGCTGTGCGTGTGTCCGGTTCGATGTTGCGCTATGTGACAGGCGATAGCAGCTGCTTTGCAGCCGTCAATACACTCGCAAGCCACCTCAAGGTCAATCGCGTGACCGTGAAACGCGCCCGCGCAGACCTCTTGCGGCTTGGGTTTTGGATCTGCCGTGATCGCGTCGGAGGGCGGCACAAGCAGGCTCATTACGAGCCCAATCGAAACCTCGTCGAGTAATCACCTCGCGTCTGACCCGTATTGGGAAAACGGCCACCGAAAAGGGTAGCCGTTTTCGCTCCCCGAATCCGTTTGTGTAAGGATATAGAGACTGCGCTTGCGATCCGGTCCGCAGCCGCCCGGGCAGGATCATGTTCGATCTGCGCAAGCGCTGTGTGGTTCGGGAGTAACGCTGCCCTAGCAAGGCGCCGATCACGGGCAGGCTGTTACCAGATTCCGCGCCCGCGTTCGCCACGAATGACTTAGATCGTGGAGTCTTACGCTGGTTAGTCCGGTCTGGTGACGGAGCCGCTCCCAAATCTTCTGTCGCCCAACAGTGTGAGTACCCGGTTTCTCTTCCAGCGAGACGTAAGGGCCATTACGACCCGTGACAGGCCTGCGAGGGAGCGCTGGTAGCTAAAAGGCTGCCTCCCGCGTCGTCGAAGTCTGCGCGTTTGTTCGCTTACTTGCAGTCGCTCAGGATTGGGATCTTTGCAAGTTCTCGCGAGAGGGCAGTTACTTCGAATTCGCCATAACGATCAGCTACAGATCGCCGTGCGTGCCCAACTATCGCATCTACGATGTCGGGTGCCAACCCATGTCGTCGGCCCAAGGTCCGCATGCGGTGTCGCCAACTGTGATTCGGCTGGAGGCGCGGATCTGTGATGCCCAACGCCCTCACCCAACGACCCAATTGCTTTGTCCCTGTGCCGCCTCTTCGCCCAAATTTGTCAGGCCGTAGCCCTGAAAAGAGCGGCCCGGCACGAACGCTCTCGACAAAGCTCAGGAATCCTTCGTCTATAAGAGCCTGATGCAGCGGGACAGTTCGCTCTGCATTGACTGTCTTTAGCGAGCCAGCTTCGGGCACAAGGCGCATACACCAGATGTCGTCGACCAGGACGATATCCTCGCGCCGAAGCTGACAAACCTCAGACAGGCGTGCCCCCGAGTAAGCGCACACCCAAGGCACCCAACGGCGAACCGGGTTCGTCTCCGACCGCGCTGCCTTGAGCACGACCGCCGCCTCCTGATCGCTGAAGCTCCGCTTCTGAGTGCCCGCTGCTGCCTTCACATCGACGGTGATGCGTTCGGCGGGGTTGGATGGAAGCCGGCGGTTGTCAACCGCCCAGCGCAGAACCGCCCTGACGGGTGCGATCTTGGCGTCGCGGATGGTCTTGCCGTGCAGCCCACTCGCGATCATCTGCGCCTTCCAGCCGACGAGATCATCCGGGGTCAGCCTTCCGGCATCGTCGTGGCTAAGAAAGGCAATGAGCTGTTTAAAGATCCGTCGCCACTCGTAGAGGGTCTTAGGCGCAGGCTTGTTTTCGGCAGCCCACCCAGTAACGAGTTCCTCGAACGGGATCGGTTTTCTTACATCCTTCTTCCGGAGAGGGATGGCCGCCGCCGACGCGAGCGGGGACTCGTCATCGACCCGGCCCTCAGCGTAGCTCTCCAAAGTGAGGCTGGCCCGCTGGATCGCTGCGGCGACGGCCTTCTCTAGCCTTGTCCGGCTGCGCTCATCGACCATCAGCCCTCGCGCCTGCAAGATCTCGTCCGCCGTCCGCCGACACCAATCCTCCTGGTTTCGGACTTGGACCTCATCCATGTCGAGGCGGGAGAGATAGTCTGCGGACAGTAGCTGGTTGGGATCGGGTTGCCGCCACATCTGGTCGGCAATGTCGGTTCGCCAACTTTTCTGTTCCTCTGGAGTGTCTCGGTAAACGGCGAGCCACCGGTCATGGGCGAAGCTCGACAATTCCCGGATGTCTTCGAGCGCCAGGGTTTGAGGCCCGGCACGAAGGTTGGCCCACTGAGCCTCCAGCTCTGACAGGATTTGCAGGTGGCGCGTCTTGGCTTCCGCGGGATCCCGCGTTTCCAAACTTCGGCTCACCTCGGCTTTGCCCAGGATGGGCACGAGGTCCTTCGGCACGCGCTTGCGGAGCCAGAAAATACCGGTCTTGGGATGCTTAAACGGACGGGACATCAAAAGGACCATGTGGGGCACCCGGGTGTAGCACTCGGGCAACGCTAAGTACATGATCCTACTGAATTTCTTTCAACATCAATCACTTAAGAAGTGATTGGTGCCCAGGAGAGGACTCGAACCTCCACGGTGTTACCCGCTGCTACCTGAAAGCAGTGCGTCTACCAATTCCGCCACCTGGGCCTGCCTGTTCGGCGAGGCTTCGTTTACGGTGGTTCTGGCGGCGCGTCAATCGCTGAAAATGCGTCAGATGCGCATTCTTCAGCCTGCACCTCTTCACAGGGCAGCGGCGTTTGACTAGACACGTTCGAAATTTCACACCCAAGCTCTGGATCAAGGCCTTATCCGGGCAGGAGAGTTTCATGATCGGTGCCCTTCGCACGCCTGAGCAGCAAATCGTCACCGTCTTCGGCGGATCGGGCTTCCTGGGCCGCTACGTGGTGAGCCTTCTCGCCGAGCGCGGCTACCGGGTGCTGGTGCCGACCCGGCAGCCGAACATGGCGAATTTCCTTCCCCTTGGGAAAGTGGGTCAGATCCACCCGATCCACGCCAACCTGCGCCATCCCGATTCGGTCGCCCATGCGGTGGCCAAGGCCGACCACGTGATCAACCTGGTCGGCATCCTGCAGGAGACGGGCCGCCAGCGCTTCGACACGCTGCAGGCCAAGGCCCCGGCGATGATCGCGGAGGCCGCCAGGAAGGCCGTGTCCATCACCCATGTCTCGGCGATCGGCGCCGATGCCGGGTCCGAATCCGCTTATGCGCGCTCCAAGGCCGAGGGCGAGGCCGCGCTGCTGCGGGTGCGCCCGGATGCGGTGATCCTGCGGCCCTCGCTGCTGTTCGGGCCGGGCGACAATTCCTTCAGCCGCTTCGCGACGCTCGCCCGCATGCTCCCCGTGCTGCCGCTGCCGGGCGCCGACACCCGCTTCCAGCCCGTCTATGCCGGCGACGTGGCGGCCGCCATCGTGGCGGCGGTGGACGGCCGGGTGCCGACCGGCCGGGTCTATGAGCTCGGCGGCCCCGAGATCCGCACGCTGCGCCAGATGATGGAGTTCGTCTTCGAGGTCACGGAGCGCAAGCGCGCCATCGTGCCTGTGCCGGCCAACCTGGCGCGGACCATGGGCGGCGTCCTGGGCGGCGTCGACTGGCTGACCCTCGGCCTCATGCCGAACGAGCTCGTCACCACCCGCGACCAGGCGATCCTGCTTGAGAGCGACAATCTCGTCTCCGAGAGCGCGGCCAGCGAAGGCCGCACGCTCCAGGGTCTGGGCATCAGGCCCACCACCATTGAGGCCATCGTGCCGAGCTACCTGGTGCGCTTCCGCAAGACCGGCCAGTTCGACCTCAAGCGCAACGCGCCTCTGAGCAGCGTGCCGGACCTTCTGGCGAGCCGCTCAGGAGGGGCCGAATCCGACTTCCACCCCGATCGGGCCGTCGGCCCGGGGACCAGCCAGTCGGCGCAGCGCGGCGGAGCCTGAGAGGCTGAAGAGGCCGAGGTTTCAGGCCTTGCCGATCGGCGCGCGGTCTTCCCGGCCGACCGGCGTCCACGCGGTCCGGCCATGGGTGAGCTTCTTGTGCAGGTGAACCATCATCACGGCGCCGAAGACCGGCGTGATGAGGTTCACTACCGGCACGAGCACCAATCCCGCCAATACGGCGCCGGCAGCCAGCACCGTGCCGCGATGTTCGACGCGCAGGCGCGCCACGTCCTCCGCGGGCCAGAAGCGGCCCGCCGCCAGCTCGAAATATTCGCGCCCGAGCAGGTAGGCGTTGGCGACGAAGAAGGCCCCGATATTGATGCCGGGAATGAAGAACAGCAGCAGGGCGACGAGATTCACCAGAAGCGACAGGCCGGCGAAGCGGATGCCGTAGAGAATGGCCTTGCCGAAGGGCAGGGCCCGACCCGACGGATCGGCCGGATAATCCTTGCCCTCCACCACCTCGGCGACATCGTCGAGGAAATAGCCGGCCACGATGGCCGAGACCGCGGGCAGCAGATAGATCAGCGCCACGAAGAGCCCGAAGCCCGCGAGGAAGAACGCGAAGCTGTCGATGATCGGATAGGTGGCGCTGAGATCGTGGTTGGTGAGGAAGATGTCGAACAGCTTCGTCAGGCCGAGCCAGACCAGGACGAGCAGAGCCAGCGTCAGTCCAATCGATTTCCAGAGGATGCGCCGCAGCGCGGGCGAGAAGACCTCGCGGGCCGCCGCGAAAACCGATTGGATCAGCATCTGTCGTTCGTCTCCTGGAGAGCTTATCGCCACGCTTGATGGACAGCGCGGAGCTTACTTATGAACGAACGCGCCGCAAAGCGAGAGGTGGAGAGTTCCGTGTCGCTGGAAATCACGTCGTCGGCCAGTCCCGCTGCCAATCCCGATGTGGTGGTCGTCGGCGCGGGAAGCGCCGGCATCGCCGCCGCGCGACGGCTTCTCGCAAGCGGAGTAACGGTCACCGTGCTGGAGGCGCGGGATCGCATCGGCGGGCGCACGCTCACGCGGCCCTTCAAGGGCCACCCTGTCGATCTCGGTGCCCATTGGCTTCATGCAGGTCCGATCAACCCGCTGGTGAGGTTGGGCTTCGCGCGGCGCGAGCCCCTGCGCCGGGCTCCCGTCGACGGGCATGTCTTCGTGCGGGGCCGTCCGGGGAGCAGGGCCGAGAGCGCGGCCCTCGACCGGGCCTTCGCCATGGCCGACCGGGCGATGACTCAAGGCGCGAAGGCCCGCGAGGACCAGCCCGCGTCGCGAGTCCTGCCGCCGATGGGGCCGCAGGGCCGGCGGGTCGCCGCCATCCACGGGCTCGTCTCGGGACGCCCCCTCGACGAGGTGAGCCTGCACGACTTCCCGAGCATGGAATATGCGGACAATCTCTTCATCGCAGGCGGGCTCGGTGCCTATGTGGCGAGGCTCGCCCGCGGGCTGCCGATCCGCCTCGGTGCCGCCGTTCACTCCGTCGATTGGTCGCGGCAGGGCGTCAAGGTCGAGAGCAGCGCCGGAACGCTCCACGCAAAGGCCGTCATCGTGACCACCCCGATGGCCGTGCTGCAGCAGGATGCGGTCCGCTTCGCCCCCGCCCTGCCGAAGGCGGTCGAGCAAGCGATCCACGGCTTCACGCAAGGCGTGTACGAGCATGTGCTCCTGCACTGGCCGGACTCGCCGTTTCGCGGCGCCGACCGGCTCGCCAGCCTCACCGGCACGCACCGCGAGCCGCCGGGGCTTCTCACCTGCATCGACAACACGCCGTTCCATTTCTTCGAGCTCGACCAGCCGGCCGCCGCCCGCTTCGACCGGCGGGACGCTCATGCGCCCTATCGTTATGCACGGGAGGTGCTGGCCGAGCATTTTGGCCATCGCGCCATCCGCAATCTCACGGCCCTGCACAGCACCGCCTGGCGCAACGATCCCTGGTCGCGCGCCTCCTGGGCCGTGGTGCCGCCGGGGCTCTACGCCATTCGCGATAGACTCAAGGCTCCGGTCGGCGAGCGGATCTGGTTTGCCGGCGAGGCGCTCTCGCGGGCCCAGTGGGGCACGGCGGGCGGCGCCTGGGAGGAAGGCGAGCGGGCGGCCGGGGAGGTCGTGGCCGGGCTTACCGGTCTTCGTTCTGCAGGCTGAGATAGGTGGAGGTGAACTCGCCCACCTTCTTCAGCCGCTCCCAGTCGAGAATGGTCAGTGCATCGCCCTGGAAGCGGATCAGCCCTTCCTTGCGCAGCTCCTGCAGCACCCGGTTCACGTGGACGGTCGAGAGCCCCAGCGTATCGCCGAGCTCCGCCTGCGTGATGGGAAGCTGGACCATATCCCCCTCGGCGCGGCCGACGGCCTTGAGGCGCAGATAAAGTTCGCAGATCAGGTGCGCCATGTGGGCGGTGGCAGACAGGCGCCCCATGGCGGTCAGCCATTCCCGGTGAATGGCGCCGTCGATGAGCGTATTGAGCCAGAGCATCCGGGTGAGATGCGGGTATTCGTCGGTGATTTTTTCCAGCGTTACGTGCGGAACGGCGGCGATGCGGCAGGTGGTGAGCGCCAGAACCCCGTGGTCCATCGTCTTCAGCAGAAAGCTGTGCAGGTCGAGGAAGTCGCCGGGAACGTGCAGCGCCGAGATCTGGCGCCTGCCGTTCGAGACGATCTTGTAGCGGGCCGCGAAACCATCCAGGAGCAGGGAGCTCTCGTTCGGGCGATCCCCTTCCCGCACGATATCCTCATCGGCCTCGACGATACGAACCCTCGTGATCGCACTCTCCAGCACCTTCTTCTCATCGTCGGAAAGCCGGTCGCGCTGTTCGAGCTTCAAGATCAGGGGGTTGGTCATACGGGTCATTGCTAGGGGTAGGAACGGCCCTGTTCTGGCCAAACTCCGTTCTTAGCCGCACTCACATATGTTTATGCTCGAGTTTGATTTTGGTTTCGCAATGTCGCGGCCCACACCTTCACGTCCTCGTGGGATCGCGAGGCCGGTCATGCGATTTGCTCATGAACCAGGCAGGGTGTTCGGGCTCTATCGAGCTTAAGCCAGCAGGGACTGGATCACCTTCGTGGGGGCCTGCTCGCCGTAAGGCTTGGCGATGAAGACAGCCTCTTCGGGAAGGTGGCCGCTTTCCGGCCTGAAATGACCCGACGTGACGACCACCGAAATATGGGGCCACTCGCGGCACACGAGGCATGCGAGTTCGAGGCCGTTCATGGAACCCGGCATCTGCACGTCGGTGAAAACAACCCGGATGTCGCTGCGGCGCCTGAGCACCTCCTGGGCGGCCTGGGCATTGGCGGTTTCGATCACCTCGAACCCGGCATCCGTGAGGGCGTCGGCGGTTGCCATCCGGACGAACAGCTCGTCCTCGACGAGAAGCACCACAGGTCGCGGGAGGATCGAAGGGCCGTTCATCAGGACTGATTTGCTCGCGACAGAGGTTCGGGCCGGAGGAACGTGGATCGGCTCACGCGATTCATCCCGATTAACATATGTTATCGGTGCCTCAGGGCAAGGGATAACCCGTGCAGAAAAGCAGACGACGCCTGAAACGCCGCACTCTCCGGTGGAGAAATCCCGTCAGAGCATGCTCGGCAGCACGCGATCCGGCGGCTTGTGACCGTCCACGAAGGCGCGGATGTTGACGATCACCTTCTCGCCCATGGCGACGCGGCCCTCATGGGTGGCCGAGCCCATATGGGGCAGCAGCACCACCTTGCCCTGCTTGGCGAGCCGCACGAGGCGCGGATTGACGGCGGGCTCCTCCTCAAACACGTCGAGACCCGCGCCGGCGATGGCGCCGGCTTCGATGAGCTTGGTGAGAGCACCCTCGTCGATGATCTCGCCGCGGGCCGTGTTCACCAGAAGCGCATCGGGCTTCATGAGCTTGAGGCGCCGCGCGGAGAGCAGGTGATAGGTGGCGGGCGTATGCGGGCAGTTCACGGACACGATGTCCATGCGCGCCAGCATCTGATCGAGGGATTCCCAGTAGGTCGCCTCGAGCTCGGCCTCGATCTTCGGCGGCACGTGGCGGCGGTTGTGGTAGTGGATCGACAGGCCGAAGGCCTTGGCGCGCCGGGCGAGCGCCTGGCCAATGCGGCCCATGCCGACGATGCCGAGGCGTTTGCCCGTGATGCGCCGCCCCAGCATCCAGGTCGGCGACCAGCCGGCCCAGTCCCCGTCGGGGATGACGCGGGCGCCCTCCGGGAGGCGGCGGGCCACCGCCAGGATCAGCGCCATGGTCATGTCCGCCGTGTCCTCGGTCAGCACGCCCGACGTGTTGGTCACGGTGATCCCCTTGGCCACCGCGGCCGAGACATCGATGTTGTCGACGCCGTTGCCGAAATTGGCGATGAGCTTCAGGTTCGGCCCGGCCTGGTCGATGAGTGCGGCGGTGATCTCGTCGGTGATGGTGGGAACCAGCACGTCGGCCGTCCTGACGGCGTCGACGAGCTCCTCCTGCGACAGGGGCTTGTCCTCCAGGTTGAGGCGCGTGTCGAAGAGTTCGCGCAGGCGCGTCTCGATCACGTCGGGCAGGCGGCGGGTGACAACGACCACAGGTCTTTTTTTCATCGGCTCATAGGCCCCCAGCACTGAAAAAACCGCGAATTTCAGAGAGTTTCACGCTCTCTTAACCCTGACCCGGCAATCAAAGGCGACGACCCGCCGCGTGGCGGTGTCCGTCAAGCTTCTCTACCAGAGCCTGCCATCCAAGACAAAGTCATGATCGGGGGAACCATGCGCAAGATCGTCCTTGCCCTTGCTGTTGTCAGCCTGAGCGCCGGAACGGCCCTTGCACAGCAGCCTCCCGGCGGACGCCTTGGCACGGGGCTGCCCGTACCCCGCTATGTCAGCCTCAAGACCGACCGGGTGAACCTGCGCGAGGGCCCCTCCAAGGACCACCGGACGGCCTGGGTGTTCCAGCGCGCGGGGCTCCCCGTCGAGATCATCGCCGAATACGAGACCTGGCGGCGCATCCGCGATTCGGAGGGCACCGAAGGCTGGGTTCTCCATTCGCTCCTGTCGGGACGCCGCACTGCCCTCGCCATGCCCTGGGCCAAGAGAGAACAGCCCCCGATCAGCCTGTTCGACCGCGCCGACGAGAAGAGCAGCGTGGTGGCCCATCTCCAGCCCGGCGTGATTACTAATATCAAGGGCTGCGACGGCAAGTGGTGCCGGGTGCTGATCGCCATGGACGGCGCCCGCGACGTGGACGGCTACATCCAGCAGGAGAAGCTGTGGGGGGTCTATCCCAACGAGACGGTCGAGTAGACCTTTACCGATTTCTCAACGATTGCAGGGCTAGAAGGCAACACCGTAACCCGATCCGCGGAAGCCTTATCCGATGACCCTGAACCTGAGTTTCAAGCTGCTCCCGATCTTAGGCATCGCCCTGGGCGTCGCCTCCCTGATCGTCCCCCGCTTCCTCAACGTCTTCGTGGCGATCTTCCTGATCGCCTACGGCCTGGTAGGCTACGGCTTCATCCGCTGAAAAACGGGACCTGCCTCAAACCACCCGGCGCCCGATGAGGCGCTGGCCGAAGACGTTGAAGGCGAGCCCGAGCACGATCACCGCCCCGCCGACCGCCTCGATGGGGTGCATGGCCTCGCCGAGGATCAGGGTCGAGCCCAGGATCCCGGCAACCGGTACGAAGAGCGCGAAGGGCGTCACCGTGGCGGCCGAGTGACGGGAGAGCAGATAGGCCCAGACCCCGAAGGCGAACACTGTGGTCGGATAGGCGAGATAGGCCACCGCCGCGAGCGTCCCGCCGTCCATGCGGGTCAGCGCCGCGACCACCGTGGCAGGGCCGTCGATCCAGAGCGACAGCCCCAGCAGCGGCAGCGGCGCCACCAGGCTCGACCACACGATGAAGCCCAGCATGTCGACCCGGCCAGCCCGCTTGGAGACGATGTTCGCCACGCCCCAGGCGGCCGAGGCCACCACCGTCATGAGGAAGGGCCCGGCGCCTCCGCCCGTCATCCGGGGCCAGGCGATGAGGACGAGGCCAAGGCCTGCGACGAGACCGCCGACGAGCTGATGCGGGCCGGGCCGTTCGTTCATCAGGAGGGCGGCGAACAGCACCGTGAAGAAGACTTGCGCCTGCATGACCACGGAGGCGAGGCTCGCCGGCATGCCGAACGCGATGGCGGCGAAGAGCAGGCCGAACTGGGCCACCCCGAGGAAGAAGCCGTAGGCCACGACGTTCTTCCAGCCCGTCTTCGGGCGCGGGATGAAGAAGACGGCCGGGACGGCGGCGAAGAGGAAGCGGAGCGCAGCCAGCAAGAGGGGCGGCGTGGTGCCGACCCCGAGCTTGATCACCACGAAACTCAGGCCCCAGATGACGGTGACCAAAAGGGCGGCGAGGCTGTGGCTGAGCGGCATCGAAACAACCCGGAGGCCGCTCTCGTGATTCGAGCGTGGTGGCTCAAGCGCCCTTGCGGCGCAGGCGGACGATCACCTCGACGCCGGCCACTTCCATGCCCTCGGGGGGCTGGGGCAGGTCGGCGACGCTGATCCCTGAGGAGGGCATGTCCACGAGCTCGCCCTCTTCCTCCAGGAAGAAGTGGTGGTGCTCGGTGGGGTTGGTGTCGAAATACGACTTGGCGCCGTCCACCGCGAGCTGGCGCAGGAGGCCGGCTTCCGTGAACTGGTGCAGGGTGTTGTAGACGGTGGCCAGCGATACCGGCACGCGGGCGCGGGTCGCCTCGTCGAAGAGCATTTCGGCCGTGATGTGCCGGTCGCCCTTGCCGAACAGAAGCCAGCCCAGGGACACGCGCTGACGGGTCGGACGCAGGCCCACGCGACGCAGCTTGTCCCGCAGCTCGGACACAGGGCAGCCCCTCCGGTGCGCCGGAGCGGTGGTGGACTCGATATAGGCGGACAAAGGATCGGTCATATCACGGAACTGAATGGACGAATGGGCGCTTCTACCATCACGATAATAGGAAAGCGAGAGGGTTGCCGCAAGGCTAGCCCCAGGCTCGCCGGGAGCGGCCTTTGGCACGGCAGGGTTCCCGGGCGATCGACGAGGAGCGAAGAATCCCGGCTCGGGTCCCTTTGATGCACGGCCAAGCCTGTGCTACCAGAGCCGCATCATGGCCCCGAGGCTTTCTTGAGGCCCCTTTTGAGACCCTAGGGAAAGGATCGGCATCCGGCATGGCCCGCCAGTCCAGCTTTACTTATGAAGAGCTTCTCGCCTGCGGGCGCGGAGAGTTGTTCGGCCACGGCAACGCGCAATTGCCGCTTCCCCCCATGCTGATGTTCGACCGCATCACCTCCATCGGCGAGGATGGCGGCGCCTACGGCAAGGGCCATGTGGTGGCGGAACTCGACGTGCGGCCGGACCTCTGGTTCTTCCCCTGCCACTTCAAGGGCGATCCGGTGATGCCTGGCTGCCTCGGCCTCGATGCCCTGTGGCAGATGACGGGCTTCTTCCTCGGCTGGGGCGGTTCGCCTGGCCGCGGCCGGGCGCTCGGCGTCGGCGAGGTGAAGTTCTCCGACCAGGTGCTCCCCACCGTCAAGAAGGTGGTCTACAGCGTCGATCTCAAGCGCGTCTTCCGCTCCAAGCTGGTGCTCGGCATCGCCGACGGCTGGCTCGAGGCCGACGGGCGCCGGATCTACGAGGCCAAGGACATGCGCGTCGGGCTGTTCCAGGCCGAAGCCCCGGCGGGCGGCTAGGATTCGCCGCGGCGCTGGCCACCGGGCCGGCGCCGCGCTCACATCCTGTTGACAAAGCCTGCTTTTTTCGAAAAACCGGCCTTGCTGCTCGGCGGCAGGAGCCCATGGTTTTCGCATCGTGCCGTCAACCATTCGCAGGCTCACGGTTGAGATTGAGCAGGGTCGGCCTTACGTCTCCGGGACAGGCCGGCAGTGGAAGGTCCTTGAGAAGAGGTAGGCTATGAGGCGCGTCGTCGTCACCGGAATGGGCATCGTGTCGTCCATCGGCAACAACACGCAGGAGGTGCTGGCCTCCCTGCGCGAAGCGAAGTCCGGCATCAGCAAGGCTGAGGATTTCGCGAAATACGGCTTCCGCTGCCAGGTGCAGGGCGCCCCGAGCCTGAACCCGGAGGAGATCGTCGATCGCCGCGCCATGCGCTTCCATGCCCGGGGCACGGCCTGGAACCACGTGGCCATGGATCAGGCGATCCGCGACGCGGGCCTTGAGGAGAACGAGATCTCCAACGAGCGCACGGGCATCATCATGGGCTCGGGCGGTCCGTCCACCCGCATCATCATGGAAGCGGCCGACATCACCCGCGAGAAGGGTCCCAAGCGCATCGGCCCCTTCGCGGTGCCCAAGGCCATGTCCTCCACGGCGTCCGCGACGCTCGCCACCTGGTTCAAGATCAAGGGCGTGAACTATTCCATCTCGTCCGCCTGCGCGACCTCGAACCACTGCGTGGGCAACGCCTACGAGATGATCCAGTACGGCAAGCAGGACGTGATGTTCGCCGGCGGCTGCGAGGACCTGGACTGGACCATGTCCAACCTCTTCGACGCCATGGGGGCCATGTCCACCAAGTACAACGACACCCCGTCCCGCGCCTCCCGCGCCTATGACGTCAACCGCGACGGCTTCGTCATCGCCGGCGGCGCCGGCGTGCTGGTGCTGGAGGAGCTGGAGCACGCCAAGGCCCGCGGCGCCCGCATCTACGGCGAGATCGTCGGCTATGGCATGACCTCGGACGGCTACGACATGGTGGCACCGTCCGGCGAGGGCGCGATCCGCTGCATGCGCATGGCCTTGGAAAACGTGCACAACCCGATCGACTACATCAACCCGCACGCCACCTCGACTCCCGTGGGCGACCAGAAGGAGATCGAGGCGATCCGCACGGTCTTCGGCTCCGGCGACAAGTGCCCGCCGATCTCCGCGACGAAATCGCTCACCGGCCACTCGCTGGGCGCCACCGGCGTGCAGGAGGCGATCTATTCGCTGCTGATGATGCAGAACGGCTTCATCTGCGAAAGCGCGCATATCGACGAGATCGACCCGGAATTCGCCGACATGAACATCGTGCGCAAGCGCGTCGACGATGCGAAGATCGACACCGTCCTGTCGAACTCCTTCGGCTTCGGCGGCACCAATGCCACACTCGTCTTCAGTCGTCACAACGGGTAATGCATCGTGCGGAAAAGTGGATCCGGTTTTCGCTGGCGCGGCCCGCTGGGTCCGGTCCCACACGATGCACAGTAAAAGTGGAGCATCGGATTGATCCCAAAAGTGGATTCCACTTTTGGGTCCGATGCTTGTCTTATGATTTTCCCGTCCTGATCGAGCAAGATGAGGACACCGCCAGCGGGTC
>NZ_JAELXT010000049.1 GCF_016427565.1 Microvirga splendida
GCATGGTTCAGATCCTCGTGCTGGGCGCCCCCTGAAGAAGGGGGCGCCGGTAAGCACGGCCGGTCCATCCCATTAGCAGAAGTTGACCTCACGTTTGGGGTATGTACGCCTTTAAGGGACTGACGGCCTCAGTGGCAGGCACCGCCACTCAATAGTGCTCAACTTCTGACCATCTGGCACTTGTCCGGAATGCCGAGATCAATGGGGTCAGCGCAAGATCTGTTCCCAATGAAACGGTAACGAAGTACGTAGCAAGAATTTGAGCTACTTTTTCGAGTCCGGACCCTTGGATTCTATCACCCGTATCCCCAAGCGGCGGGACTGAGCTATATGGTGGTCTCAACAACCGCCAAGCCAGGGTCAGCACCAACCTTCAAGGAGCACAAAGCGTGCCCCACTATTTTGGGATCGATATCGGCACTTCAGCGGTGAAAGCCATCCTTGTGGACGAGCGGCAGACCGTGGTCGCGGAAGCGGATGTGCCCCTGCAGGTTTCCCGTCCACAGGAGCTCTGGTCGGAGCAAGACCCAGAAGCCTGGTGGCAGGCCGTGCAGGCCGCTCTCGATCAACTCCGCGTGGCAGCTGGGGCAGCCTTCGCGGATGTGCGCGGCATTGGCCTGTCGGGGCAGATGCATGGGGCGGTGCTGCTCGATGGCAACAACCGGCCGCTGCGCCCCGCGATTTTGTGGAACGACGGCCGCTCCTTCCGCGAGGCGCAGGAGCTCGGCGCCCAGCATCCCGAACTCTCACGAGCAATGGGCGTCGTTCCGATGCCGGGCTTTACGGCGCCGAAGTTGGCCTGGCTCGCGCGGCACGAGCCGGAAACCTTCCGCGCCGTGCGCAAAGTGATTCTGCCCAAGGACTACATCCGTTTGAAACTGACCGGCGACGTGGTCACGGAGATGTCGGACGCCGCGGGCACCTGGTGGCTGGACGAAGCCAGGCGCGACTGGTCGGATGCGGCCTTGGCTGCGACCGGCTTAACTCGGGACCATATGGCAAGCCTCGTTGAAGGTTCGCAAGCCTCCGGCACCCTACGCCCGGAGATCGCCCAGCGATGGGGTCTGTGGAGCGATGTGGTGGTCGCCGGCGGTGGAGGCGATGCGGCAACAGGCGCCGTCGGACTTGGGGCCATCGAGGATGGATCTGCCTTCATCTCTCTCGGTACCTCGGGACAGCTCTTCGTGACTACGCGGGGTTTCAGCCCGGCACCCGAAGCCCTGGTGCATTCCTTCTGTCATGCGGTACCCGGACGCTGGTTTCAGATGGCCGCCATGTTGAATGGTGCAAGCTGTCTCGCCTGGGTGGCTAATCTCCTGAAGCGGGATATCGGCGAACTGCTGCGCGAAACGGAGGCCACCTACCGTAGGCCATCCACGATTCTCTTCCTGCCTTATCTCGCCGGCGAGCGGACCCCGCACAACGATCCTTATGCCCGGGGGGTGTTCTTCGGCCTCTCGCCCGAGACGCGACAGACGGATCTGGTGCAGGCTGTTCTTGAAGGTGTTGCTTTCAGTTTTGCCGACGCGAAACAATGCCTTGAGCAGGCTGGGACGCCTCTCACCTATGCTGGCATTATCGGCGGCGGGTCGCGGAGCGAATTCTGGGCGAAGATCTTCGCCAGCGTGCTGAATGTCCCCATGGTGCGCTATCAGGGCAGTGACAAGGGACCGGCTTTCGGCGCAGCGCGCCTCGCGCGCCTTGCGACCACCGGAGAAGCACCGGAGGTTGTCTGCACCGCGCCGAATATCCTCGAGACGATTGAGCCTGAACCGCATCTCGTGGATCTCTATTGCCCACGCGTTGACATGTTCCGTAGCCTTTATCGCGCGCTGAAACCGGAATTCACGCGGGGCATAAGCTAATATTATAACAATATAGTTGATACTAGCAGCGTGTGCTCAAATAATAATCATCCGTGGGCCAACAAGACTAGGTGCTCAGGAAAAGTTATGGGCTGTCCGATGGACAAACAGGAGGGATTGAAACGCAATTGGGATGAAGCATTTAGAGCATTCACAAGCCTTGCTCTTTCGGCCTTTTTACCATCATGATGGAATAATCGGAGCCTTGAGCATACCAACGCCGCTTCTATGAAGCACCTTTAGGGAAGCCCCCATGACAGGATCCACCCCGATCCTTGAAATGAAAGACATCTCGAAGACGTTTCCTGGAGTTAAAGCGCTCACGAACGTATCGCTCACCGTCTACCCCGGCGAGATTCATGCCCTGATGGGTGAGAACGGCGCCGGCAAGTCGACGCTGATGAAGATCCTATCTGGCGCCTATCAGGCTGATCCGGGCGGTGAGATCCGCATCAACGGCCGGCACGTCAGCATTGATGGGCCTCTCACGGCAAGACAGCACGGTATATCAATCATCTATCAGGAGCTTTCTCTTGCGCCTAACCTGACGGTTGCCGAGAACATGCTGCTTGGGCGCGAGCACAAATCCGGCCCGATGGTTGATCGCCGCTCCATGGAGAAAGCATGCCAAGACGTTCTCCAACGGCTCGGTGTTCACTTCAAGGCGACCACGAAAGTCAGCGAACTCTCGATGGCCGAACGCCAGCTTGTTGAGATCGCCCGCGCGCTGATCGCGAACTCGCGCATTCTGGTCATGGACGAGCCCACGACTTCCCTCTCCTCCCGCGAGACGGAAGCGCTGTTCGCCCTGGTACAACAGCTGCGTGCGGATGGACTTGCGATTATCTATATTAGCCACCGGATGGCGGAAATTTATGAGCTCGCCGACCGCGTCTCGGTGCTTCGCGACGGCTCCTATGTCGGCACGCTCGTGGGCAACGAGATCTCCGCCGAGCGGCTCGTTCAGATGATGGTAGGCCGCGACCTGTCTTCCTTCTACAAGAAGGAGCACGATGCTCATCAGAGCCGCGGCCCAGTCCTGTTCGAGGTGCGACATGTAGGCGACGACGTGCGGGTGCGCGACTGCTCATTCCAGCTGCACGAAGGCGAGGTTCTTGGCATCGCCGGACTCGTCGGTGCAGGGCGCACAGAACTCGCGCGCCTTATCTACGGCGCGGACCCGCGCACCAGTGGCGAGATTCTCCTGCAGGGCAAACCGCTCTCGATCAACGCTCCGGAAGATGCCATCAATTCGGGCGTCGTCTATCTGACGGAAGACCGTAAGCACCTTGGCCTGTTCCTCGACCTTTCCGTCCGCGAGAACGTGAACGTCAATGTGCTTGGGCGCGATGCCCGCATGGGCGGCGTGCTAAACCTGAAAGCCGCCAAGGACCGAGCCGCTGCCGCCATCCGGGCGCTCGCGATCCGCGTGGCAGGCGATGTGGTGCCGGTCGGCAGTCTCTCGGGCGGTAACCAGCAAAAGGTTCTGCTCTCCCGTCTGCTCGAGACGAAGCCCAAGGTGCTCATTCTCGACGAGCCGACCCGCGGCGTCGATATCGGGGCCAAGTCAGAAATTTATCGGCTCATTGACACCCTTGCCCGCAACGGTGTGGGTGTGATCGTGATCTCCAGCGAATTGCCGGAAGTCGTCGGCATCTGCGACCGCGTGCTGGTGATGCGCGAGGGCGGGATCGAAGGCGAGGTCGGTGGAGCCGGCCACCCGCCAGTAACCCAGGAAAATATCATCAGTATTGCGACAGGCGTAAGGGAAGCGGCCGAATGACATCCCCGAATGAGACCAGCGCATCCATTCAAAACACCGGGGCAGCCGGCGTCGATACGGCGTCTCAGAGCCTGCAGCGCCGCCTTGCTTGGCGCTCGACTCTGCAAGCGCTCGGCATGCTGCCGGTGCTCATCATCCTTGGCGTCGTGTTCGAGCTGATGTCGGGGCGCTTCTTGAGCTTCCAGAACATCTCGATCGTCATGCAACAGGCGTCGATCAACACGGTGCTGGCGGCCGGCATGACCTTCGTCATCCTCACCGGCGGTATCGACCTATCGGTAGGCTCGATCCTGGCGGCATCCGCCATGGTGGCCATCCTGGCGTCGCTGATCCCGGAATGGGGCATGATGGGCATTCCGGCCGCTCTGCTGGCCGGTCTTGCATTCGGGCTCGTCAACGGCGCGCTGATCGCCTTTGCCAAGCTGCCGCCGTTCATCGTTACCTTGGGCTCACTGACCGCAGTGCGCGGCGTTGCACGTCTTCTCGGCGGCGACACGACCCAGTTCAACCCGCAACTCCCCTTCGCCTTTATCGGCAACGGCACCCTGTTCGGCCTGCCCTGGCTGGTGTGGATCGCCTTTGCGGTGGTGATCATCTCCTGGTTTATACTCAGGCGAACGGTCCTGGGCGTTCATATCTATGCGGTCGGCGGCAATCCGGACGCGGCACGCCTCACCGGCATCAAGGTCTGGGCCGTGCTGCTGTTCGTCTATGCCTTCTCGGGTCTCGCGGCAGGCCTCGGCGGCGTTATGTCGGCCGCACGCCTCTTTGCCGCGAACGGTTTGCAGCTTGGCCAGTCCTACGAGCTCGATGCGATCGCCGCTGTCATTCTCGGCGGCACGAGCTTCGTGGGCGGCATTGGCTCGATCTGGGGCACGCTCATCGGCGCGCTCATCATCGCCATCCTGTCGAACGGTCTCATTCTCGTAGGCGTGTCCGACATCTGGCAGTTCATCATCAAGGGGCTCGTGATCATTGGGGCCGTGGCGCTCGACCGCTACCGCCTAAAGGGATCGGCGCGCACCTGACACGAGGTACCAGCGCCCTCACACGGGCGCTCGTATAAGCGGTAACCGGAAAAATGCACAGGCTTCGGGTATCGCGGCGCATAATACACCTGGAGGAATCTATGGCACTATCCCGTCTCTCTCTTAGCCTTGCCGTCATTGCAGGTCTGGCAGCCCCGGCCTATGCCAAGGATATTAAGAATGTTGGCATATCGGTCGGCCTGCTCGGCAACCCATTCTTCGTCGCAACCATCAAGGGCATCGAGGCCAAGGCAAAGGAGCTGACTCCGAGTGCCAAGATCACCTCCGTGTCGGCGGATTACGACCTGAACAAGCAGTTCACGCAGATGGATAACTTCATCGCGGCCGGCACCGATATCGTCATGATAAACGCGGTCGATCCGAAAGCAATCGAGCCGTCTGTGAAGCGTGCCCAGGCCGCCGGCCTCGTGGTTGCGGCCTTCGATGTGGCGGCAGCCGGTGCCGACGTGACGGTGATGACTGACAACGTGAAAGCCGGCGAACTCGCCTGCCAGTACATCGTGGATCACCTCAAGGGTAAGGGCGACGTGATCATCGTGAACGGACCGCAGGTCTCGTCCATCGTCGACCGCGTCACGGGCTGCAAGAACGTGTTCTCAAAGCATCCTGACATCAAGGTCCTGTCCGATAACCAGGACGCCAAGGGATCCCGTGAAGGCGGCTTCGCCGTCGGCCAGAGCCTGCTGACCCGCTTCCCGAAGGTGGACGCCATCTTCGCGATCAACGATCCGACCGCCATCGGCGTCAACCTGGCCGCGAAGCAGCTCAACCGTAACGAGTTCATCATCACGGGCGTCGATGGCGCCCCCGATATCGAGAATGAGCTGAAGTCCAGCAACTCCCTGATCAAGGCCTCCGCCTCCCAGGATCCGTACATCATGGCCGCTCAGGCCTATGAGCTCGCCGTGGGCATCGCTAATGGGAAGAAGCCCGAGAAGAACGTCATTCTGCTCGAGCCGAAGCTGATCACGGCCGACAACGTCGGTGAATACAAAGGTTGGCAGTCCGTCCGCTAATCCTGACCTTAACTCCGGCGGCCATGGCGGGAGCTATGGCCGTCGTTTTCCATCTATGAGCGCATTGAGGAAACGACCCATGCTGAAGCAGCTGCGGGAGCAGGTTCTGGAAGCCAATCTGGAAGTGGTGCGCCGCGGGCTCGTGCTTTACACCTTCGGCAATGTCAGCGGCATCAGCCGGGAGGACAACCTCGTGATCATCAAGCCGAGCGGCGTTCCCTATGAGCGCATGAAGGTCGACGACCTCGTGATCACAGACCTTGAGGGCAAGATCGTTTGGGGCGAACTGCGCCCTTCCTCCGACCTGGACACACATATCCACCTCTACAAGTCCTTTCCGGAGATTGGCGGCGTCGTTCATACGCATTCGGAACATGCCACGGCCTGGGCCCAGGCCAGTCGCCCGATCCCACCGCTCGGCACGACCCATGCCGACTACTTTTACGGTCCGGTTCCGGTCACCCGGGAACTGACGCCAGACGAGATCGAGAACGATTACGTCCGCGCAACGGGTGTCGCTATCACAGAAGCCTTCGGTAATCGCGATCCGATGGAAGTGCCCGCGGCTCTGGTGGCCGGCCATGGACCCTTCGCCTGGGGCCGGACGCCGGACGATGCCGTGCACAATGCGGTCGTCCTGGAAGCGGTTGCCCGAATGGCAATGTACACCTTCTCGCTGCAGCCCAACACGCAGAGCGTGTCGCAGGCGCTGCTCGACCGGCACTACTTCCGCAAGCACGGCGCGACCGCGACCTATGGCCAGGCAAAGAAGTAGACTTTCTCTCTCGTTGCAAACGCGGATGCTCCATCCCGGGAGACACACATGGCCGTTATAGCAGGTGTCGACTTTGGCACTCTGAGCGTACGGGTCACCCTCGTCGACGACCGCAAGAGTCCGCTCGGCCTCGCCACGGCGGAGTATCCGCTTCACCGCAGGCGCGATAACCCGGATTACGCGACCCAGGCCCATGCTGACCATATGGAGGCGCTTGCGCGAGCGACGCGCGGAGCCCTGGAGTCCGCTGGTGTGAAGGGCGAAGAGGTTGCGGCGCTTGCGATCGACACCACCGGCTCCAGCGTCGTGATGGTGGGCCAGGGCATGGAGCCGCTCGACGAGTACTATCTCTGGTGCGACCACCGGGCGAAGTCGGAGGCCGAGGAGATCACCCGGCTTGCCCATCGGGAAGGGCTCGAGGCTATTCACTGGTGCGGCGGCGTCTATTCGCATGAGTGGGGCTTCTCGAAGGTGCTGCACTGGCTGCGCCATAACCCGGAGAAGCGCGACCGACTGGTGACGGTCCTCGAGCATTGCGACATGGTTGTGGCGACCCTCACCGGGGTGACCGATCCGAGCCGGCTGAAGCGCAGCATCTGCGCCATGGGCCATAAATGGATGTGGAACCCCCGCTGGGGCGGCCTGCCCCCGCAGGATTTCCTCTCTAAGGTCGACCCGCTCTTCAACGGCATCCGCGACAAGCTCGCCGGGGAATATGCGACCTCCGACGTCATCGCAGGCCAGCTCACGCCCTATTGGGCCGAGCGGCTCGGCCTAAAAGCCGGCATTCCGATCCCGGTCGGAGCGTTTGATGCTCATTGGGACGCCATCGGCGCGGGCTGCCGGGTCGGCGATGTGGTGAACGTGGTCGGCACCTCCACCTGCATCATCGCCATGGCGCCGGACACAAGACTGATCCAGGGCGTCTGCGGTGTCGTGCCGGGCAGCGTTGACCCGAGGCTTGTAGGCATCGAGGCCGGGCTCTCGGCTACCGGCGACATCTTCGAGGCAATCGCCCGGAGGGCCAGCACCAACGTCAAGGAGCTGTCGAAAGGGTTGGAGCACTACCGGCCCGGCCAGACGGGCCTTCTGCGCCTGACCTGGGACAACGGCGACCGGACCGTTCTCGTAAAGGCCGATCTCGGCGGCATCACGCTTGGCTGGAACCTGATGCACACGGCCCAGGATGAACTGTTCGCGGCCATCGAAGGCACGGCCTTCCACACCCGCATCATTCTCGAGCGGATGGCCCAGGGTGGCGTGCCGGTCGAGCGGGTGATCAATGCCGGCGGAATCCCGCAGCACAATGCGGTGCTGAACCAGGTCTACGCTAATGTGCTCGGCCGCCCCGTTGTGGTGCCGAACGGCATACCGACAGGCCTCGGCTCAAGCATCTTCGCAAGCCTCGCGGCCGGTTCGTATCCGGACCTTGAAAGTGCTCAGGCCGCCATTTGCCTGCCCTTCCGCACCTTCGAGCCGGATCCGGCCGCCCATGCAGTTTACGAACAGCTCTTCCATCACTTCAAGGCGCTCTACTTCGGCTTCGGCGGCATCTCTGGACCGGTGGAACTCGACCATGTATTGCGCGATCTGAAGCAGATCGCGGCTCTTTCCTCGGAGCCCGTTCCGTCCGATGTTGCCGAGCGCGTGCCTGTCTGAGACCTGGCCGCCAACTCTTTGGATGCTGCAATGCCCCTGTCAGGAGCCGTCCCATGATCCTGGTTTCCGGAGAAGCCCTGATCGACCTGTTCATCGGTGCCCCGGGCGCAGCGGGCTTCCCGGCAGAGGCCATTGCTGGAGGCTCTCCCTTCAACGTGGCTATCGGGATCGGCCGCCTCGGGCGCCCTGCGGCATTTCTCTCGACCTTGTCGGAGGACGTTTTCGGCTCGTTCCTGGCTGAAAAGCTCAATGAAGCTGGCGTGAACTCGGCCTACATCCAGCGCCTTCCGAACGTCACGACGCTGAGCGTTGTCACGACGAGCCCATCGGGGCAGCCCCAATATTCCTTCTATGCGCCAGACAGTGCCGACCGCGCCCTCACCCCCGAGGCGTTGCCTGCCCAGTTGCCGACTGATGTGAACGCCATTGCGGCGGGCTCCTATGCGCTGGGTGTCGAGCCCATTGCCAGCGCCATCGAGACTCTACTGCGCCGGGAGGCGGGATCGCGCGTGATCTCGCTCGATCCCAATGTCAGGCCGCGTGTCGTGGGCGATCTCATGGCCTATCGGGGGCGGTTCGAGGCCCTGCTCGGCTATGCTCATGTCGTAAAGGCGAGTGATGAGGACATCGAGCTACTCTACAGCACGCATGACCTCGCACCCGCCGCTCGGGCGTGGCTTCAGCGCGGTCCCAGGCTCGTCATCATCACCCGCGGCGAGAAAGGGCCACTCGCAGTCTTCGGGGACACGATTCTGGAGCGCCCTGCGCCGACCATCGAGGTGGTCGATACCGTTGGCGCCGGCGATACGTTCCACGCTGGGCTTCTCTCCTGGTTCGATGGAAACAATCTGCTCACGCCTGAGGGAATTGCGGGATTGAGCGAAGCGCAGGTGATTGCAGCTCTCGATTTCGCCGCTGCGGCAGCCGCCATCGTCTGCACCCGCCGCGGCGCCAATCCGCCCTCTTGGGGCGAGGTCGAGCACTTCATAGCTGCCCGCGCTTGATCACAAGGGAACGCATCATGACGAACTCCCAGCCCATCCTCCCTTCCTTCGGCCTCAACTGGCGCTCGAACCGGTCTCATCGGGAATGGCTGTTCGAACAGGCCGGCAACCTGTTCGACTTCTTCCAGCACGGCCTCATCAACCCGGCCGGCGGCTTCTTCGATCTCGACGAAGCAGGACGGCCCATCGCGATCGGAAATCCCGTCCGGCAGATCCACAACACCACTCGCATGGTGCATTGCTTTTCCATTGGCGCCCTTCTCGGCCGGCCCGGCTGCGATGCTATCGTCGATCATGGCATGGATTACCTCTGGAAGGCGCATCGGGACGCCCGGAATGGCGGCTATGTTTGGTCGTTGAACGATGATGGGCCGAAGGACGACAGCAAGCAGGCCTACGGCCATGCCTTCGTGCTGCTGGCGGCCTCCAGCGCGAAGGTCGTCGGGCATCCCCTGGCGGACCGGCTGCTGGACGACATCACGCAGGTTCTCGAAGAGCGCTTCTGGGAGGAGCAGCACGGGGCCGTGGCCGAGGAGTTCACGCGCGACTGGCAGCCTTTGAGCCAATATCGCGGCCAGAACTCCAACATGCACCTAACGGAAGCCCTGATGGCCGCCTTCGAGGCAACAAGCCACCGCACCTATCTCGACCGGGCGGAGCGGATCGCGAGCCTCATCATCGGACGCCATGCCGCCTCCCTCGGCTACCGGGTGGCCGAGCACTTTCATGCGGATTGGAGACTCGACAGGGAGTATCGCGGCGACGACATGTTCCGCCCTTACGGCACGACGCCCGGCCATTGGCTGGAATGGGCAAGGCTCCTTCTTCAGCTCTGGTCCCTCGGCGGCCAGCGTCATACCTGGATGCCGGACGCGGCCCGTGAGCTATTTCGGCAATCCATCGAACTGGGATGGGACAAGGACAAGGGGGGCTTCTTCTACGCCCTCGACTGGGACGACAAGCCGAGGCTGCCGCTGAAGCTATGGTGGCCCTGCGCGGAGGCTATCGGCGCGGCGGCGTTCCTGAGCGAGCACAGCCCGAGCGCCTTCCATGAGCAATGGTACCGCGCCCTCTGGGGCTTCGCCGAAAACCACCTGATCGACCATCGCCACGGGGGCTGGCGGCCTGAACTCTCTGAGGATCTGAACCCAAGCGCGACTGTGTTCGCCGGCAAGCCGGACCTCTACCACGCCCTTCAGGCTTGCCTGATACCGCTCTTCCCGGCCACCGGCAGCCTGACCAAGGTCATTCGAGGCGATCTCTAAGACCGTTCCGACCTGGCATCCTGACGCTCTTTCCTTCTGTCATTATTCACGGACGCAACCGCAGAGTTTGGTAATAACAGCGGCCTATTGTGCTATTCCCTCCACTCAGCCGGATGAGGGTGAGACCGGTGCGGCCCATGTGGAGCGAGCGCTGGCTCTGTGCCCAAACGCACCAGCGGCATGGGACGTGAGCAGATGGCTGCGGATCTGTCTGGGGCATCCGAACGACGCTATCGAGTGCTTCGCTCGTGCCATGCGGTAGAGCCCACTGGATTCGTTATTCTACTTCGGCTGCACGGGCATGGTCTTTGCGCACATCTTCGCGCGCCGCTTCGAGGAGGCAGCATCCTGGGCCACAGAGCCGCGCATGAGCAATACAACTGGGCCGCCACCTGGCGTATAGCGGCGATCGCCTACGTGTTGTCCGGCTGGATACCGAAGGCGCAAGCTGCGATTGCACGCATGCGCGAGATCGGCCCGAATTTGCGGATCTCGACATATTTGTCGATCACATCGCCCTTCCGCTGCTCTGAAGATCGCAATCTTTGCATCGAGGCGCTGCAGCGGGCGGGCTTGCTGGCGTAAATGCCGGATCGACGGACAACTCGGCGCGGATGCAGCACCCGTCGACGTCGATGGGTTGCTCGCGGCGCGCTCCCGCGTCCTAAACTGGCGCACGGGTTCCGACGCTGTTGGATCAAAGGTTGGCAAGCCGCACGACGGCCCCAACGTTCGTGTACGGGAAGGGACATAAGGCGCAAGGGTGCGTGTCTTCTCATGTTACGGGGAAAGGATGCGCCTTGGCGACCCCGATGCTGACCGTCACGACCTGGTGGGGACTGCTTTCATGAACCATGCCGCTCCACAAGGGACTGACAAGCCATCACCTTCAGAACAACAAACATAGTAGCCTCGTCGCAACTCAATAAGGGCAGCTTCTGGCACTTCTCGGAAGTAAGCCGAAGGTCAGCTTAGGGCAGAAACAGCGGACGTTCATGAAGGCTGGAGATCGTCGCTGGATGACCCGATGCAGTCATTCAACGCCTGCATCTGGTCGAGCGCGGGTGGCAGGCCGGTCACAGAACCTTGGTGTGTTGCACGCAGATCAGAGCGGCACCAGCACTGTCCTGGCCGCGTGCATGACAGCACGGGTCACATGGCCCAGCACAGGCCTCACGATGCGGCTCTGCTGCCAGAAGAGCGGGACATCCAAAGGCTGGTCCGGCTTGAGCGCAATCAGCCTCCCACCGCGAAGATGGTCGACCACAAGGGGCTCCGGGTTCATGCCCCAGCCGATCCCGGCCAGGGCTGCATCCACAAATGCCTGGGACGAGGGCAGCCAGTGCAGTGGGGGATGAACATTGGCTCCGAGCACCTGCCGCAGCCATTCCGTCTGGAGCCGATCCTTCTGATTGAAGATCAGACATGGCGCGCGAGCCGCCGCCAGCTCGTTGAAGCCGTCGGCAAACCACCGGGCGCAATACTCCGGGCTTGCCGTTGCAACATAGCGCAGAGCGCCCAGAGGATGGCAGTCACAGCCC
The DNA here is from genome assembly GCF_016427565.1 of Microvirga splendida. Taxonomy (GTDB): domain Bacteria; phylum Pseudomonadota; class Alphaproteobacteria; order Rhizobiales; family Beijerinckiaceae; genus Microvirga; species Microvirga splendida. The sequence goes on from NZ_JAELXT010000049.1 coordinate 11,958, forward strand.
TGGACTGGTGCGCTGTGACCCGTCACCGCTGCCATGACCTCGCCGCGCCGCAGCCATTCCGCGCTGTGGTCCTGATCATGCAGCACCAGATCGAACAGGTAGCCTTCTGACTTAGCCATGACTGGAATGAACCAAGTTGCGAGACTGTCGGCGTTCACGGCTATCCGCAGGGTCACAGGTTGGCTCTCGGCCTGTAGTCCCGGAAGGCTCTCCTGTAACGAGTTCTCCAGCAGCGCGACCTGCTCTACGTGCTGGCACAGGCGCTGACCCACCTCAGTTGCCGTGCAGGGCTGACCGCGCACCACCAGCACGGTTCCCAGCCGCTCCTCCAGCAGCTTGATCCTCTGAGAGACGGCCGAGGGGGTAACGTTGAGCTGCTGTGCCGCCCGCTCGAAGCTGCCGGTTCGGATTACAGCCGCGAGAGCGGCGAGATGGGGGTAGTCAAGCATGGATTAGAAGCTCTAATGTAGGACGAGAAACTTTAACTGTCCTAATTCTGATGCTGCGCCTAGCACATGTCGACCACTCTTTGGAGTTCGACATGACCATCCCTATCTTCTCAGGCTTTCTGCTTGGCCTGAGCCTGATCCTCGTGATCGGTGCGCAGAATGCCTTTGTGCTGCGCCTGGGCCTAAAGGGCGAGCATGTGCTGCCGGTGGTCCTAACCTGCGCTGTGTCCGATGCGATCCTGATCCTGATCGGTGTCATGGGATTTGCCCAGGTCAGCGCGATCATGCCTTGGGCCGAGCCCGTCCTGCGGTATGCCGGTGCGGCCTTTCTCATCGTGTACGGTGCCCGCAGCTTCAGATCGGCCTTCGCGGCCGAGGCCAGCCTCCAGGTGTCCGGGACAGCCACAATTACCCTTCAGGGGGCTTTGCTCACCTGCTTGGCACTCACCTGGCTCAATCCCCACGTCTACCTTGATACCGTCGTGCTGATCGGGTCGATTTCGACTCAGTTCGATGAGGGGCGGGGGTTGTTCGCGCTCGGGGCCATGCTCGCCTCCTTCACGTTCTTCTTTTCGCTGGGCTTTGGCGCCCGCCTATTGCGCCCCCTCTTCGCCCGCCCGGCGACGTGGAGGGTTCTCGATGGGGGGATCGGTGTCGTGATGTGGGCTACGGCCGCACGATTGCTCCTCGCTTCAACGCCTGTATGAGGCACCACGCAGGAGGCTGCCGCTCCCCTGGGCTGAGTGCGGATAAGGCTAAGGGTCGGTTTGTGGCACACTCCTGAAGCTAGAGCGCCGGACGAGAAATCGTATCTGGTGAGTTCTGCATCTCAGCAATCATGGAGCCATCTCGAAGCATCTGGTGGTGCGTCCATTTGATGGTCCGATGCTGTAGCTTGATGTCTGTTCAGATGGTGTAAGCAGACGTCTTGGCAGGGTAGGGGATCTTCAGATGTTGACCCATTCAGGACATTTAAGGAGGCTCGCGTCGCTCTCATTGAGGTTCATGCAGTGCCGGATCAGGCCGTAATCATGTCCGGGTGAGGGCGGCCCCATTCACATATCGGCGGCCAGAGCCCGGTGAGACGATCGCCCAAAGTCATTCGATCACCGCAGACCGAGTGCTCGGCTCCTTGCGCTGTTGATATGGTCATCGATGGCCGCAACGGCCCGGGTGGGGTCGCGGGTCTCGATAGCCTTGATGACCGTGAGGTGCTCCCGCATGACAGGCATGACGAGGGCGTCGGACAGAAGGGTCTGCTCCTGTCGGATGAGCCGCACCTTGATCGAGTTCACCCGATAAGCATCCGCAATGATGGCGTTGCCGAGAGACGAGATGATCGTCCAGTGTAGGTCCCAGTCGACCGCCTGAGCCCGGACGACGAGATCGGGCGTGATGCCTCCCTTATGAATTGCCGCTTCGGCAACGACGCTTTCATGGTCCTGCCGTAAGCGCGCAAGAGTCGCGTCGCTTGCTTCCGTCGTGAAGATCGCTACGGCCTCCCGTTCCATGAAGAGCCGGAATTGGAATGCATCCCGGATCAGGTTCAGGTCCACATGGGCAACCTGCATGCCTCGCTGCGGCACCGTCTTAATGAGACCTTCCGATTCGAGCCGGGGAATCAATTCGCGGATGGCGGCGAGCGACAGCCCGGTCAACTCCACGAGCTGGCGCTGCGAAACGAACTGGCCCGGGCGTATGTCCCGGGCGAGAAGATGATGGGTGAAGCGGTCATAGGCTTTCTCCCGGAGGTTGGGCCCATCCCGGCCTGCAATGGCATCGTCCATCCTGCTCCCCCGCTAAGCTGCCTGGTCGATGAAGAGATCGTCGTAGAAGGTGCCTAGGCGCTCAACATCCGCCACCGGCAACCGGACCAGTGGTGCCCGCACGTTCAGCCACGCCTCCTCACCCGTCCGACGGGTCAGGAGAGCCTTCACGGCAGGCACGACCGGATACTTCAGCACTTCGTCCACGAGCCTGTTGATACGTTGGTCGTCCTGTCCATTCATGGCGAGGGGGCCAAGGATCTCCGGGCAGATATTCGCCAAGCCAGAAATGGCGCCTTGGCCGCCGCGGCGCACGCCTTCGGCGAGATAGCGCTCGTCTCCGATCAAGACCGCAAGATCGCCATGAGCAGCGAGAAGCCGCTGCGTGTAACTCCAGTCTCCGGATGAGTCCTTCACGCCCTCGATGACGCCTGGAAATTCATGCTTGAGGCGTTGGATCAGTTCGACCGAGAGCGACACCTGAGTCACCGAGGGGATGTTGTAGAGAATGACGTTGCAGGCAGCTGATCCCAGCTTCTGCAGAACTGCAGCGAACCAGGAGAAGACGCCGTCATCGTTGACGCCCTTGAAGTAGAAGGGAGGTGTCAGCAAGAGGCTGCGGCAGTCGAACTCCGCTGCCATGCGCCCCTGCACAACAGCCTCGTGGATCGATGAAGCGGCAATGCAATAGACAACGTTTTCACCCTTTATCCCGGCAGCAGCAAGTGCTCCGAGAACCTGCTCCCGGCCTGATGTCCCGATCGATACTCCTTCGCCGGTCGTGCCGAACACTGTAACGCTCGCGCATCCATTGGCAAGGCACCACCGGGCGTGATCAGCCAGTCGAGACAGATCAAGCGCTCCGTTCGCGTGAAAAGGAGTAGTCATCGCAGCGGAAAGGCCAAATCGGCCGGCGGAAAGGGTCACGTCGGAGGTCCTTAGGTTCCGCTTCAAGCCAAATGAAACCCGAAGCGATGATGTACTACTGACATGTTAGCCACATTTCAGATATTTACAAGTTCGCCGTGACGGGTGCAGAATGGGGATAAGGGCGATATCGATAACGCTCTGAAACAGACTGCCACTATCGGGAGGACACCAATGCTCACATCGCTTTCACGGCGACTGTTCATGGGAACGGTCGCGGCTGCTGCCATCGCAGGTCTGACACCAGCGATCGCTGCCGATCCCATCAAGCTGCGCATTTCGACCCCTGCGGTCGAGGCGGATTGGCATGCCAAGATGCTGCCGGTCTTCAAGGAGGAACTGGAGAAGGCGGCTCCCGGCCAGTTCGATGTCGAGATCCATTTGAACGGAACCCTCTTCAAGCAGGGTACCGAGCCTGCGGCCATGCAGCGTGGCAACCTCGAGATGGCGATGATCTCCGCTTTCGACATTGCTAAGCAGATACCGGAATGGTCCATCTTCACGGCTGGATACCTGCTGCGGGATCCCGAGCACCAAACGAAGGTGTTCGAGAGCGGCATCGGCAAGGAGATGTATGGCCTCGTTGAGGACAAAATGAATATCAAGATCCTTAACGTGGGATATCTCGGCACCCGTCAGCTCAACCTGAGGACCGAAAAAGAAATCAAGACGCCGGCCGATCTCGCGGGCGTGAAACTCCGCATGCCAGGGTCGGATACCTGGCTCTTCCTCGGCAAGGCGCTCGGGGCCAATCCGCTGCCGGTTGCGTTCGGCGAAATTTATACAGCGTTGCAGACCGGCGCCATCGACGGACAGGATAACCCACTTCCTACTGTGCGGGCAGCCAAGTTCTACGAGGTTACGAAGCAGATTGCCCTCACGGACCACTTGGTGGACGCGATCTTCCTTTCGCTGGCCGGCTCTACATGGAACAAGCTCGACGACAAGCAGAAAGCTGCGGTCATGAACGCTGCCAAGGCCGCTGTACGGTTCAACAACGAGAACCGGATCAAGGAAGAGGCGCAACTCGCCGACTTCTTTAAATCGCAGGGGCTAAAGGTCTACAAGCCTGACGTGGAAGCGTTCCGTCAGCAGGTGCAGAAAGCCTATCTCGAATCTGAATTGTCGAAGTCCTGGCCGAAGGGCATGGTCGATCGGGTAAACGCGATCAAGTAAGCGGATCGCCTAACATCGAGCGGATGCTCCGGACAGGTCGTCGGTCCCGGAGCATCCGCTCGGATGCCCAAGATTATGATTCGAGCGCTGTCTTGGATGCTGCCACCTTGTCACCGCTTCTTCGTGGTGCTCAACCCGTGAGCTTCGATGCAATCTGTTCGTGCCCGTCTCCGATTCCTCGCCGAACTGGTCTCCGTGCTCCTGTTCGTCGCCATGTTCGCGGCATTCCTGCTGCAGGTGTTCACCCGTTACGTACTTAACGATCCGGTTGCGTGGACGCAGGAATTCGTGCTGATCACATATATATGGATCATCTTTTGGTGCGGAGCGTTCCTGCTGCGAGAGCGGGAGCACATCACCTTCGACATGATCTTCATGTCCCTGCCTCCAAAGCGAAGGCGCTGGCTCGCGGTTGCGCTCACGATCCTGATCGGCGTTGCATTCGTTGGGGCCATTCCGGGAACATTTGATTACGTTTCCTTCATGAAGATCGAGAAGAGCCCAGTCATCGGGATCCGCTTCGATTTCCTCTACTCGATCTTCGTCATCTTCACAGTCGCGGTCGTCATCGGTGCCATGATCCGCGTCTGGCGCCTTCTCAGGCGATCCTGGGAAGATGAGCTGAAGCACGAAGGTGAAATCGAGCCATGAGCACAATCTTCATCCTCACCCTCGTGGCCTTCTTCGGTCTTGCCGTTCTGGGAATGCCGGTCGCGTTTGCGATGTTCGTCGCCTCCATCGGCTACCTGATTGCGACGGGCCGCGATCTGGGACTGTTCGGGGAGCAAGTCCTGAATGGTCTCTACGATTCCTTTGTTCTTCTTGCGGTGCCGTTGTTCATTCTCGCCGCCAACATCATGAACGCGAGCGGTGTATCTGACCGGCTCTTCATGTTCTGCCAGGCTCTTGTCGGCCGCTTTCGGGGCGGCTTGGCTCAGGTTGACATTCTCGTCAGCATCATCTTTTCAGGCATGTCGGGATCCGCCATCGCGGATGCGGCTGGACCGGGCAAGCTCGTCACTCAGATGATGATCAAGCAGGGGCGCATTCCACCGGGATTCGCGGTGTGTGTGGCGGCATCCTCGGCGACGATCGGGCCAATCATTCCCCCATCGATTCCGATGGTGATCTATGCGGTGGTCTCGGACACGTCGGTTGGCTACCTTTTTCTTGCCGGCATCATTCCCGGTCTGATCATGGGGCTGTCACAAATGGCCCTGGTAGGCTTCGTAGCACGCACGCGAAACTTTCCGCGCGGGGAGGGCATTCCGCTAAGCAAGCTCCCGGCCACGACTTTTCGGGCCCTCCCGGCACTCCTCATGCCGGTCATCCTTCTCTACTGTATTTACGGTGGAGCGACCACACCGACGGAAGCCGCCGCCATTGCGGCAGCCTACGCACTTGTTCTCGCGGTGTTTTTCTACCGTGAACTCTCATGGAAAGAAGCCTTCAGTGTCCTGGTCGATTCCAGCAAGGCAACCAGTGCAGTGGCGCTTCTCATCGCGGGCGCCCTGATTTTCAACTATATCGTCGCCTCAGAGCGCCTTCCTGAGCAGATCGGTCAACTCCTCAGCGGCCTTGAGGTCTCACCGCTGGTCTTCCTCCTCCTGGTCAATCTACTCTTCCTTCTGCTCGGGTGCCTCTTTGATGCCACGACCATGCTTCTCGTTCTCGTGCCGCTGTTCTTGCCGGCAGCGCGTGCGCTCGGGATCGATTTGGTGCATTTCGGCGTCGTGATTGTCGTGAACATCATGATCGGCATGATAACACCCCCCTATGGCGTGCTGCTGTTCGTTATGAGCGGCCTGACCGGAATTTCCCTGCGCGACATCATCCGCGAGATCTGGGCCTTCATCAGCATCCTGATTGCGGCTCTCCTGCTGATGATCTTCTTGCCGGATGTCGTGCTCTGGCTGCCGCGCTACTTCGGCTACAATGGATAGCCCCAACTGGCCGTCGTACTCAATGAACGGAGCGATCATATGCCTGCCGAACCGATCCCGATGAACCTGCTGGGGCGCACGAATCTTCCCGTCTCGAAGATCTGCTTCGGCACCTCTTCACTGGGAGATATGCTCGGCACCTATGGCTATGGCGTCGACGAGGGAAGAGCCCGAGACACAATCAGGGCCATTTTTTCCGGTCCGGTGAATTTTCTGGACACGTCCCGCATCTACGGTTTCGGTCGCAGTGAAGAGCGGATCGGTGATGTCATCCGAGAACGAGGCGGCCTCCCTGAGGGCTTCGTCGTCTCGACCAAGCTGGATCGCGACCCGGAGACGAACCGCTTCGATGCTGCCCAGGCAAGGCGGTCTCTGGAGGAGAGCCTGAAGGCGCTTGGTCTTGAGCGCATCGACATTCTGCATCTGCACGACCCGGAACATGCGGATTCCCTGGAAAGTACTGTCGGGCCCGAGGGCGCACTTCCTGAACTTTTCCGGATAAAGGAGGAGGGACTGGTGAAGGCTGTCGGCCTTGCGGCAGGCTCCGTCGAGATCATGATGCCGCTCCTGCGGGAATGGGATTTCGATGCGCTGATAACGCATAACCGCTTTACCCTGACCAATCGCAATGCAGACGCAATGATCGACTTCGCCCGATCAAGAGGAATTGCCGTCCTGAACGCGGCGCCCTATGCCGGTGGCGTTCTTGCAAAGGGCTCGACTGCCTACCCACGCTATGTCTACCAGCAGGCATCGGAAGAGGCGCTGGACCCAGTCCGGCGGATCGAGGCTATCTGCGCTAGGCATGACGTTCCGCCAGGCGCGGCCGCATTGCAGTTTTCGATGCGCGACGAACGGATAACGTCCACCATCTGCGGGGTCAGCAAGCCTGAACGAGTCGAGCAGACCATCGAATGGGCGCGCTGGTCGATCCCGGAAGCGATGTGGGAGGAACTGGCATCTCTCCCGTTCTCGACAGAAGACCCGGAAGCAAACCGTCAGTACGATGCGGGATAAACAAGCCTGTTCCGGGCGCGGCCGGAGATGCCGGTTCCAGGATTCCGCCATTTGGTAGGTTGCTCTGACTGCCGCTCCGCTCGCTCTCGGCTTGATAGCCTATTTGCAATCAGGTGTCATACGACTCTAGCAACGAACGAGATGGTCCTTGTATGCTGAAAAACATCGATCCCCTCCTGTCCCCCGACCTGCTGATGGTGCTTCGCTCGATGGGCCATGGTGATGAGATAGTCGTGGTCGACGCGAACTTCCCCGCAGCCTCGATGGCGCAGCGACTCGTCAGGCTTGATGGATTGACTGTGACGGCTGTGACAGATGCCATTCTGTCAGTGATGCCGCTGGACGACTTCGTGCCGGAGGCTGCTTGGCGCATGGAAGTGGTAGGGGATCCGCAGGCCGAGCAGCCGATCTTTGACGAGTTCCGGGCCATCCTCGCAAGTCGCGAAGGTCCAGGCTGCCGCCTCGCCTCCCTCGAGCGCTTCGCCTTCTACGAAAGGGCCAAGGCCGCCTATGCCATCGTCGCGACCGGGGAGGGGCGGCTCTACGGCAACATCATCCTGAAGAAGGGCGTCGTGCGCTCCGCGTGAGCCCGAACGAAAACACTTCCTGACTTGAACCCGTAGGCGCTTTCTAGAAGTAACGTATGATCGAGCTTCAGGGAGTTCCGATGCAGATCGATTCTCATCAACATTTCTGGCGCATCAGCCGCGGCGACTACTCCTGGCTGAGCCCGGACCTCAAGTTGCTATACCGCGACTTTGGCCCTGAGGATCTCCAGCCTCTTCTCGCCAGCCACGGGATCGATCGGACGATTCTGGTGCAGGCGGCGCAGACTGTGGCAGAAACCGAATTCATGCTGCAGCTTGCAATGTCCGCTCCTTTCGTCGCCGGGGTGGTCGGCTGGGCCGAGTTCACGGATCCCGGAGCTGTCGAGATTATCGAACGAATGGCGGACGCTCCCCTGATCGTTGGGCTCCGCCCGATGGTGCAGGACATTGCCGACGACGATTGGCTCGTCCGTCCTGACCTGACACCAGCCTTCCGGACGCTTATCGAGCAGCGGCTCGTATTCGATGCGCTCATTCTCCCGCGGCACCTATCCCGTCTGCTCGTGGTGGCGGACCGCCATCCCGACCTTTCCATAGTGGTTGACCATGGGGCGAAGCCTTTCATCCGCGAGGGCGGTCTCGATCCGTGGCGGGCAGATATGGTTGCGGTTGCTGCCCGTCCCAACATCGTCTGCAAGCTCTCGGGCCTGGTGACCGAGGCAAAGGCGGACTGGACCGTCATTGACTTACGTCCCTACGTCGATCATCTGCTCAAGGTTTTTGGGCCGCAGCGACTCCTCTGGGGGAGTGACTGGCCGGTCGTCAATCTTGCGGGCGGGTATGACCCGTGGCGGGAGGTGACGCTGGAACTCCTCTCACCCCTCTCCGAGACAGACCAGGCGGCGGTGCTCGGCGGTAACGCCGCTCGGATCTATCTTTCCGACCGGGGTCGAGCCTGAGGCGCGACGGCGCTGATGGGATTGTGGACCTGCGGCGGGAACTCGAGCAACAGAGCGCCGAAATAATGGGCCGGTACCGAGCGCTGCCAATGCTCTGAGGCTGATACAAGCGCAGGGCAGCCTCCATGGCGTACCCTACATGGTTCTGCACTACGAGCGGGTGTGCGAGGAGTGAACGTTCTACGGGAGCGCAATGTGTCGATGACGGTCAGGGCCGGCTGCAAGCATGAGCTCTGCCGAAGGCTTGTGCCAACTTGCCCGCTGGAACAAGCCCCTGGAGATGTGCCCACTCATCAAGCCCCACTTCGGCAGAGACATACACGGAGCGCGCACCAATACCGCCCCGCGCTTCAGAAGGACCGTTCATGGCACTTCCCGGAAGTAGACCAGATGTCTGCTCGAGGAACGAACAGCGGACATTCCTGGAGGACAGGGGATCGTCAGTACGTGACCCGATGCCGACCTTTAACGGATCGAGCACCGCCACGTAGTGTTCGATGACACCCGTCTCTTCAAGCAGGTGCACTCGCCGCAGGCATGGTGAGGGAGATATCTACAGGGGGCAAATTTGGACGCCGATCCCGTGTCAGAGGGTCAACATTGCACGCCGAAACACATCCTTTATCCTCCGGAATGCTGTTCCCGTTCCGCGGGAATGCCTGTCCAGCTGGCCTAGAAGGCGCCGAAGACGGCGCGGCCCAGCGGAGCAAGAACGACCGTTTCGAGCGTCACACGCTCTTTCGCTCGTAGAAAAGGATCAGCCCGCCGTTCTTGAGAGGCTGGCTCCCCCGCAACATGGAGTGGGTGCGGCCGCTTGGAGGCTTGAATAGCGGCGTGCCTTCGCCCCACACAACCGGGGCAAGGCAGAGGCGGTATTCGTCTACCAGTTCCTCGGCCATCAGCGTTGCCAGCAGATCGGCGCTGCCGAATACGAACACGTCCCGGCCAGCCTCTTGTTTGAGCGCCAATACCGTTTCGGCTGCCTCGCCTTTCAGAAGCCGGCTGTTCGCCCAGTCAGCCGCCTCCAACGAACGGGTGGCCACTGCCTTGTTGAGGCCGTTCATCATCTCGGCGATCGGACCCTCCTCCTTCGTCCAATAGTCGCGCATGCCTTCATATGTGCGTCGTCCAAAAAGGAGCGTTCCGATTTCCGCACCCTGACGGAGGGAGAATTCCTCCATTTCCTCGCCCCAGACCGTGCTGTGCATATCGAGCTGCCAGTGTGCGGGGCCTTCGAAATATCCATCTAGCGTCATGACGTTCCAGGCGATCAGTTTTCTCATGTCCGACCCTTTCCGGCACTTTGTTCAACATTGCTTGAGTTCGACGCTACGCATGTCACCGTTTCAACGGAAGAAGATCTGGAGGCCCGGCTGACGGAGCCGGCCCGGAGGGCGTACGAGCCGTGTTCAACCCGATCGGCGGTCCGAAATCCGAGTCTCTGAGGGCCGTGATGGCGAGGGGCGGGATTTTCATTGAGTATGGCGGCGTGAGCTCCGAGCCAACTCCCTTTCCGCTGTTCAGGGTACTAAGCAAGAGTCTGACCCTTCGTGTCTAACGTTTGCCGACTTCGAACGTCGCGGCGGGTGCGGGAGGAGGGGCTTGCTCCCGAACCGGCGCGGTGAGAGAACTCCTCAACCACGGCGCAGGCTGTTTCCGACATGGCTTTCCCATTCTATGTTCCTGCTAGCATGACGGTTGCCTTGTGACTGGCCTTAACGGGAGACGAGCAGGCGTCCCCCAAGGACAATCAACAGGCTCCCCATAATCCCGTCCATCTGCCGTCGGACACGGACATAGCCCTTCCGGACCAAGGGCAGCGCGAAGAAGAGAGTCACGAAGCTCCACCAGGCGGCCGACACCAAGAGCGCCGTTGCGACGGAGGCCACGAACATTGCCCCGGGTGCATCCGATGGAATCACCACGCCGAACAGGCTGGCGTAATACGCGATCACCTTCGGGTTGGAGATGTTCGTCAGGAACCCGGCACGTACCGCTCGCCAGCCCGACATGGAGCGGGACTCCTGTCTGAGTTCGACCGGGAAATTGCGGACCACGCCCAGGAGCATCCTGACGCCCATGTAGATCAGGTAGGCGGCTCCTGCGAGCCGGAGGGCGAGGTAGAGCCACGTGAACTGGGTAATCAGCGTTCCCAGCCCGGCGGCGGCCAGGGACGCCCAGGTGGCGGTTGCGAGCAGGACGCCGAAGGTCACCAGAAACCCGGCACCCCGCCGGCCGTCGATCGCGTGGCTCGTGACCACGACGAAGGTCGGGCCGGGGCTTGCGATGGCAAGCAAATGCACTGCCGCGATGCTGACGAGAGTGGTAGCGATTTCCATCTTGGCTTCCCCTTCGACACTCTTCGAAACCATTCAGTCGCCTGAGCCAAGGATGCCTTGGTGGGCCGGATTAAGCCTCGGGGCCATTGCCGTCGAATGTCGCTTCAATGCGGCATCGGAACGGCGATTGGCGCGCTGCCCAAGCCAGATGCTTCCGATGACGAGAATGCCACCGGTGATCTGAAGCGCAGTCAGCGTTTGGTCCAAGAACATCCAACCGAGCAGCACGGCGGTCACTGGGCTCAGCAACAACAGCGGCGAAACCACCGCGGAGTCCAGGCGCGTGACGCCGCGCAGCCAGAGAAGGTAGGTCAAGGCCATGCCGATCAGGCCGAGCCATGCCAGCGCAAGCACGTTGGTTATAGTCGGAACCGGAATGGCCGGCTCCACAAGGAGGATGACAGGAACCAGGAGGAGGCCACCCGCGGTCAGTTGCCATGCAGTAAACGTCAGCAGGGAAACCGGCGGCTGCCACTTGCGGCTCAGCACCATCCCGCACGCCATGGATGCGGCTCCGGCAAGACCCGCCAGAATGCCGACCGGATCAAGGGCGGCACGCGGGGTCAGCACCAGCAGCGCGACACCGGCGGCCCCGACCAAGGCGACAACGATAGATACTAGGCGGATCGGGCTAGCGAGCACGAAGTAGGCTAGGAACACCACGAGCAGCGGCTGGACGGCTCCGACCGTGGCAGCGACGCCGCCGGGCAGTCGGTAGGCGGCGATGAACAGCATGCTCAGGAAGATCGAGAAGTTCAGGGCGCCGAGCACGAAGATCCGTGCCCACCAGGTCCCGGTCGGCAGCTGTCGCACGATCATAAGCAGCAGCAGGCCGGCCGGCAGGGCGCGAAGCATGGCGACCGTTATGGGCGAGTAGTTCGGCAGGAACTCGGTGGTAACCGCATAGGTGCTGCCCCAGATCGCGGGCGCGATGGCCGTCAGCAGCACATCGGAAGCGTTCGGTCTCATGCGATCTCCAGAACCTCGGTGAGCGGGCGGCGGGGCTTTTGCGGCCAGTTTCCCGGGGCAGCGCGGCCAACCGCCACGAGCATGACGGGCACCTCGTCTGGCCCAAGGCCGAACTCACGCGCCACGCCCGTGGCATCGAACCCGACCATCGGCCCCGAGGCGAGACTGAGCGCCTCGGCGGCATGGATCAGTGTCGCGGCACCAAGGGAGGCAGAGCGGACGGCCTCGTCGCGGGCCATCCCAGGATCGGCATACTGCGCGCGGGCGCCCTCCTGCCAGCTCGCGACCGTGGAAGCCGGCATGTACCTGGCCTGCACGAAAGGACGCAGCCGCTCCGGGATGGCAGTGTGGTCGGGCAGCAAACCGCAGACGATGAAGGTGACGGCGGCGTCCGACACCTTGGCTTGGCCATGGGCGAGGCTGCGCAGGCGTGCCTTAGCCTCAGGCGTTCGTACGGCGACGAAGCGCCAGTTCTGGAGATTGTAGGCAGTTGGCGCCCGCGTTGCGAGGCGTGTCAGGTCCTCGATCTCGGCGTCCGTCAGGGCATGGTCGGCGTCGAACCGGTTGGCTGACACGCGCCGCTCGATGAGGGCGATGGCAGGGTTGGTCATCATTCTGTCTCCGTAGGGAAGTGGCCTGGGAGAAACGAGTACAAACTTGGCGGATAGTTGATAATCCGATATTTCGAAAAGACATTATTTACCGATAGAGAATGATCCAATGGACCGCTTCACCGCCTTGCAGGTATTCCGACACGTAGCCGAGCTGAACGGCTTCGCCGCGGCTGGACGGCGGCTCGGCCTGTCGCCCGCAGCGGTGAGCAAGAACATCGCCGAGCTGGAGGCGCATGTGGGTGCCCGGCTTATCAACCGGACGACGCGGCGCATGGCGCTCACTGAGGAGGGCAGGATCTACCTAGAGCACGTCGTGCGCGGGCTGGATGCATTCTCGGAGGCCGACGAGGCCCTGTCCCCACTCAGGAAGGGGCCGAGCGGCACCCTGCGGGTCAGCGCGCCGGTGACCGTCACCCTGACGCGGCTCTCCGCGGCGATCCCCCGCTTCCTGTCGCGTTATCCGCAGATCACCCTGAACCTCCATCTCGACGACAGGCGTGTCGATCTTATCCAGGAGGGCTTCGATCTCGCCATCCGTGGCAGCGACAGCCTGGAGGACACCAACCTGGTCGCCCGGAAACTCGCCGCCATGCCACACGTGCTGTGTGCGGCGCCGTCCTACTTCGAGGCAAACGGCAGGCCGAGGGGGCCGTCCGACCTGAAGTCGCACGAGTGTGTCCGTTTCAGCCTCTCAGGACACGCGGACGTATGGGAGTTCAAGAAGGACGGGCGCACCGAGCGGATCCCGGTCAACACCCGGTACTCGGTCGCGTCGAGTCTCGCCGTGCGCGACGCGCTGCGCGAGGGCTTCGGCCTCAGCCTGATGCCCTATCCCTACGTCGAGGATGACCTGAGGGAAGGGCGCCTCCAATGCGCCTTGGAGGACTGGAGCGCGGTGGAGACTACGCTCTATGCTATCTACCCGTCGCGGCAACACCTCGCTCCGAAGATCCAGGTATTCCTTGCCTTCCTCGCCGAGGAATTTAGTCGGTCGTGAAGGCGGTCACACCATCCTTCACAGTATCTTTCTTGGTTCTCTGCGAACGAGGAAATGCCAACCAAGCTCCCACTAAGCCGGACCGCAAGACTCCCAGACTTTCTCTAGGCACGTCGGCATTGCCCTCCAGAAAGGCTGGACCATCAATGTCCGGTAATGGGATGGTCCGGCCGTGCTTCTGCCCCGCTTGTTCGTAAGCTGTGGGGTTTCGAGCCACGCAAGGAG
>NZ_JAELXT010000004.1 GCF_016427565.1 Microvirga splendida
GACGATGGCCGTCCGAATCTACTGAAACCCTAAAGGGCTGATCTCAAACGAAAACGCGAAGCTTGACCCCTATGACGGGGGATCATGGTGGCATCTCCTGCAAGCGGCTCAAGACGAGCGGACAGGCCTGTTCGGCATGCGCGTGGGCTCTGTCTGCAAATAATGTCCTGTTCGCTATTGGATGACCCGTTCCAAGGCAAGCGGGGACAGGGCGGCATCTGTCGGAACGGGGCAACAACCTCGGATTGCGCCTGGACAGTCGCGCCGAAAGAGGTAATTCTCGATACGTTATAAAATACGAGCGAGTTCCATGAGCGTCCTGATCACCACGGCCAACTATCCTGACGAGCTTTTCCGGATCAATTCCTTCTTCAATGGAGTGGGGCAAGGATCGGTCCGGTACACGTCGCCCACGACGATCGTGCTTAGCACGTCGGACCTCAACCGCGTCGTGTTGACCGGATACGGCTTTCAATACGACCGCGACCAGGAGAATCCCTGGATAGCCGGGACGATCACGAGCATCGCTCTCTGGGACAGCGCCTATGAGAGGAAAGTCGCGGAAATCAGCGGGCTGAGCATCGCCTTGGGCGAGATCGGCCCCATGTTCGGCGTCGACATGTACAGTGAGATCGGCTTGATCAGCCATCTCTTCAGCGGCTCCGATGTCCTGATCGGCAGTGCCAGCCGTGATTCCTTCTACGGCTACGACGGCGACGACAACATCAGCAGCGGTGCCGGAGACGACGACGTGACGCCGGGCTCCGGCAACGACGTGGTCAATGGCGGCGCCGGCTATGATCTCGTCTCCTACTGGAACTATGAGGTCGTCGGTGGAGACGAGAACAGCCTCGGGGCCCGAATCGATCTGCGCCAGAGAGACATCTTCGATCCTTGGGGCGGCATGGACCGCCTGATCTCCATCGAGGGGCTCGAGGGGACCTATTATGCGGACAATCTGGTCGGCAACAACCTTGAGAATACCCTCTTCGGCCTGAGCGGAAACGATCAGATCTATGGACTTGCCGGCAACGACTTCCTCTCCGGCGGCGAGGGAGCCGACACCCTGGATGGGGGAGAGGGCTTCGATACGCTCAGCTATGTGGATTATGCCGGTCCAGGTGCGATCGTGGCGGACCTTGCGGCGGGGTGGGTCAGGGATCAGTGGGGCCGGACGGACACCGTCGTCAGCATCGAAGGGATTCGCGGAACGGGCAATTCCGACACTCTCAACGGCTCATCCCGCGATGAGATCTTCCATGGCATGGGCGGTGACGACGTCATAGCGGGCGGAGCAGGTGCGGACACCATCTCCTATTCGGTCGACAAGACCCGCGGCGGCCTCGGTGGCGTGAGGGTCGATCTCGTCAGTGGAGTAGCCCTCGACGGCTTCGGCGGAACCGATCGCTTCACGGATATCGAGAGCGTCTATGGCGGCCAGTTCGGCGACAGGATCTATGGAAGTGCCGGGACCAACACACTGCGGGGCAATCTGGGATCCGATGTGCTGAGTGCACGCGCTGGGAATGACTGGCTCTATGGCGGAGACGGAAACGACACGTTGACGGGCGGGACGGGACGGGATGGTTTTGTGTTCGACTCCGCGCCGAAGAAGAAAGGCAATTTGGACCGGGTTATCGGCTACTCGGTCAAGAACGACACCATCTATCTGGACGATGCGGCCTTCGCAAAGCTGAAGCGTGGGTGGCTTAAGGACTCTGCCTTTCATACCGGGTCAAAGGCTCACGACAAGAGCGACCGCATCATCTACGACAAGAAGGCCGGAGCCCTTTACTATGACGCCGATGGCATCGGCGGCGTGGCTCAGATCAAGTTCGCCACCCTCACGAAAAACCTTAAGATGACGAACAGCGACTTCAGCGTTTACTGACCGCTGGCGCGGCGGCAGGGCGCTTAACGCGCCTTTGCCGCCGCCTCGCGGATGGCCGCCATGTTGGCCGCGTAGGCCGATGGGCCGCCCTTGAAGGTGGCGGAGCCGGCCACGAGCGCGTTGGCGCCGGCGGCGGCGACCAGGGGGGCCGTCTCGGCCGTCACGCCGCCGTCGATCTCGATGTCGATGTCCCGGTCGCCGATCATGGTCTTGATCCGGCGGACCTTGTCGCAGACGGAGCCGATGAAGGCCTGGCCGCCGAAGCCGGGGTTGACGGTCATCAGCAGGACGAGGTCGACCATGTCGAGCACGGGCTCGATGGCGGATTCATGGGTGCCGGGGTTGAGCACCACGCCGGCCTTCTTGCCGAGCGCCCGGATCGTCTGGAGGGAGCGGTGCAGGTGCGGGCCTGCCTCGGCATGGATGCTGATGATGTCCGCGCCCGCCTTGGCGAAGGCCTCGAGATACGGATCGACCGGCGCGATCATCAGATGCACGTCGAAAACCTTGGAGGTGTGGGGGCGCAGGGCCTTCACCACGTCGGGCCCGATGGTGATGTTCGGCACGAAATGACCGTCCATCACGTCGATGTGGATCCAGTCGGCGCCGGCAGCGTCGATGGCGCGGATTTCCTCGCCGAGCTTGGAGAAGTCGGAGGCCAGGATCGAGGGGGCGATGAGAAGGGGGCGTGTCATGGCCGCGCCGGTAGCACGAGCCTGCCCCGACGGCAACGGGTCGATAGGGCACAAACAAGAACCAATCCAATACCACTCACCTGGGGAGAGGTCGGTTTGCAGCAGGAAATCCGTGGACGGCCTCGGTCCAGGAGGAGTAAAGATGGCCTCGGTTGAACGATACGAATGCGCCTTTCACCCATGAGGGGCGCCTGAGATGGGGCAGGGCCTTCATGCGTAAGGATGTGGTTGTTCTCGGGGCCGGCATCGTCGGCGTGTCCATCGCCGTGCACCTGCAGAAGCGCGGGCGGTCGGTTCTGCTGGTGGACAAGCGCAAGCCCGGCGAGGAGACCTCCTTCGGCAATGCCGGCCTGATCCAGCGCGAGGGCGTCTACCCTTACGGCTTCCCGCACGATTTCGGCGCGCTCCTGCGCTATGCGCTCAACAACACCATCGACGCCCATTACCACTGGGCCGCGATCCCCAAGCTCGCGCCCTTCCTGTGGCAGTACTGGATGCATTCGCGTCCCGCCCAGCACAAGGCGATTGCGCGCATGTACGCGCCCCTGATCGAGCGCAGCGTCAGGGAGCACATGGCGCTGGCCGAGGAATCCGGCTCCACGCACCTGATCCGCCCGACCGGCTGGATGAAGGTGTTTCGCGACGAGAAGAGCCGCGACGAGCAGTTCAGGGACGCGGAAGAGGTGAAGCGCGACTTCGGCGTGAACTTCGATGCCCTCGACACCAGGGGCGTGGCCGAGCGCGAGCCGCACCTCAAGGTGGAGACCAAGGGCGGCATCCATTGGACCGATCCGGCTTCCGTGTCGGACCCGCACATGCTGACCATGGGCTATGTGGGCCTGTTCGAGCGCCTCGGCGGCGAGCTGGCGGCGGGCGATGCGAAGACCCTGGAGGAGACCCCGACCGGCTGGCGCGTCCAGACCGAGCGGGGGCCTGTGGAAGCCGGCGCCGTCGTGGTGGCGCTCGGCGCCTGGGCCGACGTGGTGACCAAGCGCCTCGGCTACAACCTGCCGCTGGCGGTCAAGCGCGGCTACCACATGCACTACAAGCCGCAGGGCAATGCGGTGCTCAACCGGCCGACCCTCGATTTCGACCGCGGCTACTTCCTGGCGCCGATGTCCAAGGGCATCCGGCTTACGACAGGGGCGGAGTTCGCCCACCGCGATGCGCCCAAGACCCCGGTGCAGCTCGGTCGGGCCGAGCCGATCGCGCGCGAGTTCTTCCCCCTGGGCGAGCGGGTGGATCCGGAGCCCTGGATGGGGATGCGCCCCTGCACGCCGGACATGATGCCGATCATCGGCCCGGCGCCCCGCCACAAGAACCTCTGGTTCGGCTTCGGTCACGCCCATCACGGCCTCACCCTCGGCCCGGTGACGGGTCTGCTGCTCGCCGAGATGATCACGGGCGAGACACCGGCAGTGGATCCGAACCCCTACCGGGCGGATCGGTTCTAGAAGATTTTTCCACCCCCGGTTGCGCTTTTCCCCTGTCGGAACGTTATCCTATCCATTTGGAGGGGAAAACGCTTGAAAGGGGGGTCGGAATGATTATGATCCGCTCCAACGTTACGGGGGCGAATGTTGGCGAGCGATCAGTCGCTGATCAGAGACATCTACGAAGCTGCCATCATTCCTGAGGGTTGGTTCCAGGTTCTCGAGCAGATTTCAGCTTTTGCAGGGACCGAGGGCGGCTCCATGAGCGTGGTCTCGGGAGCCGGTGAACGATCCTGGGTGGCCACAGACCGCTTCTGCCCCATCATGCAGGACTTCTATGCCGGCGGCTGGCATCTGCGGAATGACTGGTCCGACAGGGCCGGCCAGCGGCAGCATCTCCGGTTCTTCGACGAGACCGAGATCTACGCGCCGGGCGAGCTCGATTCCAGCCCTCTGTATCGGGATTTCATCCGGCCGCGCGGAGCCGGCTGGTCCGCCGGGGCCATCATGCAGATTCCCGGAGGCGGCCACATCGCCATACGGTTCGAGCGCCCCTATGGTGACGGGCCCATGAGCGACGAGCTGAGGATCAGACTCGACAGGCTGAGGTCGCATCTCGCCCGCGCCTCGCTCCTGTTCAGCCGCCTCGGAACGCGGCAGGCTCGCTCCGTCGTATCCTCCCTGCAGTTCATGGATGTTCCGGCGGCCGTCCTCACCCGGAACGGACGGCTGCTGGCCTGCAACAGCCTCATGGAGAGCCGGCTGTCTCAGATCCATGTGAGGGCCGGCGACCGGGTCGCCTTCACGGATGACAATGCGCAACGGGTCTTGAGCGACAGCCTGAGGCGGATCACGGCCGGTCTGTTCGATCAGCTGCGCGGCCCGATCCGGCTGCCGGCCACGGAGGAGCACGGGCCGGCGGTCGCCTATCTGGTCCCCATCTGCGGGGCTGCCCAGGACCTGTTCGGCTGTGAGGCCACATTGCTGATGATCCGGCCGGCCCATTCGGAGAACCGGCTCATGGATCTGGTGCGGACCCGGTTCGCCATCGATGCCGGCGAGGCTCAGCGCTGGGCACGGCACATCGCGGCCGCATCCCCGCGAATGGCCGCCGCCCTGCTGGCCACGACCGAGAACGTTCAGGCGGTCCTCGACCGCACGCTCGGCAGAACCCAGAGCAGGCTCGAGAGCCGCGTGGCGAGCTTCCTGTGGCAGCTCCGCCATGACCCGGAACTCAGCCAAGCGGGAAGGCGGGTGGCGTTCGCCTCCTAGGGAGATGCATCCATCCCGTAGCGATCTCTCCAAGACGGCTGCGCATCGGGATAGGGCAGGGCCGTGGCCTCGTAGACGCCGCGGGCGATAGCGCGGGTCAGGCAGTCGGCGGCCAGGGCCCCGATTTCGATAAGGTCGCCGGCTTCGTCCTGCATGGGCTTGCGGCCCGTGCCCGCGGCGAAGATCGTGTCCCCGTCGTAAAGCGCGTGGGCGAAGCGCAGGCCCCTTGCCAGTCCGTCATGAGCCACGATGGCGAGGCGCTTGGCCTGGGCCTTGGTCAGCACCGCATCCGTTGCCACGAGGGCGATGGTGGTCGAGACCGGCGGGGGGCTCTCCCGGCTGCGGCCCTTCCAGTCGAGCTGCCGCATCTCCGGCGTGATCCGCTCCGGAAGGCCGAGGCCGCCGAACTCGTCGCCGTGCTCGAAGCCCCCGGCCCAGAAATGCGGCCCCTGGCCGATGATTGTCGAGGCGAGGGCGTTCACGATCACGAGCGCTCCGACGGTATGTCCTGAGCTGGTCGTCGTGCTGGCAGAGCCGAGGCCGCCCTTCAGGTTCACGGTCGTGGCGCCGTATCCGCCGCCCTGGGTGCCGAGGGCAAAGTCCTGTGCCGCCGTCTGAGCGGCCTCGTAGCCCAGCTCCCGATAGGGCGGATAGCGCCCCCACTCCTTGTTGCCGCCGTTGAGCAGGTCGAAGGTGATGGCCTGGGGCACGAGGGGCACCAGGGCTGAGCCCACGCCGAAGCCGATTCCCTTCTCCCTCAGATAGGCCTGAACCCCGCTTGCCGCGTCCAGCCCGAAGGCGGAGCCGCCGGAGAGCACGATGGCGTTGACGCCGGGCACGACCTTGTCGGGCTCCAGCAGGTCCGTGTCGCGGGTGCCCGGTGCGCCGCCCATCACGCAATAGGAGGCCACGGCGGGCTCGTCGAAGAGCGCCACCGTGACGCCGGAGCCGAGGGCCGCGTCGTGGGCATTGCCGATGCGAAGGCCTGCCACGTCGGTGATGAGATTGCGGGTCTGGGTCATGGCCTTAAGCAAAGCGGAAACCGGCCCTCTTCACAAGCTGGCGAAGCGGCGCTTCAGCGGCTTTCTAAAGCCGGGGCGACGGGATAGAAGGCTGTCATGCTCAGCGTTTCCTATCCGGCCGCGGCCCTTGGCGGCCTCATCAGTTTTTTAAGCCCCTGCGTTCTGCCGCTGGTGCCGCCTTACCTGTCGTTTCTCGCCGGCACCACCTTCGACCAGCTGAGCGCGGGCGACGACCGCGCGGTCCGCAGGCGGGCGGTTCTGGCGGCGCTCCTGTTCGTGGCGGGCTTCTCCACCGTGTTCGTGCTGCTCGGCGCCACGGCCTCCGCCCTGGGGCAGGTGATCCGGCAGTATCTCGACGTCCTGAGCACGGTGGCGGGCATCGCGATCATCGTCATGGGCCTGCACTTCCTCGGGGTCTTCCGCATCGGCCTGTTCTATCGCGAGGCGCGGTTCAGCGTGACCCGACCGGTCGGGCTCTGGGGCGCCTATGTGATGGGGTTGGCCTTCGCCTTCGGCTGGACGCCCTGCATCGGCCCGGTGCTGGCGGCGATTCTCACCGTGGCGGGCTCGGAGGACAGCGTGTCCCGGGGAGCCCTGCTGCTGGCCGCCTATTCGGCCGGCCTGGGCATCCCGTTCCTGCTCGCCGCCTTTGCCATGAAGCCGTTCGTCGCGCTTCTCAAGCGCATGCGCTCGCGCTTCCTGCTGATCGAGAAAGTCATGGGCGTCCTCCTCGTCCTGACCGGCGTCGCCTTTCTCACCGGCTGGATCACCAACATGTCCTTCTGGCTGCTGGAGACGTTCCCGGCGCTCGGACGGTTGGGATAAGGTCGCACAGGAATCGGGTCGCAGGCCCAGAGCAGGCCGTCCATTCTGGGGATCTCTCACAGGAGATCACCCATGACGTTTCACATTCGCGGCCTCGAAAACGAGGCCTTCGCACCCCTCTTCCAGATGGATGAGGCCAGCCTCGCCGCTCTCGGGGCCAAGCGGGTCGTCGCCGATGCCCCCGACATGTACCCCTGCCGGATCGCCCTGCAGCGGGTCGAAGAAGGGGAGGAGCTGCTGCTGCTCAACCATGCGCACCAGACGACCCCGACCTCGCCCTACCGCTCGGCCGGGCCGATCTTCGTCAGCCGTTCTGCGAAGACAGGAAGCTATCGCGGCGAGCTGCCGCCGATGCTGCGGGACCGGCTTCTGTCCCTGCGCGCCTACGATGCCAACGCCTTCATCGTCGATGCCGAGGTGGGCGAGGGTGAGGAGGTTTTGCGCCTCATCGAGCGCTTCCTGGCCAATCCGGACGTGGCGCATGTGGACGCCCACTTCGCCCGCCGCGGATGCTTCGCGGCCAGGATCGAAAGGGCCTGACGTCAGCCGTCGACCCGGTGCCCTGCGGCCTGCAGGGCCGCCACGGCGCGGTCCGCATCCTGCTCCTTCACCAGCACGTAATCGGTGCTGAAGGTCGAGGTGGCGAAGATGCCGATGCCGGCCCTGGCCAGGGGTTCGAGCACGGACGCGAGAATCCCCGGCACGCTGAAGTCGAAGCTCTGCACGATCCTGAAGCAGCGCCAGCCCGCGTCCGTTTCGGCCTCGGGGGGCGCTTGGTGAAGGGGGCACACGAGGGTGGTTTCCTCGACGGCCTGGACCAGGAGCGAGAAGGCGCCGGGCGAGGGGGCGGGAACCGGCGCACCGGCCGGAAAACGGCAGACGGCGTAGGGGGCTTCAAGCAGGGTAAGGGCAAGAGCGGGCATGTGCGGGTGCGCCTGAGTGAGGATCTGGCATAAGAAAACCCGCCCTGTCGCCAGGGCGGGTTCTCGATTGTTCGGCTCGAGGCCGGTCGATTACATGCCGACTTCGTTGCCGGTGTAGTCGATCTTGCCGTCGGCGCCCTTCTTCCAGACATACACGACGTAGTCAGGACGGGTGATGTCGCCCTTCTTGTCGAAGGAAAGATCGCCGATCACGGTCTTGAAAGGCTTGCCGGACTTGATGGCGTCCGCAACCTTCTTGCCGTCCGTGCTGCCAGCCTGCTTCGCAGCGTCGGCCAGAACCTGGGCCGCAGCGTAGGAGTACAGGGTGTAAGCCTCGGGCTCGTAGTTCTTGTCGCGGAACTTCTTCACGACTTCCTGAGCCGCCGGGTTCTTGCGCGGATCGGGAGCGAAGGTCATCAGGGTGCCCTCGGCGCCCGGGCCGGCAATCGAGGTGAACTCGGCCGACACGATGCCGTCACCCGACATCATCGGAGCCTGGAGGCCCTGATCGCGCATCTGGCGGATGATGAGGCCGGCTTCCGTGTGGAGGCCGCCGAAGTAGACGACGTCGACGCCGGCCTGCTTCAGCTTCGACACGAGAGCGGAGTAGTCCTTCTCGCCCGTGTTGACGCCTTCATAGACGACTTCCTTCAGACCCTTGGAATTCATGGTCTTCTGGGTCTCGTCGGCGAGGCCCTTGCCGTAGGGGGTCTTGTCGTGAATGATCGCGACCTTCTTGCCCTTGAACTTGTCGGCGAGATAAGCGCCGGCAACGCCGCCCTGCTGGTCGTCACGGCCGCAGGTGCGGAAGGTGTTCCACATGCCGCGCTCGGTGTAGGTCGGGTTCGTGGAAGCGGGCGAGATCTGAACGATGCCGGCCTCTTCGTAAACCTGCGAAGCCGGGATCGAGACGCCCGAGCAGAAGTGGCCGATGACCATCTTCACGCCCTCGGCCGCGAACTTGTTCGCCACCGAAACGCCCTGCTTCGGATCGCACACGTCGTCGCCGACGATGAGCTCGACCTTCTGACCATTGATGCCGCCAGCGGCATTGATGTCGGCGACAGCCTGCTCGGCGCCGTTCTTCAGCTGAGCGCCGAAGGCAGCATTCGGGCCGGTGATGGGGCCAGCAACGCCGATCTTGATCTGGGCGCTGGCAGCGCTGGAGAAGGCGAGGCCAAGACCAAGCGCCACGCCGGTCAACAGCATTTTCTTCATGAGGTCACTCCTCTGGGTGGTTTTATAGGCCCCTCTTCCTCGTGGGGCCGGTTTGGCGGGTCTTCCCCGCCATCCAGATGCCATCATGCTTGTTTTTAAGCGGATGTCACGCTGGAATTTTTCCGCCTTAGCCCTTGGTCGTAGAAGCCTTTTCCCGCCAGGAGAACAGGCCGCTCCGCTCATAGAGCCAGCTGTACTGGGTGGTCATCATCCGGGCCCGGCGATACTGAAAGCCGAGCGACCCGATGATCAGCAGCACGATGGTGTCGACCGCATAGTAGTGGATCGACAGCAGGGTTCCGCCGAACAGGGCGTAGTGGATGAACCGCACCGCGGCGCCGAGAACGAACAGGTACAGGATCAGGGTCCAGAACGGCCGCCAGGTGAGGGCGATGGCGCGGCCGGTCATCCAGGCCGCCCAGCCGCCCATGATCACGGTGATGAGCAGGAAGAGCCAGATCGAGGGTTCTTCGTAAAGGATGCCCTGCATCAGTGATGTCCTCCCTCGAGATAGGCCGCGCGGACCTGCGGATCGTTCAGCAGTTCCTTGCCGGTGCCGCTCATGGTGATGTTGCCCGTCACCATCACATATCCGCGATGGGCCAGCCTCAGGGCGTGATAGGCGTTCTGCTCCACGAGGAAGACCGTCATGCCGTCCTTCTCGTTGAGCTCCTTGATGATGTCGAAGATCTGCTTCACGATCAGCGGAGCAAGGCCCAGCGACGGCTCGTCGAGGAGGAGCAGGCGCGGGCGGCTCATGAGCGCGCGGGCGATGGCCAGCATCTGCTGCTCGCCGCCCGAGAGCGTGCCGCCGCGCTGCTGCAGGCGCTCCTTCAGGCGCGGGAACAGGGTGCAGACGCGCTCGAGATCATGGTCGAAATGGGCCATCCCGTTCATGGAAGCGCCCATCTGCAGGTTCTCGAACACGGTCATGCGCGGAAAGATCCGGCGGCCTTCCGGCGACTGCGCGATGGACATGTGCGCGATCTCGTGGGTGGGCATCTTGGTGATGTCCTGGCCCGCATAGGTGATCGTGCCTTCCCGCGCCCGCGGGTTGCCGAAGATCGTCATCATCAGCGTCGACTTGCCGGCGCCGTTGGCGCCGATCAGCGTGACGATCTCGCCCTCGTTGACGTCCATGTCCACGCCCTTGAGGGCGATGATGTTGCCGTAATAGGTCTTCACGCCGCGCACGCTGAGGAGCGGCTGGCGGGAAGCGGCAGTCTGGGAACTCTGCATCGCGATATCTGCTCCAGCGGTGCTCATGCGCCGATCTCCGCTTCGACCTGCTCGACTTCGTCGTCGGCCACGCCGAGATAGGCGGCGATGACCTTGGGGTCGTTCCTGACCTCAACGGGCAGGCCGTCCGAGATCTTGGTGCCGTAGTCCAGCACCACCACGTGGTCGGAGATCTCCATCACCACCGACATGTCGTGCTCGATTAGGAGGATCGAGGTGCCCTGTTCCTCGCGGATCGACAGAAGGAGCTGGTTCAGCTCCAGGGATTCGCGCGGGTTGAGGCCGGCCGCCGGCTCGTCCAGGCAGAGCAGGAGCGGGTCGGTGCACATGGCGCGGGCGATCTCCAGGCGGCGCTGGTCGCCGTAGGGGAGGTCGCCGGCCGGTTCGTCGGCCCTGTGGATGAGCCGGGTCTTCTCCAGCCAGAACTTGGCCTTCTCGATGGCCTCCTTCTCGGCCTTGCGATAGCCGCCGAGCCCGAGAACGCCGAGGAACGTGAAGCCCGAGGCGATCATCAGCGGGTTGTGCTGGGCCACCAGCAGGTTCTCGAGCAGGGTCATGCCGGAGAACAGGCGGATGTTCTGAAAGGTGCGGGCGACCTTACCCTTCCAGTTGATGTCGAAGCCGGGCAGCCGCTCCAGGAGCAGGTGCGAGCCATCGGGCTTGCGCAGGGCGATCATGCCCTCAGTAGGCTTGTAGAAGCCGGTGATGCAGTTGAAGACCGTGGTCTTGCCCGCGCCGTTCGGGCCGATGAGCGCGGTGATCTCGCCGCGCCCCGCCTTGAAGGAGAGGTCGTTGACGGCCACCAGGCCGCCGAAGCGCATCGTGAGATGCTGTACGTCGAGGATGGGATCCTGCAGCCAGCGCATTAGCCGTGTCCTTCCTTCACGAGCGAGCCCGAGATGGCCTTACGCTCTTTCAAGATCACCGAGGGTTCACGTTCCGAGATCAGGCCGCGCGGACGCCACACCATCATCGCCACCATGCCGGCGCCGAAGAGCAGCAGGCGGTATTCGTTCGGGTCGAAGCCCGAGCCGAAGACGGATTGGAGGAAGGTGAGGTTGCGCAGGATTTCGGGGCCGCCGACCAGCACGATGGCCGCGATGGCCACGCCGATCTGCGAGCCCATGCCGCCCATGACCACGATGGCCAGGATGATCGCCGATTCCAGGAAGTTGAAGCTCTCCGGCGAGACGAAGCCCTGGCGGACCGCGAAGAACGATCCCGCGAAGCCGCCGAACATGGCCCCGATGGCGAATGCCGTCAGCTTGGTGTTCGTGGTGTTGATGCCGAGCGACCGGCAGGCGATCTCGTCCTCGCGCAGGGCTTCCCAGGCGCGTCCCACGGGCAGCTTGCGCAGCCGCATGGTGACGAAGTTGGTCAGCAGCGCCAGGGCCAGGATCAGGTAGTACAGGAAGATCATCCTGTGCATGCCGTTGAATTCGAGCCCGAAGGTATCGGCAAAGCCGCCTTCGCCCGAGCTGAACGGAATGCCGAAGAAGGTCGCGCGCGGGATCGACGAGATGCCGGCGCCGCCATTGGTCAGGTCCACCCAGTTGATGAGAACGAGGCGGATGATCTCGCCGAAGGCAAGCGTCACGATGGCCAGGTAGTCGCCGCGCAGGCGCAGCACCGGGAAGCCCAGGATCACGCCCCAGAAGGCCGCCAGGATGCCGGCGAGCGGCAGGCAGATCCAGAAGGACAGGCCGAACGTGGTCGAGAGCAGGGCGTAGGAATAGGCCCCGACCGCATAAAAGGCGACATAGCCCAGGTCGAGCAGGCCCGCGAGGCCCACCACGATGTTCAGGCCCCAGCCGAGCATCACGTAGGTGAGGATCAGGATGCCCAGGTCGACCCAGTAGCGCGACTCGTTCAATCCGCCCTGGATCAGGTAGACCAGGATCGGAAAGGTCACCGCCACCCCGACGAAGAAGGGGATGGCGAAGCGGGACACGTGCTGGAACGCGCTCGGCATCGCGTGGACGGGTTCCGTCGCCTGATGAGGGCTCGGCGTCGCCTGGCGATAGGCCCGCGATGCCGTGAAGGCGTGGAGCACCAGGCGCAGGCCGAACACGATGGCGCAGACGATCGCCACGAGCCCCCAGCGGGGCGTGAGGAACAGGTCGGCGCCGCTCTGGTCCGTCTTGTAGACCAGGATCGGGATGGACAGGCCCAGCATGATCAAGGCGGCCTTGAGGGCGTCCTTGAAGGCCGCAGCCATGTCGAAATGCCTCGACACGGTGTTGGTCTTGGCTGTCGTGGTGATGGAAGGAGCGTTCATGGTGGTCGGGCTCCTTAAACCTTCTCGACCTCAGGCCGTCCGAGAATGCCGGAGGGCATGAAGATCAATACGATGGCGAGGATCGAGAAGGCGGCCACGTCCTTGTACTCGATGGAGAAATAGGCCGACCAGAACGTCTCGATGAGGCCGATGATCAGGCCGCCCAGAACCGCGCCGGGAAGCGAGCCGATGCCGCCCAGGACCGCGGCCGTGAAGGCTTTCACGCCCGGCACGAAGCCGTCGGTGAAGCTCACGACGCCATAATACAGCAGGTACATGGTGCCGGCGACGGCCGCGAGGGCGGCGCCGATCACGAAGGTGAGGGAGATCGTCCGGTCCACGTTGATGCCGAGCAGGGCGGCCATCTTGCGGTCCTGCTCGCAGGCGCGCTGGGCGCGGCCGAGCGAGGTCTTCTGGACCACGTACCAGAAGATCGTCAGCAGCACCGCCGTGACCACCATGATGATGACCTGCTTGTAGGACAGGGCGACGTTGTAGCCGCTTTCGCCCTGGAACAGGACGATCACGTCCTGGACCATCGGAGGCGTGGGCTTGTTGCGCGCGCCTTGCGCCACCTGGACGAAGTTCGACAGGAAGATCGAGACGCCGATGGCCGAGATCAGGGGCGCCAGGCGGAACGAGCCGCGAAGAGGCCGGTAGGCGATGCGCTCGACGGTCCAGCCCCACAGGGAGGTGAGGACCATGGCGATGATCAGCACGAAGAACAGGGCCAGCACCACGGACGAGATTCCGAGCCACGTGGTCAGGATCAGGAAGAAGATGAGCGCGATGAACGCCGAGAGCATGAAGACATCGCCGTGGGCGAAGTTCACCATGCCGATGATGCCGAAGACCATCGTATAGCCGATGGCGATGAGGCCGTAGATCGACCCCAGAGTCAGCCCATTGATGAGCTGCTGCACAAAGATTTCCATGTCCTACCCTTGCCCCTCTGGAATGGGGTCATTCTTGGGAAACGATGAAGGAAAGCACGATGCGTGAACATCGCCAAGCCTGACGTAAGGTGCGGGTGTCTCTAGCAAAACGATTTTCATTCCACAACGTACTGTTAAGATTCCTATAGCTCAGATTGATGAATCCCCGCCGGAAATCCGTCCGAACGGTGCCGGACGGGCGAAATGCAGCCGCTTTCCAAGGGGCGGCTCAGGGGCCATATGGTTGCCAACGGCCTTGTGCTCTGTGCTGAAAGAGTGAAAGAGGCCTGTTCGGGATCATGATGTTGAAGACACAAGCCTCCACCACCTCCGCGGCCGCCGGCAGCCCCGACGCTCTTCTCTTTCGCGAGGGGATGAGCCGGGTCGCGGGCGCCGTTCATGTGGTCACGACGGACGGCGAGGCCGGGCGCGCGGGGTTCACGGCAACGGCGGTCACGCCCGTGACGGACAGCCCCGCCTCGCTCCTCGTCTGCATCAACACGGCGTCCCGCTCCGCTCAGGCGCTGCTCTCGAACCGTGTTTTCTGCGTCAACACCCTTGCGGCCGCCGATTTGGATCTGGCAGCCGTCTTTGCCGGCCGCGCTGGCCTCCAGGGGCCGGATCGGTTCGGCCAGGGGGAGTGGAGCACTCTCGACACGGGCTCACCCGCCCTGACGACGAGTCTTGTGTCCTTCGACTGCAGAATCGGCGATGCCCGCGTGGTCGCCACCCATCACGTGATCATTGGCGAGATCGTCCGCATCAGGCTCGGCGAGCAAAGGCCGCCTCTCGTCTATCAGGGGCGGCACTATCACGAATTGTGAGACCTGTGGGTAGAGCGAGAAAGGCCTCCCCACCTGCCGTTGCCGGCAAATGAGGAGGCCTCCCGGTCCTGAAGGCTCGGGAGAGCACTCGCGGACCCAATGACCAAGCCCTGATGTGGTTTCAGCTTCGCGGGAAATTTCCGCTCGGGGGCTCCAGGGCAAGGCAAAAGAGAGGGCCGGCCTGCCGGGAGACAGCGAGGCGGCCCTGAGTTGTGAGGGCTGTAGGTGAACAGTACCTCCAGAGGCTTAACTCCAAAGAGGTAGTGCGAGTTCAACCTGGGCGAGATTTTTGCTGCGGAGATAAGGAAAAGCCCTTCACCGGGGTGAAGGGCTTGAGGGTCTCGAAGACCTGGGGGCACATGGCCTTCGCCGAGAGCTAATGCCGTTACGGAAGCTTGGTTCCGCGCAATTCCAACTCCCTGGGCAGGTGCCCTTTTCTGCGGGCCCGCAATCGGTCGACCTCAGCGATTTCCGAGTCATGCCGCCAAGCCGATGCGAATCTTCTCCGTCCCTTGAAGCCAGGCATCAGGAGATTATGTAGCTCTATCACATTGAACCCTCGATCCGCAGGGCTACGAGCAACAAATGCCGAGCAGCTGGAACAGATCCGATCCTGCCATGGTCGAAGGATTAGCCGCACCGGCGTACCACGCAGGCCCTCCATGAGCGACGGCCTGCTGGCAGGGAAGGCGCCCCCTCTCACAAAGCCCGAAGACGTCAGCGGACCGGAGACGGCCGGGGCCGTCTCCTGGCTGCGGGGCAGGGGCGAGATGGGGCGCCTTATCCGGGCGCATGACTGGGCGGCCACCCCTCTCGGTCCTCTGCCGTCATGGCCCCAGAGCCTTCGCACCCTTGCCGACCTCATGATCGGCGCCGGGCAGCCTGCCTTTCTCGTATGGGGCCCCGAGCTGACGCTGCTCTACAACGAGAGCTTCCGGTCGGTCCTCGAACCCGGCCATCCGGCAGCGCTGGGCAGGCCCTTGCGCGAGGTCTGGCCCGAAATCTGGGGCCGGAATCGCGCGATGATCGAATCGGCTTTGTCGGGGGACGCGCAGGACGCCGCCGGGCAACCGGATTCACCGGGCGGGCGGCTGGGCTGGCCCATCGGCGGCTTCACGTTCTCCCTCACCCCCGTCAGGGACGACATGGGCCGGGTCGCCGGCTTTTACGGGACCGGGGTCGAAGCAACCAGCCATGCTCCCACGGAGGAGCGGCTCAGGCAGGTCCAGGAGGCGGCTCGGATCGGCAGCTTCGAATTCGATCGCGAAACCGGCAAGGCCGTCGCGTCGCCGGAGTACCTGGATCTCTATGGGCTGCCGAACGACGAAGCCGATGCATTCTCGTACATGAAATGGATCTGCCTCGTGCATCCTGAGGATCGGGAATGGATCGAAGCCGAGACACGCCGGGTGGTCGCCAATCCTGCCCATTGCCACCTCGAATACGATTTTCGGATCACCCGCGCCGATACCGGCGAGATGCGGTGGATCAGGGCGCGCACCAAGCTGGTCCGGGATGCGAACGGGCGCTTCGTCCGCTCCCTCGGGGCCCAGTGGGACATTACCGCCGAGAAGGATGCCGAGGCGGCGCTGCGTGACAGCCAGGAGCGCTACCGCTCGTTCATCACCCACAGCTCCGAGGGGATATGGCTCCTGGAGTTCACTCCCCCGCTCGACACGAGCCTGCCGGTGGAGGAACAGGTCGAGCAGGCGTATCGCAGCGGCCGCTTCGTGGACTGCAACGACGCCATGGCGCGCATGTATGGGCTGGACCGGGCCGAGGACCTCATCGGCAAGACCCTCGATTTTCCCCTGCCGTCATCGGATCCCGGGGCCAGGGCCTATCTCAAGGGCATCATCGCCTCCGGGTACAGTGTCACCGGCGTGGAATCCGTCGAGCAGGATGCGGCTGGGCATCCGAAGCACTTCGAGAACAGCATGATCGCGATCATCGAGGAGGGGCAGCTGAAGCGGCTCTGGGGCATCCAGCGCGAGATTACCGAGCGGAAGAGGGCCGAGGAGCAGCGCACGCTTCTCATCAACGAGCTGAACCACCGCGTGAAGAATACCCTGGCCACGGTGCAGTCCATCGCCGCTCAGACCCTGCGCAATGCGGGGACGGCGCTGGAGGCCAAGGAGGCTCTCGAAGGGCGCCTGATGGCGCTGGCACGGGCTCATGACGTGCTGACGACGGAGAGCTGGGAAGGGGCCGAGCTCAAGGATGTCGTCGCCCAGGCCGTCGAGCCCTACAGAGCCCTGGGGGAGAACCGCCTGACCATCGACGGGCCCGAGACGCGCCTGTCGCCCCGCATCGCCCTGGCCCTGTCCATGGCGCTTCAGGAGCTGACCACCAACGCCGTGAAGCACGGCGCCCTGTCGAACGCGACGGGAAAGGTCGATATCGTCTGGGATGTCGTCCGAGGGGAGGCCGGAAGCCACCTGCACCTGCATTGGCAGGAAAGCGGCGGCCCGACGGTCCAGCCGCCCGCCCGACAGGGCTTCGGCTCCCGCCTGATCGAACGCAGCCTCGCGCGCGAGCTCAACGGGAACGTCCGGATCGAATTCGATCCCGCCGGCGTCCTGTGCACCGTGGACGCTCCGCTGTCCTAAGAGGCTGGCTCATAAAGAGAAACACGCCTCGGTTTCCGTCATGGCCGGCCCCGGACTTGATCCGGGGATCAGTCCCGGCCATCCCGATGCTGAAAAGCGTTGCGCCTCTCCTCACGTCATCACCGGCACAAGGCCGGTGATGACGTGAGGAGAGCTGCCAGCCCTTTATGAGCCAGCCTCTAAGGTATTCACGCGCGGCGATGAGCGTGCGACGGGATTGGAACCATCCACCGGAGAAGGCCTTTGACCAGCACGTGGTTTACAAAGGTGATCCGATGTTCAGGTTCTTTCGCAATATCTTCCTCCTTCGCCAGGCCTGGAAGCTGATCAGGCGCCGGCGATAGAGGGCTGGCCTTCTATCCTTGCCTCGCCGAGCCCGGCGCATAGGGGCTCCACCCGTCGATCTGCACGAAGCCGTCGCGGGCGGCGACCACTATGTGCCTGCGGTGGCGGTGGACGAGGGTGCCGGGCCTGTAGCGGTGCGGCTCCTCCCAGCCCGAGGCCTCCCGCACATAGACGTAGCGGGACTCGATCTGGGCAAAGGCTTCGATGGATCCGAAGGCGCGAATGGTGCGCAGCACGTCCTGCACGCTGCCGTTCCAGTCGACCGTCCGCTGCGCCTGCGTGACCCTGGGCCAGTAGGTGCCCGGCCCCTGCGGCCGGGCTTCGGCCCAGAGACGGGGCAGCTCCTCGGCGAGTTGCGCCGCAAGCTCCTTGGCGGCCATCTGGCACTTGGACAGCAGGGTGTCGTGGGTTTCCGCGCCGCTCAGGGCAAAGCGCTTCTGGGCCACGATGGCGCCGGTGTCGAAGGCCGGCTCCAGCGCGTGGGCCGTCACGCCCCACTCGGGCAAACCGTCGAGGATGGCTTGGAAGAGCGGGTAGGGACCCCGTCCCAGAGGCAGGGGCGAGGGGTGGAAGTTGACCGCATGGGGGATATGCCGCTCCCAGCCGGTGATCAGCCACGGATAGCCTGCAACCACCAGGGCTTCGCAGCCCATGGCCTTCAGGCCGGCGAGGTCGGCCGGGAGGATGCGCGACATCTGCACCGGCAGGCGCAGCGAGCGGGCGCGCGACAGGGTCACGTCGTTGAAGTCGTAGATGCTGTCGCAAGGGCGGCTGAAGAGTTTGACGGGCTCCCAGCCCCTGGCGAGGAACGTCTCGAAAACATCTCCCAGAAAATCGATTCCCGCGAAGGCGAAGCGCATTCCCGGCGATCTCCTTTCACGATGCTTCCGTTCGGGCTCTGGCCCGAGCACTCAACGCAAGATCGCGGGGATGTGCAAGTCCATTCGCGCATCGGACGATGCGCTTAGGATAATGAGCATCGGATGGATTCCGAAGGTGCCTTCCGCTTTTGGGTCCGATGCGCTTGCGGGAACTTCAAAGTGCACTCAAGATTTAGCCTTGAGCATAGGGCAGGAGACCGCCTGCGCTTTTCGGGTGGATTCCTGTCGACAAGGCTCGCTTGGGCTTGAGAAGGAGTTCGCATGGTCTCAAATGATTTCATCCGCCAGATGGAAGGCTACGGGCTGACGACCGCCCAGATCCTGTACCGCATGCCGGATCACCCGACCTTCCTTCAGACCTACATCTGGCAGGAATACGATCTGGCTCCCCGCTTTCCCGTGCTCATCGACTTCCTCGACTTCTGGAAACGGGAGCTCGCAGGCCCCCTGCACTCGGTCACCGTCACGCATGCGCAGCTGATCCGCCCCGCCGAGTTCCGGGCCATCGAGGGAGAGATCAACATTCATTGATACGCCTTGGCCCCGGACGTTAAGTCAGGTAGAGAGGCGCCCTGAGCATCCTCGAACCTGCCAGGGCTCCTTGTTTTCCAACGCGCGCACGTCCCAAATCCTGCTCGCCCTCGCGTCCCAGCCAGGCGAGCGCCTCACCGTGCGCGAGATCATGGCGGTGCTCCAGGACAGGGCCTTCGCGCTCCTCATCGTCCTGCTCGGGCTGCCCAACTGCCTTCCCATGCCGCCGCCGATTCCGCTGGTCTGCGGCCTGCTGCTGGCGCTTGTCGCCGTCCAGATCGTTTTCGGCCGCGAGGCGCCTTGGCTTCCGAGCCAGCTCATGAACCGCTCCATGGCCCGCAAGGACGTGGAGCGGGCGGTCGGACGGGCCGTTCCCGCTTTCCGCCGCCTGGAGCGCATCTCCCGCCCGCGCATGACATTCCTCGACACGCCGCTCGCCATGCGCCTCATGGGCGCGGTCGTTCTGGTCCTGTCGCTGGGGCTTCTCTTCGCGCCGCCCTTCGTGGGGCAGATCCCCCTGGGCCTCGCCGTATGCCTTGTCGGCCTGGGGCTCGTCGAACGGGATGGCCTTGTGGTCGTAGGAGGCCTTCTGATCGGCTCCATCGGCCTGACCCTCAGCCTCGGCTTCGTCTATGCGATCTTCACCGGGATCGACACGCTGATCTGAGGGGGCCTGCGGCCACCCTGGGCGGCCGCAGGATCGGAATGCCTTAGTCGTCGTCTTCTTCGAATTCCGGAGCCGACTTGAGCTGATCCACCGGCATGGTCACGACGATGCGCATGTCGTCGCTGCTGCGGGCGGAGTTCGGGCTCGAGCCCTGGACGGAACCGGTGGTCGCCGCGTCTGGACCGTTCATCTGGACGGCGCTCACGGGCAGGGCCACGGTGCGGTCGCCGAGGCCCTCATCCACCTCGACCACGACGGCGACGATGCGGCCGCTGCGGTCGAACACCAGGTCTTCGAGATCGCCGATGTCCTTGTTGTCGGCGCCGACCACATCCTCATCCATGATCTTGGAGACGAGCATCTGACCGGCCTCGAGGCGGGTCATGAAGTTCATGCCGGCAGGCGCATTGGCGCCGGAGGAGGGCTGGGCCGTCGTGGACGGCGCGGTCTGGGCCATGGCGGCCGAGGCCAGGAGGGTGGAGCCGAGCAGGCCCGCCGTCAGCAGCTTTATCATCATCATCTCCCGATTGCGTTTTTGACGGTGGTGTAACGCGACGGAGGGAGGTTGGTTCTGCGGTCAAGCTCAGATCAGCCGCAGGCCCTTGAGGCTCGCATGGCCCTCGCGGCCGACAATGATGTGGTCGTGCACGGTGATGCCGAGGGGTTTCGCCACATCGATGATCTCCCGGGTCATCTTGACGTCGGCGGAGGAGGGTGTGGGATCCCCCGAGGGATGATTATGCACGAGGATCAGGGCCGAGGCCGAGAGTTCGAGGGCGCGCTTCACCACCTCGCGCGGATAGACCGGCGTGTGGTCGACGGTGCCCGATTGCTGCACCTCGTCGGCGATGAGCGCGTTGCGCTTGTCGAGGAAAAGCAGGCGGAACTGCTCCTTGTCCATGAAGGCCATGGCGGTGCGGCAATAGTCGATAACGGAGGTCCAGGAGGACAGGACGGGGCGCTTGGCCACCTCGCCCTTGGCGAGACGCCGGGCGGAGGCCTCCACGATCTTCAGGTCCGTGACCACGCTCTCGCCGATCCCGTCCACCTCCATGAGCCGGGCCGGGGAGGCGGCCAGCACCTCGGCGAAGGAGCCGAAGCGCTTGAGCAGTTCCTTGGCGATGGGCTTCACATCCCGGCGCGGGATCGAGCGGAAGAGCACGAGTTCCAGCAACTCGTAATCCGGCACCGCATCGCCGCCGACTTCCATGAAGCGGGCGCGCAGCCTGTCGCGATGGCCGTGATAATGGGGAAGGTCGTCGCTCATGCCGGTCGTCGCTGCGTGCCCTCAAGAGGCTCCGGGAGGTTTCCGAAGCATCATTGTTACCTTGTAGACCAGAAGCGATGCGGCAGGCTAGTGTCGAGCTAACTTTACGACGGCTTGTCCAAGCCCTTGGGCGAGTAGGTGAACACCTCCGCGCCGGTCTCCGTTACGCCCACCATGTGCTCGAACTGGGCCGAGAGGGAGCGGTCGCGGGTCACGGCGGTCCAGCCGTCGGCGAGCACCTTCACCTGCGGTCTGCCCAAGTTGATCATGGGCTCGATGGTGAAGAACATGCCGGCCTTCAGCTCCACGTTGTAGGCCGGCTCCACGTAGTGGAGGATCGTGGGCGAGTCGTGGAAGACCTTGCCGATGCCGTGGCCGCAGAAGTCCCGCACCACGGAGCAGCGCTCGGCTTCCGCATAGGTCTGGATCGCAGCCCCGATGTCGTTGGTGGTGGCGCCCGGCTTGACGGCCGCGATGCCGCGCAGGAGGCACTCATAGGTGATCTCGCACAGGCGCTGCGCCCGGCGCGGCACCTCGCCCACATAGTACATGCGGCTCGAATCGCCGTGCCACCCGTCGAGGATCAGCGTGACGTCCACATTCATGATGTCCCCGTCGCGCAGGGGCTTGTCGTTGGGAATGCCGTGGCAGACCACGTGGTTGATCGAGGTGCAGATCGTCTTGGTGTAGCCGCGGTAGTGCAGGCAGGCCGGATAGGCGCCGTGATCGCGGATGAAGTCGAACGCCAGCTTGTCGAGAAACTCGGTCGTCACGCCGGGCTTCACGTATTCCGTGAGCATGTCGAGGCACTCGGCCACCATGCGGCCGGCGCGTCGCATCCCCTCGAAATCGGCAGGGCCGTGCAGCGGGATCTCGGCGCCGCGCCTGCGCTCGACAACATCGGTTTCGGTCATTCTCAATCCTTGGATCTGTTGTCCGGAATGTAAGGATTGGCGCGGCTGACGCAAGCAAAGACCTGATGCCGCGCTTGCGATTGGCGCCCGGGGGTGTCATGAGGCAACCCTGTTCGTCCGGTTCGTGGCTCTGGATTCCTCGCCCATGAATGATACCCGCCCCTTCGGGGACTTTGCGCCTTCAGGTCTCACCCGTTGGGTGATCGACCGCACGCGCGGGTTGCCCGAGGGCTGGGCGGGGCGCCGGCTCGCCCTGATGCTGCGCCATCTGGCCATGAAGATGCTGAAAGGCCCGCCGCTCGATCTCGAGACGTTCGGCGTCAGGATGCGGCTTTATCCCCATAAGAACGTCTGCGAGCGCCGGCTCCTCTTCACACCGCAATATTTCGATGCGGACGAGCTCAAGATCCTGGCTTCGCGGATCAAGGACGGCTTCACCTTCATCGATGTGGGCTCGAATGTCGGCTGGTACGCCCTGTTCCTGGCGCAGGAGGCCGGCCCCGCCGTCTCGACCCGGATCCTGGCCGTCGAGCCGCAGCCGGAGATCTTCGACCGGCTGATCTACAACATCCGCCAGAACCCCTCCTGCACGATCAAGGCCGTCGATTGCGCGATCGCCGACAAGACGGGCGAGCTCACCCTGTTCCTCGACCCGCTCAACCGGGGCGAGGCGAGCCTCAAGATCGTGAACTCCAGCCAGACGGACGCGATCCGGGTCCCGGCCGTGACCCTGCTCGACCTTTTGAGCCGGGAGGGCCTGACCCGCGTGGACGCGATCAAGCTCGACGTGGAGGGGGCGGAAGACCTTGTCCTCGGCCCGTTCTTCCGGGATGCGCCGGCCTCGCTCTACCCGTCCGTGTTCATCGTGGCGAACGTTCCGGAACGCTGGCAGGCCGACGTGGTCGGGCTCCTCACGGGCAAAGGCTACCGGCAGATCCTCGAAACCAAGATGAACCTGGTTTTCGAGCGTTCCTGAAAATCCGGCGCAAACGCGGCCATACCTGAGCCCTCATCCTGAGAGGCTGGCTCATGAAGAGGAACACGCCTCGGCTTGGGTCATGGCCCCTCGTCATGGCCGGCCTTGTGCCGGCCATCCCGATCCTGTGAAGCGCGGCGTTTCAAGCCATCGGGATCACCGGCACAAGGCCGGTGATGACGTGAGGAGGGCTGCCGGTCTTCTACGAGCCGGACTCTGATGAGGCCGAGTGTTTGTGAACCCGTTTCCTAGGAGCCCTATCGCGGCGTCACGATTGCCACCGGCCGGTCGATCGTCACCTCCTGCGGGGTGATGCGGCAGACATAGGCGTAGGATTCCACCCCCGCCGCGAGGGCGTGCCGGAAGGCCTTGTCGTAGGCCGGGTCGATGTCGCGGGCCACGTCGAAGCGCTCGGCATCCATCTGGATCACGTAGACGAGGGCGGCCCTCGCGCCTTCGGCCTTCATGTCGGCCAGCTCGTAGAGGTGCTTGGCGCTGCGGGCGGCGACGCAATCCGGGAATTCGGCGAAGCCCGCCTCGCGCATGAGGTGGCAGTTCTTCACCTCCAGGTAGCAGGGCGGCTCGCCGTCCTTCTCCAGCAGGAAGTCGACCCGGCTGTTCCTGCCGTACTTCACCTCGGGCCGCACCCGGTCGTAGCGGGCGAAGGGCTCAAGCCGCCCCTCCCGCAGGGCCTCGGCCACCAGCAGGTTGGGCCGGGAGGTGTTGATCCCGATGAGCTGGAGCGGACCGCCGCCGGCCGCGATCTCCACGAACTCCCAATTGTACTTGAGCTTGCGGTTGGGGTTCGTGGCCCGCGAGAGGAACACCCGGCTGCCGGGCTCCTTCAGGCCCATCATGGCCCCGGGATTGGCGCAATGGGCGGTGACCACCTCGCCGGTGTCGAGCTCGATATCCGCCAGAAATCGCTTGTAACGCTCGATAAGACGACCCTCGAGCAGGGTTTCCTGAAAACGCATTCAAAACCAACATTCGACTGGAAAAGACCCTGGTAGCAGGGGGGAAGGGGGCGGTTCAACCCGCTCCGCACGTTGTCATCCCCGGCGGCCGCAGGCCGGGAAGGGGATCCATAGCGCAGCGCTTGATCGTGGATTCCCTTCCCCTCCGATGGCTGCGCCATCTCCGGCCGGGAATGACCCCCGCTATGCCCCCCAACAACTTCATCCCCACCACCGTCATCCCGGACGGTGCAGCCGATCCGGGATCGCGTGCAGGATAGAGCGCTGATGTCCCTCCCCCCATCCAGATCGGGTGTTCCCGATCTGGACATTCCTCGTGCTCAAGTCGGAAACATCCGACTTGAGTGCGGGGGAGGGTGGCGAGCGGAGCGAGCCGGCAGAGGGGCGTTGATGGCAAGCACGGCCCCTCTCCCGCAGAGGGGAGAGGGCAGGCGGCGCATGTTCTCATTTCGTTCTTGACAATTCTCCTAACCTCGGCTATATCGTTGTGTAGACCTGCCTCTAATGAGGGGCGCGCTCGCGAGGCGTCGCAGTGTGGAGGCAGGCACGGTCCCGTGGTGTTGCCTCGCAAGCGGCATCGACGGGAGGCCCAGGCTGCGTGCCGGTAGTCGGAATCGGTTCAAGGCCCCCGTCGAGCAGACGGACCCCGCCTTGAGCGGTCACCGGGCTGGCACCGCTTGTCCGCCTAAAGAAGCCGTGCGCGAAGAGGCATTCCGGCTCTTCCCAATCACCATCCATCATCGAGCCGGGCTGCCATTCGCGCCACCCTCGATTGCCTCACAGGCTCGCAGCATCAGCTGCGGGCCCACAGGCGCTGGCTCTTTGACATCAGCACCTCCCGTCACGGCCATTCCCTATACAAGTCCGCGCTGACGGCGAGGAATAGTAGAGGAGTGCGTAAGGCCGGGGATGGCGCAGGGATGAACCCTTGCCTGCGCTTGAGAATTGCCGTTTCTGAGGCTAAAGCCCCTCAAAAGGATCGCTGCGCATGGCCGTCTCCGTTACAGCCGCCCTTCTCATCATCGGTGATGAGATCCTCACGGGCCGAACCAAGGACAAGAACATCGGCTACATCGCCGAGTACCTGACCGGGATCGGCGTCGACCTGCGGGAAGTCCGCGTCGTGCCGGACGTGGAGGAGGAGATCGTGGCGGCGGTCAATGCTCTGCGCACCCGCTACACCTATCTCTTCACCACCGGCGGCATTGGGCCAACCCACGACGACATCACCGCGGACTGCATCGCCAAGGCCTTCGAGGTCGGGATCGGCCACGACGGCAGAGCGGTCGCCATGCTGCGGGAGCGCTACACCCCCGAAGAGCTCAACGAGGCCCGGATGCGCATGGCCCGGATTCCCGACGGCGCCAGCCTGATCGAGAACCCGATCTCCAAGGCGCCGGGCTTCCGCATCGGCAACGTGTTCGTCATGGCGGGCGTGCCGTCGATCATGCAGGCCATGCTCGACATCATCGCCCCGACCCTGGAGACCGGCGCGCGCATGATCATCGAGACCATCGAGGCGGAGGGGCTGGCCGAGGGCATCTATGCCGAGGGCCTGAGCCGGATCGCCTCGTCGTTCCCGAGCGTCTCCATCGGGTCCTATCCGTCGTTCTCGACCAGCGGCTTCCGCAACCAGATCGTCGTGCGCGGCAAGGATCCTGAGACTGTTGCTCAGGCGACTGCGGCCATCCGCGATCATCTCGTTCACCTCAAAGGTGACCGGGCGCCCCTTTAAGAGTTCTCTCCTCACACACCAACGAAGAGCCAGCCGATGTCCCCGACCTCTCCCAAAGCCTTCCCCGTCTCCTGGGACCAGTTCCACCGCGATTGCCGCGCGCTCGCCTGGCGCCTGGCCTCGGCCGGTCCCTTCGAGGCGATCGTCTGCATCACCCGCGGCGGCCTCGTGCCCGCCGCCATCGTGGCGCGCGAGCTCGATGTTCGCCTGATCGAGAGCGTGTGCATCGCGAGCTATCACGACTACAAGAACCAGGGCGAGCTGCGGGTGCTCAAGGACATCGCGCCCGCCATCAAGGCTCTGGGCGACGGGACGGGCAAGGGCGTGCTCGTGATCGACGATCTGACCGATACCGGCAAGACCGCCAAGATCGTGCGTGACATGCTCCCCAACGCGCATTTCGCCGCCGTCTATGCCAAGCCGGCCGGACGCCCCCTCATCGACACCTTCGTGACGGAAGTGAGCCAGGACACCTGGATCTACTTCCCCTGGGACATGGGCCTGGCCTACCAGGCGCCCATCCGCGAAGGCTCCGCCGGCTAACCTGTCAGGAGCGCGCCCGTGGCCGAATTCGATATCGCGCGGACGCGCAAAACCCTGTTCGGGGCGCTCCTCGACGCCAGGGATCGCTTCGGCCGCAACAAGGTCGCCCTGGAGGACCTGGAGCGCCAGCCGATCACCTTCGGCCGCCTCGTCCTCGGCTCGCTGGTGCTCGGGCGCAAGCTTGCAGGCCTGACGAAGGAGCGCGAGCCCGTCGGCGTGCTGCTGCCGAACGTGCAGGCCATCGCCGTCACCCTGTTCGGGCTCAACGCCTTCGGGCGCGTGCCGGCCTTTCTGAACTTCACGGCCGGCATCAAGAACCTCAAGGCCGCCTGCGAGGTGGCCGGGATCGGCACCATCGTCACGTCGCGCCGCTTCGTCGAGCAGGGCAAGCTCGACGACATCGTCGAGGCCCTGGGAGAGGGGCGTAGGATCCTGTGGCTCGAGGATGTCCGCACCGAGCTCACCAGCCTCGACAAGCTGC
Source organism: Microvirga splendida (assembly GCF_016427565.1). Taxonomy (GTDB): domain Bacteria; phylum Pseudomonadota; class Alphaproteobacteria; order Rhizobiales; family Beijerinckiaceae; genus Microvirga; species Microvirga splendida. Next base: position 26,482 of record NZ_JAELXT010000004.1, read on the forward strand.
GCGGCCTCGTGGATTCCTGGATCGCGCGGCGCGTCCATGCCGGGGCTAGGGTTCAGCCCGACGATCCGGCCGTGCTGCTCTTCACCTCCGGCTCGGAGGGGGTGCCGAAAGGGGTGGTGCTGTCGAACGCCAACCTCGTGGCCAATGCCTATCAGGTCAAGGCGCTCGCCGGCGACGTGCTGAGGGACGACGATGTCTTCTTCAACCCGCTGCCGATCTTCCATTCTTTCGGCCTCTCCGCAGGGCTCCTGACAGCGGTGCTCAACGGCATGAAGTCGGTGCTCTATCCGAGCCCGCTGCATTACCGGCAGATCCCGAAGCTCGTCGCGGGAACGCGCGCCACGGTGATGCTCGCCACCGATACCTTCCTGCAGGGTTATGCCCGCGCGGCCGGCGAGGACGACCTGGCGAGCGTGCGCTTCGTGATCGCCGGGGCTGAGCGGGTGAAGGACGAGACGCGCCGCCTCTGGGACCAGCACGGCACGGTCATCGTGGAAGGGTACGGGGCCACCGAGTGCGCGCCGGTCATCGCCTGCAACCTTCCCGACGACAACCATCCCGGGACGGTGGGGCATGTCCTGCCCGGCATCGAGTGGCGGCTGGAACCCGTGCAGGGAATCCATGAGGGCGGACGCCTGCACGTGCGCGGTCCGAACGTGATGAAGGGCTATCTCGACCCGTCTGCGCCGGGCGGAATCCGGGCACCGGCCGAGGGCTGGCACGACACCGGCGACATCGTGACGGTCGAGGGTGGAATCGTGACGATCCGGGGTCGGGCGAAGCGCTTTGCCAAGATCGCGGGCGAGATGGTGTCGCTTGCAGCCATCGAGGCGACGGTCCAGTCCCTGTGGCCCGACAGCAGCCATGTGGTGGTGGCGATCCCGGATCCGCGCAAGGGCGAGCAGATCGTCCTCATCACCGACAAGCACGACGCGGATCGAGACGTGCTCCTGGCCCATGCCCAGGAACACGGCTTCCCCGAGCTGTGGGTCCCGCGCTCCATTCTCGTGTCGAGCATTCCCGTTCTCGGCTCCGGAAAGACCGACTATGCCGCTGCGGTCGACCTGGCGACGCGCCTGCAGCCGATGCTCTGAAGCATCGGACCCAAAAGTGGATTTGCACTTTTGGGATCCATCCGATGCTTCCTCTTTGAATAAGAGCATCGTTGAGCGCGGCCCTCCGGGTCGGCACGATGCTCCAGCGGCCCGATGTCCTCTGCGGGCCACCGGCCCTTTCGGTAACAAAGCTCTGCTTGACGCGTTGTCTCAGGCAAAAGTGTTCTCCTGAGGCCGTCCGTGCGACGGGTATGACGATGCGAAAGACAGTCTGTGTGTTGGCGCTTCTGGTCGCCGCCTCGAGCGTTCAGGCTCAGCAGCCGCGGCCGATGACGCCCAGCATGACCTGCAACCAAGCCCGCGGCCTCGTCCTGGCGCGGGGCTCGGTCGTTCTCGGCACCGGCACATACACGTATGACCGCTACGTCAGGGACCAGCGGTTCTGCCTGCGCACCGAGATGATCGAGCCCGCCTTCGTGCCGACCCGGGATACGCCCCAATGCCCTGTCGGATACACCTGCCGTGAGTTCGAGCTGGACTTTTTCGGCGACTGACGGTCCGGTCCGGAGGCCTCTGGAGGGGCCGGTTCGGTTTGTTGAATTTGGGCCACACACTCGGGAATAAGCATGCGCATCCTCCCGGAATGCTTATCTATTGAGCAGGGTGCGCATTGCTTGAGCGGAACTGAAGCGGACCTGTATTGCGTCGGTTTTGAGGCCCGGTACGGTCGAGACTGTAACGGGGCTCGAACCCGGATCTCTCTGGAGACAATCATGAAGCTCGCCAAGAGCCTCTTCCTTGGAACAGTCGCCGGCCTCGCGGCTGTCATGGGGGCACAAGCTGCCGATCTGCCGGTCGTCAAGGCCGCACCGGTCGAATACGTTCGCGTCTGCTCCACCTATGGCGCAGGCTTCTTCTACATCCCGGGCACGGAAACCTGCCTCCGCGTCGGCGGTCGCGTCCGTGCCGAATACGCGTATCTCGAACCCAGGAATCGCGAGGACGATACGATCGGTTTCCTGGCCCGCGGACGCGTCCAGCTCGACGCCCGCACGGCGACCGCCTACGGCCTCCTGCGCGCCTTCGTCCGTATGGAGATGGACCGTCAGTCCGGCCTGTATGGGTCGGGCACCTCGACGAACATCGCCCAGGCTTACATCCAGTTCGGCGGCCTGACCGCCGGTCGCACGACCTCGTTCTTCACCAACGGCGATATCCCGAACGAGAATTGGGGCACGGTTCGCTTCTACGACTTTCCGGACGTGAACCTGCTGGCCTACACTTTCTCCTTCGACAACGGCTTCTCGGCCACCCTGTCGCTGGAAGAGGGCTCCTTCGCGACCACCGCCCTGGCCGACGCGGCAGACCTGGGTGCCGGCCAGAGGCTGCCCGACCTCGTCGGTAACCTGAAGTATACCGGCACCTGGGGTTCGGCTCAGCTCTCCGGCGCCCTGCACCAGGTCCGCAGCAACGTGGTTGTCGGCGGCGATTACCCCGACAGCAAACTCGGCTGGGCCATGTCGGGCATGTTCAACGTGAACCTGCCGATGCTGGGCGAGGGCGACGCCCTGTGGCTTGCCGCCACCTATGCGGACGGCGCCCTCGGCTATCTCGGCTTCGACCCCGATATCTCGGTCGGCATCGCTTCGGGCACGGTCCTGGACGCGTATATCGGCCCCGATGGCGAGATCGAAACCGGTCGTGGCTGGTCGCTCGCCGGCGGTCTGAACCATTATTGGACGCCCACCATCCGGCAGAGCCTGTTCGGCTCCTATGCCCGCGTGGAGTACGGCACCGCCGCTCCGTCCGCCGATTTCACCGAATGGCGCGTCGGCTCCAACGTGATCTGGTCGCCGGTCGCCGGTCTCGATATCGGCGTGGAGGCTCTCTACTCCAACCTCAACCCGCGCGGCATCGTCGGCGCGAATGACGATGATGCCTGGGAAGGCCGCCTGCGCATTCAGCGCGACTTCTGATCGGCCTTCTCCCATCGATCGGAAAGCCCCGGCGCCGCTGCCGGGGCTTTTTCGTTCAGGCCATGACGAAAACGGCGTGGGGCGCTATCTGCCGCCTGAGCGCTCGCACGGGAGGAGTGAAACCATGCCGAAGATCCTTGGCGCCGCCACTGCCGCATTGCTCTCGTTCGGGCTCGGCGGATGCATCGGGACGGCGGGAGTCTCCACCTGGGAGTACCGGTCAGGTCCCGGCTACGAGACCACCCGCATTCAGGAGAGCCGAATCCAGGCGGATCCGGTCCAGGGACTCACCCATGAGGCCTGCACGAGCATGAGCGAAAGGCAGATCGCCGCCTCGGGCCATGTCAGCGGAGGCGGTCTGATCGCGTGCCGCTCCGAGTAGGACGGTGCGCGGAGCCAAGGAACGAACCTGCACCTTGACCGTTGGCATGAGGTCAATTCCATTTGGGAGAGAATACTCATGAACAACATCATCTGGCTTATCGGCGCGATCGTCGTGGTTCTGGCTATCCTGTCGTTCCTCGGTATGCGCTGAAGACGAACGGTGAACCTGCAGGACAGACCTTCGCATTGCATGCGCTGTCCTGCAGTTCTCGCCCGGTGCGACTACCTGTGATGATGCTGCCGAGAGTTGCGGAGGAGCGGCCATTCATTCCAGAAGAACGAACACCGCTGACGCGACGTTCGTCGCGGCCAAGAGGACGAGCAAGACCGGGAACAGCGGAATGCACCGCCGGTGCAGCGCTTCAGCCCCTCCTGCGACTTCAACGTCGCTCCCTGAACAACATTCTCTGAAGGTCATCCCTCGTGCTCCTTGGGCTTCCCTTGCGTTAGGAATGGCAGGATGATCCCAGCGCAGCGGCTCCGACGTGCGGTATCGCACAGGCCTGCGGCTCCAGCTGTCGCTAGAGCATCGTGCGGCCCGCTGGGTCGGTCCCGACGATGCTCTGTTCCAAGAAGGAAGCATCGGATGGATCCCAAAAGTGCAAGTCCACATCTGGGTCCCATGCTTTAGTGGCGCGTCGCACCCTTCTGGATCTGGAGGAGTTGCCCTTCGATCGCCCGCATCCTCGTCATCAGCCGGTCCAGTTCGGAAAGAAGATGCCGTTCATCCTGGCGGGCCTGCTCGACCAGTTCCGCCGAGGAGCCATGACGGATCCGGTGGAGGGCATCGGCCAGCCTGCGGTCGAGAAGCCGCATGTGATGCTCCAGGTCCAAGAACTCCTGGTGAAGCTGGGTCTCCTTGAACACGGTGGGGATCTCACGTGAGAACAGTCGGTTCAAGCTTAAGCTACAGCTTGGAGGACGGTTCCTCTAGGGCAAAAAGACTGTTCAGGAAATTTTCTGTAAGGCCAAGCTGAAACAGACGGCGGTATTCACCGTTCTGTGATGAGGGTATTAGCCCGATCGCGCCTGCGCTCGGGAAAGTTGATTATTCACGGTCCTGTAGAAAGTGCGCTCGAAAGCCCTGCCGCTTCCGATCGCATGATGAGTTCGGACCGTATCGTACCGGCTGTCCGCATCGCGTTTCCGGAGCCGGATTTCTCCCGTCAGACAAAAGAGCCTGAGGATCGTTGCTCCTTGCATAACAGGGCTCAAGGAACTGCAAACCGGAAGAGGAGACGACGTATGGGACAGGGAATAGAGCCTTATCGTGTAGCTTTGATCGTCGAGGATGATTTCGAGGTCAGGGGCTTAGCGGCAGCTCTTCTCGAGGAAACCGATCTGAAGGTCGTCGAAGCGTCCAGCGCGGAGGAGGCTCTGGATTACCTGAACCGACATTCGGAGGAAGTCGCCTTCCTCTTTGCCGATCTCCGGCTTCCCTGTCTCATGAACGGGTTGGACCTTGCGCGGACTGTCCGGCTCAAATGGCCTTGGGTCCGCACAGTGCTGACATCCGGCGGGCCCCTCGACGATGAGGCGGGGGATGTTCCGCGGGACGTCCGTTTCCTGCCGAAGCCTTGGAGAGCCCTTGAGGTTCTGATGGAGGCCGAGAGGGCCGCGTCTCAATCCTATCGCGGGCACTGAAGGCCTTCTGCTTCGATACGTTTCCGCACCGTGTATCGGGCAGGCGTGGAACCTAGGCGCTTGCCGGGAATTGGCGTCTGCAGTTCAAAGAGGATTGACTGATGCCGAACACGTCTATTGCTACAGGATCTTTCCAGTCTCGCAGCGAGGCCAACCAGGCGATCCAGCGCCTTGTCTCGGCCGGCTTCGCCCGCAACAGCATCGAGCTTCATCGCCATGACGACGACGAGGGCTACGACCTGGAGATCCACACCCGACAGGAGAATGTCAGACGGGCCGAGCGCCTGATCCATGATGCCTCCAGGCCGGTCTATGCCATGCGGCAGACCGCATCCGGGGTCGTTCAGACCGCCAAGTCGTATCCCTTCGTTCTGCTCGGGGCCGGAATTCTGGCGGGGTTTCTGATCTATAGCCTCATTCCGAAAGAGTCGGACTCCGAGGGCCACGCTCATCCCCGGAAGCGCCGCAGGCGCTGATACTCGCTGAGAGAGGTGAGGACCGGATCCTGGGCCGATGGTCTCAGTGGTCCTCACCCCTTTCGCGGCGGTGAGCCCTTTCAAGTCTCTCCAGCAATTGCCTGATGCGATCCGGCGCAGGCTCCTTCAGGATGCCCTGGTAATTGTGCTGAAGTTGACGCCCAAGATCCTTCAGCAGTTCGGATTGCCCGGCTGCCGTCAGGCCATTGGAGCCGATGCTCCAACCGGCATTGCCTCCTGCGGCATAAGGGTGGTGCCGCTTTGGCATCGATGACCTCCCTGGGAGTTGCTCGTGGTGATCGAGGAACGGGCGAGGTCCGATTGAGTTGCGGTTAAGTTTCTGACGAATTTGAATTTTTCATCCAGTAAAGTTTCTTGTGTCGGTCTCGGCAGAGATCCTGCACGCTTCATCCCAGCGTCTCACGCCTTCGTAGCGAAGCAGGCGACTGCCGGTCGCATTGGCTTGATCCCCGTCATGCGTCAAAGCTCAGCTTCAAGATTGCTGCGGGGCTGCGGGATGCGTGAAGTTTTGATGATCTATTTGTCCGGCGTGATTCTGCTCCTTGCAGTCTCCACCATGATCAACGACGAGGAGAAGATCGGCCTCGACCACATCCTGATCGCAGGGTTCGGCTGGCCGATTCTGACGCCTCTGCTGGCCCTCAGGGCTTGGCACAGCCGCTAACGGCCTCCAGCGGCTAATGTATAACCGCAATCGGAGGACTCCTGTGACCCCAGAGGGTGCCTAGTTCCGTGAGGGCGGAGAGCGGGGCGCGCAACGGTATCCGATGGGGCATTGGGCCGTATCGGCCGTCGGAACCCATGCTGGGTCCAGAGTTTCCCCGACAGCGCAGGAGCCGTACGATCCGACATAGCGGTCGTAGGTGAGAGGGCCCGTGTTGAGGACAATGCCTCTTTGCGAAGCGACAAGGCTCCGCGCCTGAGCGCATGACATTCTCAAGGTCAGCGGATTGCTCTGCGCCCATGCATCGGCACTTGTCGATGCAATGACCAAGATTGCCGCTACACCCATTCGGCGAGGCGAGAAGAAGCCGGAGAGCATCGTTCGTCTCCAATGGTGCTGATCGACTGCACTCTCGACCATATCGGTCAGCCGGATTGCTTGATGTGCTGGCATGCACATCAGCATCTTTCGATCACACCACCGGCGTTCCCCGGCTCCTGTGGTTTCCGGCTAGATGATCAGGAAGTCCAGAGACGTCAGTCTCAGACCATCGGAGAGCTTTGCGACCGCAACCTGCTCGCTCGCGCCGGTCCCGTCTGCATCGTAGTACAGCATCCCGTCGTCACGATCGTAGATGATGCGATCCGTCGAATCCCGCGCCTGATCACCCGTGCGGAACACTCCCGACTTCAGCCGGCCTTCGCTGCCCAGGGCGGCGAATGCCCGGTTGTTCAGCCAGAAGGTGTCATTGGCGACCGAAAAGTCTCGGATAGTGTCAACGCCTTCGGGGCCAATTGGAACGGCATTATAGACAAAGACATCCCGACCCGAACCGCCTCGGAGGATGTCTGCGCCTGCCTCGCCGTAAAGCCGATCGTTCCCACTTCCGCCGCTGAGATAATCATCTCCGAAGCTACCATAAAGACGGTCATTGCCGCTGTTCCCGTACACAGCATCGTTGCCGGCTCGGCCATCCGCGCGGTCATTTCCGTCGCCGCCATACAGGGCATCATTGCCGTTGCTGGCGTGAAGGCGGTCATTGCCATCCTCTCCGTAGAGGCGATCATTCCCATGGCCACCATAGAGGCGATCATTCCCGACGCCGCCCAAGATCCAGTCCCTATTCGCTGTTCCGAAGAGCGCATCGTCCACGTACATGTATTGGAGCTGGCCGTAGAGAGGAGCATCCGACCGGCTGATCCCGTCCGGGAAGCTTGCGCTCAAGTTCAGGCCGACCGAATGGAGCACCGATGCGACGACCGAGTTGCTGTTCAGGTCTCCTCCGGGAGCTTCGCGAAAGATGTCGATGCTGTAGTCGAGGTCCGCGTTCTCGATGTTGTTGGCATGCCGCACCATTACCTTCCAGACGTCGTCGGCGTCCCTTGTGCCGAGATCGAGGACCTTGCGGTGCCTCTCCTCAGGGGTATCCGAGCCTCTCCGGTCGGGCGAGGTAGCCAGGTTGGCATCCGCCAGCGTCTCAAGATCGCCGTTCGATCCTGCGGTGCCTCGAATGACCTTCTCCGAGACGACACGCCCCTGCTCATCCGTGACCGTCTTGACGAGGTAGAGATGGAAAAAACCGGTGTTCAGCCCTTCAAATTCAACGGGCTTGGCTTCGATGGCAATGACGGTGGGCATGGAACGCTCCTTGAGCAACTCGACGGTCTGGCGCCGCCCAAAGGTCGGCAACATCATCAACTTTGCTGATGGCTCCGGCGTTCCACTCTGCATCAAAAGACCGCTACCTGAGCCTTGCCGCTTCTGAACATCCCATCGGATTCACAAAGCGGGTCTTTTAGCCCAACAGGTAATCGAAGGCCTCGAAGCACGATAGCTTCCTGGAGGCTGAGAATTGTCGAGGGGGTTGGTGCGGACGGCGGGGGTCGAACCCGCACGGGCATAGCCCGAGGGATTTTAAGTCCCTTGCGTCTACCGGTTTCGCCACGTCCGCTTCGGAGAAGAGGGTTATCGGGAGGCGGGCTCGAGCGCAAGTCAAAGCGTGCGCGCCGGTGCCTGCATCACTCCGGGGTGCGGAATCCGTAGAGCCAGTCGTAACGCTTCGTCATGCCCTCGGAGCCCAGGTGGCGCATGACCCTGTCGCGCCCGAACGCGATCAGGGCACCGGCATGGTAGATGCGCCCGTTCGTGCGGGCCTCCTTCTGGACCTGGGCTGCGCGGCCGAGGCGCTGCCTTTCATAGGCCGAGAGGATCTGCGGGATGTCGGACCGGGCCTCGCGCAGCAGAGAGGCGAGGGTCGCCGCCTCCTCGATTGCCATTGCGGCGCCTTGGGCGAGGAAGGGCAGGACGGGGTGCGCGGCATCGCCGAGAAGAGCGATCCGGCCCTTGGCGAGGCGCTCGGCCGGGTGGTCGAACAGGGACCAGCGCAGCCATTCCTGCGGCTGCGCGAGAAGCTCACGCAGGGCAGGGGCGGCAGAGGCATAGCGGGCGAGCAGGTCCTCCCGCCGGCCGGGAGCGGCCCAGCCGTCCACGGGCGCCGGATTCCTTTCGATGGCCACGACATTGACGAGCCTGCCGCCGGCAATGGGGTAATGCACCACATGGCCCTGCGGGCCGAGCCAGAGGCCGGTCTCGTCGCCGGCGAGTTTGGCCGGGGCGGCGCTGCGGTCCAAGGTGGCCCGCCAGGCGATATAGCCACGATAGGTGGGTTGCGTCCCGTCGCCGAGTTGCTGGCGCACCTTCGACCAGACGCCGTCAGCCCCGACGATCAGGTCGGCGGTGATGGTCTCCCGGGCACCGCCGGCGGAGATCCAGGTGAGGGCGGCTTGAGAAGGGTCGCTCTCGACGCTCTCCACTGCCCGACCCATGACAAGGCGGATCGACGGCTCCGAGCGGACGGCATCGAGCAGGATGGTCTGGAGATCGGCCCGGTGCACGACCCAATAGGGCGCCTCGAACCGCTCGCGCATGAAGGCCCCCAGCGCCACCTCGCCAATGGGCTTGCCTGAGCGGATGGCGCGCACCACGACCCGCTCCGGCTCCGTCGCCACACGGCGAAGCGCCGGGCCGAGGCCAAGCCTGATGAGGATGCGGCTGGCATTGGGCGAAAGCTGGAGGCCGGCCCCGACCTCGCTGAAGCCGGTCCGGCGCTCGACGAGCGTGACCGTGTGGCCCTGCCGGGCCAAGGCCAGAGCCGCCGTCAGGCCGCCGATGCCGGCGCCGACGACTGCAATCGATAGTTTGGACACTTAGCGCGAAGCTGCCGAGCCGGCGAAATCGGGCTCCCAGACGCACTGGGCCGGGCGAGCCTCGTCGAACTTCAGCGAGGGGTCGTACTTGAACAGGGTCGAGCAGTAGGAGCAGATCGTCTCCGTATCATAGCCCATGTCGATGAACACATGGGGATGATCGAAGGGCGGCGTCGCGCCGATGCACATGAACTCCTTCGAGCCCACGTGAATGACGGGAACGCCCGGATCGTTGTGGAAGTGGGGAGTGCCTTTGTCAGCCATTGCCGTTGCTCTGAAGCGTTGAAATTTGGCGCACCATAATGGCCGATCGGCCATGCGCCTAGAGCAAATTTCCAAGCGTTGCATCCCGCGCCTCCGGTGCTTAGGTTGCACCGGCTTTCCCTCAGGCTCCAACCCCAGCCGGTCCGATGCGCTATTTCAATTCCAACGGCGTGAGCATCGCCTATGTCGACGTTCCGCCTCACGAGGGGCAGGGCGATCCGATCCTGCTCATCCACGGCTTCGCCTCGAACCATGCGGTGAATTGGGGCAATACGCTCTGGGTGAAGACCCTGACGCGGGCCGGATACCGGGTCGTCGCCTTCGACAACCGGGGGCATGGGCAGAGCGAGAAGCTCTACGATCCCGAGGCCTACAATTCCTACCGCATGGCGGAGGACGGCTGCCGGCTGCTCGACCATCTCGGCATCGAGCGGGCCGACGTGATGGGCTATTCCATGGGGGCGCGGATCACCGCCCATATGGCGCTCACGGCGCCGGAGCGGATGCGCTCCATGCTCCTCGGCGGCTTAGGGATTCATCTCGTCGAAGGCGTCGGCCTGCCGCTCGGCATCGCCGATGCCATGGAGGTGCCTTCTCTCGCCGACCTGACCGACCCCATGCAGCGCATGTTCCGGGCCTTCGCCGAGCAGACCGGGAGCGACCTCAAGGCCCTGGCCGCCTGCATCCGCGGGTCGCGGCAGGTGCTGACGAGAGAAGAGGTCGCCTCCATCACGCTGCCGACCCTGGTGTCGGTCGGCACCAGGGACGACGTGTCGGGCTCGGGGCCGGAACTCGCGAGGCTGATCCCGAACGCCACGGCGCTCGACATTCCGGGGCGCGACCACAATCTCGCCGTGGGCGACAAGGTGCACAAGCAGGGTGTGCTCGACTTCCTGGCGCAGCGTCCGTGACCGCCTAACCTTTGCTTTGAAGGGCTCCTCCCCATATCCCTGCGGCAGGAGTGACCAATGACCCGACTCGATTCCGTGATCCGACGGCTGACGGCCCAGCGCGACCTCTTGAACTGGGCGGCCGGCGAAATCGGCCCGACAGGCCTCGTTCTCGAACTCGGCCTCGGCAACGGTCGAACCTACGATCATCTGCGAACCAAGCTGCCCGGCCGCGAGATCTACGCCTTCGAGCGCTCTCCGGCGGCCCATCCGGATTGCTATCCGCCTGAGGGCTACCTGATCGTCGGCGATATCTTCGAGACCCTGCCGATCTTCATCGAGCGGGTGGGGCAAGGATCGGCGGCGCTGATCCACACCGACATCGGAACCGGCGACGAGGCGGCGAACCGCCAGCTCGCCCTGCGGCTGTCGCCGCTGCTCGATTCTCTGCTCCAGCCGGGAGGGCTGCTGATCGCGGATCGTGCCTTCGAGATGCCCTCCTGCACCGACATCTCATCCCAGACGAGCGTGCCGGAGGGCCGCTACTTCGTGTATCGCCGCAACGCCTGAACCTATCGCCCGGTGAACACCGGCCGGCGCTTCCGCAGAAAGGCCTCGCGACCCTCCACGGCGTCTGCGCTGTCGAAGCACCGATCCGCGAGAGCGAGGGGATCGACATTCGGGTGCCCGACGCCGACCGCATCGTCGATGGCGGCCTTGGCGGCCCTGATCGTCAGGGGAGCGTTCTCCGCGATGCTCTCGGCGAGCGCCTGGATTGCCTGCTCCAGCTCGGCATCGGGAACCAGCCGCTGCACGACCCCCAGCCGATAGGCTTCCTGGGCGCCGATCCGTCGTGCGGTGAAGAACAGGTCCTTGGCCGCGGGAGCGCCCACGGCCGCCGTCACGAGCTTCATGGCGCCCGGAGGATATCCCACCCCGAGCCGTGCTGCCGGGATGCCGAAGATGGCGCTCTCCGAGGCGACCCGCAGGTCGCAGGAGAGGGCGAGGCCAAAGCCGCCGCCGAGGCAGAACCCGCGGATCATGGCGATGACCGGTTTCGAGCAATGGGCGACGGCCCAGAACGCCGCTTCATTGGCCGCCTCGTAGAGCCGTCCGCCCTCGGCATCAGCCCGAACCGTGGCGAATTCTGCGATGTCCGCCCCTGAGGCGAAGGACTCCTGCCCGGCACCTCTTAGGATGACGACCCGGACCTGGGGATCCCGGTCGAGAGCCTCCATGAGAGCCGGGAAGGCTTTCCACATCTCCAGGTCCAGCGCGTTGTGCTTGAGCAGGTTGTCGATGGTCACCGTTGCGATGCCGGCGCTGGAGGACACGGCAAGCTTGGACGACGCCGGCGAAAAAGAGTAGGTCATGGCTCGCTTGGATCTGTGGTAAGGGGCAGGGGCTTCTTATCTAGACCTGAGGCGATTGCGAAGCCGGCAGGAGACGACCATGACACAGACGCGCCTGAAGCCGGGAGCCCCGGATGCCGTGGCCGGAACGGTCGACCCGATCTGGGACCGTCTCCGCTCCGAGGCCGAGGCCATCGTCCAGGCCGAGCCGGCAATGGCCGGCTTCGTTCTGAGTGCCATCCTGCATCAGCCGAGCCTCGAGGCTGCGGTGATTCACCGGGTCGCCTCCCGCCTTGGCCATGCGGCTGTTCCTGCCGACATCATCGAGCAGATTTTTACCGAGGCCGTGGAGAACGACCGCAGCATCGGAACGGCCATGCGGGCCGATATCAGCGCCGTGCTCGACCGGGATCCCGTGGTCACCCGGGCGGTCGAGCCTGTGCTCTACTTCAAGGGCTTCCACGCCATCCAGACACACCGCCTGGCCCATTGGCTGTGGACGAGGGGACGGCAGGATTTCGCCCTCTATCTCCAGAGCCGCTCGTCCGAGGCGTTCCAGACGGACATCCACCCGGCAGCCCGCATCGGCCGGGGTATCTTCCTCGACCACGCCACCGGGCTCGTGGTCGGCGCCACAGCGGTCATCGAGGACAATGTGTCCATGCTCCAGGACGTGACGCTGGGCGGCACCGGCAAGGAGCGGGGCGACCGGCATCCCAAGATCCGCCAGGGCGTTCTCATCGGCGCAGGCGCCAAGATCCTGGGCAACATCGAGGTCGGCCATTGCGCCAGAATCGCCGCCGGGTCTGTCGTGCTCAAGCCTGTGCCCCATAACGCCACGGTGGCGGGCGTTCCCGCCAAGGTCATCGGCACGGCCGGGTGCGCGGAGCCGGCCCGGTCCATGGACCATTGCTTCTCCGAGACGGACGGAATCTGAGGAAGGCTCCCATCCGGGACCCAAGGCGGCTTGCTCGCGTTTGCCCGGCATGGCAAGTGCAGCAACCGTGACAATAAGAAAGGACCTGTAGTGGATAAAACCGAGATGGCTAAAGTCGAGCGCTACCTGCGCCAGACCTTTGCGAACCACTCACTCCGCGTCGTCGGCCGGCCCAAGAAGACCGATTCGGCGGAAGTTTACATCGGTGAGGAATTCGTCGGCGTTCTCTTCGTCGACGACGAGGATGGGGACCGTTCCTTCAACTTCACCATGGCGATCCTCGATACGGACCTCGAGGACTAAACGCTTTTCGCAGCAGGCCTTCCCCGAGGTTCTGCTGCTTTTCGTTCTGGATCACCGATGCCGATCTACAGCCTCGACGATGCTGCTCCGATCCTCCCCGAGTCCGGTCGCTTCTGGATCGCGCCGGACGCTCATGTGATCGGCAAGGTGCGGCTCGGGCGCGATGTGGGAATCTGGTTCGGCGCCGTGCTGCGGGGCGACAACGAACTCATCGATATCGGCGAGGCCACGAATATCCAGGAAGGGGCCTTGCTCCACACGGATATGGGTGCGCCCCTGACCGTCGGCGCGGGCTGCACCATCGGCCACAAGGCGATTCTCCATGGCTGCACAATCGGGGAGAATTCCCTGATCGGCATGGGCGCCACCGTGCTCAACCATGTGCGCATCGGCGCGAACTGCCTCGTGGGGGCGAATGCGCTCGTCACCGAGGGCAAGGAGTTTCCGGACAACTCCCTGATCGTCGGCGCTCCGGCCAAGGCCATCCGGGTGCTCGATGCAGAGGCCGTCGAGCGGCTTCGGCTGTCGGCCAGGAGCTACGTGGAGAACTGGCAGCGTTTCGCTAAAAAAATGAGGCGGATCGACTGATCCGCCCCAAGTCTTCTGACATCGATTGGGAAATGGAAAAAGCCGGCGTCTGAAAGCGCCGGCTTTGAGTTTTTTACCGGTTCGCGGTGGTGGTCGGTGACGACACGATGCCGCCCAGGGAGACCCAGCCGACCGCGTCCTGGCTCTCGCGCTTGATGTAGACATAGCCCGTGCGGTGCCAGGGAAGGACCGAGGAGGTCTTGTTGTCGAGGACGAAGTCGCCCCGGTTGGTGCGGACCATCAGCACCGCGTGACCTTCGCCGAGCTCGTCGATCACGACCGTCATGCGCATGGCGCGGCGGGGCAGGCCGGCCTCCACGAGAAGGCGGCGCTTCAGGAGCTGGAAGTCCTCGCAATCGCCCTTACCGTCATCGGGGAAGCCCCAGGTGTCGACCACGCCGAAGTGATCCGCGTCCGTCACGGCCTTGATGCCGGAATTCACGCGCTGGTTGACCGACACGATCGTCTTCCAAGTCTGAGGCGTCAGATCGATCCTGTCGGCCTCCGTCACGTCGACGGTGCACTCGGACTGGAACTTCTCGCAGAACTGTGACCAGCCGAGGATGGGCTTGGCCATGCCGACGCTCGAAATCGGGACGCTGCTCACGGGCAGTGACGCCAGGGTTTGGGCCTGAGCGGCAGCGCCGGAAAAGAGGAGAGAGAAACCCAGGAGAACTGTTTTGATGAACTTGCCGGAAAACGCCGACTTCTCATTCGCGCCACAGAAAAGGCCGTTCTTGAAATAATCCTGCCGCATGCCCCACCAGCCGGTTAATGTTCTTTTAACCAAACTGACATGGTTGCATTTTAGGCTCAAGCGGAAAGTAAAAGGTGAGTTAACGCGTCGCGCTTCAGCCGGTTCCGTTATGGTTAACAAAAATCTTTAACGGTCACGCGCCAGGAAGGCCGGACTTCCTCTCCGTTAAGCTTGGCCATAGCTAAGTTGTTGGATTTTCTCGACCGAGCGACCAAATAGGGGTTAGGTCGCACCAGCCTTTCATCATGCCCGCCCGGATTGCCCGGCTGGCTGTCTCATACAAAAGCATTGCATGTCGCCGAACCCCACCCGCGCCCGTGAGCCGATCCTCAACCTTCCGGCCGTCATCACATTGTGCCTTCTGGCGCTGATCGGCATCCACGCCGCGCGGCTGCTGCTGTCCGAAGAATCGGATTTCATGCTGATCATCGACTGGTCGGTGATTCCGGCCCGCTGGTCGGTGGCCTTCGGGAGCCTTCAGGTCGAGGACGTCATGCGCGCTCTGCGCGAAGGCGTGCCGGAAGACACGATCACCCCCCTGATGGCTCTGGCCCAGTACGTTCTGGAGGGGCAGGAGGGACGGCCCTGGACGGCTTTGTCCTACGCCTTCCTCCATGGGTCCTGGGCGCATGTGCTGATCAACAGTGTCTGGCTGGCGGCCTTCGGGACGCCCATCGTCCGCCGCTGCGGCGCCGGACGGTTCTTCGTTCTGTCAGCGGCTGCGGCGGTGGCCGGAGCTATTGTCTATGCTGCCATGAACCCCTTGCAGGTCTTGCCGATGATCGGGGCATCCGGAGCCGTGTCGGGCCTGATGGCGGCGGCATCCTGGTTCATGTTCGCCCCCGCCTCATGGCACTGGGAGGGGCGCCTGACGCAGCCTCATGAGCGGCCTCGTGAAACCCTGGCGCACATGGTCCGCAACCGGCAGGTCCTGATCTTCCTCGGGATCTGGTTCGCCGCCAACTATGTGTTCGCCTTCGTCCAGCCTCTGGGGCTCACGGATGCGAGCATCGCCTGGGAAGCGCATCTCGGCGGCTTCTTCGCAGGTCTTCTCCTTTTCCCTCTGGTCGACCCGCTTCCTGCGCGAGCCAAGCGGATCTCGGCTTGAAACCGACACGGTTTCCACCGATCATTCCTTCTCTGACGTAGGGTGATCGCCCAAAGTCATGGGGGTGAGCCCGACTTCAGCCTGCGGATGCGAAGGCTGACGGTCCTTCGCCGTTCGCGCAACGGGAGGGAATCAATGATCGTCAATCGCATTCTTTCGCTCAAAGGTCGCGACGTCGCGACCATCGAACCCAGCCGGACCTTGAGCGAAGCGGCCAGGGTTCTCGCCGAGCGCAGGATAGGTGCCCTTCTCATCGTCGACGGTCAGAGGCCGGTCTCAGGCATCATCTCCGAGCGGGACATCGTCCGGGCGGTCGCCACCCATGGCGCAAAGGCCCTGGAGGAGCCCGTCTCCCGCTTCATGACGGAGAAGGTGCTGACCTGCACCGGGGAGACCTCCATTCCGGATGTGATGGAACTGATGACCCAGCAGAAGTTCCGGCACGTCCCTGTGGTCGAGGGCGGGCGCCTCGTGGGCATCGTCTCCATCGGAGACGTGGTGAAGGAGCGTCTCGAGGAGGTCGAGGCGGAGGCGACGGCGATCAAGGAATATATCGCGACCGCCTAGAGCATCGGACCCAAAAGTGGACTTGCACTTTTGGGGCTTATCCGATGCTCCTTCTTAGAAGAGCGCATCGTGTGGACCGGACCCAGCGGGCCGCGCTAGCGAAAACCGGGACCACTTTTCCGCACGATGCGCTACCGCGGCTGCGATTCCTGCAGCAGTTCGAGAATGTCCGGCAGGGCGCGTTCCGTGGCCTGCCGGCCCAGGGTGATGCATTCCTGGGCCCTGTGGAATTCGAACAGTCCCATCTTGGCGAGTTTCGGCGCGACCATGATATCCGGCGGGTCGCCGGCCAGCCGCGAGCGGGCGATGCGATCCTGGGTGATGTTGAAGGCGTCCACCATCACGGTCGCCATGCCCGGCGCATTGGGCTTGCTCTGCTTCTCTCCGCGGCTGCCCGGAAAAATGCCCCAGCGCCGCGGGGCTTCGTCGATCACCTGCTCGATTTCCTGCTCGTCGCTTGTTCCGGCATCGTAAGACTGGATCACCGTGCCGCGCACGCGCACCTCGCCGTTGAGGTTCACGCAGATCACGATGTCAGCCCCCAGGGCGCGGGCGGCCGTGATCGGAATAGGATTGACCAGCGCGCCGTCCATGAGCCAGCGCCCGCCGATCAGGACAGGGTCGAACACGCCGGGAAGGGCGTAGGAGGCGCGCATGGCCTGAACCAAGGGGCCGCGCGTCAGCCAGATCTCGTGGCCGCTCACCAGCTCGGTCGCGATGGTGCAGAATTTGACCGGCAGCGTCTCGACGCGGCGATCCGTCAGGTCCCGGTCGAGGAGGCTCTGCAGGCGGCCGCCGGCGATGAGGCCCGCGCCGCTGAAGTGGAAATCGAGGAGGCCCATGACGCGACGCTTGGTCAGGGAGAGGGCGAAGGCCTCCAGTTCGTCGAGCTTGCCGGCCGCATAGCAGCCGCCGACGACGGCGCCGATCGAGCAGCCGGCGATCACGTCCGGCACGATTCCGGCCTCTTCAAGGACCCGCAGGACGCCGATATGGGACCAGCCGCGTGCCGCGCCTCCGCCGAGCGCCAGGCCGATCCGGGTCTTGCCCCGAACCTCCCGTTCGGCAGGCACCTTGATCTCCGCCACTCCGCCGCCACCCCCCGAACCGGCGCTGCGCCGGGCAATCCCGTCCCACAACATTGATCGACTCCAAGGCATGCTGTCCATTCATGCCGGTCCCACATGAAACCCGCATGAACATGCCCTCATGTTTCAACTAGGACTGGTTCAGGAAAACTGAACAGTGGGACGCTGAAGAGCCCGCTGCGACATTATGATGATGATGAAGGCGAAGGCGATCAGCAGGCCGAGCATGGCCCGCAGGCTGAGGAGTTCCCCGCCGAAGCCGATCAGCGGCGGCCCGAGCAGCAATCCGCCGTAACCGAACGTCGCCACCATGGCGACTCCCATGCTCGGCGGAATGCCCTTCATCTGACCGGCTGTGCTGAAAAGAACCGGCACCGTGTTGGCGAGGCCGATACCCACCAGGGCGAAGCCGATGGACGCGGCCAGGGGCGAGGGCAGGATCATCGCCAGGGCGAGTCCGAGGGCCGAGAGCAGGCCTCCGACCTGCAGGGTACGGACCCGGCCGAGATGGCGCACGACGAAATCCCCCATGAACCGGCAGATCGTCATGCTGAGCGAGAAGGCTGCAAAGCCAGAAACGGCCGCCTCCAGGCTCGCGCCGGCCACCGTCTGAAGGTAGATCGCCGACCAGTCGACGACGGCGCCCTCGACGATGAAGCAGAACATGGCGAGCACCGCGAGGAGAATGACCGGACCGCGAGGCCAGGCGAAGCCATGCCCGTCGGACGCCTTCTCCGTCTCGTTCATAGTCCAGAAACCCGTCACGAGGAACAGCAACGCCATGGCGCCGCAGCAGATCAGCAGGGTCGGGACGATCCCGACGTCGAACCGGATGAGGAGACCGGACGCCGCTGCTCCCGCCAGGCCGCCGAGGCTGAAGAAGGCGTGGAAGGATGACATGATCGCCGAGCCCCAGGTCCTCTCCACCACGGTGGCGTTGGTGTTCATGGCGATGTCCATGGTGCCGTTGCAGGCTCCCGCCACAAGGGAGGCGGCGACGAAGAGCGGCAGGCTCGGCGCAAGGCCCGGCAGGAGCAGGGCGGCCGCGAAGGAGAAGGCCGCCACCAGGGTCATCGCCCGGCTGCCGACAACCGCGACGGCCCAGCCGATCACCGGCATCAGCGCCACGGCCCCAAGGGAGAAGGCCAAGAGCCCGAGGCTGAGCTGCCCGTCGGACAGGCCGAGAGACACCTTGAACCGGGGAAGCTGCGCCGCCCAGGTGCCAATGCCGAAGCCGTTGCCGAAGAAGATGGCGCTGGCCGCCACCCGCGCGAGGAGAAGGTCACGTCGTGTCATGCGGCGTCCCTATCGCGTATGCCGGGAATCTGCACTCGTTTCATGGAGGAGGGCAGCCCCGCATTTCGCGAGGGCTGGCGCTGTCAATCGACCACGAGGCGGGGCTTGCCGTCCGTGATCTCCATCTTGCGGTAGAAGCAGGAGCGGCGCCCCGTATGGCAGCAGCCGCCGTCGCCCGCGACCTTCACCTTCAGCAGGAGCGCGTCCTGATCGCAGTCGATTCGCATCTCCAGAACCGTCTGGACCTGCCCGCTTGTAGCGCCCTTGTGCCAGAGCTCCCCGCGGGAGCGGGACCAGTACCAGGCCTCGCCGGTCTCGAGGGTCCTCGCCAGGGCCCCCGCATTCATGTGCGCGACCATGAGGATCTCGCCCGTCGCGACATCCGTGGTGATGCACGTGACCAGCCCGTCCGCTCCGAAGCGGGGAGACAGGGTGCTGCCCTCCTCGAGCTCGGCCTTGGAGCCGGGGGGTGGGAACGGAGTGGATAGGGTCATGTGAGGGCCTCAGCCCCGGCCGTTGCGCACCAGGGTGAGGAAGCGCACCTGCTCGGCGGGGTCCTCCTTGAAGACACCTGTGAACTGGGTCGTCAAGGTCAGGGCGCCAGCCTTCTGGATGCCGCGCATGGACATGCACATGTGCTCGGCCTCGATCATCACCGCCACGCCGCGCGGCTCCAGTGCTTTGACCATGGCCGAGGCGATCTGGGCCGTCATGGTCTCCTGGGTCTGCAGGCGGCGCGCATAGGCGTCCACGAGGCGAGCGAGCTTGGAGAGGC
The DNA here is from genome assembly GCF_016427565.1 of Microvirga splendida. GTDB lineage: Bacteria > Pseudomonadota > Alphaproteobacteria > Rhizobiales > Beijerinckiaceae > Microvirga > Microvirga splendida. Next base: position 45,833 of record NZ_JAELXT010000004.1, read on the forward strand.
CGACCACCCCCTTCGTGGGGTAATACGCCACATGCGCCACGCCGAAGAAGGGCACCATGTGATGCTCGCAGTGCGAGTAGAAGGGGATGTCGCGCACGAGCACGATATCGTCGTAGCCTTCGACCTCGCTGAAGACCTTGTCGAGGATTTCGGCCGGATCCTGGTCGTATCCTGAATAGAATTCCCGGAAGGCCTTGGCCACGCGCTTGGGCGTGTCCAGAAGCCCCTCCCGCGTCGGGTCATCGCCGGCCCAGCGGAGCAGGGTGCGGACCGCCGCCTCGGCCTCCTCCCGGGTCGGGGCCGCAACAGGCTTGTCGGCGGCTGGATTCAGGCGCACGGACAAGGACTTGACGACATCACTCACGAAGGGGCCCCTTTCGTCATTCTTCAATTCAGGAAGCGTTGCGGCTTCCAAATTTTCTAGCTTCTTCTCCGCTCGCGCTGGTCAGAGGCTCGTTTCGGAGGTCAGCTACCATCATATGGGTTCGATACCCATTTTGTGTATTAGATACCCAGCCGGAGTTAAAGGGTATATTCCCAAACGTAATGTCACATCCCGTTATGTTGAACGATATCTACAGCCGACGCATTCTCGAACTCGCCGCCGACATCCCGCATCTCGGGCGGCTGCCCGACGCCGATGCCTCGGCGACGGCGCGCTCCAAGCTCTGCGGTTCGACGGTGACGGTCGATCTGAAGCTTGACGGTGATGTGGTGACGGCTTTCGCCCACGACGTGAAGGCCTGTGCCCTGGGTCAGGCCTCGTCCTCCATCTTGGGGCGCCATGTGGTCGGCTCGACGGTGGGGGAACTGCGGGACATCCGCGAGGCGGCCACCCGCCTGCTCAAGGCCGGCGGAGATGCGCCCGAGGGCAAGTGGGAGGATCTGAAGGTTCTGGAGCCCCTGCGGGACTACAAGGCCCGCCACGCCTCCATCCTGCTCACCTTCGACGCCGTCGTGGATGCCCTCGACCAGATCGAAGCACGCCGGGCTGCGGGCACGGAATAATGCCGAGCCCCGTTCAGAAGGCGGCCCATTGGGCGATCCGAGGCTACCAGCTGACCCTGTCCGGCCTTATCGGCCGCCAGTGCCGCCATCTGCCCTCGTGCTCCGAATACACGGACGAAGCGATCCAGCGGCACGGCTTCTGGCCCGGGGGCTGGATGGGCGTGGCGCGGATCTGCCGCTGCGGGCCCTTCGGCACCCACGGGCTCGATCTGGTGCCTGAAACGTTGCCCGGGGGCGCCTCCTGGTATAAGCCGTGGGCTTATGGTCGCTGGAGGGGCGTGAATGCGCCGAAAAATCCCTCCGCGATTACCTGTGAGGCGGTCGAACCTAACGACCGCCGCGATTTCTAAAAAACCCCGATCGTGGGGACCACGCTTACCTGCTTCGTTGGCAGGAGTGAGCCAAGGAGACGTTTTGACATGATCACCCTGACATTTCCCGATGGCGCCCAGCGCCAGTACGAATCCGGCATCACCGGCCGCGAGATCGTGGAAGGCATCGCCAAGTCGCTGGCCAAGCGCACCGTCGCCATGGCCCTCGACGGCACGGTCGCCGATCTCGCCGACCCGATCACCCGCGATGCCAAGATCGAGTTTCTCAACCGCGAGGACCCGCGCTCGCTGGAACTGATCCGGCACGATTGCGCGCACGTGCTCGCGGAAGCGGTGCAGGAGCTGTTCCCGGGAACGCAGGTGACCATCGGCCCGGTGATCGAGAACGGCTTCTACTACGATTTCGCGCGCAACGAGCCCTTCACCCCGGAGGACTTCCCGGCCATCGAGGCGAAGATGCGTGAGATCATCGCGCGCGATAAGCCCTTCACGAAGGAAGTGTGGAGCCGCGACAAGGCCAAGAAAATCTTTGCCGAGAAGGGCGAGTCCTACAAGGTCGAGCTCGTCGACGCGATCCCGGAAGGCCAGGACCTTAAGATCTACTTCCAGGGCGACTGGTTCGACCTCTGCCGCGGCCCTCACATGGGCTCCACCGGCAAGATCGGCAACGCCTTCAAGCTCATGAAGGTGGCGGGCGCCTATTGGCGCGGCGACTCGAACAACGCGATGCTGACCCGCATCTACGCAACCGCCTGGGCCTCTCAGGAGGAGCTGGACAACTACATCCGCCAGCTCGAGGAAGCCGAGAAGCGCGACCACCGCCGCTTGGGCCGCGAGATGGACCTGTTCCACTTCCAGGAGGAGGGGCCGGGCGTCGTCTTCTGGCATCCGAAGGGCTGGACGGTGTTCCAGGAGCTGATCTCCTACATGCGCCGCCGCCTGAAGGGCACCTATCAGGAGGTCAACGCCCCGCAGATCCTCGACAAGGCCCTGTGGGAGACCTCCGGTCACTGGGGCTGGTATCGCGAGAACATGTTCGCCACCCAGACCGAGGACGACCGGGTCTTCGCGATCAAGCCGATGAACTGCCCGGGCCACGTGCAGATCTTCAAGCATGGTCTCAAGTCTTATCGCGACCTGCCGCTGCGCTTGGCCGAGTTCGGCAACGTGCACCGCTACGAGCCGTCCGGCGCTTTGCATGGCCTTATGCGCGTGCGCGGATTCACGCAGGACGACGCGCACATCTTCTGCACGGAAGAGCAGCTTGCGGACGAGTGTCTGAAGATCAACGACCTGATCCTCTCCACCTACGCCGATTTCGGCTTCGACGAGATCGTCGTGAAACTCTCCACGCGCCCTGAAAAGCGCGTCGGCACCGACGAGATGTGGGATCATGCAGAGGACGTGATGACCCGCGTTCTGAAGCAGATCGAGGATCAGTCGGGCGGGCGCATCAAGACCGCGATCAACCCGGGCGAGGGCGCCTTCTACGGGCCGAAGTTCGAGTACGTGCTGCGCGATGCCATCGGCCGCGACTGGCAGTGCGGCACCACGCAAGTGGACTTCAACCTGCCGGAGCGGTTCGGTGCCTTCTATGTCGATGCCGACGGCCAGAAGAAGACGCCTGTCATGGTGCACCGTGCGATCTGCGGCTCCATGGAGCGCTTCACCGGCATCCTGATCGAGCACTTCGCCGGTCACTTCCCACTCTGGCTCGCGCCGGTGCAGGCGGTGGTCGCTACCATCACGTCCGAGGGCGATGAATACGCCATGGAGGTGGTGCGCGCCGCCGAGGCCGCCGGCCTGCGCGTCGAGGCCGACCTGCGCAACGAGAAGATCAACTACAAGGTCCGCGAGCATTCGCTCGTGAAGGTGCCCGTGCTTCTCGTGGTGGGTCGCAAGGAGGCCGCCGAACGGACGGTTTCCATCCGCCGCCTCGGCAGCCCCGAGCAGAAGACCATGACCCTCGATGAAGCCTTGAAGGCGCTCGCGGCCGAGGCCGTGACACCGGATCTCAGGCGGGTTGCGAGAGCGGTCTCTGAGCCGGAAGGCCACGCGACGCTCGACGGGCATCACGTGGTCGAGCGGACGGTCGCTTAAAATTCGTTTGAGCAAATGAAGGCGGTGCTTCCAACCGGAAGCACCGCCTTTTTTATCAAACTCAACCTCATCCTGAGAGGCTGGCTCATAAAACGGAACATGCCTCAGTTTCCGTCACGGCCGTCCTCGGACTTGATCCGGGAATCAGTCCCAGCCATCCCGATGCTGAAAAGCGTTGCGCCTCACCGCATCGGGATCACCGGCACAAGGCCGGTGATGACGCGAGGGGGCTGCCGGTCCTGTCTGAGCCAGCCTCTCAGGATGAGAGCAGAATGAGAGGAGGCGGCCTTAGCTCGTCTGGCGCTGCCGTCCGCTGGTGCGGCCGCCCGGTGCGGTGTCGGCCGTCGTTCCAGCCGACCCGCTGCCGGGATTGCCCGTGGCGGCGCCCGCATCCCCGGCCTCCGTGCCCGTGGCATGCGTGCCCTGGCGCTGGCCGACGCGCAGGTTGTTCTGCACGTGGGTCACGCCCGAGACGGATTCCGCGATGTCCTCGGCCCGACGCCGCTCGTTGCGGTCGCGCACCGTGCCGGTCAGCGTCGCCTCCCGGTTCTGGACCTGCACCTCAATCTCCGAGGCGTCGAGCATGGCATCGTCGGTCAGGCGCTCGTTGATGTCCTCGCGGATGCGGTCATCCGAGCGCTGGTAGCCTTTCGGACCGCGGCCCTGGTGCTCGCCCCGGCGGACCTCGCCACGGCTGGCCGTGGCGTCGTTGCCGAAGCGGGTGTTGCCGGGTCCCATGCCGTAGTTGCTGTGGTCCCGGCGCTCGTTGACGAGGCTCCAAGTCCGTTCGCGATCCTGCATGCGGCGGTCGTCCTCGCTGCTGTCGTCGCCGGGCCGGGCGCGTTCGCCCGTGATGGTCGAAGCGCCGTAGCGCGGGGGGTGAAGGCCCCTGCCTGCGGAGCCGCGACCGGCGAACTCGTCGCCGTAGCTCTGGTAGCCTTCGCCGCCGAAGCCGCCGCGCATGCGGGAGTCGCGGGCGCCTTCCTGGCCGGGATAGCCGAAGCTGCCGAAGGCGGCGCGCACGTCGTCCTCCTCACGGAAGCGGAACAGCCTGCTGTTCCGGCTCCGGGAGCGATCCTCCTGGCCACGGCCGTGCGCGCGGTAATCGTGCGGGCGGTGCCGGTAATCATCATCCCGGCTCGCGTCGCTCATGCGCCGCTCCAGTTCGCGGCGCTCATCCGCCGTCAGGCGGGCCTCTCCGCCGCCTCGGGTCTGGTCGGCGCGGGCACGCGTGGGCGTGCCGGAGCGGTCGGGCTCGGACGGGATGGAAATGCGATGCAGGGCCTGGGAGGCCTCATCCTCGACGTCGGTCGCCAGATCGCCGAGCGCCACGATGCCGACGAGATGCTTGTCGTGATCGACCACGGGCAGGCGGCGGATCTGGTGGTCGCTCATCAATTGGACAATGTGGTCCACATCATCGTCGTCGAAGCACCACCATACATTGTCGGACATGATGTCCCGCACCCGGGTGCTATCCGGGGCAAGGCCGGCCGCCGTGGCCCTGACGGTGATGTCGCGGTCCGTCACCATGCCGCGCAGGCGCCGCCCGTCGCAGACGGGCAGGACGCCGACATTCATTTCATCCATGAGCCGTGCCGCTTCCTGAATGGTCCGTTCCGGACTCACCACGCGCACGTTGCGGGTCATGATCTCTGCGACTTTCATGAGCTTCCTCTCCTGCAAGGTCACGCCTTGGGAGTGCGGGCTCATGCGCGGCGCGACCTGTCATCGGTGTTCGGTCAATGCCGCGAGGCCGGAAAGGTTCAGGAATCAGGGCTTGGCGAGAACCTCGATGTCGCGGTCGAGGCCGCTCTCGATCTTGAACTCGCGGGTATAGACCTTGCCCTCGTGTCGGGCGATCAGGATGTATTCGCCCTCGGCCAGCGTCACGGACGGGAACGCCCCGATGGCCTCACGGATCACGTCGCCGCCGGGGGTGAGCACGCTGAAGGCCGTGCCGGCAAAGGCTTCGCCGCCTTCCGATGCGACCAGCTTCATGGTCACGATGGCGGCTCGGTGGTTGAGGGTTGCCTCGGTGACGCGGCCCGACTCCACCTTCAGGTCGCTACGCATGATGGCATTGGCATCGCCGTAGGTGGAAACGATGTGGTAGGTCCCCTCGGGCAGGCGGATCATCTCGTTCGCCTTGGCGTCTGCGATCACGAGCCGCCCTTCCGAGTTCTGCGCCTCGGGCACATAGACCGAGAAGGCGAGGCGGTTTGCCGGGATCGGGCTCCCGCTGACCGCGCCTTTCAGCTGAAGGGCGCCCGCATTGATTACCAGGCGTTCGTTGAGATTGCCGCGCTGCACGCTGATGCGCTTCGAGGCGCTGGCGAACCCGTACGCCACATGCACGATGTAGTTGCCGGGCGAGAGCGTGAAGCTCGGCGCCGGGCTGGTGGAGCGGGCGACGATCACCGGCTGGGAGGCGTCCCCGCGATCCTCGTAGATCCGCCAGACCAACCCCGAGCGGATCGGCTCGTTGCTCCCGGCAAAGGTGGCCCCGGCATTCACCGTCACCTGCCCGATGGAGATCGGGGGCAGGTTCTGGGACATGGACGGCACGGCAGGAGACTGGGCCGAGACTGGGCACGCGGCCAGGAGAGCCAGAAGACCGGGAATGCAGGAGCGTGGGTTCACGAAAAGGAGCATCATTCGAAAAGTGCGCCCGTTACCGGAGCGGGGAGGCAATGGCGGTTTGAATCGTCTCGTCCTCGCTCTTCACGATATCGGACGCGGCTGCAACAAGATTTTCCAGGGACATCGGGCGAAAATGGAACTCGACCCGGTGCCGTCCCGGGCCGACCTCGACCCCGCGGAACAGGAGATTGGTCCGCAGGATCGGGCGGCGCTCGCCATCCACCCAGGCTTCCCAACCGGGATAATGGATGTCGTGCAGCACCAGCACGCCGTCGGCGCTGCTCTCGACCTCGAGCGTCACCGAGTTCCTCTGGTAGCTGACGATGCGCGCCTGGCCCTTGGCTTCTTCCGTCTTGGAGCCGGCCGGGGAGTATCGGGCTTTGAGGAGCGGCAGGCTTTCATGATCGATGAGGGCTTCCGTCTCGCGGTTGAACTCCGGCAGTTCCTCCTCGCCGAGCACGGCCTCCGAATCCACCGGGCTCAGATGATGGGCCACATAGGCGCGTGGACCGGAGGCGTTCAGGCGGTAGATCCACATGCGCCCGGCACCGTAGACCACCTCGGCATCGGTCAGGCGTGGGAAGTGACGGGGCAGCTTGTCGGCGGGGCGGTCGAGGACGAGGTAGTCGAGCCCGAGCAGGCTCGCGAGATCGCATTCGTAGCCGCGGAAGCTGGTCGGGAACTGGCGCAGGTTGGGGTCCTCGGCATTCTCTCCCGGCCCGATGGCCCGCTCGTAATCGGCGAGGCGGAGGGGGTTGTAGCCGATGATATCCTCAATCCCGAGCACCATGGATGCGTTCTGCCAGGCTCCCTGCAGGCCGAGAATCTCGACGCGGGGGTATTCGCCACGGGCATTCCGCTCGGCGAGTTCGCGCTTGAGAATCTGGAGGCCCTGCAATTGCTCGGGCGGCAGCTTGGTGAAGACCGTGTAGCGCTCGGCCGGTTCCGCATTGAGAGCGGAGGCCGCATGGCGCCCGATCAGCTCGGCGCCCGTGAGGCTGACCAGCACGAGCGCCATGGCGCCACGCCAGCGCGGAGCTCCGCTCATCTTGGCGATGGCCAGAGCCGCTGCGGCGGCAACTGCAAGGCTCACGCCGATCTCGATCAGGGCCGGAGAGACATGCCCGCCCTTGACCGCGAAGGACAGGGCGCTGGCGATGGCGGCCATCACGAGCCCCAAGGCGAGCAGGGGCGGGACGGCCCAGAAGCGGCCGAGGGAGGGCCGGTTCCATCTCGGGAGACCCTCCACCGCATAGCGATGCACCAGATATCCGCCCGCGAAGGCCAAGGCGATGTTGACCAGGAAGGTGGCGTCCGCCGGCCTGCGGTAGAGGTTCACGCCCGGCATGTGATCGAAGATGAACTCGAAGCCAGGGGTGTAGCGCCCGAGGGCGTAGAGCAGGGCGGCGATGCCGGTCGCGAGGAAGAAGCGGAACTCGCGGGCGAACAGGCGCCCTCCGGCGATGCCGTGCCAGATCAGCAGGAGGGCCGGGATCGTGCCGATGAAGAGGTAGTTCGTCGCCCGGTCGGTCCAGGTTCCCTCCGCGAGGCTGTGCCAGTCGGGACCCCAGTAATCGTAGGTCCAGCGCAGGGAGCCGAACACATTGCCGAAGAGCACGGTGGCCAGGCTCTCAGGCGGAAGCGACCCCATGGCGGCCACGCCGAAGCCGAAGGAGGGGCGCGTCGAAGTGGCGAGGAACTGCATCGTCAGGACGACCGGCACCGCCATCAGCGCGGCACCGATGGCTCCCATGGAGAGGAGCAGTCCCAAGCGGGACCGGAGATAGGCAAGGGGACGGGGAGCGGTCCAGACGCGGTGAGCGGCTGCCGCAATGAGGGTCAGGGCGCAGAGGAAGGCGACCTGATCCCGGCCGAGGACCATGAGGACCGCGCTCAGCGCGAACAGCACGCCATAGCGATAGGAGCGGCGGTCGAGCGCCTCCTCCAGGAGCCAGAAGGCCAGGGGGAAGAAGCCGTAGCTGAAGATCATGCCCGTATGCTGGAGCCGGGCCGTGGCCGAGCCGCCAAGCATGAAGACCAGCGCGGCCGCCACGGCGCCGGCCGAGTGCCAGCCGCGCCGGCGGAAGATCGGCACGAAGGCGAGGGCGCCGGGCAGGAAATGGGCGAACACTACCACGTCGAAGACCTGCATGGACGGCTCGGGCACGAGCCACCCGAACAGCAGCATGGTGGGCGTGAAGAGAAGGGATTGAGGGTCCGCCGCCGAGGGGTGGCCGCCGAAATGGTAGGGGTTCCAGAGCGGCAGTTCCCCGTGGGCCAGGGCGGTGCCCAGGTAGCGCAGGGTCGGGTAGAACTGGTTCTTGGAATCCCAGGGGACGACCGTTCCGGTCAGGGGCCAGACCGAGGCGGCGAGCGCCCAGGCGGCCAGGATGAGACCGAAGGCAATGAGCGTCTCGCGCCGCGACCAGGCGTCCGGAGAGGCGTGGCTATCGGATCCGAATAAGGATGTCTGCATTGCTTTCAAGCGGCGTCGCGCCGGTCCGTCTCACCCTCCGGCACTGCCCCTCGACCTGCCGCCGCAGGCTGCCGGAACCGCCAGGGTTGAAACCTGCTTGGCGTCTGACCGCACTCCCCCTATACATCCGCTGCTGCTTCTTCTGTGGCAGCGGCCCGTCCTTTGGACGCCCGCGCTCCCTCAAGCGCATCAAGACGGCGAGACCATGGCAGGCCTGAGGCCCGCCTTGCTCGCAGCCTTCGTGAGCATCACCTTCATTGTTCCACATTATTCAAGCCGGATGAAGAGCCCATGAACGATAGCCTTTCCCGCCTTCTGCAGCGCCGCTCCGTCCCGCCGCGCTGGCTGGGCGAGCCGGGGCCGAGCGAGCCGGAGATCGCGACCCTCCTGAGGGCAGCCTCGCGGGTGCCGGACCATGGCAAACTGGTTCCCTGGCGGTTCATCCTCATCCAGGGCGAGGCCCGCCAGCGCCTCGGCGAGGTGCTGGCCGCAGCCTTCCAGGCGGACAACCCGGAGGCCGGCGAGGACAAGGTAGCGGCCGAGCGGGGGCGCTTCGCCCAGGCGCCCCTGGTGGTCGCCGTGGTGTCCCGCGTCGTGCCGCACGTGAAGATCCCCGACTGGGAGCAGGTCCTCTCGGCGGGCGCCGTCTGCATGAACCTGCTCAACGCCGCGACGGCCCTCGGCTACGGCGCCTCCTGGCTCACCGGCTGGGCCGCCTTTGACCGGCGGGTGCTCGACGCACTGGGCTTGAAGCCTGATGAGCGGATCGCCGGATTCATCCATATCGGCACGGCCAAGGAGACCCCAGGCGACCGGGACCGGCCCAGCCTCGATGATATCGTGACTCGGTATTAATGTGATGTTCTACGAAACCTCAGCCAACGCCCATGGCCTGCCGCACGATCCGTTCAAGGCTATCGTCACGCCCCGGCCCATCGGCTGGATCACCGCCATGAGCGCAAAGGGCGAGGTGAACCTCTCGCCCTATTCGTTCTTCAACGCCGTTTCCGAGCGCCCGCCCATGGTGGCCTTCTCCTCGGCGGGGAAGAAGGACGCGCTCACCTTTATCGAGGAGACGGGTGAGTTTGTCTGCAACCTGGCGACCTACGACCTGCGGGAGAAGATGAACCTTACCTCGGCGGTTCTGCCGCGCGGCGAGAGCGAGATGGAGCATGCGGGCCTCGGGTCCGCACCGTCCCGGCTGGTGAGGCCGCCGCGGGTGGCGGGGGCACCGGCGGCGCTCGAATGCCGGTGGCTCCAGACCGTGCCGCTCAATCCGTTGGGCGGCGGCGATCCGTCCTACTTTCTCGTGATCGGCCAGGTGGTCGGGATCCATATCGACGACCGCTACATCGTCGACGGCCTCGTCGACACGGCCGCCATGCGTCCCATCGCCCGTTCCGGCTACCGCGATTACTTCGTGGCCACCCCGGAAACCAAGTTCTCGATCACGCGGCCAGGGGGCTGACACTCCGAGCCTCGGTTCTCACCGGCCGAGCCTCTCCGCCCGAGAATATAAAAGGCCCGCGATGGGAAACCATCGCGGGCCTTTCGCTTGTTCAGGCTTCGAACGTCGGCTGGATCAGATGATGAAGAAGTCCTTCTCGGTCATCTTGAGGTTCTTGGACAGGGTGGCGATCTCCACCTGCTTGCCCTTGCCGGAGCCGTCGGCATCGTAGAAGAGCTTGCCCTTTTTGCTGTCGTAGATCACGTAGTCGTTCTTATCCTTGGCTTTGTCGCCGATTGTGAAGAACTTCTTGTTGAGCTTCGCAGGGTTGGCTTCGGTGCCCTTCTTGCCGAGCTTGCTGAACACGGCATTGTCGAGCCAGAAGCTGTCGTCCTTGACCTTGAAGTCGAGGATCTTGTCCACGTTCGACTTGGCCGCCTTGGTGTCGAACACGAACGTGTCCCTGCCCGACTCACCCTTCAGGGTGTCCTTGCCAAGGCCACCCCAGATCTTGTCGCTGCCCGAGCCACCATAAAGCTTGTCGTTGCCTGCGCCGCCGGAGACCGTGTCGTTGCCGGCGCCAGCCTTGAGCACATCGTTGCCCACGTTGCCCGAGAGGACATCAGAGGTCGAGGTGCCGGTGAGTTTCTCGCCGGCAACGTCCGTCAGGTCGATGGTGATGGTCTCCTCATAGGAGTTGTTCTCCGAGTCCGTCGCCCGAACGCGGATCGTGTGGAACGTGGCCTGCTCATAGTCGAGCTTGGAGCCATCAGCGACGACGATGGACGTTACGCCATTCTCCGTCTTGAGAGCGAAGCGCCCACCAGCATTGTCCACCAGAGCGAACGTGAGGGCATCGCCTTCAAGGTCAGAGCCGGTGAGCTGGCCGACCGGGGTTCCGACGACCGAGTTCTCCTGCACCTTGTTGCTGGACAGGGTAATATCGGCGGGCGCGTCGTTGACTGCATTGATTGTGATGGTGACGACCTGCTCGGTTGTGTACCCGTCATCTAAATCTTGCACCAGGATGGTGAAGGTGTCCGTGCCGTTTACGTTGCTTGCCGGCGTGTAGGTGAACCTGCCGTCGGCAGAGAAGGTTACCGTACCCTTCTGCGGATGGGCGCCCTCTTTGAGGGAGTATTCCAGTACATCATTATTCGGATCAGTGGCGCCGATCTCGCCGACAAAGACGGTGTCCTCGTTCGTGGTGACGTCCTGGGTTGGTGCGACAACGGGGGCCTCGATAGCACGATCAGCCGCGGCGAGCGCCGTGACGATCTTACCGTCGCCGAAGAACTTGCCGCCTTCGAGGTCGTTCCTGGCCGCCAGCATGCGAACTCCAAGCGCGGCCATATAGGCATCGTCGTCGAGGTCCGTCACGACGTCGGCCAAGACCTTGGTGAATGCGGAGTCCGCAAGGACTGCCGCACGGGCGACCGCGTCAGGATCTGAGCTTGAAGACCACTTCTCGATGAGTTCTTGGCGATGGTTGTTGACGAGCTCAATCGTTTCCCGGATGGCGACCGTCATCTGCTCGGCTGTGGTCGCAGCATCAAGCGCGGTGATGAATTCGAATTTGGCGTGCTCGACGTCTATCTGCAGCCTTACCTCGGCCGTGATAGCCTCGAAGGAGGCAAAATCACCAAACAGAGTCTTGACCTCAAGTATACCCAAGCCGATGGCCTTCTCACGACCCTGGTTGTCGGGCAGTTCGTTCAGCTTGGCGAGGGCATCCGCGTCAAGCATAAGCGAGGGGATGGCTTTGATGGCCGCCAGAACTTGGGCGTCGGTCGTGGCGTCGTTGATTACCTCAAGCAACTCCGCCTTCATCGCAGCGTCTGCGGCGAGGAAAGCATCGGAGATCTTGACCACGCCGAAGAACTTGCCGTTTGCAAGATTCTCGCGGGCTGCCAGCACGCGGGCACCCAACTCAGCCATGTAAGCTGCATCGTTCACGTGGGTTGCAATCTCGGCGAGAGCCTTCGTGTACGGGTCGGCCTTGAGAGCCGTGACGCGGGCGTCGAGAGCGTCATTGCCCTCGATGGCATCCCACTCATTTATAAGGTCTTGACGGTGATCGTTGACGAGTTCGACGGTCGACTTGATGGCGGCCGCCATACCTTCGTCCGTCGTGGCTGCGTCGAGAGCGTTGATGAACACGTACTTGGCGTGCTCGACGTCAATCTGGCGCCGGACTTCAGCAACGATAGAATCGAGAGATGCAAAGTCGTTGAAAAGTGTCTTGATCTCGAGGATTCCCAGACCAATGGCAACCTCACGGCCTTGGTTGTCAGGAAGCTCATCGAGCTTCAAAACGTGATCTGTGCCGAGAAGAATTGAGGCGTTGTCCTTGATGGCCGCCAAGACCTCGGTTGGGGTGTCGGCCTCGTTGAACGCGACCACCACAGCATCAATGGCCTCGTCGGCCGTGGCAAGCGCTGGGATAATTCTGCTGTCGCCGAAGAATTGGCCGCCCTCAAGGGCATCTCGGGCCGTCAGCATACGGGCACCCAATTGTGCCATATATGCATCGTCGTCGAGGTGGGTCACGATCTCTGCCAGAACAGTGGTGTAGGCAGACTGCTGAAGAACACCGGCAAGATTGACGGCCTCGGAATTCAGGCCATCGGCCAGCAGGAAGGCGATCAGATCCTGGCGATGCTGATTGACTAGTTCCACCGTCTCCTTGATAGCGGCAGCCATCTCTGTGGCCGTTGTGGCGCCATCAAGTGCGGTGATGAATTCGAACTTGGCATGCTCAGTGTCGATCTGGCTCTTGACTGCTTCCGCGATGCCTTCGACCGAAGTGAAGTTGCCGAAGAGTTGCTTGAACTGGACAATTCCCATGCCGATAGCCTGTTCGCGGCCCTGATCGTCGGGAAGGTCGACGAGCTTCTGCAGGTATGCGTCACGGGTTTCCCCAGTGAACAGAATTGCGGAGTACTCGGTGTTCTTGATCGCAGCCAAAGCATCTTGCCAGGTCGCGGCCGTGTTGAATGCGGCAATCAAAGCGTCAGACATTTGAAATCCCCCAAACTCGCCTGCTGGCGAGGTTCTCACAGCGGCGGCCACCTGGGCCGGCCGCTTCAGCGTTTCTCGGTTCTTTGTCTGCCCTGCCGCTAACAACCACGCGGGGAGAGGGCGATGTGTGGTTTCGTAACGTTAAAGAGCACAGCGATGGGGAGTCGCTCATTACCCATATGGGGAGTTGATAACGTTTCAAAAACTGTATAAATAAGTAGTGTCCCGAGGGAAGTGCCTGCCTATTTGGGCAGGTGCTCAAGGGCATACAGTTTGGTAAGGCTACAGCCGTCAAGGGATGCCAACATCCTTAACCGGCAGGGTTTAAGAAGACCTTTCGGGCTGGTCGGTAGTTTTTAGTGTAGAGTTGACCGCAGATGCCGGTGACAGAAGCTTTCTATGAGGCTGCCATCATTCCAGAGCTGTGGAAGGAGGCGCTGAACCAGGCAACTGAGGCCTGGGGCGCAGACGGCATCATCGTGTCCTCGTACCCCGAGTGCCTGAGCGGCTATCTGCCATCCGACGGGATGGAGGAGTTCTGCAGTCGCTTCGTCAGTCAAGGTTGGCACAAGCAAGATATCCGGGCAGTCCGCGGTCTCGCCTTTGTGCGCAAAGGCAATGAACTCGCCACCGATCTCGATCTTTTCACGCCGGATGAACTGAAACAGCTTCCTTTCTATCGCGACTTTCTCGACTCTATGGGGTTTAACTGGTTCGCCGGTGGTCTCCTGGCTGAGGGAGGCGGGTCCCAGATCACCCTCTCCGTTCATCGGAAAGCCGGCAGAGATCCGTTCCTGCAGGCGGATCTCGCCCGCATTCAGCGCGACCTCCCGCATGTGAAAAGGGCCGCTCGCCTCGCCGCGAAGGCTCGCATCTCCTATGCCGAAGGTCTCGTCGACAGCCTAGAGCGGCTAGCCTGTGGCGCAATCCTGATCGACTGGCTTGGCCGCGTTATTCGCATGAACAAGAAAGCTGAGGGTTACGTCGGGAGCCACATCGAGGTCACCTCATCACGCCTCCGGTCAAGGCACCGCGAGAACAGAAAGACCCTGCAGGAGCTTGTGGCTACCTGCACACAGCCGCTTGGCGAGCGCGGTGAAAAGTCCATTACGTCCGCCCTGCTGCACCGCCCCAACGAACTTCCCCTTGTCGTTCATGCTCATCCCATTGTGCGCAAGGCATCCGATGTTTTCCAGGGAGCCTCCGGCCTTCTGTTGCTCAGCGATCCAGCAGAGCAGCGGATCCTCGACGCAAGAGCATTGCAGCAGATGTTTCAGCTGACGCCCTCCGAAATCCGTATCTCCGCAGAGCTTGCAAAAGGCCTGGACACACAGCAGATCGCGAGCGAGCACGGCATTGGTGCCAATACCGTTCGCTATCATCTGAAATCGATCTTCGCCAAGACGAGCACGCATCACCAAGCCCAATTGGTCAGTCTGCTTTCCCGCTTCTCCGACCTATCTGACCTCAACTAAGGGTGTTTATCCGCCCTAGATGACGAGGAAGTCCTTTTCAGTCATCTTCAGGTTCTTGGAGAGAGCGGTGATCTCCACCTGCTTGCTTTTCCCGGAGCCATCAGGGTCGTAGAAGAGTTTGCCCTTCTTGCTATCGTAGATCACGTAGTCGTTCTTGTCCTTGGACTTGGCGCCCTTGACAAAGAAATCTTTGATCAGCTTGGCCGGTTTCTTTTCCGTCCCCTGTTTGCCGAGCTTGGTGAAGACTTTGTTGTCGAGCCAGATCGTGTCGTCCTCGACCTTGAAATCGACGAGTTTGTCCTTGTTCCTGCTCTTGTGTGGCTTGGTGTCGAACACGAAGACGTCCTTGCCTGACCCACCTGTCAGCTGATCGTTGCCGAGTCTGCCCCAGAGCGTATCGCGGCCTGAGCCGCCCTTGAGAAGATCTGAAGAGGACGAGCCTATGGCTCTCTCGCGTGGATCGTCTTTCACATCGACGATGAAGGTCTCCTGGTAGGCGGCATTGGACCCGTCCTTCACCTGGACAGTCAGCGTGTGTGCCGTCGCCTGTTCATGGTCGAGCCTGACACCGTCCTTCACCACGACTCGACCATTGCTGATGGCGAAGCGCCCGTCGGCATCGTTCGTCAGGGAGAAGGTAAGGGTGTCACGGTCGACGTCGAATCCCTCAAGCGCTCCCACGAGCGTTCCGGCCGTGGCATTCTCCTCCACGGCGGTGTTCGACAGAACGATGTCGTGCGGCCTGTCGTTCACCGGGCTGACGGTGATCGTGAACGTTCTCGGCGGACTCTGGGCACCGTCGGCGTCAACCACCTGATACTGGAATGTCACGGTGCCATTGAAGTTGGCCACCGGTTGGTAGCTGAAGGCTCCGTCATCATTGAATTTCAGGCCTTGGACGGGCTGTACCAGCGTGTAGGTCAGCTCTCCACCGTCGATGTCCGCGCCAGGAGGAACCTGTCCCGTCATGACGGTGTCTTCAGCGCTTGAAGCGCGGTTGCCCGTTTCCGCTGCCTCCGGGGCATCGTTTTGCCCCGTGACGGTAACCGTTATCGTGGTGGCTGCGGTTCCATCCAAGGATTCAACCGTCAGCGTCTGCTCTATCTGCTGATTCTTCCCGAGGGATTGTGCTGCACTGTTGAGCGTGAAGGTCCACTCACCGGTGGTGCTGTCGAAGGTGAATGTCCCGTACTCCTTTTGAAGCTCGCTTTCTGCGACGGCCTTGAATCGGCTTTCGCCCCAATCGCCGTCCTCGATGGTCAGGAGCCCCCCGATGCTTTGCTGGTCGTCCTCACTCATCGCGCCGGAACTGGCGCCGGAGATTACGGCGTCGTGAGCAGCATCGATAGCCCTGTCTGCCAAGTCGAGCGCAGCGATCAAAGCATCTGTGTCGTGGAACAAATCGCCCTGGAGTGCGGACTGCATCCTGTCGGCAAGCTCCGCCAGATAATCTTCGTTACCCAGATGCGAGCTGACTTCGCTCAGTATGGTGGTATAGGCTTCAGCCTTCAGCTCATTTGCCCGCACAACTGCATCCGGGTCACTACTGGCGAGCCACTCGGCAATCAGGGCCTGCCGGTGCTGATTGATCCGTGCGACATGGATACTCAGTGCCAAACCCATGGAATTGGCGTCCTGCGAGCCATTGATCGCCGTAAGAGCTGCAAAACGGCCATGTACCATGTCGATCTGCCTCCCTACTGCCGCTGTAATCTGCTCAGGCGAGGTGAAGTCTCCAAACAGCGTTTTGATTTCAATCACCCCAAGCCCGATCGCCTCCACATACGCAACGTCAACATAAAGCTGCTCAAGCTTTGCGAGATGATAGGGATCGAGCAGAGTAGATGCGTTGCCTATGATCGCGGCGAGCATCGCCTCCCAGTCTGCCGCTTCATTGAAGGACGTGATGATGCTCCTGGATTCGAGCGCATCAGTGGCATCGTCGAGAGCCTGGACAACGCTGTCGAGATTATCGAAAGGCCCATTCTCCTGATGGGCTAACATCATTTGGGCCGCCAGAGCATCGAGGTAGGCTCCGTCGCCGAGCCGGGCGGAGATTGTTCTCAAAACCGTCGTGTAGAGTTCGGCTTCGAGTTCGGCAGCCCGGGCTCTGACGATCGGGTCATCGCTTGAGGACCATTCCTGGATGATACCTTCCCGGTCGTCGTAGAGCGGTTGAATCCGTTCCAGGGCGATCCGGATGTCCTCCGCGGTGCCCGCCGTTCGAAAGGCGAAGACGAAATCGTGCTTGGCATATTCGATATCGATCTGCCGCTCTACGACCGCCTTGATCTGCGTGAGGGATGCGAAATTCCCAAACAAGATCTTGATCTCGTTGACCCCGAGACCGAGCGCTTGTTCGCGATCTCCGTCGGCCCGTAAGGAGGCGAGCTTCTCTATATGGAAGGTCTCGAGAAGCGCTGCGGCATTGCTTTCGATGGCGGTCAGGACTTGAGCCCAAGTGGTCGCTTCATTGAAGACCGCAACAATCGCATCGGACATCCGAACCCCCGTGCCTGTTTGTGCGTGGCGTCCTCTGACGATGCCAATAACATTCCGCTCGCCAAGCGTTGACGATGCAGTTGAAGAGCGGAGTGCTCTTCATATCGATGGGGAATCGAACAGATGTCGACTATCTGTTTGAAGAGGATCAAGGTTGTTTTGGCTGCTTACTCTGCGGCTTTATGCTTGATGATGGCTAGGGCTAAGGAATAGATCGCTGAAATTATAACTGATGGTTGAAGTATAGTTTGTTCTTGCTTGTAAGTAGCAAAGATGGTGCCGCAAGCTCGTCCGGCTTTCCCGGACAAGCCCCCTTAATGCTTTCCAGCGCGCCTCAGCAGGCGCTCGGCCCGCAGCAGGTGTGGCCGGTCCAGCATCTCGCCGTTGACGCCGACAACGCCGGCTCCCGGAGTGGCCTTGAAAGCCTCGATCACCGCTTGAGCCCGTTCGACCGCCTCCCGAGACGGCGTGAAAGCTTCGTTGATGATCGGAACCTGGGCCGGATGAATTGCCATCTTGGCGACGAAGCCGTCGCGCCGTGCCTCGCGGCACTCGGCTTCCAGCCCTGCCATGTCGCGGAAGTTGGTGAAGACGGAGTCGACCGCATCGACGCTCGCAGCCGTGGCGCCCAGCAGGGTGAGCGAGCGGGCGAGGCGGTACGGGTCCGTGTAGGCGCCATCCGCATTTCGGTTTGTCTCGGCTCCGAGATCGGCGGACAGATCCTCGCCGCCCCAGGCAATCCCCATGAGCCGGTGGCTCGCGCCCGTGAAGGTACCGAGCGCGAAGACGCCCGCTGCGTTCTCGGTCGCGATGGCAAGAATGCGGGTAGCGCCATCATCGAGGCCGAACTCCGCCTCGCGCACGGCGAGCTTGGCGCCCAGATGCGCCACGTCCGTGCCGCCGACGGTCTTCGGCAGAACGACCCCGTCGGGCCCGGCGCGCATCACGCCGTCGAGATCCGCATCGATGAGGCCGGTCGTCAGGCCGTTGACGCGCACGAAAAGACGGGGGCGCTCGGTGTTCGTGCGCTGCGCGGAGAGGAACTCTGCCGTGACGCGCCGTGCTTCCTCCTTGGCGGACAAGGCCACCGAATCCTCGAGGTCGATGAGGAGGACGTCCGCTCCGGATGTCAGGCCCTTCTCGAGCTTCCGGGGGCTGTCGCCCGGCACGAACAGCAAAGAGCGCATCAGGCGCTCCTCTTGCGCATGAAGGCCTGACGGCGGCACTCGGCCACGAGGGTACCGTCCTGCTTGTAGGCGCGATGGATGAACTCGACGATGCCTGCATCGGGACGCGACTTGGATTCGCGCTTGGTCACGATCTCCGTGGTCGCATTGATCGTGTCGCCCTCAAACACGGGCGCCGGGAACGTCACATCCGTCATGCCGAGATTGGCGATGGTGGTGCCGACCGTCGTGTCGTTGACGGAAATGCCGATGAGCAACCCCAGGGTGAACAGGGAGTTCATGAGCGGCTTGCCCCATTCGGTTTCCGTGGCGCAGAAATGCGCATCGATGTGGAGCGGCTGCGGGTTCAGGGTCATGTTGGAGAACAGCATGTTGTCCATCTGCGTCACCGTCCGGGTCAGGCGGTGCTTGATGGTGGTGCCGATTGTGAAGTCCTCGAAATAGAGGCCGCCTCTCGGGTGCCTGCTCTCGTCGTTCATAACGTTGACCTCGCATTGTTGATCGGCACGTTGGAGCCCGTGCCTTCCTGGTCGTCAATATCCGAACTGCTCCCGCAGGATGCGCTCGTCAAGGCTGTGGCCCGGATCGTGCAGCATCACGAGATCGACGCTGCGGTCCATGGAGACATCCACGCGGGACACATTGCGGAATTCGGTGTGGTCGGCGACCGCACTCACGGGGCGGTTTCCCGACTCCAGAACTTCGATCTGGATCTTGGCATAATCCGGAAGCAGGGCGCCGCGCCAGCGGCGCGGGCGGAAGGCGGAGATCGGCGTCAGGGCGAGCAACGGCGCGTTCAGCGGCAGGATCGGCCCGCCGACCGACAGGTTGTAGGCGGTCGACCCGGCCGGGGTCGCCACCAGGATGCCGTCCGCGCTCAGTTCTGGAATCCGCACGCGGTTATCGACGCTCACCCGCAGTTTGGCGGCCTGATAGGTCTGGCGCAGCATCGAGACCTCGTTGATGGCCCGTGCCGTGTGGGACACGCCCATCACGTCCCAGGCGACCATCAGGAGCGGGTGAACCACGCTGCGCTCCGCCGCCTCCAGGCGCTCGAACAGGTCATCCTCCCGAAAATCGTTCATCAGGAAGCCGACGGTGCCCTTGTTCATGCCGTAGATGGGCTTGGCCGTCCCCATGAACTGGTGGAGGCTCTGCAGCATCAGCCCGTCGCCGCCGAGCGCCACGATGACATCGGCCAGTTCCGGCGAAACGTTCGCGTAGCGGTCCTGCAGGACCTGGAGCGCACTCTGAGCGTCAGGGGCGGCGCTGGCCACGAATGCGATGTTGTTGAAACGACGGGCCATGCCCAGTTACCCTCGCTGCATTCCATAGGCTGCGGAGGAAAGGCATAGCATGGATCGCCCGCTACTCGTCTATACGACCTTTCCCGATGTGGACATCGCGCTGTCGATCGGGGAGGGGCTGGTTCGCGACCGGCTGATCGCCTGCATCAACGTGCTGCCGGGGATGCGGTCCGTCTATGCGTGGAAGGGGGCCATCGAGCGGGGGCAGGAGGCCGTTGCCATCCTGAAGACCCGCAAGGGCCTTCAGGATCAGGTGCATCGGGCGCTGAGGGAACGCCACCCGTACGAAACGCCGGTCGTTCTCTTCATCGAGCCGACCGGCGGGGATGCGGCCACCCTGGAGTGGCTTGTTGCGGAGACCGCCGGCGAGCTGCCTTAGACGGCCGGGCTCCACTGCACCGGCACGAACCGGTAGCCGTTGCCTTCCCTGGCGATGTGGCCCGTGGCCGGGAACGGAGCGTGGTAGAAGGCGACCTGCGCCCGGTCGGATGCGGCCATGTCCAGCAGGCGGCGGCGGGTGGCGCGGGCCTGGTCGGCATCCATGTCGAACACCGCCGACCAGTCCGGATTGCGCACGAACAGGGCCGGGTGGTTCGTGGTATCGGACATGATCATCATCCGGTCGTTGCCGGAAGACAGCATGTACACCGTGTGACCGGGCGTATGGCCGGGAGCGGCCACGGTGGTGAGGCCCGGCACGACCTCCTTGTCCATCTCATAGCGCTTCACATCGTTCGCGATGGGGCCGAAGACGCGGCGTGCGCCCTGGAAGGCGCCCTTCATGCCCTCCGGCGCCTGGTTCATGCGCGCATCGTCCATCCAGAAGGCCCATTCCGCCGCCGGGACCATCACCTCCGCATTCGGGAAAACGGCTGTGCCGTCCTTCAGGCGCAGGCCGTTGATGTGATCGCCGTGGAAGTGGCTGATCACGACCGTGTTCACCTGGGCAGGGTCGAAGCCGGCGGCCCGGAAGTTCGCCATCATGCGACCGGAGGTCGGGGCTCCCATGTCGCCGTTGCCGGTGTCGATGAGGGTCAACCGGCCGCCGTTGTTGAGCACGAGGGTGTTGAAAGGGATCGGCAATGCGTTGGTGGGCAGGAAGGCCTCCTGCATCGCCTGCTGAACCTGGGGCAGCTCCGCATTGCGAACGAAGCCCTCAAGGGGACGCTGGGCGAAGCCGTCATTGATCGCCGTCACCTCCATGTCGCCGACCTTGTAGCGGTAGAAGCCCGGCGCCTGGCGTGAGCCCGATCCCTGGGCAGGGGTCGATGCGGGGGCCGAGGAGGCCGTCTGGGCCAGGGCTGGCCCGGCCATGGGCGCGACGGCAAGAGCGGTGCTGGCGAGAACGGTGCGGCGTGTGATGGTCATGAGCGTCTCCAGGCGTGAGAGCAGAACCCTAGAACGGCCATGCTTTCAGGCAAGGGAACCGTCTTTCACAAGTCAGCGAGCGCGACAGGTCGCGGTTCTTATCTGCCTTGAGTGAGATGGTGCAGGGCGATGCCGCTCGTGGTCGCGACGTTCAGGGAGTCGAAGCCTCCGGCCATGGGGATAGAGACGGTTCGGGCCCGCGCCAGCAGTTCGGGCGGAAGCCCCGGCCCCTCGGCCCCGAGGAGCAGGGCCGTTCGCCGGGCCGGTCGGACCTGCGAGAGAACCTGCATGCCTGAGGGGGAGAGGGCCATCACTTCGAAGGAGGCGGCCTCCAGGGCCTGCACAAGAGCATCCGCCGACGGAGCCCGCGTGAACGGGACCACCAGGGCTCCGCCGACGGAGACGCGCACGGCCTTTCGGTAGAGCGGGTCGCAGGTTTCCTGGTCGAGCAGGACGGCATCGGCCCCGAAGGCGGCGGCATTCCGGAAGATCCCGCCCACATTGTCGTGGTTGGCGAGCCCGATCAGCCCGACCACGAGCGCCTTCTCGGGCAGGCTTGCAAGAAGGGCTTCGACCGGAGGCAGGGACGGGCGCCGGGCAACGGCGAGAATGCCCCGGTGGATCGGGAAGCCGACGATCGCGTCCATGACCTGCCGGTTCGCCGTGTAAACCGGAACGTTCGAGGGAAGGAGGGCGAGCGCGTCGCTCAAGGTCTCCACCCGGCCCTCCGCCAGGAGAAGCGATTCGATCTCGAAGCGGGGCTGCCTGAGCAGAACCCTCAGAACCACCTCGCCCTCCGCCACGAAGCGGTGCTGGCGCCCAGCGAGATCCCTCTCCCGAACGGCACGGTAGGCTTCGATTCGCGAATCGTCAGGATCTGAGATGGCAACCAGCATGGAACTCCGCCGGGATACGAGGCGCTGTCGGTGGTCCGCCTGTCTAATCCCGGATCGCAGCTTTGCCTATGCGCAGTGCCGGGCGGAACAAGGACTTTCCATTCCGGTTAGCCCTCTAAGGACAGTCAGGGCCGCATCTGCCGGCCCACCGAAGGAGTAGGACGATGTGGGACATAGCCGATGGTTGGGTTTGGGCACTGGTGATCGTCGGCGGTCCGTTGCTGATCGGCATCTTCATGGCCGTAGCCAGCAGCCGACGCCGCAGGCTGACGCGAACCGAGCAGAAGATCTCCGACGAGGTCGCGCACAAGAACTGGGGCAAGGAGCAGATTCGCTAGAAATCTCGGGTCTCAGCGTACAGGGACGCTCCCGCCGCTGGATCGTTGCTGCGGCTGCGGCGTGCTGCTCAATTGCTCGTGCTTCGGTCGGGTCGCGGAGACTCGGGGTGGCTGCCCGAGGGGCAGGCCATCTCCCGTGACAGCCGCGTCGCCAAGACCCCGGCGATGACCGCAGAAGCGAGTGCGGCCGAGCCCATCATGTTCAGCAGGATCGCTTCCATGGGTGCCTCCGGTGCAAGCGGGAGGAGCTTAGGTGTGATCGCGAAAATCACTGCCTGGGAAGACGGGCTACCTCGGCGGGTGGCATGGCTCCCGATGGCTCCCGAAAGCGACATCCATTTGAGGCCGGGCCGAGCGAGCCAAAAATCGAGCTCACATGGAAACAAAATGCGCTCTCGCCCGTCGGTAGGAAGGCCTGACGAGAGGATAGACCATGAGCAGCTATATAAGACCAGTACTCGCCGGACTTCTCCTTGCAAGCGTGAGCGGAGCGGCAAGCGCTCAGACGACCCCAGCCACGAGAGCCTGTATGCCCGGCGAGCGGGAGGTCGGTGGCATATGTCAGCCCCTGACCGGAACGCCTGACCGGCCGAGCACCAACAATCTCCAGCAGCCGAACACGACGGGAAGTACCGGTGGGCCCACGACGGGCAACCAGAATACGGGCGGTTCCACCGGGCAAAGTGGAGGCCCCGCTGGAGGGCCCGCGACAGGTAACCAGAACACCGGCGGCTCAGGCGGCCAGGGGAGCGGATCCAGCGGTGGTTCCGCCGGTGGCGGCTAATTCATGCCTGAGCACTGAAAAGCACGGAGCCCCGGTATTTTGCCGGGGCTTTTTACAATCCATGCTTTCGAAAAAGGATGGTGCCGGTGGAGAGGATCGAACTCCCGACCTTCGGTTTACAAAACCGCTGCACTACCGCTGTGCTACACCGGCTGAAGTCCTGTGGCTGAGGTAGCAGCACGCGAAGCGGGACGCAAGTTCCATCCAAATGTAAATATTAAGTGCTCCAGCACACCGAAACCAACCCTTGTTTCTGGAATTGTCAAGCAAATGGTAATCCAAGGAGTTGGTCCTATGAAAGCCTCAGGGGCTTCTGTTCAGCCGAGAGTTTCGCCGCTGCAAAGCGGCATCAAGCTTCTCGCCATTCTGTCGGTCTTCGCTGGTTTAGGTCTGGTCGGAGCCGCGCAGGCTGCGCCGGCGAGCCACGGTGCCGCTGCAAAGCCGTCCAAGGCGGCAGTGACGGCAGTTTCCGCCAAGGATGTGGAGACCACGTCGTCGGTCCAAGCCAACACCGGCAGCGATGCCTATTGCGATATTTCCCGCAAGCGCATGTTCGTCGAGGGCGAGGGCTGGATCGTTCGCCGCGTGACCACCTGCTACTGACCGGCGTTTTCGTCGGATTCAATGAAAAGCCCCACCTTTCGGCGGGGCTTTCCTGTTTCTCAGAGATTGTCAGGATGCTCAGCGCCTCGCGCTCGCGCCCTCGTAGGTCATGATGTCCCGGTCCTTGGTCTCCGGCACGAAGAGGAGGCCGACCACGAAGGTCACCAGGGCAATCACGATCGGGTACCACAGGCCGTAGTAGATGTCGCCCGTGGCCGCCACCATCGCGAAGGCGGTGGGAGGCAGCAGGCCGCCGAACCAGCCGTTGGCGATGTGGTAGGGCAGGGACATCGCGGTGTAGCGGATACGGGTGGGGAAGAACTCCACCAGGGCCGCCGCGATCGGACCGTAGACCATCGTGACGTAGATCACGAGGATCCAGAGGATGCCGATGGCCTTCAGGGCCTGAGGGTTGCTGAGGGCCGAGAAGAAGCCGTTCACCTTCAGGATGCTCGGGTCGCCGGCCTTCGGGTAGCCCACTTCGCCAGCCGCGGCCGAGAACGCCGTGATGTTGGCCGGAATGCCATCAGCAATCGGGATATCCCTGCCGTTGAAGGTTACCCGCGGCTCGGTGCCGGCGGCAGCCGGAACGAGCTCGTACTTGACCGCCGAACGGGCCAGAGCCACGCGGGCGATGTCGCACTTCGCGGTGAAGTTGCGGATGCCGACCGGGTCGAACACCGAACCGCATGCAGCCGGATCGGCCACGACCTGGACCTTCGCCGTTTCCAGAGCCTGGTTCAGGTTTGGGCTGGCGATGTTCGTGAGCGCGCCGAAGAGCGGGAAGTAGGTGATCGCCGCGATCAGGCAGCCCCCGAGAATCACCGGCTTGCGGCCGATCTTATCGGAGAGAATGCCGAACACGATGAAGCCGCCGGTGCCGAGGATCAGCGACCAGGCAATCAGCACGTTCGAGGTGAGCAGGTCGACCTTCAGGATGCTCTGGAGGAAGAACAGGGCGTAGAACTGGCCCGTGTACCACACCACGGCCTGACCGATGGCGAGACCGATCAGAGCGATGAGCACCATCTTGGCGTTGCCCCACTGGCCGAACGCCTCCTTCAGGGGCGCCTTCGACTGGGTGCCTTCTTCCTTCATCTTCTTGAAGGCCGGCGATTCGTTCATCTGGAGACGAATCCAGACCGAAATGCCAAGAAGCACGACAGAGAGCAGGAACGGGATGCGCCAGCCGGCGATGGGCCAGCCTTCACCGGTCTGGAAGCCCTTCTCGCCCATCCAGGTGCGGAGAACGAGGATGACCGCCAGGGACAGCAGCAGGCCGACCGTGGCCGTGGTCTGGATGAAGCTGGTGTAGAAGCCGCGACGGCCCACGGGCGCGTGCTCGGCCACGTAAACCGCAGCGCCGCCGTACTCGCCGCCCAGGGCGAGGCCCTGGAGCATGCGCAGCGCGATCAGGATGACGGGAGCAAGCCAGCCGATCTGATTGTAGCTGGGCAGCAGGCCGACCAGGAAGGTCGAGAAGCCCATGATCAGGATCGTGACAAGGAAGGTGTACTTGCGGCCGACGAGGTCACCGATGCGGCCGAAGAAGATGGCGCCGAACGGGCGGACCAGGAAGCCGGCCGCGAAGGCGAGGAGCGCGAAGACGTTACGGGTCGTCACGTCGAAGGCGGAGAAGAACTGCGCGCCGATGATCGTGGCCAGAGAGCCGTAGAGATAGAAATCGTACCATTCGAAGACGGTGCCGAGGGAGGAGGCCAGGATGACCTTCCTCTCCTCCCGCGTCATCGGCCGCGGTGCGGCGGCCGAATGCGGCGTGGTTGCTGCTGTTGCCATAGGGTTCCCTTCCATTGATGTGCCCGGTCTGATCCGGGTTCTGGGCCGCAAGCTCCGCTATCGAGCTTTGAGCCGAGGCATCGTGACTGCTCTGCGCAGCCAAGAATCCATCGAACGGGAGGCTACCTCCGGCCTTTCTTTCCACAATTCCCAATTGGTATTTGCGACTTCCGTCTAAGAAGTTGCTGCTGCTCGGCCTTTATCGATATGCCTCAGACACTTAGTGTCCGGGATGAGGCTATTTCCTGACGTTGCGGGAGGCGCCTCTGACCACAGCAAAAAGGGAAATTGCGGCGGCGTTCGAGACATTCAGGCTCTTGATGGCGCCCGGCATGTCCAGGCGGCCGATCACGTCGCAGCATTCCCGCGTTCTCTGGCGCAATCCTTTGCCCTCCGAGCCGAGCACCAGAACGACGGGGAGGCGGATCTCCACCTCGTCCATATCGGCTTCGCCGGTGGAATCGAGCCCGATTCGCTGATAGCCGCGCTCCCCCAGCGCCGTCAGGGTGTCGCTGAGATTGCGAACGATCATGAAGGGCACATGCTCGAGGCCCCCGGAGGCGGACTTGGCCAGGACCCCTGTCGCCGCGGGGCTATGCCGGGCCGTGGTGATGATGGCCTCCACGTCGAAGGCTGCCGCGGTGCGGACAATGGCGCCGACATTGTGGGGATCGGTGATCTGGTCGAGGGCTAGCACGACGCGTTTGCCGCTCAAGGTATCGACCGACGGGGAGGGCAGGGGATCCGCCTCGGCATAGAGGCCCTGATGGACGGCATCCGGCTCCAGCAGGCGGTTGATCTCGTCCGGCCGGACGATCTCAGGTTCGATAGGCAGCGGGGCATTCAACTCCTCGCTCAGGCGGCGGGCGGAGTTCTCGGTCGCCAGAAGGCGGCGAATCGTGCGGTTGCCGTTGCGCAGGGCTTCGAAGACTGGGTGCCAGCCATAGAGAATGGTCGTGTCGATCTCGAAGTTCGGCCGCCAGGCCTTGGGGTCTCGACGCCCCTGCTTCCCATGAGGGCGCTGGAATCGGGGCTTGCGGGAGGGGAAGGGGCGCTCGCTCATGCTCGTTGGATCTCACGTATCGTTCAGAGCGCCATAGCATAGGGAGCCGCCGTTCACGACCACCCGATTTCATCGCGCTTTGAGGTTGACACCGGCCATCCACCTCACCATAAGAGCGCCACGGAGCGCCGAGCCCTGAGTGAAGCGGTCCGCGGAACAGCCTCGGCGTTGTGCGTTCGGGTTGGGTTCTAAGGGGGAATGTCCCGAGCGGCAAAGGGGGCGGACTGTAAATCCGCTGGCTATGCCTTCGTAGGTTCGAGTCCTACTTCCCCCACCACCCAATCAGAAGGGCATGCGGGTGTAGCTCAATGGTAGAGCAGCAGCCTTCCAAGCTGAATACGAGGGTTCGATTCCCTTCACCCGCTCCACCTCCTCTACACTTCCTGTCTCGCTTGTAATTCTGGCCTGCAGCGCCTTTATACAGGCCGAAACCGCCCCGGATGGGTGTTCGATAACCTGGTCCTTGGCGAGCCATCGGGTCAGGTTATCGGGCATTAGGTTCTGCAATATCGAAATTGGCTCTTGCACAAAGAGCCCAACCGCAATATCGGACGCCCCTGGGTTTTTTGTTCCTGGCCTCTGTAAGGTAGAGATCAATGGCGAAGGAAAAGTTTGAGCGGAATAAGCCGCACTGCAACATTGGGACGATTGGTCACGTGGACCATGGCAAGACGTCTCTGACGGCGGCGATCACGAAGGTTCTGGCTGAGAGCGGCGGCGCGCAGTTCACGGCGTACGACCAGATCGACAAGGCTCCGGAAGAGAAGGCGCGCGGCATCACGATCTCGACCGCGCACGTGGAGTACGAGACGGCCAACCGTCACTATGCCCACGTGGACTGCCCCGGCCACGCCGACTACGTGAAGAACATGATCACGGGTGCGGCGCAGATGGACGGCGCGATCCTGGTGGTGTCGTCGGCCGACGGTCCGATGCCGCAGACCCGCGAGCACATCCTGCTGGCCCGCCAGGTGGGCGTGCCCGCCCTGGTGGTGTTCATGAACAAGGTCGACATGGTGGACGACGCCGAGCTGCTCGACCTGGTCGAGCTCGAGGTGCGCGAGCTTCTGTCGAAGTACGACTTCCCCGGCGACGACATTCCGATCGTGAAGGGCTCGGCTCTTTGCGCTCTTGAGGACCGCCAGCCCGAGATCGGCCGCGACGCGGTTCTCAAGCTGATGGCCGAGGGGGATGCCTACATCCCGCAGCCGGAGCGTCCGATCGACCAGCCGTTCCTGATGCCGATCGAGGACGTGTTCTCGATCTCGGGCCGCGGCACGGTGGTGACGGGCCGCGTCGAGCGCGGCATCGTGAAGGTCGGCGAGGAAGTGGAGATCGTGGGTCTGCGCGACACCGTGAAGACGACGGTGACGGGCGTCGAGATGTTCCGCAAGCTGCTCGACCAGGGCCAGGCGGGCGACAACGTGGGCGTTCTTTTGCGCGGCACGAAGCGCGAGGACGTGGAGCGCGGCCAGGTGCTGTGCAAGCCGGGCTCGATCAAGCCGCACACGAAGTTCAAGGCCGAGGCCTACATCCTGACGAAGGAGGAGGGCGGGCGTCATACGCCGTTCTTCGGCAACTACCGTCCGCAGTTCTACTTCCGCACGACCGACGTGACGGGCGTGGTGACGCTGCCTGAGGGCACCGAGATGGTGATGCCGGGCGACAACATCACCATGGAAGTGACGCTGATCGCGCCGATCGCCATGGAGGAGAAGCTGCGCTTCGCCATCCGTGAAGGCGGCCGCACCGTCGGCGCCGGCGTCGTCGCCGCCGTGATGGACTAATGAGATCCAGGCGGCGGGAACCCGCCGCCTGTTGACCGCCGGAGGAGTGTAGCTCAATCGGCTAGAGCACCGGTCTCCAAAACCGGGGGTTGGGGGTTCGAGTCCCTCCACTCCTGCCAGCGGTCGACAAAGCGGGCATTTTGCTTTAAAGAGCGGCCCGCAGATGGTTTGAACAGGTGGCGCGAGGCTTGAAAAAGCAGCCTCGCGCCCCTTCAATTTGGGCTCAAGCGTGCCCTCAGAGGACGTTCGCCGCCGCTCTCAAAGGCGGTGCGGGCGCAGTGAAATGGCGAAGACGAACCCGTTCGATTTCATACAGCAGGTCCGCTCGGAAGCCGCGAAGGTGACCTGGCCGACGCGCAAGGAGACCATGATCACGACCGCGATGGTGTTCGTGATGGTGGTTCTTGCCAGCATCTTCTTCCTGGTCGTCGATCAGGTGATCGGCTGGGGCGTCCGCTCGGTGCTGCTCGGCTTTGGTAGTTAAGGGGTGGGTGGAATGACGAAGCGTTGGTACATCGTCCACGCCTATTCGAACTTCGAGAACAAGGTCGCCCAGTCGATCAAGGACCAGGCGGCCCAGCGCGGCCTTGAGGACAAGTTCGACGAGGTCATGGTGCCGACCGAGAAGGTCGTCGAGGTGCGCCGCGGCCGGAAGGTCGATACCGAGCGTAAGTTCTTCCCGGGCTACGTCCTGGTGAAGTGCGACCTGACCGACGAGGTTTACCACCTCATCAAGAATACGCCCAAGGTGACGGGCTTCCTGGGCGCCGATAAGTCCAAGCCGGTTCCGATCCCGGATCGTGAGGCCGAGCGGATCAAGGGCCAGGTGGCCGAGGGTGTCGATCACCCCAAGCCATCCGTCAGCTTCGAGATCGGCGAGCAGGTTCGCGTGTCGGACGGCCCGTTCGCCTCGTTCAACGGCGTCGTCGAGGAAGTCGACCACGCCCGGGCCCGCCTCAAGGTGGCGGTGTCCATCTTCGGCCGCGCGACGCCGGTCGAACTCGAATACGGTCAGGTCGAAAAGGTCTGACCGGAAGGAAGTGGCACCTGATTGGTGGCACTTTCCAGGTCCTTTGACAGGGCCTTTCATCCGCGGGAGGTCTGCCCGGTCGCCATCCGGGAAATCCAGGCTGCACCGCGATCTGCAACTGCCATTCCGCCTGGTTGGCTCCGGGCGGGTGGTCCATTAGGAGCAGTCCTATGGCAAAGAAAATCTCGGGCTACGTTAAGCTTCAAGTGCCCGCAGGCGCAGCCAACCCGTCGCCGCCGATCGGTCCGGCGCTCGGTCAGCGCGGCCTGAACATCATGGAATTCTGCAAGGCCTTCAATGCGAAGACGGCGCAGATGGAGAAGGGCACCCCGATCCCGGTGATCATCACCGCGTATCAGGACCGTTCCTTCACCTTCGAGATGAAGCAGCCCCCGGTCTCGTACTGGCTCAAGAAGGCCGCGAAGATCGACAAGGGTTCGCAGACCCCCGGCAAGGGCGGCAATGTGGGCCGCGTGACCCGCGACCAGATCCGCGAGATCGCCGAGAAGAAGATGGTCGATCTCAACTGCGACACCGTTGAATCCGCCATGGCCATGATCGAGGGCTCCGCGCGCTCGATGGGCATGGAAGTGGCATAAGGAGGGCATGATGGCTGTGAAAGAAGGCAAGCGCATCCGTGCCGCCCGCGAGGGCGTCGATGCCACCAAGCTGTATCCGATCCAGGACGCGGTGAAGCTGATCAAGGAACGCGCCAAGGCGAAGTTCGACGAGACCATCGAGATCTCGATGAACCTCGGCGTCGATCCCCGCCATGCCGACCAGATGGTCCGCGGCGTCTGCAACCTGCCGAACGGCTCCGGCCGGACGGTTCGCGTGGCCGTGTTCGCCCGCGGCGCCAAGGCCGATGAGGCCAAGGCGGCCGGTGCCGACATCGTGGGCGCCGAGGAGCTGTTCGAGACCGTCAACGGCGGCACGATCGACTTCGACCGCTGCATCGCCACCCCTGACATGATGCCGCTCGTCGGCCGCCTCGGTAAGGTGCTCGGCCCGCGCGGCCTGATGCCGAACCCGAAGGTCGGAACGGTCACCATGGACGTGAAGGGTGCCGTGGAAGCCGCCAAGGGCGGCGCCGTCGAGTTCCGCGTCGAGAAGGCTGGCATTGTGCATGCCGGCATCGGCAAGGCGTCCTTCGACGAGGGCAAGCTCGTGGAGAACATCAAGGCGTTCGCCGATGCCGTCTCAAAGGCGAAGCCCACCGGCGCCAAGGGCACCTACATCCAGCGCGTCGCCGTCTCCTCGACGATGGGCCCGGGCGTGAAGGTCGATCCGGCTTCGGTTCTCAACGGCTAAGACGAGAACCCCCAAGGTTCAAAAAAGGCCCGGTACGAAAGTGCCGGGCCTTTTTGCTGCTTCAGTCGTAATGGCATAGCTTGACCGGATCCGAAATCGGTATGTGGCCGAGTCAGGTTAAAGAGGGATGCGGCTATGTCGGCCTCGGACAAGGCAATTCGTATCAGTGAAGTCCTCAAAACGGGGACTTTTCCGATCGTAGAACTTGGAATGAACTACGACGACGTTGTGTCCCGCCTTGTGGGCGCCTACGAAGAAGACCAAAATGAAACCGCAAGGTTCCTGACGGCTGACGATTTGTGCCTCGTCTTCAGACAGCGAGTAGATGATCGCACCTGGGCCCTTTATCACATCTACATTTATGCCGGTTCCGTCGATCAAAGCCGGATCATGCTGCCGGATGAGTTCAATATAGATTTGGAAGAGCTAAGGCCCGAAATGAGCCTTCGCGACTTCGCCGCTTTCCTGAGTACTCGCGGTGTCGACTTCGAAATTCGGGACATCCTGCCTGATACGAAGTGGGTCATCCAAAGCGGTAATTTCAATTGCCTGTTCACGCGTGATGGCGAGTTCCGGCTGGATAGCTTCGTTTTCCTGAAGTAACTCGCTACAAATGCTTCCATCGCTCCCCTGCTGGTGAGAGCCTGTGGAGAATGGGGGGCAGGAAGTAAGATATGGCCAGCGCTATATGGGCCATCTGGGATAATGAGGGGGCGGGACGGCGGCTTAATGCAACTCCGTAACGTCAAACAATATCGACTGCCCGGCAAAAAGCCCCTTGGCAAATGCCTCCAAAAGGCTTAATAGAACGCGTTGAGTTTCCAACATAGGCCGAGGCTCCGCTTTTGCGTGAGCGTCAGGCTGAGAATCCGTCCCGGAGACGGGGCGGTGACAGGCCGGCGAGCCAAGAGGCAACTTTTGGCGCGTTCCGGCTATGTCCTGTCCAAGACTGCAGGTGCCGGCTTGCCGGTTTAATTCGAGAGGGCCTGCATAGACGGGGAAGCCGAGTTTACCATCTGCTTAACGCAGATGACGGGAGTCGGTTCGAACCATCTCACCCGGTGTGCCGCCAGGCTCATTTGGGGGACAGGGCTTGCGAGAGCGTCGTTCAGGATGCCTCGGATGCAAGTCCGGGCCTTGAACGGCAAATGCAACCGGCGGATATTCCCGCCAACCGGAGAGAGCCCAGTGGAAAGAGCAGCAAAGCGCGAGCTCGTCTCGACTCTCAACGACGTGTTTAACACCACGAGCGTTGTCGTCGTCGCCCACTATGCTGGCCTCACGGTCGCCGACATGCAGAAGCTGCGCGCGCAGATGAAGCAGGCCGGCGCCACCGTGAAGGTCGCAAAAAACAGCCTCGCCAAAATCGCTCTCGAAGGCAAGGACGTCGCGTCCATCTCGGGCCTTATGAAAGGCCCGACCCTGATCGCTTATTCGAGCGATCCGGTCGCGGCTCCAAAGGTCGCTGTCGATTTCGCCAAGGGTAACGACAAGCTCGTGATCCTCGGCGGCGCAATGGGCGCGACCTCCCTGAACGTGGACGGAGTGAAGGCGCTTGCCACTCTGCCGTCCCTTGATGAACTGCGCGGCAAGCTGGTCGGCCTTATCCAGGCTCCGGCTACGAAGATCGCTCAGCTCAGCACTGCGCCGGCGGCGAAGCTCGCCCGCGTGTTCGGGGCCTATGCCAAAACAGGCGAAGCGGCGTGAGGCCGTACCTCAAAACCATCAATCGTTCGAACTGAACCTAAGGAACTAGAAAATGGCTGATCTTGCCAAGCTCGTTGACGATCTGTCGTCGCTGACCGTTCTCGAGGCCGCTGAGCTCTCGAAGATGCTCGAAGAGAAGTGGGGCGTCTCCGCCGCCGCTGCTGTTGCCGTTGCTGCCGCTCCCGGCGCTGGCGCCGGTGCTCCGGCTGCTGAAGAGCAGACCGAGTTCACGGTCGTCCTGGCTTCGGCCGGCGACAAGAAGATCGAGGTCATCAAGGAAGTCCGTGGCATCACAGGCCTGGGCCTGAAGGAAGCTAAGGACCTCGTCGAAGGTGCGCCGAAGCCCGTTAAGGAAGGCGTTGCCAAGGACGAAGCCGAGAAGATCAAGGCGACCCTCGAGAAGGTCGGCGCCAAGGTCGAGCTTAAGTAATTTTGCGGCCCTAGTGCATCGTGCGGAAAAGTGGTTTCCGGTTTTCCGCGCCCAACGATGCTCTCTCTAAGGAGTGGAGCATCGGATTGATCCCAAAAGTGGGATCCACTTTTGGGTCCGATGCTTCGGGGCCGCAGGGTTATCCCCGAGAAATCGGGGCTCAAAAACACACGGTCCCAGGCATTTTCGCTTGGGGCCGTTGTGTCGTCAAAGAGGCCGGGCTTCTTTGACGGCTTGTTGGAAGGGCTCGCACCGAGCCCGGATTGGTTCGAAAAACCGGCCTTTCTGCCGGGCGGCTAATCCAGGGTCCCGATCCCGGGGTTCTCGATTAGCCGTGTATGAGGAACGAGGTCCAGATGGCCAATACACTGATCGGCCGGAAGCGCATTCGCAAGTTCTTCGGGAAAATCAAGGAAGTGGCGGAGATGCCGAACCTCATCGAGGTTCAAAAGGCATCCTACGACCAGTTCCTGATGGTCGAAGAGCCAAAGGGTGGCCGGCCGGAAGAGGGCTTGCAAGCCGTCTTCAAATCGGTTTTCCCGATTTCGGACTTTTCGAATACTGCCCTGCTCGAGTTCGTGAAGTACACGTTCGAGCCGCCGAAGTATGACGTGGACGAGTGCCGCCAGCGGGGCATGACCTTCGCTGCGCCGCTCAAGGTCACGCTGCGCCTGATCGTGTTCGATGTGGACCCGGATACCGGCGCCCGCTCCGTGAAGGACATCAAGGAGCAGGACGTCTACATGGGCGACATGCCGCTCATGACCGACAACGGCACCTTCATCGTGAACGGCACCGAGCGCGTGATCGTCTCGCAGATGCACCGTTCGCCGGGCGTGTTCTTCGACCACGACAAGGGCAAGACGCACTCCTCCGGCAAGCTGCTGTTCGCCGCCCGCATCATCCCGTATCGCGGTTCCTGGCTCGACATCGAGTTCGACGCCAAGGACATCGTCTATGCGCGTATCGACCGCAAGCGTAAGCTGCCGGTCACGTCGCTGCTCTACGCGCTGGGCCTCGACGGCGAGGAGATCCTCACCACCTTCTACAACCGCATCACCTATACCCGTGACGGCGACGCCTGGTTCGTGCCGTTCGATGCGGAGCGCATGAAGGGCTTCAAGGCTTCCGTGGATCTGATCGACGCCGCCAGCGGCGAGGTCGTGCTCGAAGCCGGCAAGAAGCTGACCGCCCGCGCGGCCCGCCAGCTGGCCGAGAAGGGCCTCAAGAACCTGCGCGCGACGGACGAGGACCTCTACGGCCAGTACATCGGCGAGGATCTCGTGAACCCGCAGACCGGCGAGATCTACGCCGAAGCGGGCGACGAGATCACCGAGAAGCTGCTGAAGGGCCTGGGCGAAGCCGGCTTCACCGAGATCCCGGTTCTCGACATCGACCACGTCACCGTGGGCCCCTACATCCGCAACACGCTGGCCATCGACAAGGCTAATTCCCGCGAGGACGCGCTGTTCGACATCTACCGCGTCATGCGACCGGGCGAGCCGCCGATCCTCGACACCGCGGAAGCGATGTTCAACTCGCTGTTCTTCGACGCCGAGCGCTACGACCTCTCGGCCGTGGGCCGCGTGAAGATGAACATGCGCCTCGACCTCGACGCCGAGGATACCGTGCGCACGCTGCGTCGCGAGGACATCCTCGCGGTGACGAAGGCGCTCGTGGACCTGCGCGACGGCAAGGGCGAGATCGACGACATCGACCACCTCGGCAACCGCCGCGTGCGTTCGGTCGGCGAGCTCATGGAGAACCAGTACCGTCTGGGCCTGCTCCGCATGGAGCGCGCGATCAAGGAGCGCATGTCGTCGGTCGATATCGACACCGTCATGCCGCAGGACCTGATCAACGCGAAGCCTGCGGCCGCCGCCGTGCGCGAGTTCTTCGGCTCCTCGCAGCTCTCGCAGTTCATGGACCAGACCAACCCGCTCTCCGAGGTCACGCACAAGCGTCGTCTCTCGGCGCTTGGCCCGGGCGGTCTGACCCGCGAGCGCGCCGGCTTCGAGGTGCGCGACGTGCACCCGACTCACTACGGCCGCATCTGCCCGATCGAGACGCCGGAAGGCCCGAACATCGGTCTGATCAACTCGCTGGCCACCTTCGCCCGCGTCAACAAGTACGGCTTCATCGAGACGCCGTTCCGCCGCGTGCGCGACAGCCGCGTGACCGACGAGGTGATCTACCTCTCGGCCATGGAAGAGGCGAAGTACAACATCGCCCAGGCCAACTCGACGCTCGATGCCAACGGCACCCTCACGGAAGACCTCGTGATCTGCCGCCGCGCCGGTGACAACATCGTCGTGGCTCCGGACCGCGTGGACCTCATGGAGGTTTCGCCGAAGCAGCTCGTGTCCGTTGCGGCCGCGCTCATCCCGTTCCTCGAGAACGACGACGCGAACCGCGCCCTCATGGGCTCGAACATGCAGCGTCAGGCCGTGCCGCTCGTGCAGGCGGACGCTCCGTTCGTCGGCACCGGCATGGAAGCGGTCGTGGCCCGGGATTCCGGCGCCGCCATCGCGGCCCGCCGCACCGGCGTCGTCGACCAGGTGGACGCAACCCGTATCGTCGTCCGCGCGACGGAGAACACGGATCCGACCCGTCCGGGCGTCGACATCTACCGCCTGCAGAAGTTCCAGCGCTCCAACCAGTCGACCTGCATTACGCAGAAGCCGCTGGTGCGCGCCGGCGACCTCGTGCGCAAGGGCGACATCATCGCCGACGGCCCGTCGACCGAGTACGGCGAGCTGGCGCTCGGCCGGAACGTGCTCGTCGCGTTCATGCCGTGGAACGGCTACAACTTCGAAGACTCGATCCTGCTCTCCGAGCGGATCGTGAAGGAAGACGTCTTCACCTCGATCCACATCGAGGAGTTCGAGGTGATGGCCCGCGACACGAAGCTGGGTCCTGAGGAAATCACGCGCGACATTCCGAACGTGTCGGAAGAAGCGCTGAAGAACCTCGACGAAGCCGGCATCGTCTACATCGGCGCCGAGGTCCATGCGGGCGACATCCTCGTCGGCAAGATCACGCCGAAGGGCGAGAGCCCGATGACGCCGGAAGAGAAGCTTCTGCGCGCCATCTTCGGCGAGAAGGCCTCCGACGTTCGCGACACCTCGCTGCGCGTGCCCCCGGGCGTGACCGGCACCATTGTGGAAGTCCGCGTCTTCAACCGTCACGGCGTCGACAAGGACGAACGCGCCCAGGCCATCGAGCGTGAGGAGATCGAGCGTCTCGCGAAGGACCGCGACGACGAGCAGGCGATCCTCGACCGCAACACCTATGCGCGTCTGGCCGAGATCCTCACCGGCAAGAGCGCGGTTGCGGGCCCGAAGGGCTTCAAGAAGGACACGAAGATCACCCGCGAGCTCCTCAACGAGCACCCGCGGTCGCAGTGGTGGCAGTTCGCGGTCGAAGACGATGCTCTGATGACCGAAATCGAGGCCATGCAGAAGCAGTACGACGAGTCGAAGAAGCGTCTCGAGCAGCGCTTCCTGGACAAGGTCGAGAAGCTGCAGCGCGGCGACGAGCTTCCTCCGGGCGTCATGAAGATGGTCAAGGTCTTCGTCGCCGTGAAGCGCAAGATCCAGCCGGGCGACAAGATGGCCGGCCGTCACGGCAACAAGGGTGTCGTGTCGCGCATCGTTCCGATCGAGGACATGCCGTTCCTCGAGGACGGGACGCATGCGGACATCGTGCTCAACCCGCTGGGCGTGCCGAGCCGTATGAACGTCGGCCAGATCCTCGAGACGCACCTTGGCTGGGCTGCTGCCGGTCTCGGCAAGCAGGTCGCCCAGGCGGTCGATGCCTACATGCGGTCGGGCCAATCCAAGGGGCTTCGCGATCAGCTGGTGTCGATCTACGGCAATCTGCCGGAAATCGAGCAGGCTTCCGACGATGAGCTGGCCGAACTCGGCAACAAGCTGCGCCGCGGCGTTCCGTTCGCCACGCCCGTCTTCGACGGTGCGAAGGAATCGGACATCGAGACCATGCTGCAGAAGGCCGGCCTCGATCCGTCGGGTCAGGTCACGCTCTATGACGGCAGGACCGGCGAGCCTTTCGATCGCAAGGTGACCGTGGGCTACATCTACATGCTGAAGCTCCACCACCTCGTGGACGACAAGATCCACGCCCGCTCCATCGGCCCCTACAGCCTCGTCACCCAGCAGCCGCTGGGCGGCAAGGCCCAGTTCGGCGGCCAGCGCTTCGGCGAGATGGAGGTGTGGGCCCTGGAGGCTTACGGCGCCGCCTACACCCTGCAGGAAATGCTCACGGTCAAGTCGGACGACGTGGCCGGCCGCACGAAGGTCTACGAAGCCATCGTTCGTGGCGACGACACCTTCGAGTCGGGCATTCCGGAGAGCTTCAACGTTCTCGTAAAGGAAATGCGTTCGCTCGGCCTCAACGTGGAGCTGACCAATTCCAAGAAGGCCGCCAACGAAGCGGGGCAGCTGCCCCCGTCCGAGGCAGCCGAGTAAACGCTACGCTTCAAGTTTGACGTTTGGCCGCGGCGATGATGCCGCGGCCCCATGCAATTGCCGGTGAGGGTGCTTATCTAGCGCCCTCCAGCTCAGGAGACGGCGATGAATCAAGAGGTCATGAATCTCTTCAACCAGACGGCCCAGCCGCAGAGCTTCGATCAGATCAAGATCTCGATCGCGAGCCCTGAGAAGATTCTGTCCTGGTCCTACGGTGAGATCAAGAAGCCGGAGACCATCAACTACCGTACGTTCAAGCCCGAGCGTGACGGCCTGTTCTGCGCGCGCATCTTCGGCCCCATCAAGGACTACGAGTGCCTGTGCGGCAAGTACAAGCGCATGAAGTACAAGGGCGTGATCTGCGAGAAGTGCGGCGTCGAGGTGACGCTGGCCCGCGTCCGTCGCGACCGCATGGGCCACATCGAGCTCGCCGCGCCCGTCGCTCACATCTGGTTCCTCAAGTCCCTGCCGAGCCGCATCGGTCTGCTGCTCGACATGACCCTGAAGGATCTGGAGCGCATCCTTTATTTCGAGTCCTACATCGTCGTCGATGCGGGCCTGTCGCCGCTCAAGGACCGTCAGCTCCTCTCCGAGGAGGAGTACATCCGCGCTCAGGACGAGTACGGTGAGGATTCCTTCACGGCCATGATCGGCGCGGAGGCCATCCGCCGGATCCTGCAGGAGCTCGACCTCGAGAAGACCGCGCAGGAGATCCGCGAGGAGATCGCGGTCACCACCTCCGAGCTGAAGCCCAAGAAGCTCATGAAGCGCCTCAAGATCATCGAGGCCTTCGTCCAGTCGGGCAACAAGCCCGAGTGGATGATCATGACGGTCGTGCCGGTGATCCCGCCGGACCTGCGTCCGCTCGTGCCGCTCGACGGCGGCCGCTTCGCGACCTCGGACCTGAACGACCTCTACCGCCGCGTCATCAACCGCAACAACCGCCTGAAGCGGCTCATGGAGCTGCGTGCGCCGGACATCATCGTCCGCAACGAGAAGCGCATGCTCCAGGAGGCGGTCGACGCCCTGTTCGACAACGGCCGCCGCGGCCGCGTCATCACCGGCGCCAACAAGCGCCCGCTGAAGTCGCTCGCCGACATGCTGAAGGGCAAGCAGGGCCGCTTCCGCCAGAACCTGCTCGGCAAGCGCGTCGACTACTCGGGCCGCTCCGTGATCGTGGTGGGTCCCGAACTCAAGCTGCACCAGTGCGGCCTGCCGAAGAAGATGGCGCTCGAGCTCTTCAAGCCGTTCATCTACGCCAAGCTCGACGCCCGCGGCCTCTCCGCCACCGTCAAGCAGGCGAAGAAGCTCGTTGAGAAGGAGAAGCCCGAGGTTTGGGACATCCTGGACGAGGTCATCCGCGAGCACCCGGTTCTCCTGAACCGCGCGCCCACGCTGCACCGTCTCGGCATCCAGGCCTTCGAGCCCACCCTGATCGAGGGCAAGGCGATCCAGCTGCACCCGCTCGTCTGCGCCGCGTTCAACGCGGACTTCGACGGCGACCAGATGGCCGTCCACGTGCCGCTCTCGCTCGAGGCCCAGCTCGAGGCCCGCGTGCTGATGATGTCGACCAACAACATCCTGCACCCGGCCAACGGTCAGCCGATCATCGTGCCGTCGCAGGACATCGTTCTCGGCCTCTACTATCTCTCCATCGTGTCCGACGGCCAGCCCGGCCAGGGCAAGGCCTTCGCCGACATGGGCGAGATCGAGCATGCCCTGAACGAGAAGGTCATCACGCTCCACACGAAGATCCGTTACCGCTGGGAAGGCCTCGACGAGGACGGCAAGCCCGTGTCGAAGATCGTCGACACCACGGCCGGCCGGGTCATGCTCTCGCGCCTCCTGCCGAAGCACCCGATGCTCCCCTTCGACGTCGTGAACAAGCTCATGACGAAGAAGGAGATCTCCAACATGATCGATGCCGTGTACCGGCACTGCGGTCAGAAGGAATCGGTGATCTTCTGCGATCGCATCATGGGCCTCGGCTTCTACAATGCGTTCAAGGCCGGCATCTCGTTCGGCAAGGACGACATGGTGATCCCGGAGAACAAGTGGGAGATCGTCGAGGAGACCCGTGCCCTCGCGAAGGACTACGAGCAGCAGTACCAGGACGGCCTCATCACCCAGGGCGAGAAGTACAACAAGGTCGTCGACGCCTGGGCGAAGTGCTCGGACCGTCTCGCCGGCGAGATGATGAACCGCATCTCCACGGTGCAGAAGGACGAGAACGGCCGCGACAAGCCGGTCAACTCGATCTACATGATGTCCCATTCGGGCGCCCGTGGTTCGCCGGCCCAGATGAAGCAGCTCGCCGCCATGCGCGGCCTCATGGCCAAGCCGTCGGGCGAGATCATCGAGACGCCGATCATCT
The DNA here is from genome assembly GCF_016427565.1 of Microvirga splendida. Classification (GTDB taxonomy): domain Bacteria; phylum Pseudomonadota; class Alphaproteobacteria; order Rhizobiales; family Beijerinckiaceae; genus Microvirga; species Microvirga splendida. The sequence goes on from NZ_JAELXT010000004.1 coordinate 85,306, forward strand.
CGAACTTCAAGGAAGGCCTCGACGTTCTCGAGTACTTCAACTCGACCCACGGCGCCCGTAAGGGTCTGGCCGACACCGCGCTCAAGACCGCGAACTCGGGTTACCTGACCCGCCGTCTCGTGGACGTGGCGCAGGACGCGGTCATCCGTGAGCCGGATTGCGGCACCGAGCGCGGCATCAAGATGCGCGCCATCATCGACGCCGGCCAGGTGGTCGCGTCGCTGGCCTCGCGCATCCTGGGCCGCTCCACGGCCGAGGACCTGACGGCCCAGGACGGCGCCGTCATCGTGCCCAAGGGCACGATGATCGAGGAGCATCATCTCGAGGCGATCGGCGCTGCCGGCATCCAGGAGGTGAAGATCCGCTCCGTGCTCGTCTGCGAGTCGAAGAACGGCGTCTGCGCCACCTGCTACGGCCGCGACCTGGCCCGGGGCACCCCGGTCAACCACGGCGAGGCTGTCGGCGTCATCGCGGCGCAGTCCATCGGCGAGCCGGGCACGCAGCTCACCATGCGTACCTTCCACATCGGCGGCGCGGCCCAGATCGCCGACTCGTCCTTCATCGAGTCGAGCTTCGAAGGCACCATCGGCTTCCGCAACAAGAACATTGCGCGCAATTCCGACGGCGATCTCGTCGTCATGGGCCGCAACGTGGCGGTTGTGATCATCGGTTCGGACGGCGCCGAGCGGGCGGTTCACCGCCTGCAATACGGCTCCCGCCTGAAGGTGGACGAGGGCGACACGATCAAGCGCGGCCAGCGTATTGCCGAGTGGGATCCCTACTCCCGTCCGATCCTCACCGAGATCGACGGTACGGTGGGCTACGAGGACCTCGTGGACGGCGCGTCGATGATCGAGTCGATGGACGAGTCGACCGGCATCGCCAAGCGCGTGGTCATCGACTGGCGCGGTTCTCCGCGCACGGCCGACCTTCGTCCGGCGGTGGTCATCCAGGGTGCCGGCGGCAAGGTGGCCAAGGTCGCCCGCGGCGGCGACGCCCGCTACCTGCTGCCCGTGGACGCGATCCTCGCGGCCGATCCGGGCTCGAAGGTCAAGGCCGGCGACATCCTCGCCCGTGTCTCGACCGAGAGCGCCAAGACCCGCGACATCACGGGCGGTCTGCCGCGCGTGGCGGAGCTGTTCGAGGCCCGTCGTCCGAAGGACGCGGCCATCATTGCGGAGAAGTCCGGCTCGATCCAGTTCGGCCGCGACTACAAGAGCAAGCGTCGTCTGACGCTGAACCCGCACGATGGCTCCGAGCCGGTGGAGTACCTGATCCCGAAGGGCAAGCACATCCACTTGCAGGACGGCGACGTGGTCGAGGTCGGCGATTTCATCGTCGACGGCAACCCGGCCCCGCACGACATCCTGGCGATCAAGGGCGTCGAGGAACTCGCCGCCTACCTGGTGAACGAGATCCAGGAGGTCTATCGCCTTCAGGGCGTGCTCATCAACGACAAGCACATCGAGGTGATCGTTCGCCAGATGCTGCAGAAGGTCGAGATCACCGAGGGCGGCGACTCCGAGCTGCTCACCGGCGAGCAGGTGGATCGCCTCGAATTCGAGGAGATCAACGAGCGCCTCGTGTCCGAGAAGAAGAAGCCCGCCGTCGGCGTGCCGGTTCTCCTCGGCATCACCAAGGCCTCGCTGCAGACCCGCTCCTTCATCTCGGCGGCGTCTTTCCAGGAGACCACCCGCGTCCTCACGGAGGCGGCGGTCAACGGCAAGGTCGATACTCTCGAGGGCCTCAAGGAGAACGTCATCGTCGGCAGCCTGATCCCGGCCGGCACGGGCGCGCTCACCGCTCAGATCAAGGCCGTCGCGACCCACCGCGACGAGCTGATCCTGCAGCAGAAGCGCTCCGAGTCCCAGGCTCAGGTCAGCGAACTGCCCCCCGCGGCCGAATAATCCGCCAGGGCACGACAAGAATAAAAAGGCCGCCTCCGGGCGGCCTTTTTCATGGGCGAGGGCCTCAAGCCGCTAGCCCCTGGGGACGGCCTTGAGCAGGCCGAGCTTGGCCAGCCACAGGAGGGCTCTGACCGCCAGGGCCGGCGCGGTGTTCGGGTGCGCGGCCAGGACGCCCCGGACTGTCGTGCCCTGGCTGCCGGCCAGCTTCCACACGGCAAGGAGAAACGCGGAGGCGATATCCGGCGACGCATTCACCAGGGCAACCCTCAGGCTCAGCCGTTCCAGCACCTCGGCCTCGGTAACGTCGGCCGCCTGAGCAAAAACCTGCTGGTTGGAGAAGGGCACAGAGGGAAAACTGGCGAAGAGCTCGAACGGATCGGGGCGAGCCGGCCAGAACCCCCGCATGGATTCAGGGGAGGGTGCTTCCTGTCCGGCGGTTCTCATCGCGGCAAGTTCCCGCCACAGCTCCTCATAGGCTTCGACGATGACTTTCCAGTCGAAACGCTCCCTGGCGCGGGCCGCCCCGTTCGCGCCCAGGCGGCGGCGCAGGTCCGGGTCGGCTGCGAGGCGCTCGAAGGCCGCCGCCGTCGCATCCACGTCCACGGCGATGGCGGTCGAAGCCTGGCCGATATACGAATCGTAGTTGTCGACCTCGAGCGCATGGCGCGTGGCAAGGTGCTGGCCCGCACCCGGTGGAACGGCCATGGTTGGAATGGCAAATCCGTCGATGCCGTTCCTGACGGTATCCTTGTAGCCGTCCCAGTCGGTCACCACCACCGGAAGCCCGGCCGCCATGGCCTCGATGGGCGTGAGGCCGAAGGTCTCCTGAATGTTGTCGGACAGGGAGCAGAAGACGTCTGCCGCCGCCCAGGCCGTGTCCCGGACATCGTTGACGCGGCCGTCGAGCACGATGGAGCGCACCGACGGACAGAGCTTCGCCCTGGCATCTGAGAAGGCCTGGGTGATGTGGTCGTTGGCCGCCCAGCCGCACTCGATCAGGACGACCCGGTGACGCTTGGCGAGGCGCTCCAAGGCCAGGTACATGGGCGTGGGGTTGGCCTTGGCATGAAAGGAGAGGCGCCCGAGGAACAGGACGACGAAGTCGCCCGGTTCGATGTCAAGGGATGAGCGCGCCTCGTCCCTGCGCTCCGACCGCCGGGTTTGAGCCTCGCAATCGACCCCGAGGGGAATCACCGGGAGTTGCGGCCTGACGAAGCGGGTGGCGCCCAGGCGCCGCGACAGATGATCCTCCTGGCGGGCGAACAGCGTCTCGATCACCGCGCGGGAGGCCGTCGATGTGCAGATGATCGCGTCCCAGGGCTGCACCGCAGCCGTGAGGAGAGAGGTGAGCCCATCCATGGCCCGTGCAGAGGAGAGGGTGTGATTGACCCCGCACAGGCTCCAGGACCGTGCCCCGTGAAGCTCCCGCTGCCAGGTCTGCGCCGGGTTGATCGGGCTGGGAGTGAAGAGGCAGCCGACCTGCCGGAGAGCGCCCGCCTTGGCGGCCACGATGAAGCGCGGCGAGCTCTCCGGGCGGAACTCCTTGACGAAGCTGCAGAATTCCGCGCCGAGCTTGGCATTTCCCACATATCCCGTGGGCGTATCGCCGGAGGAATGGCGGGCAAAGGCCGAGAGGAAGCCATGACCGGCGAAGTGGCGGCCCATCGGTTTCCCATGAGTCACGTCGAAAGCCTCGGTCTCGAAATGGATCGCCGCTGTCACCGTCCGCCCCTGTTGTTCATGGTTACTCCATAACCTTGTAGCGCATGGCGGGAAACCCATATAGAAGGAAGAGACCGGACCGCCTCCCGCCGTCGAGAGGCGCCTTTCTGGATCGTTACCGAAAAGTGTTGACTTTGCGCGACTCGGGCGCTAGAGAAACCGGACTTTCCGGCTGGCCGTAGGTTTTCGCCAGTCGAGGCGCCTAGCTTCGACCGATGCGACCTAAACGCTGCCGAACTCAACCTTGACTGACACTCGTCAGATTTAGGGCACGACCGCGGTGAGAATGATCGTGGTCCTCTGCAATCGCACCGCGCCAGGGGCTTACCCAAGTCAATGGCGTGGCTTCGTTTTGTGCAGCCCAAAAGGCCCGCAGAAACGTCGAGGTGCGGCGTTCAACCGTTGAAGACACTCAAAGGCCACCGGGTCGGTGGCTGGTGAAAGAGGGCACAGGATGCCAACGATCTCTCAGCTGATCCGCAAGCCGCGGACGGCGCAAAAGAGCCGGAATAAGGTTCCCGCGCTTGAGGCCTGCCCGCAGAAGCGCGGCGTGTGCACGCGTGTTTATACCACGACCCCGAAGAAGCCGAACTCGGCTCTGCGTAAGGTCGCCAAGGTTCGTCTGACGAACGGGTTCGAAGTCATCGGGTACATCCCGGGTGAAGGTCACAACCTTCAGGAGCACTCCGTGGTCATGATCCGCGGCGGCCGCGTGAAGGACCTTCCGGGTGTCCGTTATCACATCCTCCGCGGTGTCCTCGACACCCAGGGCGTGAAGAATCGTAAGCAGCGTCGTTCGAAGTACGGCGCGAAGCGGCCGAAGTAAGCCGTCAACTGTCATTGAGGTCAGCTCATGTCCCGTCGCCATAGCGCCGAAAAGCGTGAGATCATCCCGGACGCCAAGTTCGGTGACGTGGTCGTCACGAAGTTCATGAATTCCATCATGTACGACGGCAAGAAGTCCGCTGCCGAGAGCATCGTCTACGGTGCATTCGACAGCATCGAGAGCCGTGCCAAGGCGAACCCGCTCGAGGTCTTCAAGCAAGCCCTCGACAACGTCGCTCCGGCGATCGAGGTCCGCTCCCGCCGCGTCGGCGGTGCGACCTACCAGGTCCCGGTCGAGGTTCGTACCGAGCGCCGCCAGGCCCTCGCGATCCGCTGGATCATCCAGGCCGCCCGCGGCCGCAACGACAAGACCATGATCGAGCGCCTCTCCGCCGAGCTGCTCGATGCATCGAACAACCGCGGCAATGCCGTGAAGAAGCGCGAAGACACCCACCGTATGGCGGAAGCCAACCGTGCGTTCTCGCATTACCGCTGGTAAAGGTCTGAGGAGCTGAGCGATGCCCCGCACGCACGCGATTGAGGACTACCGCAACTTCGGCATCATGGCGCACATCGATGCCGGCAAGACCACCACGACCGAGCGCATCCTCTACTACACCGGTAAGTCCCACAAGATCGGTGAAGTGCACGAGGGTGCTGCCACCATGGACTGGATGGAGCAGGAGCAGGAGCGTGGCATCACGATCACGTCCGCTGCGACCACCTGCTTCTGGAACGACAAGCGCCTGAACATCATCGACACCCCCGGCCACGTCGACTTCACCATCGAAGTCGAGCGTTCGCTGCGCGTGCTCGACGGCGCCGTCTGCGTTCTCGACGGCAACCAGGGCGTCGAGCCCCAGACCGAGACCGTGTGGCGCCAGGCCGACAAGTACGACGTTCCGCGTGTCGTGTTCGTCAACAAGATGGACAAGACCGGCGCGAACTTCTTCAACTGCGTCGCCGACATCATCAAGCGCGTGGCCGGCAAGCCCGTCTGCCTTCAGATCCCGATCGGTGCCGAGAGCGACTTCCGCGGCATGGTCGATCTGATCAAGATGAAGGCCCTCATCTGGTCCGGCGAGGCGCTCGGCGCCAACTTCGACGAAGTCGAGATTCCGGCCGACCTGAAGGATCAGGCGCTGGAATACCGCGCGAAGCTCGTCGAAGCCGCCGTCGAAATGGACGACGACGCTCTTGCTGCATATCTCGACGGCCAGGAGCCGGACGAGGCGACCCTGCGCCGTCTGATCCGCACGGCCGTGCAGCGTCGTGCCTTCCACCCGGTGCTCTGCGGCTCCGCGTTCAAGAACAAGGGCGTTCAGCCCCTGCTCGACGCCGTCGTGGACTTCCTGCCGTCCCCGGCAGACCGTGAGGCTATCCAGGGCATCGACTTCAAGACCGAAGAGCCGACCACCCGTAAGCCGAAGGACGACGAAGGCTTCTCCATGCTCGCCTTCAAGATCATGGACGACCCCTTCGTCGGCACGATCACCTTCTGCCGCGTCTATTCCGGCAAGGTGAATGCAGGCGAGACGCTCCTCAACTCCTCGCGCGACAAGAAAGAGCGCGTTGGCCGCATGCTGCTGATGCATGCGAACAACCGTGAGGACATCAAGGAAGCCTATGCGGGCGACATCGTCGCTCTCGCAGGCCTCAAGGAAGTCCGCACCGGCGACACGCTCTGCGATCCGGCTAAGCCTGTGATCCTGGAGCGCATGGAGTTCCCGGAGCCGGTGATCGAGATCGCCATCGAGCCGAAGTCGAAGGCCGACCAGGAGAAGCTGGGCCTCGCCCTGTCGAAGCTGGCCGCCGAGGACCCGTCCTTCCGCGTCTCCACCGACCAGGAGTCGGGCCAGACGATCCTGAAGGGCATGGGCGAGCTTCACCTCGATATCAAGGTCGACATTCTCCGCCGCACCTACAAGGTCGACGCGAATATCGGCGCTCCCCAGGTGGCCTACCGCGAGACGATCTCGAGGAAGGCCGAGGTGGACTACACCCACAAGAAGCAGACCGGCGGTACGGGCCAGTTCGCCCGCGTCAAGCTCGTCGTTCAGCCGAACGACCAGGGCGCCGGCTTCTCCTTCGAGTCCAAGATCGTCGGCGGCGCGGTGCCCAAGGAGTACATCCCGGGCGTCGAAAAGGGCCTCCAGTCGGTCGTGGGTGCTGGCGTCGTCGCCGGCTTCCCGGTGGTGGACCTCAAGGTCGAGCTCGTCGACGGTGCCTTCCACGAAGTCGACTCGTCGGCCCTGGCCTTCGAAATCGCTTCCCGTGCGGCTCTGCGTGAAGCCCTCCAGAAGGGCGCTTCGGTTCTGCTCGAGCCGGTGATGAAGGTCGAGGTCACGACTCCGGAAGACTACACGGGTTCGGTGATCGGTGATCTGAACTCCCGGCGTGGTCAGATCCAGGGTCAGGACATGCGCGGCAACGCCGTGGTCATCAACGCGATGGTCCCGCTCGCCAACATGTTCGGCTACGTCAACACCCTGCGCGGCATGAGCCAGGGTCGTGCGAGCTACACGATGCAGTTCGACCACTACGAGCAGGTGCCGTCGAACGTGGCTGCCGAGGTTCAGGCGAAGTACGCCTGAACCCACTAAGCAAATATTGAACGATCAAAGGAACGGGTGCCACGATGGCGAAGGAAAAGTTTGAGCGGAATAAGCCGCACTGCAACATTGGGACGATTGGTCACGTGGACCATGGCAAGACGTCTCTGACGGCGGCGATCACGAAGGTTCTGGCTGAGAGCGGCGGCGCGCAGTTCACGGCGTACGACCAGATCGACAAGGCTCCGGAAGAGAAGGCGCGCGGCATCACGATCTCGACCGCGCACGTGGAGTACGAGACGGCCAACCGTCACTATGCCCACGTGGACTGCCCCGGCCACGCCGACTACGTGAAGAACATGATCACGGGTGCGGCGCAGATGGACGGCGCGATCCTGGTGGTGTCGTCGGCCGACGGTCCGATGCCGCAGACCCGCGAGCACATCCTGCTGGCCCGCCAGGTGGGCGTGCCCGCCCTGGTGGTGTTCATGAACAAGGTCGACATGGTGGACGACGCCGAGCTGCTCGACCTGGTCGAGCTCGAGGTGCGCGAGCTTCTGTCGAAGTACGACTTCCCCGGCGACGACATTCCGATCGTGAAGGGCTCGGCTCTTTGCGCTCTTGAGGACCGCCAGCCCGAGATCGGCCGCGACGCGGTTCTCAAGCTGATGGCCGAGGTGGATGCCTACATCCCGCAGCCGGAGCGTCCGATCGACCAGCCGTTCCTGATGCCGATCGAGGACGTGTTCTCGATCTCGGGCCGCGGCACGGTGGTGACGGGCCGCGTCGAGCGCGGCATCGTGAAGGTCGGCGAGGAAGTGGAGATCGTGGGTCTGCGCGACACCGTGAAGACGACGGTGACGGGCGTCGAGATGTTCCGCAAGCTGCTCGACCAGGGCCAGGCGGGCGACAACGTGGGCGTTCTTTTGCGCGGCACGAAGCGCGAGGACGTGGAGCGCGGCCAGGTGCTGTGCAAGCCGGGCTCGATCAAGCCGCACACGAAGTTCAAGGCCGAGGCCTACATCCTGACGAAGGAGGAGGGCGGGCGTCATACGCCGTTCTTCGGCAACTACCGTCCGCAGTTCTACTTCCGCACGACCGACGTGACGGGCGTGGTGACGCTGCCTGAGGGCACCGAGATGGTGATGCCGGGCGACAACATCACCATGGAAGTGACGCTGATCGCGCCGATCGCCATGGAGGAGAAGCTGCGCTTCGCCATCCGTGAAGGCGGCCGCACCGTCGGCGCTGGCGTCGTCGCCGCCGTGATGGACTAATCAAGAGGATCAAAGGACAGCGGCCGGGCTTCGGCCTAGCCGCTTCCCTTGTTGAATGGATCAACCATGAACGGTCAAAACATTCGTATTCGCCTTAAGGCGTTCGACCATCGGATCCTCGACGCTTCGACACGGGAAATCGTGTCGACCGCGAAGCGGACCGGCGCCCAGGTGCGCGGGCCCATCCCGCTGCCGACGCGCATCGAGCGCTTTACGGTGCTTCGCTCGCCGCACATCGACAAGAAGTCGCGCGAGCAGTTCGAGATGCGCACTCACAAGCGTGTTCTCGATATCGTGGACCCCACCCCGCAGACGGTTGATGCCCTTATGAAGCTCGATCTCGCTGCTGGTGTGGACGTGGAAATCAAGCTCTAAGCCGTTAGGCTAGGAGCTTTCGGTAGACACGCCGAGAGGATACGCACATGCGCTCAGGCGTCATTGCACAGAAACTCGGGATGACCCGCATCTTCACGGATGCCGGCGAACACATCCCCGTCACGGTTCTTAAGGTCGACAGCTGCCAGGTCGTCGCCCACAGGACCAAGGAAAAGAACGGCTATACCGCGCTGCAGGTCGGCGTCGGCAAGGCCAAGGTGAAGAACGTCTCGAAGGCCGAGCGCGGCAATTTTGCCGTCGCCAAGGTCGAGCCGAAGCGCAAGCTCGCGGAATTCCGCGTCTCCGAGGATGCTGTCATCCCGGTCGGCGCAGAGATCACCGCTGATCACTTCATTGCCGGTCAGTTCGTGGACGTCACGGGCATCACCACCGGTAAGGGCTTCGCCGGCGGCATGAAGCGCTGGAACTTCGGCGGACTGCGCGCCACGCACGGCGTGTCGGTCTCCCACCGCTCGATCGGTTCGACCGGTGGACGCCAGGATCCGGGCAAGACGTTCAAGAACAAGAAGATGCCGGGTCACCTGGGTGTCGAGCGCGTCACGACGCAGAACCTGCGCGTGGTGTCGACCGACGTCGAGCGCGGTCTGATCCTCGTCGAAGGCGCCGTTCCCGGCGTGGCCGGCGGCTGGATCTTCGTCCGCGACGCGGTGAAGCGCAAGCTGCCCGCGGAAGTGCCGATGCCCGGCAAGTTCCGCACGGCCAACGATGCTGCGCCGGCCGCCCAGGCTGAGCAGGCCCAAGAGGAGAATGCGTGATGAAACTTGATGTCACCACGCTTGAGGGCAAAACCGCAGGTTCGGTCGACCTGGACGAGGCCATCTTCGGTCTCGAGCCGCGCGCCGATCTTCTGGCCCGTTGCGTCCGCTGGCAGCTCGCGAAGCGCCAGGCCGGCACGCACGCCGTGAAGAACCGTTCGCTCATCGATCGGACCACGAAGAAGGTCTACAAGCAAAAGGGCACCGGCAGCGCCCGCCACGGCGCCGCGAGCGCTCCCCAGTTCCGGGGCGGCGGTCGTGCCTTCGGCCCGCAGGTCCGCAGCCATGCGCACGACCTGCCCAAGAAGGTCCGCGCTCTTGCTCTGAGGCACGCGCTCTCGTCCAAGGCCAAGGACGCCTCGCTCGTCGTAATCGACGACGTGACGCTCTCCGAGCCCAAGACGAAGGCTCTCGTCGAGCGCTTCGGCAAGCTCGGCCTCGGCAACGCCCTGATCATCGGCGGCGCCGAGATCGAGACGAACTTCCAGCGGGCTGCTCGCAACATCCCGAACATCGACGTCCTGCCGGTGCAGGGCATCAACGTCTATGACATCCTGCGTCGCGAGAAGCTCGTTCTCACGAAGGCGGCTGTCGATGCGCTGGAGGCGCGCTTCAAATGAGCCTGGACCCGCGCCATTACGATGTAATCGTGAGCCCGGTCATCACCGAGAAGGCCACGGCCCTGTCCGAACAGAACAAGGTCGTCTTCAAGGTTCGACTGGATGCGACGAAGCCGCAGATCAAGGAAGCGGTTGAGAAGCTGTTCGATGTCAAGGTGAAGAGCGTGAATACGATCCTCACCAAGGGCAAAGTGAAGATGTTCCGCGGCACCCGCGGCCAGCGGTCGGACGTGAAGAAGGCGGTTGTAACCCTCGCTGAGGGCCAGACCATCGACGTCACGACGGGCCTCTGATCGGTTGAGAGAGTGATCCGATGGCTTTGAAAACCTTCAAACCAATCACCCCCGGCCTGCGCCAGCTGGTGATCGTGGACCGCAGCGAGCTCTACAAGGGCAAGCCGGTCAAGAAGCTGACGGAGGGCAAGAGCTCCTCCGGCGGCCGCAACAACCTGGGTCGCGTGACCGTCCGCTTCCGTGGCGGTGGTCACAAGCGCACCCTGCGCCTGGTCGACTTCAAGCGTCGTGGCCGTATGGGCGATGTGGCGACCGTGGAGCGGATCGAGTACGATCCGAACCGCACCGCCTTCATCGCGCTCATCGGCTATGCCGACGGCGAGCAGGCCTACATCCTGGCCCCGCAGCGTCTGGCTGTCGGCGATCAGGTGTCGGCCGGCGAGCAGGTCGACATCAAGCCGGGCAACGCGATGCCGATCGGCAACATGCCGGTGGGAACGATCATCCACAATGTGGAGCTGAAGGTCGGCAAGGGTGGCGCACTCGCCCGCTCCGCCGGCACCTACGCCCAGATCGTGGGTCGTGACCAGGGCTACGTGACGATCCGCCTGAACTCCGGCGAGCAGCGCCTGGTCCATGGCCAGTGCTTCGCCAGCGTCGGCGCGGTGTCGAACCCGGACCACATGAACACCTCGATCGGTAAGGCTGGTCGTAACCGCTGGCTTGGCAAGCGTCCGCACAACCGCGGCGTTTCCATGAACCCGATCGACCACCCGCACGGTGGTGGTGAGGGTCGCACGTCCGGTGGTCGCCATCCGGTGTCCCCCTGGGGCGTCCCGACCAAGGGCAAGAAAACCCGTTCGAACAAGCGGACCGACAAGTTCATCGTGTCGAGCCGTCACGCTCGGAAGAAGTAAGGATAGAGGCACGTCATGGCACGTTCGCTTTGGAAGGGTCCGTTCGTCGACGGCTACCTCCTCAAGAAGGCCGAGGCTGCCCGTTCCTCGGGCCGCAACGAGGTTATCAAGATCTGGAGCCGCCGCTCCACGATCCTCCCGCAGTTCGTTGGCCTCACGTTCGGGGTCTACAACGGACAGAAGCACATTCCCGTCAACGTGAGCGAGGAAATGGTGGGTCACAAGTTTGGCGAGTTCTCGCCGACCCGCACGTTCCACGGCCACGCGGCGGACAAGAAGGCGAAGAGGAAGTAAGATGGGTAAGGCCGCGACTCCTCGCGCACTGAGCGACACAGAGGCACAAGCCGTCGCTCGCATGCTGCGCGTCAGCCCCCAGAAGCTCAACCTTGTTGCGGCCCTTATCCGCGGCAAGAAGGTTTCTGCGGCTCTCGCCGATCTCGAGTTCTCCCGCAAGCGCATCGCTCGCGACGTGAAGAAGTGCCTCGAGAGCGCCATTGCCAACGCCGAGAACAACCACAACCTCGATGTGGACGATCTCGTCGTCAGCCAGGCCTTCGTCGGCAAGGCGCTCGTCATGAAGCGCTTCCACGCCCGGGCCCGTGGCCGGGGTGCTCGTATCGAAAAGCCGTTCTCGAACCTCACGATCGTGGTTCGGGAAGTTGCCGAACAGGCATAAAGGAGAACCAGATGGGTCAGAAAGTTAACCCGATCGGTCTTCGGCTCGGCATCAACCGGACCTGGGACTCGCGCTGGTTCGCCGGCAAGGGCGAGTACGCCAAGCTGATGCATGAGGATATGGCGATCCGCGAAGCGCTGATGAAGCAGCTGAAGCAGGCCGCCGTCTCGAAGATCGTCATCGAGCGTCCGCACAAGAAGTGCCGCGTCACCATCCACTCGGGTCGTCCGGGCGTGGTGATCGGCAAGAAGGGTGCCGACATCGAGAAGCTCCGCAAGCTCGTCGCCAAGATGACCGACGCGGATGTGGCGATCAACATCGTCGAAGTCCGCAAGCCGGAAGTCGACGCGACGCTGGTGGCCGATTCCATCGCCCAGCAGCTCGAGCGCCGCGTTGCATTCCGCCGCGCCATGAAGCGTGCCGTTCAGTCGGCCATGCGTCTGGGCGCCGAGGGCATCCGTATCAACTGCTCGGGCCGTCTGGGTGGCGCTGAAATCGCCCGCCTTGAGTGGTACCGCGAGGGCCGCGTTCCGCTGCACACCCTGCGTGCGGATGTGGATTACGGAACGGCCACGGCTTTCACCACCTATGGCACCTGCGGCATCAAGGTCTGGATCTTCAAGGGCGAAATCCTTGAGCACGACCCGATGGCCCAGGACAAGCGGATGAACGACGAAGGAGGCCGCTCCGGTGGCCGCCGCGAGCAAGCGGCGTAACCGAGAGGTCAGGAGAGGTTTGCCATGTTGCAACCGAAGAAAACCAAGTTCCGTAAGCAGTTCAAGGGCCGCATTTCCGGCACTGCGAAGGGCGGTACGGACCTCAACTTCGGCCAGTTCGGCCTGAAGGCGATGGAACCCGAGCGTGTCAACGCTCGCCAGATCGAGGCGGCTCGCCGCGCCATTACCCGCGCCATGAAGCGCGCGGGTCGGGTGTGGATCCGCATCTTCCCGGACGTGCCGGTGTCGTCGAAGCCGACCGAAGTGCGTATGGGTAAGGGTAAGGGCGCTCCCGAATTCTGGGCGGCCAAGGTGAAGCCTGGCCGTATCATGTTCGAGATCGACGGCGTGCCTGAGGATATCGCTCGCGAGGCCCTGCGCCTCGGCGCTGCGAAGCTTCCGATCAAGACGCGCTTCATCCAGCGCATTGCAGAGTAAGGAGGGGATCATGAAGTCTAAGCAGAGAGCCTCCGACCTCAAGGCGATGTCGCCCGACCAGCTGACGGACGAGATGCTGAACCTGAAGAAGGAGCAGTTCAACCTCCGCTTCCAGCGCGCGACCGGCCAGCTCGAGAACACCGGACGTGTTCGCGAAGTCCGCAGGGACATCGCCCGCGTCAAGACGCTGCAGCGCCAGAAGGCCGCTGGGGCGAAGGCTTAAAGGGGATCAAGATGCCGAAGCGCGTTTTGCAGGGCGTCGTTGTCAGCGACAAGCAGGACAAGACGGTCGTCGTGAAGGTGGAGCGTCGCTTTACGCACCCGGTTCTGAAAAAGACCGTGCGTAAGACGAAGAACTACCATGCTCATGACGAGAACAACAATGCCAAGGTGGGCGACACGGTCTTCATCGAAGAGACCCGGCCGCTCTCCAAGCTCAAGACCTGGGTGCTCGTCGACCAAGCGAAGGCCTAAAAGCCTTCCCTTAGGGGTTGTCTAACGAGGGCGGTTCGTGTATACGGCCGCCTTTCTCGACATATGAAGGGCAGGGGACATCAGATCCCCGTCAGGCGTAGTCCGGGAGGCAATCCTGCCGGCCTGGAAACCTGTCTGAAACAAAGGAAAGGATCAAAGCCATGATCCAGATGCAGACGAATCTTGACGTCGCCGACAATTCCGGCGCCCGTCGCGTGATGTGCATCAAGGTTCTCGGCGGTTCGAAGCGTAAGTACGCTTCCGTGGGCGATATCATCGTCGTATCCGTGAAAGAAGCTATCCCGCGCGGCCGCGTGAAGAAGGGCGACGTCATGAAGGCGGTCGTCGTGCGCACCGCCAAGGACATCCGCCGCGCTGACGGCTCGGTCATCCGTTTCGACCGTAATGCCGCCGTTCTGATCAACAATCAGAAGGAGCCGGTCGGCACTCGTATCTTCGGCCCCGTTCCCCGTGAACTGCGCGCCAAGAATCACATGAAGATCATTTCGCTTGCGCCGGAGGTGCTTTAATGGCCGCGAAGATCAAGAAGGGCGATAAGGTCGTCGTTCTGACCGGTCGCGACAAGGGCAAGACCGGTGAGGTTGTCCAGGTGCTTCCGAAGGAAGAGCGCGCGGTCGTCCGCGGCGTCAACGTCGTGAAGCGTCACCAGCGCCAGACGGCAAGCCAGGAGGCCGGCATCGTCTCGAAAGAGGCCGCCATCCACCTGTCGAACCTGGCCTACGCGGACCCGAAGGACGGCAAGCCGACCCGGGTTGGTTTCAAAGTTCTCGAAGACGGCCGCAAGGTCCGTTTCGCCAAGCGTTCGGGGGACCTGATCGATGGCTAAGGCTCAGGTGGACGGCTACACGCCGCGGCTGAAGAAGCACTACGAGGAAGTGGTGCGTCCGAAGCTCATTGAAGAATTCGGCTACAAGAACCCCATGGAAGTGCCGACGATCGAGAAGATCGTCCTCAACATGGGCGTTGGCGAGTCGACCGCTGACTCGAAGAAGGCATCGGTCGCCGCTGCCGATCTCGCTCTCATCGCCGGCCAGAAGCCGGTGATCACGAAGGCCCGTAAGGCGATCTCGCAGTTTAAAGTCCGCGAGGGAATGCCGATCGGTGCCAAGGTTACGCTGCGCAAGGCTCGCATGTACGAGTTCCTGGACCGCTTTGTGACCATCGCACTCCCGCGCGTCCGCGACTTCCGGGGCCTGAACCCCAAGTCGTTCGACGGCCGCGGCAACTACGCAATGGGTATCAAGGAGCACCTGGTGTTCCCTGAGATCAACTACGACCGGGTCGAGCAGGTCTGGGGTATGGACGTCATCATCACGACGACGGCCAAGACCGACGACGAAGCCCGCGCCCTGCTGCGTCACTTCAACTTCCCGTTCCGGCAGTGAGGATAACTGTCCTCAAACGCGGACACTGGAGATAAAAGCATGGCTAAGAAAAGCGCTATTGAGAAGAACAAGCATCGTCGTGAGCTGGTGAAGAAGTTCGCCGGCCGTCGCGAGCGCCTCCTGGCGGTCGCCAACGACGAGTCGAAGTCCATGGAGGAGCGCTTCGAGGCGCGCCTCAAGCTGGCCGAGCTCCCGCGCAACGCGAGCCCGTCCCGCATCCGCAACCGTTGCGAGATCACGGGCCGCCCGCGCGCTTACTACCGCAAGCTCGGCATGTCCCGTATCGCTCTGCGCGAGCTCGGCAACAAGGGCCTGATTCCGGGCCTCGTGAAGTCCAGCTGGTAAGGGGGAGGGCATCATATGATCAACGATCCGTTGGGCGATATGCTCACCCGCATCCGCAACGCGCAGATGCGCCGTCGCGGTACCGTTTCCACCCCCGGCTCGAAGCTGCGGGCTCGCGTTCTTGAGGTTCTCAAGAGCGAGGGCTACATCCGCGACTTCTCGCAGACGGAGTTCGGCAATGGCCGGACCGAGTTCTCGATCGAGCTGAAGTACTATGACGGCCAGCCGGTGATCCGCTCGATCGAGCGCGTCTCCAAGCCGGGCCGCCGCGTGTATGCCTCCGTCGACACCATGCCTCGCGTGGCCGACGGCCTGGGCGTCACCATTCTCTCGACGCCCCAGGGCGTGATGGCCGATCACGAGGCCCGGGAGAAGAACGTGGGCGGCGAAGTGCTCTGCAAGGTCTTCTAAGGCCAGGCACCCGCACAGAACCACGGAGATTCGAAAATGTCCCGAGTAGGCAAGAAGCCCGTTCCGGTTCCGTCAGGTGTGACGGCGACCGTCGACGGTCAAATGGTGAAGGTTAAGGGCGCGAAGGGCGAACTGTCGTTCCTCGTTCCCGAGGAAGTGTCGGTTGTTCTTGAGGACGGCGCCGTGTCGGTGAACCCGCGCGACGAGTCCAAGACGGCCCGTGCGAAGTGGGGCATGTCCCGCGCCCAGGTGTCGAACCTGGTCGAAGGCGTGTCCAAGGGCTTCGAGAAGCGCCTCGAGATCAACGGCGTCGGCTACAAGGCCGCCGTTGCCGGCAAGGTGCTGAAGCTCTCGCTGGGCTACAGCCACGACATCGACTACGCGATCCCGGCCGGCGTGACGATCACGACGCCGAAGCCCACGGAAGTCATCGTCGCCGGCATCGACAAGCAGGTCGTTGGTCAGACCGCCGCCGAGATCCGCGAATACCGCGGTCCGGAGCCCTACAAGGGCAAGGGCGTCAAGTATGCCAACGAGTTCATCTTCCGCAAGGAAGGCAAGAAGAAGTAAGGACGACGTATCATGGCTGAGAAGAAAGGCGCTGAAGATCGCCGCAAGGCCCGTGTGCGCCGTGCGATCAAGAAGGCAGCGAATGGTCGTCCGCGTTTGTCGGTCTTCCGTTCGTCCAAGCAGATCTACGCCCAGATTATCGACGACGTTCGCGGCCACACGGTCGCTGCGGCTTCGACCCTCGAGGCTGACCTGAAGGGCAAGCTCAAGACCGGCGCCACCGTCGATGCGGCGAAGGAAGTGGGCAAGCTCGTGGCTGAGCGCGCGGTTGCTGCCGGCGTGAAGCAGGTCATCTTCGACCGCTCGGGCTACCTCTATCACGGCCGCGTCAAGGCTCTGGCCGACGCTGCCCGTGAAGGCGGTCTGGATTTCTAACGGCGGGTGTAATCCAAGCAACCCTTAGCGAGCGGGCCCGCCGCCCGCGCAAGTGAGAGGTCTCATGGCTAGAGAACCAAGAGAACGTGCTGATCGCGAAGAGCGCGACAGCGAATTCGTGGACCGCCTGGTCCACATCAACCGCGTCGCCAAGGTGGTGAAGGGCGGCCGTCGCTTCGGCTTCGCTGCTCTCGTCGTCGTCGGCGACCAGAAGGGCCGCGTCGGCTTCGGCCACGGCAAGGCCCGCGAAGTGCCGGAAGCCATCCGCAAGGCCACGGACGCTGCCAAGCGCTCCATGATCCGCGTTGCGCTGCGCGAAGGCCGCACGCTCCATCACGACGTGAACGGCCGCCACGGCGCCGGCAAGGTCGTGCTGCGTGCCGCTCCGCAGGGTACCGGCATCATCGCCGGCGGCCCGATGCGCGCCGTCTTCGAGGTGGTGGGCATGCAGGACGTGGTCGCCAAGTCGCTCGGCTCGTCGAACCCCTACAACCTCGTCCGCGCGACCTTCGACGCGCTCAAGAACGAGGACAGCCCGCGTTCGGTCGCCGCTCGCCGTGGCCTGAAGGTCTCGACGCTGCAGGCTCGCCGCCGCGATGCAGACACCAGCGAAGCCGCTGGCGCTGAAGCGTAAGGGAGGCTGTAACCATGGCAAAGAAGCCTGCTGCTGCAGCATCCACCGTCACCGTTGAGCAGATCGGTTCGCCGATCCGCCGCGAGGCCAAGCAGCGCCAGACGCTGATCGGTCTCAAGCTCAACAAGCTTCACCGTACTTCGACCTTGGAAGACACGCCGGCAGTTCGCGGCATGATCGAAAAGGTCAAGCACCTCGTGCGCGTTGTCGACGGGCAGTGAGGAGAGCGTCATGAAACTCAACGAAATTCGTGACAACGAAGGTTCTACCAAGAACCGCATGCGTGTCGGCCGTGGTATCGGCTCCGGCAAGGGCAAGACCGGTGGTCGCGGCGTGAAGGGACAGAAGTCCCGTACCGGCGTGTCCATCAAGGGCTTCGAAGGCGGTCAGATGCCTCTGCACCGTCGTCTGCCGAAGCGCGGCTTCAACAAGCCGAACCAGATCGACCTCAACGAGGTCAATGTCGGCCGCATCCAGCAGGCGATCGAAGCCGGCAAGCTCGACAAGGGCGCTGCCGTCACAGTCGAGTCACTGGTGGCCGCCGGTGTGGTCTCCAAGCCGCGCGACGGCGTGAAGATCCTCGGCGTCGGCGAACTCAAGACGAAGCTGTCCTTCCAGGTTCACGGCGCGTCGAAGTCGGCCGTCGAAGCGATCGAGAAGGCTGGTGGCTCGGTCACCCTGCTGGGTGGCGTTGCGCAGGCGTGAGCCAGCGCCCACATTGACTAGGATCCAAGCGGCGGCCCGCGTCTGATCGCGTGGCCGCCGTTTGCGTGATGACCGTCACGGTTCAAGTATTTCGGGGACAACACTATGGCCTCAGCAGCCGAGCAACTTGCGGCAAACATCAATTTCGGCGCCATCGCCAAGGCCGATGAGCTGAAGAAGCGCATCTGGTTCACCCTGGGCGCCCTCATCGTCTATCGTCTCGGCACCTACATCCCGCTGCCCGGCATCAACCCGGAAGCCCTGGCGCAGAGCTTCCAGAACGCCAGCGGCGGCGTGCTCGGCCTCTTCAACATGTTCTCGGGCGGCGCCGTGGAGCGCATGGCGATCTTCGCCCTGAACATCATGCCGTACATCTCGGCCTCGATCATCATCCAGCTCCTCACCTCCGTGCTGCCCTCCCTCGAGGCGCTCAAGAAGGAAGGGGAGGCCGGCCGCAAGATCCTCAACCAGTACACCCGCTATCTCACGGTGATGCTGGCGGTGTTCCAGTCCTGGGGCATCGCGGTGGGCCTGCAGAGCTCCGGCAGCATCGTGGATGCGCCCGGTCCGTTCTTCCTGATCTCCACCGTGATCACGCTCACCGGCGGCACCATGTTCCTCATGTGGCTGGGCGAGCAGATCACGTCCCGGGGCATCGGCAACGGCACCTCGCTGATCATCTTCGCCGGCATCGTGGCGAACCTGCCGTCGGCCATCGCCGGCACCCTGGAGCTCGGCCGTCAGGGCGCGATCTCGACGGGCCTGATCATCGGCGTGATCGTGATGGCCGTCGCCATCATCTACTTCGTGGTGTTCATGGAGCGCGCCCAGCGCCGCCTCCTCATCAACTACCCGAAGCGCCAGGTCGGCAACCGGGTGTATGACGGCCAGACCTCGTTCCTGCCGCTCAAGCTGAACACCTCGGGCGTGATCCCGCCGATCTTCGCCTCCTCGCTGCTCCTGCTGCCGGCCACCATCGCCAGCTTCCAGAGCACCGGCGACGGGACCGGGTTCATCTCCACCCTGACCGCCTATCTCGGCCACGGCCAGCCCGCCTACATGTTCCTGTATGCGGCGCTGATCGTGTTCTTCGCCTTCTTCTATACGGCCATCGTGTTCAATCCGACCGAGACGGCTGACAACCTGAAGAAGCAGGGCGGCTTCATTCCGGGCATCCGTCCGGGCGAGCGGACGGCGGACTTCATCGACCAGGTTCTCACCCGCATCACGGTGCTGGGCGCGATTTACCTGGTGATCATCTGCCTGATTCCCGAACTGCTGGTGTCCTACGCGGCCCTGCCATTCTACTTTGGCGGCACTTCGCTTCTGATCGTGGTGTCTGTTACCATGGACACGGTCGCTCAGGTGCATGGTCACCTGCTGGCGCACCAGTACGAGGGTCTCGTCAAGAAGGCGAAGCTCAAGGGCGCGCGCAGACGCTAAGGCATTTTCAGGCGAAGCGGACCCGGTCCGCCGCCGGACAATGCGCCAAGGGGAAGAAGAGAGCTGATCCCCGCAAGGGGGCAGCTCTAGGAATGGACACCTCGCCTGAAGGCGAGCATTCTCGACGAAGTCAGGGGGGCGTCGATGAGGATCATCCTGCTGGGGCCGCCAGGGGCCGGCAAAGGCACTCAGGCTGTGCGTCTGGTCGAGCGGCTGGGGATTCCCCAGCTGTCCACCGGCGACATGCTCCGCGCCGCCGTGGCCGCCGGCACACCGGTCGGCCTCAAGGCCAAGGCTGTCATGGATCGGGGCGAGCTGGTGTCCGACGACATCGTCGTGGGCATCATTGCGGACCGAATCGAGGAGCCGGACGCCAGGAACGGCTTCATCCTCGACGGCTTCCCGCGCACCGTCGCCCAGGCCGAAGCCTTCGATTCCATGCTGGCCGCCAAGGGCCTGAAGCTGGATGCCGTGATCGAGTTCAAGGTCAACGAGACCGAGCTGGTCGACCGCATCGTCCGGCGCGCCCAGGAAACCGAGGCGCGCGGGGAGCCGGTCCGAAAGGACGACAACCCCGAGGTCTTCAAGACCCGGCTCGAAGCATATAGGAATCAGACAGCCCCGCTCTCGGCCTATTACGAGCGCACGGGCATGCTGAAGACCGTCGACGGCATGAAGCCCATCGACGACGTGACCCAGGCGATCAAGGAAATCCTCGGTCGCTGAGGGGCAGGGGGCTTGACCGGCGGGTTAATTTCCGTTAGGGGCAAGCTCTTGCACAAGAACCTGCATATCCAGAGGGCTTCATGAGGGGCCGCTCTGGATTGTTGTGTTTCGCATAAGCCCGCGCAAGGGCCGGCCTCCACCGGACGCGCGATAAACATAAACCGAAGCTTATTGCTTCCCACATGGAGACGGACGATGGCCCGTATAGCAGGCGTCAATATCCCGACCGCCAAGCGCGTTGTGATCGCGCTTCAGTATATCCACGGCATTGGGCCCAAGAAGGCCCAGGAGATCGTCGAGAAGGTCAACATCCCGGCCGAGCGCCGCGTGAACCAGCTCACCGACGCCGAAGTTCTGGCCATCCGCGAGACGATCGACCGCGACTACATCGTCGAAGGCGATCTGCGCCGTGAAGTCTCCATGAACATCAAGCGCCTGATGGATCTGGCTGCCTACCGTGGCCTGCGCCACCGCCGCAGCCTGCCGACCCGCGGCCAGCGCACCCACACGAACGCCCGCACCCGCAAGGGCAAGGCGAAGCCGATCGCCGGCAAGAAGAAGTAATTTTTTGCGGCCACCCCCGGCGGGTGGCCCTCTCTCCCGAGCGCCTGGCATGACGGGCGCGCTTGAAGGATCTTTGGAATGGCTAAAGAAGCTACCCGCGTCCGCCGCCGCGAACGCAAGAACATCGTTTCCGGCGTGGCGCATGTGAACGCCTCGTTCAACAACACCATGATCACCATCACGGACGCCCAGGGCAACACGATCTCGTGGTCCTCGGCCGGCGCGATGGGTTTCAAGGGCTCGCGTAAGTCGACCCCCTATGCGGCTCAGATCGCCGCTGAAGACGCAGCCCGCAAGGCTGCCGAGCATGGCATGCGCACCCTCGAGGTCGAGGTGTCGGGTCCCGGCTCCGGCCGTGAGTCCGCCCTGCGCGCCCTGCAGTCGGCCGGTTTCACGGTCACCTCGATCCGTGACGTGACGCCGATCCCGCACAATGGCTGCCGCCCGCGCAAGCGTCGCCGCGTCTAAGGTTATCCTGCGCGTGGGCCCAAACCCACGCGCGTTCCGGTTTAAAGGGACGGCTGAAGCCTCCCTTCAAGCCGTACCTCATGAGGTGTGGTTGTGATCCAAAAGAACTGGCAAGAGCTGATTAAGCCGAACAAGCTCGAAGTCTCTCCGGGCGACGACCCGAAGCGCATCGCGACGGTCGTCGCGGAGCCGCTCGAGCGTGGCTTCGGCACGACGCTCGGCAACTCCCTGCGCCGGGTCCTGCTGTCGTCGCTTCAGGGCGCCGCTGTCACGGCGGTCCATATCGACGGCGTGCTGCACGAGTTCTCTTCCATCCCGGGCGTCCGCGAGGACGTGACGGACATCGTCCTCAACGTGAAGACGATCGCCATCAAGATGCAGAGCGAAGGCGCGAAGCGCATGACGCTCCGCAAGACTGGCCCTGGCGCCGTGACGGCCGGCGACATCAACACGGTCGGCGACGTCCAGATCCTGAACCCCGAGCTCGTGCTCTGCACCCTCGACGACGGCGCCGAGATCCGCATGGAGTTCACGGTCGACACGGGCAAGGGCTACGTTCCCGCCGAGCGCAACCGCACCGAGGACGCGCCGATCGGCCTGATCCCGGTCGACTCGCTCTACAGCCCGGTCAAGAAGGTCTCCTATCGCATCGAGAACACCCGCGAGGGCCAGATTCTCGACTACGACAAGCTGATCATGACCGTCGAGACCAACGGCGCCGTGACGCCTGAGGATGCCGTGGCCTATGCCGCCCGCATCCTGCAGGATCAGCTGCAGGTCTTCGTCAACTTCGAAGAGCCCCGCAAGGAAGAGGCTGCCGCCGCCGCGCCGCAGCTGCCCTTCAACCCGGCGCTCCTCAAGAAGGTCGACGAGCTCGAGCTGTCGGTCCGTTCGGCGAACTGCCTGAAGAACGACAACATCGTCTATATCGGCGACCTGATCCAGAAGTCGGAAGCGGAGATGCTCCGGACCCCGAACTTCGGTCGCAAGTCGCTCAACGAGATCAAGGAAGTTCTCGCCGGCATGGGCCTGCACCTCGGCATGGACGTGCCGGGCTGGCCGCCGGAGAACATCGAAGACCTCGCGAAGCGCTTCGAAGAGCACTACTGAGAATTCCGAAGCCGCCCCTTATCCTTGATGGGCGGTTTCGATCAAGCCCCGCCGGAAACCGGCGGATCAAAAGAGAGACGGTCCGTCCCTTGGCACGGCGGCCGGAAGATTTAGGAGAAAGCCAATGCGTCACGGATTCCGTGGTCGTCGCTTCAACCGCACGACCGAACACCGCAAGGCCATGTTCGCCAATATGGCGGCTGCGCTGATCAAGCACGAGCAGATCGTCACGACGCTCCCGAAGGCCAAGGACCTGCGTCCGGTCGTCGAGAAGCTGATCACCCTCGGCAAGCGCGGCGACATGCATGCCCGCCGCCTCGCCATGTCGAAGCTGCGCGACGAGACCATGGTCAAGAAGCTCTTCGACGTGCTGGGCAAGCGCTACCAGGACCGCCAGGGTGGCTACACCCGCGTCCTGAAGGCCGGCTTCCGCTACGGCGACAACGCCCCGCTGGCCGTGATCGAGTTCGTTGACCGCGACGTCGATGCGCGCGGCCAGGATTCGGGCCCGACCATGAAGGAAGAGATCATCGAGGCCGCCGAGTAAGTCTCGGCGCAGCCAATCGGATCAAGGGCGGTCTTCGGGCCGCCCTTTTTGTTTGCGCGCTCGTCTCCCCATATGCTCCCGTTGAGGCTTGGACTTTCGTGCCTTGCGTTTTATCGAGGGGCATCGCTGATCGAGGGATTCGTGGCCATGCGCATTTCGCTGCTTCGCCTTGCCGTTACCGTTGCCGTGCTCGCTCTTGGAGCCGGGGTGCAGGCCCAGACCCAGCGGGTCGTGCCGGAGAGCAAGGCCCAGGTTCAGCTCTCCTTCGCGCCCATCGTCCGGCAGACGGCAGGGGCCGTCGTGAACGTCTACGCCAAGCGCAGCGACCGCCGGCAGAATGCCGCCATCGAGGAGTATTTCCGCCGCTTCTTCGGGGACAACGCACCCGGCATGCCGCGGGGCCGGTCGCAGAGCTCCCTCGGCTCCGGCGTGATCGTCGATCCGTCGGGCCTGGTGATCACGAACAACCATGTGATCGAGAACATGACCGAGGTGAAGGTGGCGCTCGCCGACCGGCGGGAGTTCGAGGCCGACATCCTCCTGCGCGACCCGCGCACGGATATCGCCGTGCTCAAGCTGCGAGACGCCAGCAACCTTCAGGCCGTGGAGCTGGGCGATTCGGAAGCCCTGCAGGTGGGTGACATCGTGCTCGCCATCGGCAACCCGTTCGGGGTCGGGCAGACGGTGACGCAGGGCATCGTCTCGGCCCTGGCGCGCACCCAGGTCGGCATCTCCGACTACCAGTTCTTCATCCAGACGGACGCGGCCATCAACCCGGGCAATTCGGGCGGTGCCCTCATCGACATGAACGGCCGGGTCGTGGGCATCAACACGGCGATCTATTCCCGGTCGGGCGGCAGCATCGGCATCGGCTTTGCCGTTCCGTCCAGCATGGTCCGTGTCGTGCTCGACTCCGCCAGGGGCGGGGCGAAGAACGTCGTCCGTCCCTGGCTCGGCGCCCGCCTCCAGCCCGTGGACGGCGATATCGCGAGCGGTTTGGGACTGGAGCGCCCGGCGGGCGTTCTGGTCACCGCCGTCTATGCCCGGGGCCCCGCGGCCGAAGCCGGCCTCAAACGCGGCGACGCCATTCTGGCCGTGGACGGGCAGCCGGTCGATAACCCGGATTCCTTCGGCTACCGCTTCACCCTCAAAGGGATTCGAGGGCAGGCTCCCCTGACCATTCTGCGCGGCGGCAAGCAGGCGATCCTCCAGGTGAGGCTCATGCCGCCGCCCGAGGACCCGCCGCGGGATCCGGTGCGCAGCCGCGGACGCACGCCGTTTGCCGGTGCGACCCTCGTGAACATGTCGCCGGCGGTCGCCGACGAGCTTCAGATCGATATCGCGGATGACGGCGTCGTCGTTGTCGACCTGGAGGAGCGCAGTGTCGCCGCCAGCGTCGGCTTCGAGAAGGGCGACCAGATCGTCGCCATCAACGGCGAGCGCCTTGCGAACACGCGGGATGCGGATCGACTGATCAACCGGAACGGCGGCTATTGGGAGATCACCGTCAGCCGCGGAGGCCGGGTCTTCACCACCGTCTTGGGGCGTTAGCGCAGCGTGCGGCCCGCCGGGTCCGCACCGAACGATGCGCTCTCAAAGGATAAGCATCGGATAGATCCCAAAAGTGCAAATCCACTTTTGGGTCCGATGCTCGAAGCGCGACGGCAGCCTGCGGATCGGGTATGGATGACGGGACAAGATTTGAGTCCCTGTTCATCATGAGCGACCTGTTTTCCTCCGCTGGCCTCGACCAGAGCGCACCCCGTCCGCTGGCGGACCGGATGCGGCCGACCAAGCTCTCCGAAGTGGTCGGCCAGGACCATCTCGTGGGTCCCGACGGCATCCTCACCCGGCTCATCGCCTCGAAGTCCCTGGGCTCCCTGATTTTCTGGGGCCCGCCCGGCACGGGCAAGACGACCGTGGCGCGCCTGATGGCCCATGAGACGGATCTGCATTTCGACCAGATCTCCGCGATCTTCTCCGGCGTGGCGGATCTCAAGAAGGTCTTCGAGGCCGCCCGCCACCGTCGCTCCATGGGCAAGGGCACGCTGCTCTTCGTCGATGAGATCCACCGCTTCAACCGCGCCCAGCTCGACGCCTTCCTGCCCGTCATGGAGGACGGCACGATCACCCTGGTGGGCGCGACCACCGAGAACCCGTCCTTCGAGCTGAACGCGGCGCTTCTCTCCCGCGCCCGCGTCCTTTTGTTCAAATCCCTGGACGAAGAGGCGATCCAGAAGATCCTGGCTCGCGCCGAGGAGATCACGGAAAAAAGCCTGCCGCTGGACGGAGAGGCGAGGGCGTCCCTGGTGCGCATGGCGGACGGCGACGGGCGAGCCGTGCTGACGCTGGCCGAGGAGGTCTGGCGCTCGGCCAAGCCCGGCGAGGTCTTCGACGCCGAGCAGTTGCAGGAGATCATCCAGCGCCGCGCGCCGATCTACGACAAGGGGCAGGAGGGGCACTACAACCTCATCTCCGCCCTGCACAAGACCATCCGCGGCTCAGATCCCGATGCGGCCCTCTACTACCTCACCCGCATGCTCGATGCCGGCGAGGACCGGCTCTTCATCGCCCGCCGGCTGGTGCGGGCGGCTGTGGAAGACATCGGTATGGCCGACCCGCAGGCGCTCGTGATCGCCAATGCGGCCAAGGACGCGTTCGACTTCCTCGGCTCGCCGGAAGGGGAGTTGGCGCTGGCCCAGGCGGCGGTCTATCTCGCCACCGCGCCGAAATCGAATGCCCTTTACACGGCCTACAAGGCCGCCACGCGGGTGGCCAAGGAGCACGGCTCCCTCATGCCGCCCAAGACCATCCTGAACGCCCCGACCAAGCTCATGAAGCAGATCGGCTACGGCGACGGCTATGCCTACGACCACGACGAGCCGGATGCCTTCTCGGGGCAGGATTACTGGCCGGACAAGCTGGGGCGCCAATCCTTCTACGAGCCCGTGGACCGCGGCTTCGAGCGGGAGGTCCGCAAGCGGCTGGACTGGTGGGAGAAGCTCCGGAAGGAGCGACGCAAGTAACGTTATATCTCTTTGGGTTCCTTGCTGCTAGGATCGACAGGGCAGGGAGGCACCCATGAAGAGACTGATCCCCTTACTGATCTGGCTTGCGGCAGCCACAATCTCCGCGCCGGCGCAGGCTCAGAATGTCGAGGTCGCGCCCGGCGTCAGCGTCAGCCGCAAGACCTACCCGGTATCGGCCAATGAGGCGCCTTTCTTCAACTTTGCGGAGAAGACGGAGGGGCAGAAAGTCGCCGATCGGAAACTCGTCGCTGCGGTGCTGGAAAGGGTTCCTGACCGGGCGAGAGCGGCTGGCACGGCCATCGAGGCCGGCACGCGCGCCTTCCTGGGTGAGAACGACATCGCGACCGCCGCCAAGCGCTTCAATCAAGCCTACCTGCTGGATCCGCAGCAGAGCGGAATCTACCACGGCTTCGCGATGGTGGTAGCGACCCGTTTCAAGGACTTCGTCTACGCCGACGAACTCTTCCGGGTGGCGGCACGCATGAAGTCGCCGTCCCCGTCCCTCCGCGCCGATCACGGCCGAATGCTGCTGATCGCCGGCCGGCCCGCCGAGGCAAAGCCGCTTCTCGAACAGGCCGTGAAGGACACGCCCGACTGGGCCGTGCCGCGCATGAATCTGGCCTGGGCTACGCTGCAGTCCGGCAATCGCGAGGAGTCCTGCAGGCTCGCCGCTCAGGTCAGAGGGGAGCAAATGGAGAATGTCGAGGGCGATCTGGCCTTGTTGAGGCAGAAGGCAGGCTGCTAGCTTGGCGCCATGCTCTCCTATCTCCTCGTCTTCCTCGGTGCCGGCATCGGCGGAGCCCTGCGCCATGGGGTGAATCTCGGCTGCGCCCGGCTGTGCGGCACGGCCTTTCCTTGGGGGACGCTGACGGTGAATGCGGTCGGCTCCTTCCTCATGGGAGCCGTTGCCGCGTGGCTCGCCTTCAGGGCAGGCGAGGGGTGGAGCCAGCCCCTGCGGCTCTTCCTGACCACCGGGATCCTCGGCGGCTTCACCACCTTCTCGGCCTTTTCGCTGGATGCCGTTCTGATCTGGGAGCGGGGGCAGACGGGTCTTGCCGTGGCTTACGTGGGCGCTTCGGTGATCCTTTCGATTGCCGGATTGCTCGCCGGTCTCGCGTTGATCCGGGCGCTGACGGCTTAAACCTCGATTGCCGCCCGCGCGGCGCTCTGGTACCCACGCATCATGAGAAAAAGCGGTTCAGGACAGAATGGTGCCCGTGGCGGGCGGTCGGGCTCGCGGCAGGGCTTTCGCTCGCGCGAG
Organism: Microvirga splendida; assembly: GCF_016427565.1. Taxonomy (GTDB): domain Bacteria; phylum Pseudomonadota; class Alphaproteobacteria; order Rhizobiales; family Beijerinckiaceae; genus Microvirga; species Microvirga splendida. Next base: position 112,408 of record NZ_JAELXT010000004.1, read on the forward strand.
GACAAGCCGGCGCGCAAGACAGCCCCGGCGAAACAGCGCAGCACGAAACCGGCAGCGGCCAAGACGCGAGCACCCTCGGCGGTGCGCGAGAAGCCTGCTGTGCGGCCCCAGCCGAGCCGCCCTGCCGCGGAGGCTCCGCAGAAGCCGACCCGGGCCCAGGCCAGGGCAGAGGCCCAGGAGGTTCTGGCGACAGGCGTGCAGACCCTGGTGGTCGAGCCCGACGAGGCTGACATGCGGGTGGACCGCTTCCTCGTCGCCCGGTTCCCGCAACTGGCCTTCACCCACATTCAGCGCATCGTCCGAAAGGGCGAGCTGCGCATCGACGGCAAGCGCGCCCAGCCCAACGAGCGGCTCGTGGCCGGGCAGAAGGTCCGCGTGCCGCCGCTGAAGCTCGACCAGCCCCGCCCGGTCGCCCGCAGTGCGGCCAAGGACCAGGACGAACGCGACTTCCTGAAGTCGATCACGCTCTACGAGGACAAGGACGTTCTCATCATCAACAAGCCGATGGGGCTCGCCGTCCAGGGCGGCTCGGGCACGAAGCGGCATGTGGACGGGATGCTCGACTCCCTCACCGGCGAAGACGGGCAGAAGCCGCGTCTCGTGCACCGCCTCGACAAGGACACGGCGGGCTGCCTGGTGATCGCCAAGACGCGCTTTGCCGCGTCTACCATGGCGAAGTCGTTCCGCGCCCGCACCACGCGCAAGATCTACTGGGCGCTCGTCGCCGGCGTGCCGCGCGTGCGCCAGGGCAGGGTCTCGACCTATCTCGCCAAGGAAGGCGAGGAGGGCGATGCGCGCATGAAGGTGGCCCAGCACGGCGACGAGGGCGCAAGCCACGCGCTGACCTATTATGCGGTCATCGACACGGCGGCGCAGAAGCTGGCCTGGCTGTCGTTGAAGCCGGTCACCGGGCGCACGCACCAGCTTCGTGCCCATGCGGCGCATATCGGCCATCCCATCGTCGGCGATCCGAAATACTTCGACATCGAGAACTGGGAGCTGCCTGGCGGCATCCAGAACAAGCTGCATCTGCTGGCGCGCCGCATCGTCATCGCCCATCCGCGGACGGGCAAGCCCATCGATGTGACGGCGCCGCTGCCGCCGCATATGCAGCAGAGCTTCAACCTGCTGGGCCTGGATACGAGCCAGTACGATCCCATCGTCGAGGCGCCCGAGGATTAGGGCGTCGCGCCGACCCTCCGCACCTATGGTGCTGCGCCGACTGAATTCGGATCCCGGGCCGCTCTCCGGAACAGCCAGGCCGACAGGAGCCACAGCGCGGCGAAGAACCCGGTCAGGACCACGATCACCCGTGGCCAGTTCGCCCCGGTGGAGCCTAATCCCGCGCTCAGAGCGATGACTCCGACCAGGGCCTGGGCAAGCGCCGTCGCGAGCAAGACGTGCGCCATGCCCCGCGGTCGGAAACGCACGATCAAGCCGCCGAAGACCGCTATGGCGAGCACGCCGGCATACATGAGGTTGGCCGGGTTGTCCTCGGACCCGATAATGCCCACGGCAAGGTTCATCCAGATGAGGATGAAGGCTGCAACGACCGCAACGCCGACGGCGGCACGGTAGGCGGTGTTTCCCGTCACCCTGGTGGCGAGTTCATAGGTGCCGCAGGCGGCGAGCAGCATGGCGCCGAACACGATGAAATCGGTCTCGTCCCAGTTCATCTCATCGGTGAACTGCATCGCGATCAGCGGCAGCAGCAACAGGAGCGCCGCGATCATCCAGGGCGCTGCCCTCCAGAACCGACCGCCACCATTCCTCGCGCCTGCCATGGACCATCTCCACCCGTATCGCTCCATCTTAACCCGAAGCAGCTCCATCTCCCAACCTGTCGCACTTTCGCCGCGCATCGAGCGCAGCATCGGATGGAGCCCAAACGTGGTGGCCACCTTTGGGCCGATGCTCCGGCAAGGAGGAGATCGATGGAACACAAGCATCTTGATCAGCTCCGTAGCGTAGCCGACGTTCAGCCGAGACCCCTGTCTCGTGACGAACGACTTCAGCGGTGGATTGCCCTGCTCGAGTGCGATCCGAAACGCCCGCTGACCCCCCTCGGTGAGATCGAGTACAAGCCGCCGGCGGAGAGAGCGCTGATCCGCGAGGACAACTCTCCGCTCACGGTGGCTTATGAGGATCCGATCCTGCGCGCAGACGGACTTGCAAGCGACAGGCTCGGCGATGCCATGCGCTACTTCGCGCTCTCCGACGGTCAGGCCCACTACGCCCTCTGCTCGTGCCTCAGCGGGCGCACGATGGATGCCACGACCTGCGCACAGAGATTGCGGAACGCGACCGGGAATGTCGCCTGGGAATCGGCTTTGGGCGCCTGGGCGTTGGCGGCTCTCGCCGTGAGCCTGCCGGGGATCGTCTATCTGCTGGGCTGAGGCGGACCTCACCGGCTGTCGATCATCACGTCAGGAGACCCGTCGTCTCCTGATGCTGCCTTGGCCGTTGCAGGCTTGCCTTGAATCGGAGACAAAGCTGCAGACCGGACAAAGGCGCCTCCATCATGCTGCATATCGAGCCCGTAACCCTCTCGACGGCCCGTCTGACCCTTCGGCCCTTGAGCGCCGCAGATGTTCCGGCTCTAGGCGTGGCTGCCACCGATGGAGAGCTCTGGGAGAAGAAGACCACGACGGTGCCGCGACCGGAGGGCTTCGATGCCTATGTACAGAAAGCCCTGGAGCTGCAGGCGGCCGGCCTGGCGCTGCCGTTCACGACTGTCGTGAAAGAGGGCAACCGGGTGGTCGGCTCGACCCGCTACATGAACATCGACGCCGCCAATCACCGGGTCGAGATCGGCACCACATGGATCGCGAGATCCTGGCAGCGGACCTTCGTCAACACCCATGCGAAGTTCCTCATGCTGCGGCACGCGTTCGAGGGGCTGGGCTGCAACGCCGTGGAGCTGCGGACCCACCGGCTCAATGACCAGTCGCGCGCCGCCATCGAGCGCCTCGGCGCCAAGCTCGACGGCATCCTGCGCCAGCACATGATCATGCCCGACGGGCACATCCGCGATACGGCGGTCTACAGCATCGTCCGCGACGAGTGGCCGGCGGTGAAGGCCGGGCTCGAGCGGAAGATGGCTTCGGAATGAGGTCATGCCGGTCAAGCTTGGCCGCTTGCGGAACGCTGCCCATCGGATCACGTTGGAACTCTGAGCAGTGTTCGTGAGGTGAGTCGAGCCATGAGCAGTGACGTCAGGGACAACGTGGACCGTCATCGCTTCGAACTGGAGCGGAACGGGGAGATTGCGTTTGCGACCTACGAGCGGCGCGGGTCCGATCTCGTGATCCGTCACGTGGAAGCCGCCATTCCCCTGCGGGGGACCGGAGCTGCCAGCGACCTCATGCAGGGCGTGGCGGAAATCGCCCGCTCCGAGGGGAGGACGATCACCCCTCTGTGCGGCTATGCGCGAACCTGGATCCGCCGCCACAAGGAGTACAGCGATCTCCTGGGTTGACCGACGCACCCTCCGTTTATCGGGTGTGCCCATTCGCCGTACTGCGAACTGCGTCGAAATAAACTAAACAGCGGCTCCTCCAAAAAATTAAATTGCGCTATGGGGGCGCCGCCGGTGACAAACGTTCTCGAAAAAGCAAGACAGATCTTGTCAAAGAAAAGCTTGGCTGTTCCGGCCGCCATTCTGGCCCTGGTGATTGCGGCCGCCATCTTCCTCGCCCCCCGTTACCTGGCTCAGCCGGTCGCCGAGATCACCTATTCCGAGTTCACCCGCGAACTGGGCCAGAAAAAGGTCCAGAAGGTCCTGATCGAGAGCGGCGGCCTATCGGTCTCCCTGGCTGACAGGAACGTCTTCGTGCGCATACCGAACGGTCTCGTGAGCGCCGACTATATCGAGCGGATCACCGCCTCCGGGGCCGAGGTCGACTTCAAGAAACCAGGCTTCGACCCGGCCCACATGGCGAGCATCGTCGTGCCGATCGTGCTGGTTCTGGCCGTGCTGGCCATGCTGGCGATCCAGACCGACTTCAAGCCGACCTCCCGCTGGCCCAAGGTGGTTCGCAGCATCCCGAACCGCTTCGACGATGTGGCCGGCCAGGAGGAGGCCAAGGCCGAACTGCAGGAGGTCATTTCCTTCCTGAAGGACTCGGACGCCTTCACCAGGGTCGGGGCCCGAATTCCCCGCGGCCTGCTGATGGTCGGGCCTCCGGGCACGGGCAAGACCCTGATCGCCAAGGCGCTGGCCGGCGAGGCGGGCGTCTCCTTCATGGTGGTGTCGGGAAGCGACTTCTCGGCGCCGCTCATCGGCATCGCCAAGGGCCGCGTCTCCAAGCTCTTCGAGCAGGCCCGCAAGAAGGCTCCCTGCCTGATCTTCATTGACGAGATCGATGCCATCGGCCGCAAGCGCGGGGGCGGGGGATCGGCCGCCGACCGTGAGTTCGAGGCCACCTTGAACCAGCTCCTCGTGGAGATGGACGGGTTCAACACCACGGCGGGCGTGATCGTCATCGGGGCCACCAACCGCGTGGACGTCCTCGATCCGGCGCTCCTGCGCCCCGGCCGCTTCGACCGCCAAGTTCATATCGGACTGCCCGACATCTCCGGCCGTGAGGCGATCCTCAACGTTCATGCCCGCAACGTGAAGCTGGCCCACGGAGTCAGCCTCGCCTCGATCGCGAAGGGCACGCCCGGATTCTCGGGCGCCGATCTCGGCAACCTCCTGAACGAGGCGGCCATCTTCGCGGCGCGCGAAGGCGTCACGGAGGTGACCCGCGAGCATCTGGAGGCTGCCCGCAACAAGATCATCATGGGGCTCGAGCGCCGCTCCCTCGTCATCACGGACGAGGAGCGCCGCCTCGTGGCGGTGCACGAGGCCGGTCACGCCCTCTGCGCGACCCTGCTCCCGGCCTCCGACCAGGTGCACAGCGCCACCATCATTCCCCACGGCCAGGCGCTCGGCCTCGTCATGCGCCTGCCGGAGCATGACCGCTTCTGCATCCCGGTGGAGAAGCTCGAGGCCGATCTCATCGTCGCCATGGGCGGCCGCGCGGCCGAGGAGGTCGTGTTCGGCCCGAAAAAGGTCACGACGGGTGCCGCCAGCGACATCGCACACGCCACCAACATCGTCACCAAGATGGTGACCGAGTGGGGCATGAGCCCGGCCATCGGCATGGTCCGCGTCGCCCGCTCGGGCGACAACCTTCCGCGCGAGGTCGAGCAGGAGATCCGGCGCATCATCGACGAGATGTACGAGGCCGCCAAGGTCTGCATCGAAGACAACCGCGATGCGCTCGATGCCCTGACGGAGGCGCTGCTGGAGCACGAGACGATTGAGGGCGACGAGGTCCGCCGGATCGTTCACATGCAGCAAGCGAGGCTTGCAGCCTGAACAGGGTGGGGGCTTTCACATGAAACAGCTCGTCCGCGCCGCTCTCATCGTCGGCCTCGGTCTTCTGGTCACGGCTTGCGACAAGTGCGGCAATTGGAGCATCAACACCCCGCAGCTCTGCCACGGGGCCAAGCCGCAAGGCTGAACCCACGTTCGGGCGGTGCGGCTAACGCGCCCGCAACTCTCCATCGCCCCAACTTTCGTGGGTGGTGGACAACCCAAGCTGCTCTTCGAGCAGGGAAGTGTAGAGCTCCGGCCGAGCCACATAGGGGAAGTGCCCGCCCCACTCGAAACGGTACGCCACCGAAGGGTTCAGGCGGGCCCGCACGGCCTCGCGCATGAGCGGTGGAATGAGCGGGTCGTCGGCACTCTCGATTGTTGCAATCCGCTCCCGCGGCAGATCGAGGGGCGGCAATTCCGGTCCTTGTTTGAGAGCCTTCAGCCGTGCGCGTAGTTCCGGCTCCGGGATGCGTCCGCCAACTTCGGCTAACAGAAGATCGACCAGCTCCGCCTGCTCCGGATGAGTATCCCGCCAGACGCCGAGGCCGCGGCCGAACCCGGCGCGCAGTTCCCCGATGGGTGCATGGTCGAGATCGGACGAGTAGGGCGGCCGTTCCGCGATCCCTGCAACCGAGTGCAGGGTGTTGGCTGCAATGAGCCTCTCGGCACTGTGCGGATACGCTGCTGCGAAGAACTGGGCCAGGTATCCTCCAAGCGATGAGCCGAGCACCGTGACGCGCTCGAGGCCAAGCCTGCCGCACAAGTCCGCCAGATCGCCCGCCCATTCGACGATGCCGCCGCTGGCGGGATAGGTGACGGCCACGATGCGGGCGCGGCCCTCCAGGGCCTCGATCTGCTGCCAGAAGATGTCGCCGCGGCCCAACGTGCCCGGAATGAGCAGCAGCGCCGGGCCGCTCCGGCCTGCCTCGACATATCCCCATTCGCGGCCGTTGACGACCATCCGCTGCTCGGAATGGCGAGCCGCGAAACGGTCTCGGGCTGCAATCAGGCTGTTGGGCATGCGAAAGGCTCCTGCACGAAACTGCATCCTCGTGTGCACAGGCTGCCGCAGATGGCGCGCGAACGCCAGAGCCGGAGCACAGGCTCAGCGATGATGCAGGGTGTCGGCTCCGCTCAGGTGCTCCGCCGCTCGATGAGCACGTGCCCTGTGTCGATGATGCGGGAAGCGGCTGGGGGCTGCTCGCCGTGGATGCCGGCGAGAATCAGGCGCGCGACTTCCTTTCCGATCAGATCGCCCGAGGGGCGGATCGTCGTCAGGGACGGGATGCACGAGGCGCTGAAATCGAGATCTCCGAAGCCCACCACGGCAATGTTGTCCGGCACGGCAATGCCCTGGCGCTGGCACTCGAAGAGCGCTCCCAGGGCGATGAGATCGTTGGAGCAGGCGATGCCGTCGAGGTCCGGAATCTGCTGCAGCGCCCGGTTCAACAGGAGCGAACCGGCCTCGACCGTGGCGGCACCGGGGTGATTGACGATCTCACAGGAAGCGGGCTCCGCCGCACGACGGGCCTCCTCGACGAAGCCGCTCGCGCGCTTGGCCGCACGATGATCCTCCTGCATGCGGGCGCCCAGGAAGGCGACGCGGCGGCGGCCCTTCGACAGGAGATGCCGGGCTGCGGACGCGCCCACCTGCGGGTGCGAGAACCCGACGGCCATGTCGATGGGCTCCCCGCCGATCTCCCACATCTCGACGACGGGAACGCCGCTCGCCCGCAGAAGCTTGCGGGTCTCGGCGTTGTGGGACAGGCCCGTCAGCACCACGGCGGCCGGAGCCCAGGCGAGGGCGGTTCGCACCAGCGCCTCCTCCTGATCCTCCCCATACTCGCTGTGGCCGAGGATCACCTGCAGGCCTTCCGCCGCCAGTTCGGATTGCAGGGTCGACACCGTCTCGGCGAAGAAAGCGTTGCGGATCGACGGCACGATGATGCTGACGACCTTCGACGACGCAGCCGCGAGCCCCCCTGCCACCAGATTGGGAACGTAGCCCAGGGTGGAGATCGCGCGGGCGATTTCCTGGCCTGCCGCAGGAGAAACGGCAGCAGGCTTGCGAAGGTAGAGCGAGACCGTTGAAGGGGAGACCTGGGCCAGCTTGGCGACGTCCATCATCGTCACGCGCTGCATCTTGCGTCGCTTCCGAGGAGTGCGGTTCTGCAAGCTGCTGCGAGCGTCCATCAGCCTTCCTTTTCGTAGCGCTGCGAGAAATTCTGTTTATGACTATAGTGTCATAAGCACAATTCTCAAATGAAATATGACAGTAATAGCTCTTCACACGCTCCTTTGGGCCTCGAAGCACCTCTCTTAAGGCGGCTTGCAGAAGAAGGATCGTAGCGCTATTATAGCCGCAATCAGCCACAAACCTGGGATTCGTCCTAGGCGTGTGCAGGGGTGCCGAGTCTGGCCCGCCGCAAAGCAACAGGGAGGGAGCATGTCGTCCGTCAGCTTCCGGAAGCTTGAGAAGAGTTACGGTTCCCTACGAATCGTCAAAGGCATTGATCTGGAAATTGCCGACCGCGAGTTCGTGGTGCTGGTGGGCCCGTCAGGCTGCGGCAAATCGACGACCCTGCGCATGCTCGCGGGCTTGGAGAGCATCAGCGACGGCGAGATCCGGATCGGCGAGCGGGTGGTGAACAAGCTTCCGCCCCGCGAGCGCGACATCGCCATGGTGTTTCAGGATTACGCTCTCTACCCGCACAAGACCGTCTATGAGAACATGGCCTTCAGCCTGAAGGTGCGCGGGATCTCATCGGCCGAGATCAAGCCCCGCATCGCCCAGGCGGCCGAGATGCTCGGAATCACGCCGCTTCTCGACAGGAAGCCTTCTCAACTCTCCGGCGGCCAGCGCCAGCGCGTCGCCATGGGCCGCGCCATCGTGCGCCGCCCCCAGGTGTTCCTGTTCGACGAGCCGCTCTCCAACCTCGACGCCAAGCTGCGCGGCCAGGTTCGCACGGAGATCAAGCGTCTCCATCAGGCCATCGGCACCACCATCATCTACGTGACCCACGATCAGGTGGAGGCGATGACGCTCGCGGATCGCATCGTGATCCTGAAGGGCGGCGAGATCGAGCAGGTCGGCACGCCGGACGAGGTCTACAATTCACCGGCCAGCGTCTTCGTCGGCGGCTTCATCGGCTCTCCCGCCATGAACTTCGCAAAGGGCACGATCCGCGGCGGACAGGTGACGTTCGATGGCGGGGCCGGCATTCCGCTCCACGATCACTCCGCCGGCAAGGTCGGTGGCCTCGAGGGGCGCGATGTGGTCGTCGGCATCCGGCCGGAGCACTTTGTGCCGGCCGGCGAGGGGCATGCGCTGTCTGGCCAGGTGCAGGTCGTCGAGCCGCTGGGCTCCGACACGCTCATCCACTTCGCCCTCGGCCAGTCCACCCTGACGGCCCGCGTCGCGCCCGAGATGCGGCCGAGCCCGGGCGAGGCTCTCTCCATCGGTGTCGATCCTTCGCGGGTCCACCTGTTCGATGCGGCAACGGAACGGGCCATCGCCCGATAGGCGGGGCCAACAAGGAATGCCGGCGAGGAACCGGTATCGTCAAACTTCCACGGAGGAAACGATGACTTTCAACAAGACCATGACACTGCTTCTGGCGGGTGCGGCGATGACGCTGTCCGCATCCGTCGCGACCGCGCAGACCAACCTGCGGGTTTTCGTCTCGAGCCAGCACCGCCCCGACGTGTGGCGCAAGGCCTTCGACATGTACGAAGCCAAGAACCCGAACGTGAAGGTCACGATCGAGACCGGCGGCAACACCTCCGAGCAGCAGGCGCAGTACCTCAACACCGTCATGACCGCGAAGGACTCCTCCCTCGACGTCATGATCCTCGACGTCATCCGCCCGGCGCAATACGCCGCCGCCGGCTGGACCGTGCCCTTCAACGAGGTGATCGGCCAGGACGTGAAGGCCTATATGGACCGCTACCTGCCGGCCTATGCGGAGGCCAATACGGTCGACGGCAAGGTCGTGGCTCTGCCCGCCTTCGCGGACGCCATGTTCCTCTACTACCGTAAGGACCTGCTGGAGAAGCACGGCATTCAGCCGCCCCAGACCTGGGAGGAGCTTGCGGCCGCCGCCAAGAAGATCACCGCGGCCGAAAACGACCCGAACCTTCAGGGCCTGTCCTTCCAGGGCAAGGCCATCGAAGGCGCGGTCTGCACCTTCCTCCTGCCGTACTGGAGCATGGGCAAGCAGCTCGTTGCCGACGGCAAGCTCTCCTTCGACAAGGAAGCGGCCGTGAAGTCGCTGAAGCTGTGGAAGGACTTCGTCGACAGCGGCGTCGCCAAGAAGAACATCGCCGAAGTGGCGACCGACGACACCCGCAAGGAGTTCCAGGCCGGCAACGTCGTGTTCGCCGTCAACTGGTCCTATGCCTGGGGTCAGTTCCAGGGTGCCGAATCCGCCGTGAAGGACAAGGTCGGCGTCGTGAAGCTGCCCGCCGTGCAGGGCGGCCAGCCGGCCTCCTGCCTCGGTGGCTGGGAATGGGGCGTGTCCGCGTTCTCGAACAACAAGACCGAGGCGCAGAAGTTCGTGCAGTTCATCTCCAGCCCTGACGTCTCGGAGTTCATGGCGATCAACGCATCCCTCCTGCCGCAATTCCCGCAAGTCTATTCGGACGTGGACGTCGTGAAGGCGGTTCCGTGGTTCGCGAGCGCCAAGCCGGTCGTCGAGACCGCCAAAGCCCGTCCGGTGACGCCGCGCTATAACGAGGTCAGCGAGATCATCCGCACGACCGTCAACGGCGTGCTCGCCGGCCAGCAGACGCCCGAGCAGGGCGCCGAGCAGATGGAAGGCCGCCTGCGCCGCGTGCTGCGCTAAGGCCCGTCATCTTTAAAACCTTGGACAGACGCCTTCGGGCGTCTGTCCCCCGTGACCGCATCCGAGCAGGACCAGGACGATGGCAACGGCCAGCGAAACGACCCTAGTGACCACGCGCAACGAGAGCGGCACGAAGTGGTGGACGCGGTTCCTCGATCCGAGCGAGGGCACCCTGGCCGCGCTGCTTCTGCTGCCGACGGCGCTCCTGCTGACCCTCATCATCGTCTATCCGGTCTGCCGGCTGATATGGACCAGCTTTCAGAACCTGTCGCTCACCTCGGGCCTTCCGGCGTCCTTTGCAGGGCTCGAAAACTACAGCCTCATGCTGGACGATCCTGTGTTCTGGGAAACCACCTGGAACACGGTTCTCATCACGCTCATCACCGTTCCGGGCGCGCTGCTCGTGGGCCTGGCGCTGGCCCTCATGGCGAACCTGCCGTTCAACGTGAAATGGCCGGTCCGCCTCTCGCTCCTGATCCCCTGGGCCCTGCCGCTCTCCTTCGCCGGTCTCATCTTCGCGTGGTTCTTCCATTCCGAATACGGCGTGGTGAACGACGTGCTCCGCCGCATCGGCTTCGAGGGCGTGATCTGGTTCAACTCGGCTAACTGGGCCTTCGCGGCGATCTGCCTGACGATTATCTGGAAGACCTCGTCCTTCATGGCGCTGATCATCCTCGCCGGCCTCCAGACGATCCCGCGCTCCCTCTACGAGGCTGCGGATGTCGATGGGGCAGGGCGCTTGCGCCAGTTCTTCGAGATCACCCTGCCGCTGCTCAAGCCCGCCATCGTCGTGGCGTTGATCTTCCGCACCATCACGGCGCTGCAGACCTTCGACATCCCGTTCACCATGACACGCGGCGGGCCGGGCACCTCCACGGCGACGCTCGCCATGTACATTCATCAGAACACGGTCGACTTCCTCGACCTCGGCTACGGCTCGGCGCTCGCCGTCGTCATGTTCGTCCTCTCCATGGGCGTGACGGCCGTCTATCTGCGCATGATCCGGGCCAGGGGGTGACACCATGAGCCACGAGACCACCGCCAACAATCGTTCGATCTTCTCCGGCAAGCCCCTGCGCATCCTGATCGGCTTCATCCTGGTCGTGAACGGCATGTTTCCGGCGCTGTGGATTCTGTTCACGTCGCTGAAGACGGAGTCGGAGCTGACCCTGAAGCCGATCACCTGGCTGCCCCATGCGCCGACGGTCGCGAATTACCTGCGCGCCTTCACGGACCAGCCTCTGCTGCTGTTCCTGTTCAACAGCTTCATGGTGGCGATCCTCTCCACCGCGCTGACGCTCTTCGTCTCGGTGCTCGCCGCCTATGCGCTGGCACGGCTTCAGATCCGCGGGCGCGACCTCATCCTGTCGGCCATCATCGCGGTCTCGACCTTCCCGCTCGTCACGTTGCTGGTGCCGCTCTTCGAGATCATGCGGGCGCTGGGCCTTCTCAACACCTGGGTGGCGTTGATCCTGCCCTATACGGTGCTGAGCCTGCCTGTCTGCACCCTGATCCTCGTGTCGTTCTTCGAGGGCATCCCGCGCGATCTCGAGAACTCCGCCATGATCGACGGCTGCACCCGCATCGGCGCCCTGTTTAAGGTCGTGGTGCCGCTCTCGGCGCCGGGCGTGTTCACGGCGGGCATCCTGGCCTTCGTGAACGCCTGGGACGAGTTCCTGCTCGCGCTTTCGTTCAATTCCAACCCGATGCTGCGCACGCTCCCCGTGGGCATCACGCTCTACCAGGGCGAGTTCGCGTTCCCCTGGCCGGTGATTTCGGCGGCGCTCGTGGTCGGCATCGTGCCCGTCGCGGTCCTGATCGTGATCTTCCAGGAGCGCGTCGTGTCCGGCCTGACCTCCGGCGGCATCAAGGGATAAGGACCGTTTGAAATGACACGCCGATCCATCGGAGAACTGCGCAGCCAGCGCTGGTTCGCATCCGACGACATGCGCGGCTTCGCGCATCGCCAGCGCACGCAGCAGATGGGCATGCGGCGCGAGGAGTTTCTCGGCAAGCCCGTCGTCGCCATCGTCAACACCTGGAGCGATCTCAGCCCCTGCCATTCGCACCTGCGCGACCGCGCGGAGGCGGTGAAGCGCGGCGTCTGGCAGGCCGGGGGCTATCCGGTGGAACTGCCGGCGCTGTCGGTCGGCGAGGTGATGGTGAAGCCCACCACCATGCTCTACCGCAACTTCCTGGCCATGGAGACGGAAGAGCTTCTGCGCTCGCACCCCATCGACGGCGCCGTGCTGCTGGGCGGCTGCGACAAGTCCACGCCCGGCCTCCTCATGGGGGCGATCAGCATGGACATTCCGGTAATCTACTGCCCGGCCGGCCCTATGTCGAACGGCCAGTGGCGCGGGCACAAGACCGGGGCGGGCACCCACACCAAGAAATACTGGGACGAGCTTCGCGCCGGCAACATCACGCAGGACGACTGGGTCGATCTCGAAAGCCGCATGACCCGCTCCATCGGCACCTGCAATACCATGGGGACGGCGTCCACCATGACGTCCATCGTGGACGCCATGGGCCTCACCCTGCCGGGCGCCACCTCGATTCCTGCCGCCGACAGCGGCCACCCGCGCATGGCCTCGGCCTGCGGCGAGCGCATTATCGAGATGATCTGGGACGATTGGAAGCCCTCCCGCTTCCTCGATGCCAGGAGCTTCCGCAACGGCCTCGTGGCCTACATGGCGCTCGGCGGCTCGACCAATGCCGCCGTTCACCTGATCGCCATGGCGCGCCGCGCCGGCGTCGATCTCACCCTCGACGACATGTCCGACATGGCGGGCCGGGTGCCGGTCTGCGCCAATCTCTTTCCATCGGGCGAATACCTGATGGAGGATTTCTACTTCGCAGGCGGAATCCTGGCGCAGCTCAAGAAGCTGGAGCGCCATCTCGACAAGGATGCCATGACCGTGAACGGCAAGACGCTCGGCGAGAACATCGCCGGAGCCGAGTGCTGGAACGACGAGGTGATCCGGGGCGAGGACAACCCGGTCGTACCTCTCTCGCGCGGCAAGACGCTGGCGGTCCTGCGCGGCAACCTAGCTCCCAACGGCGCCGTCATGAAGTCCTCGGCGGCCAACCCGAAGTTCCTCAAGCATGTGGGTCCCGCGCTGGTCTTCGACAATCCCGCCGAGATGAACCGCACCATCGACGATCCCGATCTCGACATTACGGAAGACACGGTCATCGTGCTCCGCAATGCCGGTCCGGTCGGCGCGCCGGGCATGCCCGAATGGGGCAATCTGCCGATCCCGAAGAAGCTGCTGAAGCAGGGCGTGCGCGACATGGTGCGCATCTGCGACGGGCGCATGAGCGGCACCCATTACGGCACCTGCATCCTGCACGTGGCGCCGGAAGCGGCGGTCGGCGGTCCCCTCGGGCTCCTCAAGACAGGCGACCTCGTGGAACTCGACGTGGAGGCCGGACGCATCGACATGAAGGTCGATGACAAGGAGCTGGAGCGCCGCCGAGCCGAGTGGAAGCCCGGAGCCCTGCGCTACGAGCGCTCCTTCGCGGCCCTCTATCAGCGCCACGTCTCTCAGGCAGATGAGGGCTGCGATTTCGACTTCCTATCCACACGCGGCCTCGTGGCCGAGCCGTCCATCTTCTAAAGGTTTCGTCATGATCAGCATCGAGAACCGCTTCAAAGGTTGGCTCAAGGGACAGGGGCCGAAGCCGCCGCTCGGCACCTGGCTCATGGCGGCAGGGCCTGCGACCGCCGAGGCCATGGGCTACAGCGGCTTCGACTTCCTCGTCGTCGACATGGAGCATGTGCCGATCGAAGTGTCGGATCTGGCGAATATCCTGCGCGCCATCGGCTGCACCCCGGCCGATGCGGTGGTGCGGCTTGCCTGGAACGATCAGGTGCTCGTGAAGCGCGTGCTCGATGCAGGCGCCCAGACGATCATGCTGCCCTTCGTGCAGACGGCCGAAGAGGCCCGCCTAGCGGTTGCGTTCGCCAAGTATCCGCCCGTAGGCATACGTGGTGTGGCTGCCGTGCATCGCGGCTCGCGGTTCGGGCGCGCTGTCGATTACCTCAAGCAGGCCAACGATCAGGTGGCGGTGATCGTCCAGCTCGAGACGCCTGAGGCCATCGAGCGGCTGCCGGAGATTGCGGCCGTTCCCGGGGTCGATGCGCTCTTCGTCGGGCCGGGCGATCTCGCGGCCTCCATGGGGCACATCGGCAACATCGCGCACGCGGACGTTCAGGCGCTGATCGAGAAGGCGGCCGGGATGGCACGCGATGCCGGAAAGCCGGTAGGCATCGTCGGCCCCAATCCTGACATGGTGCGCCGCTTCATCGGCTACGGCTACAGCTACGTGGCGATGGGCTCCGACCTCGCCATGATGACGAGCCGCGCCTCCGAGTGGCTCGGCGCTCTCAGGGGCGAGGCCGCTCCGGCACCGGCCGCGCCCGCTGCCGCCTATTGAAGCCTTGAGGAGGTTGTCCTGATCGTCACGCTCAGGAGCGGTTCTCTCAGTCTCGATCTGGCGCCCTCCATCGGAGGCGCCATCGCGGGCTTCCGTCATGACGGCGTGACGCTGATGCGGGAAATACCCGAGCAGGCCTTGCGCGAGGGATTGGTGCGGCAGACCTGCTGCTATCCGCTCATTCCCTATAGCAACCGCATCGCCCATGGGCGCTTCTCGTTCGAGGGCGTCGAGCATCGGCTGGCGCTGAACTTCGGCGATCATCCACATTCCATCCACGGAAATGCCTGGCAGAGGCCGTGGCAGGTGGTGGAAGCGGATGATGCACGCTGCCGCCTTGCGCTGACTCACCGTCCGGACGGAGACGAGGCCAAGGGCTGGCCTTTCGCCTACCGGGCCGAGCAGCTCTTCGCGATGTCACCAGATGGCTTGGTGCTGACATTGTCGCTGGAGAACGAGGATCACCGCGCCATGCCGGCCGGTTTAGGGCTGCATCCGTTCTTTCCCAAGCGCCCTGGCGTTCGCCTGCAATTCGCGGCCGAGCGTGTCTATCCCAACGGCGAGGATTCGCTTCCGCTGGACGGCGTTCCGGTTCCGGATGATTGGAACTACCGAACCATGCGCGAACTGGGCGAGCCGCGTCTCGACAACTGCTTTGCGGGATGGAACGGAACGGCCCGCATCGCCTATGCTCAGGAGAACATCGCGTTGAGGATCGAGGCCGATCCGCTCTTCGGCCATCTTGTCGTGTATGTCCCCGCGGAGCGGGATTTCTTTGCCGTCGAGCCCGTGAGCCACATGAACGATGCCATCAACCGGCCCGAACCATCCCGTCACGGCCTCAAGGTGCTGCAGTCCGGCGAGCGCCTGAGCGCGCAGGTGCGCTTCGGCGTGGAGGTGCTGTCGTGAGCCTGACCATCGCTTTGGATGTTCGCGCCGAACTCGGGGAGTGCCCGATCTGGTCCGTCGAGGAGCAGGCGCTCTACTTCGTCGACATCAAGGGCAGGGCGATGCACCGCTTTGCTCCCGCGACAGGTGAGCATCGGACCTTCACGATGCCGGAGGAGATCGGGTGCATCGGGTTCAGGAAAGGCGGCGGATTCATCGCGGGCTTCCGTTCGGGGCTTTGGCTGCTCGATGCCAATAGTAACCGGGTGCGCAAGCTCGCCGACAATCCGGAGGACCAGCGCACGAGCCGGTTCAACGACGGGCGCGTCGATCCGGCGGGCCGTTATCTCGCGGGCACCATCGACGAGCCCAAGGATGGCGGCAAGGCGCATCTCTATCGCTACGATTCCCGCGGGCTTTCAACTCTTGCCGGCGGGCTTCTGACGTCGAACGGCGTCGCCTTCTCGCCCGATGGGCGTACCCTCTACCACTCCGACACGCCCACCTTCACGGTGTGGCGCTACGCCTATGATCCGGCAACGGGCGAGGCTACCGATAAAACCCTGTTCGTGCGTCTCCAGCCGACAGAGACCGACCGGGGCCGCCCCGATGGGGCTGCCGTGGATGCGCAAGGCTGCTACTGGACCGCCCTGTTCGAAGGCGGGCGCATTCAGCGCTATGCGCCGGACGGCCGCCTGTTGGCTGAGTATCCCGTTCCGGCCCGTTGCCCCACCATGGTCTGCTTCGGCGGCCCCGATCTGAAAACCCTGTACGTGACCTCCGCACGCACGGGTCGGCCCGAGGCCGAGCTGGCGGCTTTTCCGCATTCCGGCAGCCTGTTCACCATGCCGGTCGACGTGCCGGGACTGCCCGAATACACATTCGATCTTTCCGTTTAAGGCTGCATTGCCATGTCGTTCGATTACACCACCGCCCAATATCGTTCCCTCGCGGGCCGATCCGTCGTCATCACCGGAGGCGCGTCCGGGATCGGCGAGGAAATGGTGAAGGCCTTCGTCGCGCAGGGCGCGCGCGTATCCTTCATCGACATCGCGAAGGAGCCGGGCGAGGCCCTGGCGAAGGCGACCGGTGCGGGCTTCCATGCCTGCGATGTCACCGACATTCCGGCTCTCCGCGAGGCACTATCCCGGATTGAGGACGATCACGGCGGCGTGGACGTGCTCGTCAACAATGCCGGCAAGGACGACCGCCACGACATTGCCGAGGTGGAGCCCGATTACTGGCGGCGCGCGCTGGCGCTCAACTTGGATCACCAGTTCTTCGCCACGCAGGCGGTCTCGAAAGGCATGGCGGCGCGGGGCGCAGGATCGGTCATCATGCTCGGCTCCATCTCCTGGATGCGCGGGCGTCCCGGCATGGTGGGCTACACCACGGCAAAAGCGGCGATCAACGGCATGACCCGCACCCTGGCCCGCGAGCTGGGACCCGCCGGGATCCGGGTGAACTGCATCGTGCCGGGCGCGATCCTCACCGAGCGACAGAAGGCGCTGTGGCTGACGCCGGAGCTGAACCAGCAGTTCCTCGACCTCCAGGCCCTGAAGTTCCGGCTCGATGCCGGCCATGTAGCCAGGATGGCGCTCTTCCTGGCCTCCGACGAGAGCGGGGGCTGCACGGGGGCGAATTTCATCGTCGATGCCGGCCTGACCCAGAATTGAGATTGCCATGAAGATCCAGACCACCTCCGACGGCTTCGACCTCGTCCTCGACGGCAGGCCGATCCTGCGCCACCGCAGCGACGCCCCGTGCCTGTTCGTCGGCCAGGGCGATGCGCGCATGGACATGTATCGCGGCAATTTCGACATCGAGGATTACGTCATCGAGCGCACGCCGCTCGCGCATGCGGTCGTGTCCGGCTCCGAGATCGCCTTCTCGACCGTACCAAGTCAGAAGCCGCGCCTGACCCTGCGGGTGTCGGGCGACGAGCGCAACGGTACGGTCGCGTTCCAAGCGAACGATGCCGCCATCAACCGGCTCTGGATGCGCATCGCCGCGGAGGAGGGCGAGCATGTCTGGGGCGGCGGCGAGCAGATGTCGTATTTCGACATGCGCGGCCGGCGCTTTCCTCTCTGGACTTCCGAGCCTGGGGTGGGGCGCGACAAGACCACCGAGATCACCTTCAAGGCCGATGTCACCGGCAAGTCGGGCGGCGATTACTGGAACACCAACTATCCGCAGCCGACCTATCTCTCGTCGCGGCGCTATGCGCTGCACGTGGAGACCACTGCCTATTCGGCCTTCGATTTTCGCCGCGACAGCTTCCACGAGATCGAAATCTGGGCCGTTCCGGAGCGCATCGAGCTGACCGCCCGCCCGACCTTCATCGCGCTCGTCGAGGCCATGGCCGACCGCTTCGGTCGCCAGCCGCCGCTGCCCGAATGGGTCTATGGCGGTGCGATCATCGGGCTCAAAGACGGAGCCAACTCCTTCGAGCGGCTCGAGCGCATCGTTGCTGCTGGCACCAGGGTCTCAGGCCTGTGGTGCGAAGATTGGGTGGGGTTGCGCCACACCTCCTTTGGCGCACGCCTGTTCTGGGACTGGAAGGCCAATGACGATCGCTATCCGGCGCTGCGCCAGCGCATCGCCGAACTGGAGGATCGCGGCATCCGCTTCCTCGGCTATGTAAACCCCTACCTCGCCGTCGACGGCTCTCTCTTCCCGGAGGCGGAGGCTGCGGGCTACTTCGCGACCGACGAGAGCGGCAAAACGGCCCTCGTCGATTTCGGCGAGTTCGATTGCGGCGTCGTCGATTTCACGAACCCGGAGGCCGCCGCATGGTTTTCTGAGCGGGTCATCGGCCAGAACATGATCGATTTCGGGCTCTCGGGATGGATGGCCGATTTCGGCGAGTATCTTCCCATCGACGTAAAGCTCGCCAACGGCATAGACGCGAAGGTCATGCATAATGCCTGGCCGACGCTATGGGCCGAGGTGAACGCCCGCGCCGTCGAGAGCAGGGGAAAGACCGGCGAGATCCTGTTCTTCATGCGCGCCGGGTTCACGGGTGTGCAGAAGCATTGCCCGCTCCTGTGGGCGGGCGATCAGTCGGTGGATTTCACCCGCCACGACGGTCTCGTGACGGTCATCTCCGGCGCGCTCTCGTCAGGGCTTCTCGGCAATGCCTACCATCACTCGGATATCGGGGGTTATACCAGCCTCTTCGGCAATGTGCGCACGACCGAACTCATCATGCGCTGGGCCGAGATGGGGGCCTTCACGCCCGTGATGCGCACCCACGAGGGCAATCGCCCGCGAGACAACCTGCAGATCGACCAGGATCCGCAGGTGCTGGCCCATTTCGCCCGGATGACGCAGGTTTACGTGCATCTGGTTCCCTACCTGAAATCCCTCGTGGCGGAGGCGTCCACGCAGGGCCTGCCGGTGCAGCGGCCGCTTTTCCTCCACTTCGAGGATGATGCTCGCACCTATGCCATCCAGGACGCATATCTCTATGGCGCAGACCTGCTCGTGGCCCCCGTCTCACAGGCCGAAAAGACCGAGTGGAGCACCTACCTGCCGGCTGGAGCGGAGTGGGTCCATGTCTGGACCGCCGAGACTTTTTCGGGCGGCAGGGACGTGACCGTCCCTGCACCCTTCGGCCAGCCGCCGGTGTTCTATCGGGCCGGGTCGCAGTTCGAGGAGCTGTTCGCCGGCCTTAGGACCATCTGAGCGATGTCGGTTGCGGAGCTCATCGGCTTTCTCCTGCTGGCGGGCGCCGCGGCCTACGCGCAGACCCTCACCGGTTTTGCCTTCGGCCTCATCACCATGGGTGGCGTCGGATTGACGGGCCTCCTGTCTCTGCCCGATGCCGCCATGATCGTGAGCGTGCTGACCCTCGTGAACGCCACGCAGATGCTGCTGAAGGGCTGGCGCGATGTGGCGTGGCGGGAGTTCGGCTTCGTCATGGCGGCCAGCATCCCGATGCTCTTCGTCGGCTATTGGCTGCTCGAATGGCTTGCCGGAACCCGGGCCGACCTCCTGCGCCTGATCCTCGGGCTCGTGATCATCGTCTCCAGCCTGCAGCTGGCGCGAAAGCCGGAGCCCCTAGCGAGACAGTCGAGGGATGCGTCGTTCTTGTTCTTCGGCACGATTGCCGGCCTCATGGGCGGGTTGTTTTCCACCGCCGGACCGCCGCTCGTCTATCATTTCTACCGCCAGCCCATCCCCTTGGCGAAGATCCGCGAGACCCTCGTCACCGTCTTCGCGCTCAATGCCGTCTTCCGTATCGGCTTGGTGGTATTTTCGGGCGATCTGCCATCCGCCTCGAACCTCACGGGCCTTCTTGCCATTCCGGCGGTCATGGTCGCGACCTACGCGGCACGGCGTTGGCCGCCCCCCATTTCGGCAACCGTGATGCGCCGCATCGTGTTCGTTCTTCTCTTCCTCTCGGGTGTATCTCTCGGAGCGCCTGCCGTCATCCACCTGTTGATGGCTTCGTGATGACGGCGCAAGTGGAGGCCGTAGATCGAGGGTTGTAACGGCAAAAAGCCCGACAAAGCCGGGCTTCGTTCCCGGCTCGGGCGTTCACGCTATTGGGAGCTCACGAGTGTCTGCGCCAAGCACATTATGAGCGCTTGGCGGATTGAATTCCCGTCTCCAGGGTTCCCATGGCTGCGAACGACACGCTTGGCCGGTGATCGTCAGCGGCTTCGATCTGGGACTCGCACACGATGCAATCCACCCCGCTTCTGACGCCCTGGACCCAATATTGCGGTTCATAGGAGGTGAGGGGCAGCTGCTTCAAGACGACATAGGTGTTCCGGCTTGGCCGCAGGGGGCAGGCCGGAACAACGGATTGGCCGACTTCGAACTTGTAGATCATGGCAGGCTCCGTGAGGCTACCAATCAACCCCTCGTCTCTTGACGGGCTATTTCAATCCTTAAGGTGAGACCGGGATCAAAGTTCCATTCCGGGCCGTCCGTCAGACGGAAATCTTCCAGATCTCCTCGGCATATTCGCGGATCGTGCGATCCGCCGAGAACCAGCCGACCCTGGAGGTGTTCAGCACGCTGGCGCGGCTCCACGCAAAGGGATCCTGCCACAACTCGTCGACCCGGCGCTGGGTTGCCCAGTATGAGTCGAAGTCCGCAGCCACCATGAATGTGTCATCGGACGACAGGGCATGCGCCAGGGAGTCGAACCGACGGGGATCGTCCGGTGAGAAGGTGCCTGCCGTAATCAGGTTGATGGCTCGCTCGAACCGGGGCGACCATCCTGCCCGGTCACGGTGCAGCCCGGCTTTGTGGTAGGCCCCGACCTCTTCGGCGGTCATTCCGAAGATGAAGATGTTGTCGTCTCCGACGCATTCGCGGATCTCGATATTTGCTCCGTCCAGGGTACCGATCGTGAGCGCACCGTTGAGGGCGAGCTTCATGTTGCCGGTGCCGGAGGCCTCCATGCCGGCCGTCGAGATCTGCTCGGACAGGTCTGCGGCAGGGATGATCGCCTCGGCGAGGCTGACATTGTAGTTGGGAAGAAAAACCACCTTCAGGCGGCCCGCGATGGCAGGATCGGAGTTGATGACCCTGGCGACATCGTTGGCCAGCTTGATGATGAGCTTCGCGCGGTGGTAGCTGGCCGCGGCCTTGCCGGCGAAGATCTTGACCCGCGGCACCCAGTTCCGCTCCGGCTCGGACCGCATGGCATCGTAGAGGGCGACCGCCTCCAGGATGTTGAGGAGCTGGCGCTTGTACTCGTGGATGCGCTTGATGTGGACGTCGAACAGGGCGTTCGGGTCGATCTGCACTCCCGTTCGCTCGGCCACGATCCGGGCCAGGTTCACTTTCGCGGCATGGCGCTGGTTCCTGAAGCGCTCTTGGAAGGCGCCGTCATCCGCCAGCCTCTCCAGTCTGATCAACGCACCCGGATCGTCCAGCACTGCCTCGCCCAGTTCCTGGGTCAGGATCTGCGTCAGCTGCGGGTTGGCCTGATGGAGCCAGCGCCGGAAGGTGATGCCGTTCGTCTTGTTGACGATGCGACCCGGGTAGAGGGCGTTCAGATCGCGGAAGACCGTCTGGCGCATCAGGCCGGTGTGGAGAGCCGAGACCCCGTTGACCTTGTGGGCGCCGATGAAAGCCAGGTGGCCCATGCGGACATACCGGCCCTGGTCTTCGTCGATGACGGAGACGGATTTGATGAGCTCCACATCGGCCGACCGGCGGATCAGGGGTTCGAGGTGCAGCCAGTTGATGTGGTAGATGATCTGGAGATGACGCGGGAGAAGCCGCTCCATCAACGACACGGGCCAGCGCTCGAGAGCCTCCGGCATGAGGGTGTGGTTCGTGTAGTTCAGCGTCCTGGTCGTGATGGCCCAGGCTTCGTCCCAAGACAGATGGCGCTCGTCGACCAGGAGGCGCATCAGCTCCGCCACGGCGAGGGCCGGGTGGGTGTCGTTGAGCTGGATCGCCGCATGCTCCGGCAGGGCCTGGAGATCCCCATGCAGCCGGGTGTGCCGGGCCAGCAGGTCCTGCAGGGAGGCCGAGGTGAAGAAGAATTCCTGGCGCAGGCGCAGCTCCCGGCCCGCCTCCGTCTCGTCACCGGGATAAAGCACCCGGGAGATCGCTTCGGCCCGGGTCCGGTCGGCGAGAGCGCCCACATGGTCGCCTGAATTGAAGGCATCGAGCCGCAGCGGCTCGGCGGCCCGTGCGGACCAGAGCCTCAGGGTGTTTACGTGGCGCCCGCGCCAGCCGACCACGGGGGTGTCGAAAGCAACGGCCTGAACCGTCTCGGCGGGCTTCCAGACGGAGCGTGCCGGCCCGTCCGATGCGGCCAGTTCCTCCACGAAGCCGCCGAACGGCACCTGATAGACCAGATCCGAGCGTTCGAACTCCCACGGGTTTCCCCGGACGAGCCAGTCCTCCGGAAGCTCCTGCTGCCATCCATCGCTCAGGCCCTGGCGGAACAGTCCGTGCTCGTAGCGGATCCCGTAACCGTAGGCCGGAACCTCGAGGCTGGCCATGCTCTCCATAAAGCAGGCCGCGAGCCGGCCGAGGCCGCCGTTGCCGAGGGCGGCATCCGGCTCCATCGTCCGGATACGGTCAAGGTCGACGCCGAGCCCGGCGAGGGCGTCCCTCGCGCAGTCGGTCAGGCGAAGATTGTTCAGGGTGTCCGACAGGAGCCGCCCGATCAGGAACTCGAGCGAGAAATAGCAGACATGCTTGTGGACCGACTGGTTCAACCCTTTGGACACCATCCACCGGTCCATGGCCCGGTCGCGCACGGCCAAGGCCGTGGCGGTGAACCAGTCGTGGTCGGTCGCATGGGCCGGATTGGTGCCGACGTCATAGGTCAGCTTCGCCAGGATCGCCTGCTGGAATGCGTCCGTTTCGCTGGTCGCCGTCGGCTGTGCAGTCTCACTGGCCGCGTATGAGGACTGAGCCTCGTCACGCTGAGCGGAGGAGGGCAAAAGGCTTTGATCGAAACTCTCCACAGGCAACCCCTAATCTTCAATTATCAAGCAAGAAGCATTCTCGCCTGTATTTTGTCGGCATCCTTTTGCCAGACCGATAGCAACTTCAGAATGATACTCAACAATAGTTATCAAATCACGCAGTGAGCGTGACGCCGCGCCGCAGTTCAGACAGGGTTTCCCTTGGTGCCAAGCTTGTTCTACGGGCGTCGGGACTGCTGCACAGCTTATTTGCCGGCGTCGGGAACTGCCTCAGGTCCGGATGGTTTAACCTTCACCATTCGCTCAAGGTCAGGTCATGGCCGACGTCCCAGACATCACGCGAGAAACACAGGATCGGGCGTTCCCGCTGGAGAGCCGTCCCGAGACGCCGGACGCTTCCGTGGAGAAAGCCAGGAGATCGCCCCGGACGGGTTCCCGCAAGAGAGAATCATCCGCATCGCGTCAGCAGCGCCTGGTCGTCGTTTCAAACCGGGTGCCCCTGCCCAACGATGGCGCGGGCAAGGCAGGCGGACTGACCGTCGCGCTCGAAGGGGCGCTGAAGCAGAGCGGCGGCCTTTGGTTCGGCTGGTCGGGCGAGACGGTCGAGGAGCCCTCCGACCAAGCCAAGGTTTCGCAGTCCGGCAACATCACCTTCGCGGTTCTGGATCTCTCCCAGCAGGATTATGACGAGTATTATGCGGGCTTCGCCAACCGTGCGTTATGGCCGGTCTGCCACTATAGGCTGGATCTCGTGCAGATCGAGCGGCAGGAGCTTGAAGGGTACTTCCGCGTCAACCGAGCCTTTGCAGCCTCTCTCGCGCCGCTGCTGCGGCCGGATGATGTCATCTGGGTTCATGATTATCACTTCATTCCCCTGGCGGCTGAGCTGCGCCGCCTTGGATTCAGGAACCGGATCGGCTTCTTCCTGCACATTCCGTGGCCGCCCTCCGACGTGGCCAGCGCCCTGCCGGCCTACCAGCAGCTTCTCCAGGGCTTCGGCGCCTATGATCTGGTCGGCTTCCACACACCCCAGGATGCGGAGAACTTTCAGCGCTGCCTGGTCCGCGAGAACATCGGCTCTCCTATTGGCGCCGGAGAGCACCAGATCGACGGTCATAAGGTTCGGATCGGCGCCTTCCCGGTCGGGATTGATACCGAGGGCTTCGCCCGTGCGGCTGCCAATGCGGAGCAGAATTCGCTCGTGCGCCGGACCACGGCGAGCATGGGAAACCGCGACCTGATCATCGGGGTGGATCGGCTCGACTACTCGAAGGGATTGAAGCAACGGATCGAGGCCTTCTCGTGCTTCATCCGATCGAACCCGGACTTTCGCAACCGGGTTACTTATCTCCAGATCACCCCGAAGTCGCGCTCGGACGTTCCCGAGTACCAGCAGATGCAACGCGAGATTGCGGAGCAGGCGGGCTGGACCAACGGAAGCCTCGGCGAGGTGGATTGGACCCCCGTCCGATACGTGAACAGAACGATCGGGCACGCGGCCCTTGCGGGATTGTACCGCATGTCCCGGATCGGCCTCGTGACACCTTTGCGGGACGGCATGAACCTCGTTGCAAAGGAGTTCGTCGCGGCTCAGCAGCCCGATGACCCCGGCGTCCTGATCCTGTCGCGCTTTGCAGGCGCGGCGCACGAACTCAACGGCGCCATTCTCGTCAATCCCTATGACACGGAAGCCTGCGCTGCAGCGATCGCACGGGCTCTCCAGATGCCGCGTGAGGAAAGACGGGAGCGGTGGGAATCCATGATGGGTCAGCTGAGGGTCAACACGGTCGATGCGTGGTGCCAGCGCTTCCTCTCGAGCCTGAGCGGCGCCCCGGATCACGGCCCGGCAGCGCCTGTCCCGGCGGGTGCGGAAAGCAACTGAGTTCCTAGGGGCGATACTGCGCCAGCTGAGGGCTGGCCTCGTCTTTGCCGCCGTGCTGCGCCGGGCGAGACAGGGTCGCTGAGCGTACCGAGGTGATGTGGATGCCGGCAGGAACTAAAGGCAAGGGGGGCTGTTTCCGACAGGGAGGCTCTGCCGGTCAAGGCTCGATTGTTTCGGTGCCGGCGGTGAGCTCGCCCCAGGTAGATCCGATCGAACAGCGACAGGGCCGAACCGTGTCACCAGCAGACAGTCTCCTTGCAAGCTCACAAACGGTGCGGACGAAAGGCGCGAGCTGGAAGGCTCCGCGCATTTACTACGTGCATCCGCTGCTGGCCGGGTCCTTGGACAACTGGGATGACATCTTCGATCATGCCGCCGCGTTAGGCTTCGATACTGTCCTGATGGCCCCGCCGTTCGAGCCGGGGCACGGCGGCAGCATCCTGTTGCCTCATGACATGACCCGGCTGCACCCGGTCCTCGCACATGCCGATGCGACCGAAGGTCTTGCCCGGCTTGCGGAAAAAGCCAGCGCACGCAAGCTCGCCCTGATGCTCGACGTCGTGATCGACCGGGTGGCCGCCGACAGCATCTTCGCCCGCGAGCTCGGTCTCGCCGCCTCGAATCCGGATACCCTCGATCCGCGGCAGGATCCCACGGAGAGGGAAGCGGTCCTTGTTCCGTTCGACGGCGATGCGGACGATCATCCGCATCTGAGAATGCTGGCTGAGCGCCTGCGGGCCTTCGCCGCCGCAGGGATCAGGGGCTTTCGTTGCCTGCACTGGGACAGGGTGCCGCCATCCGCCTTGAGGCGCTTCATCGCGGACGCCAGAGGCGATGTACCTGGGGTGCGCTTCCTCGCCTGGACCCCTGGCGCGAGTTTCCAGGCAAGGCAGACGCTCGGCAGTGCCGGCTTCGACGGGACGTTTTCCTCGCTGTGCTGGTGGGACCTGAAGGACAGCTGGATCGCGGACGAGCATGAGCAGCTGAGAGGCATCGGCTACGAAATCGCATTTCCGGAGGTTCCCTTCGAGAAGCGCATTACCCATGAGGTGGAGCCTCTCAATGTGCTGGAGCGGCGCGCAACCCGCGCGTTGAGGCTTGCCGCTTCCGTAGGCGACGGCCTTCTCGTTCCCATGGGCTTCGAGTTCGGCTGCCGGGACAGGCTCGACCCGACCCGCGGCGATGGGATGGGGCTGAGAGGGCTGCGTGAGCGGGGCAGCTTCGACCTCACGGGAGAGATCCGCGCCGCGAATCAGCTGCTTGCCCGCAACGACGGCGGCTTTGCGCGTAAGCCCTTGCATCTCGTCGTGGGGCGCGCGTCCCCCGTGACCGCCCTGCTGAGGATTGATCAGGAGGATGTGCGGCAGAGCAAGGCTGCCCGCCTGATCGTCGCGAATGCCGATCTCCGGCGGACCGCACAGGCCACGGGTGCGTTCCTGGTCTCAGAGACAGGCGCCCAGTTCATGCCCTTTCGCGAAGTGGGCGAGGGCGGGCTCGAACTCACGCCCACGAGCGTGGTCAGACTTCAGCCAGGCGAGGTGAGAGTATTGGAAGGACATCCCCCGAGGCCGGTGACAGGCGCAGTCTCCGTGCCGGCTGTCGAGCAGGCGGTCGCGGCACCGCGGCTCGTCATCGAGAATGTCACGCCTGCGGTGGATGGCGGCGAGTTCCCGGTCAAGCGGATCGTCGGCGAAGTGGTCAGGGTGGAAGCCGACATCTTCGGCGACGGCCATGACCCCCTGTCGGCCGCACTGGCCTGGAGGGCCGTCGACGAGGCGGAATGGCGCGAAACCCGCATGACGATGCTGGTCAATGACCGCTGGAGCGCGGAGCTCCCGCTGGAGCGGCTGGGCCGGCATGAATTCGCCGTTCTGGCCTGGCGTGATCCCTTCGCGATCTTCCGGTCAGAGCTGGAGAAGAAATACGCAGCCGGCCTCGACGTGACCCTGGAACTGGAGGAGGGGCGCCTTCTGGTCGAAGAGGCGAGGTCCGAGGCTCAAGGCGACATCGCCGAGCGCGTCCGCACTCTGGCCGACAGGCTCGTCGATGCGGATTACGACACCCGTCTCGAGATCCTGCTGGCGCCGGAGACATCGGAGATCATGACGGCAGCGGACCGGCGGCCGTTCATGGTGCGCTCCCGGACGATTCCTGTCGATGCGGAGCGAACGGCGGCTGGGTTTGCGAGCTGGTACGAGCTGTTCCCGCGCTCGATGAGCGACGATCCCAACCGCCACGGCACGTTCGACGACGTGATCCGCAAGCTGCCCTACATCCGCGATATGGGCTTCGACGTGCTCTACCTGACGCCGATCCATCCGATCGGCCGAACGCACAGGAAGGGACGGAACAACAGCCTGACGGCGGGGCCCGACGATCCGGGAAGTCCCTATGCCATCGGCTCCGAAGCTGGCGGCCATGATGCCATTCATCCCGAGCTCGGCACCTTCGAGGACCTGCGCCGCCTCGTCGCTGCCGCAGCCGATCACGGCCTGGAGCTGGCGATGGACATCGCGGTTCAGGCCTCG
The DNA here is from genome assembly GCF_016427565.1 of Microvirga splendida. Taxonomy (GTDB): domain Bacteria; phylum Pseudomonadota; class Alphaproteobacteria; order Rhizobiales; family Beijerinckiaceae; genus Microvirga; species Microvirga splendida. The sequence goes on from NZ_JAELXT010000004.1 coordinate 139,767, forward strand.
CCGGACCACCCATGGCTGAAGGAGCACCCGGACTGGTTCGACTGGCGACCGGACGGGACGATCAAGTATGCCGAGAATCCTCCCAAGAAGTACGAGGATATCGTCAATGTCGACTTTTACGCCAAGGGCGCGATGCCGTCCCTGTGGCTGGAGCTGCGCGACACCATCCTGCTCTGGGTCGAGCAGGGTGTAAAACTCTTCCGCATCGACAATCCGCATACGAAGCCGTTTCCCTTCTGGGAGTGGCTGATCGGGGAGGTGCGTCGCGATCACCCGGACGTGGCCTTCCTGTCGGAGGCCTTCACCCGGCCTAAGATCATGTATCGGCTCGCCAAGATCGGCTTCTCGCAATCCTACACCTACTTCACATGGCGGAATGAGAAGTGGGAGATGGCGGAGTACCTGACCGAGCTCTCGCAGACGGCGCCGAAGGATTTCTTCCGCCCGCATTTCTTCGTGAACACCCCGGACATCAATCCGGACTTTCTGCAGAACGCGCCTCGCTCCTCATATCTCATCCGCGCTGCGCTGGCGACGACGCTCTCCGGGCTTTGGGGAATGTACAGCGGCTTCGAGCTCTGCGAAGGGCGGCCGGACGTCAAGAAGAAGGAATACGCGGACAGCGAGAAGTACGAGATCCGCGCGTGGGACTGGGATCGGCCCGGCAACATCATCCGGGAGATCTCGATCCTGAACCGGATCCGGCACGACAACCCGGCCCTGCATTCCCATCTCAACGTGTCGTTCCTCGACGCCTGGAACAACAAGATCCTCTTCTACGAGAAGGCGACCCCTGGGCGTGAGAACGTTCTGCTCATAGCGGTCAGCCTCGACCCGCACAACGTGCAGGAAGCCGACGTGGAACTGCCGCTCTGGAAGTTCGGCCTCCCGGACCACGGCTCCTTGGATGTTGAAGATCTCGTGCGTCACCACCGCTTCACCTGGTCGGGCAAGTACCAGCGCATCCGCTGCGATCCGGGCGAACTTCCCTTCTCGATCTGGCGTATTGCCCCTAAGGACTGACAAGAATGCTCAAGAAGAACGACACGTCCCTCAAGAGCGAAACTTCCCTGGGAACTGATCCGCTCTGGTACAAGGACGCGATCATTTACCAGCTGCACGTGAAGTCGTTCTTCGACGCCAACAACGACGGCATCGGAGATTTCGCGGGCCTGCTCGCCAAGTTGGATTACATCGCCTCTCTCGGCGTCAACACCATCTGGCTTCTGCCCTTCTATCCGTCTCCGCGGCTCGATGACGGCTACGACATCGCCGAGTACCGCGATGTCAGCCCTGACTACGGGACCCTGAAGGAGTTCAAGACCTTCGTCCGCGAGGCCCATGCCCGAGGCCTGCGCGTCATCACGGAACTGGTCATCAACCACACGTCCGACCAGCACCCCTGGTTCCAGCGTGCCCGTCAGGCAAAGCCGGGCTCCCGTGAGCGCGACTTCTATGTCTGGTCCGACACGGATCAGAAGTACCCGGAAACCCGGATCATCTTTCTGGACACCGAGAAGTCCAACTGGACCTGGGATTCCGCGGCGGGAGCCTATTTCTGGCACCGCTTCTATTCGCACCAGCCGGATCTGAATTTCGACAATCCGCGCGTTCTCAAGGAAGTTCTGAGCGTCATGCGGTTCTGGCTCGACATGGGCATCGACGGGCTGCGGCTCGACGCCATCCCGTATCTCGTCGAGCGGGAGGGCACCAACAACGAGAACCTTCCTGAGACTCACGAGGTCCTGAAGAAGGTCCGCGCCGCGCTCGATGCCGCTTACCCGGACCGGCTGCTGCTGGCGGAAGCCAATCAGTGGCCGGAGGACACGCAGGAGTATTTCGGCGACGGCGACGAATGCCATATGGCCTTCCATTTCCCGCTGATGCCGCGCATGTACATGGCCATCGCGAAGGAAGACCGCTTCCCGATTACGGATATCCTGCGCCAGACGCCTGAGATCCCGGAGAACTGCCAGTGGGCGATCTTTCTGAGGAACCATGACGAGCTGACGCTCGAGATGGTCACCGACGAGGAGCGCGACTACCTCTGGAACACCTACGCGGCCGACAAGCGCGCCCGCATCAATCTCGGAATTCGGCGCAGGCTTGCGCCTCTCATGCAGCGGGATCGCCGGCGCATCGAGCTGATGAATGCCCTTCTGCTGTCCATGCCCGGAACCCCCGTCGTTTATTACGGCGATGAGATCGGGATGGGTGACAACATCTATCTTGGCGACCGGGATGGCGTTCGCACGCCCATGCAATGGTCGCCGGACCGGAACGGCGGGTTCTCCAGAGCGGATCCGGCCAGCCTCGTGCTGCCGGCCATCATGGATCCCATCTATGGTTTTGAGTCGGTCAACGTCGAAGCCCAGAGCCGCGATCAGCATTCGCTCCTGAACTGGATGCGCCGGATGCTGATGCTCCGCCGCAACCATCACGCCTTCGGCCGCGGGACGTTCCGGCTTCTCTACCCGTCCAACCGCAAGGTCCTGGCCTACCTGCGCGAACATGAGGATGAGACCATCCTGTGCGTCGCGAACCTGTCGCGAACGCCGCAGGCCGTCGAGCTCGATCTCTCGGCCTTCGCCGGCCGGGTTCCTGTCGAGATGACCGGTCCGTCTCCGTTCCCGCCCATCGGCCAGCTGACCTACCTTCTGACGCTCCCGCCCTATGGCTTCTACTGGTTCCAGCTGACGACGGAAACCGACAGTCCGCAATGGCGGACGGCACCTCCTGAGCAGCTGGGCGAGTTCGAGACCCTGGTTCTGCGAGGCGGTCTGCAGGGCAGCATGGACGAGCGGCACTTGCAGACGGTCGCCCGGGACATCCTGCCGACCTACCTGCCGATCCGGCGCTGGTTTGCCTCCAAGAACGAGACGCTGAACGAGGCGCGTATCCCGTGGACCGTGCCGATGCCGTTCGCCGACGATGTCGTGATGTCCGAGATCGAGGTGAGTGTCGGCAAGCGGACCGAGCGCTACTTCATGCCGCTCGGGATCGCATGGGAGAGCGCCGGCGGGCTGCCGCTGCCGCAGCAGCTTGCTCTGGCCCGGGTCCGCAGAGGACCGCGCGTGGGCTTCCTGACGGACGGCTTTGCCGTCGACCGCTGGGCACATGCTGCCCTGCAGGCCCTGTGCGAGAGGTCTACGGTAAAGACGCCGGATGGGGAGATCCGCTTCGAGGGCACCTCCCAGCTGGACTGCATGGAGGTTACGCCGGAAGCTCCGATCCGCTGGCTCTCGGCCGAGCAGTCGAACAGCTCGCTGATCGTCAGCGATCTTGCCATGATCAAGCTCGTCAGGCGTGTTTTCCCCGGCGTCCATCCGGAGGCGGAGATGACGCAGTATCTGACGAAGGTCGGATATGAAAACTCGGCCCCTCTGCTGGGGCAGATCCTCCGTGTCTCGGAGGATGGGACGCCTCATACGCTCGTGATCGTCCAGGGTGCCATCCGCAACCAGGGCGACGCCTGGAACTGGATGCTGGAAAACCTGAAGCGAACCCTCGACGAGTACGAGCTGATCGAGAACGACGCTGTCCCGGAGGAGGGCATCTTCACAACTCTCGAGAATTTCGCCGAAGTCGTAGGACGGCGTCTTGGGGAGCTGCATGTGGCCTTGGCCGCACCGACGGACGATCAGGCCTTTGCGCCTGTTCAGGCCGGGTCGGACGACATCAAGGTCTGGAAGAACAGAGCGCGCGATCAGCTCGTCTCTGCCCTCGACATCCTGGGCGGGATGGGCGACGAGCTTGATCCTGAAGCCGCCGCACTCGCGGCCGGTGTTCTGGAAAAGCGTGACGAGCTGATCGAGGCTGTCGACCGCCTTGCGGAAGCAGGTCGCGGGACGCTGCTGACGCGGATCCACGGCGACTTCCACTTCGGTCAGGTTCTCGTCGCGCATGGTGACGCCTACATCATCGACTTCGAAGGCGAACCCGTTCGCGAGCTCGAGGAACGGCGTGCAAAGACAAGCCCGCTCCGTGACGTCGCCGGGCTGCTGCGCTCGCTGGACTACGTAACCGTGACCGCGTCGATGCCCGATGACGACATCTCCTCTGCGCAGTTCCGCGACATCCGGAAATCCCTGCTCGGGAACTTCTATGCAGGAGCCCAGGAGGCGTTCCTGGGCGCCTACTGGGATGCCACCGCCGAGGCTCCGCAGCTCGGACTCTCGTCGGACCGGGGCGGCCCACTCCTTGACCTGTTCCTGCTGGAGAAGGCGGCCTACGAGATCCACTATGAGGCTTCCAACCGGCCGAAATGGCTGACCATCCCGCTCCGGGGTCTGTCCGACCTTGCGCAGCGTCTCGTGAAGGCGGGCAATGGAGGTCGCGAATGATGGCCGGACACGACGCTCTTCTCGCCGGCATCGACCGAGCCGGCGTCCAGGCCCTGGTCCAGGGGAGGCATGGAGATCCGTTCTCGATCCTCGGCCGGCACCCGACGAGCAAGGGAGATGCCGTTCGCGTCTTCATGCCGGGTGCCACATCCGTCGAGGCTGTGACGCGGGACACGAATGAGATCACCCGGCTGCGTCTCGTGCATGCCGACGGGGTCTTTGCCGGGCTGGTCGGCCACGATGCCCGATACAGGCTGCGGATCCACTGGCCCGATGCCATCCAGGAAATGGAGGATCCCTACAACTTCGGCCTGCTTCTCGGGGATCTCGACCTGCATCTGATCGGGCAGGGAACCCATTATGAACTCAGCCGCGTGCTCGGCGCCCAGCCCATGACCGTTGAGGGCGTGCCGGGCGTGCGTTTCGCGGTCTGGGCTCCCAATGCCCGGCGCGTCTCCGTGGTCGGAGACTTCAACAGCTGGGATGGGCGGCGCAATCCCATGCGCCTGCGCGGGGAGGCTGGAATCTGGGAGCTCTTCGTTCCGCGCCTCGGCCCCGGTGAGCGCTACAAGTACGAGATGGTCGGCCCCCATGGTCAGCTGCTGCCCCAGAAAGCGGACCCTGTCGCGCGCGCAGGCGAAGCCGCTCCCGGAACGGCATCCATCGTTGCGCGCTCCGAGCCGTTCCCCTGGACCGACGCCGAGTGGATGAGCTCGAGAGGCGCACGTCAGAGCGAGACCTCACCCATCTCGGTCTACGAGGTCCATGCCGGCTCCTGGATGCGCTTGGAGCAGGAAGGCAATCGCAGCCTGGACTGGACCGAATTGGCCGATCGTCTGATCCCGTATGTTTCGGGAATGGGGTTCACCCATATCGAGCTCCTGCCGATCACGGAATATCCGTTCGGAGGTTCATGGGGCTACCAGCCCCTCGGACTCTTCGCTCCCACCGGGCGCTACGGAACACCGGAAGACTTCGCGGAATTTGTGAACCGCTGCCACGAGGCCGGCCTGGGCGTGATCCTCGATTGGGTCCCGGCTCACTTCCCCACCGATATCTGGGGTCTTGCCCAGTTCGACGGCACGGCCCTGTACGAGCATCAGGATCCAAGGGAGGGCTTCCACCAGGATTGGAACACCCTGATCTACAACCTTGGGCGAAACGAGGTGAAGGGCTTCCTGATCGCAAGCGCGCTCCACTGGCTCGAGCGCTTCCACATCGATGCACTCCGCGTCGACGCCGTCGCATCGATGCTCTATCGTGACTACAGCCGCCAGGCGGGCGAGTGGATTCCGAACAAATACGGAGGCAGGGAGAACCTCGAGGCCATCGAGTTCTTCAAGCACCTCAACAGCATCGTGGCCCACCGCTGCCAGGGGGCGATCACCATCGCTGAGGAATCCACTGCATTCCCGGGGGTGACCAAGCCTACGGAGGAGAGCGGTCTCGGGTTCACGTTCAAGTGGAACATGGGATGGATGCACGACACGCTTCACTACGTGGAGCAGGATCCCGTCTACCGAAGCTACAACCACGGAGCCTTTACGTTCGGCATGGTTTATGCCTATTCCGAGCGCTTCATCCTACCGCTGTCGCATGACGAGGTCGTGCATGGAAAGGGATCGCTGATCCGGAAGATGCCCGGCGACGAGTGGCAGCGGTTCGCCAACCTCCGCGCCTATTTCGGGTACATGTGGGCTCATCCTGGAAAGAAGCTGCTCTTCATGGGTGGCGAGATTGCCCAGGATCGGGAATGGAACCACGACGCTTCGATTTCCTGGGAGCTGCTGGACAATCCGCGGCACGCGGGAGTTCAGCGCCTCGTCCGCGATCTCAACCGCATCTATGCCGCCGAGCCGGCCCTGCACGGAACCGACAACGATCCCGCCGGCTTCGAGTGGGCCGTGGTGGACGATTCCGGGAACTCGGTCTTCGCCATGCTGCGCTTGGCGCGGGATGGGAGTTCGCTCATCCTGGCCGTCAGCAACATGACGCCTGTTCCGAGAATGTCCTATCGCATCGGAGTGCCTAAAGCAGGGACTTGGCATGAGATCCTCAACACCGATGCGGGGATCTACGGCGGCAGCAATCTCGGGAATGGCGGCGCTTTGCAGGCCGAGGAGATTCCGTCCCACGGACGCCCCTTCTCCCTGAGCGTCGTGCTTCCGCCCTTGAGCACGGTTCTGTTGCGGCTGGGCTGAGCGATCCGAAGCGGCGCAAGCCCGAGATGTTTATTCGGGTGCGGAGACCGGGAGGGCCTGCAACGCCTCAGAAGACGTCGTCTTTCTGGAAGCAGGGGACCGCCCCTTCATGTTCATGGAACGAGAACGTGCAGCGGTGTTCTAGGGCGAAGTCGGCGATCCGTCGGAGCGGGCCTTGAGACTCGTATGACAGCGTCACCTCCCCGAACATGTGTGCCAGCGCGTCTTCCGGGACCGTGAGGGTCGTTCCAGGATCCAGGTTGTCGAGCTTCTGAGCCAGGTCCTCTTTGGTCATGCAGGCCTCCCTTTCGGCTCCCTACAGTACCGAACTTTTTGGCGGGAAAACGAAGAAACCGTTTTGTGAGCGGTGTCTGCATCGAGACGGCAGCGGCCCAACGGTGCCGGCCCCGCTTTCATGATGAAACATGTTCCCACACCCGGCATTGACCTCCCGTCTGAACGAGAGGAACCATCATGACCCAGGACAAAACCGGACCAGATGCGACGCCTCGCATCGGACTCGATCTCGGGCGTCAGATTTTCGACGACGCGAAGAACGGCGGCAAGAAGCAATCTGGCGTGAGCGATGAGAGCATCCGCCAGAGAGCCTACGAGATATGGGAAAGGGAAGGACGCGCCGGCGACCCGCAGGATCACTGGTACAGGGCAGAGCGTGAGCTGAACGAGGGTCAGTCCGAACGGTCCTCCGCGACAGCGCAAGAGGCGCCTCCCGCAGCCGCTGCTGAAGGGGCGAAAGCCAACAATGAGCAGCCGGCCGGGGAAGGGGGCGCCCAGAAGAAGCCTCGGCGCAAGCGCACATCCTAGAGGCTTGGGCGACAGGGGCTCCTGAGGTCCTTCACCTTTCGATCCTGGCCGGGCGGACGGGCGGGAGCGGCGCTCGTCCGGCTCCGCCTCTCTCGGGCGACGGCCTCGGCAGGGGGAACGGAAGAAGCTCATAGCCATAAGCCAGCTTCCAGACCGCCCGCCTGTTCCCGCGGCGCCCGGCTGCAAGCTCGCCGGCAATCCATCGGGTGATCAGCGGCGCGGCCACGCTCGTGCCGTTCATGGCCACGACGGAGCCGCTGTGCGTCCCGGCTGCGAGAACACCCGCCCGAACGATGGAATCGTCGCTCACCGTCAGCGCATCGGGCCCGCACCGATGCGGCAAGGCAGCGCCGACCGGCGTCGTGACCGGCCCGCCTGCGGAATAGGCAGGCGGCCGCAGCTCCCGGCGCAGCAGGCCGCCGATCACGATGGTGTTCCGGCCCGTGGCGATTGCGTTGATGGAGCCCTCGCGCTTCACCGGGCATGCGGGATCGTCCTCTTCGAGAAGATCGCCGTCGTGACCGTAGATCTCGTAACTGGGAACATCGAAGTAGGATTGCCGCCCCCGGCGCGGGTAGCCGACAGGGGCATCATCCCGCTGAACCCAGGCTTCGACAGGCTCGTGCGATGACAGCCACAGGTTCTTCAGGGACAGGTTCCACAACCCCGCCGGAGCAACCGGATCGGAGGGAACGGGGGAGTTCTCTGACTCGAGCCGCGTGGTCGGTTGGAGGGAAATCAGAAACATGCCGCGCCCCGTCGGCGCAGAGGAAAGATGGTATCGTGCCTCGCAGAGCACCTTCCCGCCGACATCGTATTGCAGAATATAAGTGTCGCCCTCCTCGAGCGGAGGACTGACATCGCCCTGCGGGGTTGCGACGGTCAGCTCGACCCGGTTTCCTGCCGCAGTTGCAGGCGGGAGCCAGATCTCGACGAAGCTCGGGGTGAGATCGTCGGGCAGCACGCGCAGGGGCAGGGTCGCCTGATCGCCGGCAGCCTGGAACGCGACCGTTGCGTGGGCGCGCGCCAGATGGCTGTTGCCGGAAGGAATGACGACCCGCATCGGCTTGTTGCCTGGCGTGGTGTTGTGGTCGCGCAGGATCTGGTCGTACGCGAGCTCGATCTCATGGGTGCCGTCATGGGGCCCGGCGAGCAGCCCGTAGCTGAAGTTGACCACGACCGGCAGGCTCCGGCCCCGCCCTGCTATCGCCTGGGCTCTGTCGCGGATGTATTCCAAAGCCTTGACGGCATAGGGCGCGAGGCTGGCCCCGGACGAGTCGGCCGTGGTCGCGGTCGGCAGCTGAACGCAGACGATCCGCCAGTCGGGCGCCTCGTCCGGATCCCACCCGCAGGCGAGATCCATCACATGGGCCCCGTGAGAGGCGCGCCATGCCAGGCTCTTTCGGCCCTCCCGGGTGAAGTCGGCAACTCCGGCACGACGGTAGATCTCATCCTCGTCGATGAAATCCCCCTGCCGGCAGGTCGCGAGGAGGTTGTCGATCTCCCCCTTGTCGATCTCGAAGCCGTTGTCGAAACCGATGGGTACATTGCTCGCTGTGCCGTGCTGCACCCATACATATTCAATGCGGGTCGTGCCGTCGGGTTTGCGGAAGCGCTCATGGGCGAAGGGAATGCCGTCGTCGATGATGCCGACCACCACGGTGTTCGGCGTCACGCCCGGTGACGGCGACTGGAGGGGACGGGCCTTTCTGGCGTCACGGGAAGCCGCCGACGAGGAGGGCAGGGGCGGTCCGAGGGTGAAGCGCTCCAGTCCTTCGAAGAGGTGTCGAAACGTCCGATCCTCGACCAGCCGGCGTGTCTTGGAAAGCGACAGAAGCCGGACGTCGAAGGGCTCTGCACTGCGAGGCGGCCGCTCCGGCATGTCGGCATCTCCAGCGGCATCCCGCCAGAGCGCCCAGGCCTTCTCATCCCAGGGCTCCGTCTTGCGGCGCAGGAGAACCGGGACGCTCTGCTCCCTGACGGACGGCAGCAGGAAGTCCTGCAGGCCCGGGCCCAGGGCCCAGTGTGAGTAAGGATCGAGAACGGATCGGGCGACGGGATCGATCTTCGGTGGTACGCGCTTCCAGGCCATGGGGCGCTCCTGCTTTCAAGGAATGGACAAGTGCGTGTTCAGGTCCATTCCGCCTGCGCCTTGTCCCAGAGCCAGGCGAGAACATAAGATTGGTGCTGCGAGTCGATTGCCTGATCGTTGGCCGCGTATTCCACGGAGTAGCCCGTGGCGCTCGGCATCGGCGTGAGCGTCTCCGTCGTCACGTCATAGAGATCGTGCCAGATGAAGTCGGCATCCTGGGGGTACTTGGTGCCGTTGAAGCGCCACGCCGTGTAGCCGTCAGCGCCGGAGCAGCGGCTGACGAAGTACTGTCCGAGGGTCAGGCCGAGCACTGCGCCGGCGGCGCTGTCGACGGGAAAGTGCACGCCTGCGACGGTCCGGTTGATGGCGATCCTCGCCGCGAGGCGCAGAAGCTGGGTGCGCCAGTCTGCGCTGTTGTATCCGGGCCTTCCCGAGGCTTTCATCAGGCTCCACAGCACCAGGGCCGCCGCGAACGCCTCCGTGGCGTGTCCGCTCGGCAGCGCGCCATGGGCCGGCGTGACGATCATCGGCTGGATCTGCGGGGAGTACTCGACCGGCCGCCGGCAGGCGAGGCCCTGCTTCACGCGCAGGTGCACGAAGAGCGCAAGGCGCAGGATTGCTGACAGAAGCTCCAGGGTCCGGGGCGTCCGGTCCGGGTGGAGCTGAGCGATGGAGCTCAGAAAGGCCATCCCGCCGCCGATCTGCGTCAGGATCTCGGTCTGCCGGTCGGGACGGAGTTCGGCATAGTGGTTCACGAGAGTGAGCTGTGCCTTGAAGATCGTCTCCGTCGGACGGGCCATCAGGATCAGGGGCTTGCAGACCGGCGCGGGCGCGTCGTCTCCGGCAGGCGCCGGAACTTCGAGGTGCCAGACCGCCATGTGCCGGGGGTTCACGGTCGCGTCTTCCATGGTGAAGCCGAGGCGTGAGACCATCTCCGCGTCGATGATTGCGGCTCGGACCCAGGGGGACCAGCGATCCAGGTTGTCGCTGTCCTCCAGGTCGAGCTCCCCGGGGACTGCTCCCGGTGCGCGCCATTGCCCAACGATCCCGTCACGGCTGCGGATCAGGGCATCGCTCATGAGGGGCGAATCGTAGACGCTACCTCCGACACCGCCAACACCTCCCACACCCCCGACGCCTCCCACGCCGCCGACACCCCCAACGCCGCCGACCCCGCCGACGCCTCCAACTCCACCCACCCCGCCGACACCACCGAGGGGTCCGATACCTGTCGAAAAGTAGCTCACGTTGGTCCACTCCCTCTTTGCCGAAAACCGCCGCTACTGAGGTACTCCTGCCTGCTGCAGCACGGACGCCCATTCCTCCCCGATCCTGTAGCCGGTGCTGGGCGAGCGCTCGCGCCAGCTGCGGATCGTGAGATGCGGCTCCAGCTGCATGAGCCGTCCCACCGTGCGGCGAGCATCGTCGTGCATTCCGAGCTGCCACTGGGCGATGGCTAGGGCGCGCAGGGTCGAAGTGTGGGTGCAGTTGGATTTGAGCGAGCGCTGCGCGAGCTTCAGGGCACGGTCGAACTGATGAGCCGTGAGGTGAGCGGTCGCCGCGAGTGAGTCGTAGAAGTAGCGGTGAGGGTCGAGCGGCGACAGCTTCCGCGCGCGCTGGGTGCAGCTCACAGCCTGCTGCCCCTCGTCCTTGAAGGCGTGCAGCGTACCCTTGAGCAGCCAGGCGAGGGAGTCGTTCGGGTTGTTCAGGAGGGCGAGTTCATAGCGCTCCTTCGCCGTATCGAGTTTCTTCAGAAGGTTCGTATGAACGAACCCATCGACGGCAAGCGCCAGGGAGCATTGCGGATCGACATCCAAGGCCTGCTTCGTACAGCGCAGGGCGAGCTGCGCATCCTGATGTGGATCATCCGACCAGCCCTGCTGGACCCGCAGGACATGCCACTTGGCGAGCCAGGCGCGGGGAATGGCTTGGCGCGGAGCCCGCTCGATGAGAGCCTCGAGGAGCCTGCGTGCCTCGTTGAAGTCGTAAGGGGAGAGCCGATGCATCAGGGCGACGGCGGCCAGCAGCAATGTATAGCTCTTCAGGGTGGGAAGGGCCTGGGACTGCGCCCGCTGCAGTTCACTTACCATGACGGCGGCGTTCACGTTTGCGGCAATCTCGTCGATCAGGTCCCGCTTGCCGGAAATGATGGCGCTCAGCTGGCCCTTGTAACGGGAGGCCCATGAAACCTGCCCCGACTTTGCGTCTGCCAGCTCGGCCTCCACAACGACTTGCCGGTTCTGGACCCGGTAAAGACCGGAAAGCACATAATCTGCGTTGAGATTGGCACTGACCTGGGTCAGGGACGCCTCCCTGCCGCGGAACACGGTGGTCGACAGGCGCGAGATCACGTGCAACTCGGGAGAGCGCGAGAGGTCCTGAATAAGCTCCTCGGCAAGCACTTCCCCCAGAACATGGTGCTCGTCCTCGGGATCGCGCGTCGTAAAGGGAACGACGGCGAGCGTCGGAAGAAGGTCTCCCATGGAATAGCCCGCCTCGATCACAGGCCGTGGTCCAGGCGGCCCGACACGGTAAGCTCGCACGGGCTGCGGCATGTGCTTGAGATAGCATTCGCCGAGATCCTCGATATCGGCATCGAGATCGGCCGTGAGCCGGTCGCGCACATTGGCCGAGATAACGATCTCGCCTGGACCGGCAAGGGTGAGGATGCGGGCCGCCCGGCTGACGCCACGTCCATAGAGATCGGCCTGATCGATGATCACGTCGCTGACCTCTATGCCCATCCTGAGCATGATCTGCTGGGCTGGAGGAAGGCGCTGGTTCTGTCGGTCGCGTTCCTGCTGGATGGCGAAGGCCGCGGCGATGGCCGAGCGCACATCGTTGAAGTCCAGCAGCATCCCGTCGCCGAGGCCTTTCGTGAAGTGCCCGCCGTGATCAGGAAGAATGCGGCTCCGAACGTGCTCGACGAAGGCCAGCCAGCGCGAAACGAACTCCGCCTCGTCCTGCTCGACAAGACGAACGGATTCGACCACGTCGAGGATCAGGACCGCTCGCTGCGCCCGTATGGCGGCAGGGAACGGATCGTCGGATTGCTGGCCAATCTGCATCGAAAAAAGCTCGCAACATTGTTCCTGTCCACAGAGTGGCTCAGCTGGAATGACAGACGATGTTGGAAGTCTTTTTTGTTTAATCCTAACGCATTCAGGCCCGGTTTGACAGTCCAGGAGTGAGTAACCAACCTACGACTTGGACGCGACGGAAGAGTTCTTGGTCCGTCGCGCCGGCACCGGCCGGCTGCGTTCCGTCCCCTGTCCGGAGCCCTGCAAACAGAAAAAGGCCCGGCAAGCGGCCGGGCCCTTCCATCAGAAGCCATGCGATCAGTTGGCGCTGCGTTTGCCATGCTCCAGGGTCAGGCCTGCGGCGGTTCGGTTTGCAAAACCTTTCCAGTAGGTGTGCTCGGGCTTGAAGGAGCCGTCCTTGTTGGCCGCGAAAACTCCTTCGCTCGCCCGTTCCACGGGCAGATCCAGGTAGCTGCCGAGTTCGGTGTCCGCCTTGATGTAGCGCCCCAGGAAGGCGGTGACGAAGTGCTGCGTGATGTTGTTCATGCGGACCGTGTCCCACACCGGGTCGGCATAGTGGTTGAAGGGCGTGGAGCTTCCGCCTTCTGCCATCTGCCAGCTTTCAACTGGCGCCGGAATGGGGGCCGCGGCGTTGTGGTTGGCGTTCTCGAAGGTCAGCAGATAACGATCCGCATTCACACTGCCGGTGAAGAGCGCGCGCACGCCTTTCTCATAGCCTGAGACATCGTCCTTGCTGCCCGCGATGTAGAGGATCGGCGTCGTGATTCCGGTGAGCCCCTCCTGATTCCAGAAGCCGCGCTGCATCCCCCAGGGAGCGATGGCCACCACGGCCTTGATCCGCTTGTCCGGCAACTGCTTGTGGGTTTCGGATCCAGCCAGGTGCACGGAGAGCATGCCTGCGGGCACGCCCGAATCGTAGGCCACCGCTTCCTTGCTGACGCCGGCGCCGGCGGTGATCACCGCGCCGTAACCGCCCATCGAATACCCGATCAATCCGGTGCGGGAGGTGTCGACCAGCCCGTTCAGGAAATGACCGTTCTCCTTCGACAGCTGATCGATGGCGTTGAGCACGAAGACCTGATCGAGGGGGCGGTTAATCAGGGTCGAACCGAACTTGCCCTGATCGGTATAGGTGGAATCCGCGTGGTCGATGGCTGCGACCGCATAGCCTTTTGTCGCGAGATTTTCCGCAAGGTGGCTGAGCAGGAAGCGGTTGCCCGGGTAACCATGGCTGATGATCACAAGCGGGTAGGGGCTGCCGGCCGCTTTCTTGGGCTGGGCGTCGCGCACTGCCTTGCCATGGAGGGTGACCTGGGTCTTGCCGTCACGCAGGAACACTCCGGGGTAGTCGCCCGACTGCTTGCCGTCCGTTTCGGCCGGGTACCAGACCTCCAGGGTGAGCTTGCGGTCGTAGCGCGGGGGCTCCTGGCCGGCCGTCGCCTTCAGGACATCGATCTGATTCTTGTTGGTCACCTCGATGGTGCGGACGCCGATCCCGTGCTCGCCATGCTTGGCGAGGGCCGGCGCATCGGGGCGGATCAGGTCAATGCGATTGTCGTGCGTCATGTCCTGCGCGGATGAGGGGAAGGGAATGGCAAGCACGATCAGGGTCGCCAAGGCTGCACTTCTCACGAGGGTTCCTCCTGGGTGATTGAGATACGCGGTGGGTACCAACCGGCTGGTCGCCTCCGGAGCGCCGATCAAACATCGCCCTGTGACACGATGAAGACGTCTCAAGGAGAATCTGCAGCCGTCTGCGGCGCGAAGAACTTGTACTGGGCGTTGATCAAGGCCTCCAATCCGCCCTTGGATCCATCCGTGTAGTACCATTGCCGCAACGCGGCTGAACGCGAGTAGAGGCCGAGTTCGACCTCCGCGATCCTGCACTGCATGTCGGTGATACTGCTGAAGCCTTTCTCCAGAGCCATCTCCTCCGCGCTTCGTGGCAAGCCCGTCTTGGGGCCGAGAACAGGCGGCATCGGGGCCGGAGGATGAGAGGCGAAATCACGCCCCAGGATATCCAAGACTCGAATGAGCGGGTTCTGAGTCAGCGGGTAGAGCACAAGACCACCTCTGCAGGCATCTGTCGGGGCGATCTTAGCCCAGGATGATCTCACATATAGCGGGATGCTGGCCGAAATTAAGAGAAAGTTAACAACGAAAATCGGGCATTTGAAATGCAGCATTGTTCCGTCAACAGACGGGGCAGGACAGCGCAGGCGCATTGGCCTATCGTGTCCGGGAGTTTGGGAAACGACTGGGGGCAGACATGAGCATCGACGATCTCAAGGCCAAGGTTGCGCGCGAGTTCGGGACGCCCGCGATTGTGGTCGATCTGGATGTGGTCGAGCGCAACATTGCAAGGGTGCAGGGGCTGTGCGACGCGGCCGGCGTGGCCAACCGGCCTCACATCAAGACGCACAAAAGCCCCGTCATCGCATCCATGCAGCGGGATGCCGGAGCCCGAGGCATCACCTGCCAGAAGATCGGCGAAGCGGAGATCATGGCCGAGGCCGGGCACGACGACATTCTGATCGCCTACAATATTCTGGGCGAGGAGAAGATCGGCCGCCTCGGCAGGCTCCTGTCCCGGACGAAGATGACCGTCGCGGCCGACAATCCCACCGTGGTGGCAGGCCTGCCGGAG
The DNA here is from genome assembly GCF_016427565.1 of Microvirga splendida. Lineage (GTDB taxonomy): Bacteria > Pseudomonadota > Alphaproteobacteria > Rhizobiales > Beijerinckiaceae > Microvirga > Microvirga splendida. The sequence continues at coordinate 154,916 of NZ_JAELXT010000004.1, forward strand.
GCCGCCAGGATCGCCGGGCGGAACCTGGGCGTGGTGGTGGAGTGCGACACCGGGCGCAGGCGGGCCGGTGTCGAGACGGTCGCGGAGGCGGTGGCCCTGGCGAAAGACATCGCTTCCCGGCCGGGCCTCTCGTTCGCCGGCTTCATGCTGTATCCGCCGGAGAATGCCGTGAACGAGACACAGGCATTCCTCGATGCAGCCATGGCCGGGGTGCGTGACCTTGGTCTCGATCCAGAAATCGTATCGTCCGGCGGGACGCCCAACCTTCTGAACCTCGGCAGGATCAAGGGCGTCACCGAGCACCGGGCCGGAACATCGGTGTTCAACGACCGGATGATGCTGGCGGCAGGTTTCGCGCAACTGCAGGATTGTGCCCTGACGGTTTATGCCACCGTCGTGAGCCGGGCGGGAGCGGAGCGGGGCATTCTCGATTCCGGATCGAAGACCCTCACGAGCGACACGGGCGGTCTGGAGGGGCATGGCCTCATCCTCGAGCATCCGCAGGCGAAGATCGCCCGGTTCGCGGAGGAGCATGGCTTCCTGGACCTGTCGGGCTGCAACGACCGCCCGAATGTGGGCGACATCGTCCGGGTCATTCCCAATCATGTGTGCGTCGTGGTCAACATGGTGGACCGCCTGGTGACGGTCCGCGGGAATGAGATCGTCGGCGAGCTGCCCGTCGCGGCCCGTGGACGTCTGACCTGACCCGGGGAGCCCCAGCCTACTTGAACGGGCCCGCCTCCCGGTCATTTACGTAAGCTAGGTCGAATGCCGCGGATCAACGGCGGCAAGCGGGAGGCTGCCCACGATGAGCGATGAGCCCAAGATCAAGCCCTATCCAGGTCCTGCAGGCGGATGGGGATCCGTCCGTTCCGTCGAGAGCATCCTGGCCAAGGAGGGGCGGCTCGTCAGCGGTAACGCCATTCTGCTCAAACAGAACAAGCCTGACGGTTATGCCTGCGTGAGCTGTGCCTGGGCGAAGCCGGCCGACCCGCATCCTTTCGAGTATTGCGAGAACGGCGCCAAGGCGACAGCCTGGGAACTCACCACCAAGCGGGTCACGCCGGAGTTCTTCGCCAAGCACACGCTGGCCGAATTGCGGACGTGGTCGGATCACGATCTCGAAGAGGCCGGGCGTCTGACACACCCCATGCGCTATGACGCGGCGTCCGACACCTACGTCCCCGTCGGTTGGGATGAGGCCTTCCAGGAAGTCGGCAAGGAGCTGAAAGGCTTCGATCCGCGCCAGGTGGTGCTCTATGCCTCCGGCCGCGCCTCGCTCGAGACATCCTACATGTGGGCGCTCTTCGCCCGGCTCTACGGCACCAACAATCTGCCGGATTCCTCCAACATGTGCCACGAGAGCACCTCCGTGGCCCTGCCGGAGAGCATCGGTGTTTCCGTCGGCACGGTGATCCTCGACGACTTCGCCCTGACCGACTGCATCCTATTCTTCGGCCAGAACGTCGGCACCAACTCCCCGCGCATGCTGCATCCGCTCCAGGAGGCGTCGAAGCGCGGCGTACCCATCGTCACGTTCAATCCGCTGAAGGAGCGCGGGTTGGAGCGCTTCACCAACCCGCAGGCGCCCACCGAGATGCTGACCGGCTCGGAAACGCGCATCTCCTCGCAGTACCACCAGGTGAAGATCGGCGGCGACGTAGCGGCCCTCATGGGGCTGGCCAAGATCCTGATCGAGGCTGACGACAAGGCGCGGGCAACCGGCGGAAAGCCGGTGCTCGACCACGCCTTCATCGCCGAGCACACCCACGGCTTCGAGGAATTCGCGCAGGCCGCCCGGCAGGCCCAGTGGCCGGAGCTGGAGCGCCGCTCGGGCCTCTCCCGGTCGACCCTGGAGGCAGCGGCGACGGCTTACGCCAGCGCGAAGTCGGTCATCGGCATCTACGGCATGGGGCTCACCCAGCACAAGGCGGGCGTCGAGAACGTGCAGATGCTCGTCAACCTGCTGCTCCTGAGCGGCAATATCGGCCGACCGGGCGCCGGCATCTGCCCCGTGCGCGGCCATTCTAACGTGCAGGGGCAGCGTACGGTCGGGATCGCAGAGAAGCCTGAACTCGTTCCCCTCGACAAGCTCAAGGAGCAGTACGGATTCGAGCCGCCGCGCTGGAAGGGGATGACCACAGTGGAGGCCTGCGAGGGCATCATGAAGGGCGAGGTTAAAGCCTTCGTGGCGCTGGGCGGCAACTTTGTGCGGGCGGCTCCGGAGACGGCAGCGCTAGAAGAGGCATGGACGCGCCTGCGCCTGTCGGTCCAGATATCGACCAAGCTCAACCGCAATCATCTCATTCCGGGCGAAATCACCTACATCCTTCCATGCCTCGGGCGGATCGAGATCGACGAGCAGGCAACAGGACCTCAGGCCGTGTCGGTCGAGGATTCCACCGCCTGCATCCATGGCTCCAACGGCATCGCGAAGCCCGCGAGCCCTAGTCTCCTGTCCGAGCCACGCATCGTCGCCGAAATCGCGAAGGCGACCCTTCCGCCCAATCCCAAGGTGCCGTGGGATGATTGGGTGGCCGACTATTCGCGGGTGCGCGACGCCATCGAGGAGACCTACCCGGAGGACTTCCGCGGCTTCAACGAGCGCATGTGGAAGCCCGGCGGATTCCATCGCCCGATCGCCGCCCGCGAGCGGCGCTGGAAGACCAAGACCGGCAAGGCGAACTTCATCGTGCCGCAAAGCCTTGAGGCGGACCTCGGTATCGCCGAAAACGATCGCGACATCTTCAAGCTCATGACGGTGCGCTCCAACGACCAGTTCAATACGACGGTCTATGGCTATTACGACCGGTTCAGGGGCGTCAGGGGCACCCGCATGGTGCTGTTCATGAACCGCAACGACATCGCCCGCCTGAGCCTGGAGGAGGGGGATACCGTCACCCTCACCACGGCTGTCGATGACGGTGTCGTGCGCCAAGTGAGCGGATTGCGGGTCACACCGTACGACATCCCCGAGGGATGCTGCGCGGCCTATTATCCGGAGTGCAATCCCCTGATCCCGGTCTGGCATCATGCCGACAAGAGCAAGGTGCCGGCGGCGAAGTCGATCCCGATCCGCATCGCGCTTCAGCAGAAGCATGTGCCGGAGGCAGCGGAATGAACCTTCACCTGCATCCGATCATCCGCTTGCCGCAGACATCCGTGGACAAGGGGATGTTCAGCGCCGGGAACCGCGTTCTGCCGGAGGAGGTCCCGGTGGCGCTCACCTACAATGGATCGACTCACGCCGTGATGATGGCCAGCCCGGCCGATCTGGAGGATTTCGCCCTCGGCTTCAGCCTGTCGGAAGGGATTATTGCCAAGCCGGACGATCTGCTCTCGATGGAGATCGTCGAGCATGATCTTGGCTGCGAGATCAGGATGTGGCTGCAGGACGTCCGCAGCAAAGCTTACCGGGCCAGGCGGCGCGCTATGGCAGGGCCGGTCGGCTGCGGATTATGCGGCATCGAGTCCCTGGCGGAGGCGGTCAAACCGGCATCGAAAGTGCACGGCGCTCTCCATCTGCCTCCATGGGCCATTGCCGCCGCCATGTCCGATCTGGCCCGTGCGCAGCAGCTCAACAGGGAGGCGAGGGCCATCCATGCTGCGGCTCTCTGGCGACCTGAGCAGGGTCTGATCGCCATCCGCGAGGATGTCGGGCGTCATAACGCGCTCGACAAGCTGGCTGGCGCCCTCGCACGAGCCAACGAGTTCTGTTCCGGCAGCTTGGTGCTTCTCACCAGCCGCGTATCCGTGGAGATGGTGCAGAAGGCAGCCCGCATGGGCGCCCCGGTCATTGTCGCGATTTCCGCTCCCACGGCCTTGGCCGTCAGGGTAGCTGACGATTGCGGGCTGACCCTGGTGGCCGTGGCGCGTGAGGATTCCTTTGAGGTCTTCACCCACCCCGAGCGCATCCAGCGAATCGGGCCCTAGCAGGGGAAAGCGCCTGGCGCCTCCTTCCAAGGAAACCCGCGCTCCCCGATCATCCAAGCCACTCGGAGGGAAACTCCGCCGGGTGCTGGTATCGCACGCCCGGCGGAGCCGTTCTTGCGACGGCAAGCGTTAGAAGATGAAGTCGCTGGTGCCGATATCGGATGCAACGACCCCCTTGAGGATCATCACGTCGAACTTATGCCAGATCACGGTATCGTTCCCGGTCTGCCATATGGCAAGATCGGACAGGCGATCGACACCGGAGAGGCGGCTGACATTGATCTTGTCCTCGCCGTCACGGAAATCGGTGACGGTGTCGTGGCCGGAGCGCTCGAACACGAAGATGTCCTTCCCCGAGCCGCCGGTCATCTGATCATTGCCCTTGCCGCCCATAAGGATATCGTTGCCTTCACCGCCTTTCAGGATGTCCTGGCCACTGCCGCCCTTGAGGAGGTTGTTGCCGGAATTGCCCGTGAGGCAGTTGTCGAGGTCATTGCCGGTGCCGTTGAGATGCTGACTTCCGGTCAGGATCAGGTTCTCCACGTTCTTGCCCAGAGAATAGGTGATCGATGCCCTGACCGTATCGACACCCTCGCCCCTGCTCTCGGTGACGCTGTCCCGTCGGTTATCGACCTCGTAGGTGTCGTTGCCCTTGTTGCCCCACATCCGGTCTGCTCCGGATCCGCCGCGAAGGAGATCTTCCCCGTCGCCGCCGTAGATCCGATCATCGCCCGCCTTGCCGTCGAGGGTGTCGTTGCCCTTGTCGCCATACAGGCGATCGTTGCCGGCACCGCCGTAGAGATCGTCGTCGCCGCGGGTGCCCTTGACCTCAAGGTTCTTCGGAGGTTGAGGCGGCTTCGGCACTTCCGGCTTCGGCTCCGCGACATCCTGCACGTTGATGGTGACCGTCTCGGAATACGAGCGTCCGGTATTGTCCGTCACTTTGATGGTGATCTCGTGAGACTTGGCTGCTTCGTAATCCAACTTGGCGCCTTCGGCGACCACGAGCTTGTCGCCCACGATCTTGAAGAGCTCTGCTGCCGGCCCCGACAGGGTGTAGGTGAACGTATCGCCTGCATCGGCATCGACGGCGGAGAGGGCGCCGATGATCGTTCCGGCCGCGGAGTTCTCCTTTACCGATCTGTTCGACAGCGCGATGTCAGTCGGGGCATGGTAGACAGGATCCTCCGGCGGCTCCTCATTGGGAACACGGCTGCCGCTGGTCTCGCCGCTCGAGGAGACGTGGAACACATTGGACAGGCCCGTAATGCTGGTGTTTCGCATAATGATGTCGGCGAAGGTCTGTCCGCTGTCCTCGAACAGGCTGTCGTCCAGGATCTCGAGGTAGTAGAAGCGGTCCCCATCCTGCAGGCGGTCGAGCTGCTCGAGGAACAGGTAGCCGAAGGTCGAGCCGAGTTGCCCCTTGGTCGCCTTCTCCGCCAGGCCGCCAACCCACAGATCCATGGCCTCGAAGCCTTCTGGGTAGGCCTCCTTCAGCTGGTTGATGAAGCTGTCCGACAGGCTGTTCCGCTTCTGGAAATCCTCCCAGCCGGAATAGGGCCGCAGGCTCGCCAGGCCGGTCTTTTCATAGAGCTGCTCACGGACGGAGTTGAAGGGTGCAATGCCTGTATCGCGCCCGCGGAAGATATTGAGGGCGGCAAGATCGAGCGGCCGGCCGACGAGCTGGTTGCGCAGAGCGTTGACGACGTCCACATCGATAGCCTGATGCGCGACACCCGTGGCTCCTAGCAGCAGTTCGTCGATGCCGAGCTCCGCCACCCTGCCCGGACTCAGGAAGGCCTGGATGAGGGAGATGTCGTGCATCTGACCGTTGGCATCCTTGTAGCTCACAGTCTCATTGAGCATGGAATGGCCGAAGCGGTAGGCTACGTGAGCGAACTCCGCCGAGATGGAAGCATCGACGGTCGGATCGTATCCGTCGAAGCCGTGCTCGTTCTCGCCCGGGTCGATGCCGCCTGCCATGGCGTCGGCAAATTCTGTGAACACGACCCGCTGGTATTCGGCGGTGTTCATGATGCGCGCCGCCTGGAAATACTCTTCCTCGGTCCAGGCGCCGTTGGTGCGCGCCTTGAGCTGGTCGACCCAGTAGTTGTGATTGCGTGCCCAGATCGTGTGCATGGACGTGAGCATCACGTTCTCGTTCGCCCGCCCGTCGCCTGTGATGTAGTAGTTCCCGATCTTGTCGAGGTCGTAGCCATTGGCCGGGTTGTTCCCGACGAACTGAGGGATGAAGTCCAGCAGCAGGGCGTGCCCGGTGCCGTCGAAGTTCGAGACGTCCTCCGAGGTCAGCTCCTGCCCGCCGGTCATGATGCGGTAGTTCTCGCGGACATGATTGAGAGTCGGAAGCAGGGCGCGGCCGGAGCCGTCGATTTCTCCTGTAAGCATGTAGGCCGACTGCTTCGGGCCATTCGGGCCCTGTTCCCACTTGCGCAGAAGGTCCGTGACCTGTTCGTGAGATCCGTAGACCTGATTCTGGTCCACATAGGGCGACGTCATGTTGACATGTTGAGCCGCAACCTCGTCCCCGGTGTTGGCAAGTCCGTCTGGATTGATGCCGGTGCCGGGCGCATAGTTCGCCCGCGAAGCGGTGATCGGGAAGCCGTCCGAGCCGATTTGAACGGAGCCCGGCTGGCCCTTGGGAACGAAGTCGAGACCATGGTCGAAGTACTGGCCGAAGAAGGTCAGGAATGCACTGCCGCCGAACGCGTTCAGCATACTTTCCTCGACCCCGTCGCCGTTGTTGTCCTGGTTTGAGACGATGTCCGAGATCTCGCGCGGCGTGTTCACGGTGGTCCGAATGCCTGTCGCGCCGTCGGTGTAGTACGGATCGGTCAGCCGGATGAATTGCTGTCCGGCCGTGCCCCAGTTCGGATTGCCGGTGTTATTCCCGTATCCGCTGGAATCACGGAGCTGTCCTGTCCGGACGAGATGAAGAAGGTCCTGAAGGTCCTCGTTGTCCAGTTGCAAAGCCATCGTACTCCCTCCGTGCTTGGCCGAATGGTTCGACCATGCTGGAAGGCAATCTCGATGGAGGCTAGTTGGGCTGACGTCGCGCGGGCGAAGGTCTGAGGGGAAGTCGGACGAAGGTCGGAAGGGAAATGCAACGGCTCAGGAAGGCCTGTCGATCCAGCTGATATTGTCGATCTCAACGGCCGCCCAGTTTAGAGTGACATTAGGCGGCGGCTGCACAAGATCGCAAGAGCTGCCCTGACTTGCAAGGGCGGGATGCTGCGCATTCATGCTCCTGCCCGCATGGTGGCATGCAACCGGCCGAGCCTGCATCGTCCAGTCGCCTCAGGAGAGGGTCTGATGTTGCGGCACATACTTGGACATCATCAAGGCTGCCTCAACACGATTGCGGACGCGCAGTTTCTGAAGAATGTTGGTCAGATGGTGCTTGATCGTCTTTTCGCTCAGGTCGAGCGTGTTGCCGATCTCCTTATTGCTCCGGCCCTGAACGAGAATGGAGAGGATCTGTCGCTCACGCGGCGTAAGGTGCGGGAGATTGGGGCTGCTCGCCTTTACCTCCACATATTGTAGAGGGCCCGAGCGGATAAGGAGTTTCGCCGCTAGGCTCGGCGAGATGAAGCTTTGTCCTTGGCCCAGCACAGCGACCGCCTGAAGCAGCTCCGCACTGCTGGCACCCTTCAGAATATAGCCGCGAACTCCACGTTTCAGAGCCGTATAAACGTGCTCCTCCTCCGCAGTGTCGGCCAGAAGCAGAATGCCGAGCTTTGTGTTCTGCTGCAGAAGCGTCTCAACAGCCTCCATGCTCGGACAGAAAGCGCCAGCATCGATGACGACAATATCAGGGGTGCGCTCTTCCGAAAGCCTGATTGCATCCTCGATCGTTGACCCGTGACCGACAACCTCAATATCGATCTGGGAGTTCAAGGCGAGGACAACACCATCGCGGAAGAGCGGTTGCCTGGCCACAACGCAAACACGAAAGCCTTCTTTCATTGGAGCCCCCCAGTTCCAATAGAGTTCCGTCCGATGGACTAGGCAAATTTTCAGTTGCCTATCGGTGCTTGGAAGTCGCACCGCCATTAGTCCTAGGATAATAAATCCTTAAAATACTTAGCAATAACTATAAATCGCGGGAACAGGATCGTAACACCTCTTAGGGATTAACTCAGAGTGGGTAGAAGATTCTGCCCGTCGGAGGGATTTGAGCGCCTCAAACAACGTACAACAAAGCAGGAAACGAAGGTAATATATTCATAGGCATAATGTCGAGAGCAGATTGCTCAGCTCCGGTGCGCTCCCACAAACGGGTGGAAAGGCACTAGGCATAGACCTATGATCGGTCTTCCGACCAAAGTCCCAGGTACGGGCAGACCACAGTAGGACCTTAGTACCTGAACCGGTCCTAGGACTTCAGCCCGTGTAGTTAACGATCTCTGAATCTGACCAGAATGTGTCCAGGTGCCGCCAACATTGCGGCAAGCAACCGGAGGGGACAGTCATGGTCAATCTAGTCAAGCACGATCTCGAGTTCATCCTGAAGCAGATCAAAATCGCCGAAGCCCATGCAGCGGGGACGCCGCTCGATCAGATCCGCGTGGATGCTGCCGGGAACGTGGTCACCGACGGATCCGGGACCCCGGCCGTGCCGACGACGCTCTCCCCCTATGGCCTGCGCACCGTCGATGGCAGCTACAATAATATGGTCGCCGGGCGAAACGAATGGGGCGCGGCCGACGTAGAATTCCTGCGCATCACCAATCCGTACTGGCGCAATGACAATGATGGTGACAGCGTCACCTTCGGACAGGGATCGCCGAATGCCGTTACTTTCAGCGACGGCAACTACGGTGAGATGGGCCGGCCGTCGCCGCAGTCCATGGGGCTCGGAGGGGGAACGCTCGTCGATGCCGACCCGCGCATCATCTCCAACCTGATCGTCGACCAGACGCTGGATAATCCGGCTGCGATCTACGCCGCCTTGACCTATGCTGGCGTCACCGGTGCCGCCCTGATGCCGGCGCTGAACACGATCCGACTGGCCAAAGCCGCTCTTGATGCTGCGGAAGAGAGCGGCGATCCGGCTGCCATCGTTACCGCCGAGGGAGACCTCGCGGCTAAACTGGAGCAATACGGCGTCGTCGTCGAAAACGGCAGCGTTGTTCTCCCCAACGTGGCGCCGGACGAGGGCCTTTCGGCGCCTTACAACAGCTGGTTCACTCTCTTCGGCCAGTTCTTCGATCACGGTCTCGATCTTGTCCAGAAGGGCGGCAACGGCACGATCTACATCCCGCTCCAGCCGGACGATCCGCTCTACGTCGAGGGCAGCCCTACCAATTTTATGGTGCTCACCCGCTCACCGACAGACGCCAAGAACACGACGACGGCTTGGGTCGACCAGAACCAGACCTACAGTTCCCATTCGTCGAAGCAACTCTTCATGCGGGAGTATGAAGCGACTCCCGATGGACCGGTTGCGACCGGAAATCTGCTTTCGGGCACACGAGGAATGCCGACTTGGGCCGAAGTGAAGTGGCAGGCTGAGCATGTTCTCGGCATCAAGCTTACCGACGCCGATGTCACGAACATCCCGCTCTTCGTCATGGACGAATACGGCAACTTCATTCCAGGTGACCGTGGCTATCCGCAGATCGTCATGAGCTTCGGCGCCGACAACCTGCCGGGCGGCACGGGTGCCAACGCCGACGTGATCGTGGAAGGGGACCCGGCAGCCCCGATCTCGACCGCAGGCGCCATCCGGACAGGCCACGCCTTCCTGGATGACATAGCGCATGCAGCGGCTCCTATGAATGACCGCGGCCAGAAGATGTACGCCGACGATGACGGCGTAATAGGGGTTGGTCAGACCCTCGTTGACAATCCCAACTTCGACCCGAGCCTGCCGGAAGGCTCGACCAACCAGCGGTACCTGGGTGCGATCAACCCGGACTTCAACCCTAATCTTCCGGTCAGTTCGCAAAACCCGCAATACATCCCTCTCTCGCGCTTCTACGATAGCGAGATGCTCGATGCTCACTACATCACCGGCGACGGGCGCGGCAACGAGAACATCGGTCTTTCCGCAGTCCACCATGTCTTTCACTCGGAGCACAACCACGTTGTTGAGCAGGTGAAGGCCAAGGCCCTTGAGTCTGGGGACGTCGCCTTCCTGAACGAGTGGCTTCGCGAGCCGGTCGCCGCCATACCTACGACCCAGGAGGGCCTTGATGCGCTCAAATGGGACGGTGCGCGTCTGTTCCAAGCAGCGCGCTTCACGACCGAGATGCAGTATCAGCACCTGGTGTTCGAGGAGTTCGCCCGCAAAGTCCAGCCGGACGTCGATGCCTTCGTGTTCAACGCATCGGTGGACGTCAATCCGGGAATCTTTGCCGAGTTCGCCCACGTTGTTTACCGCTTCGGCCACTCGATGCTTCGTGAGACGGTCGACCTCATCGACAACGACGGCAATCTCAATGAGATGAAGCTGTTTGACGCCTTCCTGAATCCGCTGGCATTCGGGTCGGATACGGTCTCCCACGATCAGGCTGCAGGCGCAATCGTTCGCGGCATGACCAGCCAAGTCGGCAACGAGATCGACGAGTTCGTCACCGGCGTGCTCCGGAATCAGCTCCTCGGCATCCCGCTCGACCTCGCGGCACTCAACATTGCCCGTGGCCGCGACACCGGGATCCCGCCGCTGAACCAGGCTCGTCGTGAGTTCCAGGTGAAGGCGAACGGGGATACCCAGCTCGATCCCTACACCAGCTGGTCCGATTTCGCGCTCAACCTGAAGAACCCGGCCTCGATCGTGAACTTCATCGCAGCCTATGGCACGCATGCGTCGATAACGTCCGCCACGACGGCGGAACAGAAGCGCGATGCGGCTATGGCTCTGGTCTTTGGAGACGGCGACGATAGTAACGGAATCAACATCCGCGGTGTGAATTACACCGACCGCCTGGATTTCCTGAACGCGACTGGTGCATATGCAGGAGGAAAGCTCGGCGGCCTCGAGGATGTTGACCTCTGGGTCGGCGGCATGGCCGAGAAGAAGATGGCGTTCGGCGGCATGCTGGGCTCGACCTTCTCGTTCATCTTCGAGCTCCAGCTTGAAAACCTGCAGAACGGCGACCGCTTCTACTACCTGTCGCGCGTCCAGGGTCTGAACTTCCTGAACGAGCTGGAAAATAACTCCTTCGCCAAGATGGTGCTCAACAACACCGACCTTGGGGAGTTGGGCTACGCACTGCCCGGCGACATCTTCTCGGTGCCTGACCATGTCCTCTATGTCGACAAGGCAATGCAGGACAAGTTCAAGTATGTCGATCCCAAACACGACGATCCCTACCTCGAGGCCGTTTCGAAGCTTGTCGAGCGTCTCGACACGAACGGTGATGGAGTCGTCGATTATCTCCGCTACAACGGCCTCGATCACGTTCTCATGCAGGGCACGAACAATGCCGAGAAGATCGTAGCCGGCGGCGGTGACGACTCGGTCTGGGGTCTGGGTGGCGACGATACCATCGAGGCAGGGTACGGGGTCGACAAGATCCATGGTGGCAAGGGCAACGACATCATCACCAATTCCGGCACGGATATCGGTGAAGTCGACATGCTCCACGGCGAGGAGGGCGATGACGTCATCCATGGCGGCAGCGGCATGGCCCTGGTCTTCGGCAACGAAGGGAGTGACTACCTGATCGCCGGACCCGACGGCAAGGAGGTGTTCGGTGGCCTCGGCAACGACTTCATCCTCGGCGGCGAGGGCGGTGACTTCCTCCTCGGCAACGAGGGCGACGACTGGATCGAGGCTGGCGATGGCTTTGATACGACCGCCGGCGACAACTCCGAGCTGAACTTCAACTCCACCATCATCGGTCACGACGTCATGTTTGCCGGTGAGAACGAGCATGATTTCGACGCCGAATCCGGCGACGACATCATGGTTCAGGGCGAAAGCGTCATGCGCAACGAGGGCATGTTCGGCTTCGACTGGGCTATCCACAAGTTCAACTCGGAAAATGCCGACTCGGACCTGCTGACGCCGATCTTCACCACTGACGAAGCCGACATTCTCCGCGACCGCTTCGACCAGGTCGAGGCTCTCTCGGGTTGGGACAACAATGACGTGCTGAAGGGCGACAACCGCTCGGAGTTCGGTGATGGCGAGGCCCCTCCAATCCCGGGTGCCAATGTGGAAGCCTCGGACTTCAGCAACAACGAACTCACGCAGGAGGGTATCGATCGAATCGCTAACCTTAGGGCGCTCCTGGGCGACTTCGCAAAGCCCGAAACCGGCAATCCGAATGATGTCGGCTTCGTATCCGGCAACATCCTTCTCGGCGGCGGCGGCAATGACGTCATCGAGGGACGTGGCGGCGACGACGTCATCGATGGCGACAGCTGGCTCAACGTCCGCATCCGGATCATGCACAATGGAACGGAATACACAGCCGAGCAGATGAATGGGAAGGTCTACCTCGCTACCGACTTCGTGAACGGGAAGCTGGTCGAGGATCCCAATCAGGAGCCGGGGTTTGGCGGTAGGACGCTCAACACGCTGATGCTTACGGGCGTGCTCAAGCCAAGCCAGCTCTCGATCGTCCGCGAGATTGTGAAGGCCGATGGTGCCGGTTCCAACGACGTCGCTGTCTACTGGGACGTGGTGGAGAACTACACCTTCGCCAGAAACGCGGACGGTTCGGTGAGGGTCTCCCATACGGGCTTCGACGCGAACGACGTACCGGCGGGGACGAACCTCGTGTCCGACGGCACCGACAAGCTGTGGAACATCGAGAAGCTGCGCTTCTCCGACGGAAACGGCGGCACGGTGGAGTACGACATCAACCAGCTGATCAACGTCCCGGCGGCCGGCGCACCTGTCATCAGCGACCTCACCCCGACCGAGGGGCAGACGCTGACGGTGGACACGAGCGGCATCCAGGATGAGAACGGGATCCCGGCCAACACGGTCTTCACCTACCAGTGGCAGGTCATGGGGATCAATGACTGGGAGAACATCGCTGGTGCAACCAACGCCACCTTCACGCCGGTAGACGCAGCAGGAACTGCTTTCGGGCCGCAGGCTGGCCGTCAGCTCCGGGTTGTTGTGAGCTTTACGGATACTTTCGGTAACCAGGAAACCGTCGTTTCGGCGGCTACAGGACCGGTTGGCGTTAACTGGACGGGCAATGCAGCCACTAACAATACCTTTAACGGTACAAGCGGCGATGACATAGCCAATGGAGTCGACCCATTCCTGGGTTTCATCGGCGGCAGCGATACGTTGAACGGTGGGGCTGGCAATGACATCCTGAACGGCAATGGCGGTAACGATGACTTGAGCGGCGGCGCAGGTGACGACGCGCTGAATGGCGGCGGCGGGACCGATGAAGCCGTCTTTGCCGGACAGGTTTCGAACTACGACTTCGGTCTCAATGCATCCGGTCAGCTGACCGTGACGGATCGAACCGGAGCAGAAGGAACCGACACGCTCACGGGAATTGACCAGCTGCGCTTTGCCGGGGCGACCTATACCCTGGTCAACGGCAATGACACTGGCCAAACCCTTGAAGGCGGTAGCGGCTTCTTTAACAACAACCGCGTCGATATCCTTCTCGGGCACGGCGGCAACGATGTGCTCATCGGCAACGGCGGCAACGACATTCTTGTGGGCGGTGCCGGAAATGATGTGGTCAATGCCGGAAGCGGCAATGACCTGATCATCCAGGGCAGCACCGACGGCAGGGATCGCATCGATGGCGGAACCGGTGTCGATACCTACCAGCTTAACGGTTCGGAAGGAGCGGAGATCTTCCGTGTCTATTCCCGGGCTGCATGGCTGGCTATTCCCGGCAACACGGTGGGGCAGATCAACGGCCTTACCGAGATCGTGATCACACGGGGCGGCAGCGACAATGCATCCATCATTGCCGAGCTCGACAACATCGAGGAGATCCGGATCAACACGCTCCAGGTTACGTCTCCGGTTGGCGTGCCTCCGGGCGGGACAGGGAGCAACGCTGGCGACACAATCGAGGTCATCGGCAGCTTCAACGGCACGAGCCTGAACTTCAGCACCATCACGATCGACGGCAACAGCGGAGACGACACTGTCGACATCTCCTCCTTGCAGTCGGCGCACCGGATCGTGTTCAAGTCCAACGGCGGCAACGACACCATCGTCGGCACGCTGCGGTCCCAGGACGTGATCGAGCTGGCACCGGGGCTGGAGATCGGCGACTACACCAAAATCGTCAACGAGAACGGCACCGTTACCTGGAAGAGCGCAACTCACTCCGTCACCTACATGAGCGACGGGAACCCCATTCTCAAGGAACATGAGGATGAAGATGACGACAATCCTGAAGGCAACGACAAGCCCATCGTTAATGACGAACGCTTCACGGTCAGGAAAGGAGAGGTGCTCAATCTGACGGTTGCGCAGCTGCTCGCCAACGATGTCGATCCCGACGGTGGGGAGCTCTCGATTGTCGAACTCGACGAGGACGAGCACGGAACGGCGGTTCTCAACAGCGACGGGACCATCACCTTCACGCCCAGGTTCGGCTTCACCGGCGAGGCATCCTTCACCTACATGGTGTCGGACGGCCAGGGCGGCTACACGGAAGGCAAGGTGTCTATCACCGTCGAGAAGCCTGCTCCGATGGCGGTCAATGGTGGTCGCGGCAACGATCGCCTCAACGGTGATGACGCCAACGACCACATCAAGGGCGGCAACGGACGCGACCATCTCGATGGCGGCGCCGGCGCCGACAGGATGTGGGGCGGACGCGGCAACGACGTCTATATCGTCGATGATCGCGGCGACCGGGTCTACGAGAGCAAGAACCAGGGCATCGACACGGTGAAGGCGAGCGTGTCCTACTCCTTGGCCGGAACTCACGTCGAGAAGCTCGTCCTGACCGGATCGGCCAACCTGAACGGCACGGGCAATGGTCTCAACAACAGCCTCATCGGCAACAGCGGAGACAACGTGCTCAAAGGCGGCGGCGGTCACGACACGCTCAAGGGCATGTCGGGCAACGACAAGCTCTACGGCGGGTCTGGCAACGACCGGCTCGAGGGCCGTCGAGGCGACGACTATCTCGATGGCGGCAGCGGCATGGATCGTCTCTACGGCGGTTCGGGCGATGACCACCTCAAGGGCAGATCGGGCGACGATCGTCTGAATGGCGGTTCCGGCAACGACCGGCTCGACGGCGGCGGCGGCAACAACCGGCTCACGGGTGGATCGGGCGACGACGTCTTCGTATTCGACAAGAAGCACGGCACAGACGTTGTTACGGACTTCCGCGTCGGTCATGACAGGATCGATGTCAGCGATCTCTCTGGCGTCAACTCCATGGCAGATGTGACCTTCATGAACACCACGCAGGGTATCGCGATCGCTCATGCCTCAGCGATCCTCGTCCTGAACGGTGTCAAGGAATCCGATCTCGACAGCAGCGACTTCATCTTCTGACGCTGACTCGACATCGGTGCGACCCCGCCGGGAGCTATGCCCCCCAAAGCTCCCGGCGGGGTTACCCAGACAAGTCCGGTGCCTCGGCAGGCACCCCTGTGATGCAAACTTCCCAAGGTACAAGTCGATGACCAGCCCCCTCAAGAAACGTCTCAGTCTCATGGCCTCCTGTCGCGGTGCCTTCCTGGGCGTCGCAGTGTTGAGCGGCCTGATCAACCTGCTTTACCTCTCCGGCTCCATCTTCATGATGGAGGTCTACGACCGGGTGCTTCCCAGCCAGAGCATTCCGACGCTCGTCGGCCTCTCCGTCATCATCGTGGTGCTCTACCTCTTTCAAGGTCTCTTCGATGCACTCCGCGGCCGGATCATGGCCCGCGTCGGTGCCGCGGTCGACGAAGACCTGAGCCAGCAGATCTTCCAGGGACAGCTCAAGGCGCCTCTCAAGGGCAAGGTCGAGGGCGACGGGCAGCAGCCCCTGCGCGATCTCGACCAGCTGCGGGCGTTCCTTGCCGGCGGCGGACCATCCGCGCTCTTCGACCTGCCGTGGATGCCGCTGTACCTGTTCATCTGCTTCGCCTTCCATCCCTGGATCGGCCTTGCGGCCCTGGGCGGCGCGTGCCTTCTCGTGGTGCTCACTCTGCTGACCGAGGTGCTGACCAAGGACGCTTCGAGGTCCGCAGTGAGCGCAGCGCTGGTCCGCAACGGGATCTCCGAGGGTGCCCGCCGCAATGCGGAGGTCGTACAGGCCATGGGTATGGCGCAGCGGATCGGCGTGCGCTGGGGCGATGCCAATGCCAGCTACCTGGCGCACCAGCAGCGCGCATCCGACGTGGCGGGCGGATTCGGCGCCATGTCAAAGGTTCTGCGCATGCTGCTGCAATCCATGGTGCTCGCGATCGGCGCCTATCTGGTCATCGACGGTCAGGCGACAGGCGGTATCATGATCGCAAGCTCGATCCTCACGTCACGGGCCATGGCCCCGGTCGAACTCGCTATCGGCAACTGGAAGGGCTTCGTCAGCGCCCGCCAGGGCTGGCGCCGGCTCACGACGCTCCTCGAAGCCAATGCCCGCGCCGACGAACCGCTAAAGTTGCCCGCCCCCCGGTCCGTCCTTTCCATCGAGAATGCCGGCGCCGGAGCGCCCGGCGGGCAGAGGTTCTCAGTGCAGGACGTGTCGTTCGAGCTGAAGGCCGGCAGCGGTCTGGGCATCATCGGCCCGAGCGCCTCGGGAAAGTCCTCGCTCGCCCGCATGCTGGTCGGCGTGTGGCCGACCTGGCGCGGCAAGGTTCGCTTCGACGGTGCCGCCGTCGAGCAATGGCTGCCGGAGGATCTGGGGCACCACATCGGCTACCTGCCGCAGGACGTGGAACTCTTCGCCGGAACCGTGGCTCAGAACATTGGGCGCTTCCATCCGGAGCCTAAGGCGGAGGCGATCATCGCCGCCGCCAAGGCCGCCAACGTCCACGAGATGATCCTGCAACTGCCGGACGGCTACGAGACGCAGGTGGGCGAGGCGGGAGCGGCCCTGTCCGGCGGACAGCGCCAGCGCATCGCTCTGGCTCGCTCCCTATACGGCGATCCCTTCCTGGTGGTGCTCGACGAGCCCAACTCGAACCTCGACAGCGAGGGTGAGCAGGCCCTCACAGCCGCGATCATGGGCGTCCGGGCGAGGGGCGGCGTCGTGGTGGTCATCGCCCATCGGCCGAGTGCCCTTGCCGGTGTCGATCTGGTGCTCGTGATGGGCGAAGGCCGGATGCAGAGCTTCGGCCCGAAGGACGAAGTTCTGAGCAAGGTGCTGCGCCCGGTTCCGGCTCCGCAAAGCGCCGAGCCGCGGGTGGCGACCGCCACATCGCTGAAAGCCGTCTAGGATCTGGGGGAACGTCATGAAGTCCAAGCAAACAAGTGCCCGCGCTGCGATCCGCCGCTATTCGCTGGTGGGCCTCTCATCCGCCTTCTTCCTCGTCGGCGGTCTCGGCGGCTGGGCGGCCGTCACGGAGCTCTCCGGTGCCGTGGTGGCGCCGGGCGCCATCGTGGTCGACACCTACGTCAAGAAGGTTCAGCATCCCACCGGCGGCGTCGTCGGTGAGATCCTCGCCCGCGACGGCGACCGGGTGAGGGCCGGCGATGTTGTCGTCCGCCTCGACGAAACGGTGGCGCGGGCAAGCCTCGCGATGGTTTCCAAGAGCCTCGACGAGCTGGCAGCCCGCCAGAGCCGGCTCGAAGCCGAGCGCGACGGATCGGAGCAGGTCGTGTTCCCCGCCGCATTCAAGAGCCGCCTAGACGACCCGGAGCTTGCAAGCCTCATCCAGGGCGAGATCAACGTGTTCCGGGATCGCCGCGAGGCTCGCGCCGGCCAGAAGGCGCAGCTCCATGAACGCATTTCCCAGCTGCAGGAGCAGATCGACGGCCTCAAGCTGCAGGCCTCCGCGAAGGGCGATGAGATCCAGCTGATTCAGGACGAGCTGACCGGCGTCGAGCAGCTTTGGAAGAAGAACCTTGTTCCGATCACCCGCGTGACCTCTCTCAAGCGCGAGGAGACGCGGCTGCGGGGCGAGCGCGGGCAGCTCATCTCGAACATCGCGCAGGCCAAAGGCCGCATCAGCGAAACCTCGCTCCAGATCCTTCAGATCGATCAGGACCTCAGGAGCGAAGTGTCGAAGGAGCTGCGTGACGTCCAGGCCAAGGTGGCGGAGCTCGTGGAGCGCAAGACCACGGCCGAGGATCAGCTCAAGCGCATCGACATCCGTGCGCCGCAGGATGGCTTTGTGCACCAGTCGATCGTGCATACGGTCGGCGGCGTGATCAATCCCGGTGAGCCGGTGATGCTGATCGTGCCCGAGGCGGACGAGTTGTCCATCGAGGTGAAGGTCCTGCCGCAGGATATCGACCAGCTCCGGCCGGGCCTGGACACGGTCCTGCGCATGTCGGCCTTCAACCAGCGGACCACCCCGGAGCTGAAGGGCAAGGTAAGCATGATCGCGGCCGACCTGGTGACGGATCAGCGTTCGGGCGTGCAGTATTATCCGGTGCGCGTGGCCTTTGCGGACGGCGAGCGGGAGCGTCTCGGCAATCTGAAGCTGGTCCCCGGCATGCCCGTGGAGGGGCTGATCCAGACCGGTTACCGCACGGTGTTCTCGTACCTGACGAAGCCCGTTGCCGACAACATGGCCAAGGCCTTCCGCGAGGAGTGAGCCTAGAGGGATCGGGGCGTCAAAGTCCCGATCCCTCTTGCTGTCCCTCAGCTGATCGTCGCGACGCTCATGTCCCCCTGTTCGGACAGGCGAGGCCCGAACTGCGAGGTGCTGATGGTCGGACGGCCGGTGATGAGTTCTGCGCAACGGCTTCCGAGCATCATTGCGGGCGCATTCGTGTTGCCCGCATTGATGTTGGGCATGGCCGAGAGGTCGCAGACCCGCAGGTTCTCGACGCCACGAACGCAAAGCCGTGAGTCGAGAACGGCCATGGAGTCGCTGGCTGTGCCCATCCGGCAGGTTCCGCTGGGATGATAGTTGGTTTTCACGAAGCGGCGGCAATGCTTCATGATCGCCTCGTCGCTGAGGTCGCCGGGATCGGGAATCGAGACGCGCTCGATCCGCTCGGCCAGGGGCGTGGTCTGGAACGCGCGGATGAAGAAGCGCTGCCCGTCGATCATCGCCCTGGCGTCATCAGGGTGGCTCAGCAGATTGGGCGAGACCAGCGGCATGTCGTCGGGATCGGCCGAGCGCAGGCGAACATAGCCGCGCGATTTGGGCTTCACCACGACGGTGGTGATGGTCAGGCCGTAGGTGTCCTCGACGAGATCGAGCGTATCCCTGTCGAGATAAACGATGGGCACGCAGAAGGCCTGGATCGTCGGCTCTCCCTCTGGATCGGCCGGGTTCACGAAGGCGCCAGCCTCCACGCCGGCCGAGAGGATCGGGCCTGAGCCGAACAGCCGGAAGTGGATGCCGTTGAGCAGCATCCGCCAGCCGACGCCCTGCTTGTAGTAGCCGTAGGGTCCGTTCGCCTTGGCGATCAGCGGCACCTCCGGATGGTCGATGAGGTTCTCGCCGACACCGGGCAAATCGGCCAAGCAGTCAATACCGTGCTCGCGCAGCTGATCGGCCGGGCCTATCCCTGAGAGCATGAGGAGCTGCGGCGTGACGAGGGCGCCGGAGGCCAGGATCACCTCGCCATCGGCGTAGACCTGGTGGTCGACACCTTTGGCATCACGGTAGGTGACGCCAACGGCGCGCCCGTTATCGATCTCGATCTTGCGCACCCGCGACTGCAGGCGGATGACCAGGTTCGGATTGTCCGCGAGCGGCGCCAGGAACGCATAGGCCGCGCTGCTGCGCCGGCCGCGGCGGTTCATGAACTGGTAGAAGCCGACGCCGCGCTGCTTGGGCCCGTTGAAATCCGGATTGAACGGCTCGCCCAGGGCCTGGATGGCCTGCACGAACCAGCGCGACATGTCGTTGATGTGTCCGGGGTCCGACACCAGCAGCGGCCCGTCGGCGCCATGCAGCTCGTTGTAGAGCCTGTTGTTGCCTTCCATGGTGCGGAAATGGGGCAGGACATCCGCCCAGCTCCAGCCCGGATAGTCGTTCTCCCCATGGAGCATCTCGTGCCACTCGTCGTAATCGGACGGGCGGCCGCGCATGTAGACCTGCGCGTTGACCGAGGAGCCCCCGCCGAGCACGTTGGCCTGCGGGATGTCGTGAACGCGACCGCCCAGATGCTCCTGCGGCACCGTGTGATGATAGCGCATGTATTTGCTGCCGTTGATCATCTTGAAGATGCCCGGCGGCATGTCGAGAAGTGGATGACGATGGGAATAGCCGCCCTCGAGGAGCAGGACGCGCCTGCCTTCGTTGACGAGCCGCGCGGCGGCTACGGAGCCCGAGGACCCGCCGCCCACGACGATATGGTCGAAACGCTCTTTCATTCCTGCATCCTGCTTCACGTTCGGCCAGGGGGATGTCCGATCCCTCAGGCTCTGATCTTGTCCAGGCCGTTCCAGTCGAAGGCGATCCCGTGGCCGGGACGGTCCGGCGCCAGGGCGAAGCCGTCCTCGATCTTCAGGGGCTCGGCAATGTAGCGCTCGAGTCCGAAACCATGGGCTTCCAGGTAGGAGCGGTTCGGACAGGCGGCGAGGAGATGCACGGTTACGTCATGGGCGCCATGGCTGGTGACCGGCAGATTGAAGGCCTCCGCCAGATGGGCGATCTTCATGAAGGGCGTGACCCCGCCGCAATTGGTCACGTCCGGTTCCGGATAGGTCACCGCACCGCCGGCTACGTAGAGCTTGAACTCCCACAGGGTGCGCAGATTCTCGCCGGCCGCGATCGGCAATCCGCCCTCACGGACGATGCGGGCATGGCCTGCCGGATCGTCGGGGATGGTCGGCTCCTCGAGCCAGGTGAGGTCGAAGGGTTGGAGCGCGCGCGCCGCACGGATGGCGCCGTCGACGCTCCATTTCATGTTCGCATCGACCATCAGGGGAAAGCCGGCGCCGAGATGCTCTCGCATCGCCTTCACGCGCTCGACGTCCTCGAACAGGTTGGTGCGGCCGACCTTCATTTTGATGGCGCGGAAGCCCTTTCCGAGATTGTCATCAGTCTGGCGCAGGAGCTTGTCGAGGGGCAGATCGAGATCGATGCCGCCGGCATAGCAGGGCACCTTAGGATCGAAGCCGCCAAGTGCCTTCCAGAGCGGGAGATTGGCGCGCTTTGCCTTGAGGTCCCAGAGCGCCATGTCGAAGGCCGAGAGTGCCAGGACCGTCGGGCCGCCGCGGCCACCGTAATGCAGAGCCCACCAGGCCTTGTGCCAGAGGCGCTCGACTTCGTCGGCCTCTTCGCCGTCCATGATCTCCGGCAACTCGCGGGCGAGGATCGTATCGATGGCGGCGCCGTTGCGACCGACCGTGAAGGTGTAGCCGACGCCTTCGGCGCCGTCCGCGTCGCGGATGCGCACCGTGTTCAGCTCGAAAGCGCGCATCTCGCCATGCATGGAGTCGGTCAGAACGGTCGGCAGCGGGATGCGGTAGAAGCCGGGTTCGATGGAGGTGATCCGGGGCATGGTTGTCCTTCGCTCTCTTGATGTTCAATATGCAGCCAGCGCTCAGGCCGTCTCTTCGGTGCGCATGCTCAGCCGCGCCTGGATGGCAACGACAAGCAGCAGGAATGCGCCGCGGATGACCGACTGCCAGTAGGCGGAGAGGCTGATCCAGCCGAGGCCGTTCTCGAAATTGAGGATGTTGAAGATCAGGCCGAGCAGGAGCACGCCGGCGAGCGTCGATCCGACGGAGCCGACGCCGCCCGTCAGCAGCGTGCCGCCGACGACCACGGCCGCGATGGCGAACAGCTCCCAGCCGACGCCTTCAATGGGCTGGCCGGCGCCGAACTGCGCTGCCAGGATGACGCCTGCGAGGCCCGCGAGACCGCCGCTCGCCAGATATACCAGCGCCTTCACGCGCTGGGCCGGCAGTCCCATGAGGCGGGCCGCATCCTCGTTGCCGCCGATAGCCAGGACGGTGCGGCCGAACGAGGTGAAGTTGAGAACGATTGAGGCCAGGAGATAGGCGACCAGCGCAATCCAGGCCGGAATGGGAAAGCCGAGGAAGTCGCCTTGTCCAAGCTCGATGAAACCGGTCTCGTAGGACACCGAGACCGACTGGTTGTCGGCCAGCAGCAGCGCGCAGCCGTTCGCGGCCAGCATCGTGGCCAGCGTGGCGATGAAGGGGAGGATGTTGAGCCGTGTTATGATGAAGGCATTGCATGCGCCGACCGCCAGCCCGGCCGCCAGCCCCCCGAGCAGCCCCGGTATGACGCCATAGGGGGAGAGCAGGGCGGCTACGACGCTGCCGAAAGCCGCCGTCGATCCCACCGAGAGATCGATGCCGCCGGTGATGATGACGAAGCACATCCCGAGTGCCACCAGGGCGAACATGCTGTTGTAGCGCAGGACCGAGAGCACGTTGAACGCGCCCAGGAAGTTCTCGTAGCGCAGCCAGCCGAACAGGATCAGGGCGACAAGGGCGAGAAGCACCCCGTAGCGCCCGATTCCCTGAAACAGCTTGAGCGAGGTTGTATGCATCGGCGACCTCAGCGATGGCTCTGCCGCTGGAGCCAGACGGCCAGCACGATGATGGCAGCCTTCGCCACAAGTGCGGCGGCATCGGGAACGCCGTTGGCGAGAAGCGTGTAGCGGACGAGCTGGATGATGAGCGCGCCGACCAGGGTGCCGATCACCGTCGCCCGGCCGCCAGTGAGGAGGGTGCCACCCACGGCGACCGCCGCGATGGCATCGAGCTCCATGCCGAGACCGACGAGGTTTGCATCCGCGGCGGAGTTGCGGGCGATGACGATCAGCCCCGCGATTCCGGAGAGAAAGCCGCTGATGAGGTAGACACGCTGCTTGACGGAGGCCACCGGAATGCCGGAGAGCCGGGCGGCCTTTTCGTTGCCGCCGATGGCAAGGATTTGCCGGCCGAAGACCGTGTGCCTCAGCATCCAGGCGGCCGCCACGACGACGACAATCATCAGGATGGCCTGGAACGGGATTCCGAAGACCCGCCCGAGCCCGATGAACTGGAAGCTTGGGAGGTTGAAAACCTGCAGGTTGCCGTTGGTGAAGACCTGGGCAATGCCGCGCCCGGCGATGAAAAGAACCAGGGTGGCGATGATCGGCTGGATGCGAAGACGGGTTATGAGCCAGCCGTTAAACCAGCCGAGCGCCGCCGCGACAAGGACAGGCACCACGAAGGCCAGCGCGATGCCGACGGCCGGGTGGGGCAGGGGAAACAGCTTGCCGAGGAAGATCAGCGGCGCCAGCGCGCCGGCAATCGCCATAAGGGCACCGACGGAGAGATCGATGCCGCCCGTGGCGATGACGAGGGTCATCCCCACGGCCACGATGACGATGGCGCAGACCTGGGTAAGGTTGACGTTGAGCGTCTGCCAGGTGGCGAAGTTCGGCGTGATGGCGAGGTTGACAAGGATGAGAAGAGCGAGGGCGATCCAGGCGCCGTGACGCGTCAGGATGGTCCTGAGATCGAAGCGAGACGCTCCTTGCGTCGGAGGCAGCGTGGTCGCCGTATCAGACATCGGCCGTCTCCCGGGCACCGTCATGCCCATGAGCCATCGCCGTCATGACACTCTGCTCGTTCACCGCGTCGCCCTCCAGCTCCGCCGCGGTGCGGCCGTCCCGCAGGACGAAGATGCGGCTCGCCGCTTCCACGACCTCCTCCAGCTCCGAGGAGATCATCAGGACGCCGAGGCCCTGTCCGGCCAGCTCCCGGATCAGGCCGAGGATCTCGGCCTTGGCCCCGACATCGATGCCGCGGGTGGGTTCGTCGAGAATGAGGAGCTTGGGGTTCATGCAGAGCCAGCGGGCAAGAAGCACCTTCTGCTGGTTGCCGCCGGAAAGCTCGCGGATCCGCTGTTCCGGCCCGGAGCAGCGGATGCCGAGGCGTTTGATGAAGCTGTCGACGATCTCGCGGCTGCGGGCCTCGTTCACGATTCCGCGGCGGGCCAGTTGCGGCATGAGCGCGAGCGTCAGGTTCTCGCGCACCGACATGTCGGGAATGATGCCTTCGAGCTTGCGGTCTTCCGAGCAGAAGCCCATGCCGGCGCGGATCGCATCCGAAGGCGCCGAGATGGCATTCTCGCGCCCGTCGAACGCGATGGTACCGGAATCCGGCCTATCCGCTCCGAACACGGCACGGACGGACTCCGTGCGGCCTGCGCCAAGGAGGCCGGCAAGACCGACGATCTCGCCGGGGCGAACCTCGAAGCTGACATCGCGGACCTTTCGGCCCATGGCGAGGTTGCGAACCTGCAGCACAGGCTCACGCGTGTCGTCTTCGCCCGTGTCATGGCCCTCATGGAGGACCTGTGACAGCTCGCGCCCCAGCATCGACGTGACCAGATCGAGGCGTGACAGGTCTGCCATCGGGGCGACCTGCACGGTGCGGCCGTCCCGCATGATGGTGACGCGGTCGCAGACGGCGTAGAGTTCGTCGAGCTTGTGGCTTACGAAGATCACCGATACGCCGGAGGCTTTCAGCTGCCGGATCACCTCGAACAGGACCTCGACCTCGCGCTCGTCGAGGGAGGATGTCGGCTCGTCCATGATGACGAGCTTGGCCTCGAAGCCGATGGCGCGGGCGATGGCGACCATCTGCTGGATGGCCGTCGGATAGACCATGAGCGGGCGCCGCACATCGATGTCGATATTGAACCGGGCGAGCAGAGCGCGGGCTTCCGTGTGCATGGCCGACCAGTCGAGGAGGCCGAAGCGCCGCTTCTCCCGGCCGAGGCAGATGTTTTCCGTCACGGACCGGTAGGGCACCAGGTTGATCTCCTGATAGATCGTGCTGATGCCGGCCCGCTGGGCTTCCTGTGGCGAGGAGAACGCCACAGGCCTGTCGTCGAACAGGACCTCGCCCGCACCCTTCCTGTAGTAGCCGGTGAGAATCTTGATCATCGTGGACTTGCCGGCACCGTTCTGGCCGATCAGCGCATGAACCTCGCCTTTCTCCACCACGAGCTCCGCCGAGCGCAGGGCCGGAATGCCGGCGAAGCGCTTGTCGATGCCATGCATGGAAAGAAGCGGCGCCATGGGAGGTCCGTTGCTGGCCTGTCAAACAAGGTTTGACGCTGCCTGCCCGGTCAGGAGCAGGCAGCGTTCAGATCAATATGCTTCGCCGATGAACTGCGCCGCATTGGACTTGTCGAAGAAGCGATCGGGCACGACCACCCAAGGCTCGATCTGCTCTCCCTTGGCGTAACGTGCCATCGTCTCGAAGGCCTTGGGGCCGAAGCGCGGGTTCGACTCGACGGTGGCGAGCATCTTGCCATCGGAAATCGCCTGGAGAGCATCGCGCGTGCCATCGACGGAAACGATGATCACGTCCTTGCCGGGCGTCTTGCCGGCGGCCTCCAGCGCGGCAATCGCCCCGATGGCCATCTCGTCGTTGTGGGCGTAGATGGCCGTCGCATCCGGGTGGGCTTGCAGCAGGGTCTCGGCCACTTGGCGGCCCTTGTCACGGGCGAAGTCACCCGACTGAGAGGCCACGACCTTCATGCCGGGATGAGCCTTGATGTAGTCCTCGAAGCCTTTGCGGCGGTCGTTCGCAGGGGAAGATCCGGTGGTGCCCTCAAGCTGGATGATCTTCGCGTTTCCGTTCATGGCCTTGGTCAAGGCTTCCGCGGCGCGCTTGCCCTGCTCGATGAAGTCCGAGCCGATGAACGTGACGTAGTCCCTGCCGGCTTTCGCGACGTTCTGATCGACGTTGCGGTCGAGAAGAACGACCGGAATGCCGGCGCGTTTGGCCGCCATGACGGCGGGGATCAGGGGCTTCTCCTCGCGGGGAGCCAGGAAGATCAGATCGACGCCCTGGGCGATCATCGAGTTGACGTCGGCGACCTGCTTGGCGGCGGAGCCGGCGGCATCGGTGTAGACGAGCTGATGCCCGAGCTTGGCGGCTTCGGCCTTCATGCTCTCCGTCTGCGCGATGCGCCATGGATTGTTCGACTCGGTCTGGGCAAAGCCGACCTTGTACTTGTCCTTCTGCTTCAGCTTGGGCAGCTCCTGCGCGGACACGCCGCCGAGGCCCAGGCTGAGGGCGGCGACACCTGTCGCGAGTGCAAGGAAAGTCCTTCTCAGCATCATCTTCCTCCATCAGGTTTTTGATGCCCCTTTGTTGGGGTTCTTGAGTCATTGCCGCAGCCCTTACGGCTGCGGGTCGTCACCAGCGGACGTAAGTGGTCTGCTTCCGCAGGTATCCGTCGAAACCGTATTTCCCGTCCTCGCCGCCGAGGCCCGAATGCTTCCAGCCGCTGTGGAAGCCTTGCACGAGCTCGCCGCACGGGCGATTGACGTAGAGCTCGCCGAAGGCAAGCTCACGCGAGAGCCGCATCACCCTGCGCAGATCGTTGGTGTAGACATAGGCCGACAGGCCGTAGCTGCTGTCGTTGGCGAAGCTCAGCGCCTGCTCGAAGCTGTCGACCGTCATGACCGGCGCAACCGGACCGAAGATCTCCCGCCGCATGACGGAAGCCTCGTTGCTGTCCACGCGCAGAACGGTAGGCTCGAACCAGTGGCCGCGGGAGAAATCTCCCTCGGTCAGCCTGCGCCCGCCTGCCAAGACTTCTGCACCGGCCGCGATAGCGTCGTTCACGATCTCCTCGACCTTGTCGACCTCGGGCCGGTTCACCTTCGGCCCCATGTCAGGGTTCGTCATGGGATCGGCAAGGCGCATCTGCTTCACGCGCGTCACGAACTTGTCGAGGAAGGGCTCTGCGATGGCTTTGTGCAGGTACATGCGTTCGTTGCAGGTGCAGATCTGCCCGCAATTGGTGAAGCGCGAGACGATCGCCGCTTCCACGGCCGCGTCGATGTCCGCGTCATCGAGAACGATGAACGGCGCCTTGCCGCCGAGTTCGAGGCGCACGACCTTGAGTTCATGAGCGCCGGCGGCATAGATCTCGCGTCCCGCACGGACGCTGCCCGTCATGGTGATCATGGCGCTGATGGGCGAGCGCACCAGCGCGTCGCCCACAATGCGCCCATCGCCCGTCACAACGTTGAGCACGCCTTTCGGGATTCCGACTTCGTGCGCGAGGCGGGCGATTTCGAGCGCCGACAGGGGGGTGGATTCGTGTCCCTTCACCACCATGGTGTTGCCGGCCACGAGGGCAGGGCCGATCTTTCGGGCAGCCAAGGCCGCCGGGTAGTTCCAGGCGGTCAGGCCGACAACCACCCCGAAGGGTACGCGGCGGATCCAGACCTCTTCGTTCTGGAAGTCCGACGGGAGAATGTCGCCTTCGATACGCCGTGCGCTCTCGGCGGCGAAGGTCAGGAAGGTGATGACGGCATCGATCTCGCCTTCGGCCTGGTTCAGGGGCTTACCCTGCTCCAGCACCACGATGCGGGCGAGGTGATCCTTGTCCCGCTTCACCGCCGCAGCGAGGTCGCTCACGTAACCGGCGCGGACGATCGGCGGCAGCGCAGCCCAAGCCGGTTGCGCGCGCTGCGCAGCCTCCAGCGCAGCCCTGGCGTCCTCGACCGTTCCCGCCGGGACGGAGGCAAAGACGGCTTCGTTGGCGGGGTTCTCGACCTCGGAGCGGCCTTCCGACCGGCCCTCGGTCCAGACGCCGTCGATATACATCTGGTAGTGGGTCACAGCCTCTTGGCGGCCGACCTGAATGGAGTTGGTCATGGCCGGGCCTCGCCAAATCCCCTCCAGGGGAACTGCGGGTCAGAGTTCGACAGCGGGGTGCCTTGTGTTGGCGTCACCAGTCTCTCTCCCTGTTTGCTCAAGCGGAGCAATGTCAAACCAAACGCCAGTTTCTGATCTATTTGGTTCGACCGAATTCAGGATGGTCAGACAGTCGCGAGCTGTCAAGGCTCATCGTTGCTGACCTTTTGGTTCCGATGATACGGGTTTGATGGTCGATTCAGGCGGATGTTGGGCGCGGCAGGCGTCAGTCAATAGATCTTGGTCGGACCATATGCTACGCTCACCTGCCCATAGATCAGCTTTGGCTGGCGCTGAATTCGTGCCAAGAGCTAAATGTCGAGAACGAGGGGAGCATGGACCAGAGCGAGAAGCTGCATGGCTACGCGGTGACGGGGGCAGGCACGCGGCGGTCGGACGCTGTGGCGGCCGAACTGGTGCGGATGATCGAGACGGGCGGCCTTCAGGAGGGTGAACGCCTGCCGGCCGAACGCGACCTGATGCAGCGCTACGGCGTGAGCCGTTCCGCCGTTCGGGAGGCAATCGCCTCGCTCGCCAATCGCGGCCTCGTCGAAACGCGCCTCGGGCATCGCCCCATCGTCCGAAAGCCTGATTATGAGATCGCCGTCGGCAAGGTGGGCAATCTCGTCGGTCATCTCATGGTCGACCGGAAGGGTGTCTGGAATCTTTTCGAGACCCGAATCTTCATGGAGACTGCGCTGGCACGCTGGGCCGCCAAGCACGCGCGGCGCGACGACCTCGAAGATCTCCGGGCGGCGCTCGATGCCAACCGGGAGGCAATCGGCAACTCCCCGCTCTTCGATGAGACCGACGCCGCCTTTCACGCGGTGCTCTATCGCATTCCGGGAAACCCGATCTACCCGGCGATCCACAAGGCATATGTGGAATGGCTGACCCAGCATTGGCGCTCGATGAAGCGCGGTGCGGGCATCGACCAGATGAACTGTGCCGGGCACGAGGCCGTCTTCGAAGCGATCCTCGCCCGTGATCCCGACAACGCGGAGGAAGCCATGCGCCGCCATCTCGTGGCCGCATGGGAATTCGTGAGGTCCACCTTTCCGTCGGACAGCTGAACCGGCGCTTGTTGCCGCGGACAGCGGCTGCGATAATCGCCGCGATGCGATGGTCATCACGGCGTCACAGAAGCGTCGCTAGAGACCTGTCCAGGAGGAGAGACCATGAACTATCTTGCACTGCTCGGATCTGTCGCTGCCATTCTGCCGGCGATAATCGGATCGTCCCTGGCTCAGGAAAAAACGCTGACTGGCGCGCCGACCATCGTGGTCGCTCATCGCGGCGCCAGCGGCTATCTGCCCGAGCATACGCTCGAAGCCTACAAGATGGCCATCGACATGGGGGCCGACTATATCGAGCCCGATCTCGTCGTGACGAAGGATGGCGTGCTGATCGCCCGGCACGAGCCGATGCTGAGCGGCACGACCGATGTGGCGAACCGGCCCGAGTTCGCGTCCCGCAAGACCACCCGCAAGGTCGACGGCGTCGATACGACCGATTGGTTCGCCAGCGACTTCACCCTCGCGGAGATCAAGCAGCTTCGCGCCAAGCAGGCCATGTCCGACCGCGATCAGTCGAAGAACGGCCAGTTCCAGGTTCCGACCCTGCAGGAGGTGATCGACCTCGCCAAGAAGGAAGGCGCCGCAAGGGGGAAGGCCGTCGGCATCGCTCCGGAGACCAAGCACTCGACCTTCCATGCCGCTCTCGGCCTGCCGATGGAAGACCGGCTGGTGAACGTCCTGAAGGAGGCCGGCTGGGCGGATGCGTCCGCCCCGGTGGTCATCCAGAGCTTCGAGGTGGCGAACCTGAAGTACCTGAACTCGAGGATCGACGTGAAGCTGGCGCAACTGCTCGATGCGGAGGACGTGGACAAGGACGGCAACATCGTCCTCAACGCGCCCTATGCCCAGCCTTATGATTTCGTGGTCGTCGGCGACAAGCGCACCTACAAGGACCTGCTGACGAAGGAAGGTCTGGCCGAGGTCAAGTCCTACGCTGACATCCTGGCGCCGTGGAAACCCTACATCCTCCCGACCAAGCAGGTCGACCAGAACAACGACGGCAAGGCGGACGACCTGAACGGCGACGGAAAAGCCGACGAGCAGGATCGTGTTCTCGCCGAACCGACCAGCGTCGTGAAGGACGCTCATGCTGCGGGCCTTCAGGTTTTCACCTGGACCTTCCGCAATGAGCCCAAGCGCCTGGCCTCGACCTTCAAGGGCGATCCGGCGGCCGAGTACAAGGCGTTCTACGCGCTCGGCGTCGACGGCCTCTTCAGCGACTTCCCCGATACGGCCGTGAAGGCGCGCTGACCGCCAGGATCTACCGATAAGCCCGGCATCGTAAGGTGCCGGGTTTTTGCATGTTCAGCACGTTACTGGCACACATCCACCCAGTCGGCGCCCACAAGATCGGCCATGCGCTGCGGTTCGATGCGCACGGCCGTATGGATTGAGCCCGCAGCCGGCACGACCTCGTCGAAGGGTCTCAGCGAGATGTCGCAATAGACGGGCAGGGGCGTTGCCAGGCCGAAGGGGCAGACCCCGCCAACGGGATGCCCGGTCAGCGCCTGAACCTGCTCCGCATCCAGCATCGACGCCTTGCCGCCGAACGTTGCCTTCACCTTCTTGTTGTCCAGCCGCGCAGTGCCGCTCGTGACCACGAGAAAACTTTTCTCGCCGACGCGCAGGGACAGAGTCTTGGCGATTTTCTCCGGGCCGACGCCATGAGCCTCCGCCGCCTGCGCAACGGTGGCGGTGCTCGATTCCATCTCGATGATTTCGAGATCCGGAGCCTTCTGGGCAAGGAAAGCGCGAACGGATTCAAGGCTCATGGCCGGTGGGCTCCCTTCAGAATAGCGGGGATGTGAGGGCACGTCTCAACAGCGGCCGCTTCTCACAGGCGTGAGAACTGCCCGCATGATATGCCGCCCTGCCGAGAGGGCAAACCGCTCCCTAGCGCTCGCCCTCTGGATAATCCGCGCCCCGGCTCGTTTCGGCCCAGGCTTCGATCTCCGCCAGGGTTTCCTTCAGCTTGTTCCGCACGCCTTCAAGGGCGATGGAGCCGAGGACCAGATGCTTGGGCGGGTTCTCGGCCTCGACTGCCTTGATGATGGCCTCTACGGCGCGCACAGGATCACCCGGCTGTTTGCCGCTGTAGTTGGCCGTCGTCTCGAGCCGGGCTCCGACGGTGTTCTGGTAATCGGCAATCATCGGGCGCCGCTGCTGCAGGGATCGACCGGCCCAGTCCGTGCGGAACGGGCCGGGCTCGACGCAGGTCACCTTGATGCCGAGCGGAGCCACTTCCCTGGAGAGCGAGTCGGACAGGCCCTCGACCGCATGTTTGGTCGCCGCGTAGTAGCCGGACCCTTCGAAGCCGATGAAGCCCGCCTGGGAGGAGATGTTGACGATGTGCCCGCGACGGCGGGCCCGCATGCCGGGCAGCACGGCCCGGGTCATGGCCGCCAGGGCGAAGACATTGGTGTCGAACTGGGCGCGGATCTCGGCGTCGTCGCCTTCCTCGATGGAGGACTGGTAGCCGTAGCCGGCATTGTTCACCAGCACGTCGATGGATCCGAAGCGGCCCTCCGCCTCTTTTACGGCAGCGGCGATCTGATCGGGCTTGTTGACATCAAGCGACAAGGCGAGGGCGTTATCCTGATGCCCCTGTGTTAGGTCTTGCACCCTGCCGATGTCACGGGCGGTCACCACCGCGCGCCACCCCCGGCGCAGCACGATCTGAGCGAGCTCCCGCCCGAAGCCGGTGGAGCAACCTGTGATGAACCAGACGGGATTGTCGTTCAGTGGCATGCGCGGTCTCCTCTGCTCGGACGAATGCGGCAAGGGCATATAGGGCCGGATCCAGGGCCGTGAACCGGCTCCTTCGCGTCGATTTCCAGAGAAGCTAAGCCTTTTGGAAATCGACCAGGGGCTCGTCGTAGATCCCCGTGAGGAGCTTGCCATCCTGTCTGACGACGCCACGATACATGCCTGAGCAGTTGAAGGGCAGGGACACGTTGCCGGCGTGGTCCACGGCAATGATTCCGCCCGAGCCGCCTGCCGGGGCGAGCATGTCGATCACCACGGCACGCGATGCTTGGTCCAAGGTCTGGCCCGCATAACGCATGCGGGAGGCGATCTCGTGCGCCGCCGCATAGCGAATGAAGATCTCGCCATGGCCGGTCGCCGAGATGGCACAGGTCTCGTTGTCGGCCCATGTTCCGGCGCCGATCACGGGGCTGTCGCCCACGCGTCCAGGGGATTTCGCCGTCATGCCGCCCGTGGACGTAGCGGCCGCGAGATTGCCCTGCCGGTCGCGGGCCACCGCACCCACGGTGCCGTGCTTGCGCGACTCGTCCTGATCGTCTGCGCCGCTCTGGCGCATGGCAAGCGTCTCCTGCAGGGCCTGCCAGCGTTGCTCGGTAAAGAAGTAGGAGGCCTCCTCGAAGGCGAGACCCTGTCGGCGGCAGAACTCCATGGCGCTGTCGCCGATGAGCAGCACGTGGCCGGAATGCTCCATCACGGCCCGGGCGGCGAGAACCGGATTGCGCGGGCCGCAGATGCCGGCAACGGCACCGGCGGAGCGGTCGCGCCCGTCCATGACGGCCGCGTCCATTTCCTGCTTGCCGGCAGATGTGTAGACTGCGCCGCGCCCAGCATTGAACAGCGGCTCATCTTCGAGGGCCATCACGGCGGCAGTGGCGGCATCGAGCGCGCTTCCGCCGTCGGTGAGAACGATGCGTCCCGCTTCGAGGGCACGGCGCAGGCCCGCGTGGTAGGCCGCCTCCCGCTCGGGCGTCATCTTGCTGCGCAGGATCGTTCCCGCACCGCCGTGGATGGCGAGCGCGAAGTCGTTGCCGGGTGTTGTGCTGGTCATGAGGTAAGGCGTCCTATGAAAAGGATTAGAGAGCGTCGGTCAGCGCGGGCCGGTGATGTCCGGAGCGGCCGGTCATGGAGCCGGCGGCGACGAGCGCATCGAGCACGGCCTCCTGCGTGGCATCGGCCATGGCCTCGAAGAGCAGGTCGATGCGGTTCTCGTTCAGGATGCGGATGTCGACCAGGGCGGCCTTCTCGTCATGCGAGAGGACATTGGCCGTCGTGAAGCCGAGCGCGATGTCGCCGCTGCCATGACCCCAGAAGGATCCGAGACGCGCCAGCCCAACCCCGGAACGGCGGATAACGCGTTTGAGCTGCCGGTCGCTCAGCGGAATATCCGTGGCCGCGATGATGATGATCGAGCCCTTCTCCGTGGCAGGTCTCTCCCTCTCAGCCTCGGGAGGTGCGATAACCCTGCCGTCGGGAAGGCGCAGATCGCCGGCTCGTCCGAAATTGGACAGGACGAGCACGCCCAGATGATAGCTGTGGCCGTCGAGGTCGAGACGCCGGGACGCAGTGCCGATGCCGCCCTTGAATCCGAAGGTGCTCATGCCGCAGCCGGCACCCACGGAGCCGACCTCGAAGCGCGAGGCGGCGCTCGACAGTGCGGAGCGCGCATCCTCCTCGGTGACGGCGAGCGCCTGGATGTCGTTGAGACAACCATCGTTGCACTCGAACACGACGGGGTTCACCGTGGCGGTCTCGCGGCCGATATCCGGGTTGTGCCCGATTGCGTGGCGCACCAGCGCCGTGCAGCAGGTGCCGACCGAGAGGGTGTTGGTCAGGAGGATTGGGGTCTCGATGGTGCCCAGCTCCTCCACCTGCACCAGGCCGGCGCTCTTTCCGAAGCCGTTGAGCACATGAACGGCCGCCACCGGCTTGTCGCGATAAAGGTTTCCGCTATGGGGAATGACCGCCGTCACCCCGGTGCGGATCTCCCCGTCCACAAGGGTGCGATGGCCGACGCGAACACCCGGCACGTCCGCGATGCTGTTCAAATCGCCCGCCGGCAGAGCGCCGCAGGCGAGGCCGACATCGCGGGCACGAGGAGGGCGCTGCATCAGAGGCCTTGCTCCTTCACGAAAGCTGCAATCTCCGCATGGGTTGCCACCCATACGTCGGAGCGCCGGGTGACTTCCTCCAGGAGCTTCTCCAGAATCCAGATGCGTGAGCGGTAGCCGGTCACATGGGGATGCATGGTCAGCAGGAAGAGGCCGCCTTCCTCATAGGCCCGCTCGAACTCGCGGAAGAAGATATCGTAGACGGCAGTCGGCGGCGTGTGCGGGCGAAGGCCGTTGAAGCGGTGCATGTTGAAATAGACCGCGTCGTCGCGAATCCACTCCACGGGCAGCTCCACGATGCCGGTCGGCTCGCCCTGCTCAAGCAGCTCGTAAGGGTCATCGTCGGCCATGAGGGAGGAATCGTACAGGAGGCCGAGCTCGCGCTCGATCCGCAAGGTGCTCGGGCTGAAATCCCAGGAGGGGGTGCGCAGGCCGACCGGGCGCACGCCGGTAACCCGCTCCAGGGTGTCCGTTGCCCGGAACATCAGGTCGCGTTCGATCTCATAGGGAAGCTGGCTGTTGAGTTCGTGGATCCAGCCATGGATGCCGATCTCGTGACCCTCCGCCACGACGCGCCGCTGCTCGTCTTCATACAGCAGGGCTGCGACGGCGGGCACGAAGAACGTTGCCTTGGCGTCGTACTTGGCCAGGGCATTCAGGATGCGCGGCACGCCCTGGCGGTTGCCGTACTGGCCCTGCGACATGCGGCCGATGGACTTTCCGCCATCGCGCAGCTCGTTCGTCTCATGGTCGGAATCGAACGAGAAGGCTACGGCGCAGCGGGCGCCGTTCTTCCAGCGGACAGGCTTCAGAGAGCGCCCGGCACGCACATGATCCACCTTGCTGCGCCAGGTCTGCTCATCCCACGTCCAGGGCTGGCTGTTCATATCGTCCATGGTGCTCACAATTCCTTGTCTGGCGTCATCTGCGGTTCGGTGCGGTTCAGGAGCGCCCGCCGTCTACGGAGATGATCTGCCCCGAGATCCAGGCCGCCTCGTCCGAGGCGAGAAACATCACGGCGTTGGCGATGTCCTGCGGATATCCCAGGCGGCGGGTGTGAATGCTCTCCACCAGGCGCGCCTGACCTTCCGGTCCGTAGCTCTCCCACTGCCGCTGCGTGGCAGGATTCGACAGCACGAAGCCGGGCGCCACGCTGTTCACCGTGATGCCGAAGGGGCCGAGCTCGAAACTGAGCTGCTTTGTCAGGCCGACGAGCGCATGCTTCGAGGCCGTGTAGGCCTGAATGCCCGTGAGGCTCGGGCGCAGCCCGGCGCCGGACGAGATGTTGACGATGCGGCCGAACTTCCCGCGCTTCATGTGCGGAGCCGCCGCCTGCGAGCACCAGAAGGCGCCATGCACATTGGCCTCGAACAGAACCAGCCAATCCTGCTCGCTCACCTCCTCGATGGGCCTCGCCACCTGACCGCGGACGCCCCCGGCGCAATTGACGAGGATGTCGATGCCGCCGAGCGCCTCCGCCATGTCCCTGAAGACGCCCGCCACGGCGGCGCGATCTGCGAGGTCAAGGGTGCGGGTTGCCTTGGCGCCCGCCTCCGCAGCAACGCGCAGACCGGCTTCGTCCAGGTCGAGAGCCCAGACCTGAGCACCCTCGGCCGCGAGGGACTGGACGATGTTGCGCCCAATGCCCTGTGCGGCTCCGGTGACGGCGACGCGGCGGTTGGTAAAGTCGAGTTTCATAGGGTGAGCATCTCGTCGAGGGTGGACCAGGATTGTTGGCGGCGGCCGTCCTCGATGTCGTGGATCAGAGCAACCAGTTTGTTGATGGCCGGAGTGGGGATGCCCGCCTCCTGGCCGAGGGCACCGATGATGGCGATCTGCGCATCGACCTCGGTCTTGCGCTTGCGCACGGCGAGATCGCGCCAGATGCCGGAATGGGTCTTCGCCGTGTGCCGGTTGAACTCGGCCATGTCGGCGACGGAGCGCCTTGCGGCCGCCTCGTCCGCTCCCGGCATGAAGGCGTCGGGATCGAAACCATTGAAGCCCAGAGGCTTCACGCCGCGGGCTTTCGCGACCGCCATCACTTCCTGGCCGAGGCGGTGATAGACCGGGAAGTGACGCTCCGACGCCAGGTTCTCCGACATGGAGGCATTCGTCAGGGCAGTCGCGAAGAGCAGGGAGCCGTAGCCGAGCTTGCCCCAGAGATAGCCCCAAATGTTGTCGGTGAGCACCGCCTTGGGCTCGAAGATCGAGAGCAGGCGGTGATAGTCGCGGATCGCATCGGTGGTCTGTCCGTCGAGCCCGCCGACCGCAACGGCAGCGCGGTTGCCGAAGAGGATGCGCCCAGGCTCCAGCCAGTCGGCGCCGAAGTTGACGAAGCATCCGATCGTGCGCTCGGCGCCGATCTCCTCGGCAATGATGATCTCGTTCAATCCGTTCTGGGCGGACAGGACGGTGCCGCCTTCCGCCAGATGCGGCTTGAGGGCGCGGACAGCCTCGCGGGTGTGATGCGCTTTGACCGCGAGAATGATGCGCTTGAACTGCCCCGTCACCTCACCGGGCAACGCGGCCTTCACGGGCTGGCGGAAGGTCTCCACAGGACCTTCGATGAAAACGCCGTCGCGCTTCATCGCTTCCACATGCGGCTCGACGATGTCGACGAGCAGCACATCCTCGCCGGCACGGGCAAAATAGGCGCCAAGGGTGCCGCCAATGGCGCCAGCGCCCCAGATCAGGATCGTATTCTCGTTCATCACCAGTTCTCGATCAGCGCGCGGGTCTCGTCGATGGCCACCGACCAGATGGCGTTCATGTCTTCGTCGGACCGCTGGAAGTATCCGCCGAAATTGCCGTCCTGCAGGATCTCGCGCACGCCCTCAGGGCCGAAGGTCCGCATTCGATCCAGGTCGACCATGGGCTTCTGGTGGGACGGCTGCTCGATGCCGGGGAGGCGCGTCCAGGGGAAGTTCTCCATCCAGGAGGCATGCGACGCGACCGGATCGATCTCCTTCACCTTCTCGAAGGTGCGAGGAGCGTTCCACCAGTTGTGGAACTTCACGCGGCATTCGGGATTTTCGCCCATCCATTCGATGGCCGCCGTATGGCCCGGCGTGTTTCCGCCATGGCCGTTGACGAAGAGGACGCGGCGGAAGCCGGTGCGCTTCAGGGAATCGAGAATATCCGTGATGATCCGCAGGTAGGTGTCGGCCTTCAGGGAGATCGTGCCGGGATAGGCCATGAAATAGGGCGTGATGCCATAGGCCTGAACCGGGAACACCGGAACGCCCGTCGGTGCAGCGGCTTCGGAGGCCACGCGTTCAGCCAGGATGCTGTCGACCGAGAGGCTCAGATAGGCGTGCTGCTCCGTGCAGCCCAGCGGGACGACGGCGCGATCATCCGTCTTCAGGTATTCTTCCACCTGAAGCCAGTTCATCTCACTGATTTTCATGAAGGCACTTCCTCTTGAGACACGATGGACGAGCGCAGGCGCTCGATCACGGGCAGCAGCGTGGCGCGGATCGCATGCGGGTCCGGCACATAGCGAAATTCCATGGCCTGCCGCCCGGGCGGCAGCAACTTCCTGACAGCGGCCTCCGCGCCGCTGGCATAGATGGCCACATCGACCTGAGACAGGAAGGCTGCCAGATCCGGAGCCGTGATGAGGCGGACGTCCACCTCGGACACGTGAGGGGCAAACCGCAGCACACCGGGCTTCATCAGCGCAGTGAACTCGGGGAAGATCGATACGATCCCGACCCGCGCCATGGGGTCGATCATCGCGAGCCTTCCTCGTGTCTCCTCGGCAGGGATGAAGCTCAGTCCGACGACCGGGATGCCGCTCGGCACGAGGTGCTCGACCTCGCCGCGGCGATGCGCCAGCGTCACGCAGATGTCGCAGGGCAGGGGAAAGGTTTCGCCCGCATGCAGAGCGTCCACCGTCGTGACCACGATGGTGTCCTCAGGGCCGAGATGCTCCTGAATGCGATTGGCATATTGCTGGGTCGTCTCGATGAAGTTGCCGACCATGACGAGGCGCAGCGGCCGCGTCGGCGTCGGACCACGCGCGGCGCGGGCATTCACGAGGGACGACACGACCGATGGAGCAAGGCCCAATTGCTCGGCCTCGTTGAAGAGCGTTTCGACGCGGCGCTGGATCTTCCGAATGGCAAGGGATCGCACGCCGTTGCTGTTGTGCCCGTCTCCCACATAGGTGCCGGCCCCGGGCTTCGCTTCAATGAGCCCCGACTCGCGCAATTCCCTGTAGACCGTCGCAACGGTCATGTGCGCGATGCCCGCCCGCTCCGCCAGCTCACGCACGGACGGCAGGCGCTGACCGGTCGGCAGTTCACCCAGCGCGATCCCGAACTCGATCAGCCCACGCAGCTGCGTGCCAAGCGGGACGGGGAGAGTGCGATCGAGCGCCCCCGCAAGGTTGGCAAGAATCCGCTCATCCGGGCTCTGTTCCGTTTCACTATAACGGATGCCTTCATAAGCGTCAGATGCTGATTGGAGTTTGGGCAAGGTGCTGTTGACTTTTCTTGTTCGGGTGACCTACCGTTCTAATCGATAAGAACACCTTGGACGAAAAGCCAGGGTCTTAGCAAGAGGGGAAGTGAATTGAAACAAAACTTCAAGCTGGGTGGAACACTCGCAGCAGCTCTCGTCCTCGGCACCGTGCTGAGCGGCGGCGTATCGGCGCAAACGCTGACCATGGGTCTGCGCGCCGGTCCGGACTCCATCGACCCGCATTGGTCGACCCTGGGCAGCCAGGCGGAAGCTCTGCGCCACATTTTCGATACGCTCGTCATGTCCGACGAGAACCTGGGTCTGAAGCCTGGTCTCGCGACCTCGTGGAAGCCGATCGACGACACGACCTGGGAATTCAAGATCCGTGAAGGCGTGAAATTTCACGACGGATCGGAGCTCACGGCCGAGGACGTGAAGTTCTCCATCGACCGCATCCCGGTCGTCACCGGCCCCATGAGCATGACCATCTACACCAAGCAGGTGGCGGAGACGAAGGTCGCCGACAAGTACACCCTGCATGTGAAGACGAAGGCTCCGGCGCCCACCCTTCCGAACGACTTCATCCGCCTCTTCGTGGTGTCGAAGTCCATCGGCATGGACGCTCGCAACGAGCAGTTCAACTCCGGCAAGGCTGCCATCGGCACAGGTCCCTACAAGTTCGTCTCCTGGGAGCCGAAGGGCGATCTCGTCCTGGAGCGCAACGACAACTACTGGGGCGGCAAGCAACCCTGGCAGAAGGTGGTTCGCAAGGAAATTCCGAGCGATCCGGCCCGCATGGCAGCGCTCAAGTCCGGTCAGGTCGACCTCGTGAACTACGTGCCGGCCACCGACTATGCCGCCATGCAGAAGGACAAGTCGGTCGACACGTTCGTGGCCGACTCGGTCTACTTCCTGAACCTCACGCCCAACGTGAAGGAGACCCTGCCCAAGAAGGTCAAGGTCGACGGCAAGGAAATCGACGCCAACCCGCTGCGTGATCCCAAGGTTCGCGAAGCCATGGATCTCGCCATCGACCGCAAGACGCTCGTGCGCGTCGTGCTCGAGGGGCTGGGGCGCCCGGCCAACCAGCTGATGCCCGCCACCTTCTTCGGCGGCAACAAGAACCTGCCCGAGCGTCCGTACGATCTCGCGAAGGCGAAGCAGCTTCTTGCGGATGCAGGTTACCCGAAGGGCTTCGAGATCGACTTCCACTGCACCAACAA
Source organism: Microvirga splendida (assembly GCF_016427565.1). Classification (GTDB taxonomy): domain Bacteria; phylum Pseudomonadota; class Alphaproteobacteria; order Rhizobiales; family Beijerinckiaceae; genus Microvirga; species Microvirga splendida. Next base: position 194,203 of record NZ_JAELXT010000004.1, read on the forward strand.
TCGCCTCCCGGGCGATGCGGCGGTGTGCGAAGCGCTCTCGCAGATGTGGGCTCGCGCCGGCCTGAAGGTGAACGCGAACGCCCTCAACGGCACCGTGTTCTTCCCGGCTCAGCAGAAGGGCGAGTTCTCCCTCTGGATGAGCGGCTGGGGCACGCTGACCGGCGAGGCGAGCTACACCTATGGTTCGCTGGTTCATACGGCGGATCCGCAGGTTGGTCTCGGCGCCTTCAATAAGCAGGGCTACTCTAACCCCGAGGTGGACAAGCTGCTGCAGGAAGGCGCCCGTACGATGGACGACGCGAAGCGTCGCGCCCTGTTCGAGAAGGTGACGGAAGTCTCCATGAACGATCGCGCGCTGATCCCGACCGTGCAGATCCAGACGGTGTGGGCTGCCAAGAAGGATACGGTGACCATCCCGCCGCGGGTCGATCAGGAAACCCTGGCCTACGAGATCAAGCCGAAGAGCTGATCCTGACAAAGTCAGCCGGGTCTCCCCGGCTGATATCCTCCGGAGGGAAAGAGCTTTCCCTCCGGCTTTTCATTGTTGATATTCGTTGAGCGCCGGGCCGCAGCCGCCTGGTTCCCCAGGTTGAAGTCCATTCACGAGACAGCATGATCGGTTTTCTCATTCAACGCGTTCTGCAGGCTCTCATGGTCGTGATCGCCATGTCGATCATCGTGTTCCTCGGCGTCTACGCCATCGGCAATCCGATCGACGTTATGATCGACCCGGCATCCGACCAGGCGCTGCGCGAGGCGCTGATCCAGCGCTACGGCTTCGACCGGCCCCTGTTCGAGCAGTACTTCATCTTCATGAACAACATGCTCCACGGCGACCTGGGTGAGTCCTTCATTTACCGGTTGCCGGTGCTCAACCTGATCCTGTCGCGCCTGCCGGCAACTCTGGAACTCGCGCTGACGGCGATGCTGATCGCCACCTGCCTTGGAATACCTCTCGGTCTGTGGGCCGGTTACAAGCCGGACTCACTCTCCGCCAAAGCCATCATGGGCTTTTCGGTGCTCGGCTTCAGTGTGCCGAGCTTCTGGGTGGGCCTTCTCCTCATCATGGTGTTCGCGGTCGAACTCGGCTGGCTTCCCTCGGGTGGCCGCGGGCCGACGACGGAAGTGCTCGGCATGAACCTGTCGATCACGTCGCTGGAGGGCTGGAGCTACATCCTGTTGCCGGCGTTCAACCTCGCGCTGTTCAAGCTCGGTCTCCTCATTCGCCTGACGCGGGCCGGCACCGTCGAGGTGATGAGCTCCGATTATGTGCGCTTCGCCCGGGCGCAGGGCCTCTCCGAGGGCAAGGTCGTGAGCCTGCATGTGCTGAAGAACATTTCGATTCCCATCGTGACGGTCTTCGGCCTCGAGCTTGGCTCGACCCTTGCCTTCGCGGTGGTGACGGAAACAGTCTTCAACTGGCCCGGAATGGGCAAGCTGATCATCGACTCCATCACCGTGCTCGACCGCCCTGTGATGGTCGCTTACCTCATTCTCGTGGTGTTCCTCTTCGTCATGATCAATCTCGTGGTCGATCTCATCTACGGCCAGCTCGATCCCCGAATCCGCGTAAAGGCCGCGTCATGAGCCATTCTCCTGTCCTTGCCTTGCCGGCGGAAACCGGCTGGACCCGGTTTTCCAACTTCTGGTCGGATTTCCGGCAGAGCCCCGTCGCCATGGCTGCTTTGATCGTCGTGGTGGTCGTAGTGCTCATGGCGGTTCTTGCGCCGTTCGTAGCACCGCAGGATCCCTACAACCAGGGAGCCCTCGACCTGTTCGATGCGCGGCTCGAGCCCGGCGAGGTTGGTTCCGGCGGCTATGTGCATTGGCTTGGCACCGATGCCGCCGGGCGCGACCTCTTTTCTGCCATCCTCTACGGGTTGCGCACCAGCCTGATCGTCGGCGTCATGGCCGGCAGCTTGGCCTTGATCCTTGGCACGACAATCGGCCTCATCGCGGCTTATTACGGCGGTCGCATCGAGGCGCTGATCATGCGCATCATCGACCTGCAGCTCTCTCTGCCGGCCATCCTCCTGGCGCTTGTCCTCGTCGCCATGCTGGGGCAGGGGCTGATGCAACTCGTCGCTGCTCTGGTTGCCGCGCAATATGCTTACTTTGCCCGCACGACCCACGGTGCGGCGAGCGCCGAGCGGCGCAAGGACTATATCGAGGCCGCGCTCTCGACACCGCTTCCGGCGCGCCATGTGCTGTTTCGACACCTGCTCCCCAACGCGCTGCCGCCTTTGATCGTTGTGGCTACGGTGCAGGTGGCGAATTCGATTGCGCTCGAGGCGACGCTGTCCTTCCTGGGGCTTGGCCTGCCGCTCACCCAGCCTTCGCTCGGGTCCCTGATCTCCAACGGCTTCCAATTTCTGCTGTCGGGCCGCTACTGGATCTCGATCTATCCGGGCATCGCACTGATGCTGACCGTGGTCGCCATCAACCTCGTGGGCGATCAGGTCCGCAATGTTCTGAACCCGAGGCGCAGCCGATGAGTGGTGCAGTTCTTCGCGTCAATAACCTTCAGACGCAGTTCCAGACCCGGGGCGGCGTTCTCAAGGCCGTGGACGGCGTCAGCTTCGAGGTCGGCCGCGGCCGCATCCTCGGCCTCGTCGGCGAGTCCGGTTCCGGTAAGAGCGTCACGGGCTATTCGATCCTCGGCCTGATCGAGCCCCCCGGAAAAGTCGCCGGCGGCGAGGTTCTCTTGAACGGCAAGGATATCACCCGCCTCAAGGGTGATGCCATGCGTCAGGTCCGCGGTGCTCAGATCGCCATGGTCTTCCAGGACCCGATGATGACGCTCAACCCGGTTCTCAAGATCGGGACGCAGATGATCGCTGCCGTGCGGGCGCACGACAAGGTCTCCCGCAAGGTGGCCCGCTCCAGGGCCCGTGATGCGTTGGCCAAGGTCGGCATTCCGAGCCCGGAGGAGCGTCTCGACGCTTACCCGCATCAGCTTTCCGGCGGCATGCGCCAGCGCGTTGCCATCGCAATCGCGCTCCTGCACAGCCCGGCGGTCATCATCGCCGACGAGCCGACGACGGCTCTCGACGTGTCCATTCAGGGCCAGATCCTCGCAGAGGTGCGCCGTCTCGCCGATGAGACGGGCACCGCCTTCGTGTGGGTGACACACGATCTTGCCGTGGTGTCGAGCCTCGCCGACGATATCTGCGTGATGTATGCGGGACGCGTGGTCGAAAGCGGTCCGGCGGCGGACGTCATCGCGTCGCCGCGCCACCCGTATACGGCAGGGCTCCTGGCCTCCGTGCCGGCCGAGCACGAGCCCGGCACGAAGCTGCCGCAGGTTCCCGGATCGACCCCGTCTCTTGCCAACCTCCCGCAAGGCTGCGCCTTCGCGCCTCGCTGCGCCAAAGCAGGGCCTGCCTGCACCACCACGCCGCCTGTCCAGCATTTCGAGGACGGACGCACCGCCCTCTGCCATTACCCGATCGAGCCCGTTTCATGCCAGCCGCTCTCCTTGACATCGACCACGTATCGAAGCGCTTCGTAAAGCACCCCAATCTCGGGGAAAGGATCGCAGGCCTTCTCGGCGCAGGCCGAACGACCGAGGTCGTCCGTGCCGTGACGGATGTCAGCCTCAGCGTCGGCAAAGGCGAGGTCGTGGGCCTCGTCGGCGAGTCCGGCTGCGGAAAGTCGACGCTCGGGCGCATGATCGCCGGGATCTATACGCCCAGTGACGGCAAGATCCTGTTCGGCAATGCGCCCGTTGCGAAAGAGCAGGGTCGGCGCACGCAGAAGCTGACGACGCGCGTTCAGATGATCCACCAGGATCCGTTTGCCAGCCTCAACCCGCGCATCCGCATCGGCGATACGGTGGCCGAGGGTCCGGTCGCGCACAATATCGTCAAGTCGCGGGAGGCCGATTCCTACGTGGCCGACATGCTCGGCCGTGTCGGCCTCGACCCGAGCTACCGCCGGCGGTTCCCGCACCAGTTCTCCGGCGGGCAGCGGCAGCGCATTGCCATTGCGCGTGCGCTCGCCATGAAGCCGGATCTCCTGGTGCTCGATGAGCCCGTAGCCTCGCTGGACGTCTCGATCCAGGCTCAGGTGCTCAACCTGTTCATGGATCTGCGCCGGGACCTCGACCTGACGGGCATCTTCATCAGCCACGATCTCGGCGTGGTGCGCCACGTCTCCGACCGTGTCGCGATCATGTATCTCGGGCGCATCGTGGAGCTGGCGCCCACGAGTGAGCTCTATGCGAAGCCCAACCACCCCTATACACGAGCGCTGTTCGAAAGCGTTCCTCGGGTGGGCGTGGGCCGAAAGAACTTCCGCCCCATCGCGGGCGAAATCCCATCTCCGCTCAATCCGCCGAGCGGATGCCACTTCCACCCCCGCTGCCCCTTTGCCGGTCCGCGCTGCAAGCGCGAGGCTCCGCCGCTGGCCGCCATCGGGCCCGGCCGCTTCTCCGCCTGCCATCTCAACACCGGCGGCACCGAATAAGATCAGAGATCGACCATGACCCAGCAAGCCTCCTTCGCAGCGCTCCGGGAGCGCATTGCCGCTGTCAACGACGTGCTGAACGCAACGTCCCTGCTCACATGGGATTCGCGGACGATGATGCCCGCCGGTGGCGCGGAAACCCGCGGTCATCAAATCGCGACCCTGACCCGTGTCGCACGCGACCTTCTTCTCGCACCCGAGACGGAAAGGGCGCTCGAGGAAGCCGAGCGGGCCCTCGAAGGAGTACCGGCGGACGCGGCCGAGCGGCGCATGGTGGAGCAGACGCGGCACGCGGTCGAGCACCATCGCAGCGTGCCGGCATCCCTGATCCAGGAACGGGCGGCTCTACGCACCGTGGCGCAGTCTGCCTGGATCGAGGCACGGGCGAAGAGCGAGTTCCCGATCTACGAGCCCTATCTCGCCAAGACGGTCGAGCTCTCCCGTGCCTATGCCGATTGCATCGGCTGGTCGGAGCATCCCTATGACGCCATGGTGTCGATCTACGAGCCGGGAGAGACCGCCGCGAGCCTCAAGGCGCTGTTCTCCACGCTGCGTAATGGATTGCTGCCGATCCTCGACGCCGCCCGCTCCCGGCCGCAGCCGCGATCGGACTTTCTGTTTCGCGACTTTCCCGAGGAAGGGCAGCGCGCCTTTGGCCTGAGCCTCGCCGAGAAGCTTGGTTATGATCTCCAGCGTGGGCGCCTCGATACCACGGTTCATCCGTTCGAGGTGTCTTTCACCCGCAACGACGTGCGGATCACCACCCGCTACAACCGCAACTATCTTCCCGCATCTATGTTTGGCACGGCCCACGAGGTCGGCCACGGACTCTACGAGCAGGGCGTCGACCCCGCCTATACCCGCACGGCCCTGGCAACGGACCTCGTGGGACTTTACGCGGTCGGCGGCACCAGTTTCGGCGCCCACGAGTCCCAGTCGCGCCTCTGGGAGAACCATATCGTCCGCAGCCGCACGTTCTGGCAGCGGCACTTCCCGGGCCTGCAGCGGCATTTCCCCGATCAGCTCGGCGATGTGAGCGCCGAGGAGTTCTATCGCGCCGTCACGCGCGTGGAGCCCGGCTTCATCCGTGTCGAGGCGGATGAGCTGACTTACGACCTCCACATCATGCTGCGCGTCGATATCGAATGCGCGCTGATGGACGGCTCGCTTCCGGTTTCCGACCTCCCCGGTGCCTGGAATGCCGCGATCAAGCGCGATCTCGACCTGACCGTTCCGAACGATGCCAAGGGCGTGCTGCAGGATGTTCATTGGTCGACCGGCTATATCGGCTCGTTCCCGACCTACACTATCGGTAATGTCATGGGAGCACAGGTCATGGAGACCCTGCGCCAGCAGAACCCGTCCGTCGATGCCTCTATCGAGGCCGGTGACTACGGCGTTCTGGCTGAGGAGCTTCGCACCCGTATCTGGCAGCACGGGCGCCGCTTCATGCGCGATGAGCTGCTGGAGCGGGAAACGGGGCGCCGCCTCGATCCGGCGCCCTACCTCGCGTATCTGCGGAACAAGTACGCTTCCTAAGTGCCTTGGCCGCTCAAGAGCCGGGAGTGCCCGCAGCCTCTGCCCAATAGTGCAGGCTGCGGGTGTTGATGGGGGCTCCAGCCGCCTCGTGCAGCGAGATGATCACCCCATAAAAGGCCCTTGCCTCAATGGGGCCGACAAGCAGCCTCAGGCTGTGGAGGATCCGGGTGATCCGCAGGTGATTATGGTCGTGCGCTGTGAGCCACCAGTGTGTTTCCCGGTAGAACTGCAGCATGCGTTCGGTTGCCTTCTTCAGGCTCTCGATCGAGCGCGGATCGGCTCTGATCGCTTCAATTTCGGCTTGCGTCAGAACAGGGGAGTGCGGCTGAGCCGCGCTGCGGGTCGGGAGCGGAAATAGCCACTGAATGTAGTCATGCACAGCCTCCAGCTCGTCGTCCGAGAAGGCGAGCACATCGGCAACCGAGCGTCCGCGACCGTCCCGCCCCACGCCAGCAAGGAAGGCATGCAGAGACCCTGCCGTTGCTTCAGCCATTGTGCCACCTCCTATCTGGCGTTGCAGATTGGAGGGTGTTCATGGCTCAAGTGAGGAGGCTTGCGGCGAAGCGGGCGCAGACGAGCAGTAGGAAGATGCCGAACGCCACTTCCAACCGGCGCTTGGACAGGCGGTGCGCGAGGCGCGCTCCCACGGGTGCCATCCAGGTGCTGGTAGGAATGAAGAGCACGAAGCCGAGGAGCGACACGTAACCAAGGGCCAGAGGCAGCTGGAAAGCGACCACGTCGGGATAATCGGCCATATGCGGCCAGCCGGCGTAGATGTAGCCGATGGCGCCGGGGATCGAGATGAGAATGCCGAGACCGGACGAGGTCGCCACCGCCTGATGGATCGGGCGGTTGTAGAAGGTCATGAACAGGTTGGAGAGCTGACCGCCGCCGATGCCCATCAGCGCCGAGAGGATGCCGATAAGCCAGCCATAGGCGATCATGATGGGCTTTCCAGGCATGTCGAGGCCGAAGCGCCACGTATCCTTGCCGAAGAGCAACCTGATGGCGGATAGGCCTGCCACGACCACGAACACCGCCTTGAACAGGTCGGCGGGGGCATAACGTGCGATGACGCTGCCGATGACCACACCGAGCACCACAGGCACGGCCCAGATGCGCAGGATCGTCATGTCGACTGCGCCCTTGGCCTTGTGTGCAGAGAAGGAGCGGATCGACGTCGGGATGATGATGGCAAGCGAGGTGCCGACACAGAGCGGCATGCGCACTTCCTCGGGCACCTCCAGGATGCGGAACAGCTCGTAGAGGATCGGCACGGCGACCGCACCGCCGCCGACGCCGAACACGCCCGCCAGCAGACCGGTGATGCCGCCAGCCACCAGGAGCGCAACCACGAGCCAGGCCAAGTCGAAGAGAGGTATGCCGAACATCGGAAGGTCACCTTCAAAAGCAGAACGGCCGTAGGATCTTTTCGGCCCTACGGCAAGTGAGGGTGTTGCGGAAGTGCCTTAAGAGGCGCTTCCGGCAAGCCGCTCCTGGTACTCCCGCGCCCTCTGGTCGATCCAGGACCGGTCCGTGACGCCGCCGGGATTCGCGCGGGTCGCCATGGCGTCCATGAAGGCCAGGAAGCGTTCATGGGCAACGCCGTAGAGCCGGCGCAACTCGTCCAGGGGCTCCGGGTGATCGTCGATGCGCAGGTCGAGCATCGGGTAGGACTCGTCGCGCCAGACCTTGAGCGCCGCCGATTGCTTGCCGCGCTTGTCGCCGCCCTCGGCCTGTCCCGCATCGAGCGCAGTCAGAAGCCGGTCGGCGAAGGGCAGGTCCATGCGGCGCTTGTAGGTGTCGAGGGTGGCTTGGATCACCGTCGGCCCGGCCAGCATGTTGCCGGCCACGGACACGTTCTCATCCGTGAGATGCCCGCACCAATCGACGCATTCCCGGCCCGTATGGGCCGCGGTCCTGCCGTCCCGGTCGATTACGTGCAGCTGGCGGGATTCCCGTCCAGGATCTTGTGCGGTGAGAACCGCCACGATCTCCTCTGCGCTTCGGCCCTCGGCCAGGAACCGCATCCCGTCCGTGCCGTAGAGCGGATTGACGAGCGCCTGGGTGGCAAGTGCCCCGATCTTCGCCGTGCCATGGGGGCAGAGCGCTCCCACGGCGAAGAACTTGGTGGTGACGGCAACCCCGAACGAGCCGGTCTCGGGATCCTTCGCGATGATCGACCAGGTCATGATCCGTGCTCCTCAGCGTCCGACCGCATAGGCCTGCATGAGGCGCGGCGTGGCGGCGCCGTGCAGCAGGCCGTCCTTGTCGCGGCTTGCCGCCACGAGGCGTCCGACCGTCCAGGCCGGCGCGACCTCGACCTCGTGACCGCGGGCGCGCAGATCGTCGAGCACCTCCGTACCGTAGGTCTCCTCGGCCATGAGATGGCCGGGCTTCTGCTCGCGGGGGTAGAAGGAGGACGGGAAATGCGCCGTGTGCGACATGGGCAGGTCGATGGCTTCCTGCAGGTTCAGCCCGTGATGGGCATGGCGCAGGAAGAGGAGCATCTGCCACTGCTCCTGCTGGTCGCCGCCGGGGGAGCCGAACACCATGTAGGGTTCACCGTCCTTCTCAGCGAGGGTAGGCGTGAGCGTTGTGCGCGGGCGCTTGCCCGGCGCAAGGCTCGCCGGCAGGTTCTCTTCCAGCCAGAACATCTGGGCACGGGAGTTGAGCATGAAGCCGAGTTCCGGAACGACCGGCGAGGACTGGAGCCAGCCGCCGGAGGGCATGGCGGCGATCATGTTGCCGAAGCGGTCGACGACGTCGATATGCACCGTGTCGCCGCGCCGGGCCGAGCGCATTGAGGCCAGTGTTGGCTCACCGCCGGAGACCTTCTTGTCCGTGGTGGAGAGTTCGCGCAGCGCCTTCAGGGTACGCTCGACCTGGGCCTCGTAACCCTCGACGCGACCGGGGCGCAGCTCCAGGGAGGCCTTGTCGGTGATCAGCTTGCGGCGCTCGTTGTTGTACGCGTCCGACAAGAGCGTCTGGATCGGCACATCGATGAAGTCGGGGTCGCCGTAATAGGCCTCGCGGTCCGCAAAGGCGAGCTTCATGGCCTCAGTCACCGTGTGGACGAACGCGCCGCTGGTCGGCCCCATGGCGGCCAAATCGAAGCCTTTCAGCAACGCCAGCGTCTGCAGGAAGACGGGCCCCTGGCCCCACGGCCTGATCTTGTTGACCCGGAAATTGTGATACTCGTAGGTCTGCGGCGCGTCGTAGGACGCCTGCCATTTCGCCATGTCGTCGGCGGTGAGCACGCCGCGGTGGCGCGAGCCGCTCTGGTCCATCACCTCCGTCTTGCGCACGAAGGCATCGATGGCCTCGGCCACGAAGCCCTTGTAGAAGGCGTTGCGCGCGCCCTCGATCTGCGCCTCGCGGTCGCTCCCCTTGGCTTCCCCCTCGCGGATGATGCGCTTCCAGGTATCGGCGAGCTGCGGGTTGCGAAAGAGCTGGCGAGCTTTAGGGACCTCACCGCCCGGCAGGTAGACCGCAGCGGAGGTGGGCCACTCGGTCTCGAAAAATTCCTTCAGGCCCTTGATGGTGTCGGCTACGCGCGGCAGCAGGGGATGTCCCTGCTCGGCATAGTAGATGGCAGGCTCCAGCACTTCTCTGAGCGAGAGAAGTCCATGGTCGCGCAGCAGGAGCATCCAGGCATCGAACGCGCCGGGCACCACGGTGGCGAGCATGCCGTTACCAGGGATGAGCTTGAGGCCCTCACGCTTGTAATGTTCGATGGTAGCGCCCATCGGCGCCGTGCCCTGACCGCAGAGCACCTCGACCTTCTTGGTCTTGGCGGAGTAGAACACGGCCGGGACTTCGCCCGACGGGCCAACCAGATGCGGCTCTACCACCTGGAGCACGAAGGCTGAGGCGACGCAGGCGTCGAAGGCGTTGCCGCCCTTTTCCAGCATTGCCATGCCGGCCGCTGACGCGAGCCAATGGGTCGAGGTGACGATGCCAAAGGTGCCGAGGATCTCGGGCCGTGTCGTAAACATGTCTTTTATCCGATGTTGCGTGTTTTTACTGTTCGCGGGGATCGAGCGCGTCGCGCAGGCCATCGCCGAGAAGGTTGAAGCCGAGCACGATCAGGAAGATCGCCGAGCCTGGGAAGATCGACATCCAGGGCGCCTGATCCATGAAGTTCTTGGCCGTGTTGAGCATGGAGCCCCAGGAGGGGTTCGGCGGCTGCTGGCCTAGCCCGAGGAAGGAGAGGCTCGCCTCTGCGATGATGGCGGTGGCGATGGTGAGCGTGCCCTGGACGAGGATCGGCGGCAGCACGTTGGGCAGCACGTATCGCACCATGATCCAGAAGTCCGGGAGACCGATGGCCCGTGCTCCTTCCACGTAGTCTTCCGCCTTTACGGTCAGCACCTGTCCGCGGGTGAGGCGGATGAAGATCGGCATGGCGGAAAGACCGATGGCGATCATCGCATTGGTGAGGCTGGGACCCAGGAAGGCCGCGAGCGCAATGGCGAAGATGAGGAACGGGATCGCCAGCATGGCGTCGGTCGCGCGAGAGATGCTGGCGTCGATCCAGCCGCCGAAGTAGCCGGCGATCAGACCGAAGGGCACGCCGAGCGCGATGGCGATGAACACCGACACGACACCGGCCATGATGGAGGCGCGTGCGCCCCAGAGCATGCGGGAGAACATGTCACGCCCCAGCTCATCGGTGCCGAACCAGAACAGCTCCGATGGGGGCTTGCGAATGCTCGTGAAGCTCGGTTTGATCGGGTCGTAGGGGGCAAGATAGGGCCCGACGACCGCAGCCAGGATGAAGAACAGCACGATGGCCCCGCCGACGACGGCACTCTTGTTCTTCAGGAACTTGGAGAGCACACGGCTGCGCTTCTTCGGCAGGGCGACATCGTCGGCGACAGCGGCTGTAGCGGTCATGCTGAGTGCCTCAGGCGGGGATTGACGAGAACGTAAAGGACATCCGCCAGGAGGTTCATGAAGATGAACCCGACGGCGGTGCAGAGCACCACACCCTGCACGACGGCGTAATCACGATTAAACACCGCGTCGACGATAAGCTTGCCGAAGCCCGGGATGGTGAAGATCTGTTCGGTCAGGACCGCTCCGGCGAGCAGCTCGCCGAAGAGCAGCGTCGAGAGGGTCACGATCGGCACGAGGGCGTTGCGGAGGGCATGCTTCAGAATGACCTTGCGCGACAGAAGTCCCTTGGCCCGTGCCGTGCGGATATAGTCGGAGCGCATGACGCCGAGCATGGCGCTGCGGGTATGGCGCATGAGGCTGGCGGCCAGACCTGTGCCGAGCACGAAGGCCGGCATGATCATGGTCTTGATGTTCAGCCAGAGATCCTCGGTCGGGGGCACATAGCCGGATGCGGGCAGGAGCTGCCAGCGCACCGAGATCAGCATGATGAGCATGATGCCGAGCCAGAAGTTCGGGATCGACAGGCCAGAGAGCGCGATCACATTGGCGGTGTAGTCGACGGCGGTCCCCTTCCTCACCGCAGAGATGATGCCGGCGGGGATGCCGATGGCAAGAGCCACGATCATGGCCATGATGGCGAGCTCGAGGGTCACCGGGAGCTTGCTCATGATCAGATCGAGAACCGGAATGTCGGTGCGCAGCGATATGCCCAGATTGCCCGTCAGAGCCGAACCGATCCAGGCGAAGTATTGGACCGGGATCGGATCATCCAGGCGATACTTTTCGCGCAGGAAGGCCAGAACCTGAGGGTCGCGCTCCTCGCCCGCCATGGTGAGAACCGGATCGCCGGGCAGGAGCTTCTGCAGGGCGAAGACCAGCAGCGACACGATGATCAGGGTCGGGATGGCAATCAGTATTCGTCGTCCGATGTAGCGCAGCATCAGCCCAAGAATCCCGCATCAGAGAAGGGAGGAGCGTGCCCGGTCTCATCGACCGGGCACGCAGGTTTTTAGTCGATCAGGACCCGAACTTGACGCCCTTCAGACGGATCATGCCGTCCGGGTAAGGCTTGAAGTTCTGAACCTTCTTCGTTTGAACGAAGGGCCAGGGCTGGTAGTAGGTGTAGATGATCGGCAGGTCCTGCTTCAGTATTTCCTGAGCCTGATCGTAGAGCTGCTTGCGCTTGGCCTCGTCGTTGATGACGCGGGCTTCGTTCAGGAGCTTGTCGACCTGCTCGTTGCAGTACTTGCCGTCGTTCAGGGCGCCCTTGCAGGAAACGAACGGGTGGATGTTGCCGTCGGGATCGACGCGGCCGGACCATCCGATCACGTTGACGTCGAAGTTGCCCGCCTGTGCTTCCTTCTGCATCGCGGCGAACTCGGTCGGACGCAACGTGATGTCGAACCCGCTCTCGGCCGCCATGGCCTGGATGATCTCGGCGATCTGCTGGGTCGTGGTGCTGGTGCCGAAGGTGAGCTCAAGCTTCACCCGATCGACGCCGGCTTCCTTCAGGAGCTGCTTCGCCTTGGCGACGTCACGCGCCGGAGGGGCGAACTTCGGATTGTGGTAGGGGCTGGCCTGCGGGAAGGGTTGTCCTGCCGGCGGGAAGATGCCCTGACCCACCACCTCGTTGATCACGTTGCGATCGATGGAGAGCTCAAGTGCCTGACGGACGCGCTTGTCCCGGCCCAGCGGGGACTTGGCGCGCTCGCCGTTGTTGGTGTTGATGGTCAGGCCCTGGTAGCCGATGCCCGAGACCGGCGCGAAGACCAGGTTCCCGTCGCTCTTCACGGCCGGGACGTCGCTCGGCGCGAGACGCTCGATCAGGTCGAGGTTGCCGGAGCGCAGGTTGGCGAGGCGCACGGTCGTGTCCGGAATGGGCTGGAACACGATACGGTCGAAGTTGAAGTTCTTGGCGTCCCAGTGGTCGGCGAACTTCTCAAGCACGATGCGGTCGTTCTGCACGCGCTCGACGAACTTGTACGGACCCGAGCAGACAGGCTTCTGAGCGAAATCGGCAGAAGCCAGTGCCTTCGGCGACATGATCATGCCGGCGCGGTCCGAGAGCTGCGAGAGCAGGGTCGCATCGGCGCGGGAGAGATTGATCTTCACGGTCAGGTCGTCGACGGCGTCCACGCTCTCGACGGAGCTGAGCTCGCTCTTGCGAAGCGAGTCCGGCAGGGTCCGGGCGCGGTCGATATTGGCCTTCACGGCGGCTGCATTCAGAGGCTCGCCGTCGTGGAATTTCACGCCCGGGCGCAGCTTGAAGGTCAGGGACTTGCCGTCGTCGCCCCAGCCCCATTCGGTGGCGAGCTCCGGAGTGAACTTCAGGTCGGGAGTGATGTCTACGAGCTTGTTGCAGAGCGACGTGAACACGATGCGGCCGACGAAGGTGCGTGCGCGATGGGGATCGAGCACGTCCGGGTCTTCGTTCAGTCCGATGCGCAGGGTCTGCGCGGAGGCCGCAGTGCTCACAAGGAGCCCGGCGGCGATGGCTAGGAGCAGTCTTTTCTTCATTTGTGTCGTCCTCCAATGATCCTCTGGATCGGTCCTCGTTCAGGGGCTCGTCGCGACGGGCTTATCCTGCCGTTCACGCCAAGTTCGGTAGAGCGCCAGGCGCTTGGTGAGCGCAGCGCTGGGGGGAGGCGCGCTGATGGAGCCAGCGCCCGCTCCCTGGATTTCGCGCCAGAAATGGCAGGCCACCTGCCGCCCGTCCGGCGTCGTTTCGAGGGCAGGGTGCTGCTCCTTGCAGACTGCGCGTGCATGCGGGCAGCGGGTGTGGAAGCGGCATCCGGATGGCGGGGCCGCGGGACTCGGAACGTCGCCCTGCAGCAGCACCTTTGGCTGCCGGCTCGAGGGGCTCGGAATGGGAATCGCCGCGAGAAGCGCCTGGGTGTAGGGATGCAGCGGGTTATCGAAGAGGGCATCCGTGTCGGACAGCTCGACGATCTCGCCGAGATACATCACCGCAACCCGGTCGCTCATGTGCCGGATGACCGCGAGGTCGTGGGCCACGATCACGAGGGTGAGGCCGAACCGGTCCTTCAGGTCTTCCAGCAGATTGATGATCTGGGCCTGAATCGACACGTCCAGGGCGGAGACCGGCTCGTCGCCCACGATCAGCTTCGGATCGCCCGCCAGGGCGCGGGCGATGCCGATGCGTTGGCGCTGGCCGCCGGAGAACTCGTGCGGATAACGGTCCGAATGGGTGGGAAGCAGGCCGACCGTACGCATCAGGTCCGCTACGCGCTCGCGCTTCTCGCGACCTGCGGCCAGATTGTGCAGCCAGATCGGCTCGGCAATGATGTCGCCCACATTCATGCGAGGATTGAGCGACGCGAAGGGGTCCTGGAAGATGATCTGCAGATCGCGGCGCAGGCGCCGCAACTCGCTCTTGTTGAGTTCCAGGATGGAGCGGCCTTCGTAGCGAACGTCACCGCCCGTCGGTTCGATGAGGCGCAGGAGAAGGCGGCCGAGCGTGGACTTGCCGCAGCCGGACTCGCCCACGACGGCGAAGGTCTCTCCGCGCCGGATGTCGAGGGACACGCCATCGACCGCGCGCACGACGGTCGGCGAGGAGAGAAGGCCGCCGCTGCTGAAGTGTTTTTTCAGGCCGACGCCTTCAAGGATGATGTCGCTGGTGTTCGCCATGACACTCATGCGGCTGTGCCTCGCTTCTGTTCGAGAGGTGCGTACCAGCACCGTGCAAGATGGCCGGGGCGGATTTCACCGAGCGGCGGAAGCTCGTTGCCGCAACGGGTGTCGGAGAAGGGGCAGCGCGGCGTGAAGCGGCAGCCCTTTGGCATCAGCTCCGCAGGCGGCACGGTGCCGCGGATCGTGGCAAGCCTGCCCTGACGCCGTCCGAGCGATGGGACGGAACCCATAAGCCCGATGGTGTAGGGGTGCTGCGGATCGTCGAAGATCGCCTCGACCGGCCCGCTTTCGACAACATGTCCCGCATACATGACCGCGACTTCATCGGCCACTTCCGCCACCACGCCCAGATCGTGGGTGATGAGGATCATGGCGGTGCCGGTTTCCTCCTGCAGACGGCGGATGAGGGTGAGGATCTGCGCCTGGATCGTGACGTCGAGCGCGGTGGTCGGCTCGTCGGCGATCAGAAGCTCCGGATCGTTGGCCAGCGCCATGGCGATCATGATGCGCTGGCGCATGCCGCCGGACATTTCGTGCGGGTAGGCGCGAAGGCGCTTCTCGGGCGCCGGAATGCGCACCTTCCTCAGCATGTCGAGCGCCC
Organism: Microvirga splendida; assembly: GCF_016427565.1. GTDB lineage: Bacteria > Pseudomonadota > Alphaproteobacteria > Rhizobiales > Beijerinckiaceae > Microvirga > Microvirga splendida. The sequence continues at coordinate 209,366 of NZ_JAELXT010000004.1, forward strand.
GTTCCATGGCTTCGGCCTTGGAGACCTTGCGGTGCCGGACGATGCCCTCGGCGATCTGGTCGCCCACGGTGAAGGCGGGGTTGAGGGAGGTCATCGGCTCCTGGAAGATCATCGCCATCTTGTCGCCGCGAAGATCCGCCCGCTCGCGCTCGGAGAGCGTCAGAAGGTCCTGTCCGTCGAACATCGCCGAGCCCGCGACGATCCTCGCCGGGGGCGTCGGGAGAAGACCCATGAGCGCCAGCGACGTCACGCTCTTGCCGCAGCCGGATTCGCCGACGATGCAGAGGGTCTTCCCCTTGCTCACGGAAAAGCTCACGTCGTCGACCACGTTCACGCCCTTCGGGGCGCTGTCGAAGCGGACCGACAGACCCTCAACGCTGAGAAGCGGCGGTTCGGAGGCCAGGGCAGCATTGCCAATGTGACGGACCTCTGCAGGCGATTGGCGGGCGGCCTCATGTCCCATGGCGGATCTCTTTTTTGGTGCTTGCTGTCACGGGTGCTTTCAACATCTGTCCATCGACCTGATCGGGCAGGGGGGCGGTCATGACCTTGAGAAGGCCTTCACGCACGAGTTCGAGGTGCTCCCGCATCGCGTGCTCGGCCGCATGGGCTTCCCGCTGGGCGATGGCGGCGATGACGCGACGGTGCTGCTCGACATAGATCTGCTGGCGCTCACCGGAGCGCGCCCGCTCCCGCAGAAGCCGCCACGTGGTGTCCTGGCGGATGCGGTCGACCATGTCGAAGATGGCGAGAAGCAGGGAGTTGCCTGCAGCCTCGGCGATGGTCCGGTGCAGAGCGCTGTCCCAGAGTTCGCGCCCGTCCGCATCGGAGGAGGAGGCGGTCTTCTCGGCGAGGCGCAGAAGGCGCTCGATGTCGCCGTTCGTCGCCCGCACCGCCGCCAACCGGGCAAGAGCGGGCTCGATCTCCAGGCGCACGTCCATCACTTCGAGCGGATGGGTGCGCTTTGTCAGTTCTTCGAGACTGGTCGGGGAGTGAGCCGGGCGGGGTCCCAGGAAGGTGCCCTTGCCCTGATGACGCCAGATCCGCCCCTCTGCCTCCAGCACCTCGAGAGCCCGGCGCAGTGCGCGGCGCCCGATTCCGATCTGCGCCGCCAGCACCCGCTCGGGCGGGAGCCGCTGCTCCCCTTCGAAGGAGCTGTCGTCCAGCAGAGCCCGCAATCGCCCGAGAGCAAGGTTGGAGCTGTCTGCCGAAGGATCCGGGTTGGACATGATGATCCAGCTCCCTTTGAACCAATCTTGCTGGTGGATCGCCACCGGCGACGTGTTGTTGCGGCCTCGGAGGCGTTAACGAAACAAGGCTATCCCGATCCCGAACCAATTTGCAAGTGGTTCGGTGATGGTTCATTAGTCGATGTTGCTGCTTCTATGGTCAGGCTCGTATTCCGCCGCGCCGCCGCGCTCGCGGAGTAGGTCTGCAATATGCCTAAGGTTTGCGCACCGAAGCGGCCTCGCTGGACTGGAGCAGTGCCCGCAGACCGTCGCGATATGTCGGGTGCTGAAGCGTGACCCCGAGCTGCGACTTGATCCGGAAGTTACGCACGCGTTTGTTGTCTTCGTAGAAGGCGCGCGCCATCGGGGTCTGGTCGGCTTGGTCGAACGGGATCTCGGGCGGGGAGGCTCTGCCGAGAAGCTCTGCCGCGTAGGCGATCACGTCCTGAGGCGGGCCGGGCTCATCGTCCGCAACGTTGTAGACGGCATTCGGGCGCGGCTTCTCGATGGACGCCATTAGAACCTGGGCGATATCTTCCGTATGGATCCGATTGAAGACCTGCCCCGGCTTCACAATTCGCTTGGCGGTGCCGTCCGCAACCTTCACCAGAGCATTGCGACCGGGACCGTAGATGCCCGCGAGCCGAAAGATCTGCACAGCAAACGGGGCACCTGCGCCCAGTTCGAGCCATTGCCGCTCGGCGGCGATTCGATGACGGGCCCGCGGTGTTGCGGGATTGGGTGGGGTCGCCTCATCGACCCAGGCGCCGCCGGAATCGCCATAGACGCCCACGGTCGACAAGTAGCCGACCCAGCGCAGGCGAGGGGCTGCCGCGATCGCTTTGGAAAACTGCTCAAGGACCGGATCGCGCCCATCGGCCGGCGGCGCGGAGATCAGGAGAGCCTCCGCGCGTTCGAGATGCTGGAGAATGGCGGGATCGAAGTCTGCGCCGTCGAAGCGGCAGGCCTGGATTCCCGCTGCCCTCATGGCGTTCGCCTTATCCTCCGAGCGAACGGTGCCGCCGACCGTCGTAAACCGGTCGCGGTGAAGGTGAATGAACTGGAGGGCGGTGTAGCCCAGGCCGAAGACAAAGAGGTGCATGGGATCGTGGAGCCTTGAAGCAATCGCGGACAACGTAGCGGCATGGATGCGGTGCAGCAATCGGCGGCGGAGGTGGACGCCTATCCCTCAGGAGTGGATTTGTTCCAGTTGATCATGCCTCGGACTCCCGCCATAAACCTCTCCCGAAGCAAGCCTGATGTCGTGAGAAGGTCAGGCTTTCGGGATTCGGCCCTGGAGGTGATGCATGGTCCTGACCAATCAAGACATGGTCGAGTTGGTGGCCTTCCGGCGCAAGCTGCACCGCATGCCTGAACTCTCCCGCCAAGAGGCGCAGACCGCCCGCGAAGTCCAGGCCTTTCTAAAGGAGACCCATCCCGACTGGATCCTCACCGACCTGGGTGGCCATGGCATCGCGGCGGTCTACGAGGGCCGAGAGCCAGGGCCGACCATGATGGTGCGCGCAGAACTCGATGGGCTGCCGATCCAGGAAATCTCCGATGCGCCTCACCGCTCCGCCACGCCCGGAAAGGGCCACCTGTGCGGGCATGACGGCCACATGGCTATCCTCGCGGCGCTGGCCCGGGAACTCGGCCGCCAGAAGCCGCAGCGCGGGCGCGCCATCCTGATGTTCCAGCCTGCGGAGGAGGATGGCTCGGGGGCTGCGGCCGTCGTGGCCGACCCGCGCTTCCGCCAGATCGCACCGGACTTCTCTTTCGCCCTGCACAACGTGCCGGGATTGCCCTTCGGCAAGGTGGCGCTCACCGAAGGGCCGGTCAATTGCGCCTCGCGCGGCATGCGCGTCGTGCTCACCGGCAAGACCGCCCACGCCTCTATGCCCGAGACTGGTCTCTCGCCCGTGAACGTCGTGGCCGAGTTGATGCCCAAGCTGACCGCCCTCGGAAAGGGTGGGCCGCTGGAGGAGGGCTTCTCGATGGTGACCGTGACCCACGCCCGGATCGGGGAGCCGGCCTTCGGCGTGGCGCCGGCCCATGGGGAAATCTGGGCGACCCTGCGCACCCTCACCGATTCAGGTATGGAGGAACTCTGCGCGAGCGCTGAGCAACTGGTGCTGAGCGCCGCGCGGGAGCAGGGGCTCGGGGTCGAAATCGCCTATGACGACATCTTCCACCATTGCGAGAATGCCCCCGAGGCGGTCGCGCATCTGCGCCAGGCGCTCGAAGCCGAGGGCGTGGCTTACGGCCGGGGCGACCTGCCGATGCGGGCTTCGGAGGATTTCGGCCGCTTCGGCCAGAAGGCGCCGGCGGCCATGTTCTTCCTCGGCGCGGGCGAGAAGCACCCGAGCCTGCACAATCCCGACTATGACTTCCCCGACGACCTGATCCCCATCGGCGCCCGCGTGTTCATGCGGACCCTGCGCAATCTCCTTGGATAAGGTTGCCTCGCTCGTCAGAGCGGCAGGTTGCGCAGGGCAGAAACGGCGGTCATCACGCCGCGCAGTTCGGCCAACCCGCGCAGGCGGCCGATGGCCGGGTAGCCCGGATGGGTGGGCTTGCCCACATCGTCCAGAAGTTCGTGGCCGTGGTCGGGGCGCATGGGAATCCGCCAATTCGCGTCTCCGGCCTCCTTGCGCCGATTCTGCTCCTCCAGAAGCACCGTGATCAAAGCCACCATGTCGGTGTCGCCGCCGAGGTGATCCGCCTCCATGAAGGAGCCATCCGGCTCCTTGGCCACGTTGCGCAGGTGGGCGAACCAGATGCGGCTGGCGAAGCGCGCGGCAATGGCCGAAACATCGTTGACCGGATTGGCCCCGAGGGATCCGCTGCAGAGCGTGAGCCCATTCGCAGGCGCGTCGACCGCGTCGAGAATGAAGGCGATGTCGTCCGCATTGGAGACGATGCGCGGCAGGCCCATGAGGGGGCGCGGCGGATCGTCGGGATGGATGCACATCCGGATGCCGACTTCCTCCGCCGTCGGAATTACCTCGCGCAGGAACCGGGCAAGGTTTTCGCGCAGGGCCGCGGCGTCGATATCCCGGTATCGGTCGAGCATGACGCGCAGGCCGGGGATGTCGTAGCGGTCATAGGCGCCGGGCAATCCGGCCATGATGTTAGCGAGAAGCTGGCGCCGATCCGCTTCCGACGAGCGGTCGTACCATTCCCTTGCCTGCGCCAGAACCTTGGGCGAGTGATCCGCCTCGGCACCGGGACGCTCCAGCATGAAGCAATCGAAGGCGGCGAACTCATGCGCGTTGAAGCGCAGGGCCGTGCCGCCGCCGGGAAGAGGGTAGGCGAGTTCGGTTCTCGTCCAGTCCACCACCGGCATGAAGTTGTAGCAGATTGTGGTTACGCCACATTGAGCCAGATTGCGCAGCGATTGCCGGTAGTTGTCGAAGAGGGGCGTCAGGTCGCCCTCGCCGATTTTGATATTCTCATGAACAGGCAGGCTCTCGACCACGCTCCAGCGCAGGCCGAGCGAAGGATCGGCCGCAATGAGCGCCTTGCGCTTCTCGATCTCCTCGATGCTCCAGACGACACCGTAAGGGATGTGATGCAGGGCTGTCACGATCCCGGTCGCACCGGTTTGGCGGACATGGGACAGCTTGATGACATCTTCAGGACCGAACCAGCGCCAAGCCTGTTCCATGGGGTTGCCTCTTCAGAATAGAGCCGATCATTGATGGGGCGTGAACCTGGCTTGAGCCGATTTAGGCGCTCAGGGCCTCCGCCACGGCATCATCTTCAAGCTCGAACAGGTCGGGATATTGGGCGGCAAGTTCCGGGAGGGTGCGGAGAATTTCGCTGAGATGCTGACGCATCGCCTTTTCCGCCGCGACAGGATCGGAAGACTTGATGGCATCGACGATCATCACATGCTGGGCCACGATGGTATGCCGGGGCGTCGCCTGCTTCACGTCGAGATAGCGGACGCGATCCATCTGAGGCTTCACATCCTCGATCATGCGCCATGCCGCTGGCCTGCCTGCCGTCTCCGCCAGGAGGCGGTGAAACTCTTCGTCGAGGGCCAGGAAATCGTCCGAGGAGGTGGCGCGCTGGGCGCGGCGCTGCCGGGTCAGGCTTGCATTCAGTTCCGCGATCATGATGGGCGTGGCCTTCAGTGCCGCCTCTCGCACGACGGCACATTCGACAGCCAAGCGAATGAAGCGAGCATCTTCCACGGCGGCTCTCGAGATCTTGACGACCTGTGTCCCGCGCTGGGGCAGAACCCGCACGAGCCCTGCCTCGCTCAGCTTGATCAAGGCCTCCCGAACCGGTGAACGGCTGACGCCGAACCTCTGGGCGAGATCCTGCTCGGATAGCATTTCGCCGGGAGAAATCTTCATGCTGACAATGGCTTGGCGGAGGGCGCGCGTAACCTGACGAGCCATGGGTTCGCGGCTGACATCGAGCTTTGCAAGTGAGTTTCTCTCATTCATAAGTGGCACACTACCATACTAGTAGACCATTGCAAACGGTCATGGATGGCTTTAAGGTTTGGTCAATGAGGTGTCCTGCACCGGCAGAAAATGCCGGAAGGGCGCCGAGGGAGAACTTGATGCTGATCCATCCCGACCGGCTGTTTCCTGTAGAGCCCGCTGCCCGCGATGTGGCGCGCAGGCTTTATGAGGAGGTCAGGGATCTGCCCATCATCTCGCCGCACGGTCATACGGATCCGCGCTGGTATGCGGAGAACGAACCGTTTCCCGATCCGGCGGCGCTGTTCGTGATTCCCGATCACTACATTTTCCGCATGCTCTACAGCCAGGGCGTGCGGCTGGAAGAGCTCGGCATTCCGGCCAAGGACGGGAGCATCGTGGAACGTGATCCACGTGCGATCTGGCGCCGGTTCGCGGCTCACTACCACCTCTTCCGTGCCACGCCGACCCGCGCGTGGCTCGATCACACCTTCGCGACGCTGTTCGGGTTCACGGAGCGGCTGTCGGCGGCCAATGCGGATGCCTATTACGACCGGATCGATACGGCCCTGCGCACGCCGGAATTTCGGCCGCGGGCGCTCTTCGAGCGCTTCAAGATCGAGGCGATCGCCACGACGGAGAGCCCGCTCGACCCGCTGAAGCACCACGAGACCATCCGCCAGTCCGGCTGGAAAGGCAGGGTGGTTACGGCCTATCGGCCCGACCCCGTCGTCGATCCTGAGTTCGAAGGCTTCCGGCAGAACCTCGCCCGCTTCGGGGAGATCGCCGGCTGCGATACCTCGACCTGGAGCGGCTACCTGGAGGCGCACCGGAAGCGGCGTGCCTTCTTCCGGGAATACGGCGCGACCTCCACCGATCATGGCCATCCAACAGCACGCACGGCCAACCTCTCGCAAGGCGATGCCGAAGCGCTGTTCCGCCGTGTCTCGACGGGAGACGCGACGCGTGAGGATGCGGAGCTGTTCCGCGCGCAGATGCTCACCGAGATGGCGGCCATGAGCGTGGAGGACGGCATGGTCCTGCAGATTCATCCCGGCTCCTTCCGCAATCACAATGAGGGGCTCTTCGGCCGCTTCGGTCGCGACATGGGCGCCGATATTCCCTCCCGGACCGAATACGTGCGCGCGCTCAAGCCGCTTCTCGACCGCTTCGGCAACGAGCCGAGCCTGACGGTCATCGTCTTTACCCTGGACGAGACGAGCTATTCCCGCGAACTGGCGCCGCTCGCCGGGCATTATCCGGCCCTGAAGCTGGGCCCAGCCTGGTGGTTCTTCGATGCGCCCGAAGGGATGCGCCGCTTCCGCGAACTCACGACGGAAACCGCGGGCTTCTACAACACGGTCGGCTTCAACGACGACACGCGCGCCTATCTCTCCATTCCGGCCCGGCACGATGTCGCCCGCCGGGTCGACTGCGCCTATCTCGCCAACCTCGTCGTCACGCACCGCCTCGACGAGGACGAGGCGCACGAGGTGGCTTACGATCTCGCCTATCGCCTCGCAAAAGAGGCCTACAAGCTGTGACACGGGACATGGAGAGAAGAGCCATGTCGCACAGAACGGGAGGAAGACAATGACGAACCTGATCACCAGGCGGACTTTCGTCGGCGGCGTTGCCGGCGCCGCAGGCGTTGCCGCTCTCGGCGGCACGAGCTTCGCCCAGGCCAATCTGCCGACGAGCCCGGTTACGCTCAACATCATCGACGTGGCCGGCAACCTCGCCTTGACGCAGAAGGCCATCGAGAACTACCGCAAGGCGAAGCCGAACCTCGTCTCGCGGATCACCTTCACCAAGGCGACCGCGCCGGAACTCGCGGGCAAGATCAAGGCGCAGCAGGATGCGGGCCGGGTCGACATCGATCTCGTGCTCACCGGCACCGATGCGCTCTCCGCCGGCCTCGAGCAGAATCTCTGGGTCGAGCTGATCCCGGCTCACGCGAAAGCGTTGCCCAATCTCGACGAGATCTACCTGCCGGCCGCGGCAAAGATGCAGAGCCTTGCCAAGGGGCAGGGCGTCGTCGTCACCTACTACCCGTCCGGTCCGCTGCTCGAATACATGCCCGACAAGGTCAAGACCGTTCCGGGCACGGCCGAGGAGCTGCTCGCCTATACCAAGGCCAATCCGGGACGCTTCATCTATGCGCGTCCTGCCAATTCCGGCCCGGGCCGCACCTTCATCATGGGCCTGCCCTACATCCTGGGCGACAGCAACCCGAAAGATCCTGTGAAAGGCTGGGACAAGACCTGGGCCTACCTGAAGGAACTCGGACAGAACATCGAGTACTACCCGTCCGGCACAGGCGCGGTGATGAAGGAGCTGGGCGAAGGCTCCCGCGACATGACCGTGACGACCACCGGTTGGGACATCAACCCGCGCGTCCTCGGCGTCGTGCCGAAGGAGGCCAAGGTGGCGGCTCTCAAGAACTTCCACTGGGTCGCGGATGCGCACTACATGTGCGTGCCCAAGGGGCTGGCGAACGAGAAGGTGGCGGTGCTCCTCGACCTCATGAGCTTCCTGCTCACGAAGGAGCAGCAGGCCTACACCTATGACGAGGGCTACTTCTATCCCGGTCCGGCCGTGAAGAACGTGACGCTCGACATGGCGCCGCCGGAAAGCCAGGCCGCCATCAAGGAGTTCGGCCGTCCCGAATACGAAAAGTGGATTGCCGAGAATCCGATCGAGTTGCCGCTCCAGCCCGAGCAGATGGTCGTTGCCTTCCGCATGTGGGACGAGCAGGTCGCCGGCGGCAAGCGCAAGTAAACCGAAATCCAAGGACCCGCGATGACCATAGCCCTTTCCCAATTCGACGAAGTCCGGCTCGATCGCGTGAGCCGCGACTTCGGGGCGCTCAATGCCTTGCGCGACGTCTCCCTCAGCATCCGTCGGGGCGAGTTCATCGCCCTGCTCGGACCCTCGGGCTGCGGGAAGTCGACGACATTGAACTGCATCGCGGGTCTTCTCCCTGTGACCGGCGGGGCGATCTGGCTCGACAAGAATCGGGTCGACACCCTGCGCCCGGAAGAGCGCGGGTTCGGCATGGTGTTCCAGAACTACGCGCTCTTTCCCCATCTCAACGTCCGCCAGAACATCGGCTTCGGCCTGAAGATGCGCGGACGACCGAAGGCGGAGATCGACCGGAAGGTCGACGAGGCGCTCAGTCTCGTCCGCCTGCAAGGGCAGGAAAACAAGCTGCCGGGACAGCTCTCCGGAGGCCAGCAGCAGCGCGTGGCGATTGCCCGCGCCATCGTCATCGAGCCGCCCCTGGTTCTGATGGACGAGCCGCTCTCCAACCTCGATGCCAAGCTGCGCCTCGAGATGCGGGCGGAGATCCGGCGCATCCATAACGAGCTTGGGGCCACCACCATCTACGTGACCCACGACCAGGACGAGGCTCTCTCTCTCGCTGACCGGATCGTCGTGCTGCGCGACGGCGTCATCCGGCAGGTCGGGTCGCCGAAGGAACTCTACGAGGAACCTGCCCATTTCGACGTGGCGGACTTCATGGGTTTCCGCAACAAGCTAAAAGGGAAGGTGGTCGCTGTCGACGGCAACCGTGCCGTCCTCGATGTGGAGGGCGCAAGGATCAGCGGCGTCGTCCGTGAGCGGGTTTCAGTCGGCTCGGGAGCCTATGCGGCCATCCGGTCGGACGATCTCATGGTGGGCGAGGGCGGGCAGAACGCTATCGGGGCGATTGTCGATACCATCGAGTATCGCGGTCGCGAGTTCGTCGGCACCGCGCATTCCGCCGGCGGTCTTGACTTCGTGTTCCGCTCTCATCTGCCGGTCGAGCCGGGATCCAGGGTGCATCTGCGGGCGGACGACGAGCGCGTACTCGTCTTCGCGGAGCCCATTCAGGGGAGACACTGATGGACGCCGTCGCCCACGCGCCCGCCGTCGAACACGGACCCAACCTGCGTCAGCGACTGGCGGCACGCGGTTTCGACGCAGTGACCCTGCTCGCCATTCCGGCGGCGGTCTTCAGCCTGCTGCTGTTCGTCTATCCCTTCGCCTTCGGTTTCGTTCTCTCCTTCGAGCCAAAGGCCGGCGGCGACTGGCTGGCCAATTACAGGCGCTTCTTTTCCGATCCGTTCCTCTATGAGACGATCGCCAAGACGCTCTGGCTCGCCATTCCCGTCACCCTCGTCAATCTGCTGCTGGCGATCCCCATCGCATTCCGCGTTCGCCTCATGCGCAACCAGCGCCTCCTGACGACGCTCCTCGTCCTCCCGATCACCCTCGGCACCGTGCTGGTGGCGGAAGGACTGTTGAACTACCTCGGCCCTCAGGGCTGGTTCAACCGGACCTTGATGACCATCGGCTTGATCTCCCAGCCGCTGAAGCTCGTGCATAATTACTGGGGCGTCTTCGCGTCCCTCGTGATCACCGGCTTTCCGTTCACCTTCCTGCTCACCCTGTCCTATGTGACCGGCATCGACCCGGCGCTCGAGCAGGCGGCCGCGACCCTTGGGGCCAGCGCTTGGCAGCGGTTCCGCCATGTCTATCTGCCGCTGCTGATGCCGGGGCTTGCCATCACCTTCTGCCTCTCCTTCGTGCAGGCCTTCTCGGTGTTCCCCTCCGCAGTGCTGCTCGGCGAGCCTGGAGGGGCGACCCGCGTCATCTCGATTGTGGCCGCGCAGGCGGCGTTCGAGGAATACGATTATTCCATGGGCTCTGCGATTGCGATGATCATGGGCTTCGTCCAGCTCGGCATAGTCGTTGCGGTTCTCGCCTCGCGCGGGCTGTTCTACCGCGGTCCTGCCTCCGGCGCGAAAGGGTAACCGATGATCCGCGATACAACCATCGGAGCCAAGCTCTGGGCCGCAGCCGTCTGGGCCACCGTCGGCTTCTTCATCCTCAACCTCCTTGCCATGATCGCCACCGTGGTGACGAGTTCGTTTGCCACCCGCTGGCTCGGCACATGGCTGCCGGCCGGCTGGACCACGCGCTGGTACACCTCCGCCTGGAGCGAGTTTCAGCTCTGGGACGTGCTGATCGTCACGTTCCAGGTGATCGGCGCAGTGGTCTTCATCTCGGGAGTCCTGGGCGTGACCGCTGCATACGCGCTCGCCCGTCGTGACTTTCCGGGCAAGCGGCTGCTCGTGCTGCTCTTCCTGCTGCCGCTCCTGATCCCGCCGATGACCTTCGGTATTCCGCTCGCAACAGTCCTCTATCAGACCGGCCTTGCCGGCACCTTCTGGGGCGTCGTGGCAGCCAATCTCGTGCCGACCGTGCCGTTTGTGATACTCGTGATGATCCCGTTCATCGAGCAGATCGACCCGAAGGTGGAGGCGGCAGCCCGGGTGTTCGGGGCCAACACCTTCAAGCTCTTCCTCTACGTGCTTCTGCCGCTTCTCCTGCCCGGAATCCTGGCGGCGCTGCTGCTGGTTCTGGTGCGCACCATCGCCATGTTCGAGCTGACCTTCCTCGTGGCCGGCCCGACCAGCCAGACCCTCGTGGTGGCGCTGTATTATGCCGTCTTCGCAGCCGGCGTGCGTGCGGTGCAGTCCATAGACGCCATGGCGGTGATCTACATGGTCACAACCCTGATATGGCTCATCATCGCCCTCCGCTTCGTCAACCCGACGCAGATCGTCACCCGCGCGAAGCAGCAGCCGGCGCATTGAGGATCTCATGTCAGATCGCCTGAACGACGATGCCCTTGCGGATCTGCCGGCACGGGTTCAACGCCCTGCCTACGACCGGCGATCCGTCACGACGGGGATCGTCCACCTCGGTGTGGGCGCCTTCCATCGTGCTCACCAGGCCGTCTACACGGACGATGTGCTGCTCCAGGATCCAAGTTGGGGCATCGTCGCCGCAAGCTTGCGCAGCCCCGATACCTACGACGCGCTTCAGCCGCAGGACGGGCTCTACACCCTCTCCGTGCGCTCTCAGGACGGCGAGGCGCTCCAGGTGATCGGATCGATCCGCCGCGTCATCGTCGCTCCCCGCGAGACGGAAGACCTGCTCACAGTCATGTCGGATCCTCAGACGCGGATCGTGACCTTGACCGTCACGGAGAAGGGCTATTGCCACGATCCCGCGACAGGCACCCTGAACGAGGCCCATCCCGATATCGTTCACGACCTGGCCTACCTGAGGACGCCGAAATCCGCTCCGGGGTTTATCGTCGAGGCCCTGCGCCGCCGCCGCATGGCGGGCCTGCCGCCCTTCACGGTGCTGACCTGCGACAATCTTCCCTCCAATGGGCGCACCGTGAAGCGCGTTCTTACGCGCTTTGCCGAACTGGTCGATCCGGAACTCGGCCGGTTCGTGGCCGACGAGGTCTCCTGCCCCTCGACCATGGTCGACCGGATCGTCCCGGCCACCACCGATCAGGATCGAGAGCGGATCGGTAAAGCGCTCGGCGTTGCGGATGCATGGCCGGTCGTCACCGAGCCCTTCACCCAATGGGTGATCGAGGATCGCTTCCCGCAGGGACGCCCCGCCTGGGAAAGCGCAGGCGCCGAGTTCGTAGGCGATGTGGAGCCTTATGAGCACATGAAGCTCAGGCTGCTCAACGGAAGCCACTCGACGCTCGCCTATCTCGGCTATCTCGCCGGCCATGAGACCGTTGCCGATACCATGGCCGAAGAGGCCTTCGTCCGGCTGATCCGAGGCCTCATGGATGAGGAGGTCTCCCCGACGCTGCACATGCCGCCGGGTGCCGATCTGGAATCCTACAAGAGCGCCCTCATCGAGCGGTTCAGGAACCCCGCCCTGAAACACCGCACATGGCAGATCGCCATGGATGGATCGCAGAAACTCCCGCAGCGCCTCCTCGGCACAGTACGCGACCGCCTGCGCAGTGGCGCGCCCATCGCGCGATTATCTCTCGGGGTCGCAGCCTGGATGCGCTATGTGACAGGCGTCGGCGAGAAGGGGGCGCCCATCGACGTCCGCGATCCTATGGCGGCCCGGTTGAGGGAGGTGGCTGACGGGGCAGGGCAGTCAGCCGAGAATCTGGCTCGCGGCCTGTTCGCTATCCGCGAGATTTTCGGCGATGATCTGCCTGGAGATCCGCGCTTTACAGGCGGAGTTACGGCCCATCTGGCACGCCTCTATGAGATCGGTGCCGGACGCACCGTATCCGAGTTCAAGCCCGACTAGTTCGGGCGGGGCTCAGGTCGCAGCTTCCCGTTCGCGCTTCTTCCGGCATGAGTGGCACCGGCAGCCATAAGGCTTGATGAAAGTCTCGAAATAATTTTTCCCGTAGTTATAGGTGATCTCGTCGCCGGGCTTGATGCGCTTGATCGCCTTGATGCGGATCTTGCCGCGCGAGATCGTCGCCTGTGCGTTCGGGCGGCATGAGTGGTTGATGTAGCGGGCGGTGTTCCAGCGCGGCGAGCCGTCGATGGTCCAGCGGCTGTTGATCTCGAACAGGTAGCGCGTGTTCCGGCGCCTCTCGACCTCGTCGCTCGTGATCCGAGGCCCGACATATTCGATGATGAAGGTTCCCTTCTCGATGGCATCCGTCGCGAAGAGCCCGAGGCCTGTTTCCGAGCGCCCGATGCGAAAGGGGCCTTCCGGCCGTTTGATACTCATATTCACCAAGGCTCCGCGATATTCGAGAGACGTTGTAGGGGCCATGCCTGGGGCGCGTCGATTGTTCAAAATGGGTCACCGGGCGATGTTCTCCAGATCCAAAGCCGCGTTTCCGCGTTCTGTCTCTTGGTGCCTCGCCGGTCGAGCACGATCTGTGTCCGGCACTGGCATATCAAGGCGTGATTGAGTCGTCTCGATAAAGGAACTGCATGAGCATCGAAGCCCTTCCCGTGCTGTCGGAGCAGAGCCCCGGAATCACGGTCAGCCGCCGCTCTCCGCTCTCTGTCCTGCCTGCGCTGGTTCGGGATCCGCTTCAGGCCCTGCCGCCGGAGGTCTACCGGGAGCCGCTCGTCTATTCGCGGGTCGCCAGCCGAGAAAGGGTTTTCCTTCTCGATCCGGTGCTCATTCAGGAGGCCCTCGTACGCAACGCCGATGCCTTGTCGAAGGGAGAAGATGTGCGGCGAGCCCTCGGTCCGGCTCTCGGCCAGGGCCTGCTGACGGCGGACGGCGCCCATTGGCGCTGGCAGCGCCAGTCCGTGGCGCCGGCCTTCCGGCATGAGAAGCTCGTCGGGTTGCTTCCCGCGATGATCTCGGCGGCGGAGCGGACCCGGGACCGTTGGCTCGGCATGGGCTCCGGCGCGACGGTCAGGATCGGCCACGAGATGATGCGCACGACCTTCGACATCATCGTGGAGACCATGATGTCGGGTCCGGGTGGGATCGACGTGGTTCGGGTGGAGCGGGGTATCACGGACTACCTGAAGCCGACCGGCTGGATCTTTGCCCTGAGCATCCTCAACGCGCCCGAGTGGGTTCCGTACCCGGGACGGAGCCGGGCGAGGGCGGCGACAAGCTATCTTCGTTCGGCGATCACCGGCATGATCGCCGAACGCCGCCGGGGCGGGGATGGGCGTGAGGATCTGGTGGCCTTGCTCCTGGGTGCCGCCGATCCGGAGACCGGCCGCGTCATGACCGACGAGGAGATCGCCGACAATCTTCTGACCTTCATCACGGCCGGACATGAGACCACGGCCCTTGGGCTTGCCTGGACGCTTCTCCTTCTGTCGCATCATCCGGAGCATGAGGCGAGGGTGCTCTCGGAGATCGACGCTGTGACCGGCGGCGGTCCCGTCCGCCCAGAGCATGTTTCCGAGCTGACTTATACCCGGCAGGTCTTCTCGGAAGCCATGAGGCTCTATCCGCCGGCTCCCGTCATCACCAGGACGGCAACGCGTGCCTTCCCGCTCGGTGGGTTCATGGTGCCGGAGGGCGCCGTGATCGTCGTCCCCATCCATGCCGTCCACCACCATGCCGCGCTCTGGGAGGAGCCTGAGCGCTTCGATCCCCGGCGCTTTGCGCCGGAGCAGGCGAAGGGACGGCATCGTTATGCCTACATGCCCTTCGGGGCGGGACCGCGGATCTGTATCGGCAGCGCCTTCGCCCAGATGGAGGCGCTGGCCATCCTAGCAGTCGTGCTGAAGGCCGTTCGTCTGCGGCCGAAATCAGGCTCCATGCCGGCGCCTGTCATGAAAGTGACGCTGAGGCCGAGGGCGGATGCCGAGATGCTGGTTGAAGGGCGTTCCTAGATGAACAACCGTTCAGAATTCTGATCGCGAACTGCGTTCGCCCTCATGATCACCGAAAGTCCGGTGCGTATCCCGCGCCTTGAGATCAGACAGCTGCCCGAAGAGCCGGTGTAGCCAGAGCAGCCTGGAGCGTATCCGCAAAATTCTGATAGGAGAATGGCTTCGACAGGGTCGGACAGTCGCGGAAACGCTCCGGAAGCGACCGGAAATCATAGCCCGTCGAGAAGATGAACGGGATTTTACGGAAGCGCAGAACGTCCGCGACAGGGAATACGACGGACCCGTCCACATTGATGTCGAGGAGGCCGATGTCGATCTCGGCCTGAAGGGCAAGAGTGAGGGCGTGGTCCAGACGAGCGGCGGGCCCCACGACCTGGCAGCCGAAATCCAGAACCATATCCTCGATCAGCATCGAGATCATGGCTTCGTCTTCGACGATCAGGACTCGCTTCTTGCGATCTTCAAGCATAGCCCCTCCTGGCCGGATTGCATCCGATGCTGCGCCATTTTGGCGTCGTTATACGAATCAGCTGCAATCACTGTAATCTTAATGTCGGGTGCCGTTCACTATCTTAGGTTATTAACACTTCCGAAATTATCGTAACCCCGGCGGCAAGCCGAAGTAAATACCTCGCATCTACGATGCTTATAGAGCTCTTCTGCGTCTTTCGGCAGCAAGTGCTCTGCGCGGTCCAACAGGGCCTTGAGCTGCCGACGGGTCGAGGTGACCGTCCACGCTCCCGGTCAAGCTGGACCATCGCTTGGTAGAAGCAGGAAGATGTTCGCCTGCAAAGCAAGCGTGGGTGTTCATTCCAGCCTTGGGGCTTTCAGGATTGTAGCCGGCACGGCTTGCAGCCTTTCCACCAAGGCATCAGCGGCATGGCTGGTCAAACTCCAGGCAATGGGCCTGTCACCGAGGTATATGGTGAATGTCCCATCCTGCGTGGCTTGTTTCGCAATCTGCACCATGAGTCCACCTCCTCAGGTGACGCTTCCAGCCCGCGGATCGGCGGGGAACCGATGTTGCAACGAGAGATGACGAGCCGGAAGTTTAGATGCCAGCCGATGACATCCGAATGACGGTGCCGACTATTTTGGCGAGGGGTCGGAGCCTAGGCTTTCGACCCGGCTGCCACGGACCCTGGCGATGGAGATTGGAGCCCGGCCTGGACGGCAGGGGACGGGCGTCGCCTCCTGGAGGAGGCGGCCGAAAGCCCGGAAATTTCGCATAAGCGCCCATAATCCGACCGGGCCGCCTTATTGGGAGCTTGCGTGAAACGTTTAGGTATGAGTAGTTATCTTCTTGCTCTCAATGGTTGGGGGCTGTACGCCTATGGGCGTTTAGGAAACATGAGACTTTAGAAGGCAGTCCTGATGGGCCGGGGAAATGATCACCGTGATCGCCGACGTCAATTTGGCGGTCAACCCGAAGATCACTGGGGCGATTTCGCTCCGCCAACATCTTTTGAACGGCCCATGCGGCAGCAGACATCCTACGGCTCTCCAGCCGCAGGACCCGAGACTGAGGCACGGGTGAAATGGTTCAATCCCGACAAGGGCTTCGGCTTTGTCGAGATGACCGATGGCTCGGGCGAGGCCTTCCTGCACGTCCGGCAGGTCGAGGCTGCGGGCCACACCGCTCTGGAATCCGGCACGACCCTGGTCATCAAGGTCGGAACGGGCCAGAAGGGTCCGCAGGTCCAGGAAATCGTCAGCGTCGACACCAGCACGGCCGAGCCGGAGCCGCCGCGCGGTGCGCGTTCGCCCCGTCCGCCGCGTGCGGGTGGCCCAGGCGGCTCGTCCGGCGGGTTCTCCCGCCCAAGCGGCGGCCCCAGCGCCCGCCCTGTGAGCGGTCCGCCGGAGGTGCCGGCCACCGTGAAGTGGTTCGACTCCGTGAAGGGCTACGGCTTCGTGTCCGTCGAGGGTGAGAGCAAGGACCTGTTCCTGCACATCTCCGTCGTGGAGCGGGCCGGTCTCGGCCAGCTCGATCAGGGCCAGGCGGTTCGCGTCGCCATCGTCGAAGGCCGCAAGGGCCCCGAAGTCGGCGCCATCGAACTCGCCTGAGAGCCTCTGCTCCCTTCACTCTGAGTGTGAAAAAGATCCGGGTCCACTGCGTCAGCAGTGGACCTCTTCAAATGCGCGCACCCACATCTCGCAGACCCCGGATCGTACGATGTCGTTGAGGGTGAACTCGACGATCGGCACCGGCAGCATCTGCGACTTGATCAGGTGAATGACCGTGCGAAGACCCGACGTCTCGCGCAGGTCGCACTGGCTCACATCCCCGTTGATCACCACCTTGCACTCCTCCCCGATGCGGGTGAGGAACGTCTTCATCTCAGCCGGCGTGGCATTCTGCGCCTCGTCGAGAAGGATGAAGGCATCGCGCCATGAGCGGCCGCGCATCACCTCGAACGGAACCATCTCGATGTCGCCGTTCTTGACCGCGATCTCGAAAGCCGCCGTGCCGATGCGTTCCTTGATGGCCTCGATCACGGGAGCGGCCCAGGGGCCGAACTTCTCCTCGAGGGTGCCGGGGAAGAAGCCGAGGGATCGGCCGCTCGGCACGTTCGGACGCGTGAGAATGATCTTGCGGATGCGCCGCTGGCGGAAGAGATCCGCCGCGTACGTCGCGGCGATCCAGGTTTTGCCCGTGCCTGCCGGCCCGAGCACCACGACCTGGGAGTTGGCCTTCAACGCATCGAGATAATCATCCTGTGTGGCATTGAGCGGCTTGATGGGGGGAAGGCTGCGCTCTCCCTGGAACTTGGATCCGGTGAGATCGAAAACCTGCGCTGTTTCAAGGGAGCGGCGGGTCTTGCGTCTCTGCTTTTCATGATGCTTGCTCAATGACCAACTCCGGGGTTGAAACTGCGCACACCAATCACCCAGGCACCGCGCAGAGGCGCCTGGAGAAAAAACTTGCGATCGAAGAAGGAATGCGAGAGCGCGTCGTTGCGGGCGGTGTATGTCCGCGATCCGAGAGAAGAGGATCAGCCTGCCTGCCCATCAAAGCCTGTCTTTATCTGCCAGTGGCAAACTATCTTTGATTCTGATGACAGTTTACCGCTGCTACGCCTACCTGCGAGTCAAATGTTGAGGCAGGCTGCTTGGTTCCAGGGCATAATCCCTTGGTGAACCAGAGAGGGGAAATAGCTGTGGATGGCTCCCAAGACGCCGCGGGCCGGTGTCGATCCCTTGCAATCCTGCCTCTGCCGGGTGACCGACGGGAGCGAACAGGTAGCCGAAAAGGGACAGGCGCATGATCGTGGTCTTCGGGTCGATCAACATGGATCTCGTCGCGCGGGTGCCGCGCATCGCCCGACCGGGTGAAACCGTCCTCTCTCGCCGGGCCGACAGCTTCTTTGGCGGCAAGGGCGCCAACCAGGCCGTTGCGGCCGCGCGGATCGGGCAGGGCGGACCGGAACGGGTTGCCATGGTCGGCGCGGTCGGGAACGACCCCTTCGGAATGGCCTGCCTGAAGAACCTCGAAGACAACGGAATCGACGTTCAGGCCGTCCGGATCACCGACGAGCCGACCGGCTGCGCCTTCATCACGGTGGACGAGACCGGCGAGAACGCCATCACGGTCGCGAGCGGCGCCAACATGGCCTTGCGCTCCATGGATCTCCCGGACAGCCTGCTGTCGAAGGCTTCCGTGCTGGTGCTCCAGATGGAGGTGCCTCTGGCCGACAGCCTCGATGTGGCTGCCCGGGCCCGCCGGGCGGGGGTGAAGGTGGTCTGGAATTTCGCGCCGCCTCCGGCCGTCAAGGAACGTGCAGGCATGGCCGAACTGCTGGAGGCGACGGATGTGCTGGTCGTCAACGAGCACGAGGCGCTTGCTATCGCGGGGATTGTTGGCGAGCGGATGGGTGACGACTACCTGAAGGCCGCCGCTGTCCTGGCGCAGGATTTCGGCTCGACCTGCATCGTGACCGCAGGTGCCCAGGGCGCCTATGCGGTTTCGCGTGATGGCACTCAGGTTCATGCTGCGGCGCGCCCGATCATCCCGGTCGACACAACCGGCGCCGGCGACACCTTTGTCGGCGTTCTGGCGAACGGCATCGCGGAGGGGCTGGAAATCACCCCTGCCGTGGAACGGGCCTGTGCCGCGGCATCCCTGTCGTGCCTGACCCCGGGAGCGCAAGCAGGGATGCCCCGGAGGGAAGCCCTGGAGCATTATCTCGCTCAGGCCTGAACGCTGCTCTCCGGAATGACCTTGGTCAGGCTGCCGGTGGCTGGGAAGAGCGGGATCAGGCAGGCCTGGAGGGCGTGGTAGAGATCCGGCTTGCCGGTGAACACGGTCGCACTGGGGGGCAGATCCTCGGTGAGTTCAGGTCGCCAGCCTCCGTGCCGGTGATCGATCAGGTGGGCGTCCGTGAAGCCCCAGAGGGTGCGGTACCATTGCTCGTGGAAGTCGCTCGGCTCGTGCTCGCACAGGAACGCCGCCGCGCCGATGGCCTCCGCGCAGGGCCACCAGAGCTTCAAGGGCAGCCTCGGCTCGTCGTCCCAGTCGAGGGCATAGAAGAAGCCGCCCTTCTCCTTGTCCCATCCCAGCGCGATGGATTGTCGGAACAGCTCACGGGCTGCATCCGGCATCCAGGCATGACGCTGTCCGCCGAGCGACCAGAGCTGAAGAAGGAGCCTCGCCCATTCGAGCCAGTGGCCGGGCGTGGTGCCGTAGGGGCGGAACATGTCGCCGCCGCGATACTCGCGGTCGAGGCTCCAGTCCGCGCCGAAGTGTTCGGCCACCCGGTAGCCGAGGGAGGCCGCATGCCGGGCGATGATCAGGCTCGCGATCCGCTCCGCCCGGTCGAGATGGGTACGGTTGCCCGTTGCCTCGAAGGCGGCCATCAGGGCCTCAGTGAGGTGCATGTTGGAGTTCTGGCCGCGATATTGGCTCAGGGGCTGCCAGTCGCGCGTGAACTCCTCGGCCACGGCTCCGTGCTGCTCCTCCCAGAAGCGCTCTTCGAGGGTTTGCGTGATATCATCCAGCAATCGGTCCGCCAGCGGATGCCCGACGACCTTCGCGCTGGAGGCCGCCAGCAGCACGAAGGCATGGCCATAGGCCTGCTTGGTATCGTCCTTCGGTCCGTTATCGTCGAGCGACCAGACATAGCCGCCGTTCTGCGCGTCCCGATGGGCTTTCCAAAGGTATTCCATGCCGTGGTCGACGATGACATCGCAGCCGGGGCGGCCGAGCAGGGTGCCGATGGCAAAGCAATGCACCATGCGGGTGGTGCCGTGGATCTGCCGGACCGGATTGGCGGTCGCGATGGGCTGGCCCGCATCGTCGAGATCGAAGAAGCCGCCGGCCGGATTGATGACGCTGCGCTGAAAGAAGTCGAACAGGTTGCCGGCTTGCTCGAACAGCCATTGCCGGTGAAAGCGGTTGTTGCGCCAGGGCGTGCCGAGGGGCGGAAGAACAGGCTGGTTTGTCATGATGCTGTCCCTCCGGTTCAGGTGCGCCCGGTCATGAATCGCTCGACCTCGCTCCAGGACGGCGGATTGGCTCCGCGCCGGGTGCAGACGATGGCGGCTGCAGCGGCGGCGAAATCGAGGCCAGTCGTGACCTGCGCCTCGCTCAATGCCGCGACACCCTGAGGCGTCAGCAGGTTATTGGCATCGAGCCAGGCCAGCAGCCCGGCATGGAACGTGTCCCCCGCGCCGACGGTATCGACCACCTCGATCTTGGGCGCAGGGCGCTCCAGGACCGTGTGTCGGAAGGCCGCCAGTGGACCTTTCTCGCCGCGCGTGACGATCACGAGCTTGGGGCCGCGCTGGAGCCAGATCCGTGCGGCGGATGCAAGGTCGCGCGTCCGGTAGAGCAGCTCAATATCCTCGTCGCTCGCTTTCACGATATCGGCGTAGGCGAGCAGGCGTTCGAACCGCTCCCGATAAGCGTCGAGATTGCCAACCACACGCGGTCTGACATTGGGGTCGAGCGAGATCACGCGCGATCCGGCCTCGCGGCGCAGCAGGGTCTCGATGGCGCTGGCGATGGGCTCGACACCCAGCGCATAGGAGCCGGCCGCAATGGCGCTCACGTCTGCCGGCAGTTCGTCGGGCAGCATGTCGGGCGTGAGAGCGCGGTCGGCGCTGTTCGGTGCATAGAAGGAGTATTGCGGCTGCCCCGATGGGCTGGTGGCCACCACGCTCAGCGTCGTGACGTTCGGAAGGCGCCGAATGTAGGAAGAGCTTACGCCAGATTCCGCGAGCTTCTCGGCCAGGAAGGTGCCGAACACATCCTCGGACAGGGTGGACAGGAACGCCGCCGGGCGCCCGAGGCGCCCGAGCCCGATGGCCACATTGAAGGGCGAGCCGCCGGCCACTGCTTCTGCGGGAAAGCCTGTGGTCGTGGCAGTGCCGATGAACAGGTCAATCAGGGCTTCGCCGGAAACCAGGATCATGGAATGGCTCCTGATGCGTTTGTGGTAGCATCGAAATGAGGGGCGGTTATCATTTAAGCAGCATGGGCCGGCTGCAAATCCAAGAGGATTCGAGCGCCGGTTGCCGGTATCCTCAGATCCGTTCTTGTGCGGCACTGGCGAATTCCGGCTTGAGACTTCGGTAGAGGCTCCGGAAGGCCTGAATGCGAGGCTGGTAGAGTTCGACAAGGCGCGGGTCCGGGGCGATGGTCTCGAGAATGGCCGGCGCGGTGCAAACCTCTTCCGGTGCCTCGCCTGTCACGGCAAGGCGCCCCAGGCGCGCCGCGCCGAAGGCCGGACCCTTGTCGCTGCCATGATAGCGCATGATGGGAATGTTCAGGACGCTGGCGAAGATCCTCGTCCAAAATTGGCTCTTCGAGCCTCCCCCGATGATGCCCGCCTGCGTCAGGGACGTGCCGGCCTGCTCGAGCGCCCGCTTCGCATCGGCGAAACTGTAGGCAACGCCTTCGAGCACGGCCTGCGCCAAGCCCGTGTGCTGCGTCCGCTCGCCGGCGAGATAGGGCAGGAAGAGAATGTCGGACGGTTTGCGATAAGCGGCTTCCGTTTCGCGCAACAGCTCGCCGATATCCCGCCTGAGAAGACTGGCCGCCCAGGCAAGGCAGCTTGCGCCGTTCAGCATGGCGGCCATCTGAAACCAGCGGCCGGTCAGCGCATGGCAGAAGGAATGCACCAGGGCCTCGGGGGCAGGGCTGTAGTTCTCCGTGGTGACGAAAAGC
This sequence comes from Microvirga splendida, assembly GCF_016427565.1. Classification (GTDB taxonomy): domain Bacteria; phylum Pseudomonadota; class Alphaproteobacteria; order Rhizobiales; family Beijerinckiaceae; genus Microvirga; species Microvirga splendida. The sequence goes on from NZ_JAELXT010000004.1 coordinate 231,348, forward strand.
TGGCCTGAGGTTCCTAGGGAGATGAAGGCCGATCCATCCCGGATCGCACCCAGGCCCACGGCTCCGGCCGCCGCATCGCCCGCACCGCCGGCCACTACGACATCGCTCCGCATGCCCCACTGACGAGCGATCTCAGCTCGCAAGGTGCCGGAGACCTGCGAGCCTTCCACGAGATCTGCCATGTGATCGCGGCCAAGGCCGGTGGCCGCAAGCGCTTTGTCCGACCAATCCCGCTTGGCCTCGTCCAGCCACCAGGTGCCCGCCGCATCCGACATGTCCGTCACGAGGGCGCCGGTGAGCTGGAGGCGGATGTAGTCCTTCGGCAGAAGCACCTTGCGGACAGCGCGGAACGTCTCGGGTTCATGCCGTGCAAGCCAGGCGAGCTTCGGCGCCGTGAACCCGGGCATCGGGATGACGCCCATGTCGTGCGAGAGTCCCGGATGCTCGGCGCCAAGCTCCTGCGCCTCACGGAACGAACGCCCGTCATTCCAGAGGATGGCGGGGCGCAGGGGGCGGTTGTTCGCATCGAGCAACACCGCGCCATGCATCTGGCCCGACAAGCCGATGCCGCGCACGTCCGCGAGGGCCGCAGCATTCTTCACCACAAATTGATCGAGGCTCGTCTGCACGGCCTGCCACCAGGCTTCGGGATCCTGTTCCGACCAGAGGTCCTGCGGACGGGAGATCTGCAGGGGGACATCCGCCTCCGCAATCGTCGCCTGCCGCTCGTCGACAAGGATCGCCTTCACCGCCGATGTGCCGACATCGATGCCGAGATAGTGAGGCACGCTGGGCGCTCCTTGGTGATCGCTGGCTCACGGCTTGGCCGGTGAGGCCGGCCTGTGGTTCAGGTGCCTCCATGGGGCACGGGGGCAGTGAAATCCAGAGGTTAGGCCATGAAAAAATCTCACGGTCGAATTGTCGCCAGGATATTTAAATGCCGGGAGCATGCCCCAAATAGTGACGCATGCCCGAGAAATCGAACAACCAGTCTCACTTGATCCATTCTGATGCGCCGTCCTCGGCGGCTGCGCTGAGCGCCAACGTTCGGCTGCATCTCGGAAAGCAATTGCGGGCGCTCTACGGCGATCCCGCTGAAGACAAGCTGCCGCGCGACCTCGCGCGGCTCGTCGACCGCGTCGCCCAGGTCATCCGCGCGCACACGGAGCCTGTGGATCAGGACTTCGTCAACGGCGTGATGGACGCGCTGCCGAACCTGCGCGCCTTCGCCCTGTCGCTGACCGGAAAGGTCGATCAGGCGGAGGATCTGGTGCAGGATACGGTGCTCAAAGCGCTGACCAAGCAGGATACCTTCGAGACCGGCACCAACCTCCAGGCCTGGCTCTTCACGATCCTGCGCAACGGTTTCTACTCGACCCACCGCAAGACCAGCCGCGAGGTCGAGGACGGGGACGGGACCCACGCCGCCAGCATGATCGCGATCCCCGACCAGGAGGACAAGCTTGCGCTCCAGGATCTCTCGTCGGCGCTCGAGAAGCTGCCGCAGGAGCAGCGCGAGGCGATCATCCTCATCGGCGCCGAAGGCATGTCCTACGAGGATGCCGCCGAGGCGCTCGGCGTGAAGGTCGGCACCATCAAGAGCCGTGTGAACCGCGCCCGCAATCGGTTGGCGGAACTCATGGGAACGCCCAGGGCCGCCGATCACGATCAGCCGGCAACGGCCTGACATACCGCGCCCGGTGCCGCCCAGGCGTCGGGTCTTCGCGCTCGCCCAAAATATCAGCGGCGATCCACGGCCCGTTCCTCGAACTTTTCCCTGTGCTTCAAGGTTGAGCCTGTAGCTGGGTGGCTCGAAACCGCTCTTCCGCCAAGGAGGGGAGCATGGAACACAGGCCTCTTTCCGAACTCAGTAGCGTCGCCGACCTGAAGATCCCTGAAACCGTCAAGGCTCCGGTCCTGTCCAAACGGGAGCGTCTGGACCGCTGGATCGAGCTCCTGGAGCAGGAGCCCGACCGGGAGCTCAGAACCCTCGACGAGATCGAGTGGAAGCCCAAGGCCCAGCGCCTTGCCATGAGAGCCGACGGATCCGCCCTGACCGTAGCCTATTCCGACCCGCTGCTCCGGCGGGCCGGGCTGCGCAGCGACACCTTCGGTGAGGCGGTCGACTTCTTCGAGATCTCCGAGCACGACGCCCACATCGTTCTCTGCTCGTGTCATGGAGGGGAATCGATGCGGGCCGATGAGGCGGCGCGGCGGGTTCGTGGTGTCCGGTCGCCGAGCCTCTGGGCGCTATATTTCGGCTGGTTCCGCTAAGGTTGAGGCCCCGGCTCGGTTTCAGTCCTTGTAGGGATCGAACTCGCCGGGGCCCGCCATGGCGACGGCGAACGGGCGCAGGATGTGCTCGATCTCGATGGTGCCCCCGTGGAAGGCCAGCACGTCCTCGAGGCGGCGATAGACCATCGGGCTCTCGTCCACATCGCCGCCGCGCAGGAGAACGCCCTTCTCGCGCAGCCACGCGTCCATCTCGTCGCGGGTGAAGCGGGGAGGGCGGACCCACTGGCCTGCCTTGTTCTTCTTGCCCTTCGCGTCCATCCGCCCGAAGAGGCGCCCCGCCCCGTGGACGGTCGAGTACAGGCTGTCGGCGCTCTCGGGGCTGTCGACCCCGTGCAGGATCACCGCGTTGTCGCCCATCGACCCGCCGACGAAACCGCGCTGGCCCGGAAAGGCAGGCGTCGCGCCCTTGCGCACCACCCAGTAATCCCTGCCCCCATGGGCTTCCCGCCAGACGAAGTTGTGGTGGTTATGCACGGAATCGGTGATGTGCCCGCCGATGATCCGGCGCACGCGCTCCACCACCCATTCGCGGCCGGCATAGGCATAGAGCCCGCCAAGCTCCACGCCGGCGAGGTAGCTTTGCCCGACCTCGCTGTCCTGGTGGACGAGGGCTGGGTCGACCTCCATGCCGTCCTTGGCGCCGACGAGGGCCAGATGCTTGGTGGTGATCCTGTGGCCGAGGCCGCGGGAGCCGAAATGCACCCCGATCCAGACGAAGCCCTCCTCGTCCTCGAACAGGTCCACGTAATGGTTGCCGGAGCCGACGGTGCCGAGCTGCTGCCGGGCCATCGTCTTGAGGTCCCGAACCCCGGCCTCGTCCCACAGGGGTGAATCGAACAGCTCGTGATCGACCTTGACGGCGTTCGTCTGGCCGACACCGAAGCTGATGGAGCGCCCGATATCCGAGAGGATCCGGCCGGCTTGAGCCGCGATGTCCTCGTAGCGGGTGTCGAGCCGCACCGCCATGTTGCCGCAGGCTATGTCGAAGCCGACGCCGCTGATGGAGATATGCTCCTCGTAGGCCACGACCCCGCCGATGGGATGAGCATAGCCGAGGTGGCCGTCGGCGCAGAGCACGCCCTTGAAGGCACTCCCGGCCTCCATGCAGCGGTCGAGCTGCCTGATGGTCTTCTCGTCGTGCTCGCCATAGATGCGGGTGTTCGCCGGCACACTGATCTCCTCAAGGACGGTCGTTGTAGCGCTCGCGCAGGCGATCGACCTCGCGCTGCAGTGCATCGAGGCCGCGCGCGATGTCCCGCCCCATATTCTCGACCACCCCCGTTCCGGCGACCACATCCGGGCAATCCAGGGTCCCGTCCCGGCGGTACCGGGGCGCGATGCCGCCCTGGGGGGTGAGCAGATAGGCGCAGCCGGTGTCCTCATCACGCCAGACCACGGGCCGGTCGAGGGCAGCAGCCGGCTGGGCCAGAAGCGCTGCCAGGGCAGCGGCGAACCGGCGGGCAGACCTGTTCATGGGGGCACCTCCAGGGTTGAGCCTGACCTGTCAGGCAATGCCCGCCCGAGCGGCCCTGTTCCTTGCAGGCAGCCCGCTACCTTCCGTCGATTTGACTTCCCGACAGGTTTGGAGGACATCACGCGGTTTGACGGCCCTGTGCCCATGGGAATCCCTGCCGGCACGACGGCTTTCCCGCCCCGGAGTGATTGATGGACGGTTCTGTCCCCCAGCAGCGGATGTCCTTGCGCCACTTCTCCGTGGCCCAGCTGACGAGCGTGGTCGAGCGGAGCCACGCGCGGCTCTGCGCCGTGCTCGTGCTGCTGTCGCTCGCCTGCTTCCTGCCGGGCTTCACCACGCTTCAGCCCATGGACCGGGACGAGCCGCGCTATGCCCAGGCCTCCAAGCAGATGCTCGAGACGGGCGATATCGTCGACATCCGGTTCCAGGACGAGGCCCGGCACAAGAAGCCCGTCGGCATCTATTGGATGCAGAGCGCCAGCGTCGCCATCGGCGAGGCTCTGGGCGTGCCGGAGGCGCGGACCACCATCGCGCTCTACCGGATCCCATCCCTGCTCGGGGCGATTGCCACGGTTCTGCTGACCTACTGGGCCGCCCTGGCGTTCTTCGGGCGGCGAGGGGCCTTCCTGACCGCCGCCCTCATGGCGACCTGCGTCATCCTCATGGTCGAAGCGCGGCTCGCCAAGACCGACGCGATGCTCGCGGCCTGTTCGGTGGCGGTGATGGGGGGGCTCGCCCGGGCCTACCTGAGCCGGGGCGCCGGCGTCCTGCCCCGGCGGGCGCTGCTCATCTTCTGGGCCGGCTTCGCCCTGGGCATCCTCATCAAGGGGCCGCTCGTCCTCATGTTCGCCGGTCTCGCGGCTGCGGTTCTCTCCTACAAGGAGCGCTCCGCCCGCTGGCTGCTGACGCTGCGGCCCTGGCTCGGCCTCCTCTTCACCCTCGCAATCGTCCTGCCCTGGTTCGTCGCCATCGCCATCAAGAGCGGCGGTGAGTTCTTTGCCGCCTCTGTGGGTAAGGACATGCTGGGCAAGGTCGGTACGGCGCAGAAGTACCATTGGGCGCCGCCTGGCTTCTATTTGCTGTCCTTCTTCGCGACCTTCTGGCCCGGCGCCATCCTGGCCACCATCGCGGTCCCGTTCGCCTGGATCCACCGGCGCGAAGAGCCCGTGGCCTTCGCGCTCGCCTGGATCGTGCCGTCCTGGATCGTGTTCGAAGCCGTGCCGACGAAGCTGCCCCATTATACCCTGCCTCTGCTTCCGGCGGTGGCGATCATCACGGTCATGGCCGTCGCGCGGCACTTCGTCGGGCCGCACCGGCCGTTCGCCAGGCTGGCGACGGTCTTGATCCCGTTCATCCCGGTCGGCCTCACGATCGGCCTGTCCGCGATCGCCTGGTCGTTCGATGGCTTGCCGCCCTTCCGGGCGCTGCCGGCCCTCGTGGTGTCGTCCCTCCTCGCCCTCCTGGCCTGGTGGCTTTTCGTGAAGAACCGGATGGTCCCGACCCTTTGGGCGAGCTTCATCTCCTCGGCCTTTCTCGCCATCGGCGTGTTTGGCTTCGCCCAACTCGACCTGCGATCTCTCAAGATCTCGGACCGGCTGGCGGAAGTGGCCCGCAACCTGCCGTGCGAGAACCCGCAGGTCGCGACCCTGGGCTACCGCGAGCCGAGCCTCGTCTTCCTGGCGGGCACGAATCTCGACATGCTCGACAGCGGGGCCGAAGCCTCCCGGTTCCTGAACCAGGGCGGCTGCCGCGTCGTCTTCGTGGACAAGCGCTTCGAGGGCGAGTTCCAGGCCGAGAACCAGCGCCTGCGGCAGCAGCCCGTGCTCTCGACCAGGGTTATGGGATTCAATATCAACAGCGGGCGGCAAGTCGACATCGCGGCTTACGCGACCGGGTTCTAGGGCCTGGACATGCACGTCGAAGAGGTGGCCGCAGGTGGCCCTGAACGGATGACCAATCTTTCCATAAGCCCGCGCATCAGCGTCGTCGTGCCGGTCAAGAACGAGGCGCTCAACATCCTTCCCCTCGTTGAGGAGATCGAGCGGGCCTGCGCACCACTGGCGCCCTTTGAGGTGGTCTATGTGGACGACGGTTCGACCGACGACACCGGCCAGCGGGTTCTGAGCGCCCGAGCGACGCGCCCGTGGCTGCGCCTCATGCGCCACGAGGCAAGCTGCGGCCAGAGCGCTGCCGTCCGGACCGGCGTTCACGCGGCTCGGGCGCCTATCGTGATCACCCTCGACGGGGATGGGCAGAACGACCCGGCCTTCATTCCCCAACTGGTCGCGGCTCTCGACGATCCGGCTGTTGCCCTTGCCGCCGGGCAGCGGGTGGGGCGCAAGGACGGCACCTACAAGAAGTGGCAGTCCCGCATCGCCAACGGCGTGCGCGGGCGGATCCTCAAGGACGGCACCCGGGACACGGGCTGCGGACTCAAGGCCTTCCGGCGCGACGTGTACCTGCGGTTGCCCTACTTCGACGCTCTTCACCGCTTCATGCCGGCCCTGGTCAAGCGCGAGGGCTACCGGATCGCCCATGTGGACGTGGTCGACCGCCCGCGCCATGCCGGCCGTTCCAATTATGGGATGTTCGACCGCCTCTGGGTCGGCATCCTTGATTTAGCCGGAGTCTGGTGGTTGATCCGTCGCCGCCGCCGTGTTCCCGCCGCTCAGGAAATCGTCTGATGTTGATGCGCCTTTCCCATGACCTGGGACTTTATTTCTACGATCTGGTCGTCGCCCGATTCGACCTGTGGGCTGCTTTCGGCGTGCTGGCCCAGTTCGTCTTCGGGGCGCGCTTCATCGTCCAATGGGTTGCCAGCGAGAAGGCGGAGAAGAGCGTCATCCCGGTCGGGTTCTGGATCCTGTCGATCTCGGGCGGCCTGATGACCCTGGTCTACGGCTTCGCCCGCAGCGACATCGTCATCATTCTCGGCCAGGCCTTCTCGATCTTCATCTATGTCCGCAATCTCATGCTGATCGCCAAGGAAAAGCGGAAGTCCGAAGGTGGGATCGTGCCGGCCGCGGAGGCCGAGGCTTCGGCGGGATAGACCCGCCGAACCCCTGACAAGCCTCAGGCCGCGCGGGCATCCGCCTCCCGGAGCCTGGCGAAGCCTGCATCGAGATCCCGCTTCAGGTCGTCCAGATCCTCGAGCCCGATGTGGAAGCGCAGGGAGTGGCCGCCCGGCTCCCATCGCGTAGCCGTGCGATAGCTGGCGCAGTCGAACGGGATCACGAGGCTCTCGAACCCGCCCCAGGAATACCCCATGCCGAACAGGGAGAGCCCGTCGAGCATGGCCGCCAGAGCCTGGTTCGAGGACGGCTTGAGGACCACCGAGAACAGGCCCGACGACCCCTTGAAGTCGCGCTTCCAGATCTCGTGGCCGGGATAGCTCTCAAGCGCCGGGTGCAGCACCTTCGCCACCTCCGGTCGGGCATCGAGCCAGCGGGCCATCTCAAGGGCCTGCTTCTCGTGCTCCCGCAGGCGCAGCGCCATGGTGCGCAGGCCTCTCAGGCCCAGGAACACGTCCTCCGGCCCCGGGCACATGGCGAAGGAATCGTAAGTGTCGCGCAGGGCCTTGAAACAACGCTCGTTGGCCGAGACCATGCCGAGCAGCAGGTCAGACCCGCCGCTCAGGTATTTGGTGCCCGCTTCGATGGCGATGTCCACGCCGCGTTCGTGCGGCGGGAAGAGCAGGGGGGTCGCCCAGGTATTGTCCATGAGGACCACGGCCCCACGCCGGTGCGCCACCTCGGCGATGGCAGGGATATCCTGCATCTCGAAGGACTGCGATCCAGGTGCCTCCGTGAACACGGCTGCAGTGTTCGGACGGATCAGAGCCTCGATCCCGGCGCCGATTCCGGGATCGTAATAGGTGGTTTCCACACCAAATTTCTTCAGCATGCCGTTGCAGAACTGCCGCGTCGGCAAATAGACCGAATCCGTCATCAGCAGATGGTCGCCGGACTTGAGGCAGGACATCAGGGCCAGGGTGACCGCCGCAAGGCCCGAAGGTGCGAGCACCGTTCCTGCCGCGCCGGTCAATTCGGTCCAGGCCGTTTCGAGCGAACTGGTGGTCGGAGTCCCCTTCGTCCCATAGGAATAACGCCCGCGCCGGTGCAGCAGGTCGTCCGTCGTGGGATAGAGAACCGTGGATCCGCGATAGATCGGCGTATTCACGAATCCGTGCTGGTCGAACGGCTCCCGGCCGGCGTGGACGAGGCGGGTGCGTTCGGAGATGTTTTCTGGCTTTGGGGGGAGTTTTGACATCGCTTCAAGGGCTTGCTGAGGAGGTCCCGATCTGAAACCGCGCAGCCTTTGGCGTCAAGTCGGGCCCGAATTGCCTCCCATCAAGACTTGACCAGTGATCAATCATTGAATTTGATGGATCCCGATGCCGTCTCGACCGAGGCGGCGCGGAACGGTCTAAACGGGGCTCGGCTGGGGGATATCCAGGATCCGTCGAGTCATGTTGAACTATTGGGAGAACATAGAAACATGAAAAAGGCTCTCGTATCGATTGCCTTCGGCCTGACGGCCAGCCTGTTCGCCACGGGCGCCTCGGCCCAGGCAACGCTCAACAGCGTGAAGCAGAAGGGCTTTCTGACCTGCGGCTCGAACACCGGCCTCGCCGGCTTCGGCCAGCCGGACGCCCAGGGTAACTGGACCGGCCTCGACGTCGACCTCTGCCGCGCCATCGCGGCCGCGATCTTCGACGATCCGTCCAAGGTCCGCTACATTCCGCTCGCCGCCAAGGATCGCTTCACGGCGCTTCAGTCGGGCGAGGTGGACGTGCTGTCCCGCAACTCGACCAAGACGATGTCGCGCGACACGCAGCTCGGCCTCGACTTCCCGGCCATCAACTACTACGACGGCCAGGGCTTCATGGTCCGCAAGAAGCTCGGCGTCTCCTCGGCCAAGGAGCTGAACGGCGCTTCGATCTGCACGCAGCAGGGCACCACGACCGAGCTGAACCTCGCCGACTACTTCCGTGCCAACAACATGAAGTACGAAGTGGTGGCTTTCGCGACCTCGGACGAGACCTTCAAGGCCTATGATTCCGGCCGTTGCGACGCCTTCACCACCGACGCCTCGGGCCTCTACGCCGAGCGTCTGCGCGCCTCGGCTCCGGACGATCATATCGTTCTGCCCGAGATCATCTCAAAGGAGCCGCTTGGCCCGGCTGTCCGCCATGGCGACAACCAGTGGAGCGACATCGTCAGCTGGACCCACAATGCCATGCTGAACGCTGAAGAGCTCGGCGTCACGAAGGCCAATGTCGACCAGATGAAGACCTCCGACAACCCGGAGATCAAGCGTCTGCTCGGCACCGAAGGCAAGTTCGGCGAGGCCATCGGCCTCACCAATGACTGGGCTTACCGGATCATCAAGCATGTGGGCAACTACGGCGAGTCGTTCGAGAAGAACGTCGGCGAAGGCTCGCGCCTGAAGATCAAGCGCGGTCAGAACGCGCTCTGGACCAAGGGCGGCCTGCAATACGGCATCCCGGTTCGCTAAGCCGATCCAAGAACAGGGCGCCCGGACAACCGGGCGCCCTTCAAGAATAATGAAAGCCGCTTGACCCGGGCACGAACAGGGGATGACGGCCGGGTATCGAGAGCCGCCAGAGGATGAACTCAGTGCAGACCGCTGTCAGTCAGACATCGCCCCCCAAGAAGTCGTTTCTCTACGATCCCAAGGTTCGTGGAGCTTTTTATCAGGTCGTTCTCGTCGCGGCGATCATCGTCCTGTTCTATGTGGCCGCGACGAACGCCGTCGAAAACCTGCAGCGCGCCAGGATCGCCTCAGGCTTCGGCTTCCTCAACAACACGGCCGGCTTCGACATCAGCCAGACCCTGATCGAGTTCAGTGCGGCCGGCGGCACCTACGGCGATGCCTTCATCGTCGGCCTTCTGAACACCCTGATCGTTTCCGCGATCGGCATCTTCTTCACGACCTTCCTCGGCTTCCTGATCGGCATCGCCCGGCTGTCCAAGAACTGGATGGTGGCGAAAGTGGCCATGGTCTATGTCGAGGTGCTGCGGAACGTCCCGCTGCTGGTCCAGCTGCTGTTCTGGTACATCGCAGTGCTTGGAGCCCTGCCGCACCCGCGCGATTCCCTCGAGATGGGCGCCGGATTCTACCTGAACTCACGCGGCCTGTTCATGGCCCAGCCCCTCTGGGGCCCCAACATCGGTGTACTTGTCGCCGTCTTCCTTCTCGGCTTGATCGGTACATTCATCTACCGGCGCTGGGCGAAGAAGCAGCAGGAGCAGACCGGCCGGCAGTACCCCGTCGGGAAGGTTACGCTCGCCTTGGTCCTCGGCCTGCCGATCCTGACCTGGATCGTGCTGGCCCTCGTCGGCGCCAATCCGATCACGTTCGAGCTGCCGCGCAGGGGAACCTTCAACCTGACCGGCGGCATGCAGATCCTGCCTGAATTCGTGGCGCTGCTTCTCGGCCTCGTCACCTACACGGCCGCCTTCATCGCCGAGGTCGTCCGCGCCGGCATCCTGGCGGTGTCGAAAGGGCAGACGGAAGCCGCGGGATCTCTCGGTCTTCCACCGGGCAAAATCCTTCGTCTGGTGGTGATCCCGCAGGCCATGCGCGTCATCATCCCGCCGCTGACGAGCCAGTATCTGAACCTGACGAAGAACTCGTCGCTTGCGGTGGCCATCGGCTACCCGGACCTCGTGCAGGTCTTCATGGGCACCGTGCTCAACCAGACCGGCCAGGCCATCGAGGTCGTGGTGATCACCATGGGCGTGTATCTCACGATCAGCCTGCTGACCTCGTTCTTCATGAACATCTACAACCGCCGTGTGGCGATCGTCGAACGGTAGGAGATCCTATGAGCACCGCCGTCGATATGCCCCGTTTCGTCCGCGCCAGGGAGGCGGAGGCCCTGCCTCCGCCCAATCTGGCCCGCGGTCCCATCGCTTGGGTTCGGGAGAATCTCTTTTCCGGCCCCTTCAACACGATCCTGACGCTGGTGGTTTTCTACCTCCTGTATATCAGCGTTCCGCCTCTGCTGAATTTCCTGGTGTTCGACGCTGTCTGGACCGGCGCCGACCGTGCAGCCTGCCGCGCCGACGCAGGCGGCAGCGAGAGCGGCGCCTGCTGGGCGTTCATCTGGGACAAGATCAACTACTTCATCTACGGCTCCTACACGATCTCCGAGCGCTGGCGGGTGAACATCTTCTTCTCCCTCCTGGCCATCGGCGTCGTGTGGCTCCTGTGGCTGAAGGCGCCGCGGCGGGACCTGGGTGCGGTCTATTTCTTCTGGGTGTTCCCGGTCGTCTCCTACATCCTGCTCACCGGCGGCAACGAGAATTTCAGCGTCCGCTTCTGGATCGGGTTCGCCATCTTCGGCGCGCTGATCATTGCGCTCTTCGCCTTCGTGTCCGCTCTGCTCAAGACCTCCATGCGCCCGGCCCTCATCCTGGGTGGCGGCATCGTGGCCGTGATCGGCGTGACCCTCGCCCTGGTGGATTTCAATTTCGGCCTTGAGCATGTGCCCACGTCCCTGTGGGGCGGCATCCTCGTGACCCTGCTGGTCGCGACGGTCGGCATCGTGGTCTCGCTGCCGTTCGGAATCGTTCTGGCCCTGGGCCGGCGTTCGAATCTTCCGATTGTACGGCTGGCATCGGTCATCTTTATCGAGTTCGTGCGCGGCGTGCCGCTGATCACGGTCTTGATCATGGCCAACACCATGCTGCCGCTCTTCCTGCCGGGCGACATGACGGTGGACCGCCTGCTGCGGCCGCTCATCGGCACGGCGCTGTTCGCCTCCGCCTACATGGCCGAGGTGGTGCGCGGCGGCCTTCAAGCCATGCCGAAGGGGCAGTATGAGGGGGCGATGTCGCTCGGCCTGAACTACCCACAGATGATGTCCCTGATCATCCTCCCGCAGGCCCTGCGCATCGTGATCCCGGGCATCGTGAACACCTTCATCGGCCTGTTCAAGGACACCTCGCTGGTCGCCATCGTGGGCATCTTCGACCTCGTGAAGACGATCGAGGCCTCGCGCATCGACCCGGACTGGGCTGCCCCCACCATCGGCCTCACGGGTTATGCCTTCGCCGCCCTTTTCTACTTCATCTTCTGCTTCGGCATGTCGCGATACTCGCTTGGAGTCGAGCGGCGCCTTGCGGCTGGTCAGAAACGGTAAACATCCATGGCAACGACAATGTCAGCTCAGCATATCCCCTCCGCCACCGTCGACCCGCAGGCTCAGCCAGCGATCGAGATGATCGACGTCCACAAGTGGTTCGGGGAGTTCCACGTTCTGCGGGACATCAACCTGAACGTACGGCGCGGCGAGCGCATCGTGATCTGCGGTCCCTCGGGCTCCGGCAAGTCCACGATGATCCGCTGCATCAACCGCCTCGAGGAGCATCAGAAGGGCCGCATCATCGTCGACGGCGTGGAGTTGCTGGACGACCTCAAGCGCATCGACGAGGTGCGCCGGGACGTCGGCATGGTGTTCCAGCACTTCAATCTCTTCCCGCATCTGACGATCCTGGAGAACTGCACGCTGGCTCCGATCTGGGTGAAGAAGATGCCCCGCAAGGAGGCCGAGGAGATCGCCATGCACTACCTGACCCGGGTCAAGATCCCGGAGCAGGCGAACAAGTATCCGGGCCAGCTCTCGGGCGGCCAGCAGCAGCGCGTGGCGATCGCCCGCTCTCTGTGCATGAGCCCGAAGATCATGCTGTTCGACGAGCCGACCTCTGCGCTGGACCCCGAGATGGTGAAGGAGGTTCTTGACACCATGGTGGGCCTCGCCGACGAGGGCATGACCATGCTGTGCGTGACCCACGAGATGGGCTTTGCCCGTCAGGTGGCCGACCGGGTGATCTTCATGGATTACGGGCAGATCGTGGAGATGAACACGCCCGACGAATTCTTCAAGAACCCGCAGCACGAGCGCACCCGCCTCTTCCTCTCCCAGATCCTGCACTGAGGCGGATCGAGCCGACGAAAAAAGGCCCCGACATTTCGGGGCCTTTTTGTTGGTCGATTCACAATCGAGATATCAGTCTTTCTTCGCCGGCCCCGTCGCCACCGGCAGGTCGTCTCGCGCGCCCCATTCGGCCCAGGCACCGTCATAGATCGCCTTGATCGGGCGGCCTGTGACCTCGAAGGCGACGCCGAGGATGGCGGCCGAGACGCCGGAGCCGCAACTGGTGATCACCGGCTGGTCGGGGTCGATTCCGGCCTCCGCGATAGCCTTCTCAAGACCGTCCTTGTCCTTCAGGCGGCCGTTCTCGACGATCCGGTCGAAGGGCAGGTTGAGGCTGCCGGGAATATGGCCCATGCGCAGGCCGGGGCGCGGTTCGGGAGCCTCGCCCATGAAGCGGGCGGCAGGCCGGGCGTCGACCACCTGGGCGGTCTTCGATTGCAGCGCCCCCTGCACCGCCGAGGCATCCGCAACGGCCGAAGGGTTGAACGCTGGCGTGAAGGTGCGGGGAGCGTGGGGCTTCTCCGGTCCCGTTTCGACGGGCCGTCCTTCCGCCTTCCATGCGGGAAAGCCGCCGTCGAGGATCGAGACCTTGCGGGCCCCGAAGGCCTGGAATGTCCAGCGCACACGTGGGGCCGAGAACAAGCCGGCGCCGTCGTAAACGACGATGGTCATGCTCTCGCTGATCCCCATCGCGCCGACCGCCTTCGCGAAATCCTCAGGCGAGGGCAGCATGTGGGGCAGGGACGACGAGGTATCCTTCACGGTGTCGATGTCGAAACGCACTGCGCCGGGGATGTGACCCGCAAGATACTCGGCTTGAGGGTCACGGTTCTGCGTGGGCAGGTACCAGGAGCCGTCCACGACCACGAGGTCCGGATCGTCGAGGTGCTCCTGTAGCCAGGCGGTCGATACGAAGGGTTGAAGCATGGGCCATTCCTCTTGCGTGAGGGAAGAATTCAGTCGGCGAGGGACAGGCGAACGCGGCGGTTCTGCTTGCCCTTTTTCTCGATGGCAGTGATGGCGACGGTGCCGATCTCGGCCGTGCGCCGCACATGGGTGCCGCCGCAGGGCTGAAGATCGATGCCCTCGATCTCCACCAGACGCACCCGTCCGGATCCGCGCGGCGGTTTCACCGCCATGGTTTTCACGAGGCCTGGATTGGCATCCAGCTCCTCATCGGTGATCCACCGCTCTGTGACGGGCGCGTCCTTTGCGATCAATGCGTTGAGCTTTTCCGTGATCTCATCCTTGTCGAGTCCCGCATCCGGGATGTCGAAATCGAGCCGCCCGTCGCCGTCTCCGATGGCTCCGCCGGTGACCGGATAGGGCAGCACCACGCTCAGGAGATGAAGCGCCGTGTGGATGCGCATGCGCTTGAGGCGCCGCGGCCAGTCGAGCTGTACGGTGACGGTCTCGCCCTCCATGAGCCGCGATGCCGCTTCGGGTCCGATCAGATGAGCCACCTGCGAGCGGTCCGCTGCGTAGACGGTGTTGGTGATCTCCATCCTTTCGCCTTCGGCCTTCACGAGCATGCCCGCGTCGCCCGGCTGCCCGCCGCCTTGGGCATAGAACACCGTGCGGTCGAGGACGACGCCACCCTCAGGGGTGGTTCCGAGAACCCGCGCTTCGCAGGAGGTGGCATAGGCATCGTCGCGGAAAAGCAGCGTCGTGGCGGTCATGAGCGTCTCAACATGTGGCGGGGCGAAGGGCCCTTGTGGAAAAGCGAGGCGCGATGCTGACGGCAATGGGAGCGGCGGGTCAAGCCACTCCCTTGGTCGGATGTCAGGCGGAGGGCTCGGACACCGGGCTCCGCAGGCTGCGGAAGGCCTCGAGAGCCCGCTGTCGCGCCGGGCCATGAGGAACGATGGGCTCGGGATAAGTGTCGCCCAGAACGACGCCCGCCTCACGCAGCAACCCGGGCGCAGCCTCCCAGGGCTTGTGGATGAGGGCCGGCGGGAGCCGCGAGAGTTCGGGCACGTAGGTTCGGATGTACTCCCCCTCAGGATCGAACTTCTCGCCCTGGGTCACCGGGTTGAAAATCCGGTGGAAGGGAGCCGAATCGGGACCCGAGCCGGCGATCCACTGCCAGCTGAAGGCGTTGTTCGCCGGATCCGCATCGACGAGCGTGTCCCAGAACCAGGCTTCGCCCTGCCGCCAATCCGTCAGCAGATGCTTGACCAGGAAGGAGGCGGTGATCATGCGCACCCGGTTGTGCATCCAGCCCGTCTGCCAGAGCTGGCGCATGCCGGCATCGACGATGGGGTAGCCGGTGAGGCCTCTCCGCCAAGCCCTGAGGGCCGGGCGGTCCTCGTTCCAGGGGAAGCTTTCGAACCGGCTGCTGTGCGGCCTGTCCGGCAGGTGCGGGTAGAAGTGGAGCAATTGGTGGGTGAAGTCGCGCCAGGCGACCTCGCTCAGGAACTTCTCCGCATCCCGCTCCAGGCCGGGCTCTGCGTCGACCGCGCTCATGACCGAATGCCAGACCTGGCGCGGGCTGATCTCCCCAAAGCGCAGGTGCGGCGACAGGCGCGAGGTGCCCGCCTGCGAGGGCCTGTCCCGCCGTTCGGCATAGCCCTTCAGGCCCGTCTCGATGAACCGGGACAACTTGCTTCGAGCGGCGTGCTCACCCCGTTGCCATTCCTGCCGCATGCCGCCGGCCCAATCGGGGGATGAAGGTTCGAGGCCGAGTTCCGTCAGCGGAATGGCACGCTCGAGAATCGGCGGCGCCCAGACCCCGCCTTTCAGCCGGCGAGGGGCTGGAAGCGGAGGTTTGATGGGCCGGGCATTCACGGCCCGAAGATAGGGCGTGAAGACCTGGAACGGCTTGCCGGCCTGGTTCGTGATCTCCCAGGGCTCATGCAGGAGGCGGCCGTTGAAGCTGTGAGCCTTGATCCCGCCCTCGGTCAGGCGCGCCTTGATGGCGCTATCGACGGCGATCTCGGCTGCGCCGTAGCGGCGGTTCCAGTAGATGGCCGAAGCGCCGGTCGCCCGTATGATCTCTTCGACTACCTTCGACGGAGAGCCTTTCAGGATGAGAAGGCTGGAGCCGGCGTGCTCCAAGGAATCGCCGAGCGCCTTCAGCGATCCATGAAGCCACCAGCGGGCTGCGCCGCCGAGCGGACGGAGACCCTCGGGCGCATCGTCGAGCACGTAAAAGCATAGAACCTGCGACTCGCTGGCTGCCGCTGCAGACAGGGCAGGGTTGTCGTTCAGGCGATGATCGTCGCGAAACCAGACGAGAACGGGGGCATGTGAATCGCTGTTCATGGCGGCACAATACAGTCACGCCTGCAAAGCGCGACACCGCAGGGCAGCATGATCGACAGTATGTGATGGGAGAGTGGGAGAAGGTTGGCTCCGGCGGTAGGATTCGAACCTACGACCAACGGATTAACAGTCCGCTGCGCTACCGCTGCGCCACGCCGGAATAAGCCTAACCTCCAAAGAAGCTGAACTGTGAGCTTCTTGAGCGCCGCGGGGTCTTCGAAGACCGTTCCCGGCGAGGTGGGAGGCATATAGCACGGGTTTCAGGCGTTGCAACCCCCTTCTTGGCGCGCGTGAGTTCAAAAGGGGCTGTTGCTCTTTGGGGGGACGCTTGCTATGGAGCAGCCGTCGCGTTCGCGGCACGCCCCGGATGGCCTCGTGGCGGAGTGGTTACGCAGAGGACTGCAAATCCTTGCACCCCGGTTCGATTCCGGGCGAGGCCTCCAACAATTTCTGAAGGCATTGTCGATGGTCGATTTCGCTCAAGCGCGCCGTATCATGGTTGATGGCCAGCTGCGCACTTTCGATGTGAACGACATCCCTCTTCTCGACGCCATGGATGCCGTGCCACGCGAGCTTTTCGTGCTGCCAGGCCGGGAAGAGCTTGCCTATATCGATCAGGACATTCTCGTCGCCGACGGCGCCGAGCGGCGTTACATGCTCTCTCCGATGATCCTGGGGCGCCTGGTTCAGGCTCTCGGGATCGACAAGGGTGACCGCGTTCTCGACGTGGCCTGCGGCCGGGGTTATGCCTCGGCGGTCTTCCATGAGCTTGGCGCCCAGGTGACGGCGCTCGAATCCGACGAGACCCTGGCCGGTGCCGCAAGGCAGAGCCTGAGCGCGGCCGGCGCAGGGAACGTCACTGTCGTGACGGGGCCCCTGGAGCAGGGCCATGCGGCCAATGCTCCTTATGACGCCATTCTCATCAACGGTGCTGTCGAGGTTCGCCCGGAGGCGCTGCTCCGGCAGCTTGCCGAAGGCGGGCGCCTTGCCTGCGTGAAGGGCCGTGGGCGCGCAGCCCGCGCGACGGTCTACGTGCGCACAGGCGATGCGGTCGGCGAGCGTGCCCTGTTCGAAGCGGCCGCTCCTCTGCTGACCCCTTTCGTCCAAGTCCCGGGCTTCACGTTCTAATCCTTTCCAAAGCCTTAATTTCCCGGGTTTGCGGTGTCGCTTTTTTGCGCCACCCTGGCGCAAAAATGAAATCGAGCCCACCGCGCGGTTGCCGACTCGATCCCCGTGGTTATTGTTGCGCTTTGAGTCGGAACGATTTCTAGAATGGCGTCGATGGCGGTCGGCAGCCTTGAATCGCTAGGCAGGTGCGCGTGAACGAGAAGAATTCCAAGAAGACGTATCGCTTGCTCTTTGGGGCGATGACCTCGGTGTTCGTGCTCATGGGCGCCAGCGGGGCTTCGGCGGAAACCTTGGAGAGCGCGCTGGCGCGCGCCTATAGCAGTAACCCCGAGCTGAATGCCCAGCGGGCCGGGGTTCGGGTCCGGGACGAGGACGTCGCTCAGGCGAAGTCCGGCTATCGCCCGCGGATCAATGCGACGGCGGATATCGGGCGCACCTTCACCGAGGCTGATACCGGCAGGCCGAGAGGTCCTTTCGGCGGCGGAAGCAGCATCAGCCGCCTGACGCCCCGCGGGTTCGGCGTCGAGATCACTCAGCCCATCTTCGACGGATTTCAGACCCGCAATCGCGTCCGTGCTGCCGAGTCCGGCGTGCTCGGTTCGCGGGAGCAGCTCAACACGACCGAGCAGAGCGTTCTGCTCGATGCGGCGACCGCCTATATGGATGTCCTGCGGGATACGGCCATTCTCGACCTGCAGCGCAACAACGTCGAGGTGATCGACGAGCAGCTGCGGCAGACGCGGGACCGCTTCAACGTCGGCGAGGTCACCCGGACCGACGTCGCACAGGCGGAGGCGCGCATTGCCGCGTCGCGGTCCGAGGCCAGTCTGGCTGAAGCCAACCTGCGCAACAGCATCGCCGTCTATCGCCAGATCGTGGGTGTCGAGCCCCGGCAGCTGGCTCCCGGTCGCCCTCTGGACGCCCTGACGCCGCGTTCGATTGAGGCGGCCCTGAGGGTCGCCCTGAACGAGCATCCTGCTATTAAGGCGCGCCAGCATGCGGTGGATGTGGCCGAACTGCAGGTGAAGGTCGCCCAGGGCGCGCTCGCGCCGCAATTGGGCGTGGCAGGATCGGTCGACCAGCGCTACGACCGCCAGGGGGAAGGAGACAGTGCCCTGTCGGCCTCCGTGGTCGCGCGGCTGACGGTTCCGATCTACGAGGGCGGCCAAGTCTACTCCCAAACCCGCCAGGCCAAGGAAGAGGCCGGTCAGCGCCGCCTCGAGGCGGATCTTGTGCGCGATCAGGTGCGCGCTCAGGTCACCGCGAATTGGGGGCGGCTGGAGGCGGCCCGCGCCCAGATCCAGGCCGCGCAGGCGCAGATCGATGCTGCCGAGACCGCTTTGAGCGGCGTTCGCGAGGAGGCCCGCGTCGGCCAGCGCACGACCCTGGACGTGCTGAACGCCCAGCAGGAACTCCTGACGGCCCGTGTTAATCTCATCCAGGCCCAGCGCGACCGGGTGGTGGCCTCCTATGCCCTGGTCAGCGCCATGGGGCGGCTCAACTCCCGCGCCCTTGCCTTGAGGGTGAATCATTATAGCCCGACGATCCATTACCAGCAGGTCAAGGATCTTTGGATCGGAACGACCATTCCTGACGGTCGTTGATAAGTTTCGGGGCCAGAGCTTTTTAGTTCTGGCCCCGCTTGTTTTCTTGAAGCTTGCGTAAAATACTTAACGAACATTCATGAGAATGTGATTCTTAGCGTAATTTGATTTGGATACGGCTATGGGTTCATCGAGCCTGAAAGTTAACGAGCCATCGATGGAAGATATTCTTGCTTCCATCCGGCGGATCATCTCCGACGACCAGGAAACGCCAGCCTCAGAACCTCAGGAGCCGAGTTCCTCACCCTTGAAGAGCGTGCTGGACATCGCGGAGCTCCATGTGTCGCCGCTCATCGGCACGAGCCCCAACGAGCCGCTTCTGGGCCCCTGGAGCCGAGGGGATGCCGAGTTCGTCGACAGCCGTTCCGAGGCCGGATCCTATCCTGAATGGAGGGCGCCCGATGCGGCGGACGAACCGGCTGCCATCATCGTGCCCGAGCCCGTTGTGAAGGCTGCCGCCGATAGTCTCCTCTCCGGTGCGGCCAGCGCCTCGGTGTCCGGTGCCTTCAACCGCCTGAGCGAGACCGTGAAGCCCGCCCAGCCCCAGACGGTCGAGGATCTGATGAAGGAGATGCTGCGGCCCATGCTGAAGACCTGGCTCGACGACAACCTTCCTTCCCTGGTCGAGCGTCTCGTCCGGGATGAAATCGAGCGCGTGACCCGCTGCCGGGGCTGAGATTTCAGCCCCTCTGTTGACTTCATCCAATCCGTCCGGTTTGTAGCCCACTTGCTTGCGCGTTGTTCGCGCCAACAGGCCGGTACCTATCATGATGGACAAGACGTTCGATCCTTCCTCTGTCGAAGCCCGCATTTCCACCCGCTGGGAGGAGGCCGAGGCCTTCAAGGCCGGTCGCCAGGATCGCAAGGACGCCGTACCCTACACCATCGTCATCCCGCCGCCGAACGTGACCGGCTCGCTCCACATGGGGCATGCCCTCAACAACACGATCCAGGACATTCTCTGCCGCTTCGAGCGCATGCGCGGCCGGGACGTGCTCTGGCAGCCGGGCATGGACCATGCCGGCATCGCCACCCAGATGGTTGTCGAGCGCCAACTCGCCGAGCGCCAGATCCAGCGCCGCGACCTCGGCCGCGAGGAGTTCATCAGCCGCGTCTGGGAGTGGAAGGAAGAGTCCGGCGGCAAGATCAAGAGCCAGCTCCAACGCCTCGGCGCCTCCTGCGACTGGTCGCGCGAGCGCTTCACCATGGACGAGGGCCTGTCCCAAGCCGTGCTGAAGGTCTTCGTCGACCTCTACAAGCAGGGCCTGATCTACAAGGACAAGCGCCTCGTGAACTGGGATCCCAAGTTCCAGACCGCTATCTCCGACCTGGAGGTCATGCAGGTCGAGGTGAAGGGCAATCTCTGGCACATCCGCTACGCCATCGACGGCGCGCCAGATCGCTCGATCACGGTGGCTACC
This sequence comes from Microvirga splendida, assembly GCF_016427565.1. GTDB lineage: Bacteria > Pseudomonadota > Alphaproteobacteria > Rhizobiales > Beijerinckiaceae > Microvirga > Microvirga splendida. The sequence continues at coordinate 251,499 of NZ_JAELXT010000004.1, forward strand.
ACCCGTCCCGAGACCATGCTGGGCGATGTGGCCGTGGCCGTGCACCCCGAGGATGAGCGCTACAAGGACCTGATCGGGAAGTTCGCCATCCTGCCGCTGGTGGGCCGTCGCATTCCCATTGTGGCCGACGAATATTCCGACCCGGAGAAGGGCACCGGCGCGGTGAAGATCACGCCGGCGCACGACTTCAACGACTTTGAAGTCGGCAAGCGCCACAAGCTGCCGCTCATCAACATCTTCGGCACGGAGGCGCAGCTTGCGCTTGCCGGGAACGAAGGCTTCCTCGAAGGGCTCCAGCAGACGGACGATCTCAAGGCCGTTCTCGCCCTCGACGGCCTCGACCGGGCCGAGGCGCGCAAGCGCATCGTGGCGATGCTGGAGGAGCGCGAGATCCTCGTCCAGATCGAGCCGAACACCCACGTGGTGCCGCACGGCGACCGCTCGAACGTGGTGATCGAGCCTTACCTCACGGACCAGTGGTACGTGAACGTGAAGCCGCTCGCCGATCGCGCTCTCGGCGTGGTGCGCAAGGGCCAGACCAAGTTCGTGCCCGAGAACTGGGAGAAGACCTACTTCCAGTGGCTGGAGAACATCGAGCCTTGGTGCGTCTCGCGCCAGCTCTGGTGGGGCCACCAGATCCCGGCCTGGTACGACGACCAGGGCAACGCCTATGTGGCCATGAGCGAGGAAGAGGCTCTGGCCGAGGCGCGCGCCAAGCACGGCAAGGACGTGGCGCTCAAGCGCGACGAGGACGTGCTCGACACCTGGTTCTCGTCTGCCCTGTGGCCGTTCTCGACCCTCGGCTGGCCGAACGATGCGCCGGAACTCAAGCGCTACTACCCGACCAACACCCTGGTCACGGGCTTCGACATCATCTTCTTCTGGGTCGCCCGCATGATGATGATGGGCCTGCACTTCATGGATGAAGTGCCCTTCGACACGGTCTACATCCACGCCCTCGTCCGCGACGAGAAGGGCGCCAAGATGTCGAAGTCCAAGGGCAACGTCATCGACCCGCTCGACGTGGTGGAACAGTACGGCGCCGATGCCCTGCGCATGACGCTGGCCTCCATGGCCGCGCAGGGACGCGACATCAAGCTCTCCGTGCAGCGCGTGGAGAACTACCGCAACTTCGCCACCAAGATCTGGAACGCGGCGCGCTTCGCCGAGATGAACGAGTGCCGCCGCGTCGAGGGCTTCGATCCGAAGGCCGTGACGGAGACGCTCAACAAATGGGCGCTCAGCGAATGCGCCAAGGCGATCAACGAGGTGTCCGCGGGCATCCAGGCCTACAAGTTCAACGAGGCGGCGCTCGCAGCCTACCGTTTTGTCTGGAATGTGTTCTGCGACTGGACGCTCGAACTCGCCAAGCCCGTGCTGCAGGGCGCCGACTCCCCGGCGAAGACCGAAACGCGGGCGACGATTGCGTTCATCTTCGACGAGATCTGCAAGCTCCTGCATCCGTTCATGCCCTTCCTCACGGAAGAGCTGTGGGCGATCAAGGGCGAGGACGGCCCTCGGCGGGAGACGATCCTGGCGCTCGCCCCGTGGTCGAGCCTCGATCACCTCATCGACGAGAAGGCCGAAGCCGACATCGGCTGGGTGGTGGATCTCGTCAACGAGATCCGCTCGGCCCGCTCCGAGACGAACGTGCCTGCGGGCGCGCAGATCCCCCTGGTGCTCGTGGCGTCCTCCACCGACGTGCAGGCTCGCGCCGGCCGCTGGGGCGATATCGTGAAGCGCCTCGCGCGCATCTCGGACATCTCCTTCGCGGAGGCCGCTCCCAAGAGCTCGATCCAGCTCCTCATCCGCGGCGAGGTGGCGGCCCTGCCGCTGGAGGGCGTGATCGACCTCGACGCGGAGCGCGCGCGCCTCGCCAAGGAAGTCCAGAAGCTCGATGGTGAGGTGTCCAAGATAGACGCGAAGCTCGGCAACGCGGATTTCATCAAGCGCGCGCCGGAAGAGGTGGTCGAGGAGCAGCGCGAGCGCCGCGAGGAGGCGCTGACCCGCAAGGCGAAGATGGAAGAGGCGCTTGGACGACTGAAGGACGCTTGAGGCAGCGTTTCAGCCCTATGACGTCGTCATGCCCGGCCTTGTGCCGGGCATCCACGTTTCAGGGGGGCAGCAGTACCAAAGACGTGGATGGCCGGGACGAGCCCGGCCATGACGGTCTGCTCATCCCAGCACGAAGTCCACCAAGAGCTTTACGTTCAGCACCACGATCACCGCCGCGATGATGCCGGCAAGGGCCGTGAGCCAGCGCGGCGTGACGAGGGCGCCCATCTTGGCCTTGGAGGCGGTCATCGTCACTAGGGGAATGATCGCGAAGGGGAGCTGGAGGCTCAGGATGACCTGGCTCAGGATCAGCAGTTTCGCCGTGCCGCTCTCGCCATAGGCGATGGTGACGATGGAGGCCGGAACGATGGCGATGCCGCGGGTGACGAGTCGGCGCATCCAGGGCGCCATCTTGAAGTTGATGAAGCCTTCCATGACGATCTGGCCCGCCATGGTGGCCGTGACCGTCGAGTTCAGGCCGCAGCACAGGAGCGACAGGCCGAACAGCATCGGGGCGATGGCGCTGCCCAGGATCGGCTGGAGCAGCGTATGCGCCTCGCCGAGCTCGGCGATCTCCGTCCGCCCCGTGTGGTGGAAGGCGGCTGCGGCGAGGATGAGCAGCGATGCGTTGATGGTAAGAGCAAACATCAGCGCGATGGTGGAATCCCAGGTGGCGAAGCGCAGGGCCTCGCGCTTTTCAGGAACCGTGTCGCCATAGGCGCGGGTCTGCACGATGCCGGAATGCAGGTAGAGGTTATGCGGCATCACCGTCGCGCCGAGGATTCCGAGCGCCAGGTAGAGCATGTCCGGATCGGTGACGATCTGGGTCGTCGGCGCAAAGCCCGCGATCACGCCGGCCCAGTTCGGGTCGGCCATGGCGATCTGAATGCCGAAGCAGACCGCGATGACGCCGAGCAGGGTGATGATGAAGGCTTCGACCCAGCGGAAGCCGAGATTCTGCAGATACAGGATCAGGAACACGTCGAGCGCCGTGATGATGACGCCGATCTCGAGCGGGATGCCGAAGAGCAGGTTGAGGCCGATGGCCGTGCCGATGACCTCGGCAAGGTCCGTGGCGCAGATGGCGAGTTCCGCCAGCGCCCAGAGCACCCAGGCGACGGGCCTCGGATAGGCGTCGCGGCAGGCCTGGGCGAGGTCGCGGCCGGTGGCCACCGCCAGCCGGGCGCAGAGCGACTGCAGGATGATCGCCATGATGTTGGAGATCAGCGCCACGGAGAGCAGGGCGTAGCCGTATTTCGAGCCGCCCGCCAGCGAGGTCGCCCAGTTGCCCGGATCCATGTAACCCACAGCCACCAGATAGCCCGGGCCGAGGAACGCCGCTGCCCGCCGCCACGTCGAGCCCGACCGCACGGCAATCGAGCGGTTGACCTCCGGCAGGGAGGGCAGGTCCGAGGAGCGCCGCCACGCGGCCTTCTGCACGAGGGAGACGGGAGCCGACTGATCCATGGTCACTTTCTGCAGTTGCAAATTATTTGCAATAAGAGGCTAGCGTGGAACAAACGTCCGGGCAAGAGGAGAGTTGCACAAAGTTGCAACAGATGGCTCGGCCTTACCCAAAAGGGACAGCGCGCCTGTTGAGCAGGGCTGCGTTCGGCTGTTCGGGCGTGACAAGAGGCTTGAGGTTTGCTCTAGGTTTCCCAAAACCTGAACGGACATCAGACAAGGGATGGACATGCTCGAGAGCGTCCTGATTGCCAATCGCGGCGAGATCGCGTGCCGCATCATCCGCACCGCCCGGCAACTGGGGATGCGCACCATTGCGGTCTATTCGGAAGCGGACGCGGAGGCGCTCTTCGTGCAGATGGCGGACGAGGCCTATCTCATCGGCCCCGCGCCCGCCCGCGAGAGCTATCTCCAGATCGACAGGATTATCGAAGTCGCCAAGCGCGCCAAGGCAGCCTCCATTCATCCGGGCTACGGCTTCCTGTCCGAGCGGGCCGAGTTCGCCGAAGCTTGTGCTGCGAACGGTATCGTGTTCGTCGGCCCGCCGGCCTCGGCGATCAAGGCCATGGGCCTGAAGGATGCCGCCAAGGCCCTCGTGCAGCAGGCCGGCGTGCCGGTGGTGCCGGGCTACCATGGCGCCAAGCAGGACCCCGACTTCCTGCGCCAGAAGGCCTACGAGATAGGCTATCCGGTTCTCATCAAGGCGGTCGCGGGCGGCGGCGGCAAGGGCATGCGGCGGGTCGAGAAGGCGGCCGATTTCGACGCCGCGCTCGAGAGCGCCCAGCGCGAGGCCGCGAGCGCCTTCGGCGATCCGCGCGTGCTGGTGGAGAAATACATCCTCTCGCCGCGTCACATCGAGATCCAGGTCTTCGCCGACAGCCACGGCAACGTGGTGCACCTCTTCGAGCGCGACTGCTCGCTCCAGCGCCGCCACCAGAAGGTGATCGAGGAGGCGCCGGCTCCCGGCATGCCGCCCGAGATGCGCGACGTCATGGGCCGGGCCGCCGTCGAGGCCGCCCGCGCAGTCGGCTATGTGGGCGCCGGCACCGTCGAGTTCATCGCCGACGGCCGCGAGGGCCTGCGCCCGGACCGCTTCTACTTCATGGAAATGAACACCCGCCTGCAGGTGGAGCATCCGGTCACGGAAGCAATCACGGGGCTCGACCTCGTGGAGCTGCAGTTCCGCGCGGCGTCCGGCGAGCGCTTGCCGTTCTCGCAAGACGATCTCGCCATCGATGGCCATGCGGTCGAGGCGCGCCTTTATGCGGAGGATCCGGAGAAGGAGTTCCTGCCCTCGACCGGAAAGCTCTGGGCCCTGGAATTCCCGGAAGGCGAGGGCATCCGCATCGACACCGGCGTCGAGGCCGGAGCGGAGGTCACGCCCTATTATGATCCGATGATCGCCAAGGTCATTGCGCACGGCGCGACCCGCGAGGAAGCGCTTTCGCTTCTGGCGGAGGCGCTCGGGCAGACGATCGTCGCCGGTCCCAAGACCAACGCGGCATTCCTGAAAAAACTCTGCGAGGCGGAAGGCTTCAGGGCAGGGGAGTTCGACACCGGCTTCATCGACCGCAATCTCGACGCGCTCGGCGTCGGGCCTCAGCCACGCGACGATGTCGCCGTATCGTTCGGCGCGGCGGCGCTCATCTCGCGGGAGATCGAGCGGCTGCGCATGGCCGAACTGCAGAAGAGCGACGAGCCGTCCTCGCCCTGGTCGAACCCGGACGGCTTCCAACTGCTCGGCGCCCGCAGTGTCGGCGTGCCGCTTCTCGTCGACGGCGAGCGGGTCGATGCCCGTGAGGTGTTCAGCCCCGACCATCATGGCGCGAGCACGGTGGCTTTCGGCGAGAGCGACCCCTGGGCCGACGAGGAGATCGACCGGGAGATCGAAGCGCCGCATGGTGTCTACATCCTGCGCAACGGGCGCCAGACACTGGTGCAGCCTTACGATCCCTTCGATGTGGATCTCGAACACATGGACGAGGGCGGCTCAGTGAAGGCGCCAATGCACGGCAAGCTCGTCGCCGTGTTCGTGCAGCCGGGCGATCGGGTCGAGAAGGGGCAGCGGCTCGCCATCGTCGAGGCCATGAAGATGGAGCACGTGCTGGTGGCGCCCTCCGATGCCGAGGTGGCGGAGATCGCCGCCGAGCCGGGCGCCCAGGTGGCGGAAGGTTCACGCCTGATCGTGTTCAAGACCAATGATTGACCTGCGGCGCATCGCCGGATGTCCGATCTGCGATGCGCATGGTTGAAAGCAGACATGGCACTTCACCTGATCAAACTCTGCGTCGGCTGCGACTCGATCACCGATCTCGAGGAATGGATCGAGGAGAACCGCGCGCTTCATCGCCGGCTCGGTCGCGACTACGAGCAGACGCATACGACCCGCATGGTGCCGAAGCGCGTGGATGAGCTTCTGGGCGGCGGTTCGCTGTATTGGGTCATCAAAGGCCATGTGGCAGCCCGGCAGGCGCTTCTCGACGTGCGCCCCTTCACCGATGGAGAGGGCATCGGGCGTTGCCGGTTGGTGCTGGACCCGAAGGTGGTCGCTGTGGAGCCGAGGCCCTACCGACCGTTCCAGGGCTGGCGCTATCTCGTTGCTAAGGATGCTCCGCGTGATATCGATGGGAAGGCGGGCGATCTGGCCAAGATGCCCGAGGACATGCGTCGGGAACTGGCCGAACTCGGCCTTCTCTAACATATGTGAGTTTGGAGGCGCTGCGATGAAGCTCCCAATCGTCCTCTCTCTCCTGCTGATGGCCACAGCCGGTCCGGCGCTTGCGAAAGAGTGCCGCACGCCGCACCTGCCGCCGGGCATGGAGGTGAGGCTGCCGCCCGGCTGCGAGGAGCCCCTCCCGGCCACCCGTTCAAGGGCGGAAAGGCGGGACGGCCCCAGGGCGGAGCAGGGCTTCATCGATCTCGGCAACGGCACGCAGGTGCGGATCAGCGGCCGCGTCCGCGCCGAGATGGGCTTTCGCCGTTAGACTTATTTGCTGGGGATCATCCTGGAACCTCACTGCCGCGATTCGCATTGGCTCAGCAGTTCAGTTGAGTGGAGGTTCCGATGCTGATGTGTGCATCCGAAGGCCGGCACTGGCGTTACGAGGTCTGTGAGCATGACGACGGCTATCTCGTCCAAATGCGCGACCTGACGACCGGCGAGCTGGATGAAGAATTCTCCACCATCTTCCGCACCCTGCCGGTGGCTTTCGCCTATGCCGAGATGTCGGCCGCCTACGAACGCTATGCGGCCTGCGAGCTGGAGCAGGCGGAAGACGAGCAGATCGAGTTCGACGTGGAGGCCACCGAGCGCCACTTCATCGATCTCAGCGACAGGTTGCACGATTCAGGCATCAACGGTGTCGTCGTCCAGGCCTGGGAGCGCGAGAGCCAACGCGGCGCGGCCCGCCTGCTGCACTAAGACTTGATCGGCAGGCTGCGGCTTCGCGTTTGCAAGCCGTTGCCATGCCTCTAGCATCGCTCCACCACGACTCACGTCGATGATGGAGTTCCCATGGCCGATCTGTCCGCTTTCCCGATTTCGACCCGCTGGCCGGCCCAGCACCCCGACCGGATCCAGCTCTATTCCACACCCACGCCGAACGGCGTGAAGGTCTCCATCATGCTGGAGGAGGCCGGGCTCGCCTACGAGCCGCACTACATCGACATCGGCAAGAACGAGACCTGGATTCCCGAGTACCTGGCGCTGAACCCGAACGGCAAGATCCCGGCGATCATCGATCCCGACGGGCCGGGCGGCAAGCCGTTCGGGCTGTTCGAGTCCGGCGCCATCCTGCTGTATCTGGCGGAGAAGACCGGCCGGCTTCTGCCCTCCGATCCGGCACGCCGCTACGAGACCGTCCAGTGGGTGTTCTTCCAGATGGCCTCTGTCGGCCCGATGTTCGGTCAGCTCGGCTTCTTCCACAAGTTCGCCGGCCGAGAGATCGAGGACAAGCGGCCGCTGGAGCGGTACCGCAACGAATCCAAGCGCCTGCTCGGCGTGCTGGAGACCCGGCTCGAGGGCCGCGACTGGATCATGGGCGACGACTACACCATCGCCGACATCTCCCTGCTGGGCTGGGTGCGCAACCTGATCGGCTTCTACGGCGCGGGCGAACTGGTGGAGTTCGACACCCTGAAGAGGGTGCCGGCATGGCTGGAGCGCGGCCTGGCCCGTCCGGCCGTTCAGCGCGGCCTCGCCATTCCGGCGCGCCCGGAGTGAGCCTGCGGCTGCCGCATTCTCGCCGGCGGCGATTTACATCCACCCCATCCCGGCCCACATGTTGGGATGGGGACGTAAAACGATGATGCTGCTTTTGGGAATCGCCGCGCTCGCCCTTCTGTGGTGGCTGGGCAGGAATTACACGCGCACCGACACGAAGGCTTTGGCGAAGGCTGTCAGGACTATAGGCGGCGTTGCCGCCCTGGGTGCGGCCGCCTGGGTGGGCATCAAGGGCCAGCCCGGCCTCGCGCTGCTCATCGGCGGGCTCGGCGCCTGGGCGCTCGGATGGAGCCCCATCGACTTTACCGGCCCCTGGCGCAGGCTTCAGCCGCAGCCTGGACGCTTCTCCCGCATCCGCTCCGCCATGATCGAGATGGAAATCGATCATTCGACCGGCGCGGTCGAGGGCAGCATTCTGGTCGGAGCCTTCGCGGGCAGGCGCCTTTCCAGTCTCGACCCGGGAAGCCTGCGCCGCCTCTACGACGAATGCAGCGCCCACGATCCCCAGGGTGTTCCCCTGCTAGAGGCGTATCTTGATCGCCGGTTTACCGGCTGGCGTGAAAACGCTCAGGGAGACCGTGACACGCGGACGCGCACTCAGGCGCAGTCGGGCGTAATGACGAAAGAAGAAGCCTATCAGATCCTGGGGCTTCAGCCGGGTGCGGGCCTCGACGAGGTCCGAAAAGCGCATCGAACCTTGATGAAGAGGCTCCATCCCGACCATGGGGGGACGGCGTACCTCGCGGCTCGCGTGAACGAGGCGAGAGAAGTCCTGCTGGGCCGACATCGCTGATACTCCACGCGCGATCCGGTTGTATCAAAGCCGAGACGGTGCAAGCACACGCACCGTCTCAGGGTTCTTCAATCCTGTCTCAGCCGCGGGCGGCGAAGCAGTTCACGCCGCTCTTCTTGAGCTGCTTGCAGGTCTTCGCGGCCGCATCCGATTCCGAGAAGCCGGAGAAACGGGCCCGGTAGAGCGTGCTGCCGTCGACGGTGACCTTCTCCGTGAACGGGGAGGCCTTGCCGAGCAGCTTGCCGAAGCGGCTGCGGGCGGAGTCGAGCATTTCCTTCGCCTTGGACTCGTCGTCCGTGGCGCCGAGCTGGATCACCCAGCCCGTCACCGCCGGGCGCTCGACCTTCTTCGGCTCGGGGACTTCAACCTTGAGAGAGGCGGTCTTTGTCGGGGCCGGAGCCGCCTCGACGGGCTTCGCTTCGATCTTGGCCGCCAGAGCAGCCTTCTGCGAGGCCGGGATCTGAGCCGGAGCAGCCTGGGCTGGCAGCGAGGCATAGGCCTGGGCGTTCAGCGGCAGAGGCTCCTGGCCCTTCTGCCAGCGCACCGAGGAGGTGGAGGAGGGGGTCGTGGTGGAGCTTGCGCCCGCCGCGGATGCCACCACCGGACGCAGAGTGTTCAGGTCGAGCGGCTTGCGCTCGGGCTGAGGCGTCGTGGCCTGGGCCATCGGAGCCTCCGGGGTGGCGGCCGCGACCCTGACCGGAGCCTGGGCGGGAGCAGGCTCCACCGGACGGGGAGCGGGAGCCTCCGCCACCATGGCGGGCTGTGGGGAGCCTTCCACTACTGGCGGGGCGATGCGGGCGCCGGCATAGGCACGGGGCAGGTGATCGTCGATCAGACCGGCCATCTTCTGGTCGCGGGAGGCGCCGGAGCGGCCGCCGAGCACCACGGCCACGATGCTGCGGTTGGCGGTGTTGACCGAGGTCAGCAGGTTGAAGCCGGACAGGCGGGTATACCCGGTCTTGATCCCGTCCACGCCCTCGACCTTGCCCAACAGGCGGTTGTGGCCGCGGATCGTGCGCTGGCCGTACTGGAAGGAGCGGGTCTCGAAATAGGCGAAGTATTTCGGGAAGCGGTCCTGGATCGCCCGGCCGAGAACCGCCAGGTCGCGCGCCGTGGTGATGTTCGGCGGGTCGTGCGGCAGGCCGTGCGGGTTGTAGAAGGCCGTGGAGCTCATGCCGAGTTCCCGGGCCTTGCGGGTCATCATCTGGGCGAAGGCGTCTTCCGAACCGGCCACGTTCTCGGCCACCACGACAGAGACGTCGTTGGCCGAAAGGGTGACCATCGCCTTAATGGCGTCGTCGACCTCGATGGTCGAGCCCGGGCGCAGGCCGAGCTTGGTCGGCGGCTGGCTGGCGGCATAGGACGAGACCGTCAGGGGGGTGTTGAGGCTCATCCGGCCCCGCTCCAGCTGCTCGAAGAGCAGGTAAAGGCTCATGACCTTGGTAATGGAGGCGGGGATACGGGGCGCATCGATGTTCTCGCCCTGCAGAACCTTGCCCGTCTTGGCATCGACCACGATGGAGGCCGTGGGAGGGCTGTAGCTGGCACGAGCCGGCGCCTTGCGGCGGGCCGCTTCAGCCGGGGAGGTGATCGTGATGGCAAATGACGCAGCGATACCAACGAGAGCCCAAGTCTTTCGGTGTCCCATCCAAACCGAATTCATACTCAAAATTCCCTGTTTCGTTTGGTTTTTAGGCCCGTGCGCCCGGCTCACTAATGGGAGCCGTTGCCGGCGCAACACATCCTCTGACGGTAAGAGGTTGCGGTTACGGGGGCGTTAACAGGGACGATTCTGTCGTGTAATGAATTGTGCGATGCACAATAGAACTTGACAAAATTTTGTGCAGTGCACATAAAGAACTCCGTCAGCGGCCTAGCGGCGCCGACCACCATTTAACGCCTTATTGTCGAGGTTCACAATGCTTCAGCCGTTCGCCCAATTCCAGAAGCTCGGCCAGGACAACCTGGATGCCACCATGAAGGCCATCGGTGCTTTCTCCAGCAACTCCCAGGCCATCGCAACCGAGGCGGCCGATTTCGCCCGCAAGTCGTTCGAGCACACCTCCTCCACGGTCGAGAAGCTGCTCGGCGTGCAGACCCTGGACAAGGCGGTCGAGATCCAGACGGCCTATGTGAAGGGCGCCTACGACAACCTGGTCAGCCAGTCGACCAAGCTGGGCTCGCTCTACTCCTCCCTCGCCACCGAGACGCTGAAGCCCTACGAGGGCCTCCTCTCCAAGGCGTCGTAAGGCTAAAAAGTTTTACATCCCTTAGGATGAAGCGCCCGGCCTCGTGCCGGGCGTTTTGCGTTGGGGAGCCATGCGCCGCAAGCTTGGCCGTCGCGGAGCCGGCCTCGCGAAGGCGTGACCAAGATGTCGCTCTTTTCATCCAAGCTGCGACCACCCATCTGGTTGATCTAGCGAACCTGATGGAGCGACTATAGATTTGGCTTTGTGCTGTGGTCCAAAACGGAGCGGGCCATGGGTGGGGCCAAGACGAGAAGAAGGGGCGGTCGTCCAACGATGCTGCGGTTAGCTCAAGGTACAATGACACTGTCGGGGCAGTCGCCGCTGTCGGCTGCCGGCGGGTCACAGCCTCCCGGGGGGGATCCCGGAGGCGACGATGGCGGTCGCTCCAACACGGCCATCATCACGAAAACCAAGCCGCGCACGAAACGGCCGAACCTTTACCGCGTTCTCCTCTTGAACGATGATTACACCCCGATGGAGTTCGTGGTGCATGTGCTGGAGCGTTTCTTCAACAAGAACCGCGAGGATGCGACCCGGATTATGCTGCATGTGCACCAGAACGGTGTCGGGGAGTGTGGAGTTTTTACGTACGAAATTGCCGAGACCAAGGTAACCCAGGTGATGGATTTCGCCCGGAAACACCAGCACCCTCTGCAATGTGTAATGGAAAAGAATTAGCCGAGCCCCGCTCATAAAGGACAAGCCGTTGCCGAGCTTTTCTCGCAGTCTTGAACAAGCCCTTCACCGAGCCCTCGCTCTCGCCGGCGAGCGCCGCCACGAATACGCAACCCTCGAACACCTCCTCCTGGCCCTGGTCGACGACCAGGATGCTGCGGCCGTCATGCGGGCCTGCAATGTCGATCTCGACGTTCTCCGCCGCAACCTGGTGGACTACGTCGACAGTGAACTCGCCAATCTCGTCGCGGACGGGCGCCAGGATTCCAAGCCGACGGCCGGCTTTCAGCGCGTGATCCAGCGGGCGGTGATCCATGTGCAGTCCTCGGGGCGGGATGAAGTGACGGGCGCCAACGTGCTGGTCGCCATCTTCGCCGAGCGGGAGAGCCATGCCGCCTACTTCCTGCAGGAGCAGGACATGACCCGCTACGATGCGGTCAACTACATCAGCCACGGCATCGCCAAGCGCCCGGGCCTCACCGAGAGCCGCTCTCCGCGCGGGTCCTCCGAGGAGGAATCGTCCAACGAGCGTCCGACCCAGGACGAGGGCGATGCGCGGGCCAAGAAAAAGGGCGATGCCCTCGAGGCTTACTGCGTCAACCTCAACAAGAAGGCGAAGGAAGGCCGGATCGATCCGCTCATCGGCCGTGAATCCGAGGTCCAGCGCACCATCCAGGTCCTGTGCCGCCGCCAGAAGAACAACCCGCTCCTCGTCGGCGATCCCGGCGTCGGCAAGACCGCCATCGCGGAGGGCCTCGCCCGCAAGATCGTCCAGGGCCAGGTGCCGGAGGTTCTGAAGGGCGCCACCGTCTTCTCCCTCGACATGGGCACGCTGCTCGCCGGCACCCGCTATCGGGGCGACTTCGAAGAGCGCCTGAAGCAGGTCATGAAGGAGATCGAGGCCCACCCGAACGCCATCATGTTCATCGATGAGATCCATACGGTGATCGGCGCCGGCGCCACCTCCGGCGGTGCGATGGATGCCTCGAATCTTCTGAAGCCGGCTCTTGCCCAGGGCAGCCTCCGCTGCATCGGCTCGACCACCTACAAGGAATACCGCCAGTATTTCGAGAAGGACCGGGCCCTCGTCCGTCGCTTCCAGAAGATCGACGTCAACGAGCCGTCCGTGCCGGACGCCATCGAGATCGTGAAGGGCCTGAAGCCCTATTTCGAGGACTTCCACAAGCTCAAATATACCAACGACGCCGTGAAGGCGGCGGTGGAGCTGTCGGCCCGCTACATCAACGACCGGAAGCTGCCGGACAAGGCGATCGACGTGATCGACGAGACTGGCGCCTCGCAGATGCTCCTGCCCGAGGGCCGTCGCAAGAAGACCATCGGCATCAAGGAGATCGAGGCCACCATCGCCACCATGGCCCGCATCCCGCCCAAGACCGTGTCGAAGGACGACGCGGAGGTGCTCGCGCACCTGCAGGACACCCTCAAGCGGGTGGTCTATGGGCAGGACAAGGCCATCGAGGCGCTCTCCTCGGCGATCAAGCTGGCCCGGGCCGGCCTGCGCGATGCGGAAAAGCCCATCGGCTCCTATCTCTTCGCCGGCCCCACGGGCGTCGGCAAGACGGAGGTCGCCAAGCAGCTGGCCACGTCGCTCGGCGTCGAGCTCCTGCGCTTCGACATGTCGGAGTACATGGAGCGGCACACGGTCAGCCGCCTGATCGGCGCGCCTCCCGGCTACGTGGGCTTCGATCAAGGCGGTCTCCTGACCGACGGGATCGACCAGCATCCGCACTGCGTGCTCCTGCTCGACGAGATCGAGAAGGCGCATCCGGATCTGTTCAATATCCTGCTTCAGGTCATGGACCACGGGAAGCTGACGGACCATAACGGCAAGCAGGTCGATTTCCGCAACGTGATCATCATCATGACCACGAATGCGGGCGCCGCCGACATGGCCCGCCCGGCCTACGGCTTCACCCGCACCAAGCGGGAAGGTGACGATACGGAAGCGGTGAACAAGCTGTTCACGCCGGAATTCCGCAACCGCCTCGATGCCATCATCTCGTTCGGTCACCTGCCGAAGGAAGTGGTCCAGAAGGTCGTCGACAAGTTCGTCATGCAGCTGGACGTCCAGCTCTCCGACCGCAACGTGTCGATCGAGCTCACCGAGGAGGCCCGCGACTGGCTGGTGGAGCACGGCTACGACGAGGCCATGGGCGCCCGCCCGATGGGCCGTCTGATCCAGTCGACCATCAAGACGCCGCTGGCCGACGAGGTGCTCTTCGGCAAGCTCAAGGATGGCGGCGCGGTCAAGGTCGTGGTCAAGACCGACGAGATCGGCCTGCAGAGCCTGGGCTTCGAGTATGTGGAAGGCCCGGTGAAGCCGAAGCCCGAGAAGGTCCCGACCAACGCCAAGAAGAAGCCCAAGGCGAAGTCCGCGCCCTCGAAGACGAAAAAGTCGGTGAAGCCGAAGGGCCCCGATGGTAATGGGGGCGGAGGTGTCCGCACCGTTCCGAAGGTTCCACTGGTTAGAGCATGACGTCTGAAATTCACGAGGGACCCCTCCAGGGGTCCCGCACCCTCGATGCTCCGGCGAAGGTCTCGTGGCGCGAGAAGCGCTACGAGCGCCGTCGCCGGCGCGTCTGGTTCGAGGAGATCCTCGGCTGGATCCTCGTGCCGGTGATCATTCTCGGCTGCTACTGGTTTCTGGAAGTGGGCTTGAGCGCTCTCGGCACCTCGCCGGCGGCGATCATGGAAGGCATCGAAGCCATCCTGGCCACCCTCTGAAGGCCTTACGTTCAGTCGAGCGCATATAAAGCCGCACCGGATTCGATCCGGTGCGGCTTTTCCTTGTCCTCAGGCAACCGGAGCATCGACCGTGCAGACGATGCCGGCCGGGGCGAAGTCGATTGACGCCTTCCCATGGAGGTCCTGGGCGAGGCTGCGCTCGATGAGCCGGGTGCCGAAGCCCCGGCGTTTGGGAACTTCGACCGCCGGCCCGTTCGTCTCGGACCAGGTCAGATGCAGGCGCCTGTCCGATCCATCGCTCACCGACCAGGCAATCCGCACTTCGCCAGTTTCATTGGACAAGGCGCCATACTTCACCGCATTCGTGGCGAGTTCCTGCAGCGCCATGGCGATGGCCAGCGCCATGCGCGGGGAAAGCCGCACGTCCGGGCCTTCGATGTGGATGCGCCTCTCGCGCTCGTGGCGGTAAGGCGCCATGGCCTCCCGGACGATCTCGATGAGGCCTGCTCCTTCCCAGTTCTCCCGCGTGAGCACGTCGTGGGCGCGGGAGAGGGCGAGCAGGCGCGCCTCCATGGCGGAGCGGGCCTCCTGCATGGTGCCGGCATTGCGGAGGGTCTGGGACGCGATGGACTGGACGGTCGCCAGCGTGTTCTTCACCCGGTGGTTCAGTTCGTGGATGAGAAGCTGCTGATGCTCCTCCCACCGCTTACGCTCGGTGATATCCATGACGACGCCGCGGGACCTGACGATCCGGTCGTTTGCATCCCGCACATACTCACCGCGTCCGTTCACCCACCGGATTTCGCCGTCGGGCATCATCAGGCGCAGCGTCCATTCGAAACTGCGGAAGCTCGCGTCCTCCTGCTCCCTGTCGCGCTTGTTGAGAATTTGCGTGACGTCGTCGGGATGATAGCGGGCCCGGATGTCCGCAAGGGTCAGCACATGATCGGGCGGGTAGCCGTAAAGCTCGCTGAGGCGCGGTGAGGGGTTCATCCTTCCTTCGACATGATCGAAGTCGAAGATGGCGAGCGAGCCGGCCTCGAGGGCTGCCATCAGCTCCGCCTCCCTCTCGATCAGGGCCTCCTCGGCAGCCTTGCGGTCGGTAATGTCCAGGAGAACGCCGATGGTTCTGGTCGGAAACCCATCGGGACCCAGCAGCATCTCGGCACGCATCAGGAGCCAGCGCAGCGATCCGTCGACCCTGTAGTAACGATACTCGACCTCGAAGAACCGCTCTCCCTTCTTGAGAGCCGCCATGGCGGCGGCTGACAGCCGCTCCCGGTCTCCCGGATAATAGCGCGTTCGCAGGTCGGCCAGGTCCAGCTCCGTATCCACCGGATACCCGAGCATGCGGTTGAGCTCAGGGCTCACCGTGATGCGATCCGTCGCCGTTTTATGTTCCCAGACGGCCATGCGGCCTGCATCGATGGCCAGTCGCAAGCGATCCTCACTGGCCCGGAGCGCGGTCTCCGCGCGGGCGCGTTCGAGGGCATCCCAGATGCGTTCCGCCACATCCTCGACGAGCTTCACCTCGCTGGCGGTCCAGAACCGGGGCATCCGGTTGTGCACGTAGATCGCCGCGACCATGCGTCCGCGCTTGATCAGGCTGACCGTCACGACGGACGAGAATTCCAGGGCCGCGAAGGCGGCGAGGTGTTCCGGCGAGTTCGTGCGCGGGTCCTCGGCCGCGTTGTGGACGACCAGGGTCTCGCCGCGCTTGAGGGCTCCATGGATCTCCGGGCCGAACGCCGTAAGATCGTGGGTCCCGATCTGGGGCGCCACCGTGCCGTCCGTCCAGTTGCGCTCGGTGGTGAAGTAGCGGGCCGTCTCCTCGACCTCTCCGAAGCCGACGCGGCTGACCGCGAGGTGCTCTCCCAGCATCTGCTGCGCAGCGGTGATGACCTCGATCGGCTCGTTCAGGCCGCGCAGGCGGTCGCTCAGGCGGACGAGAAACTCGAGCCGCTGCTCGCTCAGCACCTTCGCGGTCGTTTCATGCACGATGCAGAGAACGCCCGCGACATCGCCGTTCTCGTCATGAACGGGGCTGTAGGAGAAGGTCCACCAGGTCTGCTCCGGATATCCCTTCCGCTCCAGGGTGATCGGCAGATCCTCGAAATAGCTGGCCTCGCCGGTGAGTGCCTTTTCGGCAATCGGCCCCATGATGTCCCAGGCTTCCGACCAGATCTCCCGAAAAGGGCGGCCGAGGGCCTCGGGCTTGCTGCCCAGCATCGGCCTGTAGGCATCGTTATAGAAGGCGGTCAGCTCCGGTCCCCAGACCATGAAGGTCGGAAACTTCGAATGGAGCATCATGCTCACGGCCGTGCGCAGGGAGTGCGGCCATGTCTCCACGTCGCCGATCGGGGTGGACGACCAGCCATGGCGGCGGATTTTCTCGCCCATGAGTCCGCCGCCGGCCAGGAAGTCGGGCTGGCTCTTCAACCGATATTGCATCGAGCGTTCTCGTGGGAGGGGCCGGGCGGGGAGGTGCTCATGGGCGAGCGTTCACCAGAATGATCAATGTTCAATAGGCGACATATGAACCATTGTCCCTCCTTTTCTAGGCCCTGCCCGATCCATGTTTGCGTTTTACTCGGGGCCGCCGACACCAGGGTTTGACTTGGCACCCTAGGCGGGTACCCTTCCGCATCGGCAGTAAGGCGAGGGCACCATGACGAGATTGATCGGCCTGTCGGGGAGCCTGCGTCAGGGCTCGTTCAATGCCGCGCTTCTGCGCAATGCGGCGGGCCTCATGCCCGAGGGTGCCGAACTCACTGTTGCGACCATCCGGGGCATCCCGCTCTACGATGCGGATCTCGAGGCGAACGAGGGGATTCCGGAGAAGGTTGCGGCGCTTAAAGACGCCATCGCGGCCGCGGATGGGCTCCTGCTCGTCACGCCGGAATACAACAACTCGATACCGGGCGTGTTCAAGAACGCCATCGACTGGCTCTCCCGCCCGGCCGACGACATCAAGCGGGTTTTCAGCGGCAAGCCCGTTGGCCTGATCGGCGCCTCGCCGGGCGGCTTCGGCACCATCCTGTCACAGAACGCCTGGCTTCCCGTTTTGCGCTACCTCGGAGCCGACCTCTGGAACGGCGGGCGCCTGATGGTGTCCAAGGCGCAGACGGTGTTCAACCAGGACGGCACCCTGGCGGACCAGAAGATCGAGGAGCAGCTTCGCAAATACCTGGAAGGCTTCGTGGCCTTCGCCGCGCGGCCGAAGGCGTCCGCACCTTAAGCCTAGGCTCAGGACCTATTAATTTGGCCTGAGGAGTGCTTCAGTGTCTCTGTTCTGGAGGCGCTGATGGGTGATCTGTT